>NZ_DLHA01000019.1:92309-360373 GCF_002482975.1 Flavobacterium sp. UBA7680 | reverse complement strand
AAACGTTCCTATGGAACGTAAAATCAAATAATTATCATTATTTTTTTCTACCAACGAAACATTCCTATGGAATGATAGTGATAGCCAGATACAAAGTTTTTAGTAATAAAAATTCTGTAAGTCTTATCTTAAATTATGTAAAATTTTTGAATTTTTATTTTAGATATTTGGAGTTATAACCCAAATTAATTTAATAAATATCTACGATGAAAAATTTAAAGTACATTTTGATTCTTTCGAGTGCATTATTTGCCTTTAGTTGCAATAACAACGATGATGATCCTGAAAATGGAGGCGGAACCGTAACGAACCCTGTAGAAACAAATCCTGCAAATACTCAATATAAACCTGCTTTTGCCGGACAAACCAGAATTAGTGGAATGACTACCAATACAGAATTTAAATCTGAAATCATTACATCGGCGCTTACAAGTCCGTGGGGCGTGAAAGTGCTTCCAGACGGCCGACTTTTGGTTACTCAAAAAACAACAGGAACATTACGTATCGTGACAACTGCCGGAGTGGTGAGCGCGCCAATTACAGGTTTACCAGCTGTAAATCCTGCGAATCAGGGAGGTTTATTAGGTTTATGCCTTGATCCTGATTATGCAACAAACAAAATGATTTATTGGGTATTTTCTGAAGCCGTAACAGGAGGAAATATTTCTGCTGTTGCAAAAGGAAAACTTTCAAACGATGAAAAAACTATCGAAAATGCAACGGTAATTTATCGTTCAAGTCCGGCAAATCCAAGTGATTTACATTATGGCGGAAGAATTCTTTTTGATCAAACCGGAAATCTTGTCGTAAGTACGGGAGAACGTTCGGTATTGCAGACTCGACCTTTGGCACAATCTTTAACGGCAAGTCTTGGAAAAGTAGTCAGAATTACAAAAGACGGACAGCCTGCAGCGGGAAATCCAACTTTTGGCGGCGCAAACGCATTGCCTGAAATATATACTTACGGACATAGAAATCCGCAGGGACTTGCTATGCATCCGGTTACGAAAGAAATCTGGGAGAGTGAACACGGACCAAGAGGCGGTGACGAAATCAACCGTTTAAAAGCGGGAACAAATTATGGCTGGCCAACTATCACATACGGAATTGAATATAGCGGACAGCCAATTGGCGATGCTATTCAGCAAAAAGACGGAATGGAACAGCCGGTTTATTACTGGGATCCTGTGATTTCGCCTAGCGGAATGACTTTCTACTCAGGAAATCGTGTACCGGAATGGGAAAATAATCTTTTCATAGGTTCATTAAGCGCCACACATATTGCGAGACTTGTTATTAGAGATAATAAAGTAGTGGGAGAAGAAAGATTGTTGGCTAGCGAAGGCCAGCGTTTTAGAGATATTACACAAGGTGCAGATGGCGCTTTGTATGCCGTAACAGATCAGGGAAGACTTTATAAAATAGATAAGAAATAATTATCAATTGTTAATTGTGAATTATTAATTATAAAAAACGGTGCTTTATGCGCCGTTTTTTTTGGTCGTTATTTTGTAAAACATTTTGATGAATGTTATAAAATTATATCAGTGTTTGTGATTTAATTTTAAAGTCAATAAAAATGAAATAGTTATGAGATCAATATGGACAGGTTCAGTGAGTTTTGGATTGATTAATATTCCAATAAAAATGTTTTCGGCGGTGCAGGAGAGTAGTCTGGATATGGATATGCTGGATAAAAAGGACCACGCCAATATTAAATTCAAACGTGTTAATGAAGATACGGGTAAAGAAGTTGATTTTGCTAACATCGTAAAAGGTTATAAAATCGAAGACAAATATGTCATTTTAGAAGATTCAGATTTTGAAGCCGCAGATGCCATTAAAACCAAAACAATTGCTATTGAAAGTTTTGTTCTCGAAAAAGAAATCCAAAGTATTTACTACGAACAGCCGTATTATCTCGAACCGGATAAAGGCGCTATGAATGCCTACGGATTGCTTCGTGATGCGCTTGAAGCTTCAGGAAAAGTAGGCGTAACGCGTTTTGTTTTGCGAAACAAAGAAAGTCTTGCCATTTTAAAACCGTACAAAAATGTCATTGTTTTAAACCGAATTCGGTTTGAACAGGAAATCAGGGCTACAGACGAATTAAAACTGCCGCCGGTTTCTAAAAAAGCCACCAAAGAAATGGATATGGCTGAAAAATTGATCGATCAGCTTACTGAGAAATTTGATATTACAGGTTTTAAAGATGAATATACAGCCAAACTTTTGGATATAATTAAAAAGAAAGCCAAAGGAAAAGTGGCCAAAACACCAAAACTTAAAGTGGTGCACAGCAAACAAAGCGACGATTTAATGTCGATGCTAAAAGCGAGTTTGGAAACAAAGAAAAAGTCCTCTTAGACTCTTTCTTGTTTCTCTTCTAATTTCTTGATTATCTTTTTAATATTGGCACCTTTTGATAAAACAGGTTCCCATAAATCCCCTTTTTTCTCAAATCGCTGTAATACATTTTTAATGGTAAACTGTGACGGATGTAATTTAGTAGTAACTTCACTCCATTCTAAAGGTGTTGAAACTGTTGCGCCAGGTTTAGGACGAACAGAATAAGGCGCAGCCAAAGTTTGTCCGCGGCGGTTTTGCAGATAATCGATATAAAGTTTATTATCTCGTTTTTTGATGCTTCGCTCAATTGTTGTAATGTCCGGAAGCCTTTTCTGAACTTCTTTGGCAATTAATTCACCCAGAATTTTAATCGAATCATAATCGTACTGCGCGCCAAGCGGAATATAAATATGAAGCCCCGTAGCTCCCGAAGTTTTACACAAACATTCCGTTTCTAATTCATCCATAACTTGTTTTACAACTTGTGCAGTTTCAACAACTATATTGAAATCATCTTCTTTTGCCGGATCCAGATCCATTACAAGCCAGTCGGGATTGTGAATGTTTTTTATGGTCGAATTCCACGAATTCATTTCTATACAACCCAAATTTGCCATATAAAGCAATGTTTCCTTATCATTACAAATAAGATAATCTATATTTTCTTCATTCGATTCTGAGAAGATTTTTTTGGTTTTCAGCCATTTTGGAGTTTTATCCAGATCAATATCTTTTTGGTAAAAACTCGGCGCATTAATTCCGTTAGGAAAGCGGTTCATAGATTCCGGACGATCTTTTAAATAGGGCAGCATAAGTGATGAAACTTCATTGTAATATTGAACAATTTCGCCTTTTGTAATACCGTCGTCAGGAAAATAGACTTTGTTCTGATTCGTTAAATGTAAAGTGGTTTTTCCAACTTTTAAGTCGTAATCGTTTTCGGTTTTGTGTTCTTTTAAATCTTCCATTTTATTTTGCTTGAGGTTAGTTTTGTTATTGTTTTTGAGATTTTCATTGCTATTGTCCTTGCCATTGAAAACAACTTCATTGGCTTTTTTGTCTATTCGTAATCCGAGATAAACCGGATGTCTTAAATAATTGTCCTGCGTCCATTCTGAATATTTTACCTGACAGACTACTTTGGGTTTAACCCATTGAATTTTATCTCGTAACGGCACTTTTTCGCTAAGCGGAGATTTGTCTAGAAATAACGGTTTTAACTTCGTATAAAGTTCCTTTAAAACCTCTTCTGAAAAACCCGTTCCGCATTTTCCAATGTATTTCAGTTCTTTTCCATTATATTGCCCAAGAAGAATAGCACCAAAATATTTTCGGGAGTTTTTCGGTTCCGTTATTCCAATAATTATGGCTTCTTCCTCATTCGAAATTTTAATTTTAAGCCAGTTATTACTTCTGCTGGCAACAGAATATGTGCTGTCTGCTTTCTTCGCAATTATGCCTTCGCTATTGTTTTTTCGGGCATTTTCAAATTGTTTAATTCCGTCTCCAATAGTATGTTCAGAATAAAAAACATTTGTAAAATCGTATTTATTAAATAAGATTTTGAGCAGTTCTTTTCGATCCAAAAGAGATAATTCTGTTACTGAATTTCCATCTAAATTGAGCAGATCAAAAACATAATATTTTAAGTTTCCAATTCCTGTTTTAAGATAATTTTGAAGAAGTTGAAAATCGGCTCTTCCCGAATCATTTTCTACTACGACTTCACCATCCAGAATTACGGTATGATCGATCTTTTTTAATTCGTCTGCAACAGTTTTAAAATTTTCATTAAACGAAATTTTATTTCTGCTTAATAAATCTACTTCATTCGGATTAATAACAGCAATTGTGCGATAACCGTCGTATTTATTTTCAAAAACCCATTCTTCATCATCAAAAGGTTTTTCGGTCGTATTGGCGAGCATTGGTTTTACAAAAGAAACTTCGACTGGCTTAGCTTTAGGCTTTTTTTTTACAGCTTCTGTTTTTGCAATTTGTTTTTCAGATTTCTTCTCTAATTCTTCTAAACTTCTTTTAGAAATAACCGATTTGTTTTTATCTAAAATATCAGCATCAGTGGCATATTTATCTTGTTTTTTGATCAGCAGCCAGGCATTTTCCTGTTTTCCATGAAGTTTTACTAATGAAAATTCGCCTTTTAGTTTTTTCCCTTTTAAGATAAAACTCAAACGTCCTTTTTTTAAATCTGCCAGTAATTGTTTTTCGTTTGATGCCGTTTTTTCGTCAGAAGTATACGTTCCGTTATCCCAAACAATAACATTTCCCGCGCCATAATTTCCTTCGGGAATTGTTCCTTCAAAATCTTTATAACTGTACGGATGATCTTCTACCATCATTGCAAGACGTTTCACTTCGGGATCTAATGAAGGGCCTTTTGGAACAGCCCAGCTTTTAAGTACGCCATCCATTTCTAATCTAAAATCATAATGTAAATGTGAGGCCGCATGTTTTTGCACGACAAAAATCAATTCGCTTGCCGATTTTGCAATTTTTCCCTTTGGTTCACGTGTTTGCTTAAAATCTCTTTTTTCATTGTATTTAGACAGTGACATAAGCGTTTGCTAATATTAAAAGTGTTAACGTAACAGAGTAGAGCGCCGTGGCGACAATGGTAAAAATTATATGGGCAAAGAACAGCTGAATGTAATAACCCTTAAAATCAATTGGGGGGTGATGGTGGGTCATCTTAAAAATAATTATCCAGCTGATTATGCCAACTACACCGCTTATAACTCCTAATATAAGAGCGCTTAACGGTGAAATTGGGATTATGTCCTTTACCCAAATAATATGATATCCTACAACAAACAAAAAACCGATTATGTAGTGCAATAACCAGCCCCAGGTTTTTTTTGACTGCGGTGAGAGCTCTATTTTCATTTTATCAATAGCATAAGTCAAAAGCACCGGCTCTTTATACAATTCTCTAAAGCTGTTTGACATGGCATAACTAAACCACGTCATGGCCGATGTTGCCATAATTGAAACTATAAGTAATTGTATAATGACATATAAAATCATGTATGATGTTTTTAATAATTGGCTCTTACTCAAAATTACTTTTAGAAACACCTTTTTTAGTTATACGATTAGATTTCGGAATTATATAATTATAGGATTAAATAATTGATTATCATGGTTGTTGTAATACGAATGTTATAACCCTGAACCTGAATCGTATAATATTTAACATGAAAAGCCTTCTAACTTTGTTTACCTATTTCTGCTAAAATTCCTCTATTGAAATAGACCATTTATTAAGTCACCAATACATTTTAAATCAAGAAAAAAAATGAAAAATTCAAAGAAAACAAACCAAGATAATGCTGACGGAAAACAAAGAGATTTAGACTTGAATAAATCGAATGGAGAAAATCAGTTTTTGACCACTAATCAGGGTGTTAAGATTAATGATAATAATAATTCCTTAAAATCCGGAGAAAGAGGCCCATCTCTTCTGGAAGATTTTATTCTTAGAGAAAAAATAACCCATTTCGATCACGAACGAATTCCGGAAAGAATCGTTCACGCAAGAGGTTCTGGTGCTCATGGTTATTTTGAACTTTATAAAACCATGGAGAAATATACCAAAGCTGGATTTTTAAACAATACAAGTGTAAAAACTCCCGTTTTTGTTAGGTTTTCAACAGTTGCAGGTTCAAGAGGATCAACAGATTTAGCGCGGGATGTTCGCGGGTTTGCTGTAAAATTTTATACTCAGGAAGGTATTTTTGATTTAGTTGGAAATAATGTTCCGGTATTTTTTATTCAGGATGCCATGAAATTTCCTGATTTAATTCACGCCGTTAAAGGAGAACCGCATAACGAAATTCCACAGGCGGCATCTGCACACGATACTTTTTGGGATTTTATTTCTTTAATGCCAGAATCCATGCATATGGTTATGTGGGTAATGAGCGACAGGGCGATTCCCAGAAGTTTAAGAATGATGGAAGGTTTTGGAGTTCACACTTTTAGATTTGTGAATGCACAAAACGAATCTCATTTTGTAAAATTTCACTGGAAACCAAAATTAGGAACTCACGCTGTTGCCTGGGATGAAGCGCAAAAGATATCGGGTAAAAACTCCGATTTTCATAAACAGGATTTATGGGAAGCGATTGATGGCGGTAATTTTCCGGAATGGGAATTAGGCGTTCAGATTATTCCGGAAAGCGACGAACATAAATATGATTTTGACCTTTTAGACCCAACAAAATTAGTTCCGGAAGAATTGGTTCCTGTAACTATTATTGGAAGAATGGTGCTGGATAAAAACCCCGACAATTTTTTTGCAGAAACAGAGCAGGTTGCATTTCATCCGGGGCATATAGTTCCGGGAATTGATTTTACAAATGATCCGTTATTACAAGGCCGTTTATTTTCTTATACGGATACACAATTATCAAGATTAGGAAGCCCTAATTTTCATGAAATACCCATTAACAGAACTATTGCACCTATGCACAACAACCAACGTGACGGACACATGCGTCAGGAAATTGCGGTGGGCAAAGTAAGTTATCATCCTAATTCTCTGGGAGGAGGATGTCCTTTTCAGGCAAAAATTGATGAAGGAGGTTTTGCCAGTTTTAATGAGCGAATAGATGCGCATAAAATAAGAGAACGAAGCGAAAGTTTTTCAGATCATTTTAGTCAGGCGGTACTTTTTTATAATAGCCAGACACCTGTAGAACAAGATCATATTGCAAACGCGCTATCTTTTGAACTGGGTAAGCTTGAAACTGTTGCGATTCGAGAAAGAATGCTTGGACTGCTGAATCAAGTTGATGGTAATCTGGCAGCAAAAGTGGCCAAATCTTTAGGAATTCCGGTTCCAAAAAATATCGAAAAACCCATCAATCATGGAGTTGGCGCTGATGATAAAGGCAATCACGAACCAACAAAAGTGAAACAAAGCATTAAAAATTCAGATGCTTTGAGTATGCTGAAAAATCCAACGATCTCGAATACTATTGCAACACGCCAGATTGCTTTTTTATGTGCAGAAGGCGTAAATGCATCATCAGTAAAAGCAATGAAAACGGCGCTTCAAAATGCAGGTGCAAAAGCAGTAATTATTGCACCGCATTTAGGAACAATTGTATCCGAAGACGGAACAGAAATTCCGGTGGATCAAACTTATAAAATTGCAGCTTCGGTACTTTTTGACGGAGTTTTTATTCCGGGAGGAAAAGGAATTAAAGAACTTTCAAGAATCAAAGAAGTAAAAGAATTTATAAATGATTCCTATAATCACTGTAAGTTTATTGCAGCTGAAGCCGAAGGAATTCAAATAATAAAAACGAACAGTGATATAAAAGAGAAAGATGCAGGAGTTTTAATTAGTAATAACGTTGCTGACAAAGCTTTAAATACTTCTTTTATAAAAGCTTTAGGAAGACATCGTTTTTGGGAAAGAGAAAAGATGCTCTAACAAATTCATTTACATAAAATATGCTGAAACCATTCATTAATTTGAATGGTTTTTTTGTGGAATAAAAGTAAACAGGTTTCAAATTATAACTTGAAACCTGTTTGTAAGATTTTGGCTCTTAGTATATTGTAACTTAGTTGTTCCTTAAACCACGAAAAAAAACCATTTTTATGAAAAAGTTATTTCTATATCTAAGCCTGCTTCTTCTAGTTTTAAGCAGCTGTAAAAAAGAATCTGATACTGCAGTTTCAGATAATAATTCGTCAGCTTCCAGTTCAGACGGTTATGAGTTTGTTGGAGGTTATCCAACAGAAAAAACAATACAAAAAGCATATGATGATGCTGATTTAAACAGAGCAATACAAGCTTATAAATTTTTCTATCCAACAGTTTCAGGTGAAGGTTTGGTAAAAGGAAATGACACTATTAAAATCATCCCAAATAGCTCATTTGGAACATTGGACACTAAACCGGGACAAATAGGTTTTACATTAAATTCTGATACTCCGTATGGGCCAATTCCAATAGATTTGTCTAAAGAGCCAATGATTATTGATGTGCCTAAAGGTCCGCTTATTGTGGTTGCAATGGACGTAAACCAGCGATGGGTTGCCGATATGGGAATTCCGGGGCCAGATGCAGGAAATGGCGGGAAACATTTATTACTGCCGCCTGCTTATAAAGGTTCAGTTCCGGGTTCTGGATATCATGTCTGGAAATCTTCCTCCAATAATCTTACGGTTGGAATACGTTCGCTTCCTGTAGGCGGTGATGTAAAAGCGGCAATGGAACGCATTAAAACGGTAAAAGTATATCCGTTAAACAAAGGAGCCGACTGGAAAGAACCTTCCTGGCTGGAGCTTACAGATAAACCTCAAAATACAACGCCTGTTGCATGGGAAAATAATTTTAAATACTGGGAAGCGCTTAATGATGTAATTCAGCGTGAACCTGCTTATGATGGGTATCGAAATTATTACGGAGAACTTGCCGTATTAGGTATTATAAAAGGAAAACCTTTTAAACCTGATGCACGTTTGAAAGGAATACTCGAAAAAGCGGCGAAAATAGCAAATGCGCAAATGAGAGTACAATCGTTTGCCGACCGCCGCCCTGATAAAGTGGTATGGAATGACAGAAAATGGGAATGGGTTGGCTTAAGATTTGAAGACGGAGACTTCAATACCCAAAATTATGTAGATCTTGATGGTCGCGAAACATGGTTTTATCAGGCTATTGGAGCCTCTCCTTCAATGTTTCGCAGAAAAGAAGGTTCAGGGTCGTTGTACTGGCTTGGGCTTAAAGACGGCACAGGAAAATATGTAGATGGTGGGAAAACATATAAACTTACGATTCCGACGCCTGTTCCTGCGAAGCTTTTTTGGTCGGTTACTATTTATGATGCTCTTACTAGAAGTCAGGTTATTACAGATCAGAATAAAGCGGCTCTTCGTTCTTTATTTGAATTGAAAGATAAAATAGGAGGAAAGAGTATCGATTTGTATTTTGGTCCAAAAGCTCCGGCAGGAAAAGAAGGACAATGGATAAAAACACTCCCTAACAGAGGCTGGTTTGCTTATATTAGAATTTACGGCCCAGAAGCGGGTGCTTTTAACGGAAGCTGGAAACCTGGGGATTTTGAGGAATTGTGAATTGTTAATGGTTAATTATGAATTATAAAAAAGAGGCTGCTCATATTTTTGAGTCAGCCTCTTTTTTGATATTTGATTGGTATGTTTAATGAGATGTTGTCCCTACGGGACAATTTTTCTGTGGTCGATATTGGTTTTTTCTACCGATATGAAACTCCTAACGGAGTTTACGTTAGCGGAAATGTATTAGAATTTATTTCTACGGATATGAAACTCCTAACGGAGTTTACTTCATTGGAAATTTGTTAGAATTTAAAAAAACTCCGCTAGGAGTTTCCTATCTGTAGCCCCTATGGGGCAATTTTGCAGTAATTGGTATTTTTTTCTATCGATATGAAACTCCTAACGGAGGTTACTTCTTGAAAATTTATTAGAGTTTGTGATCTGTAGCCCTATGGAGCAATTTTGCAGTGATTGGTATTGTTTTTTCTGCCAACCGGAAACTCCCAACGAAGTTTACGTTAGCAGAAATGCATTAGAATTTAAAAACTCCGTTAGGAGTTTCTGGTGGGTAGAAAAATGTTTGAAATTTGTTATAATAAAAAAACTCCGTTAGGAGTTTCAGATCGGTAGAAAAAAAATGCATTCCCCAATATTATTGTCCCGTAGGGACTACATTTTTTAAACAAATTGGTTAAATTATTTAATTATGAGCGTCATATTTGGAACAACGATATCTCCATTAGTTCCTGTATAACGTTGCGCAAAAACTTCAATAAAATCATTATTTACTAATTCTACTGATGCATTTATGGGAAGTACCACAATATCATTAAGTATTTGCCCTCTTCCATAAATTTTGTACTGGGTTATTACTGTTCCGTTTTTTGCAATGTAAATAATATAAGTACCTGCTCCTGGCACTTGAAAAGAAATAGATCCTCCTATTTGAAAGATTCTTTTCTTTTTTCCCTGATAACGTAATCTATTTACATTGTCAGTTGAAAATCTAAATAAATTCGAATAGGTTGTCAAAGGAGTTCCAGAACCTACTTTTACTATATTACTTGGGTTGAGGTTATTGGTAAAACTAACTCCAAGTCCGTTTCCAACAGTATAATCCATAGAAAGATCGCCTACAGCATTTGCATCTGTTTCTGTAGGGATTCCAGCAGCTCTGACTGTCCATGCATTAGTAAAATTATATCCTGTATAAGAGCCCGTTGTATAGCCTTTCACATATCCTGTTGTATTAGTACCGGTAAAAACAACAGATTCTAATACGGCGTCTCCCGTAATAGTAAGTCCGCTTGTTGAAACATCAAATCCTATCGCAGTACCGTCAACCTGGCTAAAACCACCTTGTTTTTCTACTAATGTAAAAGTTCCTGTTAGTTTTTCGTAGGTTCCTGCATTAGTACTAAACCAGCCCTGATTACTTAATAAAAGCTGTGTTATATTATTGTAAGTGATACCAGTTGTATTTCCTGCAAATTGAACAATACTAAGAAAAACCAATCCAAAACCAGATATAGTCCCTACACTGGTTGAGTTGGCAACGATACAATCTCTAAAAACTAAATTTTGAGTTGCCGCTCCGCTTAGGTTAAAAACACTTCCGCTTGCTGCTCTAAGGGTAACATTTTTTATATTTCCGCCTGTCGCGCCTTCAAAAATATTTCCTGTTGTTCTAAGAATAATATCCTCATTAGAGTCTAAACCGTGTACATAAGCATTATTTAAATCGATAGGAAAATTGAACGTTACAGTGCCATTTATTTCATACAATGTATTTGTGTTTAACTGATACTTTGTTCCTCCACCTGCAGTCAACTCTGCTGCGAGAACGGTTGCTAAATTATCTGTAGATCGAATACGTTTAAAATTTAATCTGGGATTTACACCGCTGCTCACCACTAACCATGATGTTGTACCCGAAGAATAATAGTAAAACGCTTTTAAATCAGTATCATAAACAATTAAACCATCGGCAGGAGTTGTTATAGCAGCTCTTTGGGCAGTAGTCATTCTGGGAGTCAGCATACCCTGAGTAGTCGAGGTAATATCTAATACAGAACTGGCATTAGGAGTAGTAGTTCCAATTCCGACTTGGGCATTTGCAATAAATGATAAAAAGATAAAAACTAGTAGTAATAATGTTCTGTGGTTTTTTGAGGCTGTATTTTTCATGATTTCAGGTTTTAGATAGTTGAAAGGCAATAAAAACATTATTAATTTCCTGCATTAGAAATGATTACTTTTTGAGCTATTTTTTCATTATCAACAGTGATGAAGGTCGCAATATAAACTCCGGAACTTAAGCCGGAAGTAGAGAAACTATAGCTTTCTTCGGCACCCAGATTTTCTTTAAATTGTACCGTTTTACCAGCCATATCATAGAGGTAAAATGATTTAAATCGAATGAAATCAGGATTTGAAGCTTTTAATAAACGACTTGAATTGTCCTGCATAATGAAAAAATTAGTTTTAGTTTCTTCATTTGTACCCAGTGTTTTATCTGTGAAAGTAATTTTGAAACGATCAGGAAAAACGCCCGCCGGAATTGTAACTTCATAATTCCCTGTTTTAATATTATGATAAGAAGCATCAGAAGCATCATATAAAAATATTTTTTGTGCAGGATCGAAGTTGATAACCTCAGGAATATAAAATTTAAGAGTCGTGCTGGCTTCGGCCTTTACGGTTAAAGGAATTTGCTTGGTAATGTCAAAATTAGTACCTGTTATGATATAATTTTTTCCTTCCATCAAAAAGAAAGTATCGCTGGGGAAATTGTCCATACTTACAGCGTCAAGACCTCTGTCAACACCGTCTGTAGCTTCTGGTAAAAAAGCAAGAGCCAGCTGTCTGGTAAATTCGTTATTGATAATGGCATTTATTCTGATGTGCGGAATATCATTTGATTCTTCCGTTTTTTCAGTTTTAGCTGTTTCTTCGGTTTTAGCGGTGGTTTTATCTCTTGCGGGTTTTTCAAATTGCGACAAACCTGCGCCTTCTTTATAAAATATTCGATATGAATTTCTAAAAGTCACCGTTCCATTGGCAGCGCCTTTAATGACAAAACCCTGTCCAATAGGCGAATATTTACGCTGACGCATAAGCCCAGACGAAGTACCAACTGTATTTAACGAACCATCACCATTATAACTATTAAAAGTGGCAGGAACATAAATACCGTTTGAACCTAAACTTCCGGGTGAATAAGTGGCATATCCGCCTCTGTAAGCCTTAATTAAATGTGAATTTGTAGTTTTATCCTGTTCCCAGAAATACGCAATTCCTGTACAGGCATTATTTAACGGATCTAATAAAAAAGCATTTAAATGCAATGCAGAAGGATACGGATTTCCGGTTAAGGTTGAAGCATTGGCTGCGCCAACAGTAACGGTAATATTTCCGTCATTGGGTTTTCCTCTAAAATCATAACGCTGTGCGCCAGTTCCGCCGGGATTATTTGCTCCAGTTCCTTCCGGATCTACAGCGTCAGATCCGCTGGTTCCTTTCATGGTAAAACCTTCACCGGGTGCCAGTGTAGTTGTAGTTCCCACCTGAACCCATTGCGAATAACTATTGGCATTCGTCAGTTTATAAATCCATCGGGAGGCAATAGAAAGCGGATTCGCGATTCCGTCATAATTGGCTAACGGAAGAATGGTTGCAGCAGTCGAAGCCGTTGAGGTTGTTGGTCTGTTCAGTAATGTAATCCCAAAATTTCGGTTTCCGGTTGCCGCCACATTTACACCTACGGGAGAACACCAGTAATTGTAGTCAAAATTATCTGCGCTTCCTTCCTGATAAACAGAAATAATTCCCGTTCCTACATTTGTCGAAGTTCCTGTAGTACCTTGAACCAATTGGGATAAATTACGCAGATATAAGTTTGAATTTGCGGCTAAATTCATAGTCTGCCCCACGTAAAGAACTTGGTTTTTTACATAAACGGGAGTACTGGCGCCAACATAAATCTGTCCAAAACTTTGAATAGAAATCATATAAATTAATAAGGCAAACTTTTTCATAATTTTTAGTTTAGTTAAAAATTAGATGCTCTTGAAACCCTTAATTATATATTTCCGCCTGCAGCAAATAGTTGCTGTTTCCTCACTGCATGATTAAGAATTCACTTTTATAAAACACGGAAAGTAAAGTACGATTGAAATTAATTTAATTGTAAATAAAAGCTGCGTTAATTAGTTTACTAACTAGAAAAATACTTACTTAATACTTACGATAAATCAAATATTTAAGAAATTTACTATACTCAAATTTAGACTCTATATAACTTAAATTTTTACATAATTTCCTACAATTTTTATATAATTTCCATTTTACGCCCTTGTCTTATAAAAGTGAATCGATATTAAAGAACTTTTTTGACTACATTGGTTTTAAAGAGATTAGAATATCCTCTGGCAATTAGCCTTGTTTCGGTTTCATTCCAAATCTCGCATTGCGCATTCACGAATTGTTTCCCCTTTTTTATTATAGAAGTTTTAGCCAGAATATTGTCTCCGGAATGAGCAGGAGCGAAGTAATCAATAGTCAGGTTTATTGTAGTGTAAAAATGTTCCTCGTCAAGCGAAAATAACGTTGCACCAATACAATCATCTACAATTGCTGCCGTTACTCCGCCGTGTAATGATCGAATTGGGTTGGTCATTTCTTCTCTAATGTGATATTTAAAAGTTACTGTTCCAGGTTCAGCTACAACAACGATAGGTTTCATCCAAAGCATAAATGGAGAAGGTGAAAGCACAAATTCTCCGCCAATGTGATCTTGCAATACTTCTAATCTTGTTTTTGTTTTCATTATTATAAATTTAAAATTAGTAATTATACCAATCGGTATATTTTTATGTATAAAAAAAGCAATCGTTGAGTATTGCTTTATTCTAAGTCTTCGATAATTTTATAAAGCGAAAGCATTATCGCAGATAAATCGTTATCATTTCCCGTTAATTTGCTAATCATCATACCGCCTTCAATCAATGCAATTATGGTTAAAGCCGTATTTTCAGTGTTTATCGATTTTGCTTTAAACTCTCCTGCGTTAATTCCCTGATCGATGAGGTACATTAATTTTTCTTTCCAATAAATCAGCGTTCTCTCAGCATATTTTTTAAGAACCGGATGTGTATCATCAGATTCTATGGCAGTATTCAAAATTGGGCAGCCGCCAAGTGTTACGTCCAGACTTTGGTATTTGGCATAAACACGCGGATAAACCAACAATTTTTCTTTAAAAGTTCTTTGTTTTTCGATTTCCCGACTCAAAACATCGTGAAGCTTTTTCACATTAAACTTAAAAGAAGCGATGGCAACTTCATCTTTATTTTCAAAATTTCCGTAAATACTTCCTTTAGTAAGACCCGTTGCGGTGGTCATATCATTTATAGAGGTACCGCTGTAACCCTTTGTATTAAAGATGGGAGCGGTTTTTTCTATTATAAATTGCTTTGTTTTTTCTGCTTTACTCATCTTGAAATGATTTAGTTATACAAATATATACCAATCGGTATAATTTTTGAATAGATTTATGCAATTATTTTTTATGAGATTATTGTGATTTGGTTTCAATCTCTAAAAATTGAAATTTAGTATCTTAGTATTTCTTGTAAAATGGAAAGTTTACAGAACAATTATTTTCAATTAAAAATAGTAAAATATGCCTTGGAATCCAGATGTTTATAATAAGTTTAAAGATATTCGATACAAACCGTTTTATGATTTAATAGAATTTATACAACCGCAAAACGGAATGAAGGCGATTGATTTAGGATGCGGAACGGGAGAACAAACTTCTATTTTAGCAGATAAATTTAAAGAGGCTCATTTTCTGGGCGTAGATTCTTCTGCAGAAATGCTGGAGAAATCAAAATCCTTAGAAACTAATAATCTGCATTTTAAAAAAGCAACTACCGAAGAAACCATAAATTCTGGAGAAAAATGGGATTTGATTTTTAGTAATGCCGCGCTGCAATGGTCAAATGATCATGAAAGTTTATTTTCGAATTTATTAAAATTACTGAATAAAGATGGACAGTTTGCCGTACAAATGCCTGTTCAGCCAGAAAATAAACTCAATAAAATTCTTTCTGAACTTGTGGATGAAGAACCGTTTAGATCGTATTTAAAAGGATATAAAAGAGATTCTCCAGTTTTAAGTCTTGACGAATACGCCCAAATACTTTTTGACGGCGGTCTTAAGGATATTGAGATTTTGCAAAAAGTATATCCCATTATTGCTGATGATCACGAAACGCTTTATAATTTTATTTCGGGTTCGGCATTAATTCCTTATATCGAAAGGCTTGAAGGTGAACAGAAAGAACTTTTTATTAAAACGTATAAAGAGAGAATTGCTGTAAATTTTCCTAAACTTCCGGCTATTTATTCTTTTAAGAGGATTTTAATGTATGGGAGAAAGAGTGATTAATTATGAATTGTGAATTGTGAATTATGAATTATTAATTGTGAATTGTGAATTGTGAATTGTGAATGATTGTAATTACTGTAAAATAAAAGCCTGTAGAATTTTCTACAGGCTTTTTTTGAATTAATAGTCAAATTTAGTCTTTATATAAAATAATTACAGCTTTGTAGCCTGTACCAACATTCCATTGGCTGGCTTCAATTACTTTTCCGTTGTCGTCATAAACCTGAAATTCGGCAGTGTTTGGTGATGCTGAACCTTCGTTTAAAGCTTCAAAATCAATTTTGTTCATTCCTTTTACCAGGTTTATTTTAAATCCTTTAAATTCTCCAATCAAACTAACTTCCGGCTCAATCACTTTATCATTAAGATATACTCTAATTTTATCGCCGTCTACAAAAGCCGCATCACGATAACGAATTGTTGAGGTTGTAGATTTGGTTACAAAACCTCCTAAATATTCATTTCGTCTGTAAAAAATACCCTCAACATTGGCTTCTCTTTTATAAAGCGTGTTGTCCTTAAAAAGTTCCTCTGGATTTATTTTTAAAACAATAGGATCTTTTGCAAGAGTAGGTTCATTTGCCGGCGGCGTTTCTGTTGGCGGAATAACTTCTTTAGTTTCCGGAGTTTTAGATTGAATAGGCTGATATTTCCCCTTAACTTCTTCCTGCGCAGTAACGTGCAGGGAAGCTCCAATTATCATTAAAAACAATATTCTTTTCATACTTAAATTTATTTTGAAATGTATTTGAAGTCTTTTTTAACTTCTAAATATCTATTTATAACAATCGATTAGGGCATTTATTGCCTCAAAAAGCAATTAAATCGACATAAGTAGAAGTTTTGTAACAACCATATCAAATCGTGTAAAGATTTGTTTACATATCAGGGTAATTTTAAAAATTGTAATTAATTAATATTTTGGAGATGTATGTATCACTTAGAAAAATAGTATTTGGCGCATTTTTATGTTTAGCCGTAAATATGCAGGCACAGCAAAAAAATGACGATCAAAAATGCCGTTACACTAAAACGACTTATGGTTATTTGATGGTTTTGCGTGAAGGTGATAATGTGCTCAATTCAATTGAAAACTTAGCCAAAGAACAGCAAATTCCTTCGGCAAACTTTACCGGAATTGGTTTTGCACAGGAAGTTACTTTTGGATTCTACGATTTTAATCAAAAGAAATTCAATCCTAAAACATTCAATAAAGTCGAAATGGGCAGTTTAACGGGCTCAATCGCATGGAATGAAGGAAAACCATCTCTGCACATTCACGGAGTTGCTACAGATGATAAATTTGATGCGTACGGCGGGCATATTCTTGCGTTGAAGGTTGGAACGGGTTCTATGGAAATTTATATAACGGTAAATAGCGAAAAACTCGAAAGAAAAATAGAACAGCCTTTGAATGCCAATGTATTGCAGCTTCCATGTTTAAAATAATATAAGCCTATAAACTTAAATATTTTAGTTATGAAATCATTATTCAGATCAAATATCGCCGTAATTCTTGTTCTCGCCGCAGTTTTGTTTTCATGTAAAAACAATCAGGATGGTTATAGTGACGAAATTGAAACCACAACCATTCCCGACACTACAAAAAAGCCTGTAGATAGTACAGGTACAAATGAAACCGGAACCAATAAAAGTACCGGCAAACCCATTACAGGCGCGGCAAGTACCACAACCAATAAAGATTTAGGAAAAGAGGGCACAAAAAATGGCGGGACCGGAACAGGAATTGGCCCGGGCGAAGATGCTCAGGATGGTTCAACTTATACCAGCTCTTCAAAAAAGCAAAATATTGATAAAGATTCGGTTAGAATAAAACCCAGAAAATAGTTTATTCAATACTGGCTAATGCTGTTGGCGAATAACCAAATTGCTTTTTGAACGCAAAAGAGAAATGAGAGAGATTTTCAAAACCCACTTCGTAATATATTTCGGTTGGCTTTTTTTTATTCTCAGCCATATGATAATGCGCTAATTCGAGCCTTTTTTTGGTAAGCCACTTTTGAGGCGTTGTATTAAAGTATTTCTTAAAATCCCGATTAAAAGTTGATAAACTTCGGCCTGTTAAATACCCCAATTTTTCCATTGGCATATTAAACATAAAATTGCGCTGCATAAAATCGATCAAATCAATTTTGCCCGGTTCATCAAAACTTGCTAAAACAGCATCTATTCGTTTGTCAATTGTTCTTAAAATAGTGATGGCTTCTGTTATTTTTAAAGAAGCAATATCTTCGGGAAAATCCCCTTCAATATCAAAATAAGGCATTAAAGACGCGAGACAGCTTTCTAATAACGGATGATTGCTGTAAGAAATGATTTTTTGTTCAGAAGTTGTTTTGGCACTTAAATCTACATTCTTATAAAACTCTTTTAAACGTTTTACCGAAAGATGCATGACAACTGTTTTGTGCGGCTGGCCATTTTTGGGATAATTGATAATAGTTGCCAGTAAATTTCTGGGAATAAGGAAAATATCTCCGGCTTTAAAAGTAAAAACGGCATCGGTTTGTATGATTTTGGTTTCTCCGGAAATAAACCAAATCAGCATATGATCATCAAAAACCAAATCAGATTTGAAGAACTTATCTTCATAACAAGAAAGTTTGATTTCAGGAGTTAAATATTTTGATATATGTTCCATTTTACAACAGTTTTAACCGCCAGGTTTTTTCTTCGATTATCAAAGATAAAAATCCTGACGGTAAATTATTTTCTAATAGTGAATTAAATAACGTCAAATGACATTCCTAACAAACGTTCGCTTAAATCCCAAAGCCTTTTTGCATTATCCTGATCTACAGAATAAGGCTGAACGCCAAATACGGTTGAAGGGTCATCAAATTTGTGTTCGACTTCTCCAAGATCTAATCGGGCAATGTCAGCATCTTCACAATACACACCGCCAATATTGTTCAATAAAGGACTTACAGCGCACCAAACCGTAGTTGCAGCACCTTGCGGAACGTTTTTTAATAAAGCAGCAACTTCTGGTTTTAAATTTCCGTCCTGATCATGCGTTCCTATTTGTTTGAATAATTCGATAGGTTCGTCTCTCCCTAAATCAGTTCCCAAAACACTTCCCGGATGCAGGGAATACGCTCTTACATTAAAGTCTTTTGCACGATTGTCTAATTCTAAAGCAAATAAATTACAGGCCGTTTTTGATTGTCCGTAACCTTGTAAAGTATGATATTCACGGTGAAGAAAATTAGGATCGTCAAAATTAAACGGCGCCATTTGATGTCCGAATGAAGATACATTTATAACTCTCGCTCCGTTTGCTTTTTTTAATGCCGGAAATAATTTTGCCGTAAGCTGAAACTGTCCTAAATAATTGGTTACCAATTGCGATTCGTAACCGCGCTCGTCCCTGCGTAACGGAACCCACATAATTCCTGCATTATTAATAAGAAGATGAAGCGGTCTTCCTGAAGAAAGAAATTTTGCTGCAAACCAATCAATGGAATCCGGATTCATGAAATCTAACGCTTCTAATTCAACATTAGCAATTCCGTCCAGATTTTTTTGCGCTTTTGCAATATCTCTCGCCGCCACAATTACAGTTGCTCCGGCATTTGCAAGTGTTTTAGTAGTTTCTAAACCTATACCCGTGTGTCCGCCCGTTACAATGGCAATTTTTCCTGTAAGGTCAATTCCTTTAATTACATCTGCAGCAGTCGACTTTGCATTAAATCCTGATTGTAAAGGGTTTTGTAAAGCTCCCTGATAATTATTTGTTTTCATTTTTATAAATGTTTAATTGTTATGAAGCAAAATTATAGAGAAGCAAAACTTTCGATTTTGTTTAAAACGCCAATTTACTTTGTTTAAAACGTCATTTTAAATTCATTGGTTTTAAGTATCTTTAACGCTGTACAACCAGTCAATTAAACTTGAATTTATGAAAGCATTGGTAATTGGAGCTACGGGCTCAACCGGAAAATTTTTGGTAGACGAGCTGCTGAAGGATAACGATTATACTTCTGTCGTGACTTTTGTTAGAAAACCTTCGGGAAAGGAACATTCTAAATTAACAGAACACATTGTCAACTTTGATGATATTGAATCTTTTAAAGATCAGATAAACGGAGGCGTTTTGTTTTCCTGCCTCGGAACAACTTTAAAAGCTGCGGGTTCAAAAGAAAAACAATGGAAGATAGATTTTGATATTCCGGCTGCATTTGCCGTTGCAGCGAAACAAAATGAAGTAAAATCTTTTGTACTTGTTTCTTCTTACGGAGCTTCTGCTACAAGCAGTGTTTTTTATTCTAAAATGAAAGGAAAACTGGAAGATTATATCGCCGAACTTAATTTTGGGCAATACATTATTTTTAGACCGGGGCCTTTGGTACGTGAAGATACAGATAGATTGGACGAAAAGATTTCGGTTAAACTTTTCAATTTTCTGAATTCAATTGGCATTCTGACCAAATTAAAACCAATTGAAACAGAACTTTTGGCAAAGAAATTAGTTAAGGCTCCAAAAATACTTCCAATCGGAAAGAAAATAATCGAACCTAAAGAAATTTTTGAATTTTAATAGATCAAATCCATTCTCCAGAAGCATCATAATCGTTTGGCATATAGGTAAGATATTGCACCATTCTTGGGCTTTTGCCTTTGTTTGGCGATGCACAATGCGGTAAAGTATTGTTCCAAATGACAAAATCGCCTGCATTGCCTGTTATAGGTTCGGGTTTTAAGGTTTCAATGGCTTTATTTCTTGGATTTTCATTTGGTTCAAGATTAATGAGCCAGTTGTTTATTTTGTTATGAAATCCCGGAACACAATGAAAAGCACCGTCATCAATACCGCAGTCTGTAAGATAGAGCAGTCCCTGAAATCCAAAAGTAATGGGCTGTTTTAAACTAATATCCCAATGCAGCGGACTTCCTAAAAATGTAAAATCTTTAGTTTCCGGCGGATTAAAACTGACTTTGTCAATCGTTTTGTAAATTTTGGTGGAGTTATAAAGCTGTTCGTAAGCCTTTTTTATTCTTGGAGAAAAACGGTTTTTATTTAAGGTTTCGTGATCCGAAAAATTAAGCATTAAACCTTTTTGATCTTTATGTCTTTTGTACCAGCTTTCGCTTTTATCAGGATCCATTTCTAAATAATCCCAAATGGCGTTAACAGTATCTTCGCAGTCTTTTTGCGAAACGGCATTTTTTACAATTACATAACCATTTTTATTCCAGAACTCAAGATCTTGTTCTGAAAGTACATTGTTTATAGCATCTTCGGCAGTATTTTCGTTTTTCTTTTGATGATTAATCCAGACTTTAAAAGTTTCAAAATCAGGTTTTTCAAAATATAAAAATTGTACGGTATCTTCCATGCTGATTCCTAATTGGAACAAGGTTTTAATTTCCAGATCCCATTGTGCATCAGTTATAACAGTGGAGGTATTTATAGTACGGTTCCATAAATTTTCGAGAATATTCCAGGGCATATTTTATTGTTTCAAATCGTCAGGAAGATAATCAAAATACAATTGAAGTGAAAAATCTCCCATTATAATATCATTTGCCACAAATAAATGACCATTCGGAATGTCACCAACCGCAGCATTTGTTGAAATACTATGAATGCCACCGCGAAATGAACCTGATTTAACAGATTCTATATGGATGGGATTACCATCTTTATTGACAAGTTCTTGTCCTGACTGTAATTGTGAAGCAGGTGCATATTTTCCGTTGCTTAGTAAAAAAAGCTGGTCTGCGCTGCAGGTAATATTTTTTGATAAACCCTGAGAATCTACCAAATTTATATAAATCATACGTGTTTGCTTTCCACATTCGATACCATGGCTAAACGAAACTTTTGCCTGAGAAGCCGTCAGTTTAACGGTTCCCGATTCTAATTTTGCAGAAAAGGCTAAAATTGAATCTCCTATTTGAAAAGATTGAATGTCTTTTTCTCCGTTGGGAGTTGAGATTTTTGCAGAATAAGCGAAATCATTACTATTTAAGTGTTTTACAGATTGATTTGGGCTTGTTTTCATATTGTGCCGATATTTAGTTAAACCTGCTTATACGTAATTATTATCTCAAATTTAATCAATTAATTTTTCTTTTTCTTAGGTATAAATACCTGTTTTTGTGTTCGTTGTAGATAAAAACAAAAAAAGTGCTTCATCTTTTGATATAGCACTTTTAAATTTTTTGAAGTTCAGATTAATCAATTTTATACGCATCGTCGGCAAAAGTTTCCGGCTCTCGGTCATTTTCATCATAATCTTCTACCAAATCGTCGTCCAGATCATCTTCATCTAAATCTTCCTCTTCTTCTAAATCATCTTCTTCTAATTCACTTTCGTCAAAATCCTGTTCTAAATCTTCCTGATCGTCTCTTTCAAGCGCATTCGAAAATTCCTTATCAAGATAATTCTGTTCTTCGTTTAAAGAATAAGTTTCTTCAAAATTATTTTGATCGCCAATGTGTTCTTGCTGATATTGATCTACGTAACTCTGATTATCGTTTGTGAAATTACTATCGTCCTGATTGTAATATCTATTAGTATCTGCTATCATATAAATATTTTTAAAATTTAGTTATGAAATTCTTTATTTAAGTTTTCATACTATTTCAAAAGTACTCAGATAGTCAGCATGTTTTCTTATACGATTTCGGCAAACAATTACTTAATTATCATTGAAGGTTTCTAAATGAACAATAATGAAAAGCAATAAATCTTTTATCTTTGGTTTGGTAAAACTGAATTATGGAAAAACTGCGAAAACATATTGAAGAAATTATTCCCGTAACCGATGAAGAATTTGAATCGATCAAACCATTTTTCACGATACGAAAAGTTTTAAAAAATCAATATTTAATTAGTCAGGGCGACGAAGCAAAGTATGAATATATTATTGTAAGCGGTATTTTCAGGGTTTTTTATCTTGATGATGACGGAAAAGAACATATTGTACAGTTTGCAACAGAGAACTGGTGGATGTCTGATTATATTTCTTATTTCAACCAAAAACCCGCAAACATGTATGTAGTTTGCATGGAAGCCGGAGAAGTTTTGTGTTTAACGCTGGAAGGAAGAGAAAAACTTTCGATTGCATCACACAAAATGGAACACTTTTTTAGGGTAAAACTAACCAAAGGATATATTGCGCTTCAGCAGCGAATTGTTTCCTTACTTTCTAATAAACCGGAACAGCGATACAAAGAATTTGCCAATCTCTATCCCAATTTAACGCAGAAGATTCCCAAAAAATATATTGCAGAATATCTGGGCGTAAGCCGTGAAACCCTTAGCAGGCTTTACTCTAACAATAAATAGCATCATTAAAACCTCTCAAAGTGTGATTTACGTCACACTTTTTTTGTGACTTGCCTCCTCGCATTGAGCAGGCATACCGATATAAATTTGTCTTGTAAATAATTCATAACCAATTAAAAAATAATACAGATGAAAAAAATTATGATCTTGACAATGGCACTTTCCTTTTTTGCAGCTAGTGCACAAACTAAAAAAGAAAATAAAGTATCGGAAGAAAAAACAAACCACAAAAATGAAACGAAAATGAAAAAGAGAATTTTAATTATTGTATCAAATGCAAATACAATTGGTCCAAACAACAGAAGAACAGGAAGTTTTCTTCCTGAAGTAGCACATCCATATGCTGAATTTGACAGAGCAAATTATCAAATTGATTTTGCTAGCTTAACCGGAGACACTCCGTATTTAGATGCACTTAGTTTAGCAGGAGATCCAGATAACCTTGCTTTTTTAACTGGAAAAGGATGGGAAACCATGCAAAAAGCAGTAAAATTATCTACTGTTGATGTAAGTACTTACGATGCCGTTTTTGTACCAGGTGGATTAGCACCAATGGTAGATATGCCTGAAAACGCGCTTCTTAAAAAAGTGATTAAAGAAACTTACGAACGCAACGGAGTAGTTGGCGCTGTCTGTCACGGTCCGGTTTCTTTATTAAATGTAAAATTAAGTGACGGATCGTATTTGGTAAACGGTAAAAACATTACTTCATTTACAGATGAAGAAGAAAAAGGGTACGCCATTGCCGATGTGCCATTTTTATTAGAATCTGCGTTGACAAAACAAGGTGCAAAATTCCACGCGGCCGCAGTTTGGTCAGCGCACAGTATTGCTGATGGAAATTTGGTTACAGGTCAAAACCCTGCATCTGCAAAAGGAGTAGCCGAAAAAATGATTGCCATTTTAGAAGCTCCTAAAAAATAATTAGCTGATTCTATTGACCTCTTCCAAAATCGGGCAGAGGTCAATATGATTTTAAAAATCAATTATCTCATCAAAAGAAAACAAAAATGAAAAATGAAAATCCAGTTCATGTTTTCGCAACATGGAAAGTTAAAGAAGGTCAAATTGAAAACGTTTTGCAGTTACTAAAAACTGTTCAGGAAAAAAGTATTCAGGAAAGCGGTAATCTGTTTTACAACATTCACCAAAGCATTACCGATTTAAATACAATTGTATTATTTGAAGGATATACCAGCGAAGAGGCTGTAACCGAACACCGAAATACTGCTCATTTTAAGGATTTAGTTTTAGGGCAGATTGTCCCGCTTTTAGACGAAAGAAATATCATTTTGACTTCGCCAATAAAATAAAAACAATATTGAATTTTTCTATAATTAATTGTGTAACATAAAGTTAAAATAGTGAAACATAATAAAATACGTAATAATTAAATTTGATAAGCTTTATTATAAACTTAAAAAATTAATTATGAAAACTATATTGAAATTCAAACTACTGGTATATATCGCTATAATTGCACTTTCTGTTTCTTGTAAAACAAGTTCTTCTTCAGGAACTGCAGTAAATACAGATTCAGATGCTATAAAAGCAGGAGACAGTACATCATTAAATACAGGAACTAAAGGAACAACGAGAGCTAACGAAGGAAACGAACCAAGTGACCCGCAGCCAAGTGATGCAAATGCTCCTAAAAAATAGGCCAATTTTATAAAAGCTGCTAAACTTTTATAATCTTAAAATAAAAACCGTTTTAATGCGGTTTTTTTTATGCCTGTTAAGTTTCAAACTTATTTAAAGCAAAGCTAAATCTAAAGTCAAAAATCTAAAATCTAAAATCTAAAATCAGAATTAATTAGTGTTATATCGCCACTTTTACATATGATAGCGATATATAGTTAATAACGATATTTAGAAAAACAGGTAAAGTCTTTATAATAAAGCATTTCGTATAAAGGCATTATTTTGGTTTCCCGGTTGGTATTCGAATAATCGAAAATCTAAAAAAATTACCAACAATTAATTTTAAAAAAATTATGAAACCAATTTTTAACCAAAATTTTGGGTCTTTAAAAATATTTATAGGCCTTTTGATCATCAGTTTATTTTCTCTAACCTCTTGTAATAAAAAAGAAGAACCGGCAAAAGCAGCGGAAGAAACTACAGTTGCAGAAGATACGGCTACGGTAAAACCCGCCAATCCACCGGCTAATTTTAAACACCAAACTGCTTTAGTTAACGGTGTCAACATTCACTACGTTATAGGCGGAAAAGGGGAACCGCTTGTACTTGTTCACGGTTTTGGGCAAAACTGGTATATGTGGAATCGTTTGCTGCCTGAACTTTCGAAACATTTTACCGTAATCGCGCCAGATTTAAGAGGAGTAGGCGAGTCTGATAAACCAGAAGGCGGTTATGACAAAAAAACAATGGCAACAGATATTCATGAGTTAGTAAAAAAACTAGGTTATAATAATATCAATCTGGCAGGTCACGATATTGGACTTATGGTAGCGTATGCTTATGCGGCGCAATACGGTTCTGAAGTTAAAAAACTGGCATTAATGGATGCATTGCTTCCGGGAATTGAACCAGTTTGGTCGCAGGTTTCGGCTTCTGCGTGGTGGTTTGGATTCTTTGCATGGCCAGCTTCGGGAGATATTGTTAAAGGAAAAGAAAAAGAATTTTTGACTAATT
This sequence comes from Flavobacterium sp. UBA7680, assembly GCF_002482975.1. GTDB lineage: Bacteria > Bacteroidota > Bacteroidia > Flavobacteriales > Flavobacteriaceae > Flavobacterium. The sequence continues at coordinate 334,537 of NZ_DLHA01000019.1, read as the reverse complement.
TCTGGCCAATGGTTGGACACGTAAAAGATCCTTTCACTCCAGAAGAAACTGCAGAATTTGTTAGAGCATATGCCGTAAAAGATGGTGCAAAATCAAGTTTTAAATGGTTTGCTAATTTCCCTCAGGACGGAAAAGATAATTTGGTTTTTGCTAAAACAAAACTAAAAATGCCTTTATTGGCAATGGGTGGCGAATATTTTGCAGCAGCGTTTTTGAAAGACCATTCTAAACTAGTTGCCGAAAACGTAACCGAATCTAAAATTGCAGGTTCAGGACATTGGCTGGTTCAGGAAAATACAGCGCAGGTTCAAAAAGATCTTTTAGCCTTTTTTACTGCAAAATAACTTCAACTCAATAATTGAAGATTCTAAGCTATTTTCTATAAACCATATCTAATGAAAACTAAAAAAATCATTTTAAGATTTACAATTATCATATTGCTTATTTTAAGTAATACAGCGGCTTACGCACAATTTCCTATGCCGGATCATGTTCCTATTTGGGATGCGAATACGGTAACTTTAAAACTTCATAAAATTGCAGAAAATGTTTATTCAGTCGCGCCGGAAACGGTTGAAGCTGAAACAACAAAAGGTATTGCACAAGCAACATCGGCAGGTTTTATTGTGGGCGAAAAAGGAGTTTTGGTAATTGAAACTTTGCTGAGCAAAAGATTGTACGATCAGTTGTATAAACTAATCCGATCTGTTACTGATAAACCTATTGTTTATGCCGTAAACACCAGCGATCATGGCGATCATTGTTTTGGAAATTATTTGCTTCCAAAAGAAACCATTATTATCCAGAACGAATTCTGCAAAGAAAACCTTTCTAAAAATTACGAGAATATCAAACAGTTTATGATTATGCTTTTTGGTAAAGGCAGAGGAATTGAAGAAAGTGTTTATCGTCCGGCAGATATTACAATCGCCATCAATCAAAACCTAAAGATTGATATGGGAAAAGGAAACATTGTTGAGATTATAAACGTGGGAACGGCGCAGTCTCCGGCAGATCTTTTTGTGTATTTAAAATCGCCGACGGGAAATGTACTTTGGGCCGGAAATCCATTTATTGCCGAAAGTCCGACAATCCCGTGGTTGTTCGACGGTTATTTTCTGGAGCCTGTAAACAACCTGAATAAGATTTATAATATGATTGGCGACAAAGATATTGTAGTTCCGGGACACGGGCGAATTACCAATAAAGCCGGAATAAAATATACGATTGATTATGTCGAAGCATTAAAAACAAATGTTGAAAATGCGGTTAAAAAAGGCCTGACTTTAGAAGAAACCAAAACCGCTGTTAAAATGAAAGAGTTTAACAAAGGTTATGAACTTTTTAACTGGCTTCATTTTAATTTCAATATTCCGAATGCCTATAAGGATATCAAACAAAACAGCCTAAAATAATGTTGTTTACAACTTATAAATGTTTTAAAATAAGGACAATGAAAAATACAATTTTAATACTGATTTTGTTCATTTCATTGTCCTGTTTTGGACAACAGTATCCTGATTTTAAATCGCTTCGATATGATGAAAATTATAGTTTCCTAAAAAGCGATACCACAACAGATAACTGGTATAAAACAATGAAGTTTTTACCGCTTTCGGCATCTAAAGAATCTTATATCAGTTTTGGCGGAAGCATTAGATATCAATATTTCTATGCCGAAAATGAAAATTGGGGAGACGGCCCGCAAGACAGCGATGGTTATGTTTTATCACGCTATTTGTTTCATGCCGATTTTCATGCTGGAAAATTTTTCAGGGCTTTTGTGCAGACACAAAGCAGTTTGGCCGACAGTAGAATTGATCCAAGTCCGGTTGATCAAAATCCGCTTGAAGTGCATCAGGCTTTCGCCGATTTTAATTTCATAAATGAAAAAAATCACAAGCTTATTTTAAGGGCAGGAAGGCAGGAACTCACGTACGGATCACAGCGTTTGGTTGCCATGAGAGACGGGCCAAATAACCGCCAGTCTTTTGATGCGGTAAAATTGATAACTTCAAAAGACAATGTTTCGGCTGATTTTTTCTACAGTCATTTTGTTGTGGCGCACGACGGAATTTTTGATGATAATTCTACTCCAGAAAGGCAGTTTTGGGGCAGTTATTTTGTAATTAACAAAGTTCCGCTTATCAAAAATATCGATGTTTATTATTTTGGATATGAAAGAACAAAAGCCACATTTAATGACGGCGCAGGAAAAGAAGAACGACATTCTGTAGGAACCAGAATTTGGGGAAAAACCGAAAACTGGCGTTATGACGGTGAAGCTTTGTATCAGTTTGGTGATTTTGCTTCAAAAGATATCAGTGCATGGACGGCTTCGATTAATTTGGGATATCGTTTTAATGAAATAAAATTTCATCCTGAACTGAGTTTTAAAGCCGAAGCTATAAGCGGTGATAAACAAATGGGAGATAATCAATTACAGACTTTTAATCCGTTGTTTCCACGTGGCGGCTATTTTGGTTTAGCCTCTATAATTGGGCCGTCAAATCTTTTGGATTTTCATCCCGGAATAAGTTTACAACTGAGTGAAAATATTGACTGGGTGATCGATTATGATATGTTTTGGAGATACAGCAGCAATGACGGGATTTATGGGCCAAATACTTTTTTGATCTATCCGGGTGATACAACATCAAGCAAGAAAATTGGAAACCAGCTTGAAAATGAGGTGATTTGGCAGCCAAATCCGTATCTTTATTTTCGTTTTGAATCCACGTGGTTTAATGCGGGAGATTATATAAAAGCTTCGGGAACAGGGAAAGATATTTTTTTCGCCGGAATTACCATGCAGCTGAATTTTTAGGTTAAAAAAAATGTAATTAAAATAAACAGGATGATTTGTAATGCCGGATTGAAATTCGGCGTTACAAATCTAAAATAAACCGGATTGAAATCCGGCTCTGTAAATCTAAAATACCGGATTGAAATCCGGCCCTACAATATAAATCGAACCTCCGGTTCTTTTTTAAAATTGCGAAGAAATAAATTATATCGTAAAAACGGATTTTAATCCGTTAAAATTTAACCCCATCGATATGAGTTCCGAAGGAACGGATCATATTGTAGGGCTGGATTTCAATCCAGTTTACGAATATTAGTTATAAAATTAAAAATCATGAAAAGCTATGAATTACCATAAATTATTTGAACCGTACGAATTAAGCGGAAATCAATTAGAAAATCGTTTTTTAATGGCTCCCATGACGCGTTCAAGAGCTTCACAGCCAGGAGATATTCCAAATGCTTTAATGGCCGAATATTACGCACAGCGAAGTACGGCAGGTATCATAATTACAGAAGCCACTCAGGTTTCTTTGCAGGGAAAAGGCTATGCGAATACGCCAGGAATTTACAGTAAACAGCAAATAGAAGGCTGGAAATTAATAACAAATGCCGTACATCAAAACGGAAGTAAAATATTTCTTCAGTTATGGCATGTTGGGCGGGTAAGCAGTTCAAAAGTCAACGGATTACAGCCTATAGCGCCTTCGGCATTATTAGCTCAAAATACCAGTGTTTATGTATTTGATGGCGCAGTAAACGGAGATGTGACTTTTGTTCCGGTAGAAGAACCCAGAGCAATGACTAAAACCGATATCGATACTGTAATTCAAGAATTTGTACAAGGAGCTAAAAATGCAATTGAAGCCGGTTTTGACGGAGTTGAAATTCACGGTGCAAATGGTTATTTGATCGATCAGTTTTTGCGAAGCAACAGCAATAAAAGAACCGATGAATATGGCGGAACACAGGAAAACAGAATTCGGTTACTAATTGAAATTTCAAAAGAAGTTGCGAATGCCATTGGAAAAGAAAAAACAGGAATAAGATTATCTCCCTTTATCAGTTTTAAAGATATGAACGATCCCGAAATTCTGCAAACCATAATGATTGCAGCCGCAGAATTAAACAAACTTGATGTCGCTTATATTCATCTTTGTGAAGCTGACTGGGATGATCCGCCTCAAATTCCGCTTGATTTTAGAATCGAGCTCAGAGATACATTTAAAAAGACCATTATTGCAACAGGCAATAAAACTCCTGAAGAAGCGGAGAAATTACTTGAGGAAAATTTGGTCGATTTAGTGGGCTTTGGAAGAAAATTTTTAACCAATCCAGATTATCCTGCTAAAGTAAAACAAAAGTTCAGGCTAAATGAAATTTCAGATACTCATACTTTATTTGGCGGCGGCACAGCAAGAGGTTATACCGATTATCCTTTTATGGGGTAAATATTTATCACTAAATCAATAAATTATTAATTTCAAAATAAACCCGACTGGTTTTTAAAACCTGTCGGGTTTTAGGTTTTAGCAGGGCGGGACTTCGACTTCGCTCAGCCTGACACTCGGATTTATAATATTATGCGTAAACCGGATTGAAATCCGGACCTACAATATAAATCGAACCTCCGGTTCTTTTTTAAAATTGCGAACAAATAAATTATATCGTAAAAACGGATTTTAATCCGTTAAAAATTTAACCGCATCTATATGAGTTCCGAAGGAACGGATCATATTGTAGGGCTGGATTTCAATCCAGTTTAAAATAATTAAAATACCGGATTTTAATCCGGTTTATTTTTTATCAATTAAAAATTCAGACAAAAACTCAATTTTGATAGTAGTTCCGTTTTGATTTTCTATTAAAAGTTTAGCATCCAGATCATCACTTAAACCTTTTATCAAACTCATTCCAAACGAGTTTTTTCTTTTTGAAGAAATTGCAGCATCAAAACCAATTCCGTTATCAGCAATAGTAAGCAGATAATAATTTCCGATTGTTTTTTCTGCCGAAACATAAATCATTCCTACAGCATAATTTGGGAACGCATATTTTATAGAATTTGTAATAGCTTCATTTAAAATAAGCCCAAGCGGAACGGCTTGCGCCACATCTAATTCCAGCGGATCTGCTTTTATTTCAAACCGAATTCTTTGTCCTAAATTGAAAGATTCCTTTAAATATTTGGCTAATTCTTTAATGTAATTCGGCATGTTAATCGTCGAAATATTGTCTGAATTATATAATTTTTGATGAATTAGCGACATCGAATGAATTCTATGCTGGCTGTTTTTTATTGCCATTAATGCCATATCATTATCTAAATAAGCCGATTGTGAATTGAGCAGACTAATAACGGTTTGCAGATTGTTTTTTATCCGATGATGAATTTCTTTTAAAAGCCATTCTTTTTCATCAAGCAAATGCCTCAGGTTTTTATTCTTTTGGTTTATTTCTTTTTCTTTCAATTCAAGTTTAATGTTATTTCGGTGTTTCAGTCGGTATCTATTAAACAGTAAACCAATAACAATTAAAAGTAAAATAAGACTCCAAATAGATAATGTATTTAAGAGCTTTGATTTTTTCAGCTCACTTTTTTGTAATACTGATTGTTGATTTAAAAGCTTTATTTCCTGTTCTTTATTTTTGGTTTGGTATTGAATAATAAGTTCTTCAATTTGTTTATTTTTTGAAAAATTAACGATAGAATCATTTATCTTTTTATAATTCTTATAATGGTTTAAAGCTGATTGATAATTTCCTTGTACAGAATCAATTATAGACAGCGAGAGTTCAAGATTTTCAGAATTATAATTTCTTTTATATTTCTTCGATAGTGCTAAAATTTTATCTGTATACAGCTTTGATTTTTCGGTCTGATGTCTGCGGGCATAAAAAGAAGCCATTGAAGAATAAGCGTTTAAAACATCCATCAATGTTTCGGGACTAGCTAATTGACTGGCATAACGATCCATTTCCTTAAAATACTTTTCTGCCAAAGCAAAATTATTTATTCGCTCATAACAATTTGCCTTTGTATTATTTACAATCATTTTATCAAAAAGATCAATTGGCGGATAATCTACTGTTATCGAATTCAAATAATTAATGGCTTCCTGATTTTTCCCTTTGGATGACATGGCTAAAACCAGACTAACATAACTTCTGTAAAAACCGCCGCTGTTCATATTTTGATGCCCCATTTCGACACTTTTTTTGTAAATATCAAGAGCTTCTTCATAATGACCAAGTGCTAAATAAACGTTTCCAAAACGCAGGTAAAAAATGTCTGCAAAGTTATAATCCTGAATAGTTTCCATTGTTTTTATACTTTTTAGAGCATAATACAAGGCACTTTTTGTATTGTAAAGAAAGAGTTCTATATAAGAAATGGTAGCTTCGGTAAAATGGGTATGCTTAAAACCTATTTTTCTCTGATCGTATAAACTTTGATAAAATTCTTTTAAGGCAAGTTTGATATTCCCTTTTCCGTAATGAACGGTTATCAGCCTCATGTGGTTTTCTATTTTCTTTTCTGGCAGATTTAACTGCGTATAAAGTTTTATAACTTCATTTAAAATGATTTCTTTTTCAGGATCTGAATTTGGCAGGCATAATGCTTCATTTGCTAAAGCATCTGCAAGTGATTTTGAATCATTTTGCTTTCGGTATTCCTTTACTACTTTAGTGAAACAATTTTTGCTTTCTGCAAAACGAGATGCCTGTGAATAATATTTTCCAAGCAATAACAAACTCTGCTGTTGTAGTTTTTTATCGTTGTGTTTATTACTTTTTGTTAAAGCTTCATTTATATAAGTAAAAGCATTTTCAAAATCATTTGATTTTGTTCCTGTTTTAAAAAGATAATAAGAACCAAGCTGTAAAAGCATTTTAATTTGAGTGTCATTTTTTGATTTAGATAAAAGCTTTTTGTAGGCGTTGATATTTCCTTTTTCGATAAGATCATTACCTATTAAATTAGCCTTACTGTCATAACCTTCATTATAACTTAAATAAACGGGCAATTTGTAAGCTTTACAGGTTAAGACAACCGAACTGTCTTCGTCAATTTTTCCTTGATTTTTAGCATATAAAAACATCGAACCAAACTGGATCAATAATCGTTTTTTCTTTAAATCATAATCTGCAGTAGAAGATGTTGTTTGAGAAATACTATGAAACGAAATAAAAAGCAGAATAAAAGCATAAATTTGTTTCATAAGTATTTAGTAAATAACGACTTAATTGATCGTTAATGAACAAATATAGGGATATAAATCAAGTCTTTAGAGTTCTCTGGCGTGTATCTGCTATCATAATTTAACAGTAAAAATTGATTTTCATAACCTCTTGTTTAAAACTATATTTTTTCTGTTAAATAATTTTAGAATAAATTTCTGTTCTTTGCAGTAATAAAATAAGGAATACAGTCTTTGCTGCAAAAAATCGTGTACAATATTATTTTGAACATGGAGTTAAGACTAAGGATCATATTTACGTTATGGACAATAGAAAGTTTATATTAAGTTTAAAAAATGGTAATGAGGCTTCCTTCAAAGAAGCTTACCTAAATTACTACGATAAACTTATTGGTATTGCCAGACGATTTAATTTTACAGTTCTTACTCCGCAGGATTTTGTACAGGAAACTTTTTTAAGACTTTATAATAAAAGAGAATTACTTAACGAAGATGTTTTGTTTGATAAACAGCTGTTTGTGATCTGCAAAAATATTATCATCAATCACGTTAACAGAGAAAATAAAATAATTCAACTCAATACTTCGGAGTTTGAAATCGAAAATGAGGATTATGATGACGTAATTTTCGAAGAAAGAAAAGAAATTTTATATACTTTCATAAATCTGCTTCCGGAGCAGCAGCAAAAAATATTTACTTTACACAAACTGGAAAACCTTAGCTATAAGGAGATTGCGGCAATGACAGACCTTTCTGAAAAAACAATTGCCAATCATATTTACCTCGCCAGTAAATTTATTCGAAAAAAAATCGAAAACCATTAGGAACTTTTTTGTTCTCGTTTGTTATACTAATAAACAGAAACAAAAAATGCATATTGAATCTTATAAAACTGATGTTAAAACCAAGGAAGATGCAAGCTTTATTGTAGTGCTTCTTAGGTTTATCATTTCTGATTGTTCAATGGATTTTGTGGTAGATGATAGTAATCATATTCTAAAAATCGAAACGAACAGAGAGATTAAAGAAATGGTGTATGGTGTTTTTAATAAACAAGGATTTTATTGTCAAAAACTTTAACGCACTAAAGACATGGATGAAAAGAAAATAGAAGAGGAATTGAAAAAAATATGGGACGAAATCCCTGTTTCACATTCTGATAATGAAAAAGAGATGTCTTGGGAACAATTCCAGGCAAAGGCATTTTCTCCAAAAAAGAAGAAGAATAATTCTTGGCGTTATTTTGCGGCAGCGGCGGCTGTTTTGATTTTTGTTCTTATAGGAACCGGACTTTATTTTAACGGAAGCAATCCTGTAACGAATAATATTCAACTTACCGAAAATGTAATTGAAAATACAACTTCGATAATAAAAACAGCAATTCTGCCAGATAGTTCAAGAGTAGAATTAAGTCCGAATTCTAAAATTGCTTACGCAAGTAATTTTGCAGCAAACAGAAAAGTAGAAGTTTCGGGAGAAGTTTATTTTAAAGTAACGAAAGATAAAAAACATCCTTTTCAGGTATTTTGCAACGAAACGACCACTACAGTTTTAGGAACTTCTTTTACGGTAAAAGGATATACTCAAAAGGGAGTAACGGTTGAACTTTATGAAGGAAGTGTTCAAATGAATGTAAAAGATCTGGATGAAAAATGGATACTAAAACCGGGCGAAAAATTCACATACGGAAACGAAACTACATCGGTTACAGAATTCAACAGATTTATAGATTTTGATAATCAAAAGCTAACAGATGTAAGTACTTATATCGAAACAAATTACGGTTATAAAGTAATTATGCCACAGGAATATGAAAACCAGCGAATCACGGTGCGCATCAATAAAAAAGAAGATTTAAATACGATTATCCAATTAATATCAGAAATGTATAACCTAAACTATGAAGTAAATGAAAAATTAAAACAAGTTACTTTTCAATAGAAAAGAAAAGGATGCACTAGCCGCGAAACTAAAAACATCCTTCCTATAGTCAGGATAGTATAAAACTATTCCATTTAATAATATTCAAAAATACAAAATTTCATGAAGCATATAATTTCAGCGTGCTTTTTTTTATTCAGTTGGGGAGTTTTTTCTCAAAACGTCACGGTAACTGTAGATCAAACGGTAACATTAAAGGAATTCTTTAAACAAATTGAAAATCAATCTGATTTTAAATTTGCCTTTACAGATCAAATTAATACAAGCCAAAGATATTTTACGCAAAAAAGCGTGTACAATAATATCGAAATCAAACAGCTTATTAATGAATTAAATAAAAACACATCGATTCAATTTTCGATTGTAGGCAGTAATATTTTTGTAAAACAAAAAGCTGTAAAAACGGCTAAAAAAAAAAATAAACTGACAGGACAGGTTCTTGATGAAAACAGGGAACCCGTAATAGGAGCGAATGTTTTCATCATAGAACTTTCTACCGGTGTTACAACAGATATTAATGGAACGTTTTCTATAGAACTGGACAGAGGTATTTATAATCTTGTTGTAAGTTATGTGGGCTACAAAAACAAAGAAAGACAGATTGCGGTTGATAACGATGATGAAAGAGTAAAATTCAACATGGAATCTGACAGTCAGCAGCTTGAGCAGGTAATTGTAACCAATAGTAAAGCGGTTGATGTAAGGAATACTCAAATGAGTGTGAACAAACTTTCGATGGCAGAAATTAAACGTATTCCTGTTGCAATGGGAGAACCTGATCCTTTAAAATCACTTTTAACGCTGCCTGGAGTTACAAATGCGGGAGAAGCTTCTTCTGGTTTTAACGTGCGTGGAGGTGCTGCAGATCAAAATTTAATTCTGCTGGATGGTGCGCCGGTATACGGCGACTCACATATGTTTGGATTTTTCTCTATTTTTAATGCCGATGTTGTAAACGGACTGGATTTATATAAAGGAGGAATTCCGTCTAAATTTGGCGGACGCGTATCTTCTGTTCTTGATGTAACGCAGCAAACCGGAGATTTTGAAAATTACAAAGTTAACGGAGGAATTGGTTTAATCTCAAGCCGTCTTTTAGTGCAGGGACCCATAAAAAAAGATGTTGGTTCGTTTCTTATTGCAGGTCGTGCCTCTTATGCGCATTTATTTTTAAAACTGGCTGATAATAATAATTCGGCTATGTTTTATGATATTAATGCGAAGTTCAATTATAGATTGGGCGCTAATAATTCACTTGCTTTTTCTGGATATCTTGGAAATGATGTTTTTGATATAAACGACCGTTTTTCTAGTACTTACGGAAACACGATGGGAATTTTAAGCTGGAAACATAAATTTTCAGAAAACCTGAATACGAATTTAGCAGTTTTCTACAGCGATTATAAGTTTAATCTTGGCTTGCAGCAGGAAGATTTTGACTGGAATAATAATATCCGAACATACGGACTTAAATATGGTTTTAATCATATTGTAACGGATAAGTTTAAATTAAACTACGGAATCGACGGTCAGTATTATAATTTTAATCCGGGTACCGTACAGCCTACAAGTTTAGATTCGGATTTTAATTACAAACAACTGGATAAAAAATATTCGTTAGAAACGTCTGCTTATCTGGATTTTGAGAATCAAATTACGCCAAAATTAAACCTTCGTTACGGACTTCGTTATAGTTTGTTTTATCGTTTAGGTGATGAAACTATTAATACTTATGCAGATGGAAAAGCAGTCGTATTTAATCCGTTATATCATATTTACGAGGAAGGCACTCCAACAGGATCTATAACATACGGAAAAGGAGATAAAATAAGCAGTTTTGATAATCTTGAACCACGTGTGGCATTATCGTATGCTTTTAGTGATGATGCTTCTGTAAAAGCAAGTTACAACAGAATGGCGCAGTACATTCATATTTTATCGAATACACAATCGCCATTGCCTACCAGTATCTGGACACCAAGCGGACCGTTTACAAAACCACAATTACTGGATCAATATGCGGCAGGATATTTTAGAAATTTTAAAGACGGCGATTATTCTTTTGAAGGAGAGTTGTTTTATAAAAAGATACAAAACCGTATTGATTACATTGATGGTGCCGATATATTGGCTAATAATAATATCGAGCAGGTTATCTTAAATGGTAAAGCGAGATCGTATGGTATGGAATTATCATTTAGAAAAAACACCGGAAATTTTACAGGATGGGTTTCATACACTTTATCAAGAGCAGAACAAAAAACACCTGGAAGAACTCCTGATGAACCGGGAGTTGCAAATGGTGACTGGTATTTATCAGGATATGATAAACTGCATAATTTAAGTATTGTAGGAAGTTATGAATACAATCCAAAATGGTCATTTAACGCTAATTTCACTTTGCAGTCTGGTCAGCCTGTAACGTATGCAAATAGTTATTATGAATTTGGCGGAATCAATATCCCAAACTTTTCACTTCGAAATGAAAACAGACTGCCGCTTTTTCACCATTTAGATTTGGCAGCGACTTATACGCCTAAACCGGATAAAAAGAAAGGATGGCAAAGCTATTGGGTATTCAGTCTTTATAATGTTTACAACAGAAAAAATGCAGCATCTATGACGTTTGCAACAAATGAAGACACGGGAGCAAATGAAACCAGAAGACTTTCAATTTTTGGAGTAGTACCTGGAATTTCTTATAATTTTAAATTTTAATGAGTATGCAAAGGATTAATAAATATAATTTTAAAAGTAAAGCACTAGTTTTATTCAGCTTATTTTGTGTGCTGTTTTTATCATCTTGTGAAGATGTAGTCAATCTTGATTTAGAAACTGGACAGACAAGAATAGTAGTCGATGCGGAGATTTTATGGTTTAAAGGAACTGCTGGTAACGAACAAACGATAAAAATTAGTAAAACAGCTCCGTATTACAATAACACAACGCCAAAAGTTTCGGGAGCGCAGGTAAGAGTTGAAAACAGTACAGGAACTGTTTTTACTTTTAACGAAACAGAACCGGGTATTTATAAGTGTACTAATTTTGTTCCGGTTTTAAATACAGATTATACGCTTTATGTACAAGCAGAAGGTCAGAGTCTTACCGCTACCGAAAAACTGACTTCTGTAACACCTATTGAAAGAGTAGAGCAGGAGACTGTTCCTGATTTTGGCGGAGAGGATGTTATAGAACTGACTTTTTATTATAAAGATCCTGCTGATCAGGTGAACTATTACCTTTCAGATTATAAAAGTGAATTCCTGATTTATCCGGAATATGAGCTTACAGACGATGATTTCTTTAACGGAAATGAAGTAAGCACAAGGTTCAATCATGAAGATATGAAAGCAGGAAATACAGTTGATATTACAAATCGCGGTATTTCTAAAAACTTTTACAACTATATGAATTTACTTTTAGAAATATACGGCGGAAGTCCGTTTTCAATTCCTCCCGGAAATATCCGCGGAAACATTGTAAACACTACCGATGCTAATAATTATGCCTTTGGTTATTTCAGGCTTTGCGAAGCTGATAAAGTTTCCTATTTGGTAAAATAAAGATTTTAATTAGGTTGATTTGTACGCGAACATCTGGCATTAAAGCAATTTAGTGTCAGATGTTTTTTTGTGTCCTAATGTATTATAAATGATAAATAAAATTTGCTAGTTTTACTGAAAAACAAAACGTGATTGATTTAAAATATGAAGCTTTTAGAGATAAAAAAGGATAAAGAATGATAAACACCAGAATAATGATTTGCTTTCTGTTTCTTTCATTATGTGCCTGTAAAGAACCAAAGAAAGAAATAAAAGAAACAAAAGAAATAACCCCAAAAGTAGTTGAAGATAAAGTTCAATCTGTTAATAATGATCAGTTAAGTGATTTTATAGGAGAATATGAATTTAAAAATCCAGATAATCCAGAGGAAAACCTTCTTTTAGTTTTGAAAACAACAGATACTAAAAGCATTACTGATTTTGAAGGTTATGCATGGGAAGAAGAAAATGAAAAAAGAGAAGTTGTAGAGAAAACACTAACCGGATTATTTTACGGTAATACAGATTTATTTGATGCTGCCAGAGAATGCTATGATCTGGGTTTTTTTGTTGCAAATGTTCAGGTTGAACCATGGGAAAATAATTCATTAAAGGTAAAGATCGAGCTAAATGAACCAGATGTATTAGAAAATCCAGTTCTGCCGCCTATTACATCAACCAAAGAAGCTTTGGAAAAAGGCAATAAAAAATGGGAGATAAGAGAAATGAAAATCTGGACATCGTTAATTCTCGAAATAAAGAATCCTGACGAATTAGTACTCAAAGCTGATTCAGATTTATTTGATCAAACGTTTAAAAGGGTAAAATAATATCAAAATCTATGTGTCAAAACGGAAAAGAAATTAAACTTTGCACCTGCGTTCCCAATGGAATGGATACTATTATTCACCATAAGAATTCCCGAAAAAACAGGCAAAAAAGACGTGTCGATTTTACCTGGACGTTAGAAAAATGCGTGGGCTACAGTAAAACTACAATGGATGGAATGGGATATATGCCAGAGAAAGCCTTAACAGAAGATTTGACAAACGAAAGAATGCTTGTTGATCTTAACAGTAAAAATTGTTTTGATTTCGATTACGAGCCTAATGAAAAAGATAACCTTCAAATTTTACCCCTGAAGGTTCTATTAGAAGACATTTATCTTTTATTTTTCGAAACGGAGAATGGATAGCTTCTTCTCATCTGCCTTTTATGTATGAGATGGAAAAAATAAATTTTGGAAAAGTAACTTTAGAAGATAAAACTGAAAACAAAAATGATTAAAAAAACACTATTTCTGCTAATAACTGTACTAACATTAACAAGCTGCAAGCATCAAAATGAGGAGAATAAATCTTTAGATGTAAAAATTGATAATAAGGTGAATTCAGAAAATCTTTTAATAAAGGAGAAAGATACTGGCAGTATTATTGAGGTTGAGGAGACTGAAAAACTTACTGAACTTCTTTTTAAATGCAAACAAAACGACAACGGTATGTCGAGATATGACGATCCTTTAAATAAAACCTGTGTATGCAATGAAACTACATTTGACGGCGCTTATGAAATATTTTACAAAGAGTCACCAGATTACGAGCAAAAGAATTTATTGAAAAAATTACCGCAGAAAAATAAGGAATGGAAAGCTCCAGATGCAGACGTTACCTACACATGGGTTGAGCAGGATACATTAAAAATAAATCTGTTTTATCAAGGCGGTGAAGACACGTATGTTTTTTATAAAAACAGCGATAATAAAATAGAATATAAACAATATGTATCGCTGCCGTAACTTTAGATTTAGTCGCAGCGATAACCATGCAAGTCTAATCCTTCAACATATATCGTTTTAAATTTATCGTTTTTTTGCTGAATAAGAATTCTTCTTTCAGGAAATTTGGTTTTCGATTTAGCTGTAGTTTTTCCCCACAAAAAATCATCATTATATACAAAATAGGCAGGACCAATATTAGCAAACACTTTTACTTTGGTCTTGTCTTCATCACTATATCTATAAACGATGCTGTCGTCCATTTTTTGAATTTTTCTTTGAATGGGAAAATAGCCCGTTCCGTAATTTAGATTTAATGGCTTTTTAGAACATAAAATTGGTTTGCCATTTCTTGCGGTATCAAAATTCTTGATGGTCAAGCCAATGAAATTTTCTCTGCAATCATCAATTCTGCAGATTACTTCATCAACCTTCATTTCTGCAAATCCTTTAGTTCCGTAAACATAATATTTAGGTTGGATGATTTTTTTAATCTCCTTTTCTAAGTTTTTACTTTTAATAAGCTTTACAATTCCTAAAGTATCATAAAATTCAAGTTTTATATTTTTTACAGATTTAGGATCATAAAAACCAGACTCTAAAGAATCTGTTTCATTTATTCTTCTGTAGATTTCTTCGTATTTGGATATTGTATCAGATTCAAACATGGTGATAACAATAGCTGTAGTGTTATCTGCCAGATCATAAACAGGATAAATACTATCCTCTTTTATTTCTAATTCTAATTTTGAGTTGTCTTCTGCTATTTCTTTTAATGGTATATTCTTGTGTTCTTTCTTTTTTTCCTGACAAGAAAGGAACATGGAAAATGAAATTATAAAAAGTATAAAAGTTATTTTTTGCATTGGATATTTTTAAATAGATCTTGAAATGTTTTATAAAGATGATTAACAGCAGCCTATAATATCAACTGCTTTTTTCAGTTTTTTAGAATATCCAATATAAGTCATATCTTCTTCTGCAAGTGAAATCGGGAACAAAGGTCTTTTATCATTTTGGCATTCTATAAAGACATCGTAGTTCATAAACTCATCTTTTGGCTGACCAAAAATATCATCTTTTCCCATTTCATTTTTATCAGATATATCGGTAAGAGAATTTGGATCAACCATTTCTTTAGCTGTAGTTAAAATGTACTTTTCCATTTCTTCATCATTTTTAATATATATCAAATGATAACCATTTGCTATGTATCTTGTTTTAAAAGATTTTTCATATATCAATTCACCAATGCTGTTAAAAATTTGAAATACGGATGTTGTTTCATTAATATTTCCTTTTGGAACAGTAATAATAAATTTATCCTCAGTTGACAAATCTGAAAATTTTGCAGACAAAGAATCTTTAAATTCTTCTTTGATTACCGTATTACTATAATCAAAATATACTTCTGCCGGCGGGTGTGCAACGGTTAAAGTATCTTTTTTGGATAAAGTATCACTTACAATTGCAGTTTTTTTGATTGGCTTTTTTTCAACTTTATTGCAGGCATAAAACAGTAGAATGGATAAGAAACAAAACAGGGTATTTTTATACATATTTGAGTGTTTGAATTGAGTTATAATATTTAAAATAACTTATTTAACAGCTTTTCCATTCCATTTCTCACTCAAATATTTTCGAAGCGGAATATCATAAAATACCATTACCAAATACGCAAATGCAACCAGCAAAATCGTTCCTGAAATAGTAATAATAGTCAGATGTAAAGTATCTGGTTTATAAGAAGTATAATAATTACCAAACATCCACAAAGCTGCATAATGCGTCATGTACAACGGATAAGAAATCTTTCCTGAAAATACACAGATTTTTTTAAGGTTTGGTGTCAACTCTGCGCCGGCACCCAAAGCAATTAACAAAGGGAAATAAAATAACACTACCAAAGGTTCAGACAGCCAGTTCCATTCTGAAGACGGCATTAAAAAAGCCATAAGCAAAAATACAGTCAGGCTGATAAACCCGAGTTTGTTTTTAATAACCCAGTTACAGCGATAAATAAGTAAACCCGCTAAAAAAGAATATGAGATTCTGGCGCAGCCGTCCCAAAATGTTGGACCGCTCCAGCCTCCCAATAAATTATCTGAATTATAAGCCACATAACAGATTGCTGTAGCAGAAAGAATCGTTAGAATTTGAAGGTAAAATCGATTAATGCGACACAGTACAAAAGCATAAATAATATTCGCAATATATTCCCAAAAAAGAGACCAGGCCGGAGCATTAAAACTGAACAAATTAAAACCGCGATCAGCAATTACAGGCAGCGGAATAAGAAATAAAGAACAGATAAAAGTTAGAACAATTTTACCTGTACTGTACAATTCTGGATGACCGCCAAAAGGATCAAACAAAAAGGCCAATAAACCTAATACAGAACCTATAATAACAAGCGGATGAAGTCTGATAATTCTCGAAATGAAAAACTTACGAAGTCCCATTTTTGCTATGCGATCGTCATAAGCATATCCAATTACAAATCCGGAAAGACAGAAGAAAAAATCGACCGCTAAAAATCCATGTCCGATAAAATTTTGAGTAGGATCTGTAAAAACCCATTCCATAAAATGAAAAATCACAACCGCAATGGCAGCGATGCCTCTTAGTCCGTCGAGAATTTCAAAATGTTGTTTCGTTTGCAGGTTTGATGCGGTAATTGTATTCGTATTCATTTTAATGTATATCCGGTCATATTAAACTAAAGGCGTCGATAAGCACATAATTTGTCATGGCAAGATATATAAAATTAGCTTGCCAAATAGCCAGAAAAAGACAAAAAAATGATGATAATTGTTAGAAAAAACTACTTAAAATTATTCCTTAAACCGATTATCGTTTGATTGGGCACATCAAGATTTACAAAACCTCTGCGGGGTCTGTCTAAATCGAGTGTAAATAAAATAACCAACGATACTAAAAGACAAAAACCAATTTGAACTAACCAGTCAATTTTGCCTTTAAGCCCTTCAGAATATCCAGAATAAAACGCAATTATCATAGACAGAAAAAACAACATCACTAAAATGCTTTCGGGAACTTTTGCTTTTTCTCCAGACAGGCGGGAAGTAGTCACATCAATCAAGTCGTTAAGTGCAGGAATCATTTGCTGTGTTGCGGCGAGATTAGCCGGATCTTTAGAAAGTTTGGTTGCACGTTTCCATAACTTCGAAGAAATAACCTGAGATAAACTATCTGCCTTTAAAATTCCTTTTACATTGGGACCCACTTCGTAATATGAAATTCTTGTTTCTACATAATCCTTAAAATCTTTTCGAAACAATGCACGCGTTGAATCAGGATATAAATCACTTCTCAATATTGCAGTACCAATAATATTGGATTCCTCAACCACAATTTTTCTTCGGGAATCATAACGGTCACTGCTCATGCTAAAGGTAAAAGCCAGTAAGAAAAAAAGCAAGGCAATAAGTGAAGATGTTTCTGTCGTTTTTTCTTCTTCAGGATTTTTCTTCCGAATATGATTTCCGGCTACTTTTCCAATAAAACTTGAAATAAGCATTAATACAAAAAGCAATAGCGCAATTACCCACGCTTCAGTTTGATAGAGAATACCTGTATCCATACGATTAGTTGTTTTTTAGAAATAATGAAACGACTGAATTAACAGAAAAAGACTCTCAAATATAACAAAAAAATGTAGGAATTAATTATGAGGCAATAAGTTATAATTTGCTAGGCTTCTTTTTTCTTCAAACATCGCCCTCTCGGTTCATCACCTTCATGAAGGACAATATCCGAATGTAAAAATTGGGCAGCATCTGCAGAATCTCTTACTTTGTTTGCGCTGCGTTCCAGCATTTCTGCTTCAAACTCTGTTAATACACTTTTCCTGATTCCGGATTCTCTCCATTGCGATAAAGGCTTGCATCCTTTTGCGATTGCTCTTGCTAGCGATAATGCATCCAGTAAAGCTTGATTGGCACCTTGACCTTTAAACGGACTCATTGGGTGCGCTGCATCTCCAATTAAGGTTGATGAACCACTTTTATCTAATAAATCAGAATCGAGTAATTGACGATCATAAACAGGATATCCCGAAATCTGAGCGGCTAAAGTTGCCTCTAAAATCTGCGGAATTGGATCGTGCCATTGTGTTCTGCGAAAGGCTTCTTCTTTTAAAGCTGAAGGCCCTAAAACACTTAAAGATTTTGCTTCATCTTCAGACATTGGAAAACTCAATTGCCACATCACAGAATCTGAAGTGTAAGGCATGATATAGATTCGCTCATTGCCATTTGCAGTTTGAAATACCGTTGCCGAATCCAGTAAAGAACTATCAACACCTTCAAGTGCACTTAACGGACAAATGCCTAATATTACAATACAGTCCAAATAACGTAAAGGTGTAATATCGTCCCCAATTAAAAGCTTTCGAACCGAACTGCGAATACCATCGGCACCCACAATAAGATCAGCTTTGGTGCTTTTTATTTCACCATTTACCAGAAAGTTTATGTCGAGACTTTCATCTTCACATTCTTTAAAATCAACTAATTGATGTCCCCATTTTATAACATCATGTCCGCCAAGTTGTTCTAGTAATTCTAAACGAAGCGATTGCCTTGCGATATGCACATTAGAACGTTTTACAGCTACTTTAGCATCAGTCTGCAGCCATTTTCTAATTCCCCATTCGCCAACCACTTTTCCTTCGGGAGTATGCACTAAATGTCGTGTAGAAACTACGCCGTCTTTTAAGGAAAAAATACCTAAACCTTCGATCGCTTTACTGGCTTGCTGCAAAGTAAGTCCGTAACCCTGAGATCGGGCAGAGAAGTTGTCATCGCGCTCATAAATAGTAAAAGGAATTCCTCGGTGCAAACAGGCAACAGCAAGTGCAGTTCCGCCAATTCCGGCACCAATAATAGCAACGTGAGGGTAATTTTCTGTATCTGGTTCGGGAAAACTGGCAGATTCAATTAATCCAGATCCGTTGCAGTTCAAACATTTGTATAAGTTAGCCTTAGGACGAACAGGAGGAGTTCCATTGCCTTGTGTTTTTTCAAATTCTTCGAATGCCATTTGGTAATTAAGCCGTACTTTTTTGCTAAGCCTTCGACTTTTTTTACCGCGTCCCTGACATTCCGGGCAAGTAGTCCACATATTCGTTTGTTTAAAACTAAATCTTTGTACCAAATTTAGAATGGGCAAATTTAGAGCGAAATTAGAATATACACAAATTCAATTTTTTACTGAAGGCTAATCGTTGTTCTATTTTTTAAATATCAATAATTTTCAATATCAAATTAGCGAAATAAAATAAATAAGATTTTTTCTATTGCTGTAATATGTTGTATTCTTTGGTTTTACAAAAAAGGTATATTGATTGCTTATGAATTGAAACTGATAACAGAATTTTAACATAGTTCTGCTTAACATTCCTTAATTTGTTAAGGAAATAAATTAAAAAACCAAAAACGAATTTTATTAAAATTAATTCCCAATTAAACATTTGTATATGGAAAATTTAAAAGCATCCTTAACGGCTATTGACGGCCTTTTTACAGAAGAAAATCTAATCCCCCAAGAATATCAGATTTCAGAAATTCATCAAAGAGAATATCTCTTAAACGGTAAATTAGTTCCATGGAACGGAGACGTTACCAAAGTTTTTTCTCCCGTTTTTGTGAATGGAACAGACGGACTTAAACGCAAACTCGTTGGAACAATTCCGCATACTTCTGCCAAAGAAGCATTAGAATCATTAGACGCAGCCGTTGCAGCCTACGATGACGGACAAGGCGTATGGCCAACAATGAGCGTTGAAGACAGAATTAAATGCATGCAGAAATTTGTGTACTTAATGATTCAGCAGCGTGAATTGGTTATCAAACTTTTAATGTGGGAAATTGGAAAAAGCCTTCCGGATTCAACTAAAGAGTTTGACAGAACGGTAGAATATATCAACGCTACAATTGATGCCTTAAAAGATCTGGACAGACAATCTTCGCGATTTGAAGAAGCAGAAGGCGTTTTGGCACAAGTCAGAAGATCTTCTTTGGGTGTTGTTTTGAGTATGGGACCATTTAATTATCCTTTAAATGAAATTTTCACCACACTGATTCCGGCCTTAATAATGGGAAATACCATTTTGTTTAAATTACCTAAACATGGCGTTTTAGCACATTATCCTTTATTGAATGCCTTTAAAGAAGCATTTCCTCCGGGAACGGTAAATACGCTTTACGGACGCGGTGCAGAGATTATTTCTCCATTAATGGAAAGCGGAAAAGTAAATGTATTGGCTTTTATCGGTTCAAGTAATGTTGCAAATGGATTAAAGAAACTGCATCCAAAAGCCAACAGACTGCGCTCTATTTTAAGTCTTGATGCTAAAAATGCTGCGATTGTAACGAAACATGCCGATATAAATGTTGCTGTAAATGAATGTTTACTCGGCGCATTATCTTTTAACGGACAACGCTGTACGGCATTAAAATTAATTTTTGTGCAGAAAGATGTTGCCGATGAATTTGTTCAAAAATTGAGCGAAGCTGTCGCAGCCTTAAAACCGGGACTTCCGTGGGATAAAGATGTGAAAATTACACCGCTTCCGGAAGTTGATAAACCAGCTTATCTTAAAAATTGTTTAGATGATGCGTTGGCAAATGGAGCAAAAATTATAAATGAAAACGGAGGATATACCAATAATTCATTTGTATTTCCATCTGTAGTTTATCCGGTAAACGATAAAATGAAATTGTATCACGAAGAGCAATTTGGGCCAATTATTCCGATTGTTCCTTTTGATTCTATCGATGAACCAATTAATTACCAAATCAACGCGTCGCACGGAATGCAGGTGAGTATTTTTAGCGAAGATCCGAGAGAAGTGGCAAGTTTAATTGATCCGTTTGTGAATTTAGTAAGCCGTGTAAATATCAACTGCCAATCGCAGCGCGGGCCGGACGTTTTTCCGTTTACCGGAAGAAAAGACAGCGCAGAGGGAACTTTATCCATTTCTGATGCATTACGTTCTTTTTCAATTCGTTCGCTTGTTGCCACTAAAGCTACAGATGCCAATAAGAAATTGTTTAACTCAATTGTAAGAGATCACGATTCTAATTTCTTGAGTACAGATTATATATTTTAATAGAAAGCGAGCAATTGTATTATCTTTGTTAGGCTAGAAGAAATAGCTTTTTAAAGTTTTTATACCCAAGATATGTTTGAAGTTTTTGCCAAATATTTACTGAATCAGATACAATTAAGTGATGAAGAATTAGAAATGATTCGGGAAGTTACTGTTGTACGTAAACTTAGAAAAAATCAATATTTGTTGCAGGAAGGCGATATCTGGCGTTTTAATGCTTTTATCACAAGAGGCTGTTTGCGAACGTATAGTGTAAATGACAAATCAAACGAACACATTATTAATTTTGCTATTGAAAATTGGTGGATAGGAGACAGAGAAAGTCTTTTGAACGGAACGCCTTCACGTTTTAATATTGATGCCATTGAAGACAGCGAAGTATTATTAATAAGCAAAGATAATTTTGCAATGCTTACCAAAAGTATTCCTCAATTTCAGGATTTGGTAAACTTGATTATTGAAAGAAGTTTTGTCGCAAGTCAAAACCGAATTAACAGCAGTATCAGCCATTCTGCCGAAGAAAAGTATAAAAACTTTATGGAAAAACAGGCTCATATAGCCTTGAGAGTTCCGCAGCATATGGTAGCTTCTTATTTGGGAATTACGCCTGAAACTTTAAGCAGGATTCGAAAGCAGACTTTGAAAAAATGAATTGATAATTGTTAATGGTTAATTATTAATTGTTAATACTGAATATGAAAAGGGTAGGAAACAGGTGTTTTCTGCCCTTTTTTTATTTTAAATAAACATGCGCTAAAAACCTTGATTAAAGTCAATTTGTTTGATATTATATATCAATGTTTTTCAAAGTTAGAAACAAGAACTTTGTAACATTTATAATAATTAAACCATTGTATTATGTCACATTTTAAAAGCGATGAAGCGCTCTTGCTAACTACTAAACTTTATATAGAAGCGTGGCTTTTATCTAACAGAAGATTACACAATTTAATTATCAAACTTTCTGAAGAAGAAATCTATAAAGAAATTTCTCCCGAAAGAAACCGTGGAATTTATCTTTTGGGGCATCTTATTTCTACAACCGATACCATGATTGAGTTATTGGGTTTTGATAAAAAAAGATATCCTGAACTCGATCCTATTTTTGTTTCTGCTCCGGATAAATCGGGTAAAATTTTTCCTGATTTTGAAGTTTTAAAACAAAACTGGGAAAAGATAAATGCTGTGATGTTAGAACATATCGAAAATATGTCACCAGAACAATGGCTTGAAAAACACGCTTCTGTAAGCGAAGATGATTTTAAGAAAGACCCAACTAGAAATAAACTTAATGTTTTGATTAGCAGAACCAATCATCAAAATTATCATTTAGGGCAATTGGTTTTGTTATTATAATATTTATGTCAATTGTGTTTTAGGTATAAAAATTTTATTAAACACATAAAGGCATAGATTTAAAATGATTTATTAAGAAGATTAAAAAAAATCTAGATTTTAACACATAGCTTTGTGTGTTTTTCGATGACGCAGCTTTGTCAAAGTTTTAAACTTTGACAAAGCTCTACGCGTACAAATATGTGAATTAATGCAAGTGAAACGCCTTTTTAACCCACAGAAAAGCTATGTTCCTATGTGTTTAAAATAATTATTTTTTGGCAGTTTGATTTCTAATTCGACTTAATGTTTCTGCAGAAATTCCCAAATAAGAAGCAATCATATGCTGTGGAAATCTGGAATGTACATTCTGAAATTTATGAAGGAAATTGGTATATTTTTGTTCCGATGTTAAACTGATATTCGACAAAACCCGATTTTGAGATTCTATAAAACTAATCTCAAACAGCTTTTTCATGAATTTTGAAAGATCTGGAATTTCGGTTAAAAGTTTTTCAAAATTTACTTTCGAAATCAATATCACTTCAGAATCTTCGAGAGCATCTATATTTAGATTTGAAGGTGTTTCAGAAGAATAACTTTCCATATCGCCCGTCCAGGAATTTTCTAAAGAAAAATCAATAATATGTTCAACGCCGCGATCATCTACACTATACGTGCGTAAAAGTCCTTTTAAAACAAAAGCATAATAACGCCAAATTTCACCTTCCTGCAGCAGAAATTTTCTTCGCTTAATATTTTTATGAATAAGAGTTTCTTGTATTAATTCAAATTCAGATTCAGAAATTTGAAGTTTCGTTTTTAAATAATCGAGAAAATCCTGAGACATAAAAATGAGTTTGGGTAAAATTATCGATTTTGATTTATATAATAAAAAAATCCCGCCATAAAGCGGGATTTTGAAGTTAAAAGAACTCGGGAATTTATTTTTTTAATCCGTCAATAAAAATGTAAAGCGATTTGATTTTGTTGTTTTCTATCGCAAAAACATCCTGACCAGTAATGGTATCGGGTTTACTTTCAGGGCCAAACTGCCAAAAAAGGCGTGCAATATTATTATGTGTTTCAATTGGTTTTGCCAAAGAGAATTTAAATCCCGGATGTTTTTTCTGAAGATCATCAATAAACGGATTCAGGTTAGCAGTTCCGTTTAAAATAAAAAACGGATCTACAATATTCACATCTTCGGTATAAATCAGTTTGAAGTTTTTGGTTCTTTTCTCTACATTTTTTTCGCCCCAAGTTGCCAAATGTAATTGAAGCAATTTTTCTACTTCAATTGTTGCCATAACTTTTGTTGCGCTGGTAATTGCAAAAGATTCTCCAGCCAATTTAGGCGACCATAATTTAGTCTGCGGATTTTCTTTTTCATACGCTTTTCCGTTAGGATACGAAACCAGCTCAAACTGCGCTCCCCAAGGCGCTAAAAAATAAACCCAGGATTCGCCCGCAGTTGGCCCCGCAGTACTTACATTAGGATCACTCAAAACGGTTATCCCTTTTGATTTAAGATATTTTACGCTGTTATTAATATCATCAGTATAAAAAGCAGTATGATTCCAGCCCAAATCATCTCCGTAAGGCACTTCTTTATTTCCTTTTGGTGATTTGTATTCAAATAATTCAATATTAGCTCCGTCGCCGGCTCTTAGCGATACGATTTTTTCAACCTGAGCACCAGAGTGAATTTTGTATTTTTCTCTCCATACATCGTCAAGCTCAAAAGGGCCAATTTCTGTTACAGGCGTGAATCCTAAAATATCTTTAAAAAAGGGCAAAGCCGTTTTCATGTCAGGAACCGTAATTCCAATGTGTTCAATGCCTTTAACTACAGGAGTTTGAGCAGATGTGTTTTGCGAAAATATAGTGGTAAGCGTTAACATATAGATTGTTTTATAAATTGTTTTCATTTGTTTTATCATTTTATTTCTGTTAGAAATTCTGAAATTGGTTTTCTAACCTTTTTTACTTTTAAATTATAATCGTTGGTTTCGTCTCTGTAGCCTAAAGCCAAAAGCATGGAACTTCTCAATCCTTTTTCGGGCAATCCTAATAATTGATCTAATTGTGCAGGATTGAAACCTTCCATTGGTGTTGCATCAATTTTTTCGAGTGCGGCTGCAGCTACAGAAAGCCCAAGTGCAATATTTGCCTGTTTTGCGGCGTGATGGAAATTTTCTTCTTTAGTGAAATTTCCAAAATAACTGATGGCGAAATTCTTTTGACGTTCGGTTACGGTTTCTTCATGATTTCTTTGTTCGTTAAGATGTTTAAAAACACGATCAATTCTTTCCGGCGTATAATTATCCCAAGCTGCAAATACCAATAAATGTGATGATTCAACAGCTTGCGGCTGATTCATGGCGATAGGCAGAATTTGCTGTTTAAGTTCGGGATTGCTGATCGCGATGATTTCATAAGGCTGTAAACCAATTCCCGAAGGCGCAAGATGAGCGGCTTCAATAATGCGTTCCACAATTTCATCAGGAACTTTTTGGCCAGTCATTTTTTTTGCTGCATAACGCCAGTTTAGTGCTTCTATAATAGATTTCATAGTAGTTTATTTTGAAGAGTTAATAAGACTTTACGAGTTTTGCAAAGCCTTATTTAGTTGAATTAGTTGCTGTAAGCAGAAAGCCATTTCGCTTTAATCTCAGCTCTTGCAGTAATAAATTCCTGATCTGTTCCCTGAGCGATAGCGTCAAGTGGTAAACGTAAAGGGCGTGTACCTTTTTCCATGTTTACAAGAGACAAGATTCCATCAGCAATAGTTTGAGGGTTCATATCGTATTGTGCCATTTTTCCATAAAATGCGCCGCCAAGAGCGTTGAATTTAGTTGCAGTTTCTTCACCGTATTCGGCAATAATATCTGCTTTATCAGCCTGAAGTCCTGATTTTTGACCGTTGTTCATTTCTGTTGGATAAACGCCCGGCTGAATACTTACGTTTTCAATTCCGAATTCGCTTAATTCATCCTGAATTCCTTCTGTAATACTTTCTACACCAAATTTAGAAGCTAAATAAGGTCCCATAAAAGGTAAAGTGTGTCCGCTTGCGCCAGAAGTAAGGTTGATAATTAAACCGTTTTTAGCTTTACGCATGCTTGGTAAAACGGCTTGATACGTACGAATAACACCGTAGAAGTTAACTTCGAACATGTTTCTGATCTGGTCTAAAGTCCAAGATTCCCAAACACCATATCCGGCAACTCCGGCATTGTTTATAAGTACGTCGATTTTGCCATGTTTGGTTAAAGTTTGTTCGAATGCTTTTGTTACCGACTCATCGTTTGTAACATCAATATCAACTACTTCAACATTTGGCAAAGCAGCCAATTCTTTTGCAACGGCTTCGTTTTTACCGTTTGTTCCACGCATACCTGCAATAACGGTATGACCAGCATTTGAAAGCGTGATTGCAGTTAATTTACCAAATCCTGTACTTGTTCCTGTAATAAAAATTGTTTTTGACATTTTGTATCTATTTTAATTAGTGAAATATTTATAGTACAAAGTTGCGTCAGGAACACTCGTTAAGTCATTGATGTTTATTACAAAAAATCTTGACATTTATCAAGAGAATGGAAGAACGGGACGTATTATTTTATTTTTTATAAGCTAATTTCCTTATTCTGCTTAGAGTTTCGGGAGTAACGCCTAAATAGGAGGCTAACATATGCCTCGGAACACGATTGGCAAGCTGTGGATAAAATTCAAGAAAATGAAGGTATTTTTCTTCGGCAGTATAGCTAATATCGGCCTGAATTCTTTTTTGCATGGTATTCATACTTTTTTGAAGTATGCTGCTGATGATCGAACTGAAGGTTGGGATTTTTTCGCAGATTTTATCGAAGTAGTCTTTATGTATTAAAAGAACTGTTGTGTTTTCGATGGCTTCGATATTTAGTTTAGAAGGTGTTTCGTTTAATAAACTTTCGCGATCGCCTGTCCACCAATTTTCGATTGAAAACTGAATTGTATGTTCAACGTTATCAGCGTCTACAGAATAACGTCTGACGCAGCCGTCGCAAATAAAAGCGTGAAAATTCCAAACATCGCCTTCTTTTAATACCAGCTGATGTTTACGGAATTTTTTAACGTTGCTGACAGATTCTATAAACGCCCATTCGTCATCAGACAGAACAGCTTTACTTTCGATATATTTTTTAAATACACTAAACATATTACAAAGATATAGTATTTATAAACGGCTTAAATGAAATAAAAAGGCCGGAATTAGAGATTAATTCCGGCCTTTAATTATGATGTTATCAGGTTTAGTTTCCGATAATTGTATTGGTTTGGAAAATGTTTATTTTATTTCCATCAACATCTGTAATCATGGTACATAACATTTTATCTCCTGCCAGATATTGTTCTTTCCATACAAAATTGACCCCTTTTTCTTCAAGTTCTTTTGTTGCGACAGCCAGATCTTCAACTTGCAAAACAATTGATTTATTACCAAGCGGAATTAAGTGGAGCGGAGCATCGGCAAATAAAGCTTCGATTCTTTCGGGATTGGGGATATTTAAAAGTTCGATGCGCATTCCGCCAGCTTTTAAAATAGCCGCTTCCGCAGATCCAGACGGAATTGCAAATGTAGTACGGCTGACTAATTTGAAATCAAATATATCTGAATACCATTTAATGGACTGCTCGATATTTGAAACCGTAAAAGCAATATTGTAAAGAGAAAAGGAGGCAAGTCCTGATTTATTTGCAGTTGTATTTTCCATGTTTAAAGGATTTTAAAAATTTGTATTTGAAGTAATGTATTTTATGATACAAATTTCAAACAAATCTTATTTTAAAACATTGACATTTGATAGGAAATGTATTGATGTAGATCAAGAATATTTGATCTTTTAAACAAAGTAAACTGAGCTTTTGACTAAAGTGACTAATTACAAATAGATTTAATTTTGCCTTTATAAATCAACCACTTAATAAAAAGAATTATGCAAAGAGTAGTATTAGTTACAGGTGCATCTGCAGGTATTGGTAAAGAAACAGCAAAACATTTAGCAGCCAATAATTATATCGTATATGGAGCTGCCAGACGAGTAGATAAAATGAAAGATCTGGTTCAGCTAGGTATAAAATGTATTGAAATGGACGTTACAAATGATACTTCGATGCTAAACGGTATCAATACCATTATTACGAATGAAGGAAGAATAGATGTTTTGATCAATAACGCTGGTTTTGGATCTTATGGCGCAATTGAAGATGTTTCGATGGAAACGGCAAAATATCAGCTGGAAGTAAATGTATTTGGTGCAGCGAGATTAATTCAATTGTGTCTTCCGTATATGAGAGAAAATAAGTGGGGAAAAATTGTCAATATATCGTCTATTGGCGGCAAGATTGCGAGTCCTTTTGGCGGCTGGTACCATGCCAGTAAATTTGCAATTGAAGGTTTGAGCGATAGTCTGCGTAATGAAGTTAAACCATTCGGGATAGATGTTATTGTAATTGAACCAGGCGGAATAAAATCTGAATGGTCGGGAATTGCATTTGACAGTATGGTTAAAACTTCCGGTCACGGTGCTTACGGAACAACGGTCAATAAATTGATGAAGACTTTTGCGAATATTGAAAAAAAGAATCCGGGACCAATACTTATTGCAGAATTAATTTTGAAAGCCTTAAAAGCAAATAAACCAAAAACACGTTATCATGGAGGTTATCTGGCTGGACCAGCTCTTTTTATGCGAAAAATATTGTCTGATAAAATGTTTGACAAAGTAACTATGAGTGCGATGAAATAGATAGTTAACAATTAACAATTGATAATTGATAATTATCAATTGTTAATTGTCTATTTAATATCTTTTAAAATCGCAATAACTTCAGTAATTTCAGTGCGTAAAGTATTTATTTTGCCAACCGTTTC
Organism: Flavobacterium sp. UBA7680; assembly: GCF_002482975.1. Classification (GTDB taxonomy): domain Bacteria; phylum Bacteroidota; class Bacteroidia; order Flavobacteriales; family Flavobacteriaceae; genus Flavobacterium. The sequence continues at coordinate 305,883 of NZ_DLHA01000019.1, read as the reverse complement.
GGTACTAAATTCCCCCAGATTGGCTTCTTTTTCAATAATAGAGACATAATTGCTAAGATCCTTCAGCATAAAAATATCCAAACTGGATTTCATAGTATGCGAAAGTTTTTTTGCAGTATCAACATCATTTTTATGAATGGCATCTTCCAATTGCATTACTTCATTCGGAATTTTTTCTAAAAACAAATAGATCATATCTTTTCTAAAGTCAGGATCTCCGCAGGAAACTTCATCTATAAAAGACAAATCGATATTTCGTTTTTGAGTAAGCGGAATATCTTTATTCATTACCGTTTTTATGGCATCTAAAAGTACGGCCTGTTTAAACGGTTTTGGTACATAACTGTTCATTCCTTCTTTATAACAACGTTCTTGTTCTCCAACCAAAGAATGCGCGGTCATGGCTATAATAGGAATATTCAGCTTCATTTCATTTCTAATGTACTGCGTAGTTTGATACCCGTCTTTAACAGGCATCTGAAGATCCATTAGAATTAAATCATATTTATTTTTTGATAATAATTGGATTCCTGCTTCACCATTTTCGGCAATATCTACTTCATAACCAAAGTTGTAAATAACGCTTTTTACCAATTTTTGGTTTAAAACATTATCCTCACAAAGCAATATTTTATATTTATCCGGATTATGTACGGGTAAAGTTGTTTTTATTTCTTCAACATCATCAGCTTTTTTATAAGTAAGTGTGAAGAAAAATTCTGAACCATGACCCAATTTGCTTTTTACCTGAATTTCAGAATGCTGTAATTCAATTAATTGCTTTACAATATTAAGCCCAAGTCCCGTACCTCCAAATTTTCGTGTTGTACTTTCTTCAGCTTGTGTAAAACGTTCAAAAATAGTTTTAAGCTTCTTTTCGGGTATTCCAATTCCGGTATCTTTAACAGAGAATCTAAGCGAATAATTATCAGCTGTTTCAGCAGTCTTTTTTACAGAAACAGTTACTTCGCCTTCTTCAGTAAATTTTAGAGAATTTCCGGCAAGATTCACCAGTATTTGATTCAGTCTTCCCTGATCGCCAATAACCATTTCCGGCATATCGGCATCCAGAAAAAGATTAAATTCCACATTGGCAGGAACTTTTACCTTTAATAAATCATAGATATGTTTAAGGGTATTTTTTAAATTGAATGGATGTGCATCGATAGTCAAATTTCCAGATTCGATTTTAGATAAATCCAGAATATCATTCACAATTAAAAGCAGGTTTTCTTCTGCAATTTGTACGCTATTGATATAATCGCGTTGAATGGTATCGAGCCTTGTCTCAGCAAGAAGATCAGTAAAACCAATAATAGCATTTAAAGGCGTTCTGATTTCATGGCTCATATTGGCCAGAAAACTATCTTTTGCAAGAACAGCACGCTGTGCAATTTTTTTCTGCGCTGCCAGTTCTGTATTTTTTGTTCGTAATTCGAGTTGATTGATAATATGCTTTGCTACAATCGAAAGCGCATTTTTTTGATTTTCATTCAGTTCCTTCGAAATATGATCGATCGCGCAAATCGTTCCAATGTTATAACCATCGGGAGTTGTAAGCGGAATTCCGGCATAGAATCTAACTTTAAAACCATCAACTACATTAGGATCATTTTTAAATCTTTCGTTTAAATGAGTATCTCCAATTTCAACCATTTCTGAATCCAAAATGGTATAACGACAGAAACTAATTTCACGAGGAACTTCAGAAACTCCAATTCCAATTTCAGATTTAAACCATTGTCTGCTTTCATCTATAAAAGATATGTGCGCAATAGGCACGGCACATATATAAGAGACCAATTTAGTAGCATCGTCAAAGATATGCTCAGGAAGTGAATCTAGTATATTATAACGTTTTAATGCTGCTAAACGTTCTGTTTCGTTGTGTGGTAGAGGTTGTTGGGGATTGCTCATTCTAATGAAAAGTAAAATGCAAAAATAGAATAATATTAAATAAAACTCGTCAGCTTGTTCTTAAATCTATCTGTATCAGGTAGAAAAATAAATTATGATGTTTATGGATGCTATTCAATCAAAATGATAAAAACGTATCATTTTGAGAAGTATTTTATAAACGGCACTATTTTGTGTTTTTAATGTAAGATGCTTATAAACAGATAATAATGTTTGGTTTTGAATTGTAATACTACAATTGGTCTCTAATTTGGAAGACGTGTTTGAATTATAGAATTACGCTTTATTACTAAATTAAAATGCGATAAATCAAATATGAAAACCCAAGAACCGCCCGTAGATTTTTCAGACAAAGATTTTCTGTCTGCCTCCATTTTAGATAAAACCAACTTATTTTGCCACAATCAAAACCCTGAAGATCCAATTGAATTTTGGGTTGAAACTGCTAATTCTGACCATATTTTCTGGGTACAGGAAATTTGTGACATGACATTATCATCTGCTATAGCGCGGGGAACCGGTATTTCCGGACGGTCGCCGGAACTTCTTAAAGAAAAAATAGAAAAAGGTGAGGCTGTTATTGCTTTTGCATTAGACGGAAGATGGGCAGGCTTTTCTTTTATTTCTTCCTGGGATAATGGTCGGTTTGTTTCAAATTCCGGATTAATAGTGGCTCCCGAATTCAGACATACCGGACTTGCCAAAAACATTAAAAGAAAAATTTTTGAATTAAGTCGTCAAAAATATCCCGAAGCCAAAATATTCAGCCTTACTACAGGTTCGGCAGTAATGAAAATGAACCATGAAATTGGTTTTGAACCTGTTACTTATTCCGAATTAACGACTGATGAGATTTTTTGGGAAAACTGTAAATCCTGCGTCAATTGTTCCATATTACTGAATAAGGAAAGAAAAAACTGTTTATGTACGGCAATGTTGTATGATCCGAAGAAACATAATATCCTGTAACTTTTAAAAATGATTATATAAGTGTTTGATTTTGAGTTTAAGTAATTTTAATTAAATTTAAAACTTAGAGTTATGAACACAAAAAATCCAAATCCGAATAACACTCCAAAGAGTGGTTCTGATAATCGAAGTGACATGAGAAAACATCAATATAAAGATCATGATGAAGTTTTAACAAACGATGAAAAATATGATGTTGATACTCATAAATTTAAAGGTAAAGAACCTGATTTTGACGATAAGTTGAATAACGAAGAAAAAAAATAATTTTAAAACGTCTCAAATTTCTGTTTGAGACGTTTTTATTTTGAATTAATTATAGTTGTTGAAAACAATAACGACAATACTTTGCTAAGTATTCAGCTAGAGAGTAGTTTATAATTGTTAATAAATTTTGCGAAGTAAAAAAAACTATGGGTTGATTTTTATAGATTTGCAAATCTATAATTTCCAAAAATTAGTTTTTGGAAACAATTATAAAAGCCAAAGACAATGAAATCCGTTACCTCAATATTTTTATTTTTAATATTCGGTTATTCAAATTGTTACTCTCAATTGAGCTCAGATCAAATATGGGAAAGCTTTAAACAAGGAGAACGTACCAACTGCTCATCGATTGCTTTAATCAAAGCCGCTTTAAATATTTACGGGGTAGACAATCTTTTTGTAACTCAAAAAATAAGCGACAACGAGCAAAAAATTATACTAAAGAATAATGCTTCCTTTAATCTAAAAAGTGCTGAACTCGATAAAGCCAGATTTTCTGCCGGGTTTGTTCTTATTAAAGATAATTGTGAGGCCGAAGCTATTACAGATTATGCAATACTGGCTTACGCAGTAATGGCAAAATACAAACAGATTATTGATAAAGATGCCACTTTTGATAAAGCTTTAGAAGATTTAGAAGATGGGGAAGTATATACACCAACTATTTATAAGTATCTGGGATTTGAAAAAGGCAAACAAATTCAAAAATTAAAGCGACAATCCGGAAATGAATTTTGCGGAGTTGTGGCTTGGTCAAACGCGCATGCCGTGTTTGTTTGCGAAGAATTTATGGATTATTACGGCAATAAAAAGAGTATTTGGATCAAATATCCGGGAAGATTTAGAATTATTAAGTCGCCGGACGATATAAGAAACAGCCATCAAATCGCCGAAATTCCTAAAGATACGCTGAGTTACGACGACGAAATTGAATGATATAACACTCATTGTTAAAGTTTTCTAAAAAAAAGAAATGAAATAAGTTGTGATTTAAGTTAATTTATATATTTTTGTCACAACCAACAACTAATTTACATCTACAAAATGAAGAGCAAAATTATACTATTATGTGCCCTTTTCTTCTTGACGACTGGCGCTATCATGGCACAAGCAAAAAATGCCCCAAGAAGTATCATCAGTACAACAGCCTTAATTCGTAAATACCACGATCAAAAAGAATTGAGCGGTATGCAAAAAGGTGAACTTTTAGAATTGTACATCGAGCGTATTAAAGTATTAGTGAAAACTCTTCCTTACATCGCATTGGTTACAAAACCAGGAGTTACTATGGCAGATTTAGGTATTCCAGACGATGGAGACCACAAAAAAATCTTAGATAACCAAGCAATTGGTACTTCTACTTTCTTAGATACGACAGTAGAATTTCAAAGAAAAATGATGCCTTACTCTGATAAAGGAAACCTTATCGCAGCAATTTTATTCTACGAAAACACATTAAAATCTTTACACGAATTCAACGACTTGAACGAAATGTAATAAACATACAAGTTTGAAAAAACTTAAAAAACTCCAAAGTCATTTGATTTTGGAGTTTTTTTATTTTACAGCTAGAATTAATTTTCTATATATTTGAAATATGAATCTAAATATAAAAGACATAGTTATTAGACGCGCTGTAAATGCTGATTTGCCTAAACTTGAAACATTTCTGCAGTTTTTAGTAGAGGCAGAGCGTCCGTTTGATCCCACATTAAAAGAAGGAGAAATTTTTTATTATAGTATACAGGAACTTATTTTAGATAATAAAACTGAGGTTCTGGTTATGGAATACAACAATGAGCTTATAGGATGCGGATATGCTCAAATTCGTTCAGCAAAACCATATCAAAAACATGAATTATTCGGCTACCTTGGTTTTATGTTTGTAGATCCTGATTTTAGAGGAAACGGTCTTAATAATCTCTTGCTTAATGATCTTAAAAAATGGGTTTTATCTCAGGGAATAACCGAGGTTAGATTAGAAGTGTATCATGACAACGAAGCCGCAGTGAAAGCTTATGAAAAAGCAGGTTTCAAATCAATATTGACAACTATGCGATGTGATATAAGCCCAGCAAATGAGGATTTATAATTCATGATTCGCAAGTTTTTAAATTTCTTTTAGCTCGTCCCATTCTTTTTTTAGCATTGCATATTGAAATTCGCTTCCCCATTTTCCTTTAAAGAATATGTTTTCAATAAAATGTCCTTCTTGTCTAAAGCCAATGCTCTTTAGCAGATTAATTGAAGCAATATTTTCTGCATCAACGATTTCGACTACGCGGTGTATTTTTATTTCATGAAACAAAAATGCTAAAATTGCGAGAAGAACTTTTTTAGCATAACCCTTTTTTTGTTCCAGATGCGAAATGGTGATTCCTATTTCGGCAATTCTTGGATCATATTCGTCAAGTTTAATGGCGCAGTCACCAATAAGTTTTCCAGTTATGCGATTTTCAATTCCGTATTGAACCCATTCTCCGGCTTTACCAAAATGTTTACTTGAATTATCTTTAATAAAATCTTCTGCCTGTTCCATTGTCATAACATCAAAACCCTGATATTTTGTGACTTCTGGATTGGAACGGTAGATAATAAAGTCTGATAAGTCAGATAATGTTAAATGTCGAATAATAAGCTGCGGAGTTTCTATATGTAAAGGTTTCTCGATCATTTAGTTATCTAAAGTTTTAAAGATGAATTTTGATTAAATGAAAGTAGACCAATTTCATTGAATTTACAAATTGGAAAAAAAATAATTACAAAAAGAGAATGTGATTATAAACAGGGTCGATTTTTTTTATATTCTCATTTTCAGAGCCTTAAATTATCAAGTTTGCATCTATATTTATTCTTGATTTTTTATTTCCTTAAAAAATATATGTTATTGATTATTAAGTTTTTATGTAAACGAAATCGTTGTATGAGTCTTGATTTTTTGTCAACCTTTTCTTTAATTTCTTTTTTAAGTATAGTTTCGTTATGCCCTTATTTTAAGGCACTAACTATTTAAAAACCAAAACTTATGAGAAACAAATTACATGCTATTTTTTTTAAAAGAGACTGCCATATTTTACTATGGATTTTTTTCGTTCTCTTAACTTCAAGTTCTTATGCGCAGCGCGGTTATTATGATGCGCCGTACAAAAGATACGAAGCCAATTTAGGCCAATTGTCAAATGGTGCTGCAACTACTTCAAAATCATATGTGCAGTCTGATCTTCAATCAGAAGCTTCAGATCAGCAATGTGTGAATCTGTCTGCTACAAACGCTACCGTGCAATGGACACTTACAGAAGCCGCAGACGGACTTGTAATTCGTTACAGCGTTCCTGACGGACAATCGGGTACTGTTGGTGTTTATAACGGAAATACAAAGCTTACAACGCTTACTTTGACTTCAACCTGGTCGTGGGAGTATTTGTGGAGCAACGGAAATCCGAATAATAACGGAATCACAAATCAAAACCCAAGAATGCGTTTTGATGAAGTGCGTTATAAACTTCCCGCTAAAATTGCGGTTTCGGGAACTTTAAAAATTGTGAGAGAATCAGGAAACATTCATTTGGATTTTGCAGAAATGGAACCAATTCCAACGGCGGTAACGGCTCCGTCAGGTGCTGTAACGTATAGTGGAAACGGAAGTGATCTTCAAACTTTTATCGACGCAAACGGCGGTAAAAAAATCTTCGTTCCAACTGGTGTTTATAACGTAAACAGAGAATTGTATTTTGGTTCGGCAAATACTTCCTTAATTGGAGCCGGAATGTGGTATACTCAAATTAATTTTACCAACACGAGCAGTTTAAACGGAGGATTGCGTGCTAATGCCAGTAATATTTCATTTACCGATCTTTATTTAACGACAAATTCAGCTTCGAGAAGTAATTCTTATAAAGGGATAAATGGCGTTTTTACAAGCGGTTCAATTGTAAAAAATATTTGGGCAGAACATTTTGAATGCGGTGCCTGGATTGCACAATACAATACGGGAGGTCCTGCAATTGCTGACGGATTTACATTATCTCATTGTCGTTTTAGAAACAATTATGCGGATGGAATTAATCTTTGTAAAGGAACTGCCAATTCTGTTGTAGAACATTGTAATTTTAGAAACAATGGTGATGACGATCAGGCAATTTGGTCTGCTGACGGATTGGAATGTATCAACAATACCTTTAGATATAATACTTCAGAAAACTGCTGGCGTGCTTGTGGTCTTGCTATTTATGGTGGAAAAAACAACAAAGGCTACAATTTGATTATTAAAGATAATCTTGAAGCAGGTATCAGGATGAGTAATAATTTTCCGGGAGCGCCATTTAACAATGATGGAATGCACGAAATTCACGATATTACGGTATCAACCTGCGGAACTTTTAATGATACATACAATAATCCTGTAGCGGCTGTAGATATTTTTAGTGCCACAAATGCCGGATCTCAGGTTAAAAATGTACAGCTTTATAATATCGATATTAATGATTCAAGAAATGATGCGATTTCTATCAGCAAAAGATCGGGTGATGGAATTTACAATCTTTCATTTAAAGACATTACCGTTAACGGAACAGGTAAAGAATTTCCAAACAACAATGCCTTAAATAGAAATTGGGGCAGAGGTTACTTTGTACTTATTGCAGGTTCGCCTAGTGGAAATGGTACCTATTGCAACATGAATTATTCTAACAGAGGCGGAAATGCTGCTGCAAATGAAGAAATCAGTGCCATTGGTTCATTTTCATGGACACAAAGCAGCAACTGTTCTACTGTAAATGTTCCGGTTACGGGCGTTACCATTTCGCCAACAACGGCGACTTTAAGCGTTGGCGCAACACAGCAATTAACACCAACTGTTGCTCCTGCAAATGCTACAAACAAAAATGTAACGTATAGTTCTAATAATACAGGCGTTGCAACGGTAAATGGTTCAGGTTTAGTTACGGCGGTTGCTTCGGGAACGGCAACGATTACGGTAACAACTCAGGATGGAAATAAAACGGCAACAGCTGTAATTACTGTAAATTCATCAAATGTAGCAGTTACAAGTGTGAGTTTGAGTCCAACATCGGCAACATTATCTGTAGGCGGAACACAGCAATTAACGCCAACAGTTTTACCATCAAATGCAACAAATAAAAACGTAACGTATAGTTCTAATAATACGGGTGTTGCAACTGTAAATGGTTCAGGTTTAGTTACAGCAGTTGCTGCTGGTACAGCTACCATTACAGTAACCACTGTAGACGGAAATAAAACAAGTACAGCAGCGATTACGGTTAATGCTGCAACAGGAAATTATTTCACGATTAAAAACAGATGGACTGGAAACTATTTATATGATGCCGGAGCAAATGTTGGATATGGAGCAACGGTTGCCAACAACAATTACAAATGGGAAAAAGTTGCGGTTGATGCTACTTTTTATATCCTAAAAAATGTAGGTACGGGAGATATAATGAATATTGAAAACTTAACAGGGGCAGTACAATGTACGGCAGGATCAACTGGCTGGTGGAGTGCGCAATGGTCAAGCGAAAATGTGGATGGAACTTACGTGAGAATTAAAAACAGATGGCAGACAGGAGCTATGATTCATATTGAAAACCTAAACGGTTCTGCTCAATATAACGGAGGTCAAAACAATTGGGAAAGTGCACAATGGCAGTTTCAATCTACTTCTACATTAAAAAAAGCGAATGTTGAAGCAGCAGTAACAGTTGAAAATTCTGTAGTTAGTATTTATCCAAATCCGTCGATTAATAATGAGTTTAATGTTGTTTTACCGGAATTAGAAGCGGGTGATTCGGCAACAGTAACGGTTACGGATATCAACGGAAGAAAAGTTTTGGTAAACAAAATCAATTCTTCTGCAAAAATCAATCATCATTTAGCTTCTGGAATTTATGTTGTTACGATTAATTCTAATGCTTTTAATGTTTCTAAAAAGTTGATTATTAAATAATAAATTAGAGTTTTATGTAAAGGTTTCAACTTTTACAGTTCAAATTATTCCTCTTTAAAAACGATCAGATATGTTTTATATCTGGTCGTTTTTTGTTTTCTCTAAATATTTTCTCCATTACTTTCAAAATACAGAATTTCTTCAAAATTGGTGTTCAACTTTGCCTAATAATTTAATTGTTTTCTATGAGGAAAAACTACGTTTATTTTAATCACCAAGCGTAATTATTAATTTCTAATTTTCATTTAAAATGCGAAAAACGTTCCTCTTATTTATTTTTGGTATGACTTCTATTTGTGCCCAAAACACAGTAAGTGATACAATTGCAGTACAAGATACTGTACACAATTTAAAGTTTAACTACAAACAATTGATCATTCCCAGCGTTCTTCTTGGGTATGGTTTTATTGGTTTAGAAAGTGACCAGCTTAAAACTTATAATGCACAAATTAAGGAAGAAGTAAATGAAGATATTGATCATAAAATCTCTATTGATGATTTCTCGCAATGGGCGCCTGCGGCTTCTGTATACGGCTTAAATGCTTTTGGTGTAAAAGGAAAAAATAATTTGAAAGACCGTTCTATTATTTTAGCAAGTTCTTATTTGATGATGAGTGCTTCGGTATTTGCTTTAAAAAATATTACCAAAGTAGAAAGACCGGACGGATCTTCTAACAATTCTTTTCCTTCAGGACATACTGCCACCGCTTTTGCAGGAGCAGAATTTATGTATCAGGAATATAAAGATCAATCGATTTGGTATGGAATTGCAGGATATGCAGTGGCGACAGGAACGGGACTTTTTAGAATGTACAATGACAGACACTGGCTTACAGATGTTGTTGCAGGCGCAGGAATTGGAATTTTAAGTACAAAAGCGGCATATTGGATGTATCCGTATTTGCAGAATAAAGTTTTTAAATCTTCAAAAGAAAACAAAACTACCTCAATGATTATGCCTTTTTATAACGGAAAAGAATTGGGCTGCAGCTTTGTGAGACAATTTTAAATCTGACTTTAAGCAAAAAAATATTCCATAGAGAGAATTAAAAAAGGTTCTTTCTATGGAATTATATTTTTATAAATCTACTAAAACGTTCAGCGCTCCTGGCAGTATTTTGATGTTTAATTTATTTGTTTTCAAATTATGCTGTTCTCCGTCAATTTGAGAATCGATAAAGATTTTTGACGGCATTTCAATTTTAATTTCTTTTACTAAAAAGTGCTGCGCTTTTTTGAATTTTTCGATTGAATTTCGAAGCACATTAAAACCCAGCATTATTTTTTCTAAAAAAGACAATTTCGGAATTACAATCATATCCAATAATCCATCCTGAAGACTTGCTTTTGGCGTAAGACTCATATTGTAACCCATTTCGTTAGAATTGGATATAAACAACATCAGCGGATTTATTTCAAGCATTTGATTATCAAATTGCACAATTGTTTTTTGAGGTTTAAATTCTAAGCTCGAAGACGTTGCTGCTTTAATATAAGCCGGAAGTGTTCTTTTTCCTGCTCGTTCGTATTTTTTAATAATAAGCGCATCGATGCCAATACCCATATTGCTAAAAAAGTATTTATCATTTACTTGTCCTACATCCATTGCTGTTGCATGCCCTTTTTTAATGATAGCAATTGCTTTATCAAAATCTCTTGGAATATTCAAATTAGAGGCCAATCCGTTTCCTGAACCTACAGGAACAATTCCTAATTTTATGGAAGTTCCTATAAGTGAAGAAGCTACTTCATTTATCGTTCCGTCTCCGCCGCATGCAATTATATAATCTGGATTTTGTGCAATGGCCGCTTTTGTAAGTTCAATTGCATGCTTTTTTTGATTTGTATAATCAACCTCAATTTTATATTTATCTTTAGGAAATTGGCTTAAGATATAAGACGCAGACAAATTGTGTTTGCCGCTTCCGGAAATGGGGTTGATTATAAAATGAATGTAAATCATTATTGTAAAAGTTTATTGGTAAAAAGGAAATCGGCGGTTTGGTACCACGAAATGGTTTCTTCTAAAAAAGACTGATCTATCGGAAGTGATTTCAGACTGTTATCTTCTTTATTCCAGGAATAAAACGCCTGCTTTTTCTGATCTGATAAAATCATTACTTTATCTTTTTTCATTAAAACTAATTTTCGATAAGTTCCCATTAAAGCACGTTGTTCAAATTGAGAATCCAAAACGTTTTTTCCAAAAAAATCAGATTCATAATCCCAATGAAACAGTGAAAAAAGCGTAGGCCATAAATCAATTTGAGAACATTGCTGCGCTATTTTCTGATTTTGATTTTCGGGAAAGTTAACAATGAAAGCAGGAATATGATAGTTGGCCACATCAATTTCATCTTTTCCGGCACTGCTGGCACAATGATCTGCAATTATTACAAAAACGGTATTTTTAAACCAAGGTTTTGTCTGGGCTTTTCTGAATAATTCTTTTAGCGCAAAATCAGTATATTTTACAGCACCTTCACGACTTGTTCCCGAAGGAATATCAATTTTTCCCGAAGGATAAGTAAAAGGTCGGTGATTAGATGTTGTCATTACAAAATTGAAAAACGGCTTTCCGGTTTTATATTGTGAATCGGCTACTTTTAGCATTTTATTAAAAATGTCTTCGTCGCAAATTCCCCACGCATTTTCAAAAGTTACTTCATTGTCGTTGATATTATTACGAGTCGTTTTGATCTCATCGCTCAATACACTTCCGCGTCCGCGATCGTAAATATTAAATCCGTTTCCGCCAAAATAAGCGTTCATATTATCAAAATAACCGTCGCCGCCGTAGAAAAAATTACAGTCGTATTTTCTGGATTTGAAAACACTGCAAACCGTATATAAATTTTTATTGTCGGGTCTTTTTACAATACTTTGACCCGGAGTAGGCGGAATACACAAAGTCACGGCTTCCATTCCTCTTACGGTTCTGGTTCCTGTGGCATATAAATTTTCAAAAAAGATGCTCTTTTGGGCAAGACTATCCAGAAAAGGCGTGATGTTTTCTTTATTTCCAAATTCTTGCAAAAAACTTCCGCTCAGACTTTCTACCAAAACAAACACAACATTTTTGTTTTCAAGAGAAGGAATAGAGTCTGTAATTTTTCTATGAATCGAATAATCTTTTCGGGTATAAATAGCATTAGGATCGGCTAATTTCTTTTTAATAAGGCCAAAAGCTTTATCATTATGTATAGAAGTATAGAAATCAACATATTTCATTTGGTTGTTTCTAAAAGCGGCAAAAAAGGAATAAATACCTGATTTTGATATTTCTGAATTGTATCTATTTTGAGACCATTCTGCCTGATTATTGGTAATAAAGAAACCAAAAAATAAAGCAATGCAAATGGTAGATAATAAAACCGAAAGTCTCGTTTTTAAATTTGCTTTAGAAGTAAACGTAGTTGTAAAAGCACCTCTTTTATAAAAGATAAACAGAAACACAAAAGTAAGCAGTAATACGCCGCCAATTAAAACGGGCAGGGGATAGGACTGTTGAATGTTAGCTACAACTTCATGCGTATATATAAGATAATCAACGGCTATGAAATTAAATCGTGTTTTAAATTCATCCCAAAATGTCAATTCGGCAAAAAAAGTAAAAACAAGAATAAAAACGGTTAAGGATGTAAAAAAGTAAATTAAGATTTTATCTAAAAAAGAACCAACCCATTTATTTGGCATTACAGTATAATATAATACACTGCAAATAGAGATGAAAGCAACAGTACCAAAATCAAAGAAAAGACCTGTTACAAGGGTTCTTAAAAGATCGATAATATTCCACGAAACTTCACTATACTGCCATATAAAAAAGGAAATTCTTAAAAATTGAGATAGTATTAAAAACCAAAAAATAAAATGCATCAACAGTGAATATCTGCCGAACTTTGAAGATAATTTGTTCATAATTATTATTTAACATTCGTATGCAAATTTTATAATGCAATTCTGAATTAATTTTGAATTTCATTTTGGATACCGTTAAAACTTGTAACTGTACCCAAAACGAACAACTTGTGTTTCATAATAATCCTTGCTTGTATAGCGAAATCCTTCGCCTTGAATTTCTTTTTTGATTACCAGCGTATTGAAAACATCTGTGGCATTTAAAAATATTTCGCCTTTTCCTTTTTGAACGATCTTTTTTATACCCAAATCTGTAGAAAAGCGGGAATCTATTTTTCCCTGCGGAATTATGTCTGGTGCGAGATATACCATAGAAACCTGACCGGAAAGTGTTTTATTGAATAAAAAAGTATTGTTCCATTTTACATTTCCCGAAGTTATTTCCTGAAGACTGCCCGTGTAAGTTGATGGAACAGGATATAAATTGGTGACCGTAAAGGCATCTATTGTATTTTTATATATGTTTCCATTGATGTTGAAAGAATACCACGAATTGATTTCTTTTGCGTACACAATTTCGGCACCAAAAGAAGAACTTTCCAGAGCATTTTGAAATACGTTATAAATCAACGAACTGCCGGGAACTGTAGTCGCAATTCTGGTAATAGTTCCGTTTATAACGCGATAATACAAAGAGGTTAAAAAATAGCCTTTGTTAAAATCGGTTTTATAACCTACTTCAAACGCGCTTGTATATTGCGGGCGCAGGGCAGGGTTTCCTACTTTAATAATCTCGGCATCATCGTATTTTGGAAAAATACGTATATCGACTTCATTTGGCCTGTCGACACGGCGGTTATAAAAAGCGGTGAATTTGTTTTTATCATCAATTTTATAAGCCAGTTTAACACTCGGAAAAGGTTCTGTATAATTATATCCGTTGCTTTTATAAGTAGGATGATTAGGATTTACATCGTACTTAAGATCGACATATTCATAACGAAGCCCCAGTTCAGCTTCAATTCTTTCACTTTCATAAATATAACTACCGTAAACAGCCGGAATGATTTCTTTATAAGTCGCCCAGCCTCCGGCATTTGCATCTATTGGAGAATTTTCTCCCGGAAAAAACTGCATATTGGTAGGAATCTCTCTGTTTCTAAATTTAATTCCGGTTTCAAAACGTCCGTATTTTAATGGCTGTACATAATCTAAATTAAGGTCGATTACTTTTTCATCCGAAAGCAGTTTAAAGGCATCTTGTCCTCTAGACGCTGGCAGAATATTATCAAAGAAATATTTTTCATCTTCCTGATGATACGTATAATTAATTCCTGCATTTAATTTACGCCCAGCCTGTTTGAATTTATGCTGATAAGAACCGCTTACCATAACAGTTGTTTTAAGCTCATCTTCTAAAAACTGCCACAAACGCAAACGCTCCGTATTATCTTCATTAAAGAAAGGTTCATCTCCATGATCCATAATTTTTTCACGGCCATAAAGACCAGAAAAAGAAAAGGTATTTCGGTCGTTATAATTCCAGTCAATTCCGGTTTTAAGTGTCGTAAAATGCGTATCCCGATTTCGCTTTGTCTGTTGATTAATTATGCTGCCGTCATCATAAGTTCTGGTAACAAATTCATTTTTATTTAGTGTTTCTGTGTAGAGATAATCGGCTTGTAAATAAGCATTTATTTTATCTTTTCTGTAGTTTAACGAAAGGCTCGGATTAATTTTAGGTGTCACTTTATATTGAGGTCTTATCGTTGGCAGATTCGCCTGACGCTCCCACAAAGCTCCGTATCCCGAACTAATTCCTATTTTTCCGTTTAATCCGTCTTGTTTGTTTTTTTTGTAGATAATATTGATGATTCCGGCATTTCCGTTGGCATCATATTTAGAAGATGGATTGTTTATAATTTCAATTTTTTCGATGGCAGAAGCCGGAATATTATCGAGTCCGGACTGATTTCCAAATCCTGTCAAAGCAGTTTGTTTGCCATCAATTAAAATGGTGACTTTATCATTTCCTCTTAATTGTACTTTTCCGTTTTGAACGGTAACTCCGGGTAAATTCTGCATGGATTGCAAAACAGAGCCTCCGCTTTGCGTAATATTATCAGCAACAGCAAAAACTTTTTTATCTAATGTTACAGGATTTTGCTGTGCTTTTGAACTAACAACGACTTCTGATAAAGTATTGATATCTTCTTGAATTTCAATGTTTCCAAGGTCTAAATAATCAGAAAGACTGCCCACAAATAAAGTTTGGGATTTGGTTTTAAAACCAACAACGCTGACTTCTAAAATGTAGTTTCCCGAATTTACAGCTGCAATGGTAAAACGTCCGTCTTCACCGCTTACAGTGCCAAAGAAAATTTTAGAATCTTTAGAAGATTTTAAAACCACATTAGCATAAGGTATTGCCGTTTTAGAATTACTGTCTTTTACGATTCCGGAAATGGTTACCGATTTTTTTTGGGCGGATAGCTGCAGTACTATTATCAATAGAAAAGATAACAGCAGTATTGTTTTTGATTTCATTTGTACTATTTAAAAAAAGAATAGTACAAAGTTCATAACCGATTCTGTAGGAAGTTTGAATTTTTAAAATTTCACTTCAAAAATGTGCAGATTATCATTAAAAAAATAATGAATTTCCCAATGATTGATTTCGCATATCTTTTTAATGATCGCCAATCCGAGTCCATTTCCTTGTGAAGAAGGATTTACTTTTGAAAAACGATTGAAAATATTTTCTGCTGCCAAAGCTGTTTCCTGACCTGTGTTGGTAAATCGAACGGTATTATTTTCTATTTGAATTCCTATTCTGCCATCCTTTTTATTATGGCGAATAGCATTAAGAAATAAATTATTTAATAACACTTCTGCCAATGCTGCATTTCCCTGAACGCTTAAAGTATCTTTTAAATCAGTTTGAATGGTTAGGTTTTTAGCTTTGGCCTGTTCTGTAAAAAAGTCCAGATGTTTCTCAAAATACTCATTTAAACTAATGGTATTTTTTTCTAGATAACTTTCATTATCAATTTTAGAAAGTAATAAAAGGTTTTTATTCAGTCTGTTGAGTCTGGATACATCTTTATTTAAAGAACCAACTAAAGTCGATTGTTCTTCGTTTAATTCTAATTGCTGCAGAATGTCAATTTTGGTTTGAAATAATGCTAAAGGTGTTTGAAGTTCATGTGCTGCGTTTTCTACAAATTCGCGCTGGCTTTTATAAATGGCTGTATTTTTTTCGATTAAACTTTCGAGACTTTTATTTAAACGTGCGAATTCGTCGATATCGGTCGGAATAAAATGAGGCGGATTATTTTTATCAATTTCAAAATCTTCTATTTGACTTAATGTGTTGTAAAAAGGTTTCCAGATAATTTTTGCTGATCTTTTTGAAATCCAGATTATTCCGGTAAGTAAAATGATGATGATAAACAGAAACATAACGGCTACACTAAAAACCATTCCTTCCATTTCAACCAAATTTCGCTTTTCTATATAAGTATATCTTTTTCCGTTGATATCAACAGGAGCGTATAATATTCTAAACGGTTCTTTTTCATTGGCTAAAGCTTCAAATATCATTTTACCCACAATAGAATCTTTTGTTACACCCATATCTTTAACAATAGATATATTAGGATTGTATTTGTTCCAGGCGGCGATATCACTAGCAGTGTAATTGTTGTGGCTTTCGTTTACAAAAGCGCCTTTATGAAAAAGCAGTACTTCATCGGTTTCATAAACATACAGCCACTGACAGATATAATAAAATACCGGCGCTGCTATCAATAGTATGATAACGGCATATATAAGAAAGCTGTTTGTTGTTTTGCGAAGTAGTTTTTTGTTATTCATTTTCCCATTTATAACCTAAACCGTACACTGTTTTGATATAATCGCCACTGCCGGCTTGTGTGAGTTTCTTTTTTAGATTTTTAATATGTGCATATATAAAATCATGATTATCAAGCATGTCTGCCATGTCGCCAGAAAGATGTTCTGCAATTGACGATTTAGATAATACCTTATTTTCGTTACCAATTAAAAAGAGCAGTAAATCCAGTTCTTTTTTGGTAATATCCAGTTTTATATCGTTTACAAAGACTGTCTTTGAGAAAATTTCGATGACAATTTCATTGAATGTGATACTGTTGCTGCCTTTAAAATTCTTGCGGCGAATAAGTGCCTGCATTCGGACTAAAAGTTCAGCAAGATGAAAAGGTTTGGTAAGATAATCATCTGCGCCGAGATTAAATCCTTCCAAACGTGTTTCCAGATT
The DNA here is from genome assembly GCF_002482975.1 of Flavobacterium sp. UBA7680. Lineage (GTDB taxonomy): Bacteria > Bacteroidota > Bacteroidia > Flavobacteriales > Flavobacteriaceae > Flavobacterium. The sequence continues at coordinate 288,604 of NZ_DLHA01000019.1, read as the reverse complement.
TTCTTTTGCCGAAATAATAATAACGCCTTCTGTTTTATTCTTCGCTTTTAGTTCTTTTAATATATCAAACCCGTCACCATCTGGCAGCATTAAATCCAGCAGAATACAGTCATAATCGTAGCTGTCGATTTTGCTGAGTGCCAAATCGTAATTTTGGGCTGTTTCGCATTGAACGCCATTTGTTTTAAAGTACTCTTTGATGCTTTGTGCAATTTCTTGCTCATCTTCAATAATAAGAATTTTCATGCCGCAATTTACAAATGAATTTTGAAGAAAATCTGAATATTAGTATCCTGTAAACCTAAAATGTTTTGAAATAGCAGATTGTCAAATTTCTGCCATCATAAGATGGAGTTATAAATGACATCGATTTTTTTTGTTCACCATGCCATAATTTTCGTGTAATATAGGGATTTACCCAATAGGCAATTTTGGTACTCAAAATTCCAATTCCTGCACCCGCGGCAACATCTGTAAGCCAGTGTCTGTTATTGTACATACGAAAAATTCCGGTTCCTGTGGCAATAGCATAACCCGCAACACCATACCATATTGATTTGTCTTTATATTCCTGATACAAAAATTCTGCTCCTGCAAAAGCTATAGCGGTATGACCTGAAGGAAATGAATTGTTTGAAGTTCCATCAGGACGTTCCACATTACTGAGTGATTTTAAAGCAAAAACAGTTCCCACATTTATAATTGTTGAAGTGATTAAAATGACAGAACGGTCACGCATATTATTTTTTCCTTCAACACCAAACGCATTAAGCGCATAAACGGAAACAGCAGGAACATATCTGGAAAAATCATCTATAGAAATTTTACGATCAATATCCTCTGTAAATTCATCGCGAATTTGATTATTGAAACTTTTTATCTGTCCGCTTTCATTTCCCCAAAAACCATATCCAATTAAAATTCCGGGAATGATAAGCTGTTTGTAATTGAAACGAATGTTTTTTACGGTATCAGTCATTATAGAATCTTTTGGCACAGTATTTTGCCCAAAGACAGAACAAGTCAAAAATTGTAATACAACTAAGAGAATAATTTTTCTTATCAAAATGATTTATTTTAGGATTATAAAATTAGTGTTTTTATTATAATGGGAATTTAATTTAAATATACTCATTTATAGTGATTTTTTTGATTTAGTCAAAAATTAACTTTGCCCCGGCTTTAATGCTGCCCTATTTAAAAACTAAAAGAAACATTATGAGATTTTATTTAAAAGGATTTATATTTTTGATGCTGACTTCGCTATTATTTTCATGTTCTAAAGATGAAGAAACTGATACTAAAAACGCAGCAGATTTATCGATTGCGGTTACGGCCAATTTAATTAACCCAATTGCAAATACTGATTTGACATTTAATTTAATAGCTGCAAATGCAGGTCCATTAGACGCTGCAAATGTTGAAGTATTAAGCAAAATTCCTACTGGATATACATTTATCAGCGCACAATTGTCTGACGGAACTTACAATGAAGAAACCGGTGTTTGGTCTATAGGCGACTTCAGTAATGGCTCAGCGGCAACTTTATCGATCCATGTAAAAATCAATGCATCAGGCGAATACAATACAAAAACAGTAATTTCTGGAGAGGAGAAGGATTTAATAATCACTAATAATGAAGTGACAACGGCAGTAAATGTAAAACCTCTTACAGATGATCTTTTATTTACCTATGAAATAGTGCAGGGAGCAAAGCCGGAAGTGGTAATTACAGGATTGTCTCAGCTTTGGAAAGACTTGACAATTTCGTCAAAATATGATTTGACAATACCATCCAAGATAGAAGGATATCCGGTTACAAAAATTGGTGGTCACGCATTTGAAAGTCAAACAGAAATTAGTAGTATAACAATTTCTAATGGAGTTACAACTATTGGGGAATACGCTTTTGTGTTTTGCGATAACTTAACAGCCGTTACAATACCAAACAGCGTTACCAGTATCAAGCAATATGCATTTAAAAGCTGTCCGGGTTTAACCAATATAAATGTTCCAGATACAGTTGAAGAGATTGGTAACGGTGCTTTTATGGATTGTATTAACTTAACAAGTTTTGCAATACCTAACAATTTGAATTCTTTAGGAGATGTCGTTTTTTTAAATTGTCCTCTTGTTGATTTTACTTTAAAATCCAATTCTTATTTTAGTGTAATTGATGGGGTATTATTTAATAAAGAAGTTACGGCATTGCGAAATTTTCCTAGTGCTAAATCATCCGATGCCTATGCAATACCCGAAGGCGTTACAATGATAGAAATAGCAGCTTTTGCATATGCTGCAAAACTAACAGAAATTACGATTCCTGAAAGTCTTACAACAATTCAGCAAAATGCATTTGCTTACTGTACCGCTTTAAAAACCCTTACAATCCCAAAAAATGTTGTTCAAATCTCTTTCTTTGCTTTTAGCTATAATACGAATTTAACAAGTGTAACAATCAATTCAACTACTCCGCCAAATACTGACAGGCCTTTTCTTAATTGTAAAAATCTTAAAGAAATAAAAGTGCCAAGCGGTTCTTTAGAAGTGTATAAAACAAATGCAAACTGGTCAATTTATAAGGATATTTTAGTGGCACAATAATTTTTCATGAGGTAAATTAAGCCTGATTGTGAAATCATACATGAATTATTAATTGTTAATTATAAATTGTGAATTAAGAATTAAGAACTCACAATTTATAATTAACAATTAAAAACCTCCTTTTAGTAAATTAATACTAACAGTAGCAATATCAGCTTCCGGAAATCTTTTAAAAATGGCTTTATCGGGAAATAATCCGGCTTCTGAAGCGACATCATTAAAAACATCAATTTCAATAATATATTGATCCGAAAAACCATGAGTGGCGTCGTAAGCTGTTGCGGGCGTTTTTCCTAAATTTTGGGCTGCAAGTTTTGGATTTATCGTATGTAATTCAATCAAAAGCAAACCGAATTTACGAACGTAAGGCGACCATTTTTGTAAATGTTCTAATAGATTATCTTCTACCAAATTGTTGCTGATTCTTTTTCCTCTGTAAGCAAATGCTCCGGTAGATTTGCTGACTCTGTTTTCATCAACGTGCTGCGGATCTTTCCAAATTCGGTTGTGATCTAGAAAAGTCCTTACGTTAAGTAAATCTTTCAGGTCAATATTATAATTCTCTCTCAAATCATCTGAAAGTACATCTGGACGTCCGATATCTCCCCAAATAACTTTTGCCCAAATATCAGCTTTTATAAGATTAGCTCTGGTAACTTTCAAAGCAGCCTGATTATAATCTGCACCAACAAGAAATAGGGGATATTCGTCAAGCATTTCGCCTCGTAAAGTTTGTCTGTCGATAACTTCAAAAATATGTTCCAGGAAAGCGCCATTTCCACAGCCCATATCGAGAATTCCTTTTGGCTGCTGTTCAATTGGCAGGTTAAAAAGTTTGATGATAATTTCGTCTACTACTTTAAAATAAGTATCGTGAGCGCCGCCGCTTCCCCAAACATTCATTTCACGATCAACGTGAATTTCGTTTTCACCATCGGCTATCATTCTTAAAACGGCTGGATCGCCAAAAATTAATTCTTCAATTTTGGCAAATGTCGGTAGGTAAGAAACCGTAACGCCATAAGCGCTGGCTCGTTTTGCAAAAAACAAACCCGTTTCGGTAAATTGGTAATTGCCGTTTTTTTCCAGAAACCATCCAAGATGCACAAAAAAATCTAATATTTTTTTGAAATTTTCAGGAGATTTATGAAACTCTTCGGGTCTGAAAGAAGTCTCCATAAAATATTTATGAAACATTCCGTTCATGGCCAAACGCACAATTGTAGGGCCAATTAAATAACCTTCAACATGTTTTAAAATTTGTTCCTGAATAGTATTTTTTAATGGATTATCAGAAGGTTCGATTCCGTAATTCTTTTTATATTTTTCAAAAATAAGATTGAGTTTTTCAAACGGAACATCTTCAAAAAGACGGGGATGAAACTGAATGGAAAACTGAAGCAGATCGACAACATCTTCGTAAAGATAAAACAGCGAAAAAGCAGTTTCGGTTTTTTCATTTACAGCGATTGTAATTTTCTGTGTTTTATTATCGACTTCATAATCCAGAAATCCCTGAGAAGCTAAAATTCTCAAACCGACATTCAAATAACCTTCATTTGCTTTAAAAACAGTTACCAATTCTGATAATTGAACTTGTTTTTTGTTTAAGATAAATTCTAAAACTGCATGCTTTTTTAATGCTATTGCTACCGGAGCAGTCGCTAATCCGTCGAGATGTCTGAAAATGGAGCTTCGAAGTTGTGCTTTATCGATCATAGTACAAGTGTAAATGTGTACTAAAAATAGTGATTTTTTTTAACTGTTAACTCATCGTTATATAGGAAAAATAAAAATCCCCCAGTTTCAAATTCCTCGAAACTGGGGGATAGTAAAAAAAATAAAACACAATCTTTAGAACGAATACCTTACGCCAAGTTGTCCTTGGAATCTTGAAGCTAATTGATCTATAGTATAAGGTGCAGTTGTAGGTTTTTGGAACGTGTAAGTTGGATCGCCAGTAGCAACTCCGCCTAAGTTTCCTGATTTTGTTAAACCTAAATTTGCTGTTGAATTGTATGTATTTGGAACAAAATAACTTCTTCCCCAATCTTTATTGATAAGGTTTCCGATATTAGCCATGCTGAATGAAACCTGGAATGTACCAACGTGTGCTACATTAATTTCGTCCATTAATTTTAAATCAGCCTGAATGTTCCAAGGTGTAGTATCACCATTTCTTTCTGTGAAGTTTCCTCTTCTGCTTTTTAAATAAGAATTTCCGTTGATGAAAGATTCGTAATCTGCTACTTGCTGTGCTGCCGTTGCCGATGGAACTCCTGCTGCATTTACTCCGATATATTTAGCCGCTTCCGCAGCATCTTTAAAGATATAAGCTAATCCTGCTGCTTGTCCTGTTCCTGCAATTGTTGAGTTTACAAATCCCCAAGAAAATGGATTTCCTGATTGTGCATTAAAATACACGTTTGCAGAGAAAGTATTGTTATCCGCTAATTTTACTGCATATCCTACATTAGAAACGATTCTGTGTTTGATATTAAAGTTAGAAGTTGCTAATTGAGGATCATTTGGTGTTAATGATTGGTTCATTTGGAAGTTACTTTCCATAGAGTTACGAATTCCGTTTGTAACATCTTTAGAATCTCCGTAAGTATAAGCTACCATAAAGTTGAATCCAAAATCGTATGTTTTTGAGATCATTTCTGTTATGCTGTATCTGTATCCTTTATTTGTATTTGACAATAAATAAGCATTTGAAAACGCAGGATTGATGTTAGCCGCGTAAATTGGCATTTGATGATTCGTATCGTAAGAGAAATAAGTTGGGTTATCAGTCTTATTTACTTGTTGAAATTCCAAATCACGAATTACTTTTGTGTAAATACCTTCGGTTGTAAATTTATATCCGTCGATGATTTTATCAATAGCCAGTGAGTTTCTTAAAACAGCCGGCATTTTGAATTTATTATCTACTAAATCTGCCTGAACTTTTGGCGTTGCATCGTGATATCCGTTTAATCCGTTGTTTGCCAAAGGATCGCCTGCCGCTGCAACCTGCGCCGGAGTTAAGTTGTTTTTATCATAACTTCCGTAACCTACACCATCATTGTAATAAGCATATCCTAACCATGCAAATGGAATTCTACCTGTAAATACTCCAGACCCGCCTCTTAAAACTAATGTTTTATCTTCGTCTACATTATACGTAAATCCTATTCTTGGAGAAACTAAAGCTGTGCTGAAAAAGTTGTTTTTAATTTGGTTTAAAGGTGTATAAGAATATGTTGTTCCGTAATTTGGATCAGCTGGAGAATTTTGTACTTGCGAACTCAACTTTGGTTTTGTTGGCAAATCAGTATAATCCACTCTCACACCCGGCGTAACTTTCAATTTGTTTCCAATTCTAATTTCGTCCTGTGCATAAACGCTGTAAAGATTTACTTTGAATTGTGCATACGGATTATTGAAAATTTCATCTCTTGTAGAACCGTCAAAAGGATACGTTCCACGAACACGAGTAGGAAGTTTGTTGTAGAAATCTGCAAGAGATTTATACGCAACTCTTCCGTTAAGAGCGTTTACAAAACCGTAATTAATGTCGTAGAATTCGTTGTGTGTACCAAACAATAAAGTATGATTTCCTGTTTTGTAGGTAAGGTTGTCTGTAATTTCAGCAGTATTTTGTTTCATATTAAAAACAGTTGCTTCACGATCATTTCCTAAGAAAATAGTTCCTCCGTTATAACCAATTTCTGTTTGGGGAAACATAACATTGCTTGATTTTGGATCACGATAATCTTTAATGGCTGAATAACTGGCAATAAATGAGTTAGACCACTGGCTGTTAAAATGACTTTTTAACTCTAAAACAGTACTAATAGATTGGTTTTTTTGCGTAAAATCCATACTTGAAAACCTGAAATTTGCAGCATCGCGTTCCAAATTTGAAGCTTGAGAAATAACAGTGTTGTTTCTTAACGAAAGAGAATGTTTGTCATTAATTTTCCAATCTAATTTATTGAAGAATTTCTGGCTTTTTGAAAAGTTGTTGTACGAACCGTAGCTTCCCGGATCAAATCCGTAGTTGGTTTTTACGAAATTCGAAATTTGTTCTGCTGTAGCATTATCTACTAATGAAGTTAATTTTCCGGCAGAATTGGTTTCTCCTGCATTGTAAAATAAAGGATCAGTTCGTTCTGCATATTCCATATTGGTAAAAAAGAATAATTTGTCTTTTACGATTGGAAGTCCCAATCTGAAACCTACTTGATAATCACCAAAAGAACTTGGCATTTTAGAACCGTCGCCAGCATTATTTGGACCTGTAATCGCTGCACTTCTTCCGTAGCTGTAGATAGATCCGCTTACTGTATTTGTACCGCTGCGGGTTACAGCATTTACACTTCCTCCTAAAAAGTTCCCTAATTTAATATCATAAGGAGCAATATAAACCTGAATATCTTGTATCGCATCTAAACTGATAGAGTTAGAGCGCGTACTGCTTCCCGGCATTCCTGAAGTTCCTGATTGACCGCCTAAAGATGGGCTAAAACCAATGGCGTCATTATTTATAGAACCATCAATTGTTACGTTATTGTATCTAAAATTGGTTCCTGCAAAAGAGTTGTTAGAACTCTGCGGAACTAGTTTTGTAACATCCTGAATTCCTCTGTTGATTAACGGAAGACCATTTACTTGTTTCTCATTAATATTAGTTCCGTTGTTTTTAGAAGATGGTTTAGAGCTTGTAATTACTACTTCTTCTAATACCGTATTATCTGCTTTTCCAACTACAATTGTAGGTAAATCATTGTCGCCAAGCGCTAAATGTATTTGTGCGTTAGAATAATCTTTAGTGTCTGCACTTTTAATTTCGAGTTCATAAGGCCCGCCTGCACTTAAATTTTCGAAACTAAACCGACCTTGTTTATCTGTTACAGCTCTGTAAACAGCATTTGTTGGTAAATGTGTTAAGGTAACTTCTGCGTTTGTAACCGGGCTTGTACCATCACTAACTTTGGCAGATAATGAGGAGGTTGTAATTTGAGCAAAAATGTTTCCCATAACAAGAAGCATAAATGCCGAAAAAAAGAGTTTGAGTTTTGTCATGTTGTTTTTAGTTTTTATTTGACAAAGTAACTCGGTTTGTTTCGATCAGATTTAACGCTTTTGTTAACTTAAAATCATAAAACAATTCATTGTTAAGAGACAATTATGAAGATGTTATTTTCTTAAAATTGATTTAAGCCTTTAAAATCAATTGTTTGTGTAAAATGCTTTAAAATAGCGGATTAGAAGCAGATTTAAAGTAGATTAGAAAAAGATTAGAGTGTTAAGTGAATGTTACCGATTGTAAAAATCGGCATAATTAAGAGATTAGTTTTTTAAGATAAAAGATGAAAAAAGATATATATCAAGTCTATAATAAATTTCAAATTGATATATGATTCAATTGCGTCCAACTTTAGTTGGATGTAAAAATAAAGTCTTAGACAAGGGCTTTAGCCAAAGAAGTAAAAGTTTGGCTAAAGCCTTTTTCAATTTAATTCTTGACCTCCAGCTAAAGCTGGAGGCAATTAAAATAACATTTTATTTATAGTACCGTTAGGTACTAAATATCGGTAGCATTTAATTTTAGATTTCGATAGCGTGCCGTAGGTACGCCACAAATAAGATACGTTATATTTATTTTCGTTATAGTTTTGTACCTAACGGCACAAACTTAACGGGGTATTTTTTTTCTACCGATATTTTGTACCTAACGGTACAAGTATAAATTCGATGAAGAAGTTTTAACAGATCAAATTTTAAATTTAATTAAATAAAAAAAATCTGCTCAATCTGCAACCCGAGCGATAGCGAACAGGTGAAGCAAATCTGTGTGAAAAAACGAGTACCGTTAGGTACTAAATATCGGTAGCATTTAATTTTAGATTTCGATAGCGTGCCGTAGGTACGCCACAAATAAGACACGTTATATTTATTTTCGTTATAGTTTTGTACCTAACGGCACAAACTTAATGTGGTATCTTTTTTTCTACCGATATTTTGTACCTAACGGTACAAACGCAAATTCAATGACGTAGTTCTAACAGTTCAAATTTTAAATTTAATTTGGATAAAAGATCCATTTAAAATCTGCCCAATCTGCGTAAAAAAACATTTTAAGGAAATACCAAAGAAAACGAAGTACCTTTTTCAAGTTCAGAATCTACAATCAATTCTATATTATGAAGTTTAAGAATCTGCATGGTAATAAAAAGTCCTAATCCTTGTCCTTGAATATGACGTGTATTGTCACTTCTAAAAAAGAGATCAAAAATAGAATCTTTATCAGCATCAGAAATTCCGGGGCCTTGATCTATAATTTTGATTATAAGTTTATTATTTTTTGAAAGAGCAAAAACATCAACTTGTGCCGGAAATGAAAATTTAACGGCATTATCTAAAATATTGTATAATGCAATAAAAAGCATGTGTTTATTGGCGTAAACAGAAAGCAAATCTTCATAATCTGCAATGGCATCGAGATTTACAGCAATTTTAGATTCAGGATATTCAATAGCTTTCTTTTCGAGAACATTCCACAGAATTTCATCAATTCTAACCGTTTCCATTTGCTGTGGTTCAGAAAGTTCTAATCCTGATAAAACCAAAAGTCCTTCGAGAGTCGCTTTAAGATGTAAAGTATCTTTTCGGAGAGATTTTAAGATTTCTTCGTATTGTTCGTTCGTTCTCGGTTGTTGCAGCGAAACATCAATATCTCCAATAATAATAGTAAGCGGTGTTTTTAATTCGTGAGAAGCGTTTTTTAGAAAATTATTCTGAATCATAATACCACTTTCGAGTCTTTCTAAAAGATAATTAAAAGTGGTAACCAATTCTTTAATTTCATCTTTACTTTTAGTCTGCGGAACTTCTAATCTCGAATGAAGATTTTCGGTTGTTATCGTATTTACTTTGGCAATAACATCTGAAAAAGGACGGAAAGTCTGCTTAGCTAAAAATGTTCCCAAAAGATAATTTAACGGAATTCCAATCAAATAAAATAGAAGAAACATTAAACCCAGAATTTCTAATTGGTGATTTCCGGCACGATCGATTCCGGAAACGACAATAATAAAATCTCCCTGATTGTCTTTATAAAATAAGCCAACAAACTGCCTGTTGTTTATTGTAAAATGCTCGATCTTATTTTTTTTAATTGTATTTAAATATTGATCGCTTAAATTAATATCAATATTATCTTGTATAAAAAGTTTTTTGGTTTTAGCATTATAAACCCGAATGGATTCATTGTTAATTCTGTTATATTGAATTTCAATTTGGCGATAGCGTTCGCTGTTAATTGCATTGATTTCGTCTTTTTCAAAATAAAATAAAGCCGATGTCATGGCATGATCTTCAAGATTATCAATATAAAGATCTTTCATGTGGCTTTTGAACAAGAGAAATGCGCCAGCCATAAGAAGCCCGACAATAAAAGCAAAAAGCAAAGTAGAGTTAACCGCTAATTTATTTTTAAGATTCATGACTCTTTTGTTTGAGCATATAACCAGTTCCTTTTACAGTATGAATCAATGGAGTAGGGAAGTTTTTATCTAATTTATTTCGCAGGTAATTAATATAAACATCTACGGTATTCGAGGTGGTATCAAAATCAATATTCCAAACGGCTTGTGCAATTGCAATTCGGGATAAAGCCCTTTCTCTGTTTTTCATAAAAAAGATCAAAAGCTTTAATTCCCTGGAAGACAAATTCAATTCTTTTCCGTCTCTTGTTGCGCTTTGTTCTTTCATATTAATTTCGACTCCGGCATAGGATTGAAAATCCAGAATTCCGGAACTGAATTCTGTACGACGCAGCTGCGCATTTATTCTCGCCAGTAATTCTTCAAACAAAAAAGGTTTGGCCAGATAATCATCGGCTCCGGCTTGTAATCCTTTTACTTTTTCCTGCGGCGTATCGAGCGCACTCAAAATAAGAATTGGGACTATTATTTTTCGGCTTCTTAAAACTTCACAAACTTCAAAACCTGTTATATCCGGAAGCATAATGTCGAGAATAATAATATTGTATTCATTCTCCATAACTTCTTTTATGGCATCAAAACCTTTTGTAATGGTTTTGATTTCATAAAGATGTTCCTCAAGTCCTCTTGTAATAAAAGATGCAACTCTTGGATCGTCTTCAACTAATAATATTTTATTCATACAAATTGATGTGCTTACCTATGTCATAAAAGTAATAAAATAATAGATCAGGCAAAACAGCATTGGGTTTTTATTACTATTTGATTGTTTGGTAAAACGTTTTAGGTATTTCAGAATTAAAAAACGCCATAATGTAAATAAAGTTCATATTAATTTAGAAAAAATCTTACACGGTAAAAAAACACGAATATGTATTAACTGTCTTGTTTTTAGGTGTTTAAAAATATTGAAAAATTTAATTAACATTTTTTTTGCAAAAAGAACAGTTAAAATTTTTGATTTAAAATTTTTAATTTACTTTTGTTCTATCGAATTAGTAGAGTTTATTGTATTTGCTGATGTCACAAATATTTTAATCACAAATTAGCAGAAATTTTCTATAAGATGAAACCTAAAAGGTTGAACCAAAATACGATACAGGCCAATTAAAATAATAATAATCAAAAAAAAATAAAAATGAAAAAACGAATGCGTTGCAGATAAAAAAAAACCATCTCTGTTGCAGCAGAAATGGTGAAGCTTAAAGAAATTGTACATCTCTATAAGGAAGCGAGAATAGAATAAATCTGTTTTCGGCTAGCCTTATTTTTTAAACCAAAACAAAGTAATGAAAAAAAAATTAAATAGATATACATGGATATGTATTTTGTTGATTTCCATAGGGATTAAGGCTCAGGAAACGAAACCTTTAATCCAGTCAAAACTTGAAGGAACAGTAATAGATGCTGTTACAAAGGAGCCTGTTATTGGGGCTTCGGTAAATATTAAAGGTACTACACACGGTGTTTTGACCGATTTTGATGGGAAGTTTTTCTTCCAAACCGGACAAAAATTTCCTTATACTTTAGTAGTAAGTTTCCTTGGATATAAAAAAGCAGAAACTGTAGTTACTCAAAATGCAGTTGTAATTGGTCTTGAACAAGAACAAAATCAATTATCTGAAGTTGTAGTTACGGCTTTAGGTATTTCTAAAGAAAAGAAATCTTTAGGATATACTACACAATCCCTTAAAAATAAGGAAATTGTAGATACTAAAGAAACTAACTTTTTAAATAACCTTACAGGTAAACTGGCAGGTGTGCGTATCACCAATTCACAAGGAGATATGGGATCTTCACGTATTATTATTCGTGGAGAAACTTCTATTGCAGGAAATAACCAGCCATTATTTGTGGTAGATGGAGTTCCGGTAGATAACTCTCAATTAGGAAGTGTTGGTGGAGCAACCCGTGATTTTAAAAATGCAATTGCCGATTTAAATCCTCAGGATATTGAATCATTAACTGTGTTGAAAGGTCCTAATGCTGCGGCACTTTACGGATCGCGTGCGGCGCATGGTGTTGTACTTATCACAACAAAATCTGGTAAAAACCAAAAAGGTCTTGGTATTAGCTTTAGTACTGGTATAACAATTTCTCAGGTTACTACTTTACCTCGTTTTCAAAATTCATTTGGACAAGGTTCAAACGGAAGATTTAGCTTTGTAGATGGTAAAGGAGGCGGAATTAATGATGGTGTTGATGAAAGCTGGGGACCAAGACTAGACGGACGTCTTATTCCTCAATTTTATTCAAATGGAGAAGCAGTTCCTTTTGTAGCTCATCCTGATAACGTTAAGGATTTCTTTAATACAGGTGTTACTTATGACAACAGTGTTTCGGTTGCAAAATCAGATGAAAAATCAGATTTTCGTTTAGGAGTAAACAACCAAAAACAATTAGGAACAGTACCTAACAGTGAAGTAAACAAAACAAACGTTAGTATTAATTCTAATTACCAAATTTCTAAAGGTATAAAGGTAGGAGTAACGGGTAACTATATTGTTACAGATGCTCCGGCTTTACCAGGAGGTCCATCTGGTAACCGTGCTGCGGGTGTAATGCTTCAGTTTATCTGGTTCGGACGTCAGGTTGATATCAATCAGCTTCAAAATAACAGAAACGTAAACTGGAATAACAGTTACTACAGCAACCCTTACTGGAATGCATATTATAACACTACAAGCCAGCAGCGTAACCGTTTAATTGGAGATATCCATTTAGATGCAAAACTTGCAGAAGGACTTAATTTTAGATTCCGTACTGGAATTGACTACTATAACGATCGTAGAAAATACACGATTAAATATGGTACAAACGGAACTCCTTTTGGATCATATGCGGAAGATGCTTACACGGTAAGTGAACAAAATACAGAAGGTATTTTTACTTATACTAAAAAACTAGGTGACGACTTTACTATAGATGCTCTTGGAGGATTCAACGTTCGTACACACAGTGATGCAAACAACTATCAAAAAGCGCCACGTTTAGCTGTACCGGATTTATATACTTTAACGAATTCAAGAGATCCGTTGACCTCTTCAAATTCATATTCAAGATTGAAAGTATATAGTGCTTATGCATCGGCTCAGTTTGGATATAAAAACTATGCTTATTTAAACCTTACAGCTCGTAATGACTGGTCATCTACATTACCAAGCAGTAACCGTTCTTATTTTTATCCTTCTGTTAACGGAAGTTTAGTTTTATCTGAAGCTTTAAATTTAAAAAGCAATACGCTTGATTTCTTAAAAGTACGCGGAGGTTGGTCTGAAGTAGGTAACGATGCAGATCCGTATCAATTGTCTACAGTTTACAATTTCCAAACGGCATTTGACGGAAATCCAATTCAAACTTCTTCACAGAAAAAATTGAATGAGAACCTGAAACCGGAAACTACTCGTTCTACTGAACTTGGTTTAGAAGCTTCTTTCTGGAAAAACAGACTTCATTTTGATTTTGCTTATTATAACACCAATAGTTTTGATCAGATTTTGGAAATCAAAACAACAGCTTCAAGCGGTTATAATTCACAGTTAATCAATGCTGGAAAAATAAACAACCGTGGTATCGAGGTTCAATTAGATGGAAATCCAATTCAAACTGAAAATTTCAAATGGAATGTGGCTTTAAATTATTCTAAGAATAAAAGTGAAGTAAAGATTTTGGACTACGACAGACAAATTCAAAACTACACAATTGGTTCTTCTGGAGGTGTTGATGTATTAGCATCTGTTGGGCAGGCTTACGGAGCACTTTACGGTACTGCTTATTTACGTGACGCAAACGGAAATATTGTAGTTGGTGCAAACGGATTACCAAAAGCTGATCCGCAAAAGAGAGTATTAGGACACTATACTCCAGACTGGATTGGTGGTATTACCAATACAATAACGTATAAAAACCTTGAATTATCGTTCTTAGTTGATGCAAGTGTAGGAGGAGAGCTTTTCTCAGGAACTAACAGAACTGGTAATTATACAGGAGTATTAGCTCAAACGCTTCCGGGTCGTGGTGCTGAAAATGGTGGTTTAAATTACTATTTGGCAGGTACTACAAAAACCTTATTGCCAGCAGGTGCAAGTGCACCAGGTGGAGCTACGGTATACGATGATGGTATGATTTTTAACGGTGTATATGCTGATGGAACTCCAAACACTCAAGTACTTAGTGCACAGGAATATTACAAAGCATCATACAATATCAGCGAAGCATACATTTACAGCTCAACTTTTGTAAAACTAAGAGAAATAAAATTGACTTACAATGTTGATAAAAAACTGGCTAGAAAAATTGGATTTGATGGAGCAAGTATTACTGCTGCAGGTCGTAACTTGTTCTTTATTTACAAAGATGCCCCAAATATTGATCCTGAAACAGCTTTCAATACAGGAAATGCTCAAGGATTGGAAAGTTTAGCGCTGCCAACAACCAGAAATTTCAGCCTTAATTTAAATCTTAAATTTTAAAAACACGAAATCATGCTAAAAAGAATAGCTTATATAACTCTATTTGCATTGACACTGACCTCATGCAGTGATGATTTGGATGAGATAAACAAAAATCCAAATGCTACAGAAACTCCACTTGCGCCTTACTTATTAACGGGAACATTAAAACAAGGAGCTGACTTATATTGGGGATCAACAAATAACTTTGACTCATCATTATTATTTGTGCAGCATTGGGCTAAAATCCAATATACAGAACCAGACAGATTTGATGTATCTAATGCTTCTTTCACTACTTTGTGGAACACAGGTTATGCCACTTTAATTACAGATTTGAACACCATTTTGAATTTCCCGGCAGATCAGGCAAATTCAAATTACAAAGGAATTGCTTTGACTTTACGTTCATGGACATTTTTATTACTGACAGACGCTTACGGAAGTATTCCTTATAAAGAAGCAGGTCAAAAAGTAACTCCGGCATATGATACTCAAAAAGAGGTTTACACAGGATTACTAGCAGATTTAAAACAAGCACAGACTTTACTAAATACTGCAAATGGTACTGTAACCGGTGATTTAGTTTACAAAGGTGACATTACAAAATGGAAAAAACTGGTAAATTCACTTCGTTTGCGTATCGCTTTGAGAATTTCAGACAGAGAACCTGCTTTGGCAAAACAAGCTGCAATTGACGCAACAAGCGATGCTGCAGGAGTATTAAGCAGTAACAGCGATACTTTTAAGTTTACTTATATAAGTTCGCCTCAGCAAAATCCAGCGTCGGCTTGGTTTGAAACTCGTGATGATTACCGTATTTCAAAAACATTAGTTGATAAATTAAATGAATTAGCAGATCCGCGTTTGCCAGTTTATGCTCAATTACCATCTGATGCAACTGTAGGTAAATATGTTGGTGGTGCTAACGGATTATCAAACAGTGATGCTAACAGTCAAGGTTTTGCTAAAACATCAAAACCGGGAACTTACTTCCTGACTTCTTCATCTCCGGCTGTAATTGCTTCTTATTCTGAAACACTATTTAATCTTGCAGAAGCTGTAGCTCGCGGATATATCTCTGGAAATGCAGAACAACTTTATAATGATGCTATTACAGCATCGTTCAATCAGTTTGGTATTACAAATGCAGCGACTATTTCTACTTACCTTAATCAGGCAGTTGTAAAATATGATGCTTCAAATTATGCTAAATCGATTGGTACACAAAAATGGATTGCGTTCTACGGACAAGGTCTTGACGCTTTTACAGAGTGGAGAAGATTGGATTTCCCAGTATTAACGGCTGGTCCGGCTACAGTTTTAGACGGAAAAATTCCTTCTCGTTTCTTCTATCCCGGAACAGAACAATCGCTAAATGGTGCTAGTTACCAAGCTGCAATTGCTGTACAAGGAAAAGACTTATTGACGACTAAGCTTTGGTTTGACGTAAAATAAGCGGAACGAATTACGAAAAGTGATTCTTTAAAATAAATTTTTCAATAAAAATTGAAAAAAAGTAAAACGGTTGTAAAGAAAAACTTTACAACCGTTTTTTATTTTTTGTTGATGAGAAAAAAGCAGTAAAACCAGCAAAAAGGGGAGGTTTGGAAAAAAATAAGCTTGCTAAAACGTTACTTTTAAGAATTATTTTTCTGAAAAATTTTATGATAAGTATCATTATTTCAGATATTTATAATATATTTAACATTCGAAACATGGGAATTATATAAAATTTGTACATAATTTTGCAAAGTCAAAGATCAAAAGGAAGAATATAATTTTTGGCAACTCAAATCCCAAATTTGCTGTTAAACTAACTTTATTGCTATTTATGAGAATATTTTTTGTAGCACTTCTTCTTTCTTTAAGTTCCTTTACTACCTACAACGTAACGGATAAGAAAGACATTTTAAGCGAGATTGAACTAGTAAGGCTTAATGAGCATGTAAACGAAGTAAAATCTTTTACAGCTTCGAACCATGGCTACAGCAGGAAAATAGCTTTTCTTGTTGACATGAAAATCAAATCCGGAAAAAACCGTTTTTTTGTTTATGATCTTGAAAATGAAAAGATCATTGATCAGGGGCTTGTTGCGCACGGTTCTGGTTCAGAAACCGGAATTAAAGGCGATATACTGCAATTTAGTAATATGCCAAATTCTAACTGTAGTTCACTTGGACGATATTCTATAGAGAAGTCTTATAAAGGTGTTTTTGGAAAAGCTTTCAGACTTGCCGGTTTAGATGAAACTAACAGTAACGCCCTAAAAAGAGCTATTGTACTGCACTGCTACAAAGAAGTTCCAGATGAAGAAAAAGAATATTACATCATTAACAGCCACGGCTGCCCAATGGTAAGCGAAGTTTTCTTTAAAAGACTTGAAAAAATAATAGACAGTTCTGATTCTAAAATCATGCTTTCTGTTTATTATTAATTGAAAAAATAAAATCATTTAGCTGCAAAGCGTTATGATATAAAAAAAGAGCTTTAAAAGCTCTTTTTTTTGTTTCTATATCTTACTGGAAATTAAAGTGCAGGAGCCGCAGGAAAATCAATTGGAATTTCTGTTAAAGCATAAACGTAGTTAGTAAATGTGCGTACAGTTATAATACCAATTAGATCTATAAGAGCAGCTTCAGTATAACCTGCATCAAAAAAAGCTTCTTTTAAAGAAGGATTGGCAGCACCTTTATTTTCTGCAATTGATTTGGCAAGATTTAATGCAGTTTGAAATTTACTATTGGCAGAAATCCCTTTTCTCAATTCTATAATTTCATCGCTTTTAATTCCTTTAAGGCCGGCAAGCATCGTATGGGCTGCAAGACAGTAATCACAATTATTAATTTGAGAAACCAGAAGATTGATACCTTCACGTTCTTTAGCCGTAAAAGCGGTATGGGCAAAAGCTTCATCAAATTCTAATATTCCTTTAAGAGCATTTGCAGAATATCCTATTGTAGCATACAAGTTGGGAACTTTACCCATTTTTGCTGTAATAGCATCAAATATTTGTTGAGATTGTTCACTTACTTGGTCTTTTGATGGTACATTAATTGTTTTCATGATGTAATATTGTTTTAAAATTTATAGATATATTGATTGGATATGACAAAGTCATGATCGTTAGAATTGTATAATTAAAGTTTTGGATGATTGTTGTTATTATTCTTTAAGTAAAATTGTGCTGTTTGGCTTAAGGTTATTAAAGCCCCACCCAGAATTACTATATCTTTAAGAACAAGCCTTCCGCGGCCGGATAGAAAAGGAAAACCATAATCAGAATCGCCAAGATTGGGAACCCAGCTTTCGGGCGTTGTTATCAAAAAAGAAAGTGTTCCTAAAGACATAATAACAACCAGAATACTTCCTGCCATACTCCATAAAGGCACAACTTTATAAAGTGCTAAAAGAATACCAAGAGCAATTAAAAATGCACCTAAACCTTCTGAAAATCCGTAAGTATTGTTTTGAACATGCCATTCGTAGTTGGCTGTGATTAATTCACCTTCTTTATTTTGGTGAGTTTTATACTCACTTGGAGTATTGTAAAAAAAGCTCATAAACGGACTATTGGCGACAAAAGGCACAATACCGTCTGCTTCATAAGTGAAGAATTTTAGCGTCCCTATCCATATAAAGACTATTACAATACCAAAACGGATTATAGTTTTGGCTAAATTTTCTAATTGTGCAAACTGCTGAATGATTGAATGTTTCATGATGTAATTTGTTTTTGTTGAGACAAAGTTACATCTGGCATGGAAGCCGAAACATGGATAAAAAAGGATATTACCTGTACAAATCTGCTACGATAGAAATGCCTGTTTTATCCCTGAAAGATTGCGGAGATTCATTGGTGAATTTTTTAAAGACACGGCTAAAATAAAATTCATCTTTAAAATTGAGTGCAAAAGCAATTTCTTTAATACTCTTTCGGGTTAAGTGCAATTGCTTTTTTGCTTCCAGCATTATTCTTTCGGTAATAAGCTGCGAAGGTGTTTTTTTAAAGTATTTTGTGCAGCGTTTAGTGAGGTTATTGTTTGACATTCTCAAAAGATCTGCATAATCAGATGGTTTGTGAAGTGTCAGGAAATTAGTGTCCAATAAATTCTTGAAACGTTCCATTTCATCATCCCGAACCTGAGAATCAGTATTTTTCTCCAGTTCACGAGTTTTTATCTGACTTGATTTTGCTAAAAAAAGCTGTAGTAATGATTTTAAAACAATATCAGAAGGAGCAGGGTTAGAGAGTTCCTCTGTAATTTGATCTTTGAGATTATCAAATACAGCCTGATCGATAAGTTCTAATTTAAGGGAAGGTTCAATGTATACATTATTAAAAAGCAAACCATTGCAGGCCACTTCTTCACGATGATATTCAATGCAGTAAAAATCGCCGTGAAATTGTAATATATCATATTCAATTGTATTAATCTCTTTAATGTAAATCAATTGCAGCGGAGTGGCAAAAAGCATCATCGGCCCCTTAAACGGAAATGTTCCAAAATCGGAATAAAAGATTCCTTCGCCTTCTTTTATAATAATGATAGTATATTCACTAAACTGTACAGGTGTGCTTAAAATGTTTTGCTGTACTTTTTGAAGACTTATTAAATTGGTACCTGACTGCGATTTTAATTGTGTCATAAAAATGTCTATTGTTTTTTCTGAAAAACAGATAAAACAAAACGCTATGTTACAGATTCGATTTATTTTTAGAACAATACTAAGGTTCTTTACAAAAAAGTACCAAATCTCTCAAAATGACAAGTATAGCCATTAGGATTTTTTACTAAATAATCCTGATGGTATTCTTCTGCAGGCCAAAATTTTGTAAAAGGTTCAAGCGTGGTAACCACTTTTCCCTGCCATCTTCCTGAATCTTCAACTACTTTAATGATTTCTTTCGCAGTTTCTTCTTCCTCTTTGTCCTGAACAAATATAGCAGATCTGTAACTTTCTCCAATGTCATTTCCCTGTCTATTCATAGTTCTGGGATCATGCACTCTGTAAAAATAATCTAAAAGTTCACTATATGATGTTTCAGCCGGATCGTATACAATTTCCAGACCTTCTGCATGTCCGGGATGATTAGCGTATGTTGGATTGTCGTTAATTCCTCCTAAATAGCCAACCTGAGTATCTTTAATGCCGGGACGTACTCGAAATAAATCTTCCATACCCCAAAAACATCCTCCTGCGATATAGGCTTTTTTAAAATTTTCCATATTTATATATTAAATCAAGATATTATTAATGTATTCACTTATTTATCTTTTTAAAGAAAGCTAAAGATAAAACAGTAAATGCAGATAAAGTTAATAAATATTAATACTAAAATCGGAAATCAAAAAGCTAAAAAAGTATTTGTTATATTGGATTAAGAAGCCCCTCGATTAAAACCTATCGTATCTCTGTAAATTTGAGGAGAGATATCGGTTTTACCTTTAAAAACCCTGCTGAAATAATATTCATCGTCGTAACCAAGTTCGTAAGCAATCTCTTTAACGGTTTTGTTGGTGAGATATAATTCCCTTTTTGCTTCAACGATAATTCGTTCCGTAATTAAATCGGAGAGCGTCATGTTAAAATGATTTTTTGCAGTACGCGCAAGAACAGTTGGCGTTACATGCAGCATATCTGCGTAATCGCTTGCAGAATGTTTGGTTCTAAAATTATCTTCAATCGCGTTTCTCAAGTTCTGAATAATGAGCGTTTGTTTTTCATTGCCATTAACATTTTCAATAGATTGCTGTTCGAGTTTTATTCGCGTTGCCAGCACTAAAAATATTTTCAAATAAGAAACCAAAACTTCGTCTTTTCTCAAAGCATCAACTTTCAGTTCATTGACAATTTCTTTTACGATATTCATCAATGTTTGTTTATTATTTTGATCCAGAAGAATAAATGGCTGCTGATAAATATTGTTGAATAAAATTCCGTTAGCCGCAATCTCTTTATGATGCCTGTAAATACAGAAAAAATCATGATGAAACTGAATGGAAATACCAGTTAGTGTTCCTTCAGAAGCCAGCATAAAAGGCTGATAAGGGTAAAATGCAAATAATGTATTTTCTTGAAAAGCATATTCGCAAAGATCAACTTTCGCTAATCCTTCTCCAGATGTAATAATTATGATTGTAAAATAATTATTTCGCTGAATATGATCAAAATAACTGCTGTTATCAAATTCAAATACCTTGAATGATAGATTTCCATTTTGCTGGTTAACAAGCGTATATACAGACTGTGAAAGCATAATATTTTATTTTTTGCTTAATAATTCTAAAAATTGAGCATTAAGTGTATTACATTCTTCAATACAAACATCTCCTGTAACTTTTGGTTTATTTCCCCATTTTGGAATATCTTCAGTAGAAAGTATACTAAATTGAGAAGTTAGTCCACCAATGTAAGGAACTGCTGTACCGTATACAATTTCACCAATTTTGTGATGGCGAATCATATAGGAACACATAATACAAGGTTCGTGAGTCGTGTACATTGATGCTTGTTGGAGTTTATCTGAATAACCATTTTTTATAGCTGATCTGATTGCCATTATTTCTGCATGATTGGTAATATCTCCAGTTGATTTTCCAGATTCAATTCCAGTACCAATTATTTCTCCATCTAATACAACAACAGCACCAACTGGCGGATTTCCTTCTGCTAAAGCAGTTTTAGCAAGATCTAAACATTGATGCATATAATATTGAAAATCCTCTTGCATAATTTTATAACTTAAATTTTTGATTTTATAGATGTATTTCCAGCAATGCTAAATTACTTAAAAGCAAGCATTGTTTGATAACGTTTTGTATTTGTAAAAAATTAAAACTGCCCTCTATCAAAATAAGAGGGCAGTTTATAAGATATTTTAGAAAATCAAAAGATCGTAACCTTCGTTTCTAAGGTTAAGGAAACTTGGCAGACCAGGAGTTCCAGGTACTTCATTGTCGTTTAATAGATCATAGCCAGATATTTCGGTACCAAATACCGCAACACAACCTTTAGAAAGGCCATGAACATGATCTTTTACTTCTTTATAAAGTCCATAAACCGGATGATCTTCTTTTTCAAGTTGTTCAGGCCATCTTATACCTGCACCCTGAAAAATAATTTTTACATCTTCATTTGCATGTTTGAATTCATATGCTGATGCTAAAGCATTGAATACACGTCCTAGAGCTTCTTCTGAACCAGCTTTGGGATCAGATAGAATAATAATTGCTGTTTTTTTCATTTTGAATAAATTTTATTAACAAGGCAAAGATCTGACGACAATGCCCGCTAAAGAATGGAGAAAATTTACTTTATGATGGAGAATTTTTTCCCCTGTAAATTCTTTAAAAGTTCAGGTTTAAAACGTCCATTATAAAGTAAAAATCATCCATTTTTCTCCATTGATTATCTCGGCAACTTTGCATCGATAATAACTCACATAAGTAGAACTTTAAAAAATAAACAATATGTCTGTTTCTGATTTATTTAAACCCCTTACGTTGCTGCATGGTCCGGCAATGAGAAACCGTTTCATGCTTGCACCATTAACAAGTCAGCAAAGTGAATTTGATGGCACAGCATCTGAATTTGATCAATATTGGATGGAACAATTGGCACAAAGCGGTTACGGATTAATCCAAACCAGTGCTTCAACAGTAGAAGCGGGAGGCATCGCATTTGAAAGGCAATTAGGTATTCACAGCGATCACCATTTACCTGGATTGACCAAAATGGCGTCGGCTATTCGAGATGGCGGTGCGTTGTCTGCCGTACAGCTGCATCATGCAGGACATCGTGCCAAACCTTCAATAGGAGGAATCCCAGCTCCAGCTTCAGGAAAAACAGTAGAAGGAATAAAAGCCATTACAACTGAGGAAGTTGAACGAATTCGTGACAGTTTCATCGCTGCAGCAAAAAGAGCACAATTGGCAGGATTTGACGGAATCTCGGTTCACGGTGCTTTCGGCTGGATTCTTTCAGAATTCATGTCTCCAAATTTGAACGATAGAACGGATAAATATGGTGGAAGTCTGGAAAATAGAGCTCGTTTTACTATTGAAGTTATTGAAGGAATTCGAAAAGCCTGCGGCCCAGATTTCCAAATTGGATGGCGATTATCTATTGAACGTTACGGATTGCTTTTGGAAGAATTAAGAGAAGTGACAGCCGATATTTTTGATCGTGAATTAATCGATTATTTAGATTTAGCGTTGTGGGATTCGGCACAAATCGTTCGTGAAGGAACTTTTAAAGGAAAAACCATGTTGAGTGTTTTTACAGAACTTCCGCGAAAAGGTGTTCGTTTAGGCGCTGCAGGAAAAATTATGAGTGCGCAGCGTGCGGGAGAACTTCTTGATGAAGGCTGCGATTTTGTATTGATTGCACGTGCTGCAATTTTGCAGCGTGATTTTCCGCTTCAGGTAAAAGCAAATCCAATGTATGATAGTCCGCAGCTGCCTGTAATGGCCGATTATTTGCGACAAGGAGGATTGAGCGAACGTTTTATTGAAACGATGCGTGGATGGCAGACTTTTGTAAAGGCAGGTTCTTTGTAAAAGCTAAAAATATAAAGAAGCTATATCTTTGATGAAAGATTTAGCCTCTTTATTATAATGACTTTATTCTAAAAAACTTATTTTGCTTTTTGTTTTGGATAGCTAATCCTATCATTTATTGTATAAGATAAAAAAAGTATAGTGAATCAGCTAATTTTCAACGATTCAATATATCCTCCATCAAACTTAAAATTATAAGTAAGAACCAAAGGACTTCCCGGAAAAGTTCCGGAAACTTCTGCTTTTAAGCTGCCCTTTTCAGCATCACCTTCAAAACTTAGAGGTTTCATTTTTGCATTATATTCCTTGTTAGCTTTTTCTATCCAGCTTTTTATTTCTGTTTTACCTGTATGGTTTTTGCCTTCATCAAATGCAATTGCAGTTTCTGAAAAGCAATTGGCATAAGCCGTGCTGTCAAAATTGTTCTGGGCGTTTACTAAGTCTTTTATTACTTCTGGTAAGTTCATAATGTATCTGTTTTATTGTTCATAATTCTTTTTAGAAATTAAATTGTTGGAACTGTTCCTCCATCGATAACAAATTCAGTTCCTGTTAAATAATTGGCTCTTGGTGAAACAAGAAAGCCAACTAATTCAGCTACTTCTTCCGGTTCGGCAGGTCTGCCGTATGGTATTCCTCCAAGTGCATCTATAACACCTTGTTGAGCTTGTTCTACAGTAATATTTGAGTTTCTTGCAATCTCACCCAGCCACGCTGTCGATGCAGATGTATTTATCCATCCCGGTGAAACAGTCAGCACGCGTACACCTTTTGGAGTAACTTCATTTGATAAACTTTTACTGTAATTGATCAATCCGGCTTTTGCTGCGGCATATGGTAAAGTAGAATCATAAAGAGGTAGTTTACCCTGAATAGAAGCGATATGAATAATAACGCCACTTTTTTGATCTATCATCTGCGGTAAAAATCCTCTGTCTAATCTGATGGGAGCCAGCAAATTTGCTTGCAGGGTTGATTCCCAGTCTTCATCACTTAATACGCTGTAACCTCCAGCGGGTGTTGAAGAAGATCCAAGGTTGTTCACAAGAATGTCCAGTCTCCCGTAATCCGACAGCACTGCGTTAATTACTTTTTGTGTTCCTTCTGCCTTACTTAAATCTGCTGCAATGAAATGTAAATCTTCATCGGGTATTTCGGCTTGATTTCTGGCGCTGATAATTACTTTGGCACCTGCATTTTTTAAACGTTCGGCAATGGCTTTTCCAGCTCCTTTTGTTCCTCCTGTTACCAGTGCAATTTTGCCTGATAGTTCATTCTGATAATCAAATTGTTGTTTCATAGTGATTTCTTTTGTACAAATTTCAGAACTATGTAACTTTCTCACAAGTACGGAATTACGATTCAGATAGGGATAAATTTTTCCCCTATTGTACAAATCAGAACATAGGTTTACTTTTGTAATATGTATGAAAGAAAAACAATCCCGAATTTAAACTGCGGACTCGACCTGATTGGTGAAGTGTTGTATGGCAAATGGAAAATACGTTTGCTTTGGTTTATTAATGAAGGCCATAAAAGACCAAGCGAATTGCAGCGTAAAATACCAGATGCTTCACGCAGGGTTTTGAATATTCAGTTGAATGAATTGGAAGAACACGAACTTGTTGTCAGGAAAATATATCCTGTAGTTCCGCCAAAAGTAGAATACAGCCTCACCGAATTTGGGAAAACGTTGATTCCTGTAATTGGCGCTTTAGGAGGCTGGGGAGATGAAAATCAGGAACGGTTAAGGAAGTTAATTATTAAAAAATTCTCTAATCTAACCGATCCCGAAGAAGAATAAGATATAAACGGACTCTATTTTAAGGAGTTTCTGCCATACGTTTAGATAGTATTAAAGCTATTCTTTTGTTTTCATCATTAGAAGAAACTTTTTTTAACGGATGTCCGGCATACAATTCATATTTGGGAGCAGCATTTCCGGTAAATTGTACTTTTTCTACACTAATAATCTGATCGGGAATATTGGCGCCATACCATAGTGAATCTGCTTTTTGTTTCCAGTTAACTTCATATAAAACAGCTCCATTAGGATAAGAACTGTCTGCTTTTGTTTTTGCGTGCTGAAAAGCAATTTTATTTCCGTATAAAGTAGACATAGCGGCTTTATTCGGATTAATGGAAAATGTAATAGGGGATAATAACAATGGATTTTCAGGCAGCGCATCTAAAGTTGATACAGAAGCTTTTTCATTAAGATTATCTTTATTATTTCCGTTACAGCCGGAAAGTAAAATAATAAGCGTGATTATGATAGAATGAAGTGGTTTCATATTTATTTGGTTTTATTGTAAATATTAAATTTATTGACATCAAGATGCAGCGGAGTCGTAAAAACGTAATCATTGTTTTTGACTGGATTATGACATGAAATGCATTCCTGATCAAAATTGGCATTATCGCCGTACGGTTTTAAATCATTTCCTTTCCATCTTGCCCATCCCCAACCTTTTGTAGCTGCATATTTTTTTGCATCTTTTATCATAAATTCAACCTGAATAAATGCTCCGGCAGATATAGTTCCATCGGCTTCTGTTTTTTGTTTCCAGGCTGTTTTGGCAAAAATAGCACCATCGGGCCAAGGATTAGTTTGATGTTCTGCAATAGCTTTTACGGCGATTTCGTTTCCATAAATAATACGCATACTACCGTTGTCAAAACGATCTGATGTGCTGACAGCTTTCCAGTTTCTAAAATCGGGTATGTATGAAATATTATTTAGTGTTGGTTTAACTTTAGAGTAATCTGTTATTTTTTTATTCGGAAGTACTTTTTCAACATCTTTTGGAGCAGCAACAGGCAGTATTTCCTGATTTGGTTTTCGGACTGCTATTGTTGCTAAATAATTTTTTAAAACAGAGATAGAGCGATCATCTAATTTGGCAGAAGGATGAAGGGCTGTATAACTTTTAAGCGGCATTTCGCCCGACAGTATTTTATTGAAAGCATAAAAAAGTGTAGCACTTTGCTTTGGCTTTTCTAATTTATCCCAATCAGAAAAATTCAACGCTTTTCGACCATCCGTAATATGAGAAGCGACTATAAAATTGGCAGGCGTTATTTTGTCAAACCACGCAAGATTTACGGTGTTAGAGTGGCAGTCAAAACAAGAGTTTCTTAAAATAGTATTTACCTCTGCAGGAACGTTAGTTAAATCCTTTGTTGGTGTACTATATTCAATTTCTTCAGGTTTCCAAAATTGTAAAGCAATAAATGCAACCAGTAAAATTGCGAAGATTTTAAGTCCTTTTTTCATTTGTTTTATTTTTTAGATGAAATAAATAATCAATTCAAAATTAGGCCTAATCCCAGTGTTTAAAAGATTTAATTGGCTCAAAGGGTTTTTTTTGACCTTGAAGCCGAAATAGTGTAAGCTAAATAAATTGCTTATTTTAGCCTAAACAAAATTTTCTAAACGGATTTCATTTTAAGGACTATAAATTTACATGAAAAAAGCACGCCTTTATACTTTGACACTTACAGGCATTAGTATTGTTGTTCTAATTATTAGTTTGATTTCTTCCAGTTATCTTTATTTGTCTGCCAAAGAAAAGTTGTGCAATAGTAAATTAGAATCGGGCGAGAGGGAAGTTCGGGAAATTTCCCGTTTATTGGAACAACAGCTTCGCAGCGGATTATCTAAAGATCAGATAATTCATAATCTCCAAATAAGTATTGAAAATACAGATATAAAAAGTGATTTTATCTGTATGTACAATCAAAAAGGAATTGAATTATGCCATCCTAATCCGGCGTTAATTGGGTTAAAAATTCAGGAAAATAATTCTCAGGTTAATGGAATAGGCAATCAAGAGTTTAAACCTTTAAGTACCGTTTTAGAACAGGGAGAAAAAGTAGGAGGGATGCGAACATTTCCTAATGATCCCAAAAGAAAATCGGAAATAATCAATATAAATCCCGTTGCAGGAACAGACTGGATGGTCGCTTCGCATGCTAACTTAGCTGTTTTAGAAGAAGAATTATCAGATTTGTATCTGCAGTTTGTTGTGAGTTTGTTTTTAAGTACAGTTTTCATAAGTGTTTGCTGTTACTTAATGATACGACTTATTTATCGAAAATATGAACGAGTTTTTGATCTTGAAAAAGAAGATTTGAATTACAGGGTAAATGAGCTGCAGATATTGAATTTACAGTTGAATTCAAATCAGCAGAAATTACAAAATCTCGCAGATAATACGATTCAAAATGATACATCAAAAGAGTCAGAAACTCCAAAGAAAAGAATACTTACTTATCATAAAGATGAATTGATAAAACTTGATATAGAAGAGATTGCCTATATTTTACTGGACACCGGAATTACGTATATCTATACTTTTGACAATCGTCAATATAACAGCAATAACAGCCTCGATGAGGTGATGAAATGGCTTGATCCAACTATTTTTTACAGAGCAAACCGACAGTTTATAATTAATATCAATTCTATCAGCAGTATATTGCTTTATGGAAAAAACCAGTTGAAACTAATTATAAAACCCGATCCAAAAATCGATATTATTATCAGTAAAAATAAAGTAGCAGAATTTAAAAACTGGCTTGATCAGTAAAAAAAGCTAAATTTTATGGCTTTTTATTTTCTCTTTTCTTTTTAAAATAGCTTTTATCAGCAATGTAAATTGTTTTGCGAACTTCACAGTATGTGATCGATTTATCTTTGTTTGTAAGCAATGTCGTTTTTACAATTTCTAATTCATTTTGCTGACTAATTTTGTTTTTTATTTCGTCAACTTCTTCTAAAGTAAAAATAAAATCAGCGTATAAATTCTCTTTTGCAGGTCTCTTAAAATAGATTTCGGCTGCTTTATCCCAAACTACAAAATTTTCATCTAAAAGATTGATCAATTGTACCATCGGAATTGGATCTACAGCAGCAAACATACTTCCTCCAAAAATAGAGTTTACATAATTTTTGTTTTTATAACTGATAGGAAGCTTTATTTGAATTTGCAATAAATCCTGCGATACATTTACAACTCTGGCAGTACTTCTTCGGTACATTGGAGACAGATTAAATCCGTACTTAAAAAGCTTTGGTTTCCCAATATATTTCGAACCTACTGCTGCTATTTTTTGATATACTGACATTTAAATTTGATTTAGGAGCTTAATAATCCTCACAAATTACAAAAAATTGACCTTCAACTATTAAAATTTTAGCTATAAAAAATATGCTTTTGTAAATCCTTAGTGTAGCAATATAAATTTCTATTTAGCCTTCCATACGTTGTCAGCAGGATTTATGTCAACATCATAAGGATCGCCTAGGTTTATTTGAGTAATTGTTTTTTGAGATGGTAAAGAAATAACAACATCTTTATTGCCTTTTTTCCAACAATCTATTTTTTTAGAAATGGTTTCTTTACTGCCATCAGAATACGTGATGATCAAATGAATAGGCATCATCAATGTTCCCGGACTTGAAATTGTAATTGTGTAGTTCTTTTTTGCTTTTTCTACTTTTGCGATTGCGAGATCTGGAACATTCTTTTCGAAATACCAATTTTTCCAAAACCACTTTAAATCTGTTTTACTTTCACTTTCGATACTATTAAAAAAGTCATAAGGCGTGGGATGTTTTCCGGCCCAGTTTTTAATGTAGCCCTGAACAGATTTAAGAAATAATTGATTTCCCATTAATTCCATAAGATAAAAATTGGCCAATGCAGGTTTCAAATCTTTATTTGAAAAACGAGCTTTACCATAAAGCTGCGGAGTAGGGGTCATAATAGGCATATCTTCGGCAATTCCGGCGCTGTTATTTACAGAGCTGATATCATAATTTAAAGGTTCAGAAGAATCAATCAATGGTGAAAAATAGAATTCTGTAAATGTTGCCCAGCCTTCATCCATAAAAGAATACTTTGTTTCATTTGTTCCCACATAAAAAGGAAATATACTGTGAAAAACTTCATGAGTGGTTAATTCAAGCAATTCATTATGATTGTCAAACGGCAGCATATTGACCATCATAGGATATTCCATAGCGTCAAGTCCGTCAAAAACAGTTTGATGTGAATAAGGAAAAGGAATTTTTGGAAAATGGTTACTAATTAATTCTACAGTTTTTGCCGTATAATCAGCCACTTTGTTGTAACTCGTATGCTCTGGATTAAAAACCGCATCAATTCTTGTACGACGTTTAGTATTCGAATCTACTTCAACACTTTTTGACTGCCAAACATAATTTTTACTTAATCCAAAAGCAAAATCGGTTACGTTTAGAGCTTCAAATTTCCAGGTGTTTGTTTTGTTTTTTATCGTAATATCTTGATTTTTTATGTCCAAAGGTGTAATGATATCGACAATTTTATCTCCTTTTTCAGCCATAGCAATCCTTTCAATTATATGAGGATCATAGACAGCGTCGGGATTTTTAAGATCACCAGTAGCCCATATCTGAAAATTTCCGGGAACTGTGATCGAAACATTAAAGTTGCCATAGTCATTATAGAACTCTTCTTTGCCTAAATAAGGATATTCATCCCAGCCATCAACATCATCATATACAGCAACTCGCGGAAAAAAGTAAGCAATAAAAAAGCTATCAGGATCGATCTGTCCCGTTCTCACAAAAGACCCTTTGTTTAATGTATAGTCGTACTCAATTTCTATATTTATTTTTTTTCCCGGTAAAATTATTACACTTGGCAAATACATTGTAGTTCCTCTAATTTTCTTCTTTGATTCATTATATAAAGTACCATCAAGAGTAATCGTATTTATGTTAATTCCAGTGCCCAAATCTTCGGGAGCAATTATCATATTACGCATGGAATTATTTTTGTAAAAGTTAGGAAACAGCTTAAATACAAGTGTTTTAAGAGTATCTGTACTATTGTTTGTGTATATAATGGCGGCTTTGCCCTGAACCTTTAATGTTGAAGGATTAAAATCTACAGTAATAGTATAATCTCCTCGATTTTGCCAGTAGTTTTTTCCCGGTGTTCCTATTGCATTTCTGGTATTATTTTTATTTGCTTTTGTGACATTTCGCAATAACGGAATATCTTGTGCATATAGGTTAATATTCAAAAGACATAAAATGACAAATAGTGACAATTGTATTTTCTTTTGAAACAAAGGCAGTAAATTATACATAGGCAAAAATGAGTTAATTAAGAAAAATCTTAGCTGGCGTGTTTTATCGTATAAATGAATAAAAAAAATACCTTTTATTTTTGTTTATTTAGATAGATTTAACGCTTTTCAAAGCAAGAATTTCTATTGATAATCTGCCTCATGCCACCTATATTTTTACAAACGATTTATTCTTTCATAAATTTTAGGATCGTGTTTTCTAACTTTAATTTTCACATATTTTGAAGCTGGCATATTACTATCCTTAACCACATTATTAACAGAAACCAAAACGTTTGTTTCGGGGAAATAAGTAACCGTGTTTTTCTCCGGAATTTGATACGAAACAATAACAAACAAAGGCGCGATTCTTTCAATATCATCATCATAATTAAATAAATCGACTTTATCGCCAGCTTTAAATCCTGCCTGTTCAATATCTTTTTCGTTCATAAATATTACCCTGCGCTCATTTTTTACACCGCGATAACGATCATCAAGGCCGTAAATTGTAGTATTGAACTGGTCGTGCGTTCGGGTGCTTGCCATCATATATTCATCTGGAGCAAGTTCGTTTTTTGGAATTGTCGTTAATGTAAAAGGTGCGCGGTCTCCAAAATCTTTCGTGATAAATTTTCCATCGCGTGCTGCATTAGGTAAATGGAAACCTCCTTTTTGGCGTACTTTTTCATTATAATTCTCAAAACCGGGAATACATTTTTCAATAGCATCTCTCACATCATCATAGCTGTCATGATAACGTTTCCAGTCAACAACCGATTTGTTTCCAAGCGTTGCCATAGCCAATTTACATACAATCTGAGTTTCATTAATAAGATTATCAGATACGGGTTTGAGCATTCCTTTTGACGATTGCACAACGCCCATTGAATTTTCGGTAGTTATAAATTGTGCTTCACCATTTACGATATCAATATCGCTTCGGGATAAAGTTGGTAATATGATGGCTTCTTGTCCATGAATCAAGTGACTGCGATTCAGTTTTGTAGAAACATTTACGGTTAAATTCAGTTTTCTTAACGCGCTTGCTGTATACGTTGTGTCTGGAGTTGCCGATAGAAAATTACCTCCCATACAAAATAGTAATTTTACTTTTTCTTCCTTCATAGCTTTAATGGCTCTCACAACATCATATCCGTGTTTGCGAGGCGGATTAAATCCAAAATAAGCCTGAAGACGATCCAGTTGTTCGTTAGTAGGTTTTTCATCAATCATCATGGTTCTGTTTCCCTGAACGTTACTATGACCACGAACGGGGCAGACACCTGCACCGGGTTTACCAATACTTCCTTTAAGCAATAAAATATTAAGAATTTCTCTAATCATTTCTACGCCGTTTGGCTGCTGCGTAAGTCCCATTCCCCAGCAGACAATGATTCGTTTTTTGAAGGCGATTATTTCAGCGGCTTCATAAAGTGCTTCTTTAGAAACGCCCGAAAGCTGGACAAGTTCATCTAAATTATAATCTTCAAATTGTTTAAGGAAAGCTTCATATCCGGTAGTTTTTTCTTTGATGAAATCATAATCAAAGACTTTTCCGGGATTTTTATTTTCCAGTTCCAATAATATAATTTCAAGGGCTTTTAACAGCGCCATATCTCCATTTATTTTTACGGGCAGAAAAAGATCGGCTAGTTTGACACCGTTTCCAATGATTCCGTTGATTTCCTGCGGATTATGGAAACCCATTAAGCCCGCTTCCGGCAACGGATTAACAGCGATAATTTTTGCTCCGTTTTTTTTGCCTTTTGCTAATGCAGTCAGCATTCTTGGGGCATTAGTTCCGGGATTTTGACCAATAATTACAATTACATCAGTATCATAAAAATCATCTAATGTTACGGTTCCTTTTCCAATTCCAATTGTAGTTCTTAAAGCCGATCCTGATGTTTCATGGCACATATTAGAACAATCGGGCATATTATTGGTTCCAAATTCTTTTGCAAAAAGCTGATAAAGAAATGATGTTTCATTGCTTGTTCTTCCTGAGGTATAAAAAGCAGATTCGTCTGGCGATTCTAACGCGTTGAGATGTTCTGCTATTTTTTTGAATGCATTATCCCAGCTTATAGGTTCATAGTGTGTACCATTTTTAGGAAGATACATAGGTTCGGTCAATCTTCCCATTTTTCCAATTTGATAATCGTCTAATTGGGCAAGATCATAAACAGAATTTTGTTTGAAAAAATCAGCTGTGATTTTTTTGGTAGTTGCTTCTTCCGCTAAAGCTTTAACTCCGTTTTCGCAATATTCTCCCAAAGGCGAACGTTCATCATCGGGATCAGGCCATGCGCAGCTCGGACAGTCAAAACCACCTTTTTGGTTCATCTTAAATAAAGCTTTTGTGCCTCGAACAAGTGTTTTTTCTTCAATAAGATCACTAAAAGCTGAGATAACAGCAGGAACTCCGGCAGCCCATTTTCCTGTTTTTGTGAGCTTAAGATCTAAAAGTTTATACGGATTTTCGGCATTTGGTTCTTTTGTAATTTTATCGTTGATGTCTTTTGGAGATTTATCTTCTTTCATGACTTTTGCATTTAATTGGCTTATTCGCAGAAATTTGGAATAATTATGATTTTACTATCAGTTATAGAAACAACTGTTGTTTTAATTTTTATTAGAAGTTGATTACAACCTGATCACTTGAATTATATATATTAAATCGGTCTTCTTTAAGAAAACCCAAAAGAGTAATATTAAATTCTCTAGCTAATTCTACAGCAAGACTCGATGGAGCGCCAATAGCAACAACAACAGATATTCCTGCCATAGCCGCTTTTTGAATTAACTCAAAACTGGCTCTTCCGCTAAGAAGTAAAATATGCTTATTTAATGGAAGTAAATTATTTACTAAAGCAGAACCGATTAGTTTATCCAAAGCATTATGTCGTCCAACATCTTCCTGTAAAAAAACTAAATCGCCTTCAATAGTAAAAAGTCCCGACGCATGAATACCGCCAGTAACGGCAAAACTGCTTTGAGCTGCTTTTAATTTGTTTGATAATTGATAAAGTACTTGTGCAACGATATTTAGTTTTGGATTCTCTAATGGATTAAAAGTACTGACTGTTTTGATAGATTGTATAGAACTTTTTCCGCAAACGCCGCAGCTTGATGTCGTATAAAAATTCCGATCTGACGACATCAAATGCGGAATGAAATTTTCGGCTAAATCTACCTGAACAATATTTTTCTTTTGAAAGGAGCATTCTGTATTGGTGTGGCAGACTTTTTTTACGTCCTGATAAGATGTTATAATGCCTTCGGTAAATAAAAAACCAATTGCAAGATCAAAATCATTGCCTGGAGTACGCATTGTTACCGAGATATTCTTGTGTATTTTTTCGGCTTCGGAACCGTAAGAAATTCTTATTTCAAGCGGTTCTTCTACAGAAAGAATGTCTAATAAAGATGAACTTTCAAAACCGTTCACTTTTGTAATGCAAACCTCTTTAATGGAAACTAATTCCAAATCATTCATTTCCATGTAAATTCATTAAATGTTGATACGTAAAATTAGTAAAAAATGATTTATAAGAAGATTTTTCTCCTTGTAATTAAACCGTTTTTAAGGAATTAAATTACTATAATTTATGCCATTTTAATTGAAATTGGAGATTTGGATAAAACAAAAAAAGATATGCAGACAAGAAAATAATTAAGCTTCTTGTCTGCATATTTAAATTAAAAAGATCAGATTATATAGCGCTGATTTTTATAGAACTGGCTTTATCATTAAAACCACCTAAACAACTATTGTTTCCTGTTACAACAACAGATTCTCCTCCAAAATTATCGTTTTGGTAGAATGTAATTTTGTATCCATTTTCTAAACGAACAGAAGATAAATCATCATTTGCAATACCATACGATTTTAGCTGAGCCAATGTGTAATCGCCCGCAGGCAAAGCAATTGCATACCCTGAATAGCTGCAATTTTGGTAAACTGTAACAACGCCTCCGGCAGAACTATTGTATTTATTATCAGTATAGATATGTGACAAATTGCCTACGCCATCAAAATAATTATCGGCTAATTTTGCTGGATCTGTTGCAAATTCTCCGCCTTGTACAATAGCATCATTTCCGTCATTCCACGCCCACGGAGCATTAGCACCGCCAGTTTTAAAATCATTTCCTTTAAATCCTCCTCCGGGACTAGAAAACAATTCAGTATTGAATCGTTGATCCCATAATCCTCCAGTTTCAAAAATATCAACAAGTTTGTACTCCACGTAAGTGTCATAATTATCAGATGGTATTTGTGCAGTTCCACTTGCCGATGGGTAGTAAATAATTCCGTCTCCATCAATATCGTGCTGCGGCCACGCTTTAAGGCTGTGTCCTTTAGAATCCTGCGCTGTAATAGGATGCAATTCTCCGTTATAATCTCTCATTTGTAATGTTCCGTCAACACTTTCCAGTCCGCTTACAAAAGAACTTCCAGATGGTACATAAGAGAAAAAATCTGAATGACTTACTGTAACCGCTCCTTTTAAAGAACCATAAGTAGAACCATCTTTTTCTACAATCATTAATACACCTTCTAAATCATTTTCATGCTGATCTAAATTGTATAAAAACGGATTATCTGTCCAATCGCGTGGAGAGAAAAAAGCATAAGTAATAAACCAATGTGTATTTGATTCAACAACCGAATAGTAGCAATGTGCCGCTAAAGAATTAGCATAAGCAGGAAGATTGTTCCAGTTGTTTTCGGCATTCCAGTCATTGTCGTAGTTAATTGCAGTAAGATAATCTGATTTTCCTCCTTCGGCATAAGTTCCTGTAGCGTCTACATCTTTGTAATGAATTGGAGCCCATCTTCTTGCCAAATTAGAACTTGCTGAGATACTCATTTTTTTGAAATTTTGCTGCTCTTTTGCTACAGCAGAATTTTCGCTTTCTTCTAATGTTGTGTCCTGACATGAGAATGTAAGGGCCGACAGCATAATAATTAAGGCTTTACTTAATACCTTTTTTGGATTCTGTTTTTTCATAATTCTAGTTTTAATGGTTTATAACATATTTAAATTCAATGATTTTTATAAATTATTTGATAGCAATAACCAACTGAGAAATAAAAAGTAATCAGCTTTGTTTTCTGGAAATGTTGTCGATAGAACGGATTGTTTTTGAATTATAATTCTTACTACTTGTAAGTACGTTAAAAGAGAAATCGTACTATCGAAGCAGTATTATAATACGGTTAACAAAAAGTTAATAGGATTAAGATTATTTATTATTTTTGAAGCCAATAAAAAGAAGACGGTATTTAGCATATACCAACGTAATAATGAGATTTCGATATAAGCTATAACAATGATATTATGCGGATTAAGTTATGTTACCAATAAATTAAATTATGGTTAACAGCCCATTTGTATTTACATTTTAAAATAATTAATCCTGAAATTTACAAGTATCAATAAAGTATAAACCAATTTTTTTACGTGCAAAACCATCTTATACCTTCAGAAATTTCGTGGCTCTCTTTCAATAACTGTATTTTGGATGAAGCCTATGATTCCAATAATTCGCTATATGAAAGAATAAAATTTTTAGCCATTCATTCTTCTAATTTAGATGAATTTTTCAGGGTTAAAATCAGAAAACTGCTGACTAAAAATTCAAAAAAGAACACAGAATTACTCAATAAAATTTTAGCCGAAGTAAATCTCCAGCAAAACAGATTCGGAGCAATTTGGAAGAAATCAATACTGCCAGAATTAGCCGCTAATAATATTGTTTACTATGAAAATCAAGAGCTTCTTGAAGAGCATCTTGAGGAGATTGAGTATTATTTTAAAAGTATCATTCTCTCTTATATTCAGGTTATTTATATTTCGATAAACCAGCCTAAAACGTATTTTTTAAACAATCGCAGTTTATACTTTTTGGTCAAGTTAAAAGATACTTCGGGTAACTTTAATTATGCTTATTTGAATATTCCTTCGGATAAACTAGATCGATTTAAACAATTGCAAAGCCAGGAGATACGCATTATATTATTTCGATTGATACTATAATAAAGAATTGTTTATCCCTTATATTTTCTTCCGGAAAAGTGGTTTCCTGTAATGCTATAAAATTAAACCGTGATGAAAATTATTTGATAGAAGATGAAAACTCAGGAGATTTAATAGCGAAAATTGAAGCAAAAATTGAAGAACGAAAACGCGGTTCGTCGACAAGATTTTTGTATGATTCTAATATGGATGCTGAAACACTTTCGGTATGTAAAAAAACTTTCCGTCTTAAAAAAGATGAAATGATAAAAGGAGGAAGCCATCATAATTTTTATGATTTATTCAAGTTTCCAAATCCTGTAAAACCCAATCTTCAGGGAGAAAATTATCCCAGTCTCAAGCATCTGCCATTTGAAAGCAAGAAATCTATTTTTGAAGTTATTGATAAAAAAAATCAATTATTACACTTTCCGTATCAATCGTATTATTATGTACTTCAGTTTTTTAATCAGGCGGCAATTAACAGAAACGTTCTGGAGATAAAAATTACTTTATACCGAATTTCATCGCAGTCGTTAATTGCAAATGCTTTGATAAGCGCCGCTAAAAACGGAAAAAAAGTAACTGTTTTTGTCGAAGTCAAAGCACGTTTTGATGAATACAATAATTTATTCTGGTCACGCGAAATGAAAAATGCCGGAATAAAAATCATTCAAAGTATGCCGAATTTAAAGGTTCATGCTAAAGTGGCAATGGTGACCATGAAAGACAAATACGGAAATAAAAAGTACTATAATTATTTATCGACAGGAAATTTTAATGAAAGTACCGCCAATATTTATTCTGATTTTGGATTTTTCACCTCAGAAAAAAAATATACAGATGATCTAAAAAAAGTCTTTGCATTTTTAAAAACGAAGAAAAAAGCAAACGCACCAAAACATATTCTGGCCGCAGGCTTTAACATGAAAGAGAAGCTAATAGAATTAATAGATACCGAAATAAAAAATAAGAAGGCCGGAAGAGAAGCTACAGTATTTTTAAAAGTAAACGGAGTTGATGAAAAAGATATTATTGATAAACTTATTGAAGCAAGCAGGGCAGGTGTTGAAGTGACATTAATAGTCCGCGGAATTTGCACTTTATTGCCGGGAATAAAATATGCAACCGAGAATATAAAAATCTACAGAATTGTAGATATGTTTTTAGAACATTCCAGAATTTACAAGTTTGCAAATAATGGCGAGGAAAAAATCTATTTATCATCTGCAGATATGTTAAGCCGAAATTTAAACAGAAGAATAGAAGTTG
The DNA here is from genome assembly GCF_002482975.1 of Flavobacterium sp. UBA7680. GTDB lineage: Bacteria > Bacteroidota > Bacteroidia > Flavobacteriales > Flavobacteriaceae > Flavobacterium. The sequence goes on along the minus strand of NZ_DLHA01000019.1, from coordinate 251,069 downwards.
CTTATCCATTGTATGATGAAAAACATATTGAAGAAATTAATACAATTATTCAGTTACAGTTAGAAGATAACACGAAAAGAAGAATCATAAATAGTGAAGGAAATAATGAAATGGAAATTCTAAATATTGATGAACCAAGACGCGCGCAGACTGAAATTTATGATTGGCTTGCGGAGTGTAATGTGGAATAATGTTTATGTGAAGTTATTATTTTTATAGAGAAAAAGCCTAACTGTAAAGTTGGGCTTTTTGTTATTATAATCTATTTGTTTATAACTTGTTTTAAATCAAGTATTTGTACGTATTGTGCATTTGGGGTTATATATTTAATTTCATACTGTAAAAATTATTCGAAAAATAGAATATTTAAAATACTTATATTTTGAATAGGATAATTAAACAACGACAGTATATCTCTGTTATGTTGGATAATGGTTATTCTATAATGAATTGGCTGAAAGTCTAACTAAATATGGTCTATTATTAAAAAACAAATAGTTATGAGTAGTGAAAGATGTAGAATAGTAACCAAAACGACAAAAGAGCAATGCAAGAATATAGGACGACCAGAATTTGCTGGTTTTTGTCGTGTTCATGCGCCAATGCAAGAAGATAAGCTCAAAAAAACTTGGAAAGAAAAACTCGAAACTGGTGCATTAGCGATAACATATGCACAAGTAGTTTATCAGTTATTACGAGTTATCATACCTAATTTACCTGAGCTTTTTGGAAGCGGTGGATCAAGTCTTAAAGCAAAACACTTTTTGGAAAATGAACTTTTTGACGAGCCAGTTTTTTTAAAATTTGCCGATAGTTATTCACCAGGTTCAAGAGTAGATTGGGATGGTCTGAAAGAAATATATCTTGATGTAAAAGATTTAGAAGATCGTAGTAACGAAGTCAATTCAAATGATCTGAATAGAATTTATAGTAAAGTTGATAATTGGTTTACAAATCTAAATGATTATCATAAAAATTTATTATTTGAAGCTATTGAAGATTTCAAAGAAGAGAAATGAAAGATTAACAGACACTCAAAAATATGGAAAGAACACTTTTATATTATCCTCGCTCCCCGAAGAGTTCAACTGAAAAAGCTGCGCAAATGTCTCTGACTTTGCGCAATTTTTTTGTTCTTAGAAATTATAAGCGTGTCAAAAGTCTGTGACTTTTCTTGTCTATTTCTAGAAACGATAAAATAAATAAGTTAAATCTTATATTTTTGTAAAAAAATATAATGAAAGAAGGATACGTTATCAGGGATCAGGCATTGCCACATTTTATAACCTCTACAGTTGTAGACTGGGTAGATATTTTTACACGTCAGATTTATAGAGATATTGTTATTGAAAGTTTAGAATACTGCATTCAGAATAAAGGAATGATTTTATATGGTTATGTTATTATGAGTAATCACATACATTTAATTGTTCAGTCTGAAAATGGGAAATTATCAGATTTAATAAGGGATTTTAAAAAGTTTATAGCTAAAAATATTCTCGAAAAAATTCAAAATAGTCCCGAAAGTAGAAGAGAATGGATATTGGAACGTTTTAAGTTAGTTACACAAAGCCATTCAAGAAATAAAGAATACCAATTCTGGCAATACGGAAACCATGCAGAAGAAATTTATACAAATGAATTTATGTGGTCTAAATTAGATTATATACATTTAAATCCTGTAAGAGCCGGACTTGTTGCTAAAGCCTCAGAATATGTTTATTCAAGTGCAAGTAATTATGTTTGTGATTCAGGCTTACTAAAAATAGAAAAAGCAGATAATTTAATTGTTAATGTTTTAGATAATAAATCATTTATTCGTTATAATCAGTATTGAAATTTGATTTTAAAGTCAGAGACTTTTAGACGTTTTCGTTTTTTGATGAAGATTTTAAAATAGCGCAAAGTCGGAGACATTTGCGCAGCGTGATTGTGTGATAAAAGAACACTTTTCATAACGGAGACATTTGCTGAGCATGTTGCATAATAATGAACACTTTGCAGAGCGTGGACATTTGCGGAGCATGTTACATAATAAAGAACACTTTGCGAGCAGGGTTCTTATCCAACTATAAATTAAAAAAATGACAGTTTTAGAAAAATATAATATAGTTTTTAAAAATGCGATTATAAATACCCCAACTGGGCAAAAATATTCGAAAGAGGCAGATGATAAAAATGCATCGATCCCTCTTTTTAATTATTTTCTTTATTTCTTTGCTGATAAAGATGATGTAGAAGATATAATAGAAGACATTAATTTCATAATTACAGATGGGTATTATGATGATGGCTATTGTAGAGATATTTTTATGGATAATATGAGGGTAATGTATACTGATACTACAGCAAAATTTGAAAATAAAGACGGGGTTTTAATTAAAGAAATTCCCTTAACTGATTTTAAAGAAATACTATTGTTATGGAAAGTTTTCATACAAACTCCGCCATTAAATAATGCCCCGCTCTCTGAAGAGTTCCCTTTCTCGTCCTAAAAAAAAAAAGCATATTTAGAAATTTGTCAACAAGTGATTTTGTGCTATTACATTCCCAAAAAAATCAACTATTAACAGTATTATCATAGCCTAAAATAAAGCAACCTTCGGGTTGCTTTATTATTTAATACTATTTCAAATCAGTAAAAAGAATCTAAATCTTACAAGTAGAAATAAATTTACATTTCCTTCATAATTAGCATATTAATAAGTTATTCTGATAAGTTTTTTCCTCGTAGTTATTAATAATTCGTTGAAACAATTATAATAATATTATAATTGAAATTTTGAAGATAAACGGATTACATCAAATAACTTTAATGTTTCTAAACATTACCTACAAATGAAAACAATCCAATTCAGAACCGATGATTTAACCCAGTACACCGTTAATATTTCTCAAATTACCTGCATGTTTACCGCAGATGAATCTTTAGGAACCTGGATTTATCTGAGCTGCGGAACCAGACTAAAAGCCCTTTTAGTTATTGATATTGTTTTAGAAATGATCAGCAAGGCCGAAAATGAGTAGTTAGGAATTAGACAAAAACAAAAAAACAGCTCAGAAAGCTGTTTAGAAGATTTTGTTGGGACAAAAAAGGGGATTTATAGGCTAAAAGCAGGAATTTGATTTAGACTTTCGTCTAATTGTAGTGTTTTCTCTTTTTTAGCTGTAACTTTAATCTGGTGTTTTGCAACTTTTCCATTTTCTATTATCTCTAAGAAATAAATTCCAGATGGATAACCTTGTAAACTAATTGTTTTTGATATTTCAAATTTGTTTATTTCAGGTTCTCCGGAGTAAATTAAATTGTGATTTTCATCACATATAGTAAAAGATGCGTTTTCAGCACCATCTAGAATAAAGCTTTCCACTTTTCCGTTTCCGGTATCGATCATCAAAATGTAGTCTCCTTTTTCTTCATCAGCATAAGTGTAAAGTGATGATAGTAATAAGGTATCAGTTAAAACTGTTTTACTAAATTTTGTCATTTTTTAATTGCTTGATTGTCAAAGATTATTGTGGCGCAAAATTAGAAAAGAAATTCAGTTTTATTCAAAAAAAACTTATTTTTTATTGTGTAAATTGCTGAATTACAGATGTTTTACTGTTTTTGCTAAAATATGTGTTAAAAATGCAACCCTTCAATGTTCTTTTTGTACATCTTAAAAAAAAATCGGCTGATTGTCAGTTTATTAATATTTTTTAAAAATGCAATAAATAAGAAAATATCCTGTGTTTTATTTTATAAGCTGTTTTAAAAGATTTATTATCAGTTATTTATATTTTTTTCTGTCAAAAATTAGGAGTCTCAATTCTTCTTTTCGAATAAAAAATAACCTTATTGATGTAGAAAGCAGAAAAAGCACAAACAACTTTAGCAGCCATTGCAATTAATTTGTTTAGATCCTTGTCTCCGTATTGAATTATGCCAATAAGTTTGGTAATTTCTGCGATAAAATAAATAAAAGTAAATATAGAAAGTGCCATTTTATATCTTTTAGTATTAAAGGCACTCCAAAAAGAGAAGAAACCCAAGCCCAGTTTAAGTCCGCCGTACAGCGTCATTATTTCGACCAGATTTGGACTGTCAGGTATTATGCATTCTGTTATTCTAAATGCTGATGGTTTTATTAAAAGCAGCATAGATTGAAGAATTAAGATTATTCCGTTTGTGATTAGAAATAATTTAACTGCTTTTTTCATTTGTTGTAAAATTGTTTAAGTATGTATTTTTTTTGATTTGGCGAAACCTGCCCAGAGTTCTAGTGAAAAAAAAGTAAGATGAAAGGTGAAATTAATAAGTGTAGTGTTTTCTTCTTCATATAAGGAGATAAAGAAATCCCAATATTGAACATATAAAATCAGGATAAAAAAATGAAAAAGACAGCCAATGCGGTTCCACTTTTTCCTGTTTTTCTTTTGAGAACCTAACCATAAAACAATGCCAATTAAAACCACTAATAAATAAGCCTGAAATAAGCCAATAAAAGCAAGCTTGTTGGTATAAAGAAAATGATAAAGGCCTCTGTTAAAATGAACGCCAACTGTTGTATTTATAGCGGCAGATATTCCAATTAAGATTAATAATACGCCGTGAATTCTCAGCAGGTTTTTACGAATAGTTTCCATGTTTGCAGCTATTTATACAGGAATCCTTCTTTAAATATTGAAGGATTCCTGCATTAAATAATTTACTGAATAGTATAATCTCTTTTATCCACTTCAGAAAGGCGGAAATAACCTAAAGCAAAGTTTTTAGAATCAGTATGATTGATAAAATTTCCTCTCACATTAGTTGGCGTTGTAGACCACGGACCGTATTGATCTTGCGAAGCACTCAACAAAATGTTCATATAATTCAGGTAATCTTTAGAAATTCCGTAAAGTGCCATTTTCATTTCATTTCCGGGTGCTAAATCCTGATGCGTATAAGAACCATAACTTTCGTTTCCCTGAAAAAATTCATCATCAAAAACCGAGTAATAAGGATAAACGACAATATCAGTTTCAAAAGTTGTCATGTAATTATTAGCTTCATTGGCATTGTCTTTAAAGTAAAATTTCACTTCAATTTCATCTCCAGAAAATCCTGCATCATCTTTTTGTTCGATACGATCAATGTCAGGAACTCCCATCATTTTTTCGACTGCAGTATACGTTTCACCGTTAGTTGCAACCGTCAGTTCATACGTTTCACCAATTACGGGTGTAAAATTGCTGCAGATATATTCTCCCGTATTTGGCATTTCAACAAAACTGAAGATAGTATTCGCACTATTTTTTATCTGAACAACTGCTCCCGAAACCGCTGGAATTTCAGTATCATAAAAACCAGTTGTTGTCGATAATTTAATTTTCTGAACACTTCCGTTGGTACCTTTAAACCAATTGATAGAAGCGTCGATGACCAATTTTGGCGGGGCTGTATCTAATTTTACATCAACAACATCCTCGCAGCTGGCAACGATTAGAGTTACCAGTATAATTGCTATATATTTTAGTTTTTTCATTTTGTTTATTTTTAGAATTTAAAGTTGTACGTAACACTCGGAATGATTCCGAAAATGGACATTTTAACCGCTTCATTTGCTCCCGAAGTTTCGTTTTGACGGAAAGACATCGAAGCCGCATTTGCTCTGTTATAGATATTGTAAACACTAAATACCCATTCGCTCTGCCATCCTTTGTTTTTATCCGGTTTTGGAATATATGTTGCCGAAAGATCTAAATGATGGTAAGCCGCAAAATTGCTTTTATTTCTTCCTTCGAAAGTAGGAACTACCATTCCGCCATAAGAATATTGACCGTTAGGGAAAGTAGCCGCTCTTCCTGACTGCAGGGCGAAAATTCCGCCGAAAGACCATTTTTCTGTAACCTGATACGCACCTGTAACCGAAAGATTATGCATTTTATCATAGCTGGAACGGTACCATTCACCATTATTAATTCCGGTTTCATTTGCTGTTCTTCCCGGCGTCTGCTGTTCTGATCTAGAAAGTGTATAAGAAGCAAAACCAGTTAATTTACCTGTGTTTTTTCTAACCAAAAGCTCTAAACCATACGATCTTGATTTTCCTGTAAGTACCACTTGTTCAATAGCATTATTGGCAATTAAATCAGCACCGTCAATATAATCAATATGATTTTTGCTTCGCTTGTAAAAAGTCTCTGCTTCAAGAGAATACGCGCCGTCTTTAAAGTTTTTAAAATATCCAAAAGCAACCTGATCTAATATTTCCGGTTTGATGAATTTATCACTCGGAGCCCAAACATCAAGCGGTGTTGCCGATGTTGTGTTTGAAATCAAATGTAAATACTGGCTCATTCTGTTGTAACTCGCTTTGAACGATTCGTTTTCAGATAATTGATAAGCCACGGCAATACGCGGTTCCAGATTATCAAAACTTGCAATAACTTCTCCGCCATCGTGATTTTTTACACTTATTGGAGTCGCACTTTGATAAATTTGCATCGCATCATTAAAAACTACGGCCTGATCATTAGCATAAATATTCTCTGTTTCGCCAATTCTGTAAAACATATTATAGCGCAGTCCGTAGTTAACCGATAATCTATCTGTAAGTTCCTGTTCTGCCTGAACATAAATGGAAGGTTCTGCAGCGTATTTTTTATCCAATTGCTTGAAATTAATTCCAGAAGAAGAACCAAAAGGGCTTACAGTTCCAGGATTAAAGGCATAAAACATCGCGTTTACACCATAAGTTAATTTTAATTTATCTGATGCGTAGTGTTTAAAATCATATTTAAAATTGTAATTTTTAATTCCTGATTTCCAAGTAAGCCCTTCCGAAGGTAAATCCAAACCATAATCATAATCGCTGTAGATTACCGATAAATTAGAAAATAACTTATCTGAAAATAAATGGTTCCATCTCAAATTAAAAATCGAGTTTCCGTAAGTATTGCTAAAATCTTCGCTGATTTTAAAAGTATCTCTTCCAAAATATCCAGACGCAAATAACGTATTGTTATCGCTCAGTTTGTAGCTTAATTTCGCATTCAAATCATAAAAATAAGCCGAGTTTTTGTTGTCAGACAACTTCATGAATAAATGAGCGTATGAACCTCTTCCGGCAACTAAAAACGAACCTCTGCCTTTTGTAATTGGGCCTTCGGCCATTAATCTGCTTGATATTAAACCGATTCCGCCATTCATATGAAACTCGTTGCTGTTTCCGTCTTTTTGATAAATATCAAGAACAGAAGAAACGCGTCCGCCGTATTTTGCAGGAATTCCGCCTTTGTACAATTTGATATCTTTAATAGCATCTGAATTGAAAACAGAAAAGAAACCAAAAACGTGAGATGAATTGTAAACCGTTGCCTCATCCAGTAAAATTAAATTCTGATCTGTTGAACCGCCGCGAACATTAAATCCGTTTGATCCTTCTCCAGAATTGGTAACGCCCGGCAATTGCAATACCGATTTCAAAACATCGACTTCGCCCAAAACGGCAGGCATTTTTTTAATTTCCTGAATCGTAAGTTTATTGGTACTCATTTCAGGTTTTCTGATGTTGGTAATCGTACTTTTATCATTGCTGTTAATTACGACTTCCTGCAATTGCTCGCTGTCACTTTCCAGGGCTATATTCTTTTTAATGGAAGCATTTAAAGCAATGTTTTGAATTATCGTTTTATACCCGATATAACTTACTTGAAGTTCATACTTTCCTTTAGGAACCGAAATAGAATAAAAGCCATACTCGTTAGTAACGATTCCTGTTTTAAGTTCTTTAATGTAAATGTTTACGCCAATGAGTGTTTCATTATTTGCGTCGTCGGAAATAGTTCCGCTTAAGGTTACCTTTTCCTGTGCCGACGCATTCCATGCAAACGCCATCAGAAATAGTAATTTAAAAAATAATTGTTTTGTAATTTTCATTAGATATTGATTTATTTGATTCTGCAGCATCCGTAAGCTGCATTTAAAATTATATCCGCAACAAGCTTTTTATGATTGATTAAAAGAAGACTAAAAGCTTGTTTTGAATGTGTGATTGATTGATGATTGAAACTCCTAATTTGTTATACCATGATTTCCTGCTTTAAATTATTTTGATTTTTAATGGTTAAATATTTTTGGCAAAGATATTGGCACAAGAAACCGCAATCCTAGCGATAACAAGGGTTTAAAGTTGAAGTGTAGTGAATTTCACCTCGAACAAAAGTTGAAGTGTAGCAATTTTGGGGTTGAAATGTCAGCTAATTAAAGCGCAGTATCGAGCTCGAACCATTTTTTAAAAGCAGGCGCTTTCAAACGGCTCATAGAAAGTTCGATCGGAAGAGGTTTTTCCGATAAAGTTGTAATCAATAATTTGTTATCTTCTATTCTTTTGAAAGAAACAATAGCATTTCTGTGCAGAATAAATTTTCTGTTTACCCTAAAAAAGTAACGTTCGGGCAGTCTTTCTTCCAGTTTATCCAGAGAACTTTCGACAATAAAAGTTTTAAAACCGGAATTAATAAGAAACGTAAAACCGTTTTCTACATAAAAACCATGAATATCCGTTAAAGCAACTTTAATATTCTTGTCGCCAATTTTAATCGTAAGACCTTCGGTTTTTAAGGTTTTTTCTAACAATAGATTTTCTTCTACTTTTTTCCAAACATCATAATATCTTAAAAAGACATAAATGAAATTGATTAACAATATCCAAATCAGGAATGTGATTAAGTCATGAAGCAAGTAACTTCCATCAGAATTGGTATATCTTTTTCCTGTAATCAAAACACTTCCATCAGGAACAATAAGTGCCGTTACAACTGCACCAAGCGAAGTAAAGAAAACCTGTTTTAAAAATTGAGAGATAGAAAAGTGAACGGTACTTTGTTTCTTTTCCATCTTTTTGATGATTAAATGAATGACCATCCAGCACAAATATCCTTGAATGATATCAATCACAAAAGCAACAGCCAAAGCAGAGTTATACGTTACTTCAGAAAAAGTAATAAAGAAATTTATCAGCTTGCATATTGGGATCAATACAAGAAATATCGGGATGTATTTATCTTTCCAAATGCTCATAAAGTTAGATTTGATGTAAAAGTACTAAAATTGACGAAACATCTTATTTTTCAATTATATATCTGATTGAAACAGCTCTCCAATGGCTATTTTGTAAACATTACCTTCCACATAAATATCACTTTCTTCAACATTAGTTCCCTTTACTATTACTTTCATTTCACTCGGTCTTCCTAAAAAACTTCCCTGATTTAGTATAATTTCGCTATTAATATTTACCAATTTATTCTCAACTAAATAAGCGCCCGCAGGTCCCGCCGCACTTCCTGTGGCAATATCTTCGACCAAACCAAAATTATCCCAGGTTCTTCCTTCCAGATTTTCAGTATCTAAAACATAGAAAAACTTCGCATTTACTTCTTGTAGCTTTTCTTCTAAATCCGGTATAGTGACTTTTACTTTGGCTAAAGATTTTGACTTTACAGGAATTATCAAATAGGGAAGTCCTGTCGATATTACCTGCAAAGGCAAATGATCGTATTTATCATCTGGTAAAAGATTGAAATAACTTAAAAAAGTTTCTTCCTGTTCTTTACTTAGAATATTTCTGAATTCCGGTTTCCCCTGATTCATTTGTGCAGAATAATGATTGTTATGCTTTACCGTTTTTACCGTAACTAATTTTTCATTAAGCTGAAAATTGACACTGCTTTCTTCTGTATCTTTAGCATATAAATCATGAACAATTGCGGCTGCTCCAATTATGGGATGTCCCGCAAAATCCAATTCTTCTTCCATTGTAAAAATATGAGCGCGAAAAGTATCTGAGTTTATTTGATTTAAAAAGATACTTTCAAATTGTCTCATTTCCTGCGTAATAGTCTGCATAAGAGATTTCTCCAGAGGATTTTCGTTAATAAAAATAGTCAGTCCATTTCCCGAAAATGGTTTATCTGAAAAAACGTCAACGTGATGATATTTCATTTTATGTCTTTTTAAATTAAAATACTCTAACAACAATTTTTCCCGCAGTAGTTCCGCTTTCAACCTGCGTGTGTGCGGCCTGAATGTCTTCAAAATCGAATATTTTTGAAACGTGTGCTTTTATAATTCCTTGTTCTAAAAGCGATGCAATACTTTTCATGTCTTCAGGATCAGAAAAAACAAGCATCATGAAATTGACATTTATACCTTTTTTTAAGGCTTTTTCTTTTACTTCTTCAGATAATCCCGATGGTAAATTGATAATAGTTCCCGTTGGTTTTACAACATCAACAGAACGTCCAAAGTTATCATAACCAATAGTTTCCAAAACAAAATCAACATTTGAAACTACATCTTCAAATCTGGCGTTTTTGTAATCGATATGTTCATCGGCTCCTAATTCTAAAACAAAATCTTTATTTTTTTCTGAAGAAGTTCCAATAACATACGCACCAAAATGTTTGGCAATTTGAACCGCATAATGTCCCACGCCGCCAGCCGCCGCATGAATCAGGATTTTATCATCTTTTTTTACTTTACCAAAAAAGGTGAAAGCCTGCCAAGCCGTTAATGCTGCCAAAGTACTGGCTGCGGCTTCTTCATGACTTATGTTGGCAGGTTTAATCGCTAAATGTCCGGCTGGAGCGGCAACATATTCGGCGTAAGCATTTCCAACTCCCGGAAAATTAATCATTCCAAAAACTTCGTCGCCGACTTTAAAATTGGTAACCTCAGAACCCACTTCTTCCACAATTCCCGAAACATCCCAACCTAATATTACAGGCGGATTTTTAGCTAATTCACTGGCAAGTGAAGCTCCTTTTCGTGTTTTAATATCAACAGGATTTATGCTGAATGCTTTTACTTTTAGTAATACTTCTTTTTCTCGGATTTGCGGACGGGGAATTTCTTTAATTTTAAAATTCTCAACTCCTCCAAAACCGTCTAATACTATTGCTTTCATATTTTTTAATTATTATAATTTATTGTTTTTCTGATTATTGACAATCGTTATCACTTTTATTTTGTTTGGGTCTTCAGAAGTTTCAAAAGAATGTTCATTACATTTTTCAGTTAAACATTTTTCAGAACTTTCTTTTTCATTCGTGTATAATTCTATTTCAAAATCCCTTTCTGATTTAAGAAAAACCAGCCGTAAGTTTTTAGAATAAATTACAAAATGCATCAAAGAAGTTTCTTTGATTTGAAAGCCAATATTTTCAAAAAAGAGCTTTGTTGCTTTAAGCAGCGGTGTTTTGAAAACAATGGCTTTTATTTCAGATGCCATTATCTTTTTTTATTTAGTTGAAAAGAATATCCAATGCTGACATTCACTACAATAGGCGTAAATTTTGTTCCGGGATCAAGCGTTTTTATTTCTTCAACTTTACCAGTTTCTCTATTCTGATAAATAAATTCACCGCCTTTTAAACTTGAACTTACGGTTGGCCAAAATCTAACGCTTGGTGAAATAATAAATCCTTTTAGGAAATTGTCTTTCTTTTTAAACGGAAGATAACTGCCATAAACTCCTAATCCGAGGCTGAATGTGTTGTAAGAAGTAATTTCGTTGCTTTTTGTCTGCGGATCGCCTTCGTAATAAAACTCAAATTTGTGCCATTTTGGTTCAACGCGAATGTTGATCCATTCCTTAATTCTGTAACCAATACCAAATCCCGTTGTCCAGGGTTCGTGAACGGCAAGATGTTGGTTTTTTAAATCATCAGGTAGTAGGTTACCTGTAAACTCAAGTGAAGCGCCGTGCGAATAATCAAAAATAAAACGGTTGTGAATATAGTTTCCTTCAACATTTATTCCTTTTGCTATCGCCGTTTGCGCTATGCCAAAAAGAAGATTAACTCTTTTCTCGGTTTTCCAGTCTTGTGTTTGTGCATTTGTGTGACTTACTACAGCCGTTATTACGACTATTGTTTTTAGTAGTTGTTTTTTAAAATTTTCCATCATTAATTTAGTATAAAAATTATGATGCAAAATTGGCAGCTACAGCGAACAGTTTCGTTCACATTTGTTAATAAAAAACAGTAGGTTTATTTTCGTATTCTGCTGAGTGATTGAGGTTTAATTCCTAAATAAGCAGCAATATAATATTGGGGAACACGATTAGCAAGATCTGCTTTGTCTTTCATGAATTTATAATAGCGCTGTTTGGCGTCAAGCATGGCCAGATCGGCTGTGTGGCGCGTATTACTGATAAAGGAAAGCTCTGTATAATAATCTTTTAAGATCATAAATTTGGGTTGAAACATATAAACGGTTTCAAAATCTTCTGCTGATAAAAGAAGCAGCTGTGTATCTTCTAATACTTTGATATTCATATCAGAAACTGTTTTGTTGGTAAAGCTGTTTAAGTAACCCAGCCATTCATTTTCAACAGTAAAATCAGTCGGAATTTCTACGCCTTCATAATTCCTGTAATGCATTCCAATTCCCGAAACAATAAAACCTAAATGCCTGCTGACTTGACCTTCCATCAGGAAATGTTCTCCTTTCGGAATAAAGCGTTCCTTGAGTTTGCTGATAAAAAAATCAATCTCTTCATCTGTAAAAGAATGAATGGTTTTTATCTTTTTTATCAGTTGGTCGTACATGGTAGTGGATTTATATTTCAAAGATAAAAAAACTAATACAGAAAATAAAACAGCATTTTATTTCCCAATGTTAAGCCGGCATGCTGCAGCGATGCGGCTGTTTCATTAGGGTTGTTAGAAATTCGGGTTAATTACCAGAATCTTTTAACTGCCATAAATTTCCATTTTTTGAAGTGATCTTTTTTAATTTATTCTGATGCGCCAAATCGCTTAAAAACTTTTCGGCTTCACGAGTTGATTGATTGCTTAAAACAGCATATTCTTTAGTTGTTAATGTTGCATATTTTCCAAACAAATAACTGTAACCTTTATTAATATCTGTTTTTTCAGCATTTGGATACAATTGCAAAATGGCTTTTTCAAAGTTTTGATAAGGTTGAAAACCATTAATTACAAGTTGATTATCTTTTTGATTGCTCAAAAATAAAGTTGGAAATCCTCGCACGCCGTATTTCCTGGTAACTTCTAAATCTTCATTGAATAATTCCTTTGCCGTTCCTTCATAATCGGCTTTGAATTTTTCGGTATCTAAACCAACTTCTAAAGCGGCTTTTTGAAGTATTTCAAACTTCGCGATATTCTTCTTTTCCAGAAAAACCATTTCTCGGATTCTTCTTAAATACTGAATTGCTTTTTCCTTGTTTTGTATTTGAGCCGCTTTAAAAGCGATAGAAGCAGGGTAGGAAGACGCTAACGGATCTTCTAACCAAACATCGCCATCAATTGGCATTTCATAATACAAACTTACTTCGTCCCAATGATGCGCCACATCGCTTGGTTTACTTATTCCGCCGCTGCTGTACGACCAGTCTTTTAAAAGTCCGCCCATACGGTATTCGATTTCAAAATTAGTTCCATATTCTAATTTCAGTTTTCGCAATTGCGGTTCAATTCCCCAGCACGAAGAACAAATAGGATCAGTAAAATAAACTATTTTGATCGGTTTTTCAGTTTCAGTTTTTATTTCGTCTTCTTTACTTTTTTGGTAAGAAGGCATTTCGCAGATTCCGCTTTCAGGATCGCATAAAAGCGGATTGTTGTTTTCTTGTTTCATTTTTGAATTTTGACTGTTACAATTAATAAATAGGAATGTTGTGATTAAGATTAACTTATACATAATCCGTATATCCTTTTTCATCTGGCATATAAAAAGTGCTTGGATCAGCCGGAGTCAATTCCAGATTATTTTCTAATTTATAAGGTAAATTTGGATTTGAAATAAAGCTCGAACCAAAAGAAATTAAATCGGCTTTATCATTTTCTAAACCAACTAAAGCTCTTTCTTTTGTATAACCGCCATTTAAAATCAAGGCGTTATTGAAATTGGTTCTTATTTTTTGAATTAAGTTCAAACCTTCCTCAGATGCTCTTGCCGCATAATCAATAAGATGTAAATAAGCGATATCTAATTTGTTTAATTCGGCAGACAAATAATCATACGTTTTAAAGATTTCATCATAAACCGGCATCGTGTTAAAAGTTCCGTATGGCGAAAGTCTGATTCCAACTTTAGCTGAGCCAATACTTGCTGCAACAGCTTTCGTAATTTCTAAAATAAAACGGCTTCTGTTTTCAACGCTTCCGCCATATTCATCTGTTCTTACGTTTGAATTTGGATTTAAAAACTGCTCTAATAAATAACCGTTTGCGCTGTGAATTTCTACGCCGTCAAATCCTGCTTCGATTGCATTTTGAGCCGCCTGAACAAATTCCTGAATCAGGTTTTGAATCTCATCATGAGATAGTTCTTTCGGTGTTTCAGTTTTTTGCATTCCGTTAGCATCGGTCCACATATCGGTTTCTGCAGAAATTGCAGAAGGTGCTACAATTATTCCGTTGGCAGGAAGATTGTCTTTGTGGGCAATTCTCCCCACATGCATAAGCTGTGTAAAAATCTTTCCGCCTTTTTTGTGTACAGCGTTTGTTGTTTTTTTCCAGCCTTCAATTTGTTCCTGATTGTAGATTCCGGGAATTCTCGCATATCCTAATGCATTGGCAGATGTTGCAGTGCCTTCGGTAATTATTAATCCGGCTGTTGCTCTTTGTTCATAATACAAAGCCATTAAATCATTCGGAACATTATTAATCGCTCTTGATCGTGTCATAGGAGCCATTACAATTCTATTGTTTAGTTTTAGACCGTTAAAATCTAAAGCACTAAAAAGTTTTTCAGTATTCATAATTCATTTATTTTAAATAATTTTACGCAAAGTTCCAGCAACAATTTATATTACACAATAAGTCAAAAATTTATGACTACTAAAAAAATTGAAGATAAAATCGATAACTGCCCAGCCGAAGAGGTTTTAAAGCTTTTTGCAGGAAAGTGGAAACCGCAAATTTTTCGCTTGGTGGTCGATAATACGGTTCGGTTTAGTAGTCTTTTGCGAGAAATTGAAGGTTCAAATAAACAATCAATCGCTTCTTCATTAAAAGAAATGGAACACGATGGTTTACTCGAAAGAAAAGTAATTAAGCTGAAACCGCTTCATGTAGAATATGAATTGACAGAAAAAGGAAAAGAACTTACCGCAGTTTTCTATCAATTAGAGCGTTTTTTATAACAATAGAATTTCTTCTAAAAACAAAAAATCGGAACAAAACTAATGTCCCGATTTACTACTAATTATGATCTAACGTTTTCTAGGATCAATATCTTTATTTTTTTGTTTTAAAGTTTTAAACACTTCCAGATCAACAGGTTTTAGGATTATTTCTGTTTTTACAGGATTCTTTATAAGAGATTGTGCTGGACGTGTCGGCCTTTTTTCAAAACCACCGCCGCAATTCGGGCAGACATTTTCTAATACATTCGTTACACAGTCGCTGCAAAACGTACACTCAAAACTGCATATCATGGCTTCTGAACTATCGTTTGGCAAAGATTTGTTACAATGCTCGCAATTGGTTCTTATTTCTAACATAATGTTTGATTTTATTAATATTAATATTGATATTGAAATTGTTATTGTTTTTTGATATTGAAATTGTTAAGGATTTGAAATAATTTTCACTAACTCCTGAATAAGTTCTCCGGTATTAAAAGGAGCAAAGGCCTGCCCAATATTAGCCGAAATTGTAACTTTATCGGCAGGATTGTAAGCAAGAATTGAACCGTAAAATCCGCCGTGACCGTAAAATGTTTTTCCGTTAAAATCATATTTATAAAGTCCAAGTCCATAATGAGCATCCAGTTTTTTTGTTGCCGTTATGTCAATCATTTTCTCTAATGTTTTTTCGTTTTTAAAGAGTTTTAAATCGAATAAAGCTTCAATAAAAATGCCCAGTTCTTTTGTGGTCGAAACCAGTCCGCCGCCAGCCCATTCATAAGATGTATTAATATTTTTAGTCATATTAATACGGTTCAAATAAGAATCTGCGCGTTTGCCGTTTCCATGAATTGGTTCATAATATTCAAAATACGTATTTTCCATTTTTAAAGGTTCCAAAATACGTTCTCTAATAGCTTGCGGCAGCGATTGATTCGTAATTTTTTCGATAATAAAGCCAAGCATCATATAATTAATATCAGAATAATGATAGCCTTCGCCGGGTTTGTTAAAGAACTTTTCATTCAGCTTATATTTATAAAATTTATCCATCAACATTTGCGGCGTGTATTGTCTTTTTTTATGAAAGAGAACACTTATATTGAATTTAGTTTCGGCATCTGTAAAAACATCCGCAATTCCCGAAGTATGATTCAAAAGCATTTCAATTGAAATTTCTGTAAAATAATTGATTTTTTCGAATCTTACATTTGCATCATTTGCTAAATATTGTATCGCTTTATCTGTTATTTTTAATTTTCCTTCTTCTTCTAACTGAAGGATTATTGCGGCTACAAATGTTTTGGTAATACTGGCGGTATTGTATTGATAGT
Source organism: Flavobacterium sp. UBA7680 (assembly GCF_002482975.1). GTDB lineage: Bacteria > Bacteroidota > Bacteroidia > Flavobacteriales > Flavobacteriaceae > Flavobacterium. The sequence goes on along the minus strand of NZ_DLHA01000019.1, from coordinate 234,604 downwards.
TTTCGTCAACGGGAGTATTATTTCTTCCGATGATTCCAACGCCTTTATTGATTTCAAATCCGGTTGTATTATTTTTTCCATAAAGAAGAAAACTGTGAACTGGTTTTTTCCCTTTAAAAACTAATTTGGTTTTCATAATAGAATCTATAACCGTTTCTTTTTGATCAAAATTAGTGGTTTGTGCATAACTTAAAAATGGCAAAACAATAAAGATTGCAATTTTAAAAATGAATTGTTTCATGATATTATTTGTTTAAAATTTGGAGCAAATATATTTTCATGAAAAAACAAAACACCTTATTTATTGGGTTTTAAAGCCGAAGCGTATTGAATTTAGAGTTGAAACGCACTAAAGTTCCAGCATATCTTTTTCAAACCACTTTTTAAATGCAGGCGATTTTAGTCTGCTTAAAGTAAGTTCGGCGGGAATTACATTATTATCGATGGTTAGAATTAATAATTTGTTGTTTTCAATTCTTTTAAACGATACAATGGAGCTTCGGTTAAGAATGTATTTTCTATTAATTCTAAAGAAAATTTCGGGAGGCAGTTTATACTCTAAATTTTCAAGGGAACTTTCTATAATATACGATTTAGAATCTTTGTCAATTACAAAACTAACATTGTCTTCCACATAAAATCCGGCAATAGAATTAAGGGCAATTTTACTGTTTTTGTTTCCTATTTTAACATTGATTCCTTCTGCTTTTAAGTTTTGAGAACCTAATAATTTTTGTTCCGAGTTTCTCCAAATCAAAAAATAATACATTCCGATGTAAACCCCATTAATAACTAAAATCCAGATAAAGTAAATCCAGATATCCAGAAAATAAAAGCTCAAAGGAACGGGAGTATCTCTGGCTGCGGCGTTTAAAATTTCGGTAAGTAAAATAATGATTGCTAATCCTATAACAGAAGTCAAAATGAGCTGTTTTAAAATTCGTTCAAATGAAAAGTGAATCAGCGGACTTTTCATTTCCATTTTTATAATAATATACCGAATTATAAGCCACGCAAAATAGCCCTGAGCCGTATCAATCAGAAAAGTAATGAAGAAATAGAAATTGAAGGATACGTTGTTGTAGGTAATAAAGTAATTGATCAAATTAATTACCGGAATTACGATTAGAAATAATTTAATATCCTTTTGTTTCCAAACATTCATAAAACTCGATTAAGATGAAAGAACAAATTTAAACAAATATTAGGTTGGATATTTTTAAATAACAAACAACATCATAAACGAAAATTCATCTTCGTCAATTATTTTAAATCCCAGTCTTTCATATAATTCTTTGGCCGGATTTGCTTTTAATACGCTTAAAACTAATTCCTTCTTTTCGGCTAAAGCATTTTTGATAACTTCTTTAATAATTTGCTGTCCAAGTCCTTTTTTCTGGAATTTGGGATCAATTTGAATTTGTACAATTTCAATTCTGTTTTCTTTTTCATCTAATTTTAAAAGACCAACATTTTCATTGTCTAAAACTACAATTTTAGCCTGATCAAAAAGATAATTGATTCGCAATAACTGATCTTCATCATTAGAAACAATCCCGGAATTGATTAAATGTTCGCTCATAGTTTCTTTGCGAAGCTGAAGCAAATAATCCATATCTGTTTCTAATGCCTTCCGATATACTAATTCGTTCATGTTTTTAAAATTTTAATTCGATACAAAATTAGCGACGACATGCCTGCTTTTCGTTCACATTTGTTAAGAATATCTGGCAGTGACGCCAATATAAGTTTAAAAGAAAACATCACATAATGAAATAAAAAACATAATTTATTAACAAATGTGAATAAATTACTTTTAATATGCTGTTAATTTTGTGAAATAACCATGTAAATTTGACCTATGTAAAAATCGCAATTTTTAATTGTACAAAAGCTAACCCCCGGCTTTTGCGCGTATTTTTTACCGAATCTAACAAAAACAAACTTAACCAAATCTTTACACTATGAGGCACCAAACCTTAAAAACCACTATTTTAATTTTTTGCGCAGTATTGTCATTTCAATCGCTGTTTGCTCAACCGTCAACATTTGTCTCGCGGGGAATTGGCGGAGGCGGCGCCATGTTTTCAATGGCATTTAATCCTAATAACGACAATGAGTATTATGCTTCTTGCGATATGGGAGAATTGTTTCATACGACTGATTTTGGACTGAATTATTCGCAGGTTGACCACCGACAAATTTGGGGCGGACATAATTCAAAAGTGTGTTATACTTCGACACCGGGATTGTTGTACACGATTAGTTATGCTAATGATATGCAGCGCCCTATGAAAAGTACTGATAACGGAATTACCTGGACACCATTAACAGGAAATCCAAACAATTCTGAGGAATTGTACAGCATAAATGCTGATTACGACAATCCAAACCGAATTATAATTTCGCAATACAACCGTATTTATTTTTCTAATAATGGCGGAACAAGTTTTACCAGTATTCATACCGCTGCAACCGGAAATGGGATAGTCGTAGGAGGTGTTTTCTTTGATGGAAACAATATTTATATTGGTACTAATAATGGCGTTTTGGTTTCTGCAAATGGTGGAACAACATGGACCATTGCTGCATTAACAGGAATTCCTGCTACGGATAGAATTTGGTCTTTTGCAGGCGCTAAAGTAGGAGGCGTAACGCGCTTTTTTTGTATTACGGCTTTAACTAATAGTGTTTATGCAGGAATGCCGGGTTCTGATTATTGGGGATTTCCAAAAGGAATATATTCGGTAGATTACGGTTCAGGAAACTGGGTTTCAAAAATGACGGGAATTACGCCGGGTGTTGATTTTCCTATGTTTGTGGGAATGGCTAAAAACGATATTAATACGGTTTATTTATGCGGAAGTAATTCGAGTGCAAGACCTACAGTGTTTAAAACTATAAATGCAGGAACGAATTGGAATAATACTTTTATAACAACAAATAATCAAAATATAACAACAGGATGGAGCGGGCAAGGCGGTGACCGCGGCTGGTCTTACGGCGAATGTCCTTTTGGGATGGCTGTTTCTCCAAACAATTCCAGTAAAGTTATTTTTGGAGATTATGGTTTTGTACATAAAACATCAAACGGAGGAACTTCATGGCAGCAGGCTTATGTTGCGACTGCTTCGCAAAATGCTGCAAATGCTGTGACACCGCAATTTCGTTCGTACCAAAGTAACGGATTAGAGAATACAACCAGCTGGCAAATGCATTGGATTAATGCAAACAAAGTATGGTCTTGCTTCTCTGATATTAAAGGAATTAAAAGTGATGATGCGGGTTCGTCTTGGTCATTTAATTATACGGGACACAATGCAAATACGAGTTATCGTATTGCGGCGCATCCAACAAATGGAACTTTGTTTATGGCAACGTCAGACATTCATGATATGTACCAAAGTACACGATTGTTTGATGAAACGCTCGATGCGGATGATGCTAACGGAAAGATTGTTTATTCTACAAATCAAGGGCAGACATGGCAGAATCTTCACGTTTTTAATCATCCTGTTTTTTGGATTGCGATTGATCCTAATAACCCAAATACGGCTTATGCGAGTGTAATTCATTATGCAAACGGAAATGGTGTTGGCGGAATTTATAAAACAACAAACCTGAATCTTTTAGCTTCTTCAACGTGGACACTTTTACCGAACCCGCCGAGAACACAAAAACATCCGGCTTGTATTAATGTTTTGAATGACGGAAAAGTGGTTTGTTCTTATTCTGGACGTCGTGTTGAAGATGTTGGTTTTCAGCCGAGTTCTGGTGTATTTGTTTACACTCCGGCAAACAATTCGTGGACAGATGTTTCGCATGCAGGAATGCAATATTGGACAAAAGATGTTGTAATTGATCCTAATGATGCGGCACAAAATACTTGGTATGCGTGTGTGTTTAGCGGTTGGGGCGGTGCGCCAAATGGTTTAGGCGGTTTATACAGAACTACAAATCGTGGTACAAGCTGGACTAAATTATCGGGTTCAACGATTGACAGGGTAACTTCAATTACATTTAATCCAACGAATGCAAATCAAATTTACTTAACTACAGAAGGGCAGGGATTATGGATTTCTTCTAATATTAATTCGGCAACGCCTACTTTTTCTATGGTTGATTCTTATCCGTTTCAGCAGCCGGAACGTGTTTTCTTTAATCCGTATAATGCCAATGAACTTTGGGTTACGAGTTTTGGAAACGGAATGAAAGTTGGTGATCTTTCTAATCTTGGAACTAAAGATGAAGTTTTTGAAAATGCGTATCTGGTACTTCATCCAAATCCAACTTCAAATATTGTAACAATAGACAGCAGTGATGAAATCCGAAATGTAAAAATTTACAATTTATTGGGTTCGCTCATAAAAGAATATCCTTCAAATAGTTTTTCGGTTTCTGATTTATCAACGGGAATTTATCTGGTAGTTGCTAAAACCGATAAGGGATCGTTTACAAAGAAATTAATAAAGCAATAAAGTACAGCCTGATTTAAACATTTTGCCCCAAGTAATGATTAATTAGGTCAAAGAGCTCAATTTTATATTGAGCTCTTTTTATTTAGAATTATTTCTTAACAATTGTGAATCAGCGAAATGTGTTATGATAGTAACTTTGCATCATCGAAAAAATCAAATTAACTTAATTCATAAAATCATGAAACCATTTCACTTACTTATTCTGTTGGCAGCAATAGTGGCAACACCTTTAATGTCTTTTTCTCAAGATTCTTTGGTAACCAAATATGTGAAGAAAAATGCCAAGACTTTTGCTGTAAATGAAACAGCTTTTACCGGAAATGGCTGGGATAATCTGATTAATGAAATACAAAAATCAAATTATGTATTACTTGCCGAAGATCATTTTACAAATGAAATTCCATTTTTTACATCGGCAATAACGGATAAAGTTAAGTTTGATAATTTCTTTTGCGAAATAGATCCGTATTCGGCCGAAATAATTACCTCAAAAATCAAAACATTATCTAATGTACAATTAGAAAAGTATGTCGATGATTTTGGAAATGTTTTTTCTTTTTTTGCGATGGAACCGGAATTTAAACTGTTGAAAAAACTCGTAAAAGCCAATACTTCTGTTTACGGAATTGATCAAGTTTTAATGAACGCCGACCGATTGATTTGCAGTGAACTTAAACTTAAAACGAAGAATGAAAAAGCAAGAAAGATTTATGAAGATATTGAACTAAAATCCAAAACATATTTTGCTGATTTTTTAAAAAATTCAAGTAGGCCAATGTATTTAATGACAGATGATTTTGGAAAACAAATTGAAGAATTGCTGCAGCTAAATATAAGTCAAAAGGAAAAAGAACAAATTGAAGCGCTAAAACTAACAGCTAAGATTTATAAAGAGCAAAACCATCATTTACGAGTTCAATTAATGAAGAATAATTTGATGAACGTATATGATAAATGGGCAAACAAAAAGAATCTTTTTAAATACGGAGCCGGACATTTGCCAAAAGGCGAAAGCTATTTGAAAGTTTATGATATAGGCAGTTTAGTTCATAATATTGCGGACAGCCAATTTAAAAACTCTTTACACATTTTAATTGTTGGGAAATCAGGCGCTATAGGTTCGCCATTTAAAGGATTTCCAGAACAAGAGATAAATGAAAACAGCAACAATACAAAAGTTTTAAAACCAATATTTAGTGCCGTTGAAGGTAATCAATGGTATTGTGTTGATATGCAGTCATTAAGAAATGCATTAGAAAATAAAGAAATAGTAGTAAATGATGTTACGCTGTCAAGAATTATAAATGGATTTGATTTTGTAGTGGTTATCCCGAAAGTTACGGCAGCAAAATTTCCTAAATCAGAATAAACTAGTTTAATTAGGAATCTTTTTTTGCCCTGAGCATACTTAAAAACTGCGGTGTAAATCCCAAAAAAGAGGCAAGCATATATTGCGGAATTCTTTGTACAAATCCCGGAAAGGAAGTGCTGAATTGCTGGTAACGTTCTTCTGCCGAATGGCAAAGAATAATCTCCATTTTTTTAAGTGAAGCACTGTATGCCTTTTGCATCATAAGCCTAAAATAAGTGTTCAGACATGGTACATTGGTAAACAAATAATTATAATCTGATCTTTTTAGAATCAAAACTTCGGTATCTTCAATGGCCTGCAGGTTATATTCTGATGGCTTTTGGGTTTCAAAACTGTTGTAATCGCTAATCCACCATTTTTCAATTCCAAATTGTAAAATCTGCTCGTTTCCGTTGTCGGTATTTTTATAAAGCCGAATGCAGCCCGACAATACAAAATAATAGGAATCACATACTTCAAATTCCGTAAGCAAAAACTCTTTTCGGGACACTTTTTTATGCTCCAGTTTATCTTCAAGTATTTCCTTTTCGGGATCAGAAATGAAAGTATAATTTGAAATATGTGCAAAGAGAATTTCGTACATAAGATTTGTTTTAATTGTCTGGTATTCAAAGTGTATTTTGGAATTCAGAAAAAAAAATCTCTAAAAATATTTCTTCAAATACATTAACTTTTTTCTCCTTATAAAGGTACAACTTTGCATATATAAATGAATAAGAGAAAAAAACATTTACAAAAACAGATAAGACTGCACGGTATAAAAAACGAAGATACTGAGTTGTCAGATCGGTTTAATTTAATACCAAACATCATGAAAAAATCATTTTCAAATAAGAAAAAAGTCGTCGTAATTGGCGGTGGTTTTGCCGGATTAAATCTTGTACAAAATCTGCGTAAAAATTCTAATTACAGCATTACAGTGGTTGACCGAAACAATTACAATTATTTCTCTCCGTTGTTGTATCAGGTTGCGACAAGTTTTTTGGAGCCTTCAAGTATAAGTTATCCGTTTAGGAAAATGTTTCAATACGAAAACATCAATTTTCGTATGGGAGAAGTGGTAAGCATTGATCAGGAAAACAAAATTATAAAATTAAATAACGGCGAGTTAGAATATGATATTCTGGTATTTGCCGCGGGAGCCAAAACTAATTTTTATGGTATTGAAAGTGTTCAGAAAAATGCGATACCAATGAAAACGGTTGATGATGCTTTAAAGATGCGAAATGCATTGTTGAAGAATCTGGAACGAGCTTCTATAACTACAGATAGTAAAGAACGTGAACTATTAATGACGATTGTTGTTGCCGGAGGCGGACCAACTGGTGTTGAAGTTGCGGGTATGCTTGCAGAAATGAAAAAACACCTGCTGGCAAAAGAATATCCTGAACTTGCCAAGACTAATGCTAGTATCTATATCGTTGACAGTATGCCGGTATTACTGGCTAACCTGAGCGAAAAAACACATCGCGAAACGTATAAAGCACTTGAAAATTTAGATGTAAAAATCAAGCTAAATACACAGGTGAAATCATATATGGATGATGAAGTGCAATTTACAAATGGCGAATCTATTAAAACCAAAAGCCTTATTTGGACTGCTGGCGTAACAGCAAATGTATTTGATGGAATTTCGCAGACAAGTTTAGGAAAAGGAAACAGAATGATTGTCGATCAATACAATAAATTAATGTCTTCTGATGCTATATATGCCATTGGAGACAGCTGTATTCAGAGTTCTGATCCTAATTATCCAAACGGACATCCGCAACTGGCTCAGGTTGCTATTCAGCAAGGGAAATTATTGGCAAAAAACCTTTCTTTGATTGCAAAAGGAAAACCTCAAAAGCCTTTTATTTATTTTGATAAAGGAGATATGGCGATTGTAGGCAGACACAATGCTGTGGTGGATCTTTTTAAACATAAACTGCATCTTAGTGGTTTTCTGGCCTTAATGGCGTGGCTTTTTATCCATCTTTTTGGTTTGGCAAACTACAACAATAAACTCAAAACGTTTTACAATTGGATTGTGGCGTATATTACTAAAGATCAATCTTTACGAATGATTTTTAGATCATAAAACTAAAAAAATACCTGCTTTATAAAGCAGGTATTTTTTTGAATGATTATTATTTTGCGAGCCAAAGATTTATGTCATCAAGCATTTGTTTGTTTATGGAATGACCTCCTTCGTAAGACTTAAATTCCGGATTCATTTCTTTTGATTTTAGATAAGTTACAGCTTCAAGTGCATAAGGCAGGTGAAGAACAGGATCTTGTCTTCCGTGCAAAACTAGAACCTTAAGTTTTTCAAGACGTTTATGGTCTGCTATAAGAGGTTGTACTTCAGGAAGAAGTCTGCCGCTTATAACGGCAATTCCTTTTATTTTTTCTGGAGCGGTAAGAGCCGCGCTGTAACTCATGATTCCTCCTTGGCTAAAGCCTATTAAATAAACCTGTTTTTCATCAAAATGAAGTTCGTGTTTTAAATCTTCTATAAAATCTAAAATCGTTACTCTCGCAGCTTCGGCCTGTTGTTCGTTGATTTGTGGTTTTCCGTCAACGAAATTTACCTGAAACCAGGCAAAACTTTCCGGGCCAAAAGTAAGCGGCCCGCGTGCAGAGACTACCAAAAAGTTGTCGGGCAAATCATTAGCAAAAGAAAAAAGGTTCTGCTCATTTCCGCCTACGCCATGCAATAACAAAATTAAGGGCGGATTTGTAGTTTTGATTTTAGGTTGTCTTACCAAATAATGTAGTTTGGTATTTTCTCTGCTTGAATTCATAATAGTAAAACTAAAAATTGAAATTAAAATAAGGATACCAAAGGATACCCAAAAATGCTTTTTTACAATCATGCCTTGTCAATTTTGATAGACATCATGTTGAGTGAACCGGCTACTAAGGCATCATTAAATACAGTAGCTTTTTCGTCTTTTTCTTTAAGTGCTAATATGTATAACATTGGAATATAATGTTCCGGTGTAGGAACAGCGAGTTCGAATTCACGTCCTTGTTTATCAAAATTGATAAGCGATTGATGATCATCTTCCAAAATCATTTTTTTCATTTTTTCATTTGCAATATGTGCCCATTCGTAGGCATATCCGGGAACCATCATTTTATCCCATGCCGCAAGCTGTAAATTATGTACCGAGTTTCCGCTTCCTACAATAAGTACACCTTTGCGTCTTAACGCTGCCAATTCTTTACCTAATTCATAATGATAAGAAGCAGGTTTTGTATAATCGATACTCATTTCTACAATAGGAATATCGGCATTTGGATAAAGAAACTTTATTACAGACCAGCATCCGTGATCCAGACCCCAATCATTGCTGAGCCCAACCGGAGTAAAAGTGATAAGTTTTTGTGTTTCTAATGCTAATTCCGGACTTCCGGGCGCAGGATATTGCAGGTCGAAAAGAGCCTTTGGGAAACCGCCAAAATCATGAATGGTTTCCGGTTTTTGCATTGCGGTAACAAAAGTACCTTTAGTTTCCCAATGTGCAGAAATACAAAGTATAGCACGTGGTTTGGGCAATGTTTTGGCAATTTGCTCAAAACCCTGAGTAAAATTATTATCTGCAAGAGCATTCATCGGATTCCCGTGTCCAAGAAAAAGAACGGGCATACGCTCTGTTGCGCCAAAAGTATCTGTTGCTATTTTTAGGGAGCTGAGCTGCATTGCTGCAGCTCCCAATGGTAAAATGGCCATAGTTTTTAAAAAATCTTTTCTGTCCATTTCTTCAATTTATTTACCTAGTATTTGCTCCATGTAGGCTTTATTATCCCAAAAAAGATATTCTTCCTGCATAGTCCCATTTTCCCAAATTCCGATAGTTGCCATTGGCAGTCTGAATTTTTTTCCAGTTGGCTGTATAAAGTTTCCGTCACCCGTTGGCATTGGTTTTGTAAAAGTTCCTTCCATATAACCCATTACAGCCGTAATATTGCCCGAACCAATTTTAATGGGATGTTCCTTAATTCTGGTATCAGGAGCATATACAAACATAGCATCCAGCGTTTTGATATGCTGTTCTAAACCAACTTCGGTATGTCCATCAGGAAAATGTACTTTGATGTTTTTTGCATGGCTTTCGTGAAGTCTTGACCAGTCGCGGTTGCTGAAAACCGTAAAGTCTAAAGTGTCAAAAGTTTCCAGATTTTTAGCTATTTGCGCATTTGCAGCAGCAAGTTCTTTAATTTGTTTTACCAAATCAGCCTTATCATCTTTTTTCTGAGCGGTTACTGTAGTGCTTACAGTAAAAACAAGAGCCAAAGCGGCTGCTTGTATTAAAATTGAATTTTTCATAATATCATTTATTTTGTTGATACAAAGCTGCATCTAAATGATAAGGGAACGGTAACGCTTTTCGGAAGAATGGTTGTGTTTTTAGGAAAGCATTTTTAGCATTTCTTCCCGAAACTCAGTAGGAGTAAGGCCTGCTTTGCGTTTAAAGGCGTGAGTAAAATAGGTTTTTTCATTAAATCCGAGTTCATAACCTATTTCGGCAATATTCTTATCCGTAGTCATCAATAAGTTTTTGGCTTCGGTAAGTTTGCGGGTTTCTATAATTTCCGAAACACTTTGCTGCAATACATTCTGGCAGATTAAATTGAGATTGCGTGTCGTCATGAAAAGTTTTTCAGCATAAAAATTCACATCTTTAGACTCTTTGTAATATTCTTCTAAAAGTCTAAGGAAATTTTTAAAAGTGCTGCTTTGTATTTTCTTCGACTCATCGTCGTTTAGATTTAATTTACGACGTTCTGATTCTATGATGGTAAAAAGAGTGCTTAACAATTGTCTAATAACAGCCAAATCAGACACTTCCTGATTGTATTCATCATGAATCATTTTACAGATTATATCTAGTCTATTAAAACAGTCATTACTCTGCATACGAATATTAGCCTTATCATGAAAAGAAGCATAAAGACTAAAGATCGTTTCTGCAATAAATTCACTTTTAAATCTTAAAACCCACATATCACACAAACCGTCTTTAATAATAGGTTTTACACGATGGATTTTTCCTTGGGTAACAAAGCTGATAAACGGCGCATCGATTAAACGGGATTTAAAATCTATAAAATGTTCCAGCTGACCTTGTCCGCCTATAATGAGTTCTTCAAAATCATGGACATGAGGCTCGTTTACAGTAAGCTGAATCTTAAAAGACTCAGCAGCAGTAATACGAAATATTTTAAAGATCTCTGTCATAGTGGTTTTTTGAAAGATAAGTTAAAAGTAAGTATTTAATTCGTTGGGTGTAATTATTTTTAACATATAGAAACATAGTGCCTAAGCGTCGGGATGAACTCAAGAAAGGCGTTTCATTTGCATTAACACACATCCCGAAGCTTCGGGACTATGTGAGAGAAACAAGTTTCTTTTTGATTTACTTTTTTCAAAAACATAAAATCTATGTCTCTATGTGTTTAATTATTATTTTTTATGCATTACACCTAACGGGTTAAATATTAATAAAGTACTGTTTAAGAATTTGGATAACGGTCTAAAGATTTAAGATTGTGTTTCAACCAAAAATAAAGAACCGGAGGAAGCAGTAAATCGGCACAAAGAATTCCTATGATGATTGGAGAAGGCGCACCATTCATTATCCACGCAGCGACACGGGCAATTCCTGCTGCAAATAATACCGCAAAAGCCGCATTCATAATCGGATAATAACGGCGCAAATCAGTACAGGAAATTAATAATGCAACTCCAAGCAAAGAAAATGTAATACCATAAAAACGATTTTGACTATCAAATGAAGGATTTGATGCCATTTGAGCGGTAACAGGCGCGCCAAGTGTAGCATCTGCATACATGCCCATAAACAAATGTAGTAACGATACTCCAATAAAGGCGACGGACAAGATTCTTACTGTTAGAATAAAAGATTTCATAAGTCAGATTTATAAATTAGTTAAAGTGAGATTGTTATGCAAAAGGATTTGTGTTTAGTAAAACGCTTATTCTGTTCCATCCGTTTATATTAGCTACAGCCATAATCAGTTTGGAGGTTTTTTCTTTACCAAAAGTATCGAGTGCCGAGTTGTAGATTTCGCTGCTTAATCCGTGATCAGATACTGTGGTTACTTCTTCTAATAAAGCCAGCATAAGCTGTTCCTCTCTGCTGAACCATTTTTTGGCTTCCCGCCAAGAACTTAACATAGAAATTCTTTTAGGATCTTCACCATGTTGCAGGGCATCATAAGTATGAAGCTGTTCACAGAAATCACAGCTGTTAATCTGCGAGGTTCTGATTTTTATGAGTCCTTGCTGTAGTTTGTTTAATCCTGAATTGGAAATTAATACGTCGAGCTGACTTAAAATTTGGTAGAAATCCAGAATAAAACTTTTGAAATTTAATGTACTTTCCATAGTATCTTGTTTTGCTTTTGGTCATGCAAAATTATTATACATAAAAATCGGAATCATAGACCAGAAAATGTTTCATTAGTAGTCCAGTTTTGTTATATTTGAATTGCTGTAATCGATTAATAAACAGACTTCAAAACTTTCCTATGCTTCCTTATAAAAACCTTATTATAATTGATAAAAAAGACAGTCTGCCAGTTTACAGACAAATTTCATTACAGCTTATTTCCTTAATTCAGGAAGGAAAACTGCCTCCAGGCGCTGTACTTCCAAGTACCAGAACGCTTGCTTTTGATTTGCAGCTGCACAGAAAAACAATTGTGGCAGCTTATGAAACCCTTGTGTCTGAAAACTGGATTGATAATTTACCCCGTAAAAGTTACACCGTATCACCAGATCTGCCAATGGTTAGGCCGAGATCTTATAATAGTAAAAGAGTAAGCCCATTTGCAGAAGCAGGAACTTTTGATTTTGATCATTTTGAACTTGTAATGCCTTTATCTCGTTCCTTAAATAATCATCGTTTAGAGATTAATGACGGTTTTCCGGATATTTCGCTGCTTCCTGTTCAGGCAATATCAAGGCAGTTTAAGAAGACTTTAGAATCTTCTGCATCGAGCAGACGCTCAGGAGTAAATTTAGACGGCGGTTCTTCAAATTTCAAGACTTCGCTGCGTTCGTTTCTTAATCAGACACGCGGAATTGATATGGGAGAAGAGAACTTATTTACAACACGCGGAGCTCAAATGGCCATTTATATAGCGGCATCACTTATTATAAAACCCAGCGACAAAGTTGTAGTGAGCGAACCGACTTATTTTATAGCGGAGGCGCTTTTTGAGAAACTGGGCGCCGAACTTATTCGTGTGCCAATGGACGGCGAGGGAATGTGTACAGAAAAACTGGAAGATATTCTGAAAAAAAATGCCATAAAAATGCTTTATATCATTCCGCATCACCATCATCCAACAACGGTTACAATGAGCGTGGAAAGAAGAAATCATTTGATGAAACTTATTACCGCTTATAATTTTGCGGTTATTGAAGATGATTACGATTATGACTTTCAATTTAAATATGATCCTTATCTGCCTTTAGCGAGCGGCGATCATGGCGGCAGAATAATTTATATAGGTTCGCTTACCAAAGTTCTGGGTTCGCCTTTTCGTCTGGGTTATATGATTGCGACTTCAGATTTTCTTCATGCGGCTGCAAGACTGAGAACTCTTATTGATTTGAGAGGTGATTTTATAATGGAAGAAACCATTTCTGGAATGATTGCAAATGGAGATCTGGCGCGACATATTCAAAAAACTAATAAATTATATTCTCAAAGATGTGATTTTCTATCGGATTTAGTAAGTTCAGAAATGAGCGATATGATTGATTTTACAAAACCCACAGGCGGAATGGCATTATGGCTGAGAGTAAAACCCCAATATGATTTATCAAAAATTATTAAAAAGGCCGATCTCAAAGGTCTTACCATAAAAGGCAGTACCTATTGTATCGGAAAGGATGCTCATTTTAATGCTTTCAGGTTTGGTTTTGCTTCTTTAAATGAGCAGGAACTCACAGAAGCAGTCCATATTATCAAAACGGTTACTCAAAACCTGTAATCCGAAATTTATAATTCTATTTTATTTTCGTCTTGGACTAGCTTATTATTGTAATCTGGTCTCTGTACGGCGTTTTTATGACCTCTAATTTTGCTTCATAAAACAAATAAAATGAAATTATGGATATACTAAATGTTCAGACAACAGCAGAAATTGAATTTGCTAAAGAAGCAATTTTAGAATTCAGAACTAATTTAGAATCAGAAAATGTGGTAGATCAGGTTTTTGAAATGATTACCAGCGGAGGTTTTGAATTGGCCTGCATTCCATCAGACGATGGGAGTAAAGCCGCAGCCTTTGTAGGCTTTAGAGTTATAAATATGCTAAGAACCGGAAAGATGATTTATATTGATGATCTTTTTACGTTTTCTGAATATCGCGGACGCGGCTATGCGGGAAAACTTTTAGATTATGTAGATCAGCTTGCTGTGCAGAGAGGTATAAAATCAGTACACTTAGACAGCGGTTTTGCGCTGCATCCTGCTCACAGACTTTATTTGAGTAAAGGATATTTTTTGGCATGTCACCACTTTGCCAAAATGATGAAAGAATAATTCAATTAAAATCGAAGGAAGTTTGGTTGCTTCTTCAACTAGATTAACTTTTAAAATGAGCCGAGAGGCTAGATTTGCAATAAAATTAGCAATATGAAAAAAATACTAGTAATTAACGCAAGCCCTCGTGAGGAAAGATCACACAGCAGAAGGCTTACGGATGTTTTTGTTGAATATTACAAAGAATGTAAGCCGGAATCTATAATACAATTCAGGGATTTAGGCAAAAGTAATGTTCCGCATGTAAACGAAAAATGGATAGCGGGAGCATTCAAACACGAATCTGCCAGAACTCCTGAAGAAATTGAAACACTAAAATTCAGCGCAGAACTTATAAAAGAGCTGAAAAATGCCGATGTTATTGTTTTGGGTTCGCCAATGTACAACTGGTCTGTTCCAAGTTCATTAAAAGCTTATATAGATCAGGTTTTGAGAGTAAATGAAACTTGGGAAGTCAATCATGAAGATCAGCGTAATCCGTACATTGGACTATTAAAAAATAAATCTTTGTTTCTGCTTCTTTCAAGAGGTGCACAGGGATATGAAAAAGGAGGTTATAATGAACACATGAACTTCCAGTCTGACTATTTGAGAACAGTTTTCAATATTATTGGTATAACCGATATTCAGGAAGTAAGCGTTGACGGTGAAGCTTTTGGTACAGAAGCATTTGAATTGGCAAAAAATAATTCAAATGCAAGAATAAAAACGCTTATCAAAAGACATTTGTCATAATTCTTTTTTTGCCCGCAGCATACTCATAAACTGTGGTGTAAAACCTAAAAATGATGCAAGCATATATTGCGGAACAATCTGCACAAAATCAGGAAAGGAATTTATAAACTGTAAATATCTTTCTTCTGCAGATTCACAAAGAATTAGTTCCATTTTCTTTAGCGACGCAGTATATGCTTTCTGCATCATCAATCTGAAATAAGTATTCAGAACAGGAACTTCAGTAAACAGTTCCTGATAATCGGATCGATGCAGAATCAGCATTTCTGTATTCTGAACGGCTTGTATAAAATATTCTGATGGCTTTTGGGTTTCAAAACTTTGAAAATCGCTTAGCCACCAACCCGGAATAGCAAACTGCAATACCTGCTCAAATCCATTCTCTGTATTTCGATAAAATCGCAGACATCCTTTGGTTACAAAATAATAACACGAACAGACTTCATATTCTTTTAGCAAAAAATCTTTACGGTTTACTTTGCGGTATTTTAATTAGCTGTTCCTGATCTTCATTTAAGGTTGTAAATCGTTTAATATGGCTGAATAAAAGTTCATGCGGATTCATAATATCGAATGTTATTTAATGATTTGGTTTAAAATATTTCTTCGGTCAAAGGTATTTTTTGTCTAAAACTTTTTTCTTCAAGTACTTTAATTTTTTAGAACTGTACTATCCTCAATTTTGCATCATTAATAATTTAAATACATAAAAAAATGAGTAAAAGAGTAGTTATCAGTGAAGTGCAGCCACAGGCTTATGAAGTAATGTTTGGGTTTGAAAAATATCTTGAAAAATCAAATCTCGATGCTTCACTAAAAGAATTAATTAAAATTAGAGTATCGCAGATTAACGGCTGTGCATTCTGTATCAATATGCATACAAAAGATGCCAGAAAAATGGGAGAAACAGAACAGAGAATTTATGCTTTAAACGCATGGAGAGAAACTTCTTTTTTTAGTGAGCTTGAAAAAGCAGTGTTAGCACTTGCTGAAGAAATGACATTTATAAACAAAGGCGTTTCTGAACAGACTTATAACAATATAGCCAAACTTATGGATGAGGTTACACTTTCTCAAACCATTATGGCGATAATCACCATAAACGCCTGGAACAGAATCGCCATTACAACGCATCAACAGCCTGATCTGGATGAATAGTTTTTTTATTAGTTCTCAGTCTCAGTCGCAGTTTTCAGTATTTACTGCGACTGAATACTGCGACTGAAAACTGAAAACCGCGACTTAAACTTTATACTTAACAGGATGAAGATGCTGGCTTACACCAATTCTTGTCCAGCTGTTTATGTTTATTGCCGCAAGAATTAAACGGGCCAGTTTTTCTTCTCCAAATAATTCAACTGCGCGATCATAGACTTTATCGCTTATTCCGTGTTGTCCAATTAGAGTAACTTCTTCGGTTAATTGAAGAATAATTTGTTCTTCTTCTGTAAACCAGTTCAAAGCTTCTCTCCATGCTGAAAGGACATTAAGACGCTGCGGATCTTCTCCAAGTTTTATGGCATCTGTAGTATGCATATTCAGGCAATACGCACATCCGTTAAGCTGTGAAGTGCGGATTTTTATTATTTCAATGTATAAGGGTTTAATGCCTTCTTTTGCGACAGCATCAATTTCCTTCATCAGTTTATAAGCTTCAGGAAGGTAATCGTGAAATAACAATCTCTTTTTCATATTAATTAATTTGGTTTATTTATATAAGTATCAAGACTCCATTTAAAATTATCTAATGTTGAAAGCAGTAATGCACCTCCTGTAAAAACAAATACCGGATATTGAAAAGGAGCACCAATTCCTGATGCGAAAATCATGAACACAGCAAAAGTTGCTGTTATAAGGGCTGCGCCAAGAGCGGCTAGTTTTATCTTAAGTCCTGCGATTAGGCAGATTCCTATAATAACCTCTGCAATGGTAGCCGTAAGTCCAAATATATTGGCAACAGATCTGCTGGCAAATGGAATAAGAGTGTTAGTATAATCTATAAAATGTTCCCAGTCGCCCCAGGCTACTTTCCCTGAGCCGGGTAGTCCCATTAATCCAATTCTGTCCATGACCGGTAAAATAAAACCTAATCCTAATGCGATACGAAGAAACAATTGTGGTATTCCGTTTGAATTTTTCATTTATTGATTTTTAAAATAGTTAGGAAATTTTATGCTTTTTTTATTTGGCAGCTCAAAATTAAGGAGGCACAAAGGGAGCATTTTAGACCAGTTTTAGTTTGTTAAGTAGTCCAGAGATAAATTTACTCTGGCTTAAAACTAAAATAAAAGAAGAATTGTTTTGTATACTAAAACGTTTTAGTATATTTGTCCCAATTGTTAACTTATTTATTTAGAAACTAGTTATAATGTTATTTGTTTAGTGATAACTAGTTTTTATAGTTAAAATATTACTGCTTTAGTGTAATGAGAGTAGAGTATGTTGTTTTTTCTGTCCGGTGACAAAATGCGTATAATCACTTTTTAATGTTTTAACCCAAAGTATATAATATCGGAATAGCTGTGAGATAAAATTCCGATGTACGAGGTAAATAGTATTGCTTTTTGATAATAAAGTATTGGATTTTGTAATTCTTTCCTTTTAGGTTTGAACCTTACACCATTACAAAAAAGCTTTAGTTAACAAAGTCTAATTAGTATTAAAAATAACTACTAAAAATAATGAATAGATGTCGATAATAATAGGAGTAGATATTGGAGGAAGTCATATAAGCAGTGCTGCAATACAAAGCAATGTTTTTACAATAATTGACGGAACGTATTTCAGCGGAGCAGTAAACAGCAAAGCTTCCAAAGAAGTTATTTTAGAAAAATGGGCAGAAATAATTAACCATACCATCGATGTAGTTCACAATATTCCGGAATTTGATGCTGATGAAAAAATAGGAATAGCTTTTTCTATGCCTGGGCCTTTTCAGTATCAAAGCGGAATTGCGATGTTTGAAGGAAATGATAAATACGAATCCTTATATAATGTTTCTGTGCCGGATGAACTTTTAAAATACTTAAAAACACAAAATGTAAGTTTTAGATTTCTCAATGATGCCAGCTGTTTTGGAGTTGGAGGAGTTTTGAAACAAGAACAGGAACCAGAAAATAAAAAGGTTATTGCTATAACTTTAGGAACAGGTTTTGGAGCCGCTTTTTTAGATAACAAACTGCCTATAACACAAGGCGATAATGTGCCGGATAATGGCTGTCTTTGGGATAAAAAATACAATGGGGATCTTGCAGATAATTGTTTTTCAACCAGATGGTTTTTAAATCAATATGAACAAAGTACTGGTGAAAAGCTAACAGACGGAGTAAAGGAAATAGCGGATATTGAAAATGAACACGCAGTAAAAATCTTTAAAAATTTTGCTTTTAATCTGGCTGAATTTTTAGCGCCTTATATTACGGAATTTAATGCCGGATTACTGGTTATTGGAGGAAATATTGCAAAATCACATCGCTTGTTTTTAGCTCCTTTTGAAGAAAGCCTAAAAAACAGAAACATAGAATTAGCGGTCAGCATTGTTGATAATACAGAGCAGACCAGTATTCTGGGTTCGAGTTATCTTTTTAATGAGTCGTTTTGGGAAAAAATAAAAGAAGAATTGCCACTTTTTTAATCTGGCAGTAAACAATTGAGAAGTCTGTAAATGTATTTTAAAGTTCTGTTTTTTATAAGTATTTGTATCACACTAATTTAAGTTCCTGCTATTTAGGAAACAATAAACTTTACTATATTTGACGAAAAATTATAGGTTTTAAAGTAAAAATAATTCACACATGAAAAAAAAACCTGTTTCTATTAGGAATATCGCAGAAGAGCTAAAAATATCTGTTACCACTGTATCATTTGTCCTAAATGGAAAAGCAAAAGAAAAGCACATCTCTAAGGAGCTTACAAAAAAGGTTTTAGATTATGCAAAACTTATAAATTACAGACCTAATCAAATTGCACAAAGCCTTAGAACAGGAAAGTCGAAACTGCTTGTTTTTATGGTCGAAGATATTTCGAATAATTTCTTCTCAAAACTGGCCCGAATTTTTGAAGACATCGCTTACGAAAAAGGATATAAAGTTATTTTTTGCAGTAACGAGAATGATGATGAAAAATCAAATGAATTAATCACATTATTCAATTTTCGTCAGGTTGACGGATTCATTATTGTACCGTCTCCAGGAATAAAAGACACAATCGAAAATTTAATAAAAGATAATATCCCGGTTATTTTACTGGATCGATTTTTTGAAGGATTAGATTGTAACAGTGTGGTTATTGATAATGAGCAGGCTTCTTTTGATGCAACGCAGCATTTGATCCAGAATAAATTTAAAAATATCGGATTTGTTACTACAGCTTCAGATCAAAGCCAGATGCACGGACGTTTAGTTGGATATGAAAGAGCGGCAGTAGAAAACGGTTTAAAACCCAATACACTTCAAATTCCGTTTAACGAGATTATTAAAGGAAAAGGGAAGCAGTATATTAAGGAGTTTATAGACCAGCATGCTGATTTAGACGCTATGTTTTTTGCCACCAATTACCTTGCACAAAGCGGACTGGAAGTTTTAAAAGAAAACAATCCAAGATTAATTAAGGATTTAGGGATTATTGCTTTTGATGATAATGATATGTTCAAGATTTACGATCCCGCCATTACATCAGTTTCCCAGCCTTTACTGGAAATAAGTACAAAATTAATGGAAGTGATGCTGCCTCTTTTAAAGAAAAAAGATGTAACCGAAACAAGCCATAAAGTGATTTTAAAAACAGAATTAATAATTCGGGAATCATCATTGCAGAAGTAGTTTAATTACTGAACATCTTCCTTAAATTTTTACCTAATAAATCTGATTATCAATACTTCTGTTGATAGTCAGATTTTTTTTATGTCATTTCTTACTTAAATTTTAATTTTCTGCAAATATCCATTTTTTGAAAATTTTAAGATTCTTCTTTTTTCTATTCGTTTATAACGTTTTCGTAGATTTTTATTGAATAATACTCAATGATTAGTCTGAAATAAACACATATCTTATAAAATTAACATTAAAATTATATTTAACAAAAAATATTTTTTTATACTAAAACGTTTTAGTATGTTTGTTAAAGAATTAATATGTTAATCTAACTAGATAAAATTTAACGATTAAAAATTACCGGACTTTTAATCGATGCGCAAAGATTTTTCTATGTTGATTTTTTTAAATAATCAGGCTGGTGAGAGAAGCCTTTTTAAACTTCGGGATTAATTCGATAAAAACTAACTAACCAAATTTTTTACATGATGAAACAATCAAATTGCAGAAAGAAAAAGATGCTCTGTATGCATTTTTTTCTCACAATTATTCTCATTTGTGGGGGCCTTAATAATCTTGCTGCCCAGACCCAAAAAACTCAAGTTACGGGAGTTGTTACTTCTCTTTCAGATCATTTGTCTCTTCCGGGAGTTTCAATTAGTGATGTAAGTGATCCAAGAAATGCTGTTAATGCAGATTTTGACGGACACTATAGTATATCATTAAAAAACGGAACTGGTTCTTTACGCTTTACAATGATTGGTTACAAACCAGTTGAAGTAAAAGTAAATAACAGAAGTGTTATAAATGTAGAAATGGACTTAGATGTATCAGCTTTAGATGAAGTTGTAGTAGTAGGTTACGGTACGCAGAAAAAGAGAAAAGTGGTCAGCGCCATCGATCAGGTAAATAAAGATGCATTTAATGGGCGACCAAATGTAAATGCAACACTGGCCTTACAGGGTAAAGCGCCAAGTTTAACTATTCAGCAGACTAATTCTGAGCCGGGTGCGGGTATAAACCTAAACATTCGTGGTATTAGTACATTAGGGAACAATAGTCCGCTGATTGTTATTGACGGTATAGTAGGAGGCGATATTAATTCGCTGAACCCTGCCGATATCGAAAGTGTATCAGTATTAAAAGATGCGGGTAGCGCGGCTATCTACGGATCAAGAGCAAGTAATGGTGTTGTTTTAATTACGACCAAAAGAGGAAGTAAAAGCAAACCAATGTCCATTCAGTACAACAGTTTAACCGGATTTAATACACCAAAATTCTTTACTAAACCGGTTCACGGATATGAAAATGCAATGCTTAGAAACGAAGCCGCATTTAACTCTGGTGAAACAACTGCCGTATTTACTGCCGCTCAAATTGCAGATTTAAAAGCAAAAGGCGACACAGAATGGTTTGCAGAAGAAATTGTAAAACCGGCAGCGCAGTTAAACCAAAGTCTTTCGATCTCAGGCGGAAGTGAAAACTCAACTTATTTAGTTTCCTTAGGATATTTAAATCAGGGAAGCAACTTTGTTGGGCCTACGAAAGGTATGGAACGTTATAATTTTAGAATGAACCTTACTAATGAGTACGGTAAATTTAAATTAACGTCTACTTTGGCCTATTCAAAACAATTAATTAATGACCATTCATCAAACACAAGTACCTTAATGGTTGATGCCTTCAGGGTTCCTTTATATTATACTCAAAAAGATGCAAATGGAAATTACTTAACAAACGACGTTTTACAACAGTTTAACTCATTAGGTATTTTAGAGCAGGGAGGCTTTAGAAAATACGATAATGATGATCTTTTCGGAGCTTTAAATGCTGAACTTAAGTTAACAAAATCGTTCAAAATTAAAGGAGTTTTCGGAGGACGTTTATGGAACGGCAGTATGTTCAGCCGAGTGAAAAAAGTGCAGTTTTCTCCGCAGGGAGTTTATGGTGCAGATCGCGATACCAGAGATGAAACTACAAAAGCACTTGACCTGAATACGCAGTTTATGGTAGAATACAACAAGGCATTTGGAAATCATAATGTAGGTGCTTTAGTTGGGGTTTCTAACGAAAATCATTCAGAAAGACGAATTGGTATTTACAAGAAATTTACAGATCCTGATTTAGGAACGCCAACGAGTGAAACTGTTATTGGACAGGATTCTTATAACTCAAACGGTAGTGACCCAAACAAGAATCCGGCTTCTCCTAAAAACAGCCTTAATTCTCTTTTCGGACGTGCTTCTTATGATTACAACGATAAATATTTTGCTGAATTCAGTTTTAGATATGATGGTTCATCAAAATTTAGAAAAGAAATTCGCTGGGGATTCTTTCCATCTGCCACAATTGGTTATGCTTTAACTAAAGAAGGTTTCATGGAAAACTACAGCAATAAAGTTGGTAATATTAAATTGAGATCTTCTTATGGACTTGTAGGGAATCAAAACGTAAACAATTACCAATATCAAACAACGTATTTTTCTTTTCAAAACGGTTACGGATTTGACAACAAACCGGTAAGCGGTGCAGGATTTAACTTTGCAAACGCTGATCTTCAATGGGAAAAAGCGGCAACTTTCAATGCTGGACTTGATGCAGATTTCTTTAAAGGAGCTTTATCTGTTTCATTCGATTTCTTTGATAAAGTAACATCAGACATTCTTGTTCCGCCGCAGGTACCAGGAGTTTACGGAACATCGCTTCCAGATTTTAACGCTGCTAAAGTAGGTAACAGAGGATGGGAATTCAGCGCTACTTACAGACATAAAGGAAAACAAGTAAACCAAAGCCTTACTGTAAATATTGGAGACTCTAAAAATAAAGTCCTTGATTATAATAACGGACAAGAAAAACTAACAGGAGTTGAAGAACTTCAGGTTATTCTTCGCGAAGGACTTCCTTTTAATTCATATGTTGGTTTAAAAAGAGACGGCTATTTCCAAAATGTTGAAGAAATTCAGGGAGCAGCAGTTCCGGCCGGAATTACAGTACATCCAGGAGACAATCGTTATGTAGATTTAAATAAAGACGGAAAAATCGATGACAATGATAAATTTATCTTTGGTAATCCTTTTCCAAGATACACATACGGAGCTACATACAACATAGATTACAAGAATTTTGATTTAAGCATTTTTATACAAGGTGTTGGAAAAAGAACCATGATGATTAGAGGTGAGCTTGTAGAGCCATTTCACTACAATTATGGTATGACAATGTATACACACCAATTAGATTACTGGACTCCGCAAAATCCTGATGCAAGATATCCAAGACTGGCAAACAACGGTACGCAGTCTAATACAAACAATTTCAGAAGAGGTTCTGATATGTATTTGTATGACGGTGCCTATGCAAGACTGAAAAATGTACAAATAGGATATTCATTATCAAATGATGTTGCAAGCAGTTTAGGAATGAGTGCATTCCGTGTTTACGTTTCAGGACAAAACCTGCTGACCTTATCTAAAGTAAAATTTGTTGATCCTGAACTTTCAGAATTCAACAACAGCATGTCGACTTCAGGAGCTAACAGCGGAAGAGCTTATCCAACGCAGGTGTATTACGGAATGGGTATTGATATCAGTTTTTAAAAAAAATCAAAATGAAAAATATATTTAAACACATAAAATTCATACCATTAGTATTCTTACTACTGGTAAGCTGCGAAGATCTTGATCTTGCACCAGAAGATCGATTTACAGATTCTAATTACTGGACAAGCGTAGAAAAAGCACAATTGATGTTGAATACAGCTTATTCGCAAATGCAAAAAAGCCAGTATTTCTTTTATAACGAAGCACTTTCTGATAATGCTTACAACGGAAGAGGTGATAATGCTGGAGCAGCATCTATTGGAGCAGGACTTTACGATCCTTCTTTAGGAAGAATAAAAGAAGAATGGAACGACAGATACGGCGGAATTAAATCCTGTAATCTTTTATTAGAAAATATTGACAGAGTGCCAAATGCAGATCCGGGAGTAATTACAAGAATGAAAGCAGAAGCTCGTTTTATAAGAGCATTTCAGCATTTTCAGTTAACAACATGGTTTGGAGATATTCCTCTTTTACAAAAAGATCCGTCTCTTACAGAAGCAACTACAATTTCGAGAACGTCGCATGCAGAAGTAATTCAGTTTGTATTAGATGAATTGAACGCTGTCATTCCGGCATTGCCAAAAAACACACAGCTTGCCACTGCAGGCAGAGGAAAAATCACAATGGGAGCTGCTGTAGCCTTAAAAGCAAGAGTACTTTTATACGAAGGAAAATGGCAGGAAGTTGTGCAGACATTAGAACCATTTTTAACAAATACTTACGGAACGTACAGTTTGTTTCCTTCTTATGAAGGTCTTTTTCAACAGCAAAATGAATACAACAGTGAAGATATTTTAAGCTTACAATATGTACCAATAGACAGAACGTGGGGTGAATTTTTTGATATGGCACCAATTTCTGCAGGTTCAAGATTAAATGCCCTTGCTCCAACACAGGAATTAGTGGATAGTTATTTAATGCTTAACGGAAAAAAAATCAACGAAACAGGTTCAGGATACAATGAAAATGATCCTTATGTAAACAGAGATCCAAGACTTACTTATACAGTAGTTTATGATCAATACAACTGGAAAGAAGCTGA
This sequence comes from Flavobacterium sp. UBA7680, assembly GCF_002482975.1. GTDB lineage: Bacteria > Bacteroidota > Bacteroidia > Flavobacteriales > Flavobacteriaceae > Flavobacterium. The sequence goes on along the minus strand of NZ_DLHA01000019.1, from coordinate 209,997 downwards.
TGGAAGTTCACACATTATTTACATCAAACCGGGATCTTCTCCAACTAATGAGCATCCGGATGAATTTGCACAAGGTTCATCTTCAACACCAACGGGATATTTTACACGTAAATATTACGATGTACAACATGGAACGGATTTAAAATCAGGCATAAATCTAATGTTGTTTAGATATGCAGATGTTTTATTGATGTATGCAGAAGCTAAAAATGAGTTAAGCCAAATGGCCAGCACAGTTTGGGATCAGACTATTAAACCAATACGATCTCGTGCAGGTTTTACAGATGCAGCAGCTTTAAATTATAATGCAGCATTAGGACAAGCCGGACTTAAAGAAGTAATAAGAAACGAGCGCCGTACAGAATTTGGAATGGAAGGCTTAAGAATTTTTGATATCAGAAGATGGAAAATTGCCGAAAATGTTTTAAACGGATATGCACACGGAGCCAAATTTGGCGTATCGTCTGTAGACAATGGTTACTTAAGAGTGAACTTAAGAACTTTTGATCCCGGAAAACATTATTTATGGCCAATACCAAGAGACGAACGTTTGATTAACACCAATTTATCTCAAAACCCAAACTGGTAAAAACTAACTAACAACCTAAAATAAAAAACATGAAAAATATATATTCAAAATTAGTCTTAATACTGTGTACAGTATTTCTTGTAAGCTGCGATAATGACGAAATGAGTCATACCAATGTAAGCGCAGTAAATACTCTTTATTCACCGGCAAATAATAAGTTCTTTGATCTTAACGCGCAGAGTTCTGCGGTTTTTGAATGGGAAGCAGCTAAAGCAGAAGACAACGGAGTTGTACTTTATGATGTAGTTTTTGATAAGGAAAACGGGGATTTCTCTAAACCAGTTTACACAATGCCATCTGATGGTAACGGATTTCAAAAAACACTAACACTTTCTTTTTCAGATTTGAATAAAATTGCAGGATTAGCAGGTATTCCAACTGAAGCTGTCGGGAAATTAAAATGGACGGTTCATTCATCTAAAGGAATTAATGTTCAAAAATCAGCAGCATCTGGTATTTTTGAAGTACTTACAGCAAGCGGATTCCCAACTCCAGATCAGTTGTTTATTACAGGAACAGGTTCTGAAAACGGAACAACAGTTGCCAATGCTCAGGCTTTCAAAAAAGTAGGAACAACAAAATTTGAAATTTACACGAAGTTAAGTGCAGGTACTTACAAATTCATTACAACAAAAAATGGTACTCCGGTAGTTTACTATGTTGATAACGGAAAATTAAAAGAAAATGGTGAAACCACTGTTACTGGAGATGCAAAAGTGTATAAAATTGTACTTGACTTTAGTACAGGAGTAACAACTATGACAGAGATTAAGAAAATCGAATTATGGTTCCCTCCACTTAGCCAGTACCTTTTTGAATATACATACGCAGGCGGCGGAATCTGGAAAGCAGCTAACAAACACATTTCTTTCAAACAAGAATCTTGGGGTAGAGACGAGCGTTACAAATTCAAATTTACAGTAGTAAACGGTGCTGCTACAACCGAAGAATGGTACGGAAGTATAAACGGGGACAACAACAGACCAGATGCAAGTACAGCAGCATCATTCTGGTACATGGTTCCGGTAACAAGTGATTTCTGGAATAACTGTTTCAAATTTGCCTCTGCAGTAGACAATGCTAACGTAAATGCAGAAATTAATTTCAGTGCAGCTTCACCAGCTTACACACACAGTTTCACAATTCTATAAATAACCCAAACGTCTCTTAAAGATGTTTTTTAAGAGACGTTTTTATTAAACGAAATATATCATGAAAAAATTATTTTCAACACGTTATACGGCCTTATTGCTTTGCGTAGTAGGATTTGGGTTATTGTCTGTCTCTTGTGATGATGAAGCAATTCCGCTGCGTGACCCAAACGGACAAACAGGCCCTGAATTTAAATATACATGGGCTCAGACAGCCGATTCTTTACAGCTTTCAACTTATAATAATTATCTGGGATCAAACGGAACTTTTGTACAAAACAATGCTGGAAACAGCACCTTTAATTACTGGCCAAATGCTCACGTTCTGGATGTTTTGGTAGACGGTTATTTAAGAACTGGTAATGAAAATTACAAAACCAAAATGAAAGCTTTGGTACAAGGAATCAAAATTAAAAACGGAAACAATACCTACAACAATGTTTTTAATGATGATATGCTTTGGCTTGCTAATGCCTGCGTTCGTGCTTACAATGCAACAAACGATCAGGAATACAAAGACGTTGCAGACTTTTTATGGGAAAGAATAAAACTAAGCTGGAGTGATGTTTTTGGAGGAGGAATCACTTGGAAACAAGATACACCAAAACAAAAAAATGCCGTATCAAACGGTCCGGCTGTAATTCTTGCCCTAAGATTATATGAAATCGATAATGATCCGGATGATTTAGTTTGGGCGAAGAAAATTTACGCATGGCAAAAAAGCAATTTAGTTGATCCGGTTTCGGGAGCTGTTTGGGATAATATTTCAGAAGTAAACGGAGCAGTTGTAACCAACAAAGACTGGGTTTTTACCTATAACATGGGAACATGGATTGGTGCAGGTTTAAGATTGTACAAAGCTACAAATGAGCAGACTTATCTTGACGATGCCGTAAAATCAGGAAGAAATGTTTTAACCAATCCAAAATTACTTTCAGAAGGACTTTTGAGAGACGAAGGACAAGGCGACGGAGGATTGTTTAAAGGTATTTTAGTACGCTATTTTACAGAACTTATAGAACAGCCAACCATCAACTCTACAGATACAGAAAAATTTGCCTCATTTCTGAAATTTAATGCAGAATCATTCTATAAAAAAGGGATTTTAAGACCTACAATGCTTTCCGGAAACAACTGGAAAGTAGCGCCATCAGCAGGAGCAAGCGTTGATTTAACGACTCAGCTGAGCGGTGTAATGTTAATAGAAGCAGCTGCCAAGCTGGATAAAGATGGCTTTTTTGATTAATTAGTAAGTTAGTATTTGTTAGTAATTTTTGTAACACCTGAAGGAAATAAACAGCCTTCAGGTTTTATACTATTTAACCATTCAACAGAAAAGCAGTTCTGCAATTTCAAAAAAATAAAATATTATAATGAAGAATAAAATCACAATTATATGTTTTCTTTTGGTAAGCCTTGCATCCTTTGCACAATGGAAACCACAAGGAGATAAAATCAAAACAAAATGGGCAGAACAGGTAGACCCAAACAATCCGCTTCCTGAATATCCCCGCCCCATAATGGAAAGGAACCAATGGAAAAACCTTAATGGTTTATGGAACTACGCCATACAACCCGCAGGACAAACAGCGCCAAAAGGCTACGAAGGAAAAATACTCGTTCCTTTTGCTGTTGAATCAAGCCTTTCGGGCGTAATGAAAAAAGTAGGATCAGAAAACGAATTATGGTATGAAACCAATTTTACGGTAGACAGCAACTGGAAAAGTAAAGACATTTTACTGCATTTTGGAGCTGTAGACTGGAAAACAGAAGTTTGGATTAACGACGTAAAAATTGGAACACATACCGGAGGATATGTTCCTTTTAGTTTTAATATAACACCTTTCCTAAATGGAAAATCCCAAAAACTGGTTGTAAAAGTTTGGGACCCAACAAGCGACGGAACACAGCCAAGAGGAAAACAAGTTAAAAATCCTGAAAGTATCTGGTACACACCTGTAACCGGAATCTGGCAGACCGTTTGGTTAGAACCAGTTAGTAAAAAACACATTACCAATTTAAGAACAACACCAGATATAGACCGCAATACCATCAATATCAATGCAGAAGTAGAAGGAATTTCAGCAGGAGATATTGTTGAAATTACCGTATTTGACGGAGCTAAAACAATTGCAGTAGAAAAAGCAGTTGCAGGTCAGCCGCTAGATATTGTAGTGAACAACCCAAAATTATGGTCGCCGGATTCCCCATTTTTATATGATATCAAAGTAAAACTAATCAGCGGAAGCAAAGTAACCGACGAAGTGAAAAGCTATTTCGCAATGCGTAAAATTTCTTCAAAAAGAGATGATAAAGGCATCGTGAGAATTCAGTTAAATAACAAAGACTGTTTTCAATTTGGCCCTCTGGATCAGGGATGGTGGCCTGACGGATTATATACCGCGCCAACAGACGAAGCTTTAAAATACGATCTTGTCAGAACCAAAGAATTAGGTTTCAATATGATCCGCAAACACGTAAAAGTAGAACCGGCAAGATGGTATACACATTGCGACAGAATGGGATTTTTAGTATGGCAGGATATGCCAAACGGAGACGACGGTCCAATTTGGCAAATGCACAAATACTTTGAAGGCACAGAATTAAAAAGAACAGCACAATCTGAAGAAACATATAAAAAAGAATGGCGAGAAATAATGGATCATTTATATTCTTATCCAAGTATTGTAGTCTGGGTTCCGTTTAACGAAGCTTGGGGACAATTTAAAACAGTTGAAATTACAGAATGGACAAAAAATCATGATCCAAGCAGATTAGTAAATTCATCAAGCGGCGGAAACCATTTTCAAACTGGAGATATGTTAGACATTCACCATTATCCTGAACCAAATTTAAAATTGTATGACGCACGCAGAATCACAGTTTTAGGCGAATACGGCGGAATTGGTCTTCCGGTTACCGGACATTTATGGCAGACAGATAAAAACTGGGGATACACTCAGTTTAAAAATAATGACGAAACAACCGCCAAATACAGAGAATACGCAGAACAGTTAAAAACATTAGCAAAAGTTGGTTTTTCGGCAGCAGTTTACACGCAGACAACAGATGTTGAAGGCGAAGTAAATGGTTTTATGACCTACGATCGTAAAGTCGATAAAATGAATTTTTCTGAAGTAAGCAAAATAAACAAAGAAGTCATTAACGCTATAAATAATTAAGTTTTGATAAAAGACAGATATAAACTTTTTAGCTTATTTGCGTTACTTGTTTTTACTCAAATCAATGCGCAAAATGTAACGGTATGCGAATCTAAACCCCCGGTAGATTGGGTAAATCCATTAATAGGAACAGATTCTGATTACGGAGTTTCAAACGGAAATACGTATCCCGCAATTGCAATGCCGTGGGGAATGAATTTCTGGACACCACAAACTGCCGGAATGGGCGATGGATGGGCGTATACCTACAAATCAAGCAGAATTAAAGGTTTCAAACAAACCCATCAGCCTTCGCCGTGGATGAATGATTACGGTCAGTTTTCGATAATGCCCGTAACCGGCGCACTAAAATTTAAGGAAGAAGAAAGACAAAGCTGGTTTTCGCATAAAGCAGAAATCGTAACGCCGTATTATTACAGCGTTTATCTGGCAGATCATAATGTAACAACCGAAATCACGCCAACAGAAAGAGCCGCCAGATTTAGGTTTACATTTCCCGAAACAGATAAATCGTATGTTGTTGTTGATGCCTTTGATAAAGGATCGTATGTGAAAATAATTCCGTCAGAAAGAAAAATTATCGGTTTCACTACTAAAAATAGCGGCGGAGTTCCGTTAAATTTCAAAAACTACTTTGTCATTACTTTTGATAAAGATTTTGAAGTACATTCTACCTTCAACGGAGATATTTTAGGAAACGCTCTAGAAATGCAGGCAGATCATGCCGGAGCCGTAATTGGTTTTAAAACAAAAGCCGGAGAAAAAGTAAATGCTCAGGTCGCTTCGTCATTTATAAGCTATGAACAAGCAGAACGAAACCTGAAAGAAATTGGAAAAGACGATTTTGACGAGCTTAAAGAAAAAGGAAAAGAAACCTGGAACAAAGAATTAAGCCGAATAAAAGTCGAAGGCGGAACACAAGACCAAATGGGAACTTTTTATTCCTGCTTGTACAGATCGCTTTTGTTTCCGAGAAAATTTTTCGAATTTGATAAAAACAAAAAACCAGTACATTACAGCCCTTACAACGGAAAAGTTTTGCCGGGTTATATGTTTGTCGATACCGGTTTCTGGGATACTTTTAGAGCATTATACCCTTTTTTAAATTTAATGTATCCGGAATTGAATGCCCAAATGCAGGAAGGACTTTCAAACGCATACAATGAAAGCGGATGGCTGCCGGAATGGTCAAGTCCCGGATTACGTGATATTATGGTGGGAAACAACTCCGCATCAATCGTATCTGAAGCTTATTTAAAAAGCGGAAAAGGAAATAAATACGACATCGAAAATTTATACAAAGCCGTAATTCATGGCGCTAATAATGCAGGTCCGCTAAAAGCAGTTGGACGCGCAGGAGTAGATGCGTACAATACTTTAGGTTATGTACCGCAGGATGTGGTAAACGAAAGTGCAGCCAGAACATTAGAATACGCATACGATGATTTTGCGATTTATCAATTGGCGAAAGCCCTGAACAAACCCCAGTCAGAAATTGATTTGTATAAAAAGAGAAGTTTAAATTATAAAAACCTTTTTGATCCGAAATACAATTTGATGCACCCAAAAAACAGCGACGGAAAATTCATGGAACCTTTTGATCCTTTTCAATGGTTTAACGGATTTACAGAAGGAAACAGCTGGCATTATTCATGGTCTGTTTTTCACGACGTACAAGGTTTAATTAATTTAATGGGCGGAAATCAGGTATTTGTTTCACAATTAGACAAAGTATTTTCTGCGCCTCCTGTTTTTGCAACATCAAACTTCACTGGCGGAGTAATTCATGAAATGCGAGAAATGCAGATTGTAAACATGGGACAATATGCACATGGAAATCAGCCTATTCAGCACATGATTTATCTTTACAATTATGCAGCAGAACCGTGGAAAGCACAATATTGGGTAAGGGAAACCATGAACAGAATGTACCACGCAGCGCCAGATGGTTATTGCGGAGACGAAGATAACGGACAAACTTCGGCCTGGTATGTATTTTCTTCTTTAGGTTTTTATCCCGTTACTCCCGCTTCAAATCAATATGTTGTTGGAGCACCATTGTTCAAAAAAGTAACTATTGAATTGGAGAACGGAAAGAAAATAGAAATCAATGCTCCCGAAAACAGCAATCAAAACAGATATATCAAAGACATGAAATTCAATGGAAAATCATACACAAAAAACTGGTTAAGCCATTCTGAATTAATGAATGGAGCAACATTAGATTTTGATATGTCCACATCGCCAAATTTAAACAGAGGAACCAGTAAAGAAGACGTTCCATACTCATTAACAAACGAATAATAAAAGGTTTTGACCTTTATAATTTTAAAATATACAACAAATGCAAAGAAGAAAATTTATCCAAAACGCTGCATTATTTGGCAGTTTAGCCCTTATCGATCCTATGGAAATTATTGCAGGAACTAAAATGGTCAAAGATTTCCCTATTGTAAGGGTTGCAAAAGGCAAAAGAAATTTTGAAAGTGATTTTATTGAAAAAACAATCGCCGAATTTCAAAAGAATGTAAAAGACAAAGAATTAGGATGGTTATTTAATAACTGTTTCCCAAATACGCTGGACACCACAGTAACCTTTTCTCAAAAAAACGGAAGACCAGATACGTACGTGATTACCGGAGATATTGATGCCATGTGGCTTAGAGATAGTTCTGCACAAGTTTGGCCGTATATGGCTTTTGCAGGAAAAGATACAAAACTAAAAAACCTGATTGCAGGTGTCATAAACAGACAAACCGAATATATCCTGAAAGATCCTTATGCGAATGCATTTTATAACGATCCCAACAAAAAAGGCGAGTGGACAACAGATCACACCGATATGAAACCCGGCGTTCACGAAAGAAAATACGAAATAGATTCACTTTGCTACCCAATCAGGTTAGCTTATAATTACTGGAAAAATACCGGAGACACTTCTCCATTTGATGAAAATTGGGTAAAAGCCATTAAAACAACACTAAAAGTATTTAAAGAACAGCAGCAAAAAGACGGTAAAAATCCATACACGTTTCAAAGAACAACGCAATTTGCTACAGATACAAGACCTTTAAAAGGTTACGGATATCCGGTGAAACCAGTTGGTTTAGTGTGTTCGGCTTTCAGGCCAAGTGACGATGCAACCGTTTTTTCTTTTCTGATTCCCTCCAACTTCTTTATTGTAGCCAGTATGAAACAAGCTGCAGAAATGTTGGAATCTATTAAAAAAGATACAGCTTCAGCACAGGAATTAAGAGCCTTAGCACAAGAAGTTGACAAAGCAATTAAAGAATACGGAGTAGTAAAACACCCAAAATACGGTGATATTTTTGCATTTGAAGTAGACGGTTTTGGCGGTCATTTATTGATGGATGATTCCAATGTGCCAAGTTTATTAAGCCTTCCGTACTTAGATGCCATTGATGTGAATGACCCAATTTATCAAAATACCAGAAAATTTGTCCTTTCAGAAGATAATCCGTTTTTCTTTAAAGGAAAAGTAGCCGAAGGAATAGGAGGCCCGCACGTAGGTATGGATATGATCTGGCCAATGTCATTGGTTATGAGAGCCTACACAACATCAGATCAAAATGAAATAAAACAATGTATCAAAATGTTGAAAGCATCACACGGAGATACTGGTTTTATGCACGAATCGTTTCATAAAGACGACGCTAAAAATTTCACCAGATCATGGTTTGCCTGGACAAACACCTTATTTGGAGAATTATTATGGGACACCTATCAAAAAAATCCAAAATTACTGGAGCTATAACTTATTTGTAAAACGTTTTAATTTTATATAAAATGATAAAATTCAACAAGAATATCGTTCTTGCAGCCCTTTCCATATCATTTTTTGGCTATAATGCGGCGGCACAAAAACCGGGCGGCGGACTTGCAAAAGGAAAATATACAGCGCTGGTAAATCCGTTTATTGGAACTGCACCTTTATTAGATACCAAAATAATTGGCTACACACCGCCCGCAGATATGCGCGTATGGGCAGGATTGGTTTTCCCGGGTTCATCAGTTCCCAATGCAATGGTTCAGTTAAGTCCAATGACAAAATACAGATCCGGAGCAGGATATGAATACGAAGACACCGAAATTTTAGGATTTACACATACCAACAAAGGACATTGGAATTTGTGTCATATTCCGCTTTTGCCTGTTTCAGAAGGAGCATCATTTCCGTATAAATCATCCTTTAGCCACGATCAGGAAAAAGGAAGTCCGGCGTATTATGAAGTCTATTTAAAAGATTATAATGTACAGGTAAAATTAACTTCGACATTGCGTTGTGGTATTCATGAATACGCTTTTAAAAATAACAAAGGGCGAAAAGTGCTTTTTGATTTAGGAAGAGCAAACAATCACGTAGACGATTGGCAGATTAAACAGGAAGGCGCAAATGCCGTAAGCGGTTTTCAAAGAACCGGAGGCGAAAAAATATATTTCTACGCCGCTTTAAGCAGTCCAATTGATAAAGTAGATATCAAAGATATCGCTAAAAGCAACGGTTATGCATTGGTAAATATTAAAGACGGAGATACAAAACCCGTAACGGTTAAAATAGCTTTATCATTTGTGAGCGTAGAAAATGCAAAAGAAAATTTAAAAGCCGAAGTTGGGGATAAAACCCTGACTAAAGTTTTTGAAGAAGGAAGTACACAATGGGAAAACCTGCTTTCTAAAATTCAGGTAAAAGGCGGAACAGAGCAGCAAAACGTTATGTTTTACAGCATGTTGTACAGATCGTTTTTATGGCCTGCCTTACGCAGCGACGTAAACGGACAATTTACAGATGAAGCCGGAAAAGTAAGAAAAGAAAATTACCATTATTACACACTTCCTTCCTTATGGGACGATTACAGAAATAAACTCGTTTTATTAAGTATTTTTTCTCCGGAAGTTACCAGCGATGTAATCAGTTCCATTATCAACGAAGGAGAAATTAAAGGTTTTATTCCAACATTTTTTCACGGAGATCACGCAGCATCATTCATTGCAGGTTCATACATGAGAGGAATTAGAAATTATGATGTTAAAAAAGCATATGAATTATTATTAAATAACGCCTATAAAGAAGGCGGAACAAGACCCCATATTGCAGAATATATTGCAAAAGGTTATGTGCCGGAACAAGATATTAAAGATCCAAAGATAGAAACGGTAGCAAATGCCGGCGTTACAAAAACGTTAGAATATGCTTATGACGATCACGCACTTTCCTTATTGGCAAAAGAACTGAACGATACAGAACATTACAATGATTTGGTAAAACGTTCTAAAAACTATGCAAACGTATTCGATAAATCGACTACTTTTATGAGAGGAAAATTAGCAGATGGTTCGTGGGTTACGCCGTTTAATCCGGAGTTTCCGTATTACGAATACATGTATAGAGAAGCAAATGCATGGCAGGTTTCTTTCTTTACGCCACATGATATGCCGGGATTAGTAAAGCTTTACGGAGGCGCAAAACCTTTTGAAGCAAAACTGGACGAATTGTTTACAAAACCATGGAACCCAAATTATATTGCCTGGAATATTTCTGGTTTTATTGGCCAATATTGTCATGGAAACCAGCCGGATCATGAAGCTCCATTTTCGTATTATTTTGTAAACAAACCAGAGAAATCACAGCAAAGAATAGACGAAATATTAGAAACGATGTACGGAATTGGCCCTGAAAAACTGGCCATGAGCGGTATGGATGATGCGGGCGAAATGTCTTCGTGGTATGTGTTTGGAGCATTGGGACTTTACCCGTTATCTCCCGCCGATCCTGAATATATTGTAACCGTTCCTATTTTTAAAGAAGTTTCGTGGACAACGCCGGCAGGCAAAAAAGTAACCATTAAAAATCCAAATGGAAAAAGAAATCTGGAAACGATTAAAGTAAACGGTTCTAAAATAGACAGTTATTTCATTTCTCACGATTTGTTTAAAAATGGCGGAGACATACAACTTACAACAAAATAACAGTATTTTATAAATAAAAATAACGTCCCACGAAAATGGGACGTTATTCATATAAAAACGTTTTTTATGAAAAATATAAAATTATTTACATGCTTATTATTGCTTTTGAGTATTTCAAATGTGCATTCGCAGCAAACCAATTTTGAAATCACATCACCAAACGGAGAATTAAAAGTTTCGGTTAATTTGAGTGATAAAATTTATTATTCAATTACAGCAGGAAACGAAGTTTTAACCTCAAAAAATCATTTGGCTTTAGTTCTTAAAGATGAAACTTTAGGTTTAAATCCAAAATTAAGCGGAAGCAAAACAGGAAAAATAAAAGAAGAAATTAAACCCGTAGTTCCGTTGAAATTTTCATCTGTTTCTAATAATTACAATTATTTATTGCTGAATTTTAAAGGAAACTATTCAGTAGAATTCAGGGCTTTTGATGAAGGAATTGCATATCGGTTTATAACCGCAAAAAAAGGAGAAATTGAAGTAATAAACGAGGATTTTACAGTTAATTTTTCAGACGATTATGTACTGCATTTACAACAGACAGGAAGTTTTAAAACTTCTTATGAAGAAGCCTATTCACAAACGACAGTCAAAGATTGGAAACCTTCAGATAAAATGTCAACACTTCCCATTTTAGTTGATACAAAAAAGCAATACAAAATTCTAATAAGTGAATCTGACCTTTCTGATTACGCAGGAATGTTTTTAAATGGAACAGGAACTGGCGTTGTATCGACTTTTCCAAAAACACCTTTAGAATTTGGTCCAGATGGCGACCGAAGCCTTAAAATTTTAAAAGAAGCCAACTATATAGCAAAAACACAAGGAACAAGAAATTTACCGTGGCGTTATTTTGTCATTACAAAAAATGACAAACAACTGATAGAAAATACAATGACGCTGAAACTCGCTCCAAAAAGTGAACTAAAAGATGTGTCATGGATAAAACCCGGACAAGCCAGCTGGGAATGGTGGAATGGCGCAACGCCTTATGGTCCGGATGTTAATTTTGTTTCAGGATATAATTTAGATACGTATAAGTATTACATTGATTTTGCCTCAAAATTTGGCATAAAATATATCATTATGGATGAAGGCTGGGCAAATAACACAGAAGATCCCTATTCGCCAAATCCAAATGTAAATGTTCAGGAACTTATTCGCTACGGAAAAGAAAAGAAAGTCGGCATCGTATTATGGCTTACTTGGCTTACAGTAGATAAAAATATGGAGCTTTTTAAAACCTTTAAAGAATGGGGAATTGCCGGCGTAAAAATTGATTTTATGGATCGAAGCGATCAGGTAATGGTGAATTATTATGAAAAAGTAGTAAAAGAAGCGGCCAAATATCAAATTTTTGTAGACTTTCATGGCGCATTTAAGCCATCAGGTTTAGAATACAAATACCCAAATTTAATTTCCTACGAAGGTGTAAGAGGAATGGAGCAAATGGACGGTTGTAAACCAGACAACAGTTTGTATTTTCCTTTTATGCGAAACGCAGTCGGCCCAATGGATTACACGCCGGGCGCAATGATCAGCATGCAGCCGGAAGTGTACCGATCTGAAAGACCAAATTCTGGAAGTATTGGCACAAGAGCCTATCAGCTTGCTTTGTTTGTAGTGTTTGAAAGCGGCCTGCAAATGCTGGCAGATAATCCAACTCTTTATTATCGTGAAAAAGAATGTACCGATTTTATCACTTCTGTCCCAACAACTTGGGATGAAACCAAAGCCTTAGAAGCCAACGCCGGACAATACGCAATTGTAGCCAAAAGAAAAGGAACAAAATGGTTCATTGGAGGAATCACAAACAGCGCCGAAAAAGAACGTTCTTTTGAAATAAAATTAGATTTTCTAACGTCAAAAAAGTACAAATTAACCACATTTGAAGACGGAATTAATGCCGGATATCAAGCGATGGATTACAGAAAAAAAAGTACTGAAGTCAGTAAAAATGATGTCCTGAAAATCAAAATGGTTAGAAATGGAGGATGGGCTGCGGTTTTAGAAGAGATTTAGAACTAACGAAATTTTTGAAAGATATTGTTAATTTTTAATTGTCTGTTTAGTCCCTAACGGGACAAAATGAATGCGGGCATTGATATATTTCTACTGATATTAAATCCCTAACGGGATAAACTAGTTTGGGCGTTTGTATATTATTACAGATATAAAATCCCTACGGGATAAAGCAAATAAAATGTTGCATAATTTTTTGTAAACATTTCAATCGATTGTGTGCTATCCCGTAGGGATCTAATATCAGTAGAAATATATCAATGCCCGTAATTATTTTGTCCCGTTAGGGACTAAACAAATAGTCTTGAAGTAAATACAATTAAAAAAAATAATTAATTACGGTTTTATCCCAAAGGGATTTTATATGTGGAGCAATATGATAAGACTAGTTTATCCCGTTAGGGATTTAATATCGGTAGCAAAAATCAATTACCGAAATTATTTTGTCCCGTTAGGGACTACACCTTTTAAACGTATTAAAAAATAAAACCTAATGATAATACAGAATAAAAAAATTAATAAAACAACATATCTGTTTTTCCTTTTTCTGTTAATGAGTTTAGCAGGCCATTCACAAACGCCTGTAAATCTCAAATGCGAACATTTGGTAAATCCATTAGGAATTGATGTACAACAGCCCAGATTTTCCTGGCAGTTAAACGGTAGCAAGAATAATGTATATCAAACCGCATATCAAATAGAAATTGCCACAGATTCATTTGCTTTAAGCAAAGAAAAAGCAATCATTTGGAATACCGGAAAAGTAATTTCATCAGATATTTTAATTTCTTATAAAGGAGAATCCCTAAAATCTTTTGCAACCTATTTCTGGAGAGTAAAAGTTTGGGATCAGAATAACAAAACGCAAATTTCAAAAATACAGCGTTTTGAAACCGCCATGATGCAATCCAGTGATTGGAAGGGAAGCTGGATTTCAGATTCACATGATATAAATTACAAACCTGCGCCGTATTTCAGAAAAGAAATTTCTACAGAAAAAACAATAAAAAAAGCTCGTGTTTATGTTACAGCCGGAGGATTATATGAATTTTATGTAAACGGAAAAAAAGTCGGAAACCGACTTCTCGACCCAATGTTTACAAAATTTGACAGCCGAAATTTATATGCCACTTTAGACATTACAGACGATTTACAAAAAGGAAAAAATGCTTTTGGAATTTTGTTAGGAAACGGCTGGTACAATCATCAATCGACTGCCGTTTGGAAGTTTGATAAAACAATTTGGAGAAATCGTCCGCGTTGTTTGGTAAACATCAGAATTACCTATTCTGATAATACAACCGAAACAATAGTTACCGATGAAACATGGAAAACAACTGATAGCCCCGTAATTTTCAACAGCATTTATACAGGCGAACATTATGATGCCCGTAAAGAAATCAGCAATTGGAACAAACCTGATTTTAACGACAGCAATTGGAATAAAGCAATAGTTGTAAAAGCGCCATCATCAAACTTGGTATCACAGCAATTGCATCCTATTCGGGTTACCGCTCAGTTAAAACCAACAAAAATTAATCGGGTTAATGATACTTTAACCGTATTTTCATTCCCCAGAAATATTGCAGGAACCGTTCGTTTTTCGATAAAAAATGCAGCTCCGGGAACTATTTTCAGAATAAAACATGCGGAACGTTTGTATCAAAACGGAATGGTTGATCTTTCTAATATCGACTTGCATTATCGCCCAACTGACAATTCAGATCCTTTTCAAACGGATATTTTTATTGTAAAAGGAAATGCCGATGAAAGTTTTTCTCCAAAATTCAATTACAAAGGATTTCAATTTGTAGAAGTAACCTCAAATAAACCTTTTAAATTAAATGACGATTGTCTTTTGGCTTTGGAAATGCACAGTGACGTTCCTTCTGTCGGAAAAATTAAAACTTCAAATGAGGTTTTTAATAAGATTTGGGAAGCCACAAACAGCAGTTATCTCGCCAATTTATTTGGTTATCCAACAGATTGTCCGCAGCGCGAAAAAAACGGATGGACAGGAGATGCGCAAACCAATGTAGAAACCGGATTATACAATTTTGACGGCATTACGATTTACGAAAAATGGCTTGCCGATCATCAGGACGAGCAGCAGCCAGACGGCGGAATTTCTAATATTGTTCCAAATCCCGGAGCTTTTGGATATGAATTTGCAACGGGTCCGGACTGGACGAGTTCGATTGCGATTATTCCGTGGAAAATATATGAGTTTTATGGCGATAGCAGTTTGCTGAATAAGATGTATCCGAACATTAAAAAATATGTAGATTTAATTGATCAAAAATATCCAACAGGTATTACAGATTGGGGATTAGGCGATTGGGTTCCTGTTAAAAGTCAAAGTTCTAAACCGCTTACTTCTACTATGTATTATTATGCAGATGCTTTGATTTTAGCCAAAACAGCCAGACTATTAGGAAAAACGGGCGATGCAGAACACTATTTTAAATTAGCAGCAAAAATTAAAACCGCATTCAACCAACAGTTTTTTAATTCGTCAACAAACTTATATGCCAGCGGAACACAAACCGAATTATCGGGCCCGCTTTATTGGGGATTAGTTCCTGATGAATTCAAACAAAAAGTAGCTGATAATTTGTATAAAAAAGTGCAGGAAACTAATTTTCATTTGGATGTTGGTTTATTAGGAACGAAGTCTTTACTAAATGCTTTAAGCGAAAATGGTTATGCCGATGCGGCGTATAAAATTGCTTCGCAGGAAGATTTTCCTTCGTGGGGTTATTTGATAAAAAACGGGGCTACAACTTTGTATGAAAACTGGCCGCTGCATGTTGAAAAAAACGACGCATCCTTAAATCATATTATGTTTGGAGAAATAGGAGCGTGGATGTACAAAGGATTGGGCGGAATTTTTCCTGATGAAAATGCACCGGGTTTTAAGCACATTCTATTAAAACCAAATTTTGTCAGCGGACTTGATTTTTTTGAATCAGAACATACATCTCCTTACGGCAAAATTGTATCAAACTGGAAACGGGAAAATAAAAATATACTTTATAAAGTAGTTGTTCCGCCAAATTCAAATGCGAGTTTTTATTTAGGCAAGAACAGCACTTTTACTTGCAATTCAAAAGATATTAATGTTACAAATGAAGGAATATATAAAGTGATTCAACTTAAATCGGGTACTTATTCTTTTAAAATTACTGAAGAATAAAAACTTTAGATTCTATTAAAACAAAAAGCATTAGTAACGATTTACTAATGCTTTTTTGGTTTCAAATTAACTGATTATATGGTTATTTCGAATTCAAATCAATTTCATAATTAAAAGAAGTCGCTTTGGCATACACCAAAAATTGTTCTAAAGGTTTTGGTCCGCATCCCCAGGAACCAACGCCTAACGTTTTATGCGAAACACACAAAACAGTTCCTTTACTTTTAGGTAAATCTATTTTGTATTCTACATTTTCCATTTCTTCATCACTGTAGGGCAGCGCAGCAACCTGCAGTAAATCA
The DNA here is from genome assembly GCF_002482975.1 of Flavobacterium sp. UBA7680. Taxonomy (GTDB): domain Bacteria; phylum Bacteroidota; class Bacteroidia; order Flavobacteriales; family Flavobacteriaceae; genus Flavobacterium. The sequence goes on along the minus strand of NZ_DLHA01000019.1, from coordinate 193,564 downwards.
TCGCCTTGTTTGATCGTTAAACCTAAACCATTTTGAGATTTTACATTTGCCCAGCGTACATCTTCATGATTTCCGGCTTCCATAGGTTTTTCATAAGGCGTTAATTGTTCGTTTACAGAACTGGAATAATGACCAACGTCAAAGCCACTTTTTCGATCAGGATAATTTTCCATTGGCCCGCGTCCTAAATAATCAAATTGGTTTAAATCTTTATCTAAAAATAAACGAACACCAATTCGGCCTAAAATTAAATTGGGATCATTAAAACTCACATCATTTGTGATTTTAATAGAACCGTTTCCGCTAATGGTATAAAAAACGTTGTGTATTACTTTAAAGTTTTCTTTACCCGTTCCGGTTAATGTGGCTTTAATTTCAAAACTGCCGCTTGATATTTTTTGTGTTTTTATGTTGCTTGCTGTCCATTTGATTTTTTGTAGACCGTATTTATCCCAATTTTCATAAGCCCACATATCGTCTTTTCTGTGCGGTGCGCGCCATAAATGCAAAAGCGGCCCTCCATTTTCCTGCAAAAGATTTTTACCGTTTTTTTCAATTTTAGAAAACGTCCCTTTGTTTTTATCAAACTCAATTTTAAAATTAGTACCAATAAGCTGAATAAAGTTTTTACTGTTTTTTACAGATAAATCTGCTTCTGCAATATGTTGTAAAATTGGCGGAATATAAACCGGAAGTTCGAATTGCTGTGAAGCTACTTCGTAACCTTTATTGGCCCATAATTCATCTTCAGCAAGAGCAAATGAAATACGTAAAAAATATTCTGAACCCGGTTTATACAAAATATCTAAAGGGATTTTAATCTCTTTTTCTTCACCAGGATTAATAGAACCCGTTTTTAAATCCCCTGAAGCTCTCAAATTGCCATCTTGCGTTAATTCCCATTTGGCAGTAAGACTGTTTAAATTCTTGGTTTCGTAACGGTTTTTAATCGTGAAAAGTCCATTTTTACTGTCTTTATCTACAATCGAAATCCATTGATACGCATGTTTTAATTCCGGATAATGCGGTTTTAATGATCTATCAGAAAAAACAACACCTTTATGAATAAAATACTGATCGTTTGGATATTCGCCAAAACCACCACCAAAAGCCGTTATAGGATGTTTAGAATCACGATTATTATAAATTCCCTGATCTTGCCATTCCCAGATCGCACCGCCAAGCAAAGCCGGATATTTATCAAATAAATCATTGTAGATATCTACAGATCCCATCGAATTAAACATCGCATGCGCATATTCGCATAAATAAAAAGGCTTTGTTAAAGAGGCATCATTAGCATGTTTTTCTAAATTAAAAACATCCGTATACATTTGGCTGTCAATATCTGCCGGATTATTTAACGCAATACCAAAGCCTTCATAATGCGTAGGTCTGGTTGGATCAATTTCTTTAATTGTTTTTAAAGCCGTTCTAAAGTTCACACCGCCCGTTCCGTTTTCATTACCCAAAGACCAGATCAAAACTGAAGGGTGATTTTTAAAATTTTCTGTATTCGCTACATTTCGATCAACAATTGCCGCTTTCATTCGCGGTTCATCATTAAATTCATTCATTGCGCCGTGACATTCTACATTGGCTTCGGCAACTAAATAAAGACCGTATTGATCGCATAATTCATACCATCGCGGATCATTAGAATAATGACTTGTTCTCACATGATTACAATTGGCTTGTTTAATCAAAAGAATATCTTTTATCATTTGTTCTTCTGTAACGGCGTGTCCGTCGTCCGGCCAGTTTTCATGGCGATTAACACCTTTCAGTTTTATCGCAGTGCCATTTACAGTAAACAATCGGCCTTTAATTTCAATTTTTCTAAAACCTGTTTTTGATGATAAGGTTTCGATTGTATTTTTTCCTTCTTTTAAATTGATAACGGTTGTGTAAAGAGAAGGCGTTTCGGCAGTCCATTTTTTAGGATTACTGACATGAAAAGCGACATCAACCGTAATTTCCTGACCCGGTTTCAAAGCCGGAATATTTTTCTTTCCAACAGCTTTACTCACAGGATTTTCTCCATCATAAAGAACAGCTTCAATTAAGCGGGGTTTTGTTGCTGTATTTCCGTAGTTTTTAATTTTAGAAGTAACAATAACTTCGGCATCTTTATAATTTTTATCCAGATTAGTTTTGATGAAATAGTCTCTAATATGCTGCTGCGGCGTACTCCAAAGCGTTACATTTCTAAAAATACCGCTTAATCGCCACATATCCTGATCTTCTAAATAACTTCCGGTTGTAAAACGGTATACTTCGACAGCAAGCGTATTTTTTCCGGCAACAAGATATTTCGTTAAGTCAAATTCTGCAGCATTACGACTGTTTACGCTGTAACCGACTTTTTTGCCATTTACCCAAATAAAGAAACCGGCATCAACACCATCAAAAGTGATTAAAATGCGTCTTCCTTTCCAGTTTTCGGGAACGGTAAAATCACGGCGGTAACTTCCCACAGGATTTCTTTCGTGAAATGCCGTAAATTTTTCGGGCGGCGTACTCATTACTTTAGGAAAATCTTTCTGAAAAATATAATTGTAATTGCTGTAATAAGGCGTTCCATAACCTTCAATCTGCCAGTTTGAAGGCACTTTTATTTCCTTCCAACTAGATACATCATAATCTGTTTTATAAAAGTTTACGGGACGTTTTTGCGGCCAGTCGACCCAGTTGAATTTCCACATTCCGTTTAAACTTTTACTGAAAGTAGAAGCGTGTCGGTTCGCTGCCAGCGCTTCTTTAAGTGAAGCATAAGGCATCAAGGTTGCATGAGCAGTTTCTTTATTTATGCCAATGTTTTCCGGATCTTCAATTTCTTTCGGAACTTTGGCAGTATCCTGAGACGTAAGGTTTTGTTCTAATTTTTGAAAGGCAAAAATTGAATTTTGGTTCAGGATCAGAATTAAAAATAATAAAATTTTGGAAGCTTGATTTTTTAATAATGGTGGCATCATAAATTTAAAATTTCGGTCATTAGTTATCATTATGCTGTTTATTAATTTAAAGAAATGGTTTCTTTTAATCGAATGTCCTTTGATGACGCACCAATTAAAATTTCAAACTCTCCTGCATCGTAACCAAAATCTTTTAGAGCTGTTTTGTAATACGAAAAAGCACTTTCGTCCAGCGTTATTTTGAACTCTTTGGTTTGCCCTTTTTTCAGAAACATTTTGCTAAATCCTTTTAATTCTTTCACGGGTCTTTCGACCGGAGAAACGATATCGCGAACATATAATTGTGCCGCTTCAGCACCATCTGCATTTCCTGTGTTTTTTACCTTAAACGTAACATTAGCAGTAATTTTTCCCTCGTTTTGCTGTAAGGAAACTTTAAGATCGCTGTATTGAAAACTCGTGTAAGATAATCCAAAACCAAAAGCAAACTGCGGTTCAATATTATTTTTATCATAATGTCTGTAGCCTACAAACAAGCCTTCTTTGTATTGCACTCTTTTGTCATTATCGGTATCATAATAATTGTTGTAAGTGGCATTGTCTTTCCAGTTTTTTTCGAAACTTACCGGAAGTTTTCCACTCGGATTTACTTTTCCCAGTAAAATATCTGCCAAAGCGGCACCGCCTCCTTGTCCGGCATAAAAAGTATGAACAAGGCCTTTAATGTTTGGAAGCCAGTTTTGCATATACACATTTCCTCCGGCATTTAAAACCACAATAGTATTGGGATTTGCTTTTGCAACCACTTTTATCAATTCTTCCTGAGCTTCGGGAAGTTCAAACGGTCTTTCGTCTCCTTCATGTTCAATCTGCTGATTAAAACCTACGCAAAGAATAGCAATATCTGCTTCGGAAGCTAGTTTTATAGCTTCGTTGAAATTTTCTTCTTTTGGTTCAAACCAGGCAAATGTTATAGAAGCGTCTCCGCTATTTTCATAATATTCAAGTCTTACTTTGTATTCTGTATCAGCATTTAAAGTAAGTTCAGCATTTTTTTCGATTGGGCCGTGATCGCTCCAGTAATCCAGCACAATTTTGTCGTTGATAAACAGTCTGTAGCCATCATCGCCTCGAACAGCAAATTTATAAACAGCAGTTTTTGTTGGTTTGATAATGCCTGTCCATCTTACGGAAAAATTATCCTGCCCCATTCCAATAACATTTGGAGTCTGAACCCACGAGAAATCGACAATTTTATCCTTTCTTACTTCCAATGGAATTCCCGATAACTCTTTATTATTGAAATATTCTGCTTTCAAACCAACAGTTTGAGAACCCGGTTCTAAATAAAAAACAGATTGTTCAGACAAGGCATTCAAACTCGGAATCCCCATTGCATACGTTACAGTGCTATTTTTTGCAGCAGTTTTAAATCCGTTATAATATGAGATAAAATGAAAAGGTTCTGTTTGAGAACTTCCGCCGCCTGCATTAAATGAATTGGCATTTGGTCCGATAAAAGCAATTTTTTTAGTTTTTGTAGGATTTATTGGAAGAATGTTATTTTCATTTTTTAGAAGAACAATTCCTTCCTGAGCGATTTTTAATGCTGCTTTGGCACTTTTAGGATCATCTTTCGGAATACTTTCGTCGGTTTGTTTTCGGTCAAAAAAGCCGTAGCTGAAACAAACCCTTAAAATTCGTGAAACCTTATCATTTAAAGTTGTTTCCTGAATTTCGCCATTTTTTAAAGCGGGCAGAAGTAATGTTGGAAGCATATGTTCATCACCCGGCATTTCGAGATCTGTTCCGTTTTTAAATGCAGCTATTCCGTCATGAACGCCGCCCCAGTCAGACATTAAAATGCCGTCGAATTTCCAGTCTTTTTTTAGAATGTCTAAATTCAAATGAGCATTTTGCGAAGTATGTTCTCCGTTTAACAAGTTATAACTGTTCATAACTGCGCCGACTTTTGCTTTTTGAACGGCAGCTTTAAAAGCAGGCAGATAAATTTCCTGAAGGGTTCGTTCATCAATATCCGAAGAAACAAAATTTCGATCGTATTCCTGATTGTTCGCGGCAAAATGTTTTACAGTTGCCACCACACGCTGACTTTGAACTCCTTTTATATAATTAACGGCTAACGCTGCTGAGAGAAACGGATCTTCTCCCAAATATTCAAAGTTGCGTCCTGTCATAGGAGCACGCGCAATATTTACGCCGGGCCATAAAAGAAAATTGATACCTCTGGAACGTGAATCCCTTGCTAATGCAACGCCCAGATCGTAAACCAAACTGGTATTCCATGTGGCAGCATTCATTACGCTGGCAGGGTAGGCGGTGCTTTTTCCGTAGGATTTTGTTCCTACAGGCCCGTCACTCATTTTAAATTGTGGAATCCCTAACCGTTTGATTTCTTTGGTATACATCCAGTTGGTACCATTTATGTAATTTACTTTTTCCTCCAGTGTCATGCGGCCGAGTAAATCTTTGACCCGTTCTTCAACTGGCGCTTTGGGGTCTTTGTAGACTTGTGCATTCAAGGCAAATGTTGTGGTTAACAAGCCTATGATAATTGTTTTTTTCATGTGGTTTATTTTGCGGTAGTAGTTTTAAGTTTTGTTGAATAGCAATTTTTTGGTTTTGAAAAATTAAACATTTAATAATTCAATAAAAATACTAAAACGTTTTAGTATTTGAAAATATTTTTTTTACATTTGATAAAAAATTATGTGATTTTTTTTAGTTACTATAGTTTTTTGTGAGTTTTTATATGGATGATACTAACAAATACTTATTATGAATAAAATACTATTATGGTCTGTTACCGCCGCATTGGCCGGGTTTTTATTTGGTTTTGATACCGTTGTAATTTCTGGTGCAGACACTAAACTGCAGGAATTATGGCATACATCTGATGTTTTTCATGGATCTGTTGTTATGGCAATGGCGCTTTGGGGAACGGTTGTGGGTGCCATTTTTGGCGGAATTCCCACGAACAAATTAGGACGTAAAAAAACGCTGATCTGGATTGGTATTTTATTTTTGGTTTCGGCAATAGGTTCTTCATTGGCAAATGATCCGTGGACTTTTGCTTTCTTTAGATTTTTAGGCGGATTGGGAATTGGTGCTTCAACCATTGCGGCTCCGGCTTATGTTTCTGAAATTGCTCCGGCAAAAGACAGAGGGCGATTGGTTTCACTGTATCAGTTTAATATTGTTTTGGGAATTTTAATGGCGTTTTTGTCTAATTATTTATTGCGTGATGCGGGCGAAAATGCCTGGCGATGGATGATTGGTATAATGGCATTTCCTGCATTTTTTTATACGATTGTAGTATTTACAATTCCAGAAAGTCCAAGATGGCTGTTATCAAAATCAAAAATTACTGAAGCAAAAGCAGTTTTAGAAAAAATAGATCCGACAGCTAAAATTGAAGATTTACTGCACGAAATGCATTTGGGAAACGATAATGAAAACAATAAAGGCGAAACTATATTTTTAAAGAAATACCGATTTCCGTTGTTATTAGCATTTCTGATCGCTGTATTCAATCAATTTTCGGGGATTAACGCTTTTTTGTATTATGCTCCAAGAATTTTTGCAGAAGCAGGATTGGGCGAAAGTGCCGCTTTAATGAGCAGTGTAGGCATCGGAATAACCAATTTAATATTTACACTTTTCGGTGTTTTTTTAATTGATGTTTTAGGAAGAAAAATTTTGATGTACATAGGATCAATAGGATATGTCATTTCCTTAGGATTAGTTGCGGCGGCATTTTTCTTTAAATGGGAAGGACTGCAGGTTCCAATTTTTCTGTTTTTATTTATAGCTTCACACGCAATAGGACAAGGTGCGGTAATTTGGGTTTTTATTTCAGAAATATTTCCAAACCATTTAAGAGCCAGCGGTCAGGCATTTGGATCTTCCACACATTGGGTTTTGGCTGCCATTATTCCATCTATGATTCCGTTTTTATTCTCTACAATTGGAGCAGCAGCCGTATTTTTGATTTTTGCCATTATGATGGTTTTCCAGTTGTTTTTTGTCATTTTCATGATGCCGGAAACCAAAGGAAAAACGCTGGAAGAACTTCAGGAAACAATTTTGAAGTAATTATTAATTAACAATTAATTTTCGTTTGCATTAATAAACTCCGATGGCGACATCGAAAAGCTTTTTTGGAAATTCCTGCTGAAGCTGGACTGCGAATTGTAGCCTACTATTTCGGCAATTTCATACACTTTGTATTTGCCGGAAAGCAGTAATTCGGCGGCTTTTTTCAAACGGGCGTTATTAATCAGTTCGTTCGGACTTAGGTTGGAAATATCTTTAATTTTTCGGTATAAAGTTGAACGGCTCATGTGTAAAATATCGGCAAGAGATTCAACACTTAAATTCGTGTCAGCCATATTTTGATCGATAATATCATCCAGTTTTTTAATAAATTCTTCGTCGATGGTATTATGGGCAATAGATTTTAAATGCGATAAAGGAGAACTCGCATAATACTCCATAACGTGACGTCTGTTTGATAGTAAATTATCAATTTGTGCCAGAATAAAATCCATTGAAAATGGTTTCGGAATATAAGCATCAGCTCCAGATTCGAGGCCTTTAATACGAGTTTGGATAGCACTTAAAGCAGTCAATAAAATCACCGGAATATGACTGGTTTCAATATTAGATTTAATACGGCTGCACAATTCGATTCCGTCCATTATTGGCATTGTAATATCGCTTATGACAATATGAATCGTTTGATTGTGAATAATCTTTAAAGCTTCTTCACCGTTTGCCGCTTTATAGATTTTATATTCTTTACTCAATTCTTTACTCATAAAATTGAGAAGTTCAAGATTATCTTCCACAATCAGGATTTGGGTTTTTACATTTTTAGCCGTAATCTCATTTTCAAATTCTTCATCATTATCTTTTACCGTATCAGCCGAATCTTTATACAAATGAAATTCACTTTGCTGACGCAGCGGCAGTCTCAAAACAAAAGTATTCATAGAATCGTCTACAAACTGTAGTTTTAAAGTTCCGTTATGCAGTTCTGTCAAAGAGTGGGCGAGCGATAAACCAATTCCAGTTCCGGTTTGTGTTTCAGAACCTAAAATTCTAAAGAAAGGTTCGAAAATTTTACTTTTAAGACTTTTCGGAATTAAATTTCCATCGTTCTTTACGATAAATTCCAGTGAATCTTCATCTCTGAACAAAGTAATAATCACTTCTTTTTTAGCATATTTAATGGCATTGCTAATTAAATTGGTCAGGATTTTTCGAATCGCTTCTTCATCAACAAAAGCGTAGATATTTTTTTCTCCCAGTTCCAATTCTAAATGAATATTTCTTTCTTCAATTAAAGGTGTAAACTGCGAGTGTAATTGTCTCACTAATAATGAAATATTTGTTTCCACAAAAGTCAGTCCCAAACCTTCCATTTCTGTTTTTCTAAAGTCCAGAAGCTCGTTTACCAAATTCAATAAACGGGAAGTATTTTTCTCCATTATAGATAAATTCGGGATAATTTCCGGAGACTCGTACGTTCTTTTTAATAAACTTTCTAACGGACTTTTAATCAGTGTTAAAGGCGTTCGTATTTCATGCGCTACATTCGTAAAGAATTCGATTTTAGCATGATAAATTTCTTTCTCTTTCTCGTTATTCAGGTTGGCAATTTTCTGGTTATTTTCCTTGATATTCATATGATGATATCTACGTAAAAGCCAGTAAAGACATCCCGAAATAATTAAAAAATACAAGAAAAAAGCATAACCGCTTGCCCAAAAAGGTGGTAAAATGGTAATTTCTACCACAGCTTCTTTGCTCCAGATTCCGCCTGCACTTAACGATTTTACCCTGAATTTATAACTGCCGGAAGGAAGTTCCGTAAAAAACACTTTATTGTTTTTATTGAGATAAACCCAGTCATCGCTGATTCCGTCGAGTTTATACCAATATTGCGTAAGTTCGGGTGCAGTATAACTCAGCGAAGCAAAATCAATATTAAAATTAGACTGATAATTTTTTAAAGTAATTTTTTTGATATACGAAACAGATTCATCTAGCGGAGAATCTTTATCATTTACAATTACATCCTGATTATTGATTTGAAGTCCCGTAATAAAAATAGGAGGATTGTATTTGTAAGTGCTGAAATTTTTAGGATTAAAACTAATCATTCCGTTCAGATTTCCAAAATACATATCGCCATTAGAATCCCTAAAAGCAGAACTGTAATTAAACTGATCGCTCAGTAAACCGTTTGCCGTCGTGAAAATTTTAACTGCTTTTGTTTTATAATTGAATTTTACTAATCCTTTTGAAGTGGTTATGCATAAATTCTGATTTTCATCTTGCAAAATAGAATAGATTACATTGCTCGAAAAACCATCTTTAGTCGTAAATTTTTTGAATACTTTCGTTTTAAAATCAAATAAATTCAAACCATTTTCGGTTGCAATCCAAAGGTTATTTTGCTTGTCCTGAAAAATCGAAGTGATAAAATCATTGCTAATACTTTTATCCTCTTTAAAATCGTGTCTGTAAACTGCTTTTTCTTTCGTTTTTGGATTATAATAAAACAATCCGTCGCGATAAGATCCCGCCCATAAATTCCCGTCTTTGTCGTTAAACATACAGGTAAAATGTGTGCTTTCTGAAAAATAATCACAGATTTTAAAACTGTCATTTTTCTCATCATACAAATAAATTCCAACAGACGTTACTACGTATAATTTCTTATCGGGAGTTTCGTAAAACGTAACAATAAAATCACTTTTAAAACTGCTCGTAGTATGGTCATAATGTTTGATAACCCTTCCGGTTGCAGCGTCCATAACGTCAAGTCCGTGCTCAAAAGTTCCAATCCAGATTTTATTTCCTCTGGGTAAAACGCCGTGTATATTATAAAACGAAAGTCCCGATTTTGTTCCGTCGGGTTTAAAATTTACAAATTTCTTGGTCTGTAAATTAAACTTGTTGATTCCGGCATCTTCCGTACCAATCCAGAGATTCCCGTGATCGTCTTTGTGAATTTCCCGAACGGCACTTCCAACAATTGCATTTTCACTTTTTCGCGGAAAGTATTTCTTAAACTGATCGTATTGTTTTTGATGATAATTGACACCGCCAAAATAAGTTCCAATCCAGACACCGTTTTCTTTATCAATCGTAATACAATACGCCGCATTGTCTGAAATGGCGTAAGGATCACTCGGACTTTTGCGTAAATTTCGGGTTGTTTTATCTTTTAAATTATAAATATAAACACCAGATTCGCTGGCAATCCACAATTCATTTTTGTTTCTTTTAAACTGACGGACAAAAACCGGTTTTTCGACATCATTAATAAATGGCGCAGTTTTTCCCGTTGCGACATCATATTTGTAAATGCCATGATCTCGCGTTCCAATTAGAATGGAATTGGCATCTAAGGCATAAATTACAGAGATTGAAAAAGTGCTGTTGGGCATTTGCACTTTAATCTTATCAAAACTCTGAGTCGCTTCAGAATATCGGTATAAATCATCGTAAGAAGAAACCCAGATCACACCATTTTTATCGCAGGTTATAGAAGTGGCATAAAAGGAATTTCTGCCGTCAAACATTCTGGTTTCTTTCGTGTCAACATTATATTTAATTAATGTTCCAATAGAAATAAACCATAAATTATTCTTTAAATCATTGTCAATATCATTAATGCGGTTGTTGATGGCTTCGTTTATAAAGGTAAATTTTTCCAGTTTTTTATCATAAGAATACAATCCTTTATCAGTTCCTACCCAGATATAATTTTTGAATTCATGCAGTGACTGAATGTAGTTTATTCCTAAGGAAGTTTTAGGATCTGCACCGCTTCGGAAGGTCTTAAAATGATAACCGTCAAAACGGTTCAAACCGTCTTTGGTACCAAACCACAAAAATCCGTCTTTATCCTGAATAGAAGCCAAAACGGTATTGTTAGACATTCCATTTTCAACCTTATAATGTTTAAAATAATATTCCTGACTAAAAATGGTAGTAGACAAAAAGAAAAAGTAAGCTAATGTCCCAAGTTTTAAAAAGCGCTGCATGTAAATGTCTTTATTAATTTTTTATAAAAATAGTTTCCCCTTTTGTGTCACAAGCATTCATTTTGATTTTTATCTCGCTTTTGCCTTGTTTTAAAAGGACATTTGAACCATTTGAACACAATTGTGAAACAAAATGAGATAAAAATAAAGTGAGCTGTGTGCTACTTTGGTCAAAAATTAAATTGATATTTTTTTAATATATAAATTATGGAATTGTTGAAAAATAAGCAAAATATTTTGAAAGGACTCAAAATAAACAGCAATAGAGCGATTGCAATATTACTTATATTTTTAATAATACAAATGAAATTGTTAAAAGTTATTTTTTAAAATCATATCGAATAAACTAACCTAAAAACCAAAAACAAAAACGACCAGTAATGGATCAAAAAAACACCAAAAGTTATTTATGAAAAGAAAAAAATCCATATTAAAACAAACTCTGTTGTTAATGCTGTTTGGTATCACAGGCAATATTGCATCGGCGCAGCAAACCTTTTCGAATCCTATTCTGGATTACGGGCCAGACCCTTACAGCACGTATCATGATGGTTATTATTACTACACGCATACCATGCAGGATCGTTTGGTGCTTTTAAAATCTAAAAATCTGGCAGATTTAAAAAATGCCGAAAAGAAAACCATTTGGATTGCGCCTAAAAACACCGATTATTCTGCTGAAATCTGGGCACCGGAATTTCATTTCATCAACAACAAATGGTATGTGTATTTTGCTGCAGACAATGGTTCTAACAATACACACCGAATGTATGTTTTAGAAAATGCTTCGAAAAATCCGATGGAAGGAGAATGGGTTTTTAAAGGAAAAATTGCAGCCGAAACAGATAAATGGGCAATTGACGGAAATGTGTTCACCTACAAAAAACAATTGTACATGATTTGGTCTGGCTGGGAGGGAGATACCAACGGACAGCAGAATATTTACATCGCTAAAATGAAAAGCCCGACACAAATTGATGGAGACAGAGTGAGAATTTCAAGTCCGTCAAATCCTTGGGAATTATTTGGTGCATTGCATGACGATGTAAATCCGCCGCAGGTAAACGTAAACGAAGGACCTCAATTTTTATCTCATAAAAATAAAGTGTTTATTGTTTTTTCTGCAAGCGGATGTTGGACAGATAATTACAGTTTGGGACTTTTAACCTTTACAGGGAAAGATAATTTACTGGATGCTTCGGCATGGGTAAAATCGGATAAGCCTATTTTATGTCAATCCGATAAAAGTAAAGTATATGCCCCGGGACATAATTCGTTTTTTAAATCGCCAAACGGTAAAGAAGACTGGATTTTGTACCATGCTAATTCTAATCCGGGAGAAGGCTGCGGCGAAAAAAGGTCACCAAGAATGCAGCAGATCAAATGGGATAAAAGCGGAAATCCGGTAATTGGAGATCCAATGTCGGAAGAAGCTGTATTGGCTATTCCGGCTATGTAAGAGTACTATTTTTAAAACAAAATAAAACTGTCTTTTGGCTTGTTATTTTATTGACGGGACAAAAGGCAGTTCATAGCTTATAATTGAAAAACACAAAATTTGTCAATATTTTTATAAATACACTAAAACGTTTTAGTATATTCGTATATGTTGATTCATAACCGTTTATAACATTTAACTTTCTAACATGAATTTAAAACCTATCTTATTTTCCTTTTTAATTGCAGCAGGAATAACCACAACAACTGCTCAGGAAATTTCAGTATTAAAATCTTCATTAGTAGGGAACAGAATTGCAGAATTTATTCCTAAAGGATTTGATAAAAACAAAACGCCATCGTTAATTCTTGCTTCTGAACCAAAAGCAAAAGGAAAGCTTCCATCAGACTGGTCGCTGGTTCCTGAATTTACGTTTAAAAATGAAAAAGCAAGTGCCGTTCTTAATCTTAAAGGCGATATAAGTCTTTATGGCGGAGGAGAAGTAACAGGCCCGTTGTTGCGTAACGGACAATCGATAAAATTATGGAATACTGATACCGGAGCTTACAGCGTTGAAGGCGGAAAAAGATTGTATCAAACGCATCCGTGGGTTATGGGCGTGCGTGCAGATGGTTCTGCTTTCGGAATTATCTTTGACAGTACCTGGAAAGCGGAATTAATAACAAACTCAAATCAGATTATTTATAATTCTGAAGGTGCTTTATTCAGAGTTTATATTATTGATAGAAAATCACCTCAGGAAGTGATTAAAGGGCTTTCAGAATTAACGGGAACTATAAAATTACCGCCTCGCTGGGCATTAGGATATCACCAATGTCGATTTTCTTATGACAGCGAAAAACGTGTTATGGAAATCGCCGATACTTTTAGAGAAAAGAAAATTCCGTGTGACGTAATCTGGATGGATATTGATTATATGCAGGGTTACAGGGTTTTTACTTTTGACAGCATTAGATTTCGCAATCCGAAAGTGCTAAATGATAATTTGCATAAAAAAGGATTTCGTGCTGTTTATATGATTGATCCGGGTGTGAAAGTAGATAAAGATTATGCTGTTTATAATACCGGAACTCAAAATGATGTTTGGGTGATGCAAAACAACGGAGAAGAATATCACGGTAAAGTATGGCCGGGCGATTGTGCTTTTCCTGATTTTACAAGTCCGAAAACAAGAAATTGGTGGGGCGGACTTTACAAAGATTTCTTAGCGACAGGAATTGACGGTGTTTGGAATGATATGAACGAACCTGCCGTAAATGATAATGATTTTCCGGAAGACAAACGTTTGGGAACAATGCCATACGATACGCCGCACAAAGGAGGCGGAAATTTACCACAAGGTTCTCACTTACTTTATCACAACGCTTACGGACGTTTAATGGTAGAAGCATCTTATAACGGAATTTTAAAAACAAATCCATCAAAACGTCCTTTTTTGCTTACACGATCTAATTTATTGGGAGGACAACGTTATGCAGCAACCTGGACAGGAGATAATTATGCGGGCTGGGATCATTTAAAATTATCGGTTCCAATGTCCCTTACTTTGGGATTATCAGGACAGCCGTTTAACGGACCGGATATTGGAGGTTTCCTTGGAAATACAGACGGAGATTTATGGGCAAACTGGCTTGGTTTTGGAGCTTTTATGCCTTTTGCACGTGGACATGCCTGCGCAGGAACAAACGATAAAGAACCTTGGGCTTACGGCGCAGAAATTGAAAAAACATCTCGTATTGCTTTAGAAAGACGTTATCGTTTATTACCGTATTTGTACACGCTTTTTTATGAATCTTCACAAACAGGATTGCCCGTTATGGCTCCGGTATTTTTTGCAAATGCTAAAGATTCGAGCTTAAGAGCTGAAGAACAGGTCTTTTTATTAGGAGAAAATCTTTTGGTTGTTCCGGCTTTCGCCAAAGATCCGATACTTCCTTCAGGAATTTGGGAAAAATTAAGTTTAGTTGATGGAGACCAACAAGATAAATATCAGGCCAAATTGAGTATAAAAGGCGGAAGCATTATTCCGGCCGGAAAAATTATTCAAAACGCTGGAGAAAATTCATTCGATCCGTTGAGTCTTTTCGTATGTCTTGATAAAGATGGAAAAGCAAATGGAGATTTGTATATCGATGAAGGAGATGGTTTTGGGTTTGAAAAACAAGATTACGCTTTGTTAACTTTTAGCGCGCAAAGAAAGGACAATGCTGTTGTGGTTAAAGTTTCTGATCAAATAGGTAAAAGAAATAGCAGCAAGGATGTAAAAGATATCATTGTAAATGTACTACTTGACGGTAAAACGTATACAGGAAACGGAAATCTTAAAGATGGAATTACAATTACTTTAAAGTAAATTTCATTAGAATAAAACCACATTTTTTTAAATTTCATAAATTGCTGTAACTAACCTTAAACCAAACCAAATGTTATGAAACAAGTATTATATTTTCTACTGCTTATTTCGTGCACAAAAACAATCGCACAAGAAACAGTTTCAAATCAGAAAAAAAACAATAATCCTATATTCAAAGGCTGGTATGCAGATCCGGAGGGAATTATTTTTGATAAAACGTATTGGGTTTATCCCACATTTTCTGCCCGTTATGAAGATCAGGTTTTTATGGATGCTTTTTCATCAAAAGATTTAACCAATTGGAAAAAACATCCCAGAATTATAGATACATCGGCAGTAAAATGGGCAAAAAAAGCAATGTGGGCGCCATCTATAATTAAAAATAAAAATAAATACTTTTTGTTTTTTGGCGCAAATGATATTCAGAGTGACAATGAAATTGGCGGAATTGGCGTAGCCGTTTCCTCAAAACCAGAAGGCCCTTTTAAAGATTATTTAGGAAAACCGCTCGTTGATAAATTTTATAATGGGGCACAGCCTATTGATCAGTTTGTGTTTAGGGATAAAGACGGACAGCATTATTTAATTTACGGCGGATGGAGACATTGTAATATTGCCAAACTAAAACCTGATTTTACCGGTTTTATTCCTTTTGAAGATAAAACGGTTTTTAAAGAAATTACGCCAGAGAATTATGTTGAAGGCCCTTTCATGTTCATCAAAAATAACAAATATTACTTTATGTGGTCAGAAGGCGGCTGGACAGGACCCGATTATTGCGTAGCCTACGCCATCGCTGATTCGCCAATGGGACCGTTTAAAAGAATTGGAAAAATTTTGGAACAAGATTTTAAAATTGCCAATGGTGCCGGGCACAATTCCGTTATTAAAAAACCAGATTCTGACCAGTATTTTATAGTTTACCACCGAAGACCACTCACAGAAACCGATGGAAACTCCAGAGAAACCTGCATTGAAGAAATGCATTTTGATGAAAATGGTTTTATTAAACCCGTTGTTATCACCAACGAAGGCGTAAAAGCTAATGTGATTAAATAATTTTTAGTGATAGTTGTAGAACGTAAAAATAACGCAGTGATGCGTTATTTTTTTTTTTGAATTTTGAATTATGAGTTATGAGTTATGAGTTATGAGTTATGAGTTATGAGTTATGAGTTTTGAATTATGAATTATGAGTTTTGATATATATGTTATGAGTTTGGGTTGTATTTATTCAATATCCATAATTACTATTTTCAAAAAGATTATCCATTCCACATTCCATATTTCACACTTTACAACTCATAACTTCTAATTCACAATTCATCATTTTTAACTGTATTTCCAACTCATAATTCATAACTCATAATTCATAACTAGAAATTACCACTCCAAAACTTACATTTCAGTGTTTTCAAGGCCTCGTGAATCATTTGAACACAATTATGACACGAAATGGGATTAAAATAATGTTACCAATGCGCTAATTTGGTCAAAAATTAAAATGAAATTTTTAAGAGATAAATTGAAGTATCAATAAAAAAGTATGTGATATTTTATCATGTATTAAAAAATAAGAAGGTATAATCTATTATTTGTATTTACAAGATTAATCTTATTTTTTTAGACGTGCTTCAAAAAAATCCTTAGAATGAATTTTTAATTCGATAAAACTAACTTTTAACCAACCAAAAAATTAACCAAATGGAAATTAAAACGACTTGGAAAATGTCATCCAATCTTTTAAGCTTTTTTACCCCGGGTAGAATAAAGTTTAGCAGTGCCGGATTGATTTTTTTATTGTTCCTGGCCCTCTTTGCAGAGACCAGTTATGCACAAAATGATAATTCTCAAAACCCCGTAAAAATTACCGGAAAAGTAATTGATTCAAAAGGATTATCGTTGCCCAGTGCAACCGTGATTGAAAAAGGTACTAAGAATGCAGTCACGGCAGATTTTGACGGAACTTTTACCATTACAGTATCTTCTCCGCAAGCGATACTTGTATTTAGATTTATTGGAATGAAAGAGGTCGAAAAACCTTTGAATAATGCCAAAACAATAACCGTAACCATGGTAGACGAAACCAGCGATCTTCAGGCCGTTGTAGTTGTAGGTTACGGAACTCAGAAAAAAGCCTCGGTAGTAGGAGCGATTGGAACTATAAAACCTTCGTTATTACAAGTAGGAACGGCACGTACATTAGGAAACAACCTTGCAGGTCAGATTACGGGAATTATGGCCGTACAGCGTTCTGGAGAACCGGGTTATGATCAATCCGATATTAAGATTCGTGGAATCTCTACTTTTAAAGGAGGAACTAATCCGCTTGTATTAGTAGACGGAATTGAGCGAAACCTTAACGATCTTGACCCTTCAGAAATAGAATCTTTCTCTGTTTTAAAAGATGCGGCCGCAAGTGCTGTATACGGAGTGAGAGGAGCAAACGGAGTTATTTTGATCAATACCAAAAGAGGTTTTGTCGGTGCGCCAAGAATTCAGGTAAGAACAGAATATTCGATTCAGGAACCTACAAAATTACCGGAGTTCATTAAAGCAGGTCCTTATATGCGACTTTTAAATGAACTGGCAGTAGAACAGGGCAAACCAGTTTTGTTTTCTGAAGATCGTATTTCAAAAACAGAAAGCAAATATGATCCGGATCTATATCCAGATGTAAACTGGGTTGATGCCATAACTAAAGATTATGCTTTTACATCAAGATCAAATTTAAATGTTGCCGGAGGATCAGAAATTTTAAGATATGCCTTAACCGCTTCTTATTATAGCGAAAAAGGAATCCTTGCCGCAGATCCAAAACAAACCTACGATTCTGAAACAAATTTAAACAGAGCAAACGTTCGTACCAATGTCGACGTAAACGTATCTAAAACAACTTTATTAAGAGTAAATATTGGAGGATTTCTGCAAAACCTTCAAAAAGGAAACAGCAGTACAGATGCGTTATTCAACACGGCTTTTGAAACAACACCGTTTGTTCATCCTGCTATTTACTCAGATGGAACTATTCCGAGAGTTTTTGCCCGTGAAAATCCGTGGGCGATGAGCACGCAGCAAGGATATTACAGACAAGGCGGAAGTAAGATCGAAAGTTTAGTATCGTTAGAGCAGGATTTTAAAGCAATTACGCCGGGTTTAAAAGCAAAATTTACTTATTCGTTTGACTCTTACTCAGAAAACAGAATTACACGTGGTAAATCACCGGATTATTATAACGTGGCAACTCAAAGAGATCTTGACGGAAGTTTGATTCACGGAACGGTTCAGGCGTATGGACAGGAATATCTTGGTTATGAAAGATCGGCTGAGTTTGGTAACAGACGTGTTTATCTGGAAGCGAATACAACGTACAACCGCACTTTCGGTAAACATGATTTAAGCGGACTTTTATTATACAACCAAGATAGTTATAACGACGGAACTGCGCCTCAGGCTTTTAAACATCAGGGATTAGCAGGAAGAACTTCGTATACTTTTGATAGAAAATATATTGGGGAATTTAACTTTGGTTACAACGGATCAGAAAATTTTGCAAAAGGAAACCGATACGGATTTTTCCCTTCTGTAGCTTTAGGCTGGATTGCATCTGAAGAAAAATTTATGGAACCTGTAAAAGATATTTTTAATAAAATCAAACTTCGTGGTTCTTACGGATTAGTTGGAAATGATAATATTGGAGCCAACAGAAGGTTTGCTTACTTGACTACAATCAGCGATAATAACAATTCTGATTACTGGTTTGGTACAGGACAGGGAGTAAAATTTGAAGGAATTGAAGAAGGCCAGATTGGAGTAAACGATTTGACTTGGGAAAAAGTAGCAAAAGCTGATATTGGTATCGAGTTAGGAATACTGAATATGATGGACTTAACAGTAGATATATTTCAGGAAAAAAGGAAAGACATTTTTGTAGAAAGAAATACAGTTCCAACTCAGGCAGGATTTATCAATGCGCCTTGGGCCAATTTCGGAAAAATGGAAAATAAAGGTATCGAGATTGGTCTTAATATCAATAAACAGGTAACTCCGGATTTCTTTATGAGCTGGCGTGCGAACTTCACTTTTGTTGAAAACAAAGTAACAGAAAGAGACGAAGCCGAAGCTGTAAAAGGAACTTACCGTTCTGGAACAGGAATTCAAAATAATACTTTATACGGTTATACCGCAACCGGATTATATACGAATGAAGATTTTACATCACCGGGAGTTTTAGCACCGGGACTGCCAATTCCAACATTTGGTACAGCGTTACGTCCGGGTGATATTAAATATGAAGACAGAAACGGTGACGGAATCATTAGTGGTTTAGACGAAGGTTTTATTGGCGGAACAACTGATCCTCAAATTGTGTATGGTTTTGGAAACAATTTAAAATACAAACAATTCGATTTTAGTTTTTTCTTTCAGGGTGTAGCCAAATCGGAGCGAATCATTGGCGGAGCAAACTTTATTCCGGGAAGCGGAACAGGAACTTTAGGAAATATTTATTCTAATTACAACGATCGCTGGACAGAAGAAAATCCAAGTCAGGATGTGTTTTGGCCAAGATTAAGTTACGGCCCTAACGTAAACAATTCAGTTGCTTCAACATGGTGGAAAAAAGACATGAGTTTTGGCCGTTTAAAAACGATGGAAGTTGGATATACATTAGATAAAAAACTAATTGAAAAATTCTATCTGCAGGGATTAAGAATCTACATCAGCGGAAATAATTTATGGTACGCTTCTAATTTTAAACTATGGGATCCCGAATTGGATACAGGAAATGGTTTGAAATATCCATCAACAAAATCTGTCCTTTTTGGTTTATCAATCGGACTATAATTTAAAAAGAAATTAAAATGAAAAATATATACATTAGATCGATTTTCCTTTTTCTAGGATTATTATTATCGTCATCCTGTTCTGATTATCTGGACAAAGAAAGCGATACCGAACTTACTTTGGATGGTGTTTTTGAGAGTAAAACAAAAACAGAAAACTGGCTGGCAGGCTGTTATTCCAGAATTCCAGATCCTACGTGGGGATATACCCGCAGTTTGGGATGGGAAATTTTAGGAGATGATATGACACCTTCAGAAAGATGGCGTCAATACGACTGGCAGGTAATTCCTTTTATTTTAGGAGACTGGTCTGTAGGTTCACAATGGAGTCCAGGATATTGGAACAACCTTCCGCAAAGAATTAGAGAATGTAACATTCTGATACAAAACATTAAACCATTACCGGAACAAAATCTAAATGAAGATGAAGTTCGTTTAATGATTGCTGAATGTCGTTTTTTAAAAGCCTATTATTATTCGTTATTGATCAATACGTATGGCCCAATTCCTTTTAGTCCGGATGAAATTACACCTGTAAATTATAACCTTTCAGACCTACAAGTAGGACAAACCCCGTATGATGATATTGTAGCCTGGATTAATAAAGAACTGAAAGAAGTTGAAACAATTTTACCAGCAAATTATTCAGACGGAAGAAAATTTGGACGCGCTACATCAATTATGTGTAAAGCCGTAAGAGCCAGAATGCTGCTTTTTGCCGCAAGTCCGCTTGTTAATGGAAATTCAGAATATGCAAATCATGTTACTAAAGATGGAAAAGCATTATTCAACTCTACTTATGATGCCAACAAGTGGAAAGTTGCCGCAGATGCGAGTAAAGATTTAATTCTAAGTGCAGAAGCAGCCGGACATAAGTTATATATAGAAACTAACTCAGCCGGAAAAATTGATCCCTTTTTATCTTGTCAAAACCTTCATCTTATAGAAGCAAGCAAAGGAAATAGTGAAGTACTTTTTGCCCGTGTAAATGTTGATTCTAAAGAATATGACAGACATACCGCACCGGGCGGAGCAGGTGGAGCAGGAGGATATGGCGTAACTCAATCATTAGTAGATGCTTTCTTTACCGCAAATGGATTGCCTATAACAGATTCTAATTCCGGATATGTTGAAACTGGTTTTTCTTCTCAGGATGGATATTGGTCAAACGGAGTAACCAAATTTAATGAAGTAAAAAGCCCGGGACTTGTAACACTTGCAGGGACTTATAATATGTACTGCAATCGTGAGCCAAGATTTTATCTAGCTGTAAATTTTGACGGTGCATGGTATACAGACGGTGATAATGCCGGAAAAGATAAAGGGAGAAAACTGGAATTTTTTAACGGTAAAAAAGACAATAACAATACTCATGATGCCCCACAAAATGGATATTTAGCCAGAAAAAGAACAGACCCAACAAGAAATCCTACTATTGGTTATTTTGCCCCTCGTCACGGAATTTTATATCGCTTAGGCGAAGCTTATTTAAATTATGCAGAAGCCCTTAACGAGTCTGATCCCGGAAATCCGGAAATCTTGCTTTACCTAAATAAAATTAGAACAAGAGCCGGAGTAAGAACCTATACAACTGGCGGAACAGATGTTGACAATATTCATGTAAACAGCGATCAGGAAAGTATTAGAAAAATTATCAGAATGGAACGCAGAGTGGAGCTTTGTACAGAAGGAATTCGCTACGATGATTTAAGAAGATGGAAACTGGCAGAAACGGTTTTGAATGGGCAATTCTACGGAATGAATTTTAATGGTAAAGATGCATCTGAATTCTATAAAAGAACGGCGTATCAAACGAGAGTATACAGAAAATCTTTCTATTGGTTCCCGATATACTTAGCAGAAATCGAAAAGAACCCTAATTTAATTCAGGCTCCTTTCTGGGACAAATAACTAAAAATCAAAGCAAATGAAAAATATAAAAAATATTATCTCATTTATAATAATGAGTTTGGTTTTTGTCTCCTGTGAAGACAGCGGACTTGAAAATCAGGATTGGCTTAAGCAGCCTAATTTTGCCAATCCTTTGACTATAACACTTTCGAGCAAAGAAATTGTATTGACGAAAGATAATGAAGCGGCAAATGCTATAACATTTACCTGGACACAAGGAAATGACAGAGGAGCCGGAACCAGCCTGACGTATTTTTTCCGTATGGATATTGCAGGAAATAATTTTGGAGAAGGTGCAGCACCCGGAACAAGTACAACAATTACGGAAGAAATTCCGGCAGGCGTTTTTACAAAATCCTATACCGTAGGGCAGTTAAATGCTTTATTGCTCAAAAACTTTAAACGTCCGGGCGGAGTTATTACCAATCTTGAAGTGCAGATTATTGCGAGAGTCGATAATTCAGCACAATATCAGCTGCCGGAAGTATCTACCTCAAGTTTTGCCGTAACCAGTTACAGTCCGGGACCATTGCCATTATTTATGGTTGGAGATGCCATAAGCGGCGGCTGGGATTACAGCGCAGGTAAAATTTTACCGGAAAAAACAGAAAGAACCATTTACAATTTCATAGGAGATTTTTCAGTAGGTTCATTCAAAGTGATTGAAAAACCAGGCAGCGAATTACCATCTTATGATCCTATAGCCGGAAACAAAATTGTGTACAACGAAACCGAGCCAAGAAACAATGATAATGTCTTTAAAGTAACTCAGGCAGGTCGTCATTCTTTCTATTTGGATATTGATCAGGGAACCTATGCCTTTGGATATGTGCCTTATGAAAATGTTTATATGGTTGGAAACGCCATAACGGGTATTGGCTGGGATATTGGAAAAGCAAAACCAATGAATTGGGATCCTCAAAACCCTGAAGTATTTACCTATAAAGGACAATTTGATGCCGGAGAATTTAAACTTGCTTTAGATTTGGGTAACTGGGGCGGCAGATTTTTAATGCCTCCAGCAAATGGAACGGTGATAAAAGGAGAAGCATCTGATAATCCAACTGTGATGTTGATGCCAAATGGATCACCGGATAATAAATGGATTATTGAAAGCGCAGGACAATATGAACTTACTATAAATCCGGCAAAAATGACTATTCTATTGAAAAAACTATAATACGATGGCATAAAAATTAGATAGTTAAGTTGGAGAAGACAAGGCTTTTCAGTCCATATTGGACTGGAGAGTTTTGGATTCTTTTTTTAACTTTTTTCAAGAACTAAATAAGGCATGCTTTTTAGATTTCCGTTAAACGGAAAACGAAGAAGTTAGTAGTAATTCTTATAAAAAAACAAGTTATGATACAATTTAAAATAAATAGTTTCTGTTTTATGGATACCGTAAGACTGCGTTTTACATTATTTTTAATATTTATAAGTTTAGCCAATACCGTTCAGGCACAAACAAGCGGCAATCCCTTGTTTACAGGAGCCGATCCCGAAATTCATTACTTCAACAATAAATATTATATCTATACTACTGCGATTTATGGTACACAATTTCATGCGTATTCTTCAACAGATTTGACCAACTGGCATGACGAAGGTCTTATTTTTGATCTCTTTCCGGATAGTCCGTGGGCGCAATACAACGGCTGGGCTCCCGCAGTAGTTTTTCGGAATAACAAATATTATTTTTATTATACTGCGGAAACCAAAATAGGCCTTGCAGTAGGAAATACACCCATAGGCCCTTTTACAGATATAGGCGCACCGCTTATCGCAACAGATCCATATACCGATGATATTATCGATGCCAATGTTTTTGTTGATGATGATGGTCAGGCTTATATTTATTACGGAGGATCAGGCAAAAGCCGAATGGTTGTTCGTAAATTAAATCCAGATATGGTTTCATTAGCCACAGGCCCAACCGATATAACACCTCAAAATTATACGGAAGGTCCTTATATGGTAAAACGAAAAGGAATTTATTATATGATGTATTCCAATGGATCCTGGTTTAATGATACTTATAATGTGCAGTATTCTACTTCAAATACACCAATGGGACCCTGGACTTATAGAGGAAAAGTATTGAGTTCTAATGTAGAAGATAAAGGCCCGGGTCATCATGGTGTAATCAAAATAGGAAACTGTGATGAATATTACATGGTTTACCATCGTTACGAAAATGGCACATCTGGAGATAGAAAAATTGCCATTGACAGAATGTATTTCAATTCTAATGATTTGATTGAACCAGTAAACATGACCAATTACGGTGTGGCACCAAGAATCCCGGATCAATCCTGTCCAACGCAAAGCATTGTTTCGGGAGGAATTTATAAATTAACCCACAAAGGGACTAATCAATGTCTTGATGTTGTTAATAACAGCAGTCAGTCAGGAGCAAACGTGCAGCAAAGTACAGACAATGGTAATGATGCACAACGCTGGGTGATAACACTCGAAGCAGACGGATTTTATAAATTAACCCACAAAGGGACAAATCAGTGTTTGGATGTTGATAATAACAGTAATGCACAAGGCGCAAACGTACAGCAATGGCTGGACAGCAACAATAATGCACAGCGTTGGAAAATTGAAATAATGTCTGATGGTTATGCAAAGTTAACCCACAAAGGAACAAATCAATGTCTGGATGTTGATAACAACAGCAGCCAGTCTGGCGCCAATGTACAGCAATGGACAGATAACCTGAACGCGAATAATGATGCCCAAAGATGGAAATTAGATTTAATTGAAGTGCCAATTGTTTCCGGCGGAGTTTACAGATTAATTCACAAGGGAACAAACCAAAGCCTCGATGTAAGCGATGGCAGTACACAGCAAGGCGCAAATGTGCAGCAATACACCAGTAATGAAACCGATGCACAGCGTTGGGTAATTACAAAAGAATCAGATGGTTTTTATAAATTAACGCATCGAGGTACAACTCAGGTTTTAGATGTAGATAACAACAGCAGTCAGCCCGGAGCTAATGTACAGCAATGGTCTGATCTGGGAACCGATGCACAGCGTTGGAAAATAGAATTAATGAATGACGGTTATTTTAAACTGACCCATAAAAACACGAATTTATGTCTGGACGTAGTAAATAATCTTGCAGAACCGGGAACAAACGTAC
This sequence comes from Flavobacterium sp. UBA7680, assembly GCF_002482975.1. GTDB lineage: Bacteria > Bacteroidota > Bacteroidia > Flavobacteriales > Flavobacteriaceae > Flavobacterium. The sequence continues at coordinate 168,847 of NZ_DLHA01000019.1, read as the reverse complement.
ATCAGTGGACGGATAACAACAACGATGCACAACGCTGGAAACTGCAATTACTAAAATTCACCCCAACTTTAGGAACTGCCAAAATTTCGAAGCCTACACCAAATGCTGCTGAAACTTTAAATGTATATCCAAATCCGGTAAAAAATACGCTCTTTTTTACTTCTGAAATGGCAGGAATAAAAGTTCAGGTTTATTCAGAAACCGGAAGTCAGGTTTCGCAGCAAATAGTAAAAGAAAATAGTATCGATGTTTCGGGCTTGGCAACAGGAATTTATTTTGCTGTTTTTGAAAAAGACGGAACAAAAGTTACAAAACGATTTATTAAAAAATAAACGCAGAATGAAAAGTAAATACTTCAAATAAGATCATTAAAATCATTATTTTAACGAAACGATTTGAAGTATTTATTTAAGATTAATTTTAAAATAAAATATGAAAACAAAACAATTTTTAGTTACAATTATTTGTCTTGCTTCCGCCGCTTTATCCGCTCAGGAATATAAACCCGAAGCCAATCCCAAAGCAATGGTAGTTTCAGGCAATGCCAGATTTACAGTACTTTCTCCGCGAGTAATTCGTATGGAATGGAGTTCAGACGGAAAGTTTACAGACAATGCTTCGCTGACCTTTGTAAACCGAAACCTTCCCGTGCCGTCGTTTACCAAAAAAGAAAGTAATGGTGTACTACAAATTGTAACCGATGTCGTAAAACTTAAATACAAAACAGGTTCAGGCAATTTTAACGACAAAAATTTAAGTGTAGATTTTATTGTAAACGGTAAACCTGTTTCATGGAAACCAGGTTTGGCCAATACTAAAAACCTGTTAGGAACAACCCGCACGCTGGATGGAGTTGACGGGCCGGCTAAGGAACTGGAAAAAGGTATAATTTCTCGTGATGGATGGTATTTAATAGACGACAGCGAACGCCCGCTTTTTGATAATTCAGAGTGGCCGTGGGTTATGGCGCGTCCGGGAGATAAACCACAGGATTTATACCTTTTTGCTTATGATTCTGATTATAAAGCGGCCTTAAAAGATTTTACTGATATTGCCGGAAAAATAGCCATGCCGCCAAGATTTGCGTTTGGTGCGTGGTGGTCACGATACAGAGAATACTCTGATACTGAATTTCGTGATTTAGTAGGCGAATTCAAAATGCATGACGTTCCGCTTGATGTATTTGTAATCGATATGGACTGGCACGTAAAATCATTGCCTGAATTTTTCAAAAACGGACAAAGACAAAGAGATCAGGCCGGAGAAGATTCTGGATGGACTGGTTTTACATGGAATAAAAACTTATTTCCTTCTCCTGAAAAATTCTTAAAATGGACGAATGAGCAACATCTTAAAACGTGTTTAAATCTGCATCCCGCATCTGGAATTCAGCCTTTTGAAGAAGTATATCCCGAAATGGCAAAAGCAATGGGAATTGATCCTTCTACCAAAAAATATGTGCCTTTTGATATTACGGATAAAAAATTTGCTACCAATTACATGAATTTGGTATTACATCCTATTGAAAAAGCAGGTGTTGATTTTTGGTGGTTAGACTGGCAGCAATGGGGAAGTACCAATATTCCCGGTGTTAACCCGACTATCTACTTAAATTATGTACATTACAGTGACATGGAACGCCAAAACAAAGTGCGTCCGCTTATATTTCATCGTTGGGGTGGTTTAGGAAATCACAGATATCAAATAGGATTCTCTGGCGATACACACGTATCTTGGGAATCATTAAATTATCAGCCTTATTTTACCGCTACAGCTGCCAACGTTGGATTTGGATATTGGAGCCATGATATTGGCGGACACCAAGGCGACGCGGGAACTGCAGAACTGTATACAAGATGGATTCAGTGGGGTGTTTTTAGTCCGATATTCAGAACCCATGCAACGGCTGCACCACAGCACGAAAGACGTATTTGGGCTTATCCGCTTGATAATTTCCTTATTATGAGAGAAGCGTATCAAATGAGATATTCTCTTGTTCCGTATTTATACAACGAAGCACGCAATACATACGAAACCGGAGTTTCTACCGTGCATCCAATGTATTATGATTATCCAAAAGAAGAAACCGCTTATGCTACACCAAACGAATATATGTTTGGGCGTGATATGATTGTACATCCCATAACAAAACCTATCGAAAAAGGAAGTGTTTTCCTGACGCATGAAACATGGCTGCCAGAAGGTAAATGGTATGAATTGAGTACAGGAAACATTATAAAAGGCGGCAAAAAAGTTGCGATGCCTTTTACTTTAGGAGATATTCCGGTTTTTGTAAAAGAAGGCGCTATAATTCCAATGCAGTCAAAAGTCGAAAGAACAGATGAAAAACCATTAAACCCTTTAATTCTTGCTTTTTATCCGGGTAAAAAAGGAAGTTTGAAACTGTATGAAGACGAAGGAAATAACAACAATTTCAAGAAAAATGCTTTTACGTATACGCCAATAACTTCAGAACAAACCGGAAATAAAACAAATATCGTGATCGCGCCTGTTGAAGGTTCATTTCCCGGAATGCTGACTTCAAGAAGTTATGAACTGCGTTTTCCATGTTCGTTTCCTCCAACAACGGTATCAGTAAACGGACAAAATATTCCGTACAGCGAAGAACCTAAAACAGGAACCTGGTCGTATGTTGGAGATGATTTTGAAACCCGTATTTATGTACCCGAATCTTCAACGAATACAAAAGTTTCTGTTGAGGTACAATTTCCAGATTACGATCAGCAGCTTCTTTCGGGTAAAAAAGGACAAATTAAATACATGAAAAATTTCGAAACATTTCGTTTGTTAAACAATTGGAATGATGGATTATACAGTCCATTCGAAATAATGTCACTTTCTCAATTTGGCCAAAATATTGAATATAATATTGCCGACATTAAAAAAGAAATTGATGGATTTAACAACCGCTGGAATAGTGCTTTATTGACTATTCAATCAATCAGTGAAACCAATAAAGTCTACAAACCGTATTACGAATTACTGAAAATCTACGGGAAAATTGCCGAAAGACCAGAATTTAAAAACAACGAAACGGAGTTAGAATCTGGCACAAAAGCAAAAGTAGAGTTTATTCAAAAAGGTACCGATAAAATTTATTACACCACAGACGGTTCAGTTCCAACACGCAATTCGCAGCTTTATACAAAAGCATTTGAAGTTTCAGTTCCTGCACGCGTAAATGCAATTGCAGTTCCAGCGGGCGAAGGTTCAACGAGTTCTGTTATTTCGAAGATATTTTATAATAAAAAAACAGGCTTAAATTATAATTTATACAAAGGAAAATGGAGCAAAACACCTGATTTCAGTAAACTTACTCCAGTTGATAAAGGTTATGCCCCAGATTTTGATTTAAACAAAATTAAGCACGACGACAACAATTATGGCTTGGTATATAATGGATTTATAAACGTTCCCGAAGACGGAAAATATACTTTTTATGTTTCATCTGATGATGGAAGTAAATTCTATATCAACGATCAATTGCTTATTGATAATGATGGCTTACATGGCTTTGACGAAAAAAAATCGGAAATAATCTTAAAGAAAGGATTAGTGCCAATTCGATTAGAATATTTTCAGGAAAGTTATGGCGCAGGATTGTCGGTTGACTTTTCATCAGAGAAAATCGCTAAAACCAGTCTTTTTCCTTCTATTTAAAGGGAAATTTTTAGAAGAAAAAAAGACATAATACTATTAAAAAAGGATGAGCAAAAAATGTTCATCCTTTTTTACTATTTTTACTAAGGTTGGGAATCCTAAATCCAATCTTTACCCAATATTTAAAGAATTTACTAACTGAAAAGACTGAAATAAAATTCAGTTTATCAAAAAAATAAACCACATGAAAAAAGTTATAGCAGCAGTTTTGATTTTATCTTTTACACAAATAATTCAGGCTCAAAAAGGTTTTAAACCTCTTTTTGATGGAAAAACTACCAATGGCTGGCATACTTACGGTAAAGATTCGGCTCTGGCCGGATGGAATGTAGAAGACGGATTATTGCATTTTAATCCCGATGCGGCTAAAGACGGGCAGGGAGGAGATTTAGTAACCAATGCTGAATTTGAAAATTTTCATTTAAAACTAGAATGGAAAATATCACCAAACGGAAACAGCGGGATTATTTTTTATGTGAATGAAGATCCTCAAAAATACCCAAATACTTTTAGTACAGGTTTAGAAATGCAGGTTTTGGATAACGACGGTCATCCAGACGGAAAAATCACAAAACATCGTGCGGGAAATTTATACGATTTGATTCAAAGTAAATCAGAGCCTGTAAAACCAGTTGGAGAATGGAATAAAGCAGAGGTTATTAGTAATAAAGGAAAATTAACCTTGATTTTAAATGGAGTTACTGTAGTTGAAACAGTACTTTGGGATGATAATTTTAAAAAATTAATAGACGGAAGTAAATTTGCCGGATGGCCTGATTTTGGAACATTCAAAAAAGGAAAAATAGCGTTGCAGGATCACGGAAACAATGTATGGTACCGTAACATTGAGCTAAAACAATTATAAATAAACAGGAACAAAATGAAGAAACCGTTTTTTTTACTTTTTAGCTTGATTTTAATTATAAGCTGTCAAAAAGAGAGCAGTAAACCTGCAATTGTTAATCCTCCTTTAAAAGTTAAAAAAGAAGCTCCAAAAAAAACTGTATTAGAATATGGTATTGATGAAAATGACAAGGAAATTTATAATGCATCATCGGTAGATTCTTTGCCTAAATATCCCGGAGGCTTAAATAAGTTTCATGTTTTCTTAACGAAGACTTATGTTTTGCCAAAAAAAGCAGTTGAAGAAGAAGCGATAGGGCCAGTTTTTTCAACTATTGTAATTGAAAAAGATGGAACATTATCAGATATAAAGGTTCTTCGCGATTTTGGTTATGGATCAGGTGAAGAGATGCTAAGGGTTTTGAAATTATCTCCTAACTGGATACCTGCATTAAAGGGAGGAAAACGAGTAAGATGTTTGTACAGCGTTCCTTTTTATTTTCAGTAGGTAAATTTTTAGATAATAATATACCCAGGTTACCAATCTTATTTTTGGTAAATGGTTTTGATACAATATAACAATAATTTAGGGTCTTGTACACAAGTTCCACAATTTTGAAAGCCATCTGTTTATACAGATGGCTTTTTTCATTTAATTCAACACCTTATTTTACTGGGCGTAGCATTACTTTTTCAAGTTTGATTTTTTTGTAGATCAATATTGTTGAATTCTCAAATATTAATATAAAAATACTTTGAGTATGTTCAATTTTATTCAGGCTGTGAGTCAGCAAATCAAAAATCATCTAAGAAACTTTTTCAATCTGATTAAGTTAAACTGGAAAATTATCCTAAGTACAATATCTCAAGCAATCATTTCTGTTATCATTGAGTATTTAATAAAGATAATTTCCTAATTATGTTTCAAAAATCACCTGTTCCCAGCAGGTGATTTTATTTTATAAATTAAACAACCTCCTTATTCTACAGGACTTCGCATCACTTTTTCAAATTTTATTTTTTTTTGTAGATCAATATTGTTGAATTGGTCATAATTCTAAAAATTAAATTATGACATCAATTAAATATGACTTTACATCTTGTTACGACGCATATGACTTTTCACATATTGATTATGAAGAAATCTATCCCGATTTAGAACCAACTGTATTACATGAAGCATGCGAAGATTTTTTAAACGAACTTCTAGTTCAATGTGGAATAGTACTTCCTAAGCCAATCTTTGTTAGGTTTCCCGATCCAGTGAAATTGTTAATAACTCGTTCGAAAAAAGCAAGAAAAACCTTACCTGTTACGCCAAAAAGTATTATTTTTAATAAAACAAATATGAGCAAACATATTGATATTCAACTTGATACTGTACAGATTTTTAAATCTGTATATGACATGGGAAAGGTATTAAATACAGAAATAGCATGTCGTGAACACTTGGAAAAACTTCGTTGGAACGGAGAACCAATTTGTCCACATTGCGGAAGTCAACGTGAAAACCATTATCGTATCAAAAAGAGAGGATATGATAATGGTTATTACAAATGTAAAGATTGCAGACTACCTTTTAGTGTTACAAAAGGAACAATCTTTGAAAAATCAACTATTCCTTTGCAAAAATGGTTCATGGCTGTTTTTATGTTTACAACAAATAAGAAAGGCGTAAGCAGTTATCAACTAATGAGAGAAATAGGTGTAACTCAGAAAACTGCTTGGTTTATGCTAAGTAGACTTAGAAATTCAGTTCGAATGAGAGACGATTTCGAATTTGACGGTATTACTCAAGTTGATGAAACTTTTATTGGAGGAAAAAACAAAAATCGTAGCAAAGGAAAAAAGGTTGATAATACACAAGGTAGAAGTACTAAAACAAAAACTCCAGTGTTTGGAATGCTCAACAACGGAATTGTTTACACTGAAGTAGTTGAAAACACAGAAGGTGCTACTCTTAAAGGTATCATCAATGAGAAGGTTAAAAAAGGTTCTACAATTGTAAGTGATGGATGGATAGGATATAATGGACTATACAAACAATATAGCCATAAAGTTATCCAGCATAATTTAGGATTTTTCAAGAAAGGCTCATACCACACTAATGGAATTGAAGGATTTTGGGGGCTTTTAAAACGTGGTATTATTGGAATATATCATAAAACAAGTGACAAGCACTTACATCGTTATTGTGATGAATTTGTATATCGATATAATACCAGAACAATGAGTGTCGGAGAACAATTTAACTTTACGTTGATTAATTGTGATGAGAGGTTAAGATATAAGGAGTTGATTTCGTAAATATATTGTAATTCAATTATCTTAGACCTGGGAATGACTACACAACACTTGATATTCGTCTATGGCAAAGAAATACAAAAAATATGATCGTATTTTCAAAATAGATGCAGTCCTATTAAGCTATGAAAAAAACACTCTTAAAGAATTTTCAGAAGAACTTGGAATATTACCATGTCTACTAACACGTTGGAGAAAAGAATATCAAAAATTCGGAGAAGGGAGTTTTCTAGGATCAGGATACGACAGAATAAATCCTGAAGATAAACCAATTTTTGATCTAGAAAAAAAATCAAAAGAATATGAGCTCAGATACGAGATTTTAAAGAATGCAACACCTTTTCTTTATCGAGGCAATTTAGCAATTTATGAGTTCATAAGAGATAATGAGCATCAATATTCAATATTGAGAATGTGTGAAGTGTTAGAAGTGGGATATGGTAAATATCATCGATGGAAAAAGAATGGGATTTCTGAAAAACAACGCCAGACAAGTATTTTAAAAGACGATATAAAATCGTTGTTTTTTCGTTTTAAAAAGCATTATGGCAGAAATAAAATCACAAAAGAACTACATAAGTTAGGATATAAGATATGTGAAAGGCAGGTATCGTTTTATATGCATCAATTAGGATTAAAGCATATCAAGAAAAGAAAATTTAAAGTAACGACCGACTCCAAACATGGTTATTATACTGCACCAAATATTTTAAATAGAGAATTTAAGGTGTGTGAACATTCTAGAGTATGGACATCGGACATTACTTATCTTACGACTCAAAAAGGTTTTTTATATCTTACAATTATCATGGACTTATACGACCGTAAAATAATAGGCTGGAGTCTAGGAGCTAGACTTTCTACCAATAAAACTACATTACCTGCATTAGAAATGGCAGTAACAAATCGTAAAATATCAAATGGATTGATATTTCATTCCGACAGAGGTATTCAGTATGCAAATAAAGCTTTTTCAAAAAAACTTGAGTCTTATAAATGTATAAGGAGCATGAGTCGTAAAGGAAATCATTTTGATAATGCTATAACTGAAAGTTTTTTCAGTTCTTTAAAAAGAGAGTTAATTGACAGAAAAAGCAATCTACGAACTAAGAAACAGATGAGGGTAGAAATATTTGAATTTATAGAAAAATGGTACAATTCAAAAAGAATACATACTGCATTGAATAATAGAACTATAGAGCAATTCAATGCAGATCACTATTTTGAAAATATTTTTAAATATGAAAAAGGCAGATAAAATAATACTTAAAGAAAGAAAAATTCTTGAACTTGAAAAAAAAATTAAGAAATCAGATTTGAAATTTGAAATTCTAAAAAGTGCTGGTATATGCCTTCATCAAGGAAAGTCTAAAGTTTTTGATTTTATACTAAACAATGAAAAAACATATTCTATTAGATTAATGTCAGAAGCTTTAGGTATAAATAGAAGAGAATATCATGCATGGAAAAATGTACCATTGAATGAAACTCAGAAAAGAAAAATTTTAATGCAGAAAGAAATAACTTCAATATTCTTTACTTTTGAAAGACGTTATGGCAGTGACCGAATTGCCACAGAACTTCAAAAATCAGGATATCAATTATCAGCAGTGACTGTAAGAAAATATATGAGTGAAATGGGATTGACAAGTATGGTAAAAAAGAATTAGACCAAAGTATAGTTTTTTTTCAGTTATATATACTATAAAAATCTACCCTATGAAAACATTAACTCAACGTATTGAAGAATCATTAAATAAGACAATCAAGAAAGTTGAAGAGAAACCTGTCGAAGAAGATTTGTCAGATATAATGAGAACAAGTATTGCAAAAGATAGTGCAATTACAAGAGGTACGTCGAGAGATGCGGAGGATAAAAAATAACTATCGACTCAAAGCAAATTGAATTTGTCTTGTTAAATCTTCTTTGAGCATTATCAATATGAATTTCATAAAATCCGTTATTTCTAACGAAGCTTCACTAGAATGAGATTCGCCTATAAAAGTTGCAAATATTATCTTTTCGTCAATATATTCGACTTCGATTGAAAAATCTACTCCTTTATATTTAGTTATATACTTGACAGCATATATCTTTTCTAAGTTATTAATCAAGGATAATGTAAACAAGTTCTTCTTATCATATTTTCTAATATGATTATCTAAATTGTTTTTAATTAGATTATATATTTCACTCATTAGTTTCCTTTTAAAGTAAGGAATAAAGATACTTAAAAATTTATACAGACGAAGTTTGAACATAATAATGATATTTTAAACTATGTATAATAAAACAATATTCTGTTCATAAACTATCACAACATTGTTTAGTTTCATTGTTACACGTCGTCCTTTTTATTTATTTTTGTATTGTAAAAATATTCGTGCTTAATTACGTTATTGCTAAATCTAAACTACCACCCTGAGGCTCAACGGCTTCTCGATTTAACAAGCAAATAATGTATGTAAGGTACGCCGCTATGGCGTGGCTTTGCATCATTGCTTGTTTAAGGGTGTGGTAGCCCAGGATTTAGCTTGGTGTAATTGTCCACGCTTCTTTTTTCCACTAAACATTTATAAATCCAAATTACCACACCAATGAAAAAGCACTACCAAAAGTACTGCATACATTTTGCGTACGCCATTATTTCCATTTCTACATTTTTATTTTCCACAAGAACTTTCAGTCAAGAAAACAATTCTCTATCAATTTCAGAAGACATCTGTAAATACGTAAAAGAGAAAGATTTAAAATTACAACGGATAGTCCATGATACGATTATCGAAACTAAAAGACCTGTTTTATTTATGAGTAACGAACTTCTAAATGATAATGAGATCATCGGTTCATATTCAGCAACCCCAATTAAATATCGTCATGCAAGAAGAGATGACCGTCGAGGTAAATATATTGAAAGCGAGTTGGTCGATAATTCAATAGAGTACAACAATGACGGCAGTTTAACTGAAACCATTTATGACATTTACAAAAATGATTCTTCAGGTAAATTGTATGCAATAAAAGATGAAAGTCTAAAATCTATTTCTGACTATGTTAAAACGAAAGAACTTATTAAAATTGTTGAGAAACAAGGATTCAAAGTTTATAAAACACAGGAAGCTTATTACGAAAACTACTATTACATCAAATCTAAGACTTGTGAGGTTAAATTAGATAATTGGACGTATAACGAACTGAAAAAGAATATATCTTATATAACCTCATTAGACAGTTACCAGATTAAGTTGAAATCATTAGTTCAGCAGACGGTTCCACATTCAAAAAGTCTTGACAAGTATCTTGGACTTTATCGAATACAAAGAAACAAAATGTCTACTGCTAATATAAATGCGTGGAAAAATGCAACGGCACAAGCACAAAAGCTTAATGATCAAATCTCAAAGCTTGGAGAACAATATGCAGGAAATTATTCTTTCACTCCGTTTGATAGAATGACAGGTTTGAGACAACAATTTACAGATAACTTAGGAGCTTCTAAGGGAGTGTTGGGAATGTAGATTCTTTTCAAACCAATAATTTTAGATTTCAAATATTTAACAAAACCGTCTTATTTAAGACGGTTTTTGTTGTTTAACATATATTATATTTTTGAATTGTTATAGAATATTGTTAAAATGTTATATAATTTTCATTTATTCCAAAGCTCTTCTCGCTGGTAATCAATGTATTACAATAAAGTGTTAAAGTTTACAAACAATATAGTTGTGGAAAGTGATAAAAATTGATATATTTGTGTCTTATGCTTACTCGATAAAGCAATAAAAGGCATTCTAAAGATGATGCCTTTTAAATGATACGAAATCAGTTTTACATCGATTAGTAAAATCTGAATGTTTTTGTTCTTTGAAATAAGACTCTGTAAAAATGATAAGGCTGAACTTATCATACCAATTTTATAATTTAACACATCATAACAACATGATGCAAAATGAAGCTCCGGCTGGTTATAGATATATTTACTCTAGATACAGAACTATCAAGGGTAAAAGACAATATAAAGCAGATGGTGGTTTATATAGATTTCTCGTAAAAATCTAAAAAACTATCATTTTTAAAATATTATGGTATACAGATCTTTTCAAAGAGAATGCTGTTGATGGTAAAAGAAGTTCCACGTAATCGGGTGGGACTTTTTTATTTTAGAACAGCTTTTTAAATGTCATTCGTATGACATTTTTCGACTTAACAAAAATAACTTTTTATATAAATATACAACATATCTACAGCTAATCCTATTAATTTATAATCATTATAAATAAGCTAAAATGCTGATTATGTGTATTTTATGTTTAAATATGTTTTTAAGCATAGTCAAAGGTATTAAATTTTATTATTTTTTGTAGGTTTTTACCTGTAAAGTTTTGTTAAAAAATTATTTAGTATCGGTCTAAAAAGAACTAATTTAATCAAATTTAAACTTTTTTAAGCATTAAAAACGTTGAAAAACAAATTTAAACGATGAAAAACGATTTAAATTAAAACATAAAATCGTCTATTCAGACGGTTTTTCTTTTTCTAAAGATTCATCTTCATTAACAATTTCTTCCTTGTTGTCAATTTGATTCTCTATAACTGTTTGCTGTTCTTCTTTTACAGGTGCAAAACTTTCCTGAATGTGATTAGAAAGTGTTTTCATGATATCTTTGTTTAAAATTATATAGTATATATAATTAAACAATAATCAGGTTGAATAAGACATGTTTGCGTTAGCTAATTAACGATACTCTCCTCAAAGTCTTTAAATTTGAAATAGAAAAATTGATATATTACTATATTTTTTCATATCTTAGAATAAAGCTGTTTTTATGGAAGTTAAGAATGAATTATTTAAAAACGTACTCAAAATTCTTGCTCAAAACCCAAGCAAGTTATACAGTTTAGAAGAATTAACTATGGCTGTAATCCCTAATAACCTTTTATATCAAGATATTTCATTTGAAAGAGAATTTCAAGCCCAAGTATTAAATGCGCTTATTAGTTTAGAAAATGATGGTCTGATAACATTAAATTCAAATACAGATGAAAGTTCTATTAAGTCGAAAGGGCTTTTTACAAGTTGATAATTTTGTAAGTTAATCGCTTAAATTTATTTTATTTTTTATACCTTTGACAAGGTGTTATTTGCATTGAAAATAAGACAAGAATCATCCTAACATTATAAGCCTGTGCAGACTAACACAGAATAATCTTTAAAATTAGAAGGGATATCGGGCTACGATTTTAATTGATTTTAAAGAATATTAAAAGAGCAAATAGAAATATCTGCTCTTTTTTGTTTTGATATATTCTGTGATAAAATAAAAATGTCTCTTATGGCGGATATCTTCAAATTGTACACAGGGTATTATTATCTTATTAAAAATCTAGGTTTTGTTTAGAAATTAAAGTGGTAACCTGGGTATATTATTATCAATTTTTAATAAGCAAAATTGCCTATTAACTGCGGTGTTTTAAAAAACAGCCAAAATTTCTCAAAGCAATAATAACAGGAATAATGCCTTTACCGTTTTCGGTGAGGCTGTATTCCACTTTTGGCGGTACTACAGGATATACAGTTCTGTGGACTAATCCATCATTTTCAAGATCCTTAAGCTGATTGCTAAGTACTTTTTCTGAAATAGATCCCAATTCTTTTCTTAATTCAGTATAGCGTTTAATAGGCTGTAATGATAATCTGTATAGAATAAGAATTTTCCATTTGCCACTAATACTTTTGTTCGCAAGTTCAACATGACAGGAAAAAAAGCTGTCACCATCGGTATAGTTTTCCGGACTTGTATTTTTTTCTATTTTTTTTTCGTCCATAACGATCTAATTTTCTACAAATCTAACCAATATGTTCATAGCTAACCAAATGGTTAGTACTTTTCTGGGTGAAAATCAGCACTTACATTTGTCTAAATAATTCGGTTTAATTCTTTTAAAAAGCCGATAAAATTTAGAAAATATGCTAAAAATAGGAATCATGAGTACGGCAAATATTGCACGCTCATTTACAGAAGCCATAAAAGGTTCTTCGGAAATTAAAGTTACTGCAATTGCCAGCCGAACTTTAGAAAGCGCTGCAGCATTTGCAAAAGAATTTGATATCGAAAAATCATATTCATCGTATCAGGATCTTTTGGATGATGCGGATTTAGATGCGGTTTACATTCCACTTCCAAACTCCATGCATGCAGAATGGGTTATAAAAGCTGCAAAGGCAAAAAAACATATTTTATGTGAAAAACCAATTGCCTTAACTGTCGAAGATGTAAAGGAAATGTACGAACAGGCAATGCTTAATAATGTATTCCTGATGGAAGGATATCCGTATAAATTTCAGCCGCAGACTATTTTGTTATTAAAAAAAATTGAAGAAGGCGAGATTGGAGAAGTATCACAAATCTATGCCGATTTTGGATTTACAGTTGATGATGCTGAAAACAATATACGCTTAAAACCCGAACTTGGCGGAGGTGTAATGTGGGATGCAGGTGCTTATCCGGTAAGTATGATTCGTGCTATTACGGGCGAAAAAGCGAATGAAATAATGGCTTTCGGTAAGTTAAATGACCAACAGCTTGATATTTCTGTTTCGGCAATGCTGCGATTTAAAAGCAAAATAACGGCACAGTTAAACTGCAATTTCAGTGCTGCACCACATCGTTATGTCCGTGTGATAGGCGCAAAAGGTATAATTACCTGCGGATATAATAATGTTACAAAACCCAATACAGCTTTTATAGAAATAAAAAAAGGTTTAGATTGGAACTATGAATTAGAAAAGATTGAAGTTGATTTTGGAAGCGGTTTTCGTTTTGAAGCAGAAGCCTTTGCAGATCATATTAAAAACTATAATAAAGAGGAACAGATTTTAATGATGAATGAATCTGTAGATAACATATCAACGATTTTAGATATTCTGAATATCATTAAAAATTAATAATTCTTCTATCAAATAAAAAACTGCTAAACCATTCGTTTAGCAGTTTTTATATTAATTATTTACAGGGTACTATAAATCTAATAATTCAACAGATGCAAAATGGATAAATGCATCTTCTGCGGTAATAGTATATTGTTTGATGCCAATTAAACCTCCCAAATTAAAGGTTATAACATCACCTTCTTGTGCAACAACCCTATATGACGTATTGTTTTGAATTAATGTTCCCGCTGTTCCTGTTGTAGAATTAGTAACTGTGAATGTTAATGGGGGAACAACAACACCAGCTTGTTCCAATTGAACAGCGATATTTACGCGTACAAACTTGTTTACGATAGTATTATGCTTCTGCTGAAGCGTTGCAGCATTAAATTGAGGACTAATGCATAATGATAATAATAGTAGTATTGAACTGATAATCATCTTCTTTTTCATAGCTTTAAAATTAATGGTTAATAATGGTTTGATTTATATTAAAAATTGACTTTCTAAGTATGGATTTTATTTGCAGTAATCTTTCGGAAGTGTAGATTTAATGGTCTAATTGTGAGATATATAGACGGCTTGTAGAAGGGTTTAAAGGTAAATAAAATAGCATAATAATGATTAAAAAGAGTATTTTTTGTTTGATTTACAGATAGTTACAGTCAATTCTACTGCAATACAAGCCAAAGTCATTTATAGAAATAGAATAAAAAGAAATGCTGAACCTTTCTACTAAAACTCGCTATTATAGCGGGTTTTTTGTTTTTTACGTCATTCCGATTTTACTTCTTAAATAAAGCAAAATGATCTTGTGCTTTTATTTCGACCTCTCATGGATAAAAATCCCGCACTCGTGCCTTTTTTTTAATTTGAACTATAGCGTGATACTAATTTTATTACTGAAATGAGATACATGTGTCAATGTGTCTTAGAATCACTTTTCTAAACGAGACATAACTAAACTGAAAAGAACCAAAACACATAACAAAATGAAACCTACAAAAGAATTTACGGTAGCAGATTATCTGCTTACCCGACTCAAACAATTAAATGTCACTGAGGTTTTTCAAATTCCGGGGGACTATGTAAAACATTTTACACAGGCTCTGGAATACTTTGATGGAATTGAAACCATTGGAACTTCAAACGAACTAGATGCTTCTTATGCAGCAGATGCTTACGCACGTACAAGAGGTTTAGCCGCTGTATCTCTACAATACGGAGTAAGTACTTTTAGCGCATTAAATGCTATTGCAGGAGCTTATGTAGAGCGCAGTCCTGTCGTTGTAATTAGTGCCACACCGGGAGCCGATGCACGACAAATTGGGAGTATGTACAATGTACTTTACCATCACTCTACAGGAAATCTTAACGCAGATCAGGAAGTGTATGAAAGAGTAACTGTTGCTGCAGAAACCTTGAGCACTTCTGCAGGTGCACCTGAAAAAATCGATAAATTACTTATCGCAGCACTTACACACCAAAGACCTGTTTACATAGCATGTTATAAAGAGGTGTGGGGGGAACCTTGTCCAAAACCGTCTAGTAAAAAATTAGAACCTGAAATCATAAAAAGTGAACCAGCAGCACTTGAAAATGCTGTTTCTCAGGCTTGGTCACAAATTAGTCAGGCCAAAACACCTATAATTTTTGCAGGAGTAGAGCTTTTGCGACATAAACTAACAAAACAATTAGAAGAACTTATTAAAGCAAGCGGAATGTTGTACACTACAACTTCACTTGGAAAAACGGTTCTGGATGAGAAAGGCGATAAATTTATAGGAACTTATTCTGATCAGGCTTCAATACCTGAAGTTATAAAATTAGTCGAAGCTTCTGACTGTATTTTATCTTTAGGAACTATTATTACCGATGATTATTTATGGCTGGTAGAAAATAAATTTTCGGATATGATTCAGGTAACAACTCAGGAAACTAGAGTTGGTTATTTTACCTATTCGGGAGTAACTTTAAAAGACTTTATCGAAGCCTTAACAGAGCGCTTTAAAAAAGCTTCAGGATATCCTTTAAAAGCTATAGCTCCGTCTCAGCCAAAATTCCCTGAACCTTGGCGATCTAATTCAGATCCTAAATACGATTTAACTCCAGAAGTAATAACGTTTAACCGCTTTTTTGAACATGCTACATCTTTTCTGAAAAAAGAAAAAATGCTGGACGATATTGTAATGACTTTTGGTGTAAGTTCGTCAATGTACGTGGCTACCAATATTTACGGATTATCTCAAAACGCCTATATATCTTCGGCAGCGTGGCAGTGTATTGGTTTTGAAACCGGTGCAGCTTCGGGCGCTCAGCTAGGGAGCGGTAAACAAGCATGGACTGTAGCCGGTGACGGTGGTTTTATGATGATCGCGCAATCACTTTCGACCCTTGTAAAATACAACATCAACTCTGTAATTTTTGTGATGAGCAATGGAGTATATGCAATTGAGCAAGTATATGTAGACATGGATTCGTTTAAAGCAGGTCCGGATCATAAATTTGACGAATTTGATATTCTTCCAAAATGGGATTATCAGGCACTTGCCAAAGCATTTGGAGCAAACAGCTATCGCGCTGAAACTGTTTCACAGTTAGACGAAGTACTTCTAAAACTTAAGAAAAAAACAAATCTTCCAACTCTGGTAGAAATTGTGATTCCTCAAAAAGATCTCGCACAGCAAATGGCAAGACTAGGAAATGAATAAAACCACTATCTATAAAAACTACTAAAAATTTAAAACTATACTATCATGAGCAAAAAAACATACTCTATTTTTGGAGCAGGTGCAGCCGGACTCTACACGGCGTGGAGATTACTTGATGGAAAATCTAAACTTGCCAAAAACGAAAAAATACTAGTTAAGGGCGATGTATTAGAACTTTATGACTGGGGAAAATATGATTTTTCTAAAAAAAATCCAGGAACCAGAGAACCGGGCGCACGTGTTTGTACATGGCATTATAAAGACGACAAAGACAATTCGTACCTTGAATTAGGGGGTATGAGATATTTGTACTGGGATGGCACTCCTGAAGGACCTGGACATCGTTTAGTGACTAAAACCATAGAAGAATTAGATTTAAAGAAAGATTCAGTTCCGTTTAATGAATCAGCAGACCCATTGATGTCTTTACGTTCTAAAAACATGTATATCTCAGATATCAATTCTAATCAGCCAGCTCCATATTTCGCAAACAATTACGCTCAGGATGCTCCGCCAGATGATGGTTTTACAACGATACAATCTGTAGCAATCACTCAAACATCAGGGCCGACTACCCGAAGAGAATGGTGCAAATTTTATGAAGAAGGAAGAATCAATGTTGACATGCCTGATAGTTCGATCTACCAAAAAGGAGATTTACTAAAAGAAATTGGATATTGGAACCTGGGTTATGATATGCTTGGACAAGAAGGATTTGGTTATTTATCTGATGGTAATGGCTATAGTTCAAACGTAGTAAACAGTAATAGTGCTCAGTCATTTAATGTCAATGACGAGTTTCTTCCGGGAACAGAATACAAAACTTTAATAAAAGGATATTCCAGCTTATTTGACAGCTTATTTGAAGAAGTTGAAAAACTGGCAAAACAAAAAGGAATCACGCTAAATTATTATCCAAATGTTAGGCTGCGTTCTATTGTGCACACTAAATCTGGAGTGAATTTTACAACTGCAACACGTAAAGATCCAGATGCACTTGCAGAAAGAAAAAAATGTGATGCAGCATTTCTTGCTATGCCAAGAGCAGCAATTGACTTGGTAGCGCAGGCAAGCAGATACAGTGATGATGAAGGAACAGATGTATTAAATCATGAAAAAGTACAGCTTTATTTAGAGTCTGTATTAATGGAACCTTCATACAAAATAGGAATGTTTTTCGATACACCGTGGTGGAGAGTAACCGAGGCGGGAAGTCCAACTTATCCTGCTAAGATTACAAGTTATTTCTTAACACAAGAAGGAATTGAGAAATTAAGAAAAGAAGGTTTTCCATCTAAATATCTTAAAGAAATAGAAAAGGCTAAAAACCCAGTTATTATAGCAAATACCTTTAATGATAAAGCCAGTTTTATAGCTGCTGTAGAAAATGCAATTCAGGAGCGTTTAACTTTTAAAGAAGAAAAACAAATATCAACGATTGCAGAACTAGATACTATTGGCCCAAGTATTACCGATATGCCTATTAGACAAGTTGTTTATTTTGGTGATAATGCCAGAGACGGAAAAGGGAAAAAAGTATACGGTATTTTAGCAAGTTATGATGATATTCAATATTCAACATTCTGGAAAGCTTTAGAACTTGGACCTAATACAACACGTGAAATTCCTGAGTCCAGAGACTGCCAGCCTCTTGAAGGGCCAAGAGAAGCTACTCCTGTAATGGTAAAAATGCTTCGTTCGCAACTAGCGTCACTGCATTTTGGGCCGCAGGCTGATTATTCATATGTGCCAGAACCTTTAGAAACTAAATACATGGACTGGTCGCTTCCTCCATTTAATGCAGGATATCATGCCTATAAATCGCACTATAATTTAGGCGATGTGCAAAGAAAAATTAGAAAACCATCACAGCTTGTTCCAAACACAGACTGCGAAATTTTTATCGTTGGAGAAACATATTCAAACGATCAGGCTTGGGTTGAAGGTGCATTTTGTACTGCCGAATCTGTGCTGAATGATTTCTTTGGAATTGAACCTATTATTGACGAAAAATACTATCCATTTATCAGTCCGGAGTAATCTATTTTAACCAAAAACAAATGAAAAACAAAAAACTATTTACCTATTCTACTTCGGTAACACCAGATAATATCGAAGAAGTAATGCAACAAGCAATTGCACTGGAGCTTGCTACAATTCCCACGTATTTGTCAACCTATTATTCGATAAACAGAGCGCAGGATCAGGATAAACTATACGCTAAACTTCATGCTCAGCTTTCACAATCTGGTGTGCGCACTGCTGCCGAAATTGATGAATTAGCGCAAGACCTAAAACTGGATATATTAGTTTATTCCAACAAATCGGCTGCTTTAATTATGAGTGTTGTTATTGAAGAAATGCTGCACCTGGCACTTGCATGTAATGTGAAACAAGCAGTTTGTCAATCGGCACCGGATTTAATGGGAATTGGAAAAGTATTAACATTTCCAACAGAATTAGACGGACATATTCCTGAATTTCAAATTGATGCAGCAAAATTGTCATTGAAGCAATTGACTACATTTTTACAAATTGAAAGTCCTGAGCCGTTTAAAGATCCTTATGCAAATGCACAATTGCTTGATACGGTTGAATATCAAACTATTGGACTTTTATATGAAATGATTATTAAATGTATAAAAGAAGATTTTCCGGGACCTTATAAGCATCATAGACCACAATTGCTTCCTCCGGCTCACCCGGATCGTCCAAGACCGTATTATTCTCAAAATTCAATGAATACGGTACATTATGACAGAGACCACAATCCTCAATTTGCCAATACAGATGATAGTGAAGGACTTGTTGGTGTACACGACGCTAAATCGGCAATTGAAGCTATTCAGCGCATCATTGATCAGGGAGAAGGAAAAAGTAAATACAAGCAGCATACCTTAATTTGGGGCGAAAATAAAATGCCTGTGCCAATGGATATTGTTGATGGCAAAGTAGTTTTTTGGGAAGGTGATTATGATGATTCTGGAAAAGAACCCGCTCATTTTGCCAAATTTCTGGAAGCTTATACACTTGGCGGGCACTATCAGGAAAAGTTCCGTAAAATTCAGGGCTTAGATGATTTCTTCAGCTATTTTGTATATGATACCGATGCTAATCCTAAAACAGCCGATTATATAGCTTCAAACAATCAGGCACTGGCATTATGTTCACAATTAGGTAATGCAGTTTTTGCTTATATCCTTTTAATGATTGAAGCGTGTTATCATAAAGACGAAAGTACACAATATGATTTATTCATTTTTGGTATTCATAAATCAATGATCTGGCTTTTAAGCGGTGTGGGTAATCAAATTAATCAATACACTTATACTAAAGGCAATCAGGCTTTTAAAGGAGCTTTGACATTTGAACCTTTTTCGTTTGAACAAAGTTTCTTAAGACCAAAAGCACAAATCATGAGTTTGGTTGATCAATTGGCAAAAGCCGATCCTGTAAATTGGGGCTGGGCTATAAAAAGCGAAAATTATTTCCCGTCTTTACCAGACGTAGGATTGGATTATAGTATCGAAGCCGATATTCCTAAAGTACCAAGTACACCTTACAAAAACCATCATTAATATAAAAATATACAACATGTCAGAATTAGTAACTAAAGAACTTCATGTATGCATGGGGCTTAATTCATGCAAAAATGCGGGATATTCAGGAAATAATGATTGTGCAGGTCAAGGCGATTGTTCAACAGCAGTTGGTCATCCTTGCCACACCTTAAACGCTTGTAAAGGGCAGGGAGGATGCGGAATTTTTGGAACTACCGAAGAACTTTGTCATCCCGGTGAAAATGATTGTCGTTATCAAGGAAGCTGTGGTGTACCCATTTTGTCTTCCCGTTTTATGGCACAAGGTCCTAATAAAGGACTTAGTGTTTGGCAATTAGCCAGAATTCGCTTTGAAGAGAAAAGAAAGAAAAATAAAAAGCCCTTTGGAGATGCTCCGGAAAAATACGGACCAAGCGATGAATATGTAAACTCAATTCGCGGAACTTCAGGAGTAGATTATTCTTCTTGCGGGCAAAGCGGTTCAAGATCTTGTTCGTATATCAACGATCCTGCTAAAAGAAAAATTGCAGCAGCCGAAAGAGTTTTGAAAATGGAAGAAGAAAGCGCTAAAAAATTACCAGAAAGTCTTTCAAATTGTCAACCCAAAAATAATGGACACTAGACTTGGATTACCCAATTTAGGATTGGGATTAGGACTCAGAAGTCAGCATTTTGAACATATTCTGGAAAAGAACCCTGCCGTAGATTGGTTTGAGGTAATTTCTGAGAATTTTATGGATTCACATGGACGTCCGAGACACATTTTACAACAAATAGCAGAAAAATATCCCGTGGTAATGCACGGGGTATCGCTTTCTATAGGAAGCACTGATCCCTTAAATTTTGATTATCTAAAGAGTTTAAAACAATTGGCAGCTGAGGTTCAGCCAGCCTGGATTAGTGATCATTTGTGCTGGACTGGAGTTTTAACCACCAATTCGCACGATTTATTACCGCTTCCGTTAAACGAAGATTCATTAAAACATGTTTGTAACCGAATCAGACAAGTTCAGGATTATTTAGAACGACCGCTGATTGTAGAAAACCCAAGTACCTACGCAGCCTTCAATAATTCGACACTTCCGGAATGGGAATTTTTGCGAATTATGACCGAAGAAACCGGCTGTGGATTACTTTTGGATGTAAACAACGTATATGTTTCTTCTTTTAATAATGATTTTGATCCCGTAGAATACATCAACGGAATTCCGCATGATAAAATAGTTCAAATGCATTTGGCAGGCCATCAAAATTGCGGTAATTATATTATTGATACACACGATAGGGAAGTAAACAGTCAGGTTTGGAAATTGTTTCAGCAAGCTTATCAATTGGCAGATCAGGCATCCATTTTATTAGAATGGGATGGAAACATTCCGGCTTTTGATGTGTACCATTCTGAATTGCTTAAATCAAAACAATATATGGATGCAGCATTTGTAGGGGTTGAAAAAGAAGTTTTTTCTATTGATAAAGAACAAGTTTCAAACCCATTGAATTTATTCGCTGTTGACAAATTTTTATAAACTCCAAAGATGCAGAAAACGGTAAAAATACCATTAAAAGACTTTCAGCAATGGATGCAGCAGCTTTTGCTCGATCCTTATCAGCAAACAGGAGTAAACCCTAATGATTTGCTTTCGAATGCAGAAAATGCAGCTTCAATTGAAGATGTAATTTGTCATTCAGAAAAGCTTACTGCTCAGGAACATTTAGCGATTTACCAGCGAAGTTATATTGCAAGGTTGCGAAATTGCATGTCACAACAATTTAGTGCTTTAGAATATGCTTTAGGCGAAGCAATTTTTTGCGCTTTCGCAGATGATTATCTGGCGTCAAAACCTTCTTATAATTACAATTTATCTTTTCTGGGAGCCCATTTTGCAGAATATCTGGAAAATAACAGACCCGATGCTAATGAGGATGAGAAAGAAGATTGGATTGATTTTATGATTGAACTCGCCAAATTTGAATACGCCATTGGTGTTCTTTTTGATGAAAAAGCAGACGAAAATTACCAATTAGCCACAATCGATACACCCGAAGATGAACTAAAATTAGTGCCTGTATGTGCCTTATTTAAGTTCCAGTTTCCTGTTCGAAAGTACTATTCTGAATTCAAAAATGACAAGAATCCTGATTTACCTCTTCAAAACGAAAGTTATTGCGTGGTTTTACGACATAAATTTAAACTGGCAATTTACGATCTGCACAAAGAGCAATATGATTTTTTATGTATTCTGAAAGAGCATAAAGATATTGCTGTGGCAAAAGAATTGTTTAAAATTCATTATAAAGAAAATGATGTTCAATTTGAACAAGTTTGGAACAGTTGGAAGGAGCGTTGGATTGGTGCTAATTTTTTTAGAACTTGAAAACGTTTATAATGCAGGAATATATGAAGGCAATTTGAAGAAAATAAGATCTAAAATTTTACATTTGATAAGTAAAATTAAAAACCAGTTAAATGCCGGAGATTATTCTTAACTCATTTTCAGTCGCGATTTGCTTTCTAATAGGGATATTAGCCATTTTTTATATTCCGTATAATAGAAAAGGGAATCTGTGGTTTGGTATTTTTCTTTTGTCAATGGGATTTGCTTTGTTGAGCAAAATAGTATGGGAGGAAGGGCTGGATGTAAAGTTTCCTTATATTATTCCAGTTTCTGAATTATCTCGTTTTGTTGTTGCTCCAAGCTTTTATTTAAGTATTTGGTACTACACACATTTGGGTAAAATAAAGTTTGGAAAAAAATGGATGCATTTTATACCAGCAATAGTATTTATTCTTGTGGTATCGCTGCCTTATTTTCTTTCACTGGGAAATATTTCTGATCTAATAGGACAACGCGCAAGCCATATACTTGGACGTTTGATGGCATCAGTATTCCCTGTTCAACTCATCACGTATTGGATTTTATCGTATCAATTATTAAAAAAACACAGAAGCAGTATATTGTTGTTTTCATCTCAAAAAAAAGAAAGAGATTTAAAATGGCTGTTAAACATACTAGTTTGGATACTCTTAATGATTGTCTTGTCTATAATCATGAAAATAAAAGAAAATGACTTTCTTAATTCCCTTAGTACTTATTTGTATTTGATATTGACACTATTTATGGTTTATAACCTTTTAAGGCAAAAAGAAGTTTTCTTAACTAATAAAAACGAAAACATAGCACTTGAAAATATTATATACCCTAATCTTAGCTTTCAAACCGAAAAGCCTGTATCCCGATTACAAGATGATGAGCTATTAAAATATAAATCAATTTTGAATACTCTTTTAGAACAAGAAGAAGTGTTTACAGATCCTGAAATTAATTTGGCTTCGCTTGCTGATAAAGTTGGAATTTCAATGAATAATTTGTCTTTTGTAATCAACAACAGTTACAACATGAATTTCTACGCATTAATTAATAATTACAGAGTAGAAAAAGTTAAAGACATGCTGTCAAAAAAGCAATTCAGTCATTTAACCATTCTTGGGATTGCTTATGAAGCAGGGTTTACCTCAAAATCAACTTTTAATAATGCCTTTAAAAAAGAAACAGGACTTACTCCAAGCGAATACATGAAAATAAACATGCCAAAAGAGGTCTGAATGGGTACATCAGGACGACTTAAGTTCTGATAAAATGTTTTTTTGCTGAGAATTTAAACAGCAACATTATGTATTCAACATCTTTAAAAAACAAAATTTGGTTAGGTTTGTGCTTTGGCTTAGTTATCGGTGCAATCTTTTTACGATTATCTATTAAGTATTTTTCTCCCTGGATTCCGCCGCCTTTTTTAATTACTGCTACGATTCTTTTTTTAATTGCATCTTTGATTTTGCCTTTTGTGTGGCATTCTATGGAAAAGCAAAAATCTATAAATGGCATCGAATTAAAAACAAGACTCGAGCATCGTATTATTTACGCCTTTTCATTAGATATGATTATGTTTGGTTTTCATAAAATTGAAGGGCTTCAAATGATAGTGCCGCTAGGTATATTAGATACGCCATTTAGTAGTTTATCGGGTGAAACCCTACTATGGTCATTTTTCAAATATTCCTATCCTTTTACTGTTTTCATTGCCTTATTACAAATCTTAAGTGCAGTACTTTTACTCTTTTCAAGAACAAGACTTTTTGGACTGATTCTGTTAGTACCTATGTTAGTTTTCATAAACTGTCTGGATATCTTTTATCACATGCCGGCAGGTCCGTTGATGCATGGTATAATATTATTGTTGGGCGTGTTTTACTTTTTATCTCAGGATTCAAAAAGACTAATCAGTTTTATATTTAAACCTTTAGAAGGCACTAAAAGTTTAAATATTTCCAATCATTATAAAAATATATACAGAATATCTCTATTTATCTGGCCGATATTTTTCTATTTCATTTATGATTATCCCAATAAACATCCGCAATTAACCGGAAAATATCAGGTTCAAAATTTAAAAATAAATAATATTTCCCTGAAAGCAAAGAGTCCTAAAGACAGCGTATTGACAACCGTTTATATGGATCTCGACGATGAAATAGCTTTTGACTTTAATGATTGGAGATACAGATATATTGGCACATATTTTCTAAACGAAAAAAACGATTCAATTACCATTCGCTGGCGATATCCTTCTGATAAATTAGATAATTTTAAAGGCAAATTGATACGATCAAATAATCGGTTAATTTTAAATGGAAAAATGAACGGAGAAACACTTCAAATGGAATTGAAATAATTATACTTCAAAAGCTCCACTATTTAAAGTAACAGCAATTCGGGCACTTTTTATAAATTCGATCAATTCAAATTCCTTTAATTCTAAAGCTAAATTATTAATTTCGTTTTCATGTCCCGTTGCTTCAAAAACCATAAAATCTTTTTCGATAGTTATAAATTGGGTATTATATTTTCTAAATAAATCATTCATTTCTTCGTTCATGATACTCGAAGTAGTTACTTTAAATAATGCTATTTGTTTCCATACGATTTCGTCGTTTGTGCTGTAGTAACATTTATAGACCTCTATGATTTTTTCGATTTGAAGCGCTACGTTTCTAACGATTTCAAAAGTATCATTGATAACGAGCGTGCATCGGTACATTTTGTCGATTTCGCAAGTAGAGATATTCAGGCTTTCTAAACTGATTTTTCGTCGCGAAAGTATAACGGTTATTTTATTCAGTAATCCCATTTGATCTTCTGTATAGGCGGTTAAAGTATATTCTTGTTTCATTTAAAAGTTTAATTATTTGAATTATTTGTAAATAGTGTTTTTTTGAAATA
Organism: Flavobacterium sp. UBA7680; assembly: GCF_002482975.1. GTDB lineage: Bacteria > Bacteroidota > Bacteroidia > Flavobacteriales > Flavobacteriaceae > Flavobacterium. The sequence goes on along the minus strand of NZ_DLHA01000019.1, from coordinate 143,537 downwards.
AAAAAGCCTTTCTCATTTGACAGAGAAAGGCTTTTATTATGCAATAGAATCCTGCCTCGTCACGGTAGACGAATAATGATAATTGCGCTGATAATAATTTGTATTGAATTTTTCATGTATATTTTAAATAAAAAAACCTCCCAAATAGGGAGGTTTTAAATTGTATCGTGTACTTATTTATATAACATCCCTGATCATTATCGAATGATAATAATGCTGCTAATAATAGTGATGTTAATTAAGTTTTTCATTTTCTGTTTAGGATGAGCGACAAATGTATTGATTTTTATAAGATTACAAAAAGTTTTTTTGAATCAAGTAAAAAAGTAATCTTTTAACACATAGAAACATAGGTTTTATGTGTGCAAAAGAATATAAAAAGAAACATGTTTCTAACACATAGCTGTCTATGTGTGTTGTAAATAAGTGAAACGCGTTTTTTGAAAGTGTTAAAGGCTATGTTTCTATGTGTTTAAATTTCTTTTAATAATCTAACCACAATTTTAATAATGAAGCTTTTGTTCTGCTTACAATTACAGCCTCATCTTTGCTGTGTTTTATCTTAAGCTGCAATTTACCATTAAAATAATTGTTTACTTTTTCAATCGAATTGATATGAATAATATACTGCCTGTTTGCCCTGAAAAAACTTTTTGGGTTTAATTCCTGTTCCAGTGTTTCCAGCGTATGCGGTACAACAACTTCTTCACCATTAAACAAATATGCATAATTAATATTCAGGTTCGAATAAAAACAAGCAATATCCTCTACATCAATTTTTCTGTAACCGTCCCGGTAAGGAATTAGAAAGCGATTTCGGTATTCCTTCGGCTGCATGTAAGCAAGAAGTTCTTCAATCTGTGAATTAGGATTGACAGGCTGTTGTAAAGAATTTTCTAACTTTATTATAGCGGCTTCAAGTTCATTTTTTTCAATTGGTTTAAGCAGATAATCCACACTATTGTATTTAAAAGCTTTAATCGCATATTCATCATACGCCGTTGTAAATATAATAGGGCAGGTGAGATTGGTGAGATTGAAAATTTCAAAACTCAATCCGTCTGCTAATTGAATATCCATCAGGATAAGATCTGGTGATGGGTTTTCAGAGAGCCATGAAACCGTATTTTTAACGCTCGACAAAACACCCACAATTTCTGTATCGGGTTTTATTTTGACTATCAAACGTTTAATTCTTTCCGAATTCAGTTTTTCATCCTCAAGGATCAATATTTTTTTTATAGTATTCATTTGATGAGTGGTACTTTTATGGTAAAAGTCTCTTTGTTTTCTTCTATAGAAACTTTTCTATCACTTAATAAAGCATAACGATTTACGATGTTTTTCAATCCAATTCCGGTAGAATAAGCTTTTTTTATAAGCGGTAAAATCGTATTCGATATCACTAATTCATCATTATCATTAGAATATATCTTAACAAGCAATGGATTTTCTTCTTCCGTGCGATTATGTTTTAAGGCATTTTCAATAAAAAGCTGCAGCGTAATAGGCGGAATCTGCATACTTAGTTTCGATTTGTCAATGTCAATTTGAAAAGTACAGCTATCGCCCATACGGTTCTGAATAAGAAAAAGATAAGCGTCAAGAAAATCTAATTCTTCTTGTAACGGAATCAATTTCTTTTTAGAATTAAGAAGCAAATAACGATACACTTTGGCAAAATTTTCGGTGAAGTCATATCCTAACTGCTGATCTTTAAGAATTAACTCCGAAAGTACACTAAGATTATTAAATACAAAATGCGGATCCAGCTGTAATTTGAGTGCCTGCAATTCTATCTCGGCAGCAATTTGTTTACTTTCAGCCGCCTTTACTTTATATTCTGCGGCTTTTAAAGTCGCATTTTTCCAGTTTTTTAATAAAAAATCGCCCGTATTAAGAGCACTCACCATTAAAGCCCATAAAACGATCGAAATAATGGTATATACTGCTTCTCGTACGCCTACATTAATTGGTTGTATCACAATTAAATACTCTCCGTAGATATAATATATAGTGCTTAAAACAATAGTGACAAGCAGAGCCCCAAAGGTTTGACATACAATTTGAATGATCAGGCGTGTTATAGGGCGAACCATCCATGATATTTTCTTATTTAAAACTCTGTCAATAAAAAGGCTGGTAACTAATATTGTAATACAAAAAAGGATATTCGTTGAAATATCAATCAGCATTAAATGAGCTGGCAGGTTAAAATATTCCTTCCAGTAAGCAAATGGAAATATGATAAACAGGGTAGAGTATGAGCCTAAAAATAAAAACGTAATTAAGAGCAGACTCTTTAAGTGGCTCTTTTTTACAGGATCAGTTATTTCGTCGGTGTGGTTCACAAAATTTGTTTTTAGAGGAAATCAAAAGTTGGTTAGATTCCTTTTTGAGAGTGCAAATAAAAGGATTTTAAAATAAAACAGCGGTACTTTTAATTTATTTACTCATCTGTAAATGCATGTATATAAAGGCTTTCGCAAAACAGAAACAATCCCATTTCAGTTCAATATCTCAAATTGACGATTCACCGCACAGATTTGCCGCTTCACTTTAAAAATTCCCTGAAAGAGATTTATCAACAATATTTTTGCGCCATAATTATAACAATTAATATCACAAAAATGAAAAAAACAATGGTAATGACAAAGGAAGATTTCAGTATTGCAAAATCAAATTCTCAATTGCAAAATTATAAGCGTAATGCATTAATTCTTTTTTTTATGGTACTGTTTACTTCTGCGGTTTCGGCACAAAAATCAAAAATATTAGACACCTTTTTTAAATACGGAATTGACTCTAGTATTCTTAATCCTGAAAAAATAAGAAAACCTGACAACTTTGCTTTCGATTTTAAACAAACCATTATAACGAGCGCAAAGGAAACGGAAACAATCGCCAAATTTGACCCTTCTAATGCAGGAACTGAGCCATGGACTGTTGTTTCTATTGATGGAAAATCGCCATCAAAATCAGAGGTGAATTCTTTTAGAAAAAATCAAAGAAAAGCTTCAGAAGCAGCTCCAACTCCAACAGACGATGCAACGTATAAAATTGAAAAGGAAACACAAGATCAATTGGTAATTAGTTACAAAGTAGATCCAAGCTCTCTTGCTAAAGAAAATGCTTTTGTAAAAGACTGCCGATTTTATATGACAATCAATCTTAAAACTAAAAAACTGGAACAAGTACAAACGCTTAACGAAAAGCCGGTAAAAGTGAATATCCTTACTGCTGATAAATTTGATATTGTCTTGAAATACAAGTGGAACGATCAGGCAAAACAATTTGTTCCTGTAAATGAAAACCTTACTATGGAAGCTAAATTTATAGGTCAGGCAACTAACATACAAACGATTACGGAATACTCAAATTACGTAAAAAAATAGTATTACAAAATTCAAATTTAAAAGATTAAAAAATGAAAAAAATTATTGCAGCCACAGCCTTATTCATGTCTGTATTTAGTTACAGTCAGGTTCATCTTGGTGTTAAAGGCGGGGTAAATATGAATAAATTAGATGGTAAAAATTTTGATAGTGATTTTGAGCTGGGTTATCAGCTGGGTGGTTTTGTATATTACAATTTTACTGATTTTGTAGGTATTCAGGGAGAAGTATTATTCAATCAGACTAATACCAAAATCACAGATAGTTATAAAGATATTTTTAAAGATGCTTTCAAAAAAGATAAAACACTTAATTATGTAAGCGTGCCAGTATTGCTGCGTTTAAACAGTGAAGGGTTCATCACTTTTACGGCGGGGCCTCAGTTCAGTTTTTTGGCCAGCGGTAATCAAAGTGTTTTAGATAATAGTAAAAAGCTTTTCAAAAAAACAGATTTTGCTGTTGTTGCCGGAGCCGAAATAAATATAAGACCCATTACGATTTATGGAAGATATATCTGGGGATTTTCTGATGTGAGTAACTTTGGAGAAAAGGCAAACAGCCAGCAAATTCAGGCAGGATTATCTGTTCGTTTGTTTTAAGATGATGAACTCCTGGAAAATAATAAAAGGACTTCTGGTTACATTGGTAATATTGATTATTTCCTTATTTTTTCTAATTAGCACAGCGATCACTTATATACTGAAAGCGAGAATAGAACTAAACGAAAAAATAGACAGCAGTTTAGGTATTAAAAAAGATGATTTGGTTCGCTAGCAATAGCGAACCTTTTTTTCTGCATCTATAATAATTATCCATCATAATGTAAAAATTGTCCATTTCATATTACTATATAATAGTTGAACTTTGTAATGCACTACAGAATAGATTTAAGAACAATTTAAATTTTCTATTATGAATTACGGACAATTAGCTTTTACAGATACTATTAAAAAAATGCAGGAAGAAGCGGGAAGCAGAAGCGCTTATGATCGTATGGAAAAAATGTCGGTTGTAGACGGATTGACAGAAAACGAAGTTAACTTTATTGGTGACAGAGATAGTTTTTATATGGCGAGTTTTGGAGAAAATGAATATCCATACATTCAACATCGCGGCGGACCAGCCGGATTTATTAAAGTGATCGATAACAAAACAATTGGAATTGTTGACTTTTCGGGTAACCGACAATATATTTCTACGGGTAATATTTCTAAGAATGAAAAAGTAGCTTTAATTATGGTTTCATATCCGCAAAGAGCAAGATTAAAACTTTATGCAAAAGCGAAAATTGTTGATTTAGAAGAAAACAAGGAATTATATGACCTTTTAAAACCAGAAGATTACAAGTTTCGTCCGGAGCGAATGATGGTTTTTGAAATTCAGGCTTACGACTGGAACTGTCCGCAGCATATTACTCCGCGTTATTCAACTGAAGAAATTGAACAGGCCTTATTACCGCAGAAAAAATATATTTCTGATTTGGAAAATAGAGTAAAAGAACTTGAATTAGAATTATCCAAAAAATAATTAGAGAAAAACCGTTATTCTTTTGAAGAATTTAAAATAGGTAGTCGAATTAAGTTCATTGCTTCGCTTTTTGAACTTCCTTATTACAGCATATCCCTTTCATTTTGAATAGCCTATCGTATCATTTTGATAGGTATTTGAAAATAAGAGGGCTATGCTTTTTTTGTAGTTTATTGATAGTTAGTATTTTGCTTTTATCTAAAATGCTCTGGCATGTAGTTTGTTTCTGTTAGATAAATTTAAATAAATCAATATCAATTAAAACTAATATGAAAGCAAATAAAACAAGGAGTAAGGAGATTACGAAACTATATGTATCAAAAAAATCTTTACAGAATAAGGATAGATTTATCAATTTAATGGTATTTGCCATAGTTTTCTTCATTGCTGTTTTGTTAATCTCTAAAATAGTTTAGGTCGTAGTAACAGAATTTATTTTAAAGATTATGAAAATTATAAATCCTATAATTGACCCTAAAATAAACTTATCTAAGAAAAATTTCTTTTCGAACTCATTTAAAAATAAAATAGAAACATCAGCAGTTAAAGAAACAAAGGAATCAGTCGATTTTACTATTGAAAAAAGCAGAATTGCTCCTACTTTTTGGATCAAAAAATTTTTAAAGAACTGTTATAATTTGTTGATGAAATAATTATAAATTTGAAGATCAGCCATTTTTCGACAGCCAATAATTAAAATGATGCGTATATTTGAGATTATAAATTATAACAATGCTATCTATGAAAAAAATAGGATTTTTATCGTTTGGGCATTGGGCCAATCATCCATCATATAAAGCACGTACAGCAAGCGATACACTTCTTCAATCTATTGATTTAGCTGTTGCTGCAGAAGAAATAGGCATAGACGGAGCTTATTTCAGAGTACATCATTTTGCACAGCAGCTTGCGTCTCCTTTTCCTTTGCTTTCGGTCATTGGTGCCAAAACAAGCAAAATAGAAATTGGGACAGGCGTTATCGATATGCGATATGAAAATCCTTTGTATATGGTTGAAGATGCCGGTGCCGCAGACTTAATTTCAGAAGGACGTTTACAATTAGGAATCAGCAGGGGATCTCCGGAACAAGTTATTGACGGCTGGCGCTCTTTTGGTTATGAACCTTTAGAAGGGGAAACAGATGCTGATATGGGACGCAAAAAAGCGTTGGAGTTTTTAGAGAGGTTAGATGGTGTAGGATTTGCCGAACCAAATCCATATCCGATGTTTCCAAATCCGCCCGGATTATTACGTTTGGAACCACATTCTGAAGGATTACGCGATCGAATTTGGTGGGGAGCAGCCTCGAATGCTACTGCCATTTGGGCAGCAGAAAACGGAATGCATCTGCAAAGTTCAACGTTGAAATTTGACGAAAACGGAAAACCTTTCCATATCCAGCAGGCAGAACAAATCAGGATATATAAAGAAGCCTGGAAAAAAGCCGGACATGATCGCGAACCAAGAGTTTCGGTAAGCCGATCTATTTTTGCTCTGGTTAATGATCAGGATAAACTTTACTTTGGAAATCAGGGTAAAGCTGCTGATAGTTTTGGTTATATAGAAAGCGATAAACGTGCCATCTTCGGAAAAAGTTATGCAGCCGAACCGGAAAAACTTATCGCAGAGCTTGCTCAGGATGAAGCAATTCAGGAAGCAGATACAGTATTGCTAACAATACCCAACACTTTGGGGGTTGATTATAATGTACATATATTGTCTTCTATTCTAAAATATATCGCCCCGGAATTGGGCTGGCGTTAATTTTTGAAAATATAAAAAGCTCCCTTTTTGAGGGAGCTTTTGTTTATCATATTATTTCGTTTAGTATAAAGATTGTCTTTATAAAAAATCTACTTTCCCAGAACTCATATTATAATAAGCTCCAACTATCTTAATTTGGCCTTTGTCTTCCATTTCTTTTAAGGTTGGACTTTTTTCTCTAATAACTTTTATAGTATTGAGTACGTTATTTTTTGAAACATAGGCCACAAATTCTTTATTTGCTGAAGTTTTATCTCCAGAAAAGTCTTGTGAATTTGTTACTGCAGGTCTTATGTTTTCAAGCATTGCAGGAAGATTACCTAATGTTACATTATTATTTATAGCAGATGTTATGGCACCACACGATTCGTGTCCTAAAACAATAACCACTTTTGCGCCCATAAGTTTACAGCCAAATTCCATGCTTCCTAATAAGTCGGTGTTGGCAAAATTACCCGCTACACGACCTACAAAAAGATCACCAATGCCTTTGTTAAAAACATCTTCTACAGGAATTCTGCTGTCAAGGCAGGAAAGAATTACCGCTTTTGGAAATTGCCCCTGAACAGCATTTCTGACCATTGCTGAATGATCTCTGGCTGTAACATTGTTAGCAACAAATAGTGCGTTGCCTTCTTTAAGGCTTTTAATAACGGCTTCTGGCGTTAAAGCTGCTTGCTCTTTTGCCGTTATAATTCGTTCTCTTAAAGCCGGAGTTTCCGGACAGTCTTTTCCTTTATCATTACAGGAAAAAAGTATTAATAATACTGCGCTTCCGCAGATTGAAAGGATTTTTGTTTTCATTTTTTTTGAGGTTTAAGGTTAAATTAATTAGGTGAATTGTTTTCTGTAAGACAGCTCTAATTTCTAAAAAAGGCTTTTACAATGGAGGGATATTTTTCAATTAGATTGTATTCGGCAGAGCGTTTCGAGAAATCTGATTTAAAATTAAAAACTCATTTAAAATGATAAGATAAAACGTTACAGAATGACTTTTTTTTGTCATGAAGTAGTTTTATTGATGTAGAATATTTTTACTTATAGCAATATAAAAAAACTCTAAATCATTGATTTAGAGTTTTTTTATATGTGGTAAACGTTAACCTTCTAATAATTAATTCCATATTGAAAAATTAATATTCAATTTAAAATATAATATATACTTTTATTAACTGATATAAATTGACTAATACACTAACTATATGAATAACCAAAACCCAAAAAATGAAATAAACCGTCGCAGATTTTTACAAAGCACCGCAGCCGCAGGAATTTATCTAGGTCTGTTTGGCATGCCTAAATTATTTGCAAATGAAATAATGGATAATAATGCCGCAGAGATTACAAATGTTAAGCTAAATAACGGCGTAAAAATGCCGATGCTCGGATTTGGAACTTACGGACTTAGAGGCGAAGTATGCCAGCAATCTGTGGCTGATGCTCTATCAGTAGGCTATCGTCTTATTGATACTGCAAAAGTGTATGGAAATGAAGAAGCAGTGGGCAAAGGAATAAAACAAAGTGGGATTAACAGAAAAGATCTTTTTGTTACCTCAAAACTATGGGTTGATGATGCCGGATATGAAAATGCTAAAAAGGGTTTTGAAGAAACATTGACTAAATTGGGACTTGATTATCTAGATCTATACCTTATACACCGTCCAAGAGGTGATGTGAAAGGATCCTGGAAAGCAATGGAAGAACTTTACAAAGCTGGAAAAATTAGGGCTATTGGCATCAGCAACTTCGATTCAAACCAATTAGCTGATCTTTTGTCTTATGCGCAGGTAAAACCGGTTATAAACCAGATTGAAACACATGCTTATTTTCAGCAGGGAGAGGCATATAATTTGCTAAAGAAACATAATATTGAGATGGAAGCGTGGGCACCTTTTGCAGAAGGCCGTAATGGACTTTTTACAAATGAAGTATTCACTCAGATTGCCAAAAAGCATAACAAAACCGTTGCTCAGGTAAATTTAAGATGGCATTATCAACGTGGTATTGTTTCCATTCCGAGATCTTCTCAAAAAGCACATATTGTAGAAAATTTGGATATATTTAATTTCAAACTTGATAAGGGAGATATAAGTGCAATTGAAAAGCTGGACTTAAATAAAACCCAGTTTCCGGAATGGAGTTAAAGCATAACTGATATGACATTTATAATGTTCTGATTATGATATATTAAAAAAAGCCTCTTTAATTAGAGGCTTTTTTTTTGCCTTTTTTTAATCTGAAAGATACCCGCTATCCATTCCTAAACAACTAATAAAGTGAATGATAATATTCATTTTAGGAATTGGTGTGCTTATGACACTAAATAGATTAGCCATACCTGAAAAAAGCCTGTTTATAACAATTTAGTTATTGATTCTTTTAATACTGATTACTTTTAATGTAAAATTTTTACTTTTTTAAGAGAAAGTATTAATAATTATAATTTAATACAGTGGAGTAGACCCCACTTTAATAAACGTGGCAATATCCGAAAGGCCAAGAAGTAGGAACTAAATTTAGAAATATTATGGCACACGCACAATGGATCGCAATTAAAATTGTATCAGAAAACATGACCTTAACCGTGAGAAATGCAACAATAAAGCCGGGTAAGTTTCACAGAGCAGAAAATCAAAATGCGGTGATTAGCCCATCTGATATAAATGGAATAACAATAAAGTCTGGCGAAGTTGGCTGGATTTTTTCATCAGGTAGGGATGGTGCGGCTGAAGGTACAACAGGCCATATCGACTTGTATCATGGAGATATCAAAGTAGGTAGATTTAAATGGGATTGTCCATGGTTGAAAAAGAATAGTTTTAATTTGGCACAAGTTGCCGATGAGGAGATTTATTACACTAAAATGTCAGGAGGTAGTAGGTCAGGAGGTATAGGTGTGGTTACCCTTATATTAATCAAGAAATAAATAAACGTAATACAAAATAATATTATGAAAAATACTAAAACTACAAATGGTGTAAACAATCCTTTTTTTGCGGTGAGGATTGGAAGTGTTATAAGAGGTGCTACGGGGCGTTTTCAGGCGCCAATAATAACAACAAGAAAAGTTAATAATAAAGATGTAGGTATTACAGTAATGATTAAAGACCAAGATGTACAAAAAAGTATGACGGGAGCTAGTTCGTATGTGTACGACGATTCTTTAAATCAGGGTTTTGCAGGAGTTTCAGGTTCATACGGACTTTCAGGATTAGCAAGGATTAATTCAGGATTGTCAGCACATACAGGCAATTCAATTGCTGAGCTTAGCAAGGAAGTAAAGGTTAATTTTAATGTACAAATGATATCGGGTGTTGAGTACATAGATTTTGAGCAATTAAATGTAGAAGATTTAATTAATTCTTTGAAGGGAGGACCAAAGGATGGCGCATTAGACTCACTGGATAAGTACAATAAAATAATGGTAAAAATAGGAACGGCCGATCGTCTTTTAGAAATTCTAAAAGAAAAGGAACCAGATCCTAAAATTGTTTCACTGGTTAAAGAATGGGTAAGTTCTGTTCAGCTTTTTTTTAATAATTATGGCGATGGAATTGTAGTAGGTGCAGTTTGGGGAGGAATTGGAACCGTTTCTTTAACTATGAATAATGAATCAACAGAAAACAGTTGGAAATATGGCACTAAAGGTAATTTTACATACGCAGGACTTGGCAAAGCCGTAACGGTCGAAGCGGCCTATGATGGAAGCAATACAAACAGAGAATCAAAGGTTACTGTACAAACTAAGACATGGCATATAGGAAATTGCGTGGAGTCACAAGTAGAGGAATGGAGTAAACTAGTAAAAGGCAAGGCTTTTAGTGAGATTAGCTCAATCGAATTATTAGAAAAAGCACCTGAAATTGGTACGGTTAACGATCCCCCAAAAGTACCAGAATTTAAAGCCCCTGAGAGAGAGCCAAAAATTACTGACAGAATAAAAGAAATAAAAGATTTAAAGGGGTTGGAAGCATTTGCAAAGGCAGCCGCTTATGAAAAAGCAAAAGCGGAAGGTTCACAATTAACATTGAAAGAATTCTTAAGTCTTTCAGAAGAAAATGCAAACCCTCAAAATGTTATGGAACTTCAGGATGGTATTGCTATCAATGATTTAGATGTACTGGCAGGTGATGTTCAGTTTAACACCGGTTTTGAAATAGAAGAACATTTAGAAACCAGCGCTGCCGAAATAGAAACAACTGACAATAGTGGCTTTACTGTGCTTGGTGTCTGGATTGCTAACTGGGCAGACTTGTTTCCTTGGATGGCTACCGGTTATTTAAACCAAATAGATAATATAAGCTCTACACTAGAAATCATTAAAAAGCAGTGTATGATTCAGGACTTTCTTACTTTAGCAAAAACATATTTTATGCTCGAGGCCACCGGGACTTCACATGAAGAGTTTAAAATGGCTGATTTTGTACAACTTGCACAAAATTTTAGCGCTCAAGCCGGATATGTCAGAGATAATTTTGATGATGCTGCTGTTATACAAAATGCATTAGGTGGTCTGGGTTATGACGCTCGGAAAATTTATGAAAAATGGAATGAAATTAAATTTTTGCGTAGTGCAGAATTAGGATTAGGAGTACTGCATAAAGGAAAATCTATTGAAGATTCAATTAAAAACGCAGATCATTTCAATGATTTTACAAGAGTTTGGCATAATTTAAAAACTTGTTCTTTTTTACCCAGAAATTATAGTGCTTTTAGTTCCTTTTTAAAAGTAGTTCCTTTTATAACACCTGCAGGAGATATTTATGTTTTTGGTCCTTCTCAAATGATTTTAAATCAAATTGATGATAAAGGTGCGATGTTTTCAAGGAATCCGGTAACAGCTCTTAAACTCGAAGTAGATAAAGCCAAAAGGGTATTAAAAAAAGGAGATATAACGTTTTACCCTATTCCGTTTGAAGCAGCTAAAAATATCCCGGATTCATCATGGAAAGGACAAAGTATTAGTACCAATGTTGCGTCGATTAAAAACATTGATAATCATATTGCTAATGCTATAGAAGCAATGAAGGATTTAAACGTTTACAGTTTTAGCAGCAGCAATTGGAATCCAGACTGGAATCCAGAAAAAAATTACAGCACTAAAGCTATTAAAAAACAATATTTAGGACTTGTAAATGGTGAAAACCTTAATATCTTTGGTTAATAAATAAAGTTTTTAAATTAAAAATAACAAACCAATGAAAGTATAAAAAAGCCCATTTCTAATGAAATGGGCTTTTCAGTTTCAAAAAAAGAAATTGATATTTTGAACTATTCCGTAAAAGAGTTCTACTGGAAATTTTGTAACATCCTGCTGAAATTTAATACGTTCCAGTCTCTTGTCATTTGTACCTTTAATAGTATAATAAAACTATTATAAAATCAAAAAATAAAAGTTATGGCAGAGATAAAAATAGAGAAAAAGAAAAGAGTATGGCCTTGGATTGCAGTACTATTGGTAATTGGTGCAATTATATACTACATCTATTTTGTAGATCATCAGGTTAAAAGTGACAACAGCGTAGAAATCGAAAACACTACAAGTGCAGAATAAGACTGTTGTTTAATGAATTTTCAAAAAATTTAACTCCCACAGAATACGCAGGTATTTACCAGCTCTATTGTTACGCAGTTAAATTTGGCAGAAATCTGAAAAAATATACATTAATTAAAAAAGAAATTATGGAAAATAAACATAGAAATTTATATAGACTCGACGAATTATCTGATTATAAAATTGCATCTAATTATTCTGATGTAAGAGGGTGGAAAATAGTAGATGCTGACAACCGCACTATTGGTAAAATTGACAACCTCTGGGTAAATAAGGACATGCAGCGCGTGGTTTACCTTGACGTAAAAGTAGATAAAGCGCTCATAGAAGACAGCCGAAACGAGGTGCATGATGTTATAGCCGGCGACCATAACAGAGAGCTTATTTATAAAGATGGAGACAGCCATATTATTATACCAATTGGATCTGTAAGTATCAATAAAGACACTAAAATTGTCATGGCTAACAGTATTGGCTACAATACATTTAGAAATACAAACAGATACAACAGTGTAAACAATTTTGACAGGGAGTATGAAAGAAAAGTAATGAAGTCCTATTATCCTGAGAATGATCCTGACTCTGGATATTATAGTGATGATGACGGCTTTTACAACCGAAGAGAATTTGATAACAAATAACTCTTTTGTTCACATTTTCTATAAACTTGTTAACTAATAAATGATGATTGATTATGGAAACGCAAATTATTGAACTAGAAAAAAAATATTGGCAGGGAATGGAAAACCATGAGTATGAAACGGTAAAAAACCTTACGCTGTTTCCTTGTATAATTGCCAGTAAAAATGGTGTACAAAGTGTAGACGAATCTCAATTTAAAAAGATGTTTGAATCTGGCGATGGTGACAAAATCAAAGTATTGAATATTTCTAATGTAGAAACAAAGTTAATTGCCGAAAATACAGCGATTATAGGATATATAATAGAATTAGGAATAACGGATGATAAACAAAAAACTCCCACAAAATGTGCCTGCACTTCTACCTGGATTAAACAAAATGACAATTGGGTTTGTGCATTGCATACAGAGGCAGAATTGTCCCAGCAATAAATTTTAAGCATAAGAAATAATAAAAACTCTAAATCATTGATTTAGAGTTTTTTTGTGACTGCACTGAAGTGTATTCAAAAAAACTAGTTATGTATATTTGATACATGAACAAACAGATATCTTTTTCGATCGGCTTTAAGAGCTGGTTATTAACGTGTCAGGACTTGCAGAAATATGGTTTTGAGATCTCAAAAACCTTCCCGGAACTGAGAAATCTGAATGTATTATTTAACTGCGCAAAATAATTGCGTACTGCTTGAATATCTTTGGATCATTAATAGTTATGACTGATTTTATAAATTATAAAAACACGAAATTATGGACAGATCAATTACATTTATGGAAAAATTATCCACTGGATATTCGTTTACTGATCTTGGATACAGAGATTATATTGCGGCGCGCTTTTTACTTAATAACCATTATATCGTTCAAGGGTTGACTCTTGCCAGCATAGCCGTAGAAAAATATTTGAAAGCAATAATTGTTTTTAATCTACAGGAAAGAGAATGGTATAATTATCATTTTGACAGATTCGAACAGCTCAAAAATCTGGTGGCTAAAGTTAACAGTGACGTAACTCAAGAGTTTGATCCCGTTTTCGTAGCAATATTAGAAAAGGCTTTTAAAATCAGATATTACGATAAAATTGAAAAACCGATTTTTATGGGTTTTTACATTAATCAATTTATAGGAGAATTAGATTATACAATTAACTATTTGGAAAATTTCATTTTTAATACTCAAAGTTGCGGACAATCTATAACAGTATATAATAAGGCTGTTATAAACAAAGATTCAGGTCTATATTACAATAATTTTATACTAAATAAAGAGAATAAAAAAGATTTTATGGAAAAACCAGATATAGGGTTTTCAATATATATTAGTGTTGGATCTGTAGTTCATCAAGAAAAAATAGTAAAAGGAGGAAGCACACGAAATACATATGAGGGACAGATAGCAGAATTCACCGAATTTGGCCCAGAGTTTATATTGTAAGAATATCTTTTTTATATAATAGCTTGAATATGCACATAGTTTGCGGGAAGGGATTACAAATCCGCGCGATCGGGGTAATATTTGTAATGTGCATTTTGTAGAGAAGGGCTATACAGTGAAATGTAAAATTCAATTCTGATAAATTAATATAATTAATGATATGATAAGATACCATCGAAACACTTTAAAAAAGCTTTTGGACCAGATAAAATTTGCTAGTAAAGAACCATATTTATATCCAGAAATTTGGAGACTTGTACAATTAGATGTCATAAAAAAAATCATATCCTTAGAAAATAGAATACGAGACAAAAAATCTGAAAAAAACGATTTAAATATTCTCAGAAAAAATCCTTCTCAAAAATTAACTAAAGAAGAATCTATTAAAATAAAAGCAAAAATTAAATCTTTAGAAAATAAACTTGAAGAAATAAGGTTTTTGATAGAGGTTTATCGCAGTATTGGTGATGCAGTAGCTTTTACTTTTATTAACAAATTGGATATTAAGCCACAAAACTTTAAAAAGTCTGCCGGTTTTATTTCAGAGAAGATAGGGTTAAAAAAAGAAATAGAAGTATTTAAAAAAAATTATTCGGAAGGAAGGATTGCAATTTTTAATGATATTACTAGTGTTTTAAAATATTGTGATTTAACAGTGGTTTATCCTGGAGGTTTTAATCTTATTGAAGTTAAATCTAGTAAATTCGAAAATTCAAGAATTCATAGACAAAAAGAAAATGCGGATAAAATAGTTAAGTATTTCGAAACCGATAAAACTGACAATTTATATGGGATTGAGGGAGAAACAATACGTGTTGACGTAAATAGTGTTGAAGTAAATTATGTTAAGGAATTAAATAAATTAATTCAATCTTCAAAAGAAACTAAAAACGCTATTTTTGAAGTTGAAAAAGGAATTTATTATTTTGTTTCGAGAGAATTTGAAGAAGGATTCATGGAAAGAAATTTTAAACAATTAAAAAATCCCATAATGGTTTCTTTAAATCAGTTTAAATTTTCAGGTCAAGGATATTATCCTTTTTCTTTAAGTTTTTTAGATTCTAATGATTATTTAGACTTTCTTGACGGTAATTTTGTCATATTGATAATTATTGATTTTGAGGAAGTAAAAAATTATTGCTCTTTTAAAAATTATGATTTCATCCATTCAGATAATGATCGATATATCTTTACGATAAAACCACAAAATAAAGAAAATTCCGAAGGCATGTTGAAGATTTCTGACCATTATTTTTTTCGATCTTGTACTGAATTTGTTTCTTTAAAATGGTTAATAGATGATTCAATTAGCCAATTTGAAAAGATGAAAAATAATAATTTGGCAAATTTGTAAATTTTCTTTTTGATTTATTGTAGTTTATGGAATCACCCATTTTAATTTTGAAAAACTTTTAGATGAAAACAATATTATCAGAAATTAAAAACCATTTTGAATCGAAGTCAAACTATCTTGAATTGTTTTCGAAAGTAGATTCAAGAATTGAAGGTTGGTTCAAAGCTGAAATGATTTTTATTTTGGAGGAATTATGTTTAAAGAAAAAAATTATTGATTACAAAAGAGAATTTTTAATAAAAAAAGCTAACGGAAATGGCAATAATATAGATTTTCAGGTTACTCTGAAATCAAAGGAAAAAATATTGGTAGAATTTAAAGCTTTAGTGATAAGTCAATCTGCAAAAACACCTAGAAACTTAAATTTTTATTTTGGCAATAATAATCTAGGATTGTTTAAAGATTTTAGAAAATTGGATTCTATAAATTTTGAAGGAGAAAAATATGTTATCGGTTTTATATACCCAAAGCCAGAAGATATTGCTTGGAATAAAGCATTAACTAAGATATTAGATGATATTATTGGTTGGAAATGCATCACTCAACTAAAAGATTATAAAAAAACTTATTTCATATCAATATGGCAAAGATGTTGATGCCTCCTAAAAAAAAGAGACTTTAAAGTCTCTTTTTTTGTTTTATATATATAAATAATTATCTATTAATCAATTTCTCAAGCCTCACCATCATTTCATCTTTCTCTTTCAACATACGCTCATATAACGCAATTTTTTCTTCATGAATTTGTACAATTTTATCAATCGGATTAAAAGTACAATTCATATATCCAGAATTGTTAGCAACTGCTCCTTCATGAAAAGTGTTAGCAATAATATTTACAGCCTGTTCTTCATCAAAATTCTGAAAAGCTTCAACAGGAATTTTTAAAACAGCAGAGATTTGTTTCAACAGATTATCTTCAATTACATCTTTCTGTTCCAGTAAAGAAATTTTCTTTTGGTTCCATTCTTCGCCAAGATCATACGCTAAAGCTTCCTGCTTTATGTTAAGCATTTCTCTAAAGCGTTTTACGTTTCTTCCCTGATGTATTTTTTGTTCCATAATGAATATCAATTTTCTGAAGGCTCAAATATAAAGCCATTTGGATTAAAAATCCTGAGTTTCAAAGATAAAAAAATATCCCATAATACATCTATTTTGTCAGATATTATACCGTTTCTATTTATATTTTAGTTCAATGTTTTTCTGGTATAATATATGTTGCAGCTAAATTAAAATCTAAAGAAGCTGAGAGAGGAAAAAACTTTATCAAAAAACTAAATCAATTTATGCCTGATTTCTTTATATTTTGAACGACCAACAGGTAATAACTCACCATTTTTAAGCAGCATATTATATTTTCCTCCGGCTTCTACAATCAGTTTATCTGCTTCCTGCCAGCAAAGAATATAAGATTTATGAATTCGCTCGAAATCTGCGGGGAGGAGTTTTTCTAATGATTCCATAGATTTATCATGTAATTCTACACGGCCATTTACTAAATGTAATTCGGTATAAATTCCTGCGCCTTTTATGTATCTTATATCTTTAATAGTGATGAGTTTAATAGTTTTTCCCTTTTTTACGGCTAAAAACTGAATATCCTGACTATTTGTTTTTTCTGGTGTTGAAAAACGTGTAAAGGCCTGAGCCAATCTGTTTGCATCAAATGGTTTAGGTACAAAATCCAAAACGCCATAATTGAATGCCATAATCGCTTTATCCGTATAAGCCGAAATAATAATGGTTTGAAAAGATTTAGCGACAACCGTCTGCAGCACTTCAAATCCGTCCTCACCATTCAAATTCAAATCGAGAAGCAGTAAATCAATAGATTGTTTTTCGATTGTGTTTAATCCATTTTCAACCGAATCACTAAGTAAAATCTGCACCTCTTTATCAAAAAAATCACGGGTCATTCTTTCGATTCTTTTGGCAATTCGGGCTTCGTCTTCAATAATTAGAATTTTCATTTTTTATTAAAAATTTTAATTGTTGTACACCATCCTTCTTCTACAGCAAAAGAATCAAATTCCCAATTACTGCCATAACTTTCATTTAATCTGGCTTTTATGTATTTAAAACCTGTTCCGTTACTGTTTTCTTTCTTTCTATTTCGGTTTTTTGCCACGGTTAACAAGGTATATTGTTTGTATTGTTTGTATTGTTTTTCTCTGGTAAAACTTAAACTAAAAGTAATACTGCCTTGTTTTGGAGGCAAACTGTGTGTGATTCCGTTTTCTATAATAGTATGAAGAACCGCAGGCGGAATTTCTTCGTTTGCATCAATATTTTTTTCTTCCCATTTATAACTTACTTCTTTCCGAAAAGACATTACTTCTAAATGTTTTCGGCATAATTCAATTTCCTGCCTAATAGGAATCAAGGTATCCTCGGCAATAGAATTCATAATATCAAATTCATCTGCCAATGCCCGAATAAATACAACACCTTGCTGCGGAGATTCTTCTATCCAATCTATCAACGAAGTCAGGGTATTACGAAGAAAATGCGGCTGAATATTTTTCTTAACGAGTTCTAACTGTAATCTCGATGAAAGCAATAACGATGCATTATGAGCTTCTTCAAGAGCTTTTGCACGAATTGTGTGCAGATAAAGCATAGACAGAACAATAATCGTAAATGCTATAAACAATCCAAAATCATAAAATATATATTTATTTACAATTACACTTGCCAATAAACCCATCACTACTATTAAGCCGCCTTTAATTTTTCGGTATGCCGCATCGATGGCAATAATTAGCGAGACAGCGCACATGGCATAACTAAAATAGATGGCCGTATAATCGTAATGACCATAGTAGACAATATAAATCGTTAGAAGAGTTACTATCAAAAGAAATAAAAACAACCGCTTTCTTTTAAACCCAAACTGCAGCATAAAATACCAGGGAACCAGTATAGAAATTATAAATGTCAGCAAACCAACAATCTGTAATCGGGTATAAAAATGAGTATACGGAATATCTATATAAAATTTCACGTATTCTATAATAAGCAGGCAGAAAAAGAGCAGACAGATTATTCCAAAAAGTAAAACGGTTGCTTCTTTACGAGTACTGTTTATGTAGAGAAAAAAATAATAAATAAAAGCAATTAAAAAAGCCCCCGCCATAAGATTCATAAAAGACATAACAACAAGCGGGGCACGATGAAGTCTTAAAAAACTCTCCAATTTTAAGCCAATGCTGCGATTTGCTTCTCGAACTTTAGTTTGTGTTCCAATTACCGTGACAATGTGTTTGCCTGTATTAGCCAATTTTTCGGGTATTTGATAATAAGTCAGTTCAGTTCCCGGAATTTCAGGCTGACCTGATTTTGCCATTTTACCATTACTTCCCACAAAAACACCATCCCAATAAACATCAAAAGAACCAAAAGCAGTTACCTGTAAACCTAACGGGGTAGATTTATTTTCACGTTTAAGAATTTCGATATCTATTGGAACTTTAAAAACAGAGTTGTCGGCTTTGCCCAAATAATCATGAGGACGATTTTCATCATCAACATAATAGGTTACATCAGATTTAACATACTCAGTATATTGTTTACAGGATGAAAACAATAGTAATAATAAAACGATAAAAAAGGGCGATCGATACATGAGATAAAGATAAAATAAATATCGAATACCGAAATGCATTTCAAAAGCTCTTAGAGCCGTTTGCATGTTTTAAAAGGTAAGATTTTATTTTATAAAGTAATCTTGTATCATCAAAACCAATAAACATGAAAACCTTTATAACCAGTATTTTAATTTTATTTATTCCGATGTTTAGCTTTGCGCAGAAAGCAGCTGTTTCCGGTAAAGTTCAGGACAATACAACTAAAGAAGCAATTCCGTATGTGACAGTTTCCATACAAGATAATGTCTCAAAAACAATAGCAGTTGGCGTAACAGATGATCAAGGAATGTTTAATCTCGAAGAACTGCCAAGCGGTAAAATGACCATTTCTTTTAGTTATATCGGATATCAAAATTATATTCAAACATTCGAAATCATTTCGGGAAAACCCAAAACAGAATTAGGAACTATTCTTTTAAATACCGATGCTGTACAATTAAATGCAGTAGAAGTAACCGGACAAAAATCCAGCGTGAGCTTAAAACTTGATAAAAAAGTTTTTGAAGTGGGTAAAGATGTGCTTTCGCAGAATGGCTCTGCTCACGATGTTTTAAACGGAGTTCCTTCGGTAACTGTTAGTCCAACGGGTGGAATAAGCCTTCGTGGAAACAGCAGCGTATTGGTATTAATTAACGGGCGTCAGTCTGGTTTAACACAAAGCAATTCACTCGATCAAATCGCTGCCGACCAAATTGAACGTGTCGAAGTAATAACGAATCCTTCGTCCCGATATGATGCTTCGGGTTCGGCAGGAATTATCAATATTATATTAAAGAAAAACAAAAAAAGCGGTTTTAGCGGTCAGGTTAGATTAGTTGCCGGATCACCAAATGACAGTCGTCTTAATCCAAGCATCAATTTTAAATCGGATAAAATTAATATCTTTTCCAATTTTGGTATACGTTCTTCTGATTACGTTGGTTTATATACTACGAATCAGTCGACTATAAATAACGGTGCTCCAAACTATCTTAATCACGTACAGAATGAGGATCGCCACGACGATGGAAAATTGATTTATTTGGGTGCTGATTATTATATTGATGAACATCGTACTATTACCGCAGCATTTTTAAAAAATGCCACGAAAGATGATGATAAAACCCGTTTGTTATATGATTACAGCAATGCAAACCATACACAAGACAGTGTTTTAACAAGAGAAGGAAAATCATTAGAAAAAAGAGATTACAACCAATTTGAGTTTAATTATACCCAGACTTTTAAAAAGCCTTCAAAAAAATGGACTATCGATGTTCAGTATGATTGGTGGAACAGCGATAAAAAATGGGACCTTTCAACACAGCGTATATATCCGGAAACGCTTGCCTATCCCGGCATTAGAACCAACTCAATAGGAAGCAGTAAAGATTTACTTATGCAGAGTGATTTTGTTCAGCCAATTGATTCTGTTTCTGTATTTGAAATGGGTGTGAAGACAGAAATTCGTAAAGTTTCCAGTCAGTTTTTGGCAGAGCAGCAAGAAGGAAATATTTGGACGATTTACCAAAATATTGACAATGATCTCAATTATACCGAGACCATTTCAAGTGCTTATGCGCAATATAGCAACAAGTTTAGGAGATTTAATTATATGTTCGGGCTTCGTACAGAATTCACCAAAATTGCTATTACAGATATTAAAAACACTTATAACGATGATAAAAAATACAACCGATTATTTCCAACCGTTAATTTAAGTTATAAGTTTGAAGGATCGACTTTGCAGTTAAATTACAGCAAACGAATTAACCGTCCGCCGTTATATGCTTTGTATCCTTTTAACGAACTGACCGATTTGAATGCGCAATATATTGGGAATCCAGATCTAAATCCTTCCTATTCTGATGTGTTTGAATTGGGTTTCCTTAAAGCATGGAAAAAGCTTACGCTGAATCCTTCTGTTTATTATCAATGGGAGAGTGGTTATATTCAGGATTTTACGTATCGTGAAAATGATATATTTTTTACAACGCCTATCAATATTCAGCATGAAATACGAAGCGGTATAGAACTTTCGACCTTATATAATCCGTTAAAATGGCTTCAGGTCAATTTAGAAATGAATTTTTATCATTTCACCCAAAAAGGAAGTTATCAGGAAGAAAACCTTGATTATAGCGGAAAAACTTTTACCGGACGTTTAAGCACTCAGGTTAAACTGCCGTCAAAATTCAGTTTTCAGGGGCGTTATAATTTTCGAGGTGCACAGCAAAATGCACAAACACGAAATGATGCATTGCAATCGCTTGATTTTGGTTTAAGCAAAATTTTATTAAAAGATAAAGCTACCATTGTATTTGATGTTTCAAATGCTTTTGACTTACGCCAAAATAAAAGCACAACAACCGGTACAGATTATTATATTACCGAAAACAGTATTCCAAATGCCGCCCGCTACCGACTTAGTTTTGTGTATCGTTTTAATTTAACAGATCCAAAAGCAATCAGACAGGCGAGTAGTGCTAATCGTAATTAATGGATGACTTTTAATTTATGAGCGAACCTTGAACAGTCTGGTAAAAACATTATTTTTTATATCCTTCCCAACCTTTCTTCAATTTCGTACATCTATATATTTATAAGAAGAAATTTTCTTTAAAGATTTTTATTTCATTGTTAATGGAATGGAATAATTATTGTTTTTTTACTTCTTATAACATAAAAAGGTTTTGCACACTTTGGATTATCCAAGGTAAAAAAGGATGACTAAAAAAAATTCATGAAAAATATTCTTTTACTACTTCTGACAGGTTTGATTATTAGCTGTACACAAAAACAAAATAATCCTGAAAACTCTGATTATAAGTCCTTTTATAAGAGCTTTAATGAGGTCAAACATGATTCGTCAATAACAGATTTAAGAGGAACTTGGGGAGCTAACGAATTATTATTGTCAGACGAAACAAAAGAATATTTTTTATTTCCTCAAAGTCCTGATGGCTATAATATTGGAAACCATATTACATTAAATCCGGATCAAACTTTTACAAGTTTTTACAGTGCAGAATGTGGAAATGATTGTTTTACTGATAGTAAAGGTAAATACAAAATTATAGACAAAAATTACATTTGTTTTTATCTCGAAAAAATTACCAAAAGCGGTGAATGTTCGGGAAATAGTGAACCAAACAAAGATTTGGGGTTATATTATTACTATAAAAAAGATAAAATGTTCTGCCTGCTAAAAAGCAGCGGTAATTTAACACAAGATAAAAATAATGTAATCTATCGTGACCTGATTATTGCCAAAAGAGCCGAAATTGAAAAATTTTATAAAAATCATGGCAGTTTAAACCATTTTATTTTTGATTGGAAAAAAACAAATTATACTGATGAAACACCAATCGTTGCATTTTGTATGGCCGAGAATAACATCAAAAATTACAAGTTGCTATATTATGATAAAGGAGACAGATATTCTACAATGGCTATAGCATTGGTAAAAGTGGATGGTAAATTTCGTTATGTAATATATGATACTTGGGGTGACCCAATGGTTAGTTTATTCAATGATGCTGAAATTCAGCAGACAAATCAATTTATTGAGGAAGTTGATACTTACAAATCTTTAAAAATTAAAAGTTTCAAGCCGAAAAATAAGTTAGGAAGAACTCTTTCTGATAAAGAAACCATAACTATATCAAAAAAGGGAAATGAAATTTATAAAGTTAGATATGAAAATTATCCTAAAGATACTGAGCATATAGGTGTTTTTACTTTAACTGTTTATTATCAAAATTCGGTACCGTTATATATCGATTTTCAAAATGATTTTATTGGAATTGAAAATAAAAGATTGGATAAAACAGGACTTTATATTTTGGACTGGGAAAATAATAAAGTAGCTGTGAAAGTCATTAAAGGCGATGGATATTATGTTTCTATTGAATGGATTAAAACAAAAATAGATCAAATCATGGATGAAATTGAACAACAAAAGATCAAGTGAAAATTTCAAAAAAAAACGATAATACTTTATTAGAACTGCATGAAAAAAATACTACTAGCCATACTTGTCTTAATACCTTTAATTGGTTTTTCTCAAAACAGCGAAGCTTTGAGAAAACAAGCAATGCAATTTTTTAATGAAGGAAAAATTAAGGAATCATTAGCAAGTTTTGAAAAAATACAAGACAAAGAAACACTTGAAAATACTAATGTAAATATATGGAAAGAACATATTTTGGACATTCAAAACTTGAAGTTTGTACAGAACCAAAACTATAACAAAAATTCTGGAATTGTTAGTATAAAAACAGACTTATTAGAACATTATGGAGTGTATAATGCGACTGAAAAACAATTTGTAATCCCGCCGGTTTATGATAAAATCTATTTTATGAATGGCTATAGTTATGAAAATGGTTTCCTGGTTCATAAAGCAAATAAAATCGGGTTATGTAATGCTGAGGGAAAATTAATTATTCCGTTGGGGAATCATACTATACTATTTCGTTCATACAGCAGACTCATTAATATCAAGCAATTTGACAGCAGCGAGTTGTCTAACGAACCGCAATATGCTATTTATGATTTGAATGGGAAATTATTACTTGCAAATACTGAGATCATTTATGATTATACTAATCCTTTCATTATCATAAAAAACAATAAAAACCAGTTTCAGTTGTATGATATTGAGAAAAACAAAATTGTTTTAAACAATTGTTCTGAAATTAAAGGCGTTCCGTTTGATTACAGCAAAGATTTTGATTTTGTTTTGGTTCGAAAGGACAATCAGAGTTTCTTTTACAATGTAAAAACCAATGTGCTTGAGCCAAATCCTGATTTTGAAACTGTAATGGATATTGATTCAGAAGATTTACGACTAGCCACTTACATTCTTAATCTTAAAAACGGGATTAAAGAAGAATCAGAATACGAAAAATATTTTTTTATAAAGAAGAATAATAAAACAGGAATTTATAACCTGAAACAAAGAAAATATTTGTTCCCGGCTGTTTACGATTCGATTTCATCTTTATTGAATTGTCTGAATCAAAATGAATGGAAAAACCTTATTTACAATGAACCTGTAACAAAAGCTTTAGGATATAGTATTGAAGGTTTAAGAAGTAATCTGGCCTTTTTTGTGTTTTCTAAAAATGGCAAATATGGCGTAAAAAACATTTATGGCGATATACGATTAGAACCTGAATATGATGAAGTTGATCTTTCTTCAAGAATTTTAATTTTTAAAAAAGGAAAAAAATGGGGTTTTTTGGGTCGAGACAATGAATTAATCAAACCGAAATTTGATTATATTGAAGGAGATGGTAATAACGCCAAAGTTTTTCTTGACGAAAAACAGTATATCTATCAATATAATTATACGAAGAAAAAATATTATATAACCCAACCTAAAAAAGAAGAAGAGGATGATCCTGAACGTAAAGCAGAACGTGAATTAGATCGAAAAAGAAAGGATCCTAATTTTATTGAATACTCAGATTTAGATTATGACGGTGATGATGATAGAGAAATTAAAAGAAAAATGATCAAAAAAGGCAGTTTGTATGGTATTGCCGATTTAAAGAATAAAGAAATTATTCCGCCAATTTATAAAAAAATTTATCTGGATGGCGATAAATTCCTGATACAAACTAACGATGAATGCGGAGGTTTGCTGGATCTTAATGGAAAAGAACTTATTCCGTTTGTCTACAGAGGAACAAATCGTTTGAGAAATAATTTGTACAAAATTTATGATGGACTTAAAACAGGCATATATGATATCGCAACCAAAAAAGAAATAATTCCTCCTGTATATAAGGATGTACAAGCCATTAATGATGAGCTGTTTTTAGTCATGAATGATCAGGAATTATACGGTATTCTCAACAAGGAAAACAAAATAATTTACCCATTTATAATACAGCCATATAGTCTGACTCATTTGAGATTGTCTTCTAATGATTTTTTTGTTCTTTCAAGATTTCAAGATTTTGAGTTTTCAGTAGCTTCATTAATCAGAATTACTAATGGAAAAGCTGTAGATGTGTTTGATAAAGAAGTACTTTCTAAATGTTTTTTAGGTTACTCCAAAAGAATGTTATCAATTAAAGAAAAAGATACAATTCGTTTTTATGACTTATCAAAAGCTGAATTTCTGGATTCACAATTCAAAGAGAGTATTTATATAAAAGAATCAGATACCTATTTATTAAAAAAAGATCAGTTTTTTGAAGATCAAATTTATCTTTCAGAAAGTGTGACCAAAAGAACAAAAGCCGTCATTGCACAATGGAATGGATATTCTTTGTACGAGGAGAATAATAAAATGGGAATTATCAATAAAATAGGAGAAAAATCAAAAGCAGCTTTTCCAAAAGTTTTGTTTTTAAATTATGTTCCACAACCCAAAACGTTGTTTAAATATTATTTAAGCACAAAATCCGAGCGAAACGGTTTGATTGATTTTGAAGGAAATGTAGTTGTAGAAGCAGAAAAGTATGATGATATTAGGCCAATAAGCAAGTCAGAAATTGGTTTGCATTATCCAAATAATGAATTTACAGCCGAAGAAATTAGCTATATCTTCGCGTGTACTGATAAATCAGATTCAGAATATGATATCATCGATTATATTTCTTTAAGCGGGAGAAAAATTGCCACTCAAAAAATAGAAAAAGGCTATAAATGGTATTACATTCGAAACCCAAAAGGGTTGCTGCTTTTTAAATCAAATGATTCTGTTCAAATGTTTGATTTAAAAGCAGGTAAAATAGTATTGAAAACAAAAAGCGTTTCAATGGATGGAGATTATACTCGGAATATCTTCACTAATTTATATTACACTGATGAAAAATCAGGAAAAAAAGAAAGAAGAGTACAACTCATAAACAGCAGTGGAACTATTATAGCAGACGAAAGTTATAACTCTGATGATGAGCGAATCGATCACAGAAAGTATGGCTATAGCAACATCAAAACATGGGCAAATCCATTGATTACTAAAAGAGATAATAAATACGGTTTAGTAACTTTTGAAAATAAAGTATTATATCCATTTGTTTGTGATACCATCAGTTATATAGAAAACAGAACCTGGAATTATAATTATTTTTTTCTGGAAGCAGAAAAAAACGGTAAAAAAGGAATATTAGACACCAAAGGCCAAGTTTTGTTAGATATTAAATACGATCAATTGCTATGGGTGAATTTGTTTGAAACTAAAGGTAACCGTGATGATGAAAGACTCCTTTCGGCCAGAACATTTAATATAATCGTTAAAGAAAAAGGCAGATATGGGCTTTTAGACAACCAGTTAAATCCAATTTTAGAAACAGATTTTGATCATATTCAAATAGGCAGTAAAATAATTACGAGTGTGATAATTGCCAGAAAAAAGGACTATTCAATTGTTTTTGACCGTACAGGCCTTTATAAGTTTAAGGTGAAATGTGATTCTCTTCGTGAAAATTATAAACTGGATTACTTCGAAATTTTTAAAGATGGCAAACAAGGGATTTTAGATAATAAAGGGAATTTAATTTTCGATTATAAATATCCTAATGTTCAAAAAATAGAAATTGATAATTTGTTTATAATTCAAAAAGACAACAAGCAATATCTCATTGATGATAATGGAAAAATTATATCTGATGGTTTTACAGAAATTAAAACATTAGAGTACGACAGCAAGGAAAATTATAATTCTAAATTTTATTGTATTCTTACCAAAAATCAGGATAATAAAGTGGGGATGATCGATCAAAAAGGAAATACAATAATCCCGAATGAATATGATGCAATCAAAGAAATTAGTGATTTAAGATATATTCACGCCTTTAAAGATGACAAGTATGGTATTATAGATTTTAATAACAATATAGTTTTGCCATTTAAATTTACAGATAGAATATATTATAATTACAATAATAAGTATTTTGATTGCGATATAGAAGATGCCGAATTTGTAATTACGCCTCAGAATATTATATTAGAAGAAAGACATTCAAGATAATATAATAAACTTTACTGAAAATAAAAACGACTGCATTTGCCAAATGACAAATGCAGTCGTTTTTTGTTCCCATACTTTTACATTATGATTAATTTGAAATAATTAAAAAATGGTAAAAACAGTTTTGGTAACAGGAGCTTCAGCAGGAATAGGCAGAGCTACAGCTATTTATTTAGCACAAAGAGGATACAAAGTATATGGTGCAGCACGAAGAGTAGAACTCCTGCATGATTTACAAGAATACGGCGTGAAAGCAATTGCTTTGGATGTAACAGACGACAACAGTATCTTGTCATGCGTAAGTACTATTTTGAATCAGGATTCTCGGATTGATATCTTAATAAATAATGCCGGTTTGGGATCTTATGGTGCATTAGAAGATGTGTCGATAGCAGAAGCAAAAAATCAAATGGAAATTAACCTTTTTGGCGCTGCACGTTTAATACAATTGGTACTGCCTGAAATGCGAAAAAATAAATTTGGGAAAATCGTAAATATTTCTTCCATTGGTGGTAAAGTCGGGCTCCCGCTGGGAAGTTGGTATCATGCAAGTAAGTTTGCTATTGAGGGACTGAGTGACTGCCTGCGTAACGAAGTAAAACAATTTGGTATAGATGTAATCGTTATTGAACCGGGCGGAACAAAATCAGAAATGATCGAGAATGGAACTGCCGATTTAATACGTATTTCCGGGAAAACAGTATACAAAAATTTAGCAAATGCAGTCGCAAAATCGTATGCCGCTCAAAAAGAGAAAGCGATTGAAGCTGTAGAAATTGCAAAATTAATTGCAAAAGGTATAGAATCAAAATCACCAAAAACGCGTTATATTGCAAGTAATGCAAAACCATTTTTATTTATTAGAAAAATGGTATCGGATAAATTATTTGATAAATTAGTGATGAGTCAAATGAAATAACTATGGAAACCTTAATTAACTATTTATTGCAATTTGGAAATTTGAATAGTCATCAAATTGAATTAATTAAAAGCAAACTTGTTTTCAGGGAGATTAAAAAAGAGGAGTATTACCATCAAGCCGGCAGGATACCCACTGAAATTATTTTTTTAACAGAAGGAATTATGCGAGTCTGTTATTACAATCACAAAGGAGATGAAATTACCAAATATTTTATTGATGAAAATAATTTTTTGGCTGATATAAATAGTTATAATCTTGAAATTCCATCTACAGAATATGTTCAGGCAGTTACGGATTGTAAATATTTTGTGCTCTCTAAAAATGCAATGAAAGAATTGTCATCCACAATAATTGAGTGGGATAAAATTATAGCAAAAATTACATCTAAAGGACTAGCTGACAAAGTCAATAGAATCAGCCCTATGATGACTGAGGGAGCCAAGGAGCGTTATCATAAATTTTTAAACAACTTTCCAGCTCAGGCAGAAAGAATACCGCTTTCTTATTTAGCTTCCTATTTAGGTATCACACAATCTTCTTTAAGCAGAATAAGAAGAGCATCATTTGAAACGAAAGAAGATCAAGATGAGAAGAAATTACGCAAATAAAGTTTAATTGCTATTCGCAGCTTTTTCAACTACAGATAATCTTTCATTAAATAAAAAGCAGTTCCTAATTTTGAACTGCTTTTTTTATTAATTTAAATTGTATTCAGCGTTATTGCTGTTTGATTTCTTCAGCAGAAATACGTGTAATAGCACCGCGAAATTTTTCTTTTTTTACAGGCAAAGACGGAATTATACAATCGTTCTTAACTGAATGATCTGTTTGCAGTATCACATCAATATCATTTTTAGATGCGCTTAATCTTTGGGAAATAAATCCCATATAAGTAAAAACTAAAAATTGATCTGAATTCACTTTAATAGAAAAACAGCCATCAAAATCGGTTTGCGTATATGTTTTTGTTCCTTCAATCACGATATTTGCTCCCGGTAATGGATATCCGGTATCATCAAAAACAGATCCATATATTATTCTGCTTTGGGAGAATGAAAATTGTGAAAATAAGATCAGGATAAAAAGTATTTTGATTTTGTTCATATTTTTTTAGTTAGGCAAGTTTCATCTTTTTAATTATCTAAATATTCATTTCCTCTTAAATCCAGCCAGCCTTTTTGACCATTTGGCAATTCGAAGCGGGCAAAATTTCCTTGAAAAGGCTCCAGCTTTTTATATTTAATCTCTTTCATAATGGGATAATAAGTGCACAATCCGTTTTTTTGAATAAGATAGTTTTGTGCACTTATTACTTCGATAGCGTCTAAGTTTTTGGGCAATTTATTATTAAATGTTGTAATTTCATCATTGGGATTTTTTGTGCCTAAATATTCTATCGTAGTCAAATCATATTTCCCATTTTTAAGTTTTGCATAGATCATAATTGGAAATTTCACATTATAATCCATCATTTCAGAATTCAATGTTATCGAAGCATCTTTATCTAAAAATTCAAGAGTTTCGTACTTGCTGGCATTAAATAACGTAAAACGATTTTCAAAACTTGCTAAACTCGGTACAAGCGAAAAAATGTTATCAGTATACAGATAAAAAGAGGAATCTTCTTTAACGATTTTAAATTCAACATTATAAGAATCGAAATAATTGGAGAAATCATGACTATATTGAATATCTCCGGGACGATAATTTTCTCCAATTAAGTTTATACGTCTTAGCAAATTTTCATCAATAATTTGCAAACTTGGATAAAATCGCTCCATTCCAACAGCTTTTAAATTTGTAAATTTTAAATCTTGAAGCGCATAATTATAAAGGGCAATTTTTCCTTTTTGAAAACCAATTATAAAGAAGTCATTAAAAGCAATAGAATCAAATGTTTTATTTACGGCATTTTCGTTATAGATATCTACAATTTTTACTTGCTTATTTTTCAGGCTGTCAATTGTATAGAAACCATCATTAAGTCTTAGTTTTGATGTTTCTGTTGAAAAAATTTCTGCTGTTGTTAAGCTTTTAAGTTCCGAAATTTTATAATTTCTAAAAGCTGCAGCTAAGTCCTTTTCCTTAAACAAAAAAATAATCTTTTCTTTTGTGGGAATAATAAATCCACCTTCGTGATAAATAATTTTCTTGTTATTGCCAAAATCCAAAATGCAGTAATGAAAAATTTCTCCTTTTATGGGTTTATGAATAGAATCTTTTATAAAATCTATCCCAAAGAAATTTCTATTGTATTTATAAAACTGATAATTATTATCATCATTAATCGTAGTAAACTTTTTAGTTTCAAAATTTTTAAAATCATAAGTTTCAATGCGAGAAGCAAAAATGGTAGAGCTATCTTTTTTTACGGCATCAATTTCTTCTTTCGTTACACTTTGCAGCTCATATTTAGAATCTTTGGCAAATTCTTCATAATCATTAATTTTCTGCAGCCTTATTTCATAATATGAATTTCCTTTTTTTACAAAAACACCTTTCTCAAGATTTACAAACTCAAGTTGCCCTTCTTTAATTTTAAAGACTTTTTGCCCAAAACAAATTTGAGATAATAGTATAAACAGAAAAAAAGGTTTTTTAAAAATATTCATATTATTGGAACTAAAGATTTCTTTAATTATAGATGCCAATTTAATTTAAAAGGTTGGGAGAAACTAAAATAAATTTTAAGAAATTTTAAAATGAAATCTTTGATTTGAAACAGCTTTAACTTTTTGTGACAAAAAAGAAAACAGCTCCAAAAGTTTATAGCTCCAAAAATTTCTAAACCCACTACATATTGCATAATTTTGCAAAGCATGAAGCAACTAGCTTCTTTCTTAAACTATGAACAATACATTTTCTGACAACAGCCAAATTGGAGTCGTATCAAATTTCTCTGATCTTGTACATACCAATTTCAAGGGAGAAATGAATGCGCTATGCTGGTACAGAAATTTAGATGGCGATTTTAACGAAATTGTAGCCAAATTATCTTTAGAAGAAAATATAACAGAAGTTTCTCCCGAAGATCTAATCACACTCCAACTCTCAGAAAAGGGAAATACAGCAAGGGAAATAATCTTAAATGACATACAATTATTAGCTGATTTTGGCGCTTCGCCTTCTCTTAATTTATTGAAGTGTTACGAACGCGATGACGAATTTGATTTCATATCGACCGATGTATATTCGTTTCATGTTGACCGTTCGCCCATTGCCACAGATACTTTTTTATGCACTTATCACGGAGCGGCAAGCGATATTGTTGCTAATTCGCAGGCAGAGCAAAAAATTCTAATTCCGGAAATTCGGGCAAAGCTAAAAGAACTGCATGATGGACCAGCGGAAGAATTCGAAGACTTTTTAAAGGAAAACTATTTTGATTTGCATTATCAGCTGCATCAGGATGCAGAACCTATTAATTTAGGTTTAGGGCATCTTTGGCGACTGGCTGTCGATCATCCAAAACAACAAGTGCTGCCTTGTATTCATAGAGCACCAATAGAAAACGAAGGAGAATATCGATTGTTGTTGATTTGTTGAGGGATATTGTTGGGACCATATCCTAATTGATTTAAATTATTTAAGTAAGAAGGAAATTTATAAGTTTGCGTACCACTTTAAACTTTAGAAATGAAAAATTTGAAATTTTATAGTATGATTTTGATTTCATTATTGACATCTTGTATGGATGTAAGTGACAGCAGATGTATTCTTACTCTCAACAAATCTAATAATACTATATATTGTTTTTATCTTGATCGCGAGCTGACTAAAATGGACAGCCTTCCCAAATATTCCTTTCCTCCGCATGAGATAAAGGCCAAAAATGAGGACTGCAATCTGATCGTTAAACCTCGTTGGGAAGAATACATTAAAACTTGTGATGACCAAAAAATAAGATATTATATTATTAAAAAAGACAGCGTAGATAAATATGGCTGGAAAGCAATATTTAAAAGTGGTATTTACAATAAAAAATACCTTTTTACAATTAAAGAATTAGATCGTTTGAATTGGACGATCAATTATAATGAAAATTAAAAGGTATAAGTAAAAATCTAATTCAAAAATCCGAATAAAGCTGAAAGAGTTGTATTACTATTTGTTGAAAAAATAAAATTTTGACAAACATTACAAAAAGTAGATGTAAATACCTTTTAATTTTAATACAAGAATGTTGTAGAACATTTTGAAAAAACGATGAGAATAAAAAAAATACGAGGACATAATAGAATTCACAGACAAATTGAAAAATGGAAATTTAATAGTTTGTCATATAATTTAAAACCTTATTTGGAAAATGAAAATCATAGAGATTATATTAAAATTCATGTAAGTCCTTTTTGTGATCTTTCAATAACGAACAGTATTATCCCTGAACCTAAAGGAAAAACAAAAAAACTGATTTTATCTTCACTATTAGAAATATATTCACATTGGGAAGAACTGCTAAAAAAAACCGGTAAACCATTTTATTTAAAAATTTGGCTATTTGAACCCAGATTTTCTAATTCTCAAGTTGTTTGTGCAATCGGAAATGATATAGATTATTACAAAAATACTTTTACAGCATCGGAAGAAATTATAGTTTTTAAAAATGACCGATATGGTAACGAAATGCAATCAAAAATAGAATTATTTGATTGGAAGTTATTTTTAGATGAAGTCTTCTATTATGATGATGAAGTTGGAGATAAAGAAATGTATATTTCTGAAAGTGACTATTTTGAATCCAGACGTCGATTTAAAAAAATAATGAAGAAGGAGCATCGGGTAAAAAAGTTTGAATGGTTAGGTGAAAATCGAGAATGTTATATTTTTAAAAAAGGTGAAGTTTGGTTAGGAGGAAAATAAAAATTCCCGATAGTGCGGAAATTCTTTCCGTGCCCGTTCCTAATATTAATAAAACTGGATTTTCTATTTTTTTAATCTTTTTAAGATATACTTTGCGGGCACGGATTGCAAATCCGCGCTATCTTTGTCTACATATCCAAGCCTTCGGGTTGATAATTTTGTGTTTATCCTTAAACCCGATCGCTCGGATATGCGCAACGATAGCGCGGAAATTCTTTCCGTGCCCGTTCCTATATTAATAAAACTGATGTAAAGTATATAGTTAAAAACTGGATTTTCTTTTTTTAAATCTTTTTATGATATACTTTATGGGCACGGATTACAAATCCGCGCGATCGGGTAAGATATACCAGATCATGCGCATCGTAATCTATTGATTGTGATTTTTAAAAGGTATTTCCGTATTGAATAGCGTATAATTATTATGTTTGTATAAGATTTAATTTTACGAATGAGAAAATTTTACTTTTTAGTATTTCTAGTATTAGGCATTTTTCTGATGTCGGATACTACTTTTGCGTGCGGAAGTAAATCTAAAAATGATCATTCTGCCATAGAAATGCCATCATCTAAAAGTAAAAAAGATTGTTGTGATGCTGTTGCTGGTCATAAAAATAAAAAACATCATTGCTGTAATCATAATTGTAAAGATTCTAAATGCACTTGCGCACCATCAGCCAGTGTTTTTTTAGTATTTAGCTTATCTGCTTCACAAGCCGAAAATTCTGATTTTTGCAATAAAAATCAAAAATTTAACCATCCCGAGAGTTCAATTTCTTCGGGTTTCTCTTCTCTTTATTTGAAACCAAAAATAGGTTAAATTCAAAAAGTGACAGCCAAAGGTGTGTCAAATTAGCAGTACACCATCTGCTTTTAATCTATTCAATAAAAAATATTGCCGGATTTTTTTTTAGAATTACAACACATTATCATAATGATATGAGAATAATATTTGATGTTAATCTCCATTATTAAAAGATGTTATTGTATTAAAAGAATGTCGGGCAGGAACTAAATTTAAATAAATTTTAAAAATGAAATTAAAAACCCTATTATACTTCCTGTTACTAATGCTAAGTATCACTAAATCTCAGGCAAAAGTAAAATTACATGTGGATTATCAAAATAACAAAATAGAAACGGATACCATAAGAGATGAATTTAATTTAAAAAAGAAAAATACAGCAAACCTTATCAGCGGTAAAAGTCCGGATATTTTGCTGAAATTCTACGAATACTATTTGCAGGAAAACGACATAAGCAGAGCTGATTCATTAATCTCAAACATTTTAAAATCAACAAATGATGTTGCTTATAAGTATCAAATGAGCTTGGTTTCTTATCGTTATACTTTAGATGCTAGGTCGCAAATGCTATTTACCTCAGATACTTATCGTATAGAAGCATATCGTAACTATTTTTTAAAATCCGGTATTACATCATTAAAATCAAATAACGATATACGGGCTCATTATCTTGGTTTGGTTGCTTTAGACGCTGCTTATTATAAAATTGCTCCCGATAGTGTTGTAAAGAAACAAATAGGACGTCATTACAATAGCCTGGCTTGGTATAGCATCGTAACGCAACAGCTAAATGATGTTGCGTATTATTTAGATCAAAGTATAAAGTATGATCCCGAATCGAAATATCCGGTTTCTAACAGGCCGCTTCTGCTTTTATTACAAGGGAATTATAAGGAAGCAGAGGCTCTTTATATTAAATTGAAAGACCTGCCATTTGAAGAACCCAACTCCACTTTTAAAGATGAGTTTTTGGAAGATTTAACCTTAGTAGAAGCAGAGGGAATCAAGATCAATAACGTAAAAAAAATCAGGAAAATATTAAAATCAAAAAAATAGAAATCGCATATTCGTGAAGATTTCTACTCAGGAAATTTCAAGAAACCTTCAAAGTTAATCTTTGGAGGTTTTTTTATTAATTTGATGATTTTTATGAATTGTATTTTCTTTTTTTAATCTGTCAAGATATACTTTTGTGGGCACGGATTACAAATCCGCGCGATCGGGTTGCTATAGAAAGTTATGCAGGAAATTATATTAAAATTTTCAGCATAGAGAAAGTGTATTGAATACAATTAATTATGTAAATTTGAGGTATGAACAAACAGACATCTTTTTCGATATGTGGAGAATCATTGTTGGCTCCAATGCACATTTGCGGTTTTTTCGATTCCAGAGAACAGCAATATGAGGTAATTATTCCTTATATTATGGAAGGTTTGGAAGCCAATGATAAAGTAATTAACATTCTTGAATAAAGTAATGTTTAAATTTTAAAAGAAATTTATCTAAGAAAATGATTTTAAAAAAATAAGTTTACTGAATGGTTTCTTGCTAATTTATAACTAGTCAAACTCATTTATTAATAGAGTATATGAAAAAATGGCGTCAATTGTTTTCAATTGACGCCATTTGGCTGTGGTGACCTCTACGTTACAAAATCCAAAACATTTTATAGAAGATTTGAAGAGATTGGCTTACTGGAAGTAGAGGCTGTCTTTACAAGTCTTCAATATTTTGATTTAGATGTCCTGTTGGGGATTATTAATAAACTTTCGTTATCATTTCATCTATAGGTAAACGAACTTTTTTCGTAGCTGCCATATAGTCTTTTTCCGAATCACGGTATCCTAAAGCGAGGATAACGGTAGAATGCAGCCCTTTTTCTTTCAAACCCAAAACGGTATCGATAGTGGCGGCATTAAATCCTTCGATAGGAGTGGCGTCCACTCTCAATTCTGCCGCAGCAATAAGTGCAGTTCCTAGTGCAATATAAGCCTGTTTGGCTGCCCAAAGAGCTTTTTGCTCTGCGTTGATAGCGCTGAAATAGGAATGCAATCCATTTCTAAATCCTGATAAGGTACCAGCGTCAAGACCTCTTTGCTTTTCTGTCATTGCCATATAATCGTCAATGTAAGTCGAAGTCATATCATTGAATGCAGCAAAAACCAACAAATGAGAACAAGAGCTAATCTGTCCATTAAACGAATCAGCACCTAATTTCTTTTGGATTTCTGGGTTGCTTACAACAAAAACACGATAAGATTGCAGACCACAAGAAGATGCTGAAAGATTTATAGCCTCTAAGATCTGATCGATCTTCTCTTCTGTTACTTTAATGTTATTGTAAGCTTTTGTGGCGTAGCGCCATTTTAAATTTTCTATCAAATTCATTGCTATGTCTGTCTTAAATTTTGACAAATATAAATTTATTTGTTTTGTTTTTCGAGGCTTGAATTGCTATGGGAAACTTCAAATCAGTCATATCCTAGTTCTCTAAAGAATAATTATCTGTTTTCCTTTGTTATTATATTTATAAAAAGATTAATAATCTTTAAAATAGTATTAAAAAAGAATAATTATCTGATTTTTTTGGTTTTGTAAAATATTAAATCTTTTATTTTCAAATTTGCAGGGTAAAAAAACTAAACCTTGTCATCAAATGAAAGCGAACATACAAGAAGATTTAAGAATAAGCGAAAAGCAAGATATTGAAAATACCCAGAATAATTTTGCATTCACATTAGAGAGCACTTGTTTAGATGAAAACTATCACCCCTCAAGTCAAACGCGTTTGACAACCAATTTTGCAAACCTGGCTAGAGGAGCTAATCGCCAGCAAAACTTACGTAATGCCTTAAATATGATTAACAATCGATTCAATGCATTGGCTCATGTGGATAATCCAAAAGCTGATCGTTACCTTGTAGAACTTGAAATCATCACAGTAACGATGAGTATTGATGATAAGAATGGTATTAACAATCTGCCGTTGATTGAAGTTTTAAAAACGAATATTTTTGACCGTAAGACTGGCCAGCAGATCGAAGGAGTTGCCGGAAATAATTTTTCGTCTTATGTTCGTGATTATGATTTCAGTATTTTATTGATCGAGCACAATAAAAATAAATCTAGTTTTTGTATTCCTGAAAATTTTGGTGATTTGCACGGAAAACTTTATAAGTGCTTTGTGAGTTCAGCCACTTATAAAGAGCACTTTAAGATGTCACCGATCATTTGTCTAAGTGTATCGGGCAACAAAACTTATACTCGCACTGAGTATCAGCATCCGGTTCTGGGTTTTGAATATCTGCAGGATCAGTATTCTATCACTGATGAATATTTCTCTAAAATGGGCTTAAAGGTTCGTTTTTTTATGCCTCCGAATAGTGTGGCACCGATGGCTTTTTATCATTCCGGAGATCTGCTTGCTGATTATACTGATCTTGGACTAATCAGCTCAATCAGCACGATGGAGACTTTCCAGAAGATTTATCGCCCTGAAATTTACAATGCAAATTCAGTGGCCGGGAAAATCTATCAACCTAGTCTTAAACACGAAGATTATTCACTGACTCGTGTGGATTATGACCGCGAAGAGCGCAGCCGTCTGGCTGTTGAACAGGGTAAATATGCAGAAGAGCATTTCATTAAGCCTTACAAAAGTCTCCTGGAACAATGGGCTGCTAATTTTACCCTTTAATTGATTACAACGCATTAAAATTATACTATTATGAAGAAATTATTATTACCCACCTCTATTGTTGGAAGTTTACCCAAACCTGCCTGGCTTGCACCACCCGAAAAACTTTGGTCACCATGGAAATTAGAAGGCGATCAGCTAATTGAAGGGAAACAAGATGCTTTACGCATTTCTCTGCAAGAACAACAATTGGCAGATCTAGATATCATTTGTGACGGCGAGCAGACACGCCAGCATTTTGTAACGACTTTTATCGAGCATTTAAGCGGTGTAGATTTTGAAAATCGTAAAACAGTAAAAATCCGTAACCGTTATGACGCGAGTGTTCCAGTGGTGGTAGGTGAGGTTGCACGTCAAAAAGCAGTTTTTGTTGAAGATGCTAAATTTTTACGTAAACAGACTAATAAGCCTATAAAATGGGCATTGCCAGGCCCGCTGACAATGGTAGATACTTTATACGACGACCATTATAAAAGCCGGGAAAAATTGGCGTGGGAATTTGCGAAAGCACTCAATGAAGAAGCAAGAGAACTTCAGGACGCAGGGGTAGATATTATCCAGTTTGATGAACCTGCATTTAATGTGTTCTTTGATGAAGTAAACGATTGGGGAATGGCAGCATTAGAAAGAGCCATTGAAGGTTTACACTGTCAAACGGCGGTTCATATTTGCTATGGTTATGGAATACAGGCCAATACTGATTGGAAAAAGACATTAGGTTCTGAGTGGCGACAATACGAAGAAATTTTCCCGAAAATTCAAAAATCTAAAATTGATGTAGTGTCTTTAGAATGTCACAACTCCAATGTGCCTTTAGATTTAATGGAACTTGTTCGCGGTAAAAAAGTAATGGTCGGTGCCATTGATGTAGCAACTAACACTATCGAAACACCAGAAGAAGTAGCTGCTACCCTGCGTAAAGCCCTTGAGTTTGTAGATGCCGAAAATCTTTATCCTTCTACAAACTGCGGTATGGCCCCGCTATCTCGAAACATAGCAAGAGGCAAGTTAAGCGCTTTAAGCGCAGGAGCAGAAATTATACGCAAAGAACTTGGGATTTAGTCTCAATATATTAATAATGGAGTCCGTACCTCTACGGAGGAATAATATTTAAAACACATTGAAGAAATTATTAGAAGTATTAAAAAAAGCAGGTTTTGACGGTTTCCTGTTAATGATAGCCACCATGATTCTGATGGCTTATTTTTTGCCAAAGCCAGGCATGGTCAAAGAACCTGTTTCGCTGGAGGAGATTGCCAATGCTGGCGTTTCCTTGATTTTCTTGTTTTATGGCATGCGACTGAGTTCTGAGAAACTAAAAGCCGGACTTTCCAACTGGAAAATGCACATTGTAGTCCAGTTGACAACTTTTTTGTTTTTTCCGCTCATTGTTTTGGCGTTTCGCCCGTTGTTTGTCAATAATGGCTTCGAGCTGCTTTGGCTGGGTGTATTTTTTCTGGCAGCTTTACCGTCTACAGTTTCCTCTTCCGTGGTCATGGTTTCCATCGCTAAAGGAAACATTCCCGCAGCCATTTTCAATGCGAGTATTTCCAGTTTGATCGGAGTAGTCGTTACGCCTATCTGGGTTGGGCTGTTTATAGCTTCTGCGACAGGGGATTTTGATGTTACTCAAATCGTCATAAAGTTAATTTTGCAAGTCTTGCTGCCTGTCATCATTGGCATAAGCCTCAATTCCCGTTTCGGCGCCATTGCCGAAAAATACAAGAAACAGCTCAAATATTTCGATCAGGCAGTTATTCTAACGATTATTTACACGTCGTTTTGCAAGTCATTTTCCGAACATCTTTTTGAGGATTTCACCGCCCTTGAACTTGCCGGACTCGCTGCAGGGATGATGGCTTTGTTTTTTGCCGTATTCTTTTGTGTCGGACTACTCAGCCGCCTGCTTGGTTTTTCAGATGAAGACCGCATTACTGTCTTATTCTGCGGGTCTAAAAAGTCATTGGTACACGGCACCGTTATGTCAAAAGTACTTTTTCAGCACAGTACCATCACCGGTATCGTATTGCTGCCGCTCATGCTTTACCATGCCTTGCAATTGATTGCCGCCAGTATCATCGCTCAGGGTATGGCTCGACGAAAAGAAGTATAATTTTATTTATGATGTGGCCCTTTATCTTTTTCGATAAAGGGCACCAAGGATAACGTTCCCTGCTATAAAATAATGCCTTTTTAGATTTTTATACTGTAAAAGTACGTTTTGCAGGTTGTTATGTTTTTAATTTGTTTAAAATAAGATTTTTGTGTTGCTTTTAGTTGTATTTGAAGAATTTTATTCTAATTTAGAAATAAATTAAATCAAAAATTCAAAATAAAAATTTTATGGAGCAGATAGATGAAATTGATCTTCAGTTATTAAATATACTTCACGATAATTCTAAATACACTGTAAAAGAGCTTGCTAAAATGGTAAATCTTTCGGCATCGCCAGTTTTTGAGCGAATTAAAAGATTGGAAAACAGTGGCTATATTAAAAAATATATAGCACTCCTTGATGCAGAAAAATTAAACAGGGGATTCATTGTTTTCTGTAATATCAAACTTAAACAGCACGATCGCAATATTGGGAATCAGTTTGTTAGTGATATTATGAAAATAGAAGAAATTGTGGAATGTTACAATATCTCAGGTGATTACGATTTTTTAATGAAAGTATCTGCCAAAGATATGAAGCACTATCAGGATTTTGTCTTTAATAAATTAGGCTCAGTTGAAAGCATAGGCAGCACCCAAAGTACATTTGTCATGGCGGAGATAAAAAATTTGTACGGATAGTTCCGCAAGCAACGATAGTGCGGAAATTCTTTCCGTGCGCTTTCCTATGTATTAATAAAAACTAGACTTACTTTTTTTATTTGTTGTGATATACTTTGCGGGCACGGATTACAAATCTGCGGGATCGGATAAATTTCTCGACATAATTGAGATATATTTTAAATTAAGTAAATTGCGAACTTTTAAAATACTTTTATAATGTCCAATTTTGAAACGTTTTTCGATTACATTCAAAAAATATCTGGTAAACTATTATCAGATGAAGATAAGAATTTGTTGATAGCACATTTCAAACCGAGAAAACTTCGAAAACGACAATATTTTCTGCAGGAAGGTGACGTCTGCAAATACATAGCCTTTATTGTAAAAGGATCTGCCAAGACCTTTACGGTAGATAAAAAAGGAAATGAACAGATATTAAAATTGTCTGTAGAAAAGTGGTGGCTGACAGATTTTGAAAGCTTTTATCTATTAACGCCAAGCCGCTTTAATATTGAAGCTTTGGAAGAGCTTGAGATCCTGCAGTCAACTAATGTAGAAATTGAAGATTTTCTTAAACAAATACCTGCTTTTTCAGCGATGTCAAACGTGATTAGTCAAAATAACACCATTGCAGCCCAGAAAAGAATGCAGGCTATTAATTATTCGGCAGAAGAGCGTTACGAAGAATTGGTCAAGAATTATCCTCATTTCCTTCAACGGTTTCCGCAAAACATGATTGCTTCTTACTTAGGGTTGTCTTCTGAAACTTTAAGCCGTATTAAGAAAAACGTTTTATAATAATCCTTTTTTTATTTCAGGTTTACTTTATACAAAAATGCTCTACTTATTAAGTCGGATTTTTAATAATAATGTATCAATTAATTTTAATATTTAAACTAATTCGAGACATAGTGATTATTTTTTTCAAATTAAGGAAAAGTATTTATAAATGTAATTTAAGTTGTAATTGTTTTGTTTCACGATGCTTATCTTATTTTTTTTGACTTAAGTCATCAATTTGACATGACATTTGTCATCTATATTTAATGATTTATGTCAATCTACAGTTTGTCATGATTTCACAACTTTGAATATTCTTCAGAACGAAAAAAAATTGAAGATTTAAATATAATCAATAGTCGAAATCATGAGTAAATTAGAAAACAAGGTCGCAGTAGTTACAGGTGCTTCCAAAGGAATAGGTGCAGCTATCGCGAAACACTTTGCAGCGGCAGGCGCAAAGGTTGTTGTAAATTATGCTTCAAGCAAAGAAGGAGCAGACAAGGTTGTTAAAGAGATAATAGATAATGGCGGAATAGCCATTGCAATTCAAGCAGATGTATCGAAAGAAGCTGATGTGACCAGATTATTTAACGAAACTGAGAAGTCATTTGGTACACTTGATATTTTAGTAAATAATGCAGTATCTCAGGGATATGCGCCAATTGAACTCATTTCGGCAGAAGACTTTCATCAAAGTTTTAATGTTAACGTGTTGGGTCCAATTTTAACTATTCAGTCAGCTTTAAAACTTTTTGGCGATAAGGGAGGTAACGTTATTAATATCAGTTCGGGTGCAAGTAAGTCTCCGCTCCAAAATGCTTCTTTGTACTCTTCAACAAAAGCTGCACTAGATGCGTTTACAATTGCTTTATCTAAAGAGTTGGGAGCTAAAAACGTTCGTATTAATTCCATTTTGCCTGGTGCTACTGATACAGAAGGCGCGGCAAGCGCAGGCGTTACCGCTGGCAGTGATTACGAAAAAATGTTTGTAGAAAAAACACCGCTTGGTCGAAGAGGACAGCCTTCAGATATTGCGAAAGCTGCAGTATTTTTAGCTTCCGATGACGCTGGTTGGATAACTGGAGAGCAAATTTCCGTTTCGGGCGGTATGTACGGTTTTTAAAATCGTAACAAAAATAAAAGTATTA
Source organism: Flavobacterium sp. UBA7680 (assembly GCF_002482975.1). GTDB lineage: Bacteria > Bacteroidota > Bacteroidia > Flavobacteriales > Flavobacteriaceae > Flavobacterium. The sequence continues at coordinate 101,253 of NZ_DLHA01000019.1, read as the reverse complement.
AGATGGTTTTTCCATCAGAAAGAAATTTAAAATAGAAAAGCTGAATATTAATGTATTCAGCTTTTTGTTTTGTTTAAAACTTACGAAATTTAGGTGCAAAGAAAACTGATTTTTCGATATATGGAATTTACAAACTATTAGTTTTATAACTAAGAGTGACCTCGAAGGGATAAATTTCTATGCTTTTATGGAAGATTTAAGAGATTGGCGTATCGTATAATCGGTCTGTTATAGCTCTACAAACCTTGCACAATCTGCATAAAATCGTTTCTACTCCAGTGGTCTGTTATCTTTCCATCTTCAAGAATATCTATTTCTATGACATTCATTTCTATTTTTTTTCCCGTGGCGGTCTTTCCCATAAACTCACCAGTATGTGTTGCGGTTATCGTTTTTCTCAGAGATACTTTATCGGCTTCTGCTAGCACTTCATCAATTCGAACTGAAATATTAGAAAAACTTTTATGAAAGTCTTTTATAAATATAATCATTGCGCTTGCATCTTTTGGAGCATTTGGTGGGGCAGTATGATTCGTAAATGAATGTGATAAAAGTTCTTTTGTAATTTCTATATTTCCCAATTCGAAAAATTCCTTATTAAACTTAATTATTACCTGTTTGTTTTGTTCTAGTGTCATTTTTTCTTCTGTTCTTTTTTTAGTTACTTGTCCTTGTGTTGTTTGAAAGCCCATAGTTATGATTATTAACATTACGACTAAAAATTGTTTATGAGTTTGTCTCCTCAGAGAATATCGAGAGTTGAGTTCCTGTGATAATTTTTTCATAATCTATGTTTTATAATTGTCATACAAAGATGAGACAAGCAAGAAAAACTGGCTAATAATAAAGTTTAAGAAATAAGATTAAGATAGTTTAAGAGTACGGTTATTTACTAGCGATGTTTTTTCGAATATTGCTCAGAAATTCAGGCGTAATTCCTAGGAAAGAGGCTATTTGAGTATTAGGAAGTCTCTTGGAAAGATCTGGATATTGTTCTAAAAAGGAAAGATAGCGATCCTCTGCTGTCATGCTAATATTTTGCAACATTCTATTTTGAAGCTCGATAAAATTATTTTCAACTATTACTCTAAAAATTCTATTGAACTTGGGAAAGTTTTCAAATAGGAAAACCAATTTTTTTTGCTCTATTTGAATAATTACAGAATGCTCGACTGCTTCAATAAACAACAGGCTTGGTTTACCTGCATTAGGATTTTTAAAATCAACTGGCTTTACAGAATGGAAGCTAGCCATATCAGTAAGCCAGGCATTTTCTGCTCCAAATTGTAAATTGTGCTCTTTTCCGGCATTGTCAACGTTGTACATTTTAAAACACCCGCTAACAATAAAATTATAATGTTTGCATCGGTCTCCTTCTTGTAAAACAAATTGTCGCCGCTTAATCTTTCTTTCAGTAGCTATTTTTGTAATAGCATCTATTTCTTCCAAGTTTAAAGGAAGATAGTTGTTAAAATGTGATATGAGTTTTTGAATAGACATATGATACAAAGATATGTTATTCATCTAAATTATATTTCATTAGAGTTTTCATATCCTCAAAAAAATGGCGTACCAGCTACTTTAATTTATTGAATTTTTTATTTAAAAAAAGGAATGGAAAACTGCATATTCGATTAGTAATAAGAATATCTCTTTTATTAAATAAATTACACAGTCGTTTATGTTAGAAAAATATCGTCTACCAGTTAGTATGAGATTTTAGCTTATGAGTGCTTACATTGAAAGTAATAATATATTAAAATAGTATACTAAACTGCAACGAAAAAGCATAAAAAATCCCATTTCGTTAGAAATGGGATTTTAATTTGGTGACCTCCACGGGACAAATTTCAACAAAATTTATGGAAGATTTAAAGGTATTGGCCTACTACATGTAGACGCTGTCTTTCATTGGCTTAGTAAATTTGGTTTGGATGTCCTGCTGGGGATTGATGCCGATTTATAACTAATTACTGTAAATCTTGTATTGGCTTAGCTATTGAAAATGTAATTTTTATTGAAAAAATTTAGTCGGAGAGCCGCAAATTCGAACCTGACTATTGGATCCGCTATCATAAATCGTTTTCTGTTTTTACAATATTGGTGCGCCACGATTCTGCCATGAAACTTCAATAGGTTAAAATATTTTTTTGGAAAACCGCCGTAACTTTTTGTGGCAGAAAAGGTATCCATTCCAATCAAGGCATGGTGAACATTATAGCTATTGAAGTTGCCGCCAATACGATTAGAAAATTTAAAACAGCTGCTGAAAGTGTTAATATAAAGGTTTTTATTCTGGAGATATTTTTGAAGAATTGGCCGTAAATCCACAACATCAATGCAAAATCTATCACTAGTAGAATCTTCAGGATGAATTGTGCATTTTCTGCCCAGAGTTTCTGAGTGCTGTAAAATGCATTAATGACCAAATGTTCTGTAAAATTATAGCCCTGCTTATGAAATAATAAAAAAGAATTTAATGATAATACCGGCAGCAGCAGCAGGGTAATAATAGAGAAGTGGTGTGAAATCCACTCGTTGAACTGCTCATAATTAAATGTACTGTCATGTATATCTTTATAAGGATCTATTTTTAATGTATGATACAGAAGGCCGTAAAGGCCCGCAACAACAATAAGCATTGAAAAAGGTTTATAATGCTTTATGCGTTTTCCCTCTATATAGTCCCGGACACTGTGCCCGGGTCTTGTAAATAATTCACGTGCCGAATGTAATATTCCCCCATCCAGATGGATTAGACCATGCTGGAGGTCATGCAGTACAAAAGAAGCATTTATTTGATGGGTTTCAGCAGCCTGTCCGCAGTAATTGCAGTAGTTGCCTTCGAATATATTTCCACAGTTTTTGCAGGTATGGCTCATATTTAATATTGATCAGTTTTTTTGATCCAGAGGAGCTTTCGTATCTCAATATACCTTAATTTCTATTTTGGAATACAGGAAAAAGGATTGAATAACGAATATTTTGAACGCTTTTTTTCCATTCTATCGGAATCGCACCACCGGCACTCTCACAATTACATTGTTTTTGGTTTATTATTTAACATAAATAGGACTTCGTTTTAGCAGGTAAGTGATCGAATCGATCCAGCTGTCTTTTAAATTAAGAAATGGTTTTCTGGTCTGGGTATATATTTTTGTTCCGTTTTTATACATATCAAAATAAACAGTATAATGATAATACACCTGTGTATTGGCAGTTGTCACCGAACTGTTGTTTGTTTTGGCTTTAGTGTAGCTGTCATTTACTTTGGCTGATCCTGAATTGTAAGTTGAAGTGGTCTGCCCTTCGGTTATGGTATAGGATATTTTAGCGGCAACAATATTGTCGACTCCCAAAATTTTCTGCAGATCCTCTATTGGTGTATCATCAATATTGGCACTGTTTATTCCTGCCTTATGCAGCAGACTGTTGGTTACCCTTAAATCCTGTACAGTCAAAGGAAAAATATTCGAAGATTTATCAATGAGTTTGTTGTAGATGTCGTTTTGGGCAAACTTTGCCATATCCTCAGAACTCTGCAGGTTATCTGAATTCACGTAGGGTATGGGAAGTACAGCAATTGTATTTGTTTTCATCGGGGCATTTTCAATAACCTGAGATGTCTGCGGACCAGCACTGGTGCCGGCAGCTGCTCCTGTATCAAAAGTCTGCGACCTGCCGCTTGCAAAATCAATTCTGGCAATTTTGCTTATCTCCAAAGAGATCTGCATTGTTTCTCCCGGCAGGGAATATTCAACGGTGCTGTCAGACATCTTTGAAATTTTGCACTCAATGATCTGGTAATCTTTTTTTATTATTTTGTCAAGTTTAGCAGTGCTTTTATTCTGTGCGAAGTTTAGAATCGTAAATAGAAGCATCAATATAGCGCAGCTCTGTTTGAAACTTATCATAATTGCGTATTATTTAATTTAACAATCTAATTTTTAATTAAAGTTAATAATTAAAATTTAAATACTCATCTTAATCTGGTTAAAAAAACATGTTATTTAATGTTTTACTGATTGAAATAATTTGTAATTTTTTCTTGATGATTTTAAATTTAGCAATATTTTCCTATATTTAGTCTTAACTGTTTTTTAATTGGTTCTCTCGCGTCTTTGAATAACTTTTATCTTTATATTTTTAAACCTGTCAAAAAAATGGATACAAAAGGTCATTGTTATCCAAAACACATAATTCTTCAGGCGCTAGATTTTAAATTAAGATTTGCACTTAGTTACCGGGATATTGAAGAAATGATGAAGATTAGAGGAGTAATTGTGGATTATGGCGTGATCCAGCACAGGGTTTATAAGTTTCATCTTTCCGTAAAGCTATTTTTAGCAGCTCTTCCGCTATTCGTTCCAATCTTTTGTACCAAACCCTGGCACAAAAGGATTTCACTGCACACGAGCGAAGCGAACTGGCGAAGCAATCGGTGCTGGGGCTGCCGAGGAGCCCGGCTTCTTTAGACTAATAAAAATAAGGAAAGTTATAAAAAAATGGCACCGATTGTCTTCAATTTGCGCCATTTGGCTTGTTTGTGATCTCTACGTGACAAATTTCAACAAAATTTTTGGAAGATTTGAAGAGATTGGCTTACTATTGGTAGGGAATGACTTTCAGTGGCTTCAGCAATTTGGTTTGGATGCCCTGTTGGTGATTGCACGAAAATGTAGAGTCAAGAACACAAATCGTTACTCTCTTTGCCAAAACCGCCTTAGCTTATTCTGGCAAAAAAGGTATCCATTCCAAACACCCAGTGATACATTTCTACCACGAAATTAAAAATGATGTATTGCTAATAGCTTCTTAAATCTCTGTGGAAAAAAGGTCTCCAATTCACAAAAAAAATAAGATAAATTTACATTTTTTCTTTTGATCTTCCCATAATAAAAAAATCAAGCCCAGTTGCTGAAATTTGGCTTTTATTTTAAGAGAATACCACTATGGGATTTATGTATGTAGCCAAAAATCAGGACAGGGTTGATTTTAATACTTTTTCTGTACAAATTTTCCTTTCATAGTTACAAAGTACTGCTGTTTTGGGTATAAATACTGAAATTAAGATCTAGTGATGTAGAAAATAAAACAGAAGTACTATCTAGTATTTTAGTAAAGAGTTTGATCACTACCCGTATGGTTTTAAAAAAAAGTATATATTTGAAAAGCAAGGCCAGGTAAAAACTTGGATATGAAATTTTTTAAAGCTTGCAGCTGTAAATACTTCAAAATAAATTTGATGAAAAAAAAATTACTGATTTTATTTGGTCTCTTGGCCTTAAACATTTTTGGGCAGGAGAAAAGCAACGACAGTATAACTGCAAAAAAGAATATCAAATTTAAATACGAGGCATTGGTTATTCCCGTTTCTTTAATCAGCTATGGAGTTATTGGACTGGAGAGCCATACTATTAAAGATATCAATACCGATACCAAAACAGAACTCAATGAACATATTGACGAGAAGTTCACTATTGATGATTTTTCGCAGTACAGTACTTTTCTCTCTGTATATGCACTAAATGCAGCCGGGGTAAAAGGGAAAAATAATTTCAGGCACCGTACAGTTATTTTAACCACTGCCTATTTGATTATGGGCACAACAGTCAATATTATAAAACATACAGGAAACGAGATGCGCCCAGACATGACTTCAAACAACTCCTTTCCTTCCGGACACACGGCAACAGCTTTTATGGGTGCTGAATTTTTATACCAGGAATATAAAGATGTATCGGTATGGTATGGAATTTCTGGTTATTTAGTCGCTGCTGGAACCGGATTTTTTAGAATGTACAATGACAGGCATTGGTTTAGTGATGTAGCCGCCGGAGCCGGTATTGGAATTTTAAGCACTAAAATAGCATATTGGATTCATCCGCTTGTCACGAAAACAGTATTCAGAAAAAAAGAAAACCTGAATGGAGTAATTATGCCCACTTACAATGGAAAACAATATGGTTTAGCGATGGCAATGACATTTTAGGAGTAAGCAAATCTCTATAAAGTAAGAACTCAACAATTACTGCAGCAATAATGTGATTTCTGTTAGCCGCTTTCTATACTTAAGACCTTATACTACTTTGATATACCATTTTCTTCAACCAGCAAAGAAATATTCTTATAAGTTTCGCAATTATCATAAAAAATGTAAACCCGCCAAAATCAAATAATTGGAGGTTTACATTTTATATTGAACATTTTTAAATCCCAGGGATTATTTATATTTAATGTTGATGCTGATAATATCAGAAGTCATATTGGTAGTTCTTGTATAATGACCGTAACGAATCTCCAGTGTATTCCAGTGTTTGAGGCCGAAGATTCCGTTTAGGGGCGTGAATTTCATACCCATTCCAAAGAAACTGCTGTCAAACTTAGACAAATCATAGTTGCTGGTGTAGTATTCATCAGCTGCCGTATGTTCTCCGTAGGGTTTAAAATACTTCGTTCCTGTCTGGGTATAATACCTGTAAAACGGACTCACTGAAAAGGCCTGCGTTAATTTCACCGGAATTTCAAGATCAGCAGTATGGGCTTTTAAGCTCCAGTCATCTGAATAATATCTGTAATAAGCACGAATAATTACATTATCTCCCAAAAAGTAACTAGCCCTGATTCCTAGTGGAATTTTTAATCTGGTATCGGGCATTTTTTCCTGATGTACAGATCCGTCAGTAAAATAAACCCTGTGAAAAGGAAGGCTTAAATACCCGTTTTGGCTGATAACATCACCTACAAGCATTACCTGCAGATTTTTGTTTACCACCTGAGAATAACTCAAAGTTCCTGCAAAAGTATTTCGGTTCGCGCTTCCGTAGCCTTCGCCTCCCGAAGTGCGAAGCTCAACAGGTTCAATCAGTTTTAACTGATCGAGAAAGGTTTGAAATTTAGCAGTAAATTCTCCGTTTCTGTCTTTTGTTTTTTGGGAGAAGCTGATATTGCCTCCAAACGACTGATAATCAAATTCGGTCGATGATGAAACGCCAATACCCAATGTTCTTCCTTTTTCTTCATTTTCTCTCAGATAAGTCAAAGAAGGGTAAAAGCGGTTGTCTGAAGAAGATGCAGATGAATTGGCACTTAAATCAATCATATCTGATGAGGCAGAGGTATAGTGGTCAATACCGGCTTCAATATCAAAAGTATGTTTGATTCCGGTCTCTCCGTATTTTATCAATTTAACATCAATGGTATTGGCAATATCGGTAAGATGCTCAGAACCAATCCCCCCGGTAACAGCTGAATTGTTTCCGTCCTGCTTGTAATAGCTGGAAACCAGATTTACCTCCTCGAGTTTTAATTTTCTGCTTTTGTAAGCTGTGGAATCTGTAGGAACATTTTGTGCTCTTGTTTGAAATAATGCCAGTAAGGCAAATCCTGTAATGAATATTCTTTTCATTTTTTAATGGTATGAAAATTAGTTACAACCACAGCCGCCGCCGCTTTTTCCTGAATTTGCTCCGGAAGCTCCTTCACGGTAGGATTGAAAACTAAGTTCTGTTTTTTCTATTTTCCTGTTGGAAAGGACCATTTCAGAATCGTTGATTTTTCCTTTCTGGTACTCTTTTACCGATGTGCAGGAGGTGAGTAGAATGCCCGTAAAAGTAATGCTGCATAACAGTACGAGCGCTTTTTGTTTGGGCTTTTTCATTTCAGGTTAATGTTTTTAGAAGTGTAAATTTTATTGTTGTCGTCGATGATAATACAATATAGATCTGCTATCTGATTTATTAAAAACAAGCCTGCTTTAATCCCCATAACCGCTATTGGTGTTGCCATTGCATCTGCAAATTCTGCGTTTCCACTAATAATGGTCACGCTTTTTATTCCGGTTATCGGAAGTCCTGTTTTTGGGTCAATGGTATGCGAATATTTTTTGCTGTTAATGGTCACGAACTTTTCATAATTTCCAGAGGTTGCCACTGCTTTATTGGAAATTTCCATATACGAAAATGCTGCATTTGGCGAATTAGGATCGGCTACGCCAATTGTCCATTTTCTACCGTCTGGCTGTAATCCCCAGGCCGAAAGATCTCCGCTGGCATTAATAATGCCGCTCTGCACATTATGATTTAAAAGTATTTGTTTTGCCATTTCAGCGGCATATCCTTTTCCAATGCCGCCAAAACCAATCCGCATTCCTTTTTCTTTTAAAAATACGGTTGTGTGTTCCGGGTCTAAAATGATATTTCTGTAATCAATAAGGTGTACCATTTTGAGGGCTGTTTCGGCATCTGGTAACTGGGTCATTGCCTTGTCAAAATTCCATAGACTTTTATCGATACTTCCGTATGAAATATCAAAAGCCCCTTGTGTAATTCTTGAAATTCCAATACATCTTTCGATAAGATTAAAAACTTCAGGATCTACTTTTACAGGTTTAATTCCTGCATTTTCATTAATCAGATTGGTTTGACTGTCGTCTTTATACGTAGTCAAAAGCCTTTCGATGCGTCTGATTTCTTCAATAGCAAGATTAATATTCTCCTTTCCTGTTTTCTCATTTTCGGCCACAACAGTTATAGTAAAGTTGTTTCCCATGAGTTTTAGGGACTCGGAATACTTCTGTTTTTTCAGTATGTTACTTTTTGCTGTCACAGATTGCTTTTATTTCGGCTGTCCACTGCTCAGGAGTAGTTTCTGGTTTTCCGTGCCAGGTTTTAAGAACTTTTCCATCAGCATCAAGAAGAAGAGTTAAAGGGAAACTTCCTTCTTTATTGTAAATTTCGGCTAAATCCTCGTTTCGCTTTACCTGCTGGGGAGTTCCAATGTTTTTCTTCTTTCGTGGAAAATCAGCATTAACGAGTACCAGATTTGCATTTGCCATATCTGTGAAAGCCTGATTTTCCAGATAGTCTCTGCGCATCACGATACAAGGCCCGCACCAGTCTGAACCGGAGAAGTTCAACAGAATTAATTCGTGCTTTTCCTTTGC
>NZ_DLHA01000019.1:10407-92244 GCF_002482975.1 Flavobacterium sp. UBA7680 | reverse complement strand
TGTAATTAGTTTCATTTTACGGATTTGTTTTTAGGTATATATGAAATAACGAATTGTTGGGTATCTTATTTTTTTTACTTGCTTAAGATTAGATTAAATTTTAAATCAAAAAAACTATTTTCTAAGCAGTCTGCACGCCAAAAAGATAACCCACGAGTGCTGACATTGCCATGGCAAAAGTACCCCAGATGCAGATACGCATCACAGCTTTAAAAGTATGGGAACCTCCTGCTTTAGCGGCAAGTATTCCCGATAATGCCAAAAAGAGTATGGAGAAGCCATATTGATAAAAAACCATTTCTTTGATAGGAGCAAAAATAGCCACCAAAAGAGGCAATAAACCTCCAATGATAAAGGATATGGCCGATGCAAAAGCTGCTGTAAGCGGGTTGGCCTGTGTGATTTCATTAATTCCGAGTTCATCCCGCGCATGGGCTTCAAGTGCATCATGAGCCGTTAATTCGACAGCAACCTGTCTGGCTAGTTCTTTATTTAATCCTCTTTGAATATAAATATCCGTTAATTCTTCCAGTTCCTCTTCAGGTAAGGTTTCAAGAGCGATTTTTTCTCTTTTCAAATCTGCAGTTTCTACATCAGACTGGGAACTTACCGATACATATTCGCCTGCCGCCATAGAAAGCGCACCTGCTACTAAACCTGCTACTGCCGCAAGCAAAATAGGTTCTCTTGTTACACTCGCCGCCGCAACACCAATGGCTAAACTGGTAGTGGATAAGATTCCGTCGTTTGCCCCCAGGACAGCTGCCCTGAGCCACCCGCTTCTATTGATATAATGAACTTCAGTCTCCATAATTCGTAATTTATTTTAGTTTAATCCAGTCCGGACTTTTAGATATTTTTTCAACACCTCCAAAATTAGTTTTTAGAAACTGTCTTATTTGTAACGATGTTTTATTTTGTGTAGCACTTTTACAGTCATTGATATCATAAATATGAATCTGCTTTGCATTTGTGTTTGTAACAAATGAAATTCGGGATATTGAATCCTTATATTTCTTAATCTCATTTAACATTTCGCGATTTGGCACTACAACAAGTATATTTTCCCAATCAAGAAAATTCTTAGGGATATCCTCACGGTATTTCAATCCTAAAAATTCGAAAAAGGCTATTATTTTTTGGTCGTTAAGTTTATTAATATCTAAATCTATTTCTTCCAGCATAGTATGAAACTTTGCCTCATTGAGAATTACACCCATATTAAAAATGTTTGTGTTTTTATTGTAAAATTACAGTAACCTGTTGTAAAATAATATGTTAATACCTGGAGAATGATTCTAAATTTTAGTATACAATTTTTGGTTAGTGTTTCAATGAAACTTTTTAAAGCTGTTTTATTAACGATATCCACAGTAGAAATTTTTGAGACCACTGCGGATTATATTTTTTTTAAACAGCTTTTTAAATGAGATGATCAAAGTACATTACCTGATTTCAGAATGCCTGATTTCTCCCCCTGTAGTGCCTGTTTGCTGACCAAAGTATAAAACAGCCAGACAGTATACCAGTATAGCCAAAGCAATATAATTAGCATAGGATTTCTTTTTCCAATTGCTCCATAAAGCGACTATCGAACTTAAACCCAATACATAAGATAGTAAAGCAAATACTTCTGCTTTTTCTTCATGTTCATGGATTAAACTTTTAGAGATTCCGTCAATTTGCTTTACCACGTCCTCGGCGCCATCGCCTGTTGCTATTGCCGCAAATGCCGTTATTGCTCCCAGTATAAAAATACAGTAAGCCGTTCTTTTTACAATTTCAGATTTTACTATAAATCCGCCAATGAGTACCAATAAACCTACAACGGGTATGATAATAGGCAAGTGGTTCAATACTAAGTGATAATGTGCTCCGTTCATAATGTTTTGTTTTAAATTATTAATTTTTTATTCCTCTTTATTTTTCATTTTCATTAGTAGGGTGTAAGCTCCATTGGTAACAATTTTTTTATTTTTGAACTTTTCAGGGTTTAAAATCTCCAAATAGCCGTTTTCTTTGGCTCCCACGGTAACTTCTGTCATTTCATATTGTTGCTTTCCGGTTTGGGTAAAAACATAGTCTTTACTCTCAAAGGTTACAATACTTAATTCAGGTAATGCATTGGCTAAGCCCGATGTTGTTTCTATTTCGGCATTCATGTACATACCCGGTAAAAGGTATTTGTCATACTTTACAAAATGGCAATGTACCTCTGTGTTTCCGTTAGAGTTAATGTCTTTATTGATAAGTATGATTTTGCATTCGTACTTTTTATTGGGCGCTGCATTACTGTAGGCAATCACTTTTTGCCCTATAGCAAGCTCTGCAATATTGGTATCATAAACATTAAGGTTTAAGTGAATATCACTTGGATCTATAAGCTCAAACATTACTTCACCCGGAGCGATATATTTCCCTATATTAATGTTGACCTTGCTGACAAAACCCGTTATGGTACTCAAAATGCTGATACTTTTAGAAATTTTATTGGCTGACAAATGATTCGGATTGATATTAATCAGTTTGAGTTTTTCTGATAGAGCGTTTACTGTTATACGAAGATTACTTACTTCAGATTCTGCTAGTTGTGTTACTTTATCACTGCTGGCTTTAGACTCATTAAGATCTTTTTGGCGTGTGAATTCCAACTCTGCAAAATGCAGTTTGGATTTTGCCATAAGATAATCTTGCTGTAGCTGAACATATTGCTGATCTTGCAAAGTAGCAATGACTTCACCTTTTTTTACCTGCATTCCGGGTAAGAGCTTACTGTTTATCAAATATCCTCCAAGCGGAGCATTTACAGATACTAAATTTTGTGGCGGAACATCTATTTTTCCGTTTAATTTTATAACCGTAGCAATATTTTTCTGTGTTAATTGGGCAGTTTTGATATTTGCATTTTTGAATTGCGCATCAGTAAGTATTACACTATTTTCGTTCACAGGTTTTTCTGTTACGGCCTGTTCTTCGGTCGTGTTTTTGCATGCGTTTAGTATAAAAAGCATGCTTATAAACAAGGATATATTTTTCATTTAATTGTTAATTTGAAGTAATAAAATTAAGTTCGATACTGCTCTGGTTTAGTGCTCTTACAGCTTCTAAATAATTGCTTTGTATGTTAATGGCCTGATGGATTACCATTACAAAATCCAGGAAATTAATTTCACCGTTACTAAATTGTTTATTAGCTGTTTCTTTAATCAGTGTGGCATTTGTTAAGCCTGAGTCTTCAAAATATTGCGTTATTTCGGTATTGCTTTTATGAGCAGCCATTAATTGTTTATATCGATTCTGTAAAAGCTGCAATTGCATTTGATATTCATTTTCTGCAATACTTTCTCCAACCTTAGATGCTTTTATTTTGGCACTTTGGCTTCCTGAAAAAATAGGGATTCCCAGTCCGGCCTGTACTGAGCTAAAGCGATTGCTTCCGTCATAATAGTTATTGTCAGGTCCTATGCCTTTAAAACTATTGTTAAAGTAGCCAATAGTGAGATCCGGCAAATATTTTGACTTTTCTAATTGCGTTTGTGCTGCAGCATTATTCTTTTGCTGCTGCGCGAGTTTTAAAAGGATATTATTCTCAATTCCATTATTCATGGGAACAAGAGGACATTTATAGCTTTTTTCTACAGGAACAAGAGGCATTTCTGAATTCAAAAGCACCTGAAGCTCTAATAAGGTGGTCTGCATCTCTTGCTCTAGCTGCATCAATTGTATCGCAATGGCAGCCCTTTGGTTTTCGGAAGTGGTTTTTTCCAGAATATTGCTTTCTCCTTTTTGCAATCGAAGGTTTGCTTTGGCATAAAAATCATTGAAAAGGGTATCGGCCTCTTGCAGCAGTTTTTCTTTTTCTTTATAATATAGAAAGGTATAAAAAACTTCTGTTACGGTCTTTTTAATTTCCTGCTCCTTTAATGAAGTATTTAATGCCGAAGTTTTCCATTGTTCTGATAACAGCTGTTTTTGTTTTTTATATATCGTAGGAAAGGCAATAGTCTGTGAAATCCCAAAGCGGGTATCATCATAAGCACTGTTTATTTGTCCTGCTTCTGCAAAAACGGTTGTTTTAGGAATATCAGCTCCGGATTTAATGAGCGCCTGCGTGTAAGCCGTTCTAAGTTTTTCGTTTTTTATACTATTGTTTTTCTCTGTTGCCATTTTTAATGCTGTCTCAAGACTTATTTTTTCCTGCGCATTTACAGCTGAAAAAACAGAAAAGAAAATCAGAACAAACGCTGCTTTTTGAGTTAAACTTTTTATTTTAAAGCCTTTTTCAAACAAGATATAGAGCAGGGGCAATACAAATAAGGTCAAAAACGTAGCGACTAACAAACCGCCTATTACCACTGTTGCCAGAGGGCGTTGTACCTCTGCACCTGCGCCGTTGCTTAAAGCCATTGGCAAAAAGCCCAGCGAAGCGACAAAAGCTGTCATTAATACAGGACGAAGTCTTGATTTTGTTCCTGTTAAAACAATTTGGGCGAGATTTTTCATTCCGTTATTTTTAAGTCGGTTAAATTCAGCTATTAATACAATTCCGTTTAAAACGGCTACTCCAAACAAAGCAATAAAACCAACACCGGCACTAATGCTAAAAGGCATACCACGTAAGGCCAGGAAGAATATTCCTCCAATTGCCGATAACGGAATTGCGGTATAAATAAGCAGTCCATGCTTAACGGAATTGAACGCAAAGAAGAGTAAAATAAAAATAAGTACCAGTGAAACAGGAACGGCAATCATAAGGCGGTCTTTGGCCTGATTTAAATTCTCGAATGCACCGCCATAAGTAACATAATATCCGGTAGGCAATTTTAGTTCTTTGTGTACTTTGGCTTGTAATTCATTTACGATACTTTGTACATCTCTGCCTTTTACGTTAAAACCTACTACAATTCTGCGTTTTGTGTCCTCACGCTGTATTTGATTGGGACCATTTTTAATTTCTACAGTAGCAAGTTGCGATAAAGGAATCTGACTTCCGTTTGATGATGGGATCAGCAGATTTCGAATATTCTGGATATCTTTTCTCTCATTGGCCTTCAGGCGTACCACCAGATCAAACCTTTTTTCCTGTTCAAACACCAAGCCTGTGCTTTGTCCTGCAAAAGCAGTATTAATAACCTTATTAATATGAGCTATTGATAAATTATGTTGGGCAATTGCTGGCCGGTTATAGGATATAATTACTTGTGGCATACCGCCAACGGGTTCTATAAATAAATTGGCAGTGCCGTCTACCTTGCTAATAATTTTGCCCAGTTTGTTTGCCGTCAGGGCTAATGTATCCAGGTTTTCTCCAAATATTTTGAGCACAACATCTTGTCGGGCTCCCGTCATAAGTTCGTTAAAACGCATTTGTACCGGAAATTGAAATCCTGTCGTGATTCCTGGAACATCATCCAGGGCTTTGCTCATTTTAGCCGATAATTCATTAAAAGTTTTAGCAGAAGTCCATTCTTTTTTATCTTTTAAAATCACCATCATATCACTGGCTTCCATTGGCATTGGATCTGTAGGAACTTCCCCGCTGCCTATTTTGGTCACTACTTTTAATACTTCCGGAAATTGGCTCTTGAGTATATGCGCCGCTTTCTGGGTGCTTTCTATAGTGGTATTTAAGTTACTGCCGGTAAGCACTCGCGTGTCTACTGCAAAATCACCTTCTTCAAGAGCGGGTATAAATTCGCCTCCCAAAGTAGTAAGTGTTATAACAGCCAATACAAAAAGCAGTAGGACAGAACCTAATACGGCTTTTGGAAAACGAAGTATCTTTTTTAGGGTATTTTGATAGCTGTTTTCAAGGCGTTTCATTACCCGGTCTGAAAGATTCTCTTTGTGTTTTGTTTTTTTGCTTAGAAAAAAAGCACTCATCATCGGAATATAAGTCAGAGACAAAATAAAAGCCCCCAGCAGAGCAAAAGCAACTGTTTGTGCCATAGGCTTAAACATTTTGCCTTCGATTCCCTGCAGCGTAAAAATAGGCAGGTAAACGATCAATATGATGATTTGTCCAAATACGGCACTGTTCATCATTTTACTGGCTGAACTTGTAACGGTTTTATCCATTTGATCAGCAGTAAGTGAGGCATGTTCCTTATAGGCCTTATTACTGGAGAGATGATGCATGATGGCTTCAACAATAATTACGGCACCGTCTACAATTAATCCAAAATCCAGCGCTCCAAGACTCATTAAATTCCCGCTTACCCCAAAGAGATTCATCATGCAGATAGCAAAGAGCATGGCCAGGGGAATTACCGATGCAACGAGTAAACCTGCCCTAAAATTCCCCAGAAAGAGTACCAAAACAAACACCACAATTAAAGCACCTTCGAGTAAGTTTTTCTCCACTGTACCAATGGCATTATTGACCATTTTTGTTCGGTCCAGAAAAGGTTCAATTTCAACGCCCACAGGAAGTGTTTTTTGTATTTGGGTAATTTTTTCTTTTACATTTTTAATCACCTCACTACTATTGGCCCCTTTAAGCATCATGACAATTGCTCCGGAAACTTCGCCTTGATCGTTATAACACATTGCCCCGTACCGTGTGGCAAAACCGGTTTTTACCTGAGCTACATCTCTTATAAACAACGGAGTGTCATTGTTTTTATTGGCAATGGCGATATTCTCTATATCGGCAATATTGCCAATAAGGCCCTCACTGCGGATATAAAGCACGGTTGGTCCTTTTTCTATATACGAACCACCTGTATTTTGATTGTTGTTTTGAACCGCTGCAAAAACATCATTAATGGTAATCCCGTAAGCATTGAGTTTATCAGGACTAATGCTGATTTCATATTGCTTGAGTTTACCGCCAAAACTGCTCACTTCGGCCACTCCTTTAACACCTAGTAGTTGTCGTCTTACAATCCAGTCCTGAATCGTTCTTAAGTCCGTTACATTGAATTTTTGTTCATACCCTTTTTTGGGTTTCACCACATATTGGTAAATTTCGCCAAGTCCTGTAGATATTGGCCCGAGTGTAGGTGTACCTATGCCTTGCGGAATCTCATTTTGTACCTGCTGCAAGCGTTCGGCAACTTGTTGTCTGGCCCAGTAGACATCAACATCATCATCAAAAACAATAGTGACCAGAGAGAGTCCAAATCTGGAAAAGCTGCGAATCTCTTTCATACCGGAGATGTTGCTATTGGCCTGTTCTATAGGAAAAGTGACCAGGCGTTCAATATCAGTGGCTCCAAATGAAGGGGCTATGGTTATAATTTGTACCTGGTTGTTTGTGATATCCGGAACTGCATCAATAGGCAGGCGAGTGGCCTCATAGGATCCATAGCCAATAAGGGCAATTATAAAAAGCCCTACAATGAGTTTATTCCTTACGGAAAACTCAATTATTTTAGTAAGCATAAGTTTGTTTTGTTAATCGTCGTTATAAAAAAATAAGGAATAGCAAAAACACGCGCCATTTGACGTGAAAGTTTTAAGCCAATAAAAAACGATTAACAGTTTCTGGGTGGCTGCCAGATAGACGAAAGTGAAATGGAAGAATAGGCAAAAGAATACGTATATAAATTTTGTTTTTTATACGTAAAATTCACTTTTTGTATGGTTTTGTATTCTTGTATTAAAGGATAAAATACAACAGAACTGATATTGGTGTGTGATTTAAAAGGTAACTTCATATCCTTAGCATAATCGGCATCATATACATCTGGTCCCTGATAATGAATGCATAAAAACTCAAGAATTGTTAAGGCAGGATTTTGTTCTTTATGTTCCACATAATGTTCTACCATTATAGGCAGCTTTATAAATTCTACCAACTGCGTTATAGAAAGCAGGTAGACCGATAAAAATAATATGGAAAGGTATTTTTTCACAATTCAAAGATAACTAATATTCTTATGATATTTCAGGTAACTACTTGTTTAGAAATGTTGTAAATAGTATGTGTGTACATTTAGGACATTTTTAGGTGTGCTAGTAGGAGTAAAAAAACTATTATAAGCAGAAAGATAAATAAAGACTTATCATTAAGTTTTTTCTTACTCATTAGAATGGTTCTAAATGTTAAATTTGATTGTTTTTTTATTTCAATTCACACTAAATTAGCCGTTGCATAAAAACAACTGTTAAAAAAATGCCTTATTTTTTATTTATCAGCTTTTACAAGATTACATGCCCAATTACATAGCATTACCAATAAACTTATCCTGTAGTAATTTAATTAGAAATATTATCCATGTATACTATAAATACGCAGCTGGCCTATTTTAAATACAACTTAGATTCTAAAAAGTTAATTGTAAATATTAAATGGTTTAAACTTGATACGTTTAGCAATTTAAATTTACAAGCGCTTTCTTTTAATAAATCAGATCTTGAACTATTTAAGCGTTTTATAGCTAAGAATCAACCTAACTTTCCCGGTTCTTATTTTGTTGAAGAAACCACAAAAGAAGGTTTTGCTATGCTGATCAATAATGAATTATCTCAAAGTGCATTGCCCTATTATCTTATTTTATCCAAAAATCCAAAGTTGAATTTGGGTAATTCGATTCACCAGGCTGAAATGATAATCTTGATGGATGAAAATTATGAATTCCCTATTAATTATACTTTGGATTTTGACGTAATAGGAAAAATTGAAGTTTATAAACAGGTGAAAGAAGAGAATATAAATTAAATCAAAAAAAATCAATTTACGGTTTATATTATAGAATATTTTTTAGCACATCAGCTTACTTAGATCACATAAGATTCTGTATGGATTAAAAAAGATGGAAATCAGAATGAATCGGTAATTTTGTAAAAAGACACTATTATATTAATTATTTTTTAGGAGTTTTTCCCGCTATACGCTTGAATCTTTGCGGCGAACCCCGCCAAAAAGGATTTCCGCTTCACCCGAGCGAAGCGAACTGGCGAAGCAATCTTTTGTGCCCAGCCTCGGGTCAATTGTATATAATATTATTTTTTAGGAGCTTTTTCCCGCTATCCGTTCCAATCTTTTATGCCGAACCCCGGCATAAAAGGATTTCACTGCTATCGGGGCTAAGGGCTGCCAAAGAGCCCTGTTTTTTGTGTTGGAGAGATGTACATTCAAACCCAATTGATGTCTTTCTATTCAACACAGCGACTTGTCTTTCAGCTTTGCTGTACACTCAGCTTTTATACTGATATAATAAAACAAATTATATTTCAGCTCTTTATACTAATAAAAATTAGAAAGGTTATATAAAAAAGGCACCAATTGTCTTCAATTGGCGCCTTTTGGCTTGTTTGTGACCTCTACGGGACAAATTTCAACAAAATTTATGGAAGATTTAAAGAGATTGGCTTACTACTGGTAGTAGCTGTCTTCCATTGGCTTTATGAATTTGGTTTGGATGTCCCGTTGGGGATTGAAGTAAAAATGTATTTAGTTTGTATATAATTTTGTACCAAAATGGGATTTGAAAAATTTTAATTTGTTTACTTAAATTTTAAAAAAAAAACGGCCTTAATTTTTTGTGGCATAAAAGGGATTAGGTCCGCAGCTAATGCCAAGAGTTTACCACAAAACTAATAATATTGAGAATTGAGATAATAGACAGCTTGACAACCTACAGTAGATGACAAAAATAGGTATAATTTCAAAAAAATAATATTTCAAAATTTGCTTGCCAATAATAATAAAATTTCGTGATCCGTATGTTTTAAAAAGAAATTGTCATTGCAGCATATCAAATTAATAGTGAACAATAAAATCTGTTTGATATCAGATATTGAATTGATAGATATCATTTTTCTGAAATTCTATTTAGTCTAATTTTATCCCTTATTAATTCCCTTTACAGAAGACGTAAATCATTTCAGTTATCGTTCCATTTTTCTGCTCGTTAATTTATTTAGCTGGAACTTAAAATCTTCAGATTAAGCATTTTCAATTTTGTAAAAGGAAAATTAACAAACAAACAGATGAAAACAAAGATATGCATATTGGTTGTCATGGCCGTACTGTTATATTCCTGCCAAAAAAAGGATTGGACAGGTTCAAATGAAAATGGTATTGAGACAGATTCAGCTGAGATCTCTGGCATCAGTGAAAGGATGGTTAGAAAGTGGTTTTTAATGAACAGGGAATCAGACAGTATAATGGCTTCGGCACAGCAGACTATACAACAGCAGAGAAGCGAAGTGGAATCACATCCGCCAGATGAGCGCGAGTACATAAATACATGTATTGGGGAAGCGCAACAGCATCTTGATCAATTGAAGAAAAAAGTAAAATATATTAGAGAATTTGCAACTCATATTGAAAAATATGATCCGGCTTTACAGCACACAATTGACTCCTTAAAAGAAGACTATTTTCAGGAGAAATTTAAGTTAGAAGAGGCTTTAAAACAGTTAAGATAAACGTCCAACGCAAATGTTCTTTATTTCTCTAAAATTTGCTCAAAGATAAGTCAAAGAAGGATAAAAGCGATTGTCTGAAGATTCCTATTGATAAAATACCAATTTAAGGGATCAAAAATATAGGTCAGGCAGCACTGTTCTGGTTTCATTATTAGAAATGATTTTTATTATATGCTATCTTTTGGATTTCAAACTTAGCATAACTGTGATTTCCTGTGTATAATTTCCACGATGCTTCTGCTGCAAAGGGGATTTTTATATTATCAATTTCCTTATAGTTAGACATCCTGCAAATCCATTTTTCTCTTTTTGCAACGGTCATGAACCGTTGTGTTTCCATTGCAACAATCTGGCCGGCCTCATTAAATGTGACAATATAATCAAAAGAGACCTCTTTGTAAGAGAACGATAATTTGGCTGTATCTGTATTCAGTGCTGACCATTGTATCTTTTCTGATGGCAATAAATTTGTTGGAAACCATACGCTTTCAGACACCCAGCGCTGCAGCTCAGCTTCATTAAATGTAATGCCTTTGCCATCTACTGCAGTAAAAATATTCATTATTGAAACTTTTAGATTTCCTATATCGGCAATGTAACTGTCGATGGCGGTGAACATTGAAGTTGTGCCTTTCCAGATAAATTGTGGCGGCTGAACAGAAAAGTACTCTTCGCCCGTAATAGTGATGTACTCTTTTTTCAAATTGGTTTTGAATAATCCTTTGTGTTCTAATTGAACTGAACTTATGTAATGCTGTCCGTCTTTCAAGGCATATTTAAAATATTGCTGAACAGGGTAGGGTAATCCAGTTAGTTGACTGCTGTTATAGATTTTATCAGAGAGAGTTTCTGCATTCTCTAATAATTCAGAGACTTGCTTTTTGAATTTGAAATGCATACTTGTTTTTCCCAAAAGTAAAATAAGTAGTATAATTCCAATGATACTACATGTAATTGTCATTATAAATAAGATTTAATAATATGGGATTTAATCGTTTTAAGAGCATAGCTATTTCTTGTTTGCGGCAATAATGCAAGAATTAGCATCGGAATGGAGTAAAGCATATAGAACATTTGTAGCCAGCCTACTCCTTGGATAAAATATGTTTCAACCTGTATCCAGACGATAAGAATAAAAGCGACGTAGATACTGCAGCTCCACGACCAGTGCATATCCTTAAAGAGATTGAAATATTCCATAAAAGGAATAATAGGTTTTTTGATCAAAGACCATACAATTAAAATTGGGAAAATTCCTAAAACAAAAAATAAGATAATTCCGGGAATAAGAAAATCAGAGAAAGGGGAAGATTTCAGGATAGATAAAGGCAGTCCGCCCAATAATTTACCGGAAGGTGAAATAATCAGTGCCATGCCGCCGCCAATTGCACTTAGTGCGAGAAATAAGAGAAATAAAATATGTATCAATTGGCCTTTCTTTTTCATCTGAATATTTTCTTTTAGATTATTATTTGAAATACGCGGCATCTTTTTTAAGTTTCGGTTTTGTGTATCAAAAAGCATTAGTGCTTTTTATTTCGAAATGCTATAAAACAATCTCAACTACAGTGGCAGCATATTGCATCAAAGGTGCTTGATAAGAACCTGTCCTAAAATGATCTGCAGCATTTGAAAATATGATTCTCGACATATTTCTAAGGCAGCTGTGTATTGAAAGGTTAATGATATTAAAGATGTTTCTTATCATTTATTATACGGACTGAAATCATTTTTTTTCACTTCTTCATTTGCCATCTTTGCCTGTTGAATTAGGTGATTTTCTTCTTAATGAGCACCTTTCAAAGGTTAAAACTTTAAAAAAAAATCTAATGAAAAAAAGTAATGATGTTTTAAGTAAAGAAGTTGTTGAAGGCCTTAAATGGGAGCCTCTTCTAAACTCTGGTAAAATCGAAGTTAGTGTCCATGAGGGTATTGTCACTCTTTCGGGAACCGTTGATAACTATAACAATAAAAAGCAGGCTGAGCATACCGTAAAGCACATTTCGGGGGTTAAGTCTGTTATAGACAATATAGAGGTTAAACTTTCTGCTTCATCCATTAGAAATGATCAAGATATTGCAGCTTCGGTAATTAAGGCACTAAAGGAAAAGTGGGCTGTCCCTAATCACAAGGTAAAAGTTACAGTGAACGATGGATGGGTCACACTGGAAGGTATTCTGCATTGGAATTTCCAAAGGAAAGCCGCAGATAATGCTATTCGGTATCTGGATGGTGTTAGGGGAGTTATTGACCAGATACAGATAGAAGCTGAAATAAATAATGAAATCGAGAAAGAAATTGTACGCAAAGCACTCAGTCTCAGCTGGATTCTTGATATTGGCAATATTAAAGTCAGAGTAGACGGCAAAACTATATTTTTAAGCGGTATTGTCAGTTCGCTTTATCAGAAGGAGGAGGCCGAAAGAATTGCATGGGATACCACTGGGGTATGGTACGTTGACAACGAACTTATTGTAGAATTTGATTGATAGCAGAAAAAGTAATTCATAATTGGATATTTTAGGCCTGATTCACTGTTTAAAAAAAATAAACTGCTTAGCATTTATTAAAGCGTATATTTGAAACTAAACCTGTAAATGAATAAACGGTAATTACCAGATTATCTAGGATGTACTCACTGACAATCAGTAGGGTTTTATCAATTTAAGCTGGTTGGGAATAAGATATAATCTTATTTTTTTGCTGTTTATTATAAAACTTAGCTAAGACTTTCCAACTTACCTGCAACGAACCTATTTTATCCTCGAAGTATTTATTAAACTTCGGCATTTAAGCAGGTAAATTTTTGGATTCCTGTGCCTTGAGGTAAATGCGCTAAAAAACAATTAAAAGACAAGTCATGCATAACATAAAAAATATTCTGCCTAAGGCTACCAGGCAGGACTTCCCCATAGTAGGTATTGGTGCTTCTGCAGGTGGGCTTGAGGCTTTTACCGATTTTATTGGTGCTATTCCTGAAGATTCTCATATGGCTTTTGTTATAGTGCAGCATCTGCATCCATCGCATGACAGTATGCTTACCGAACTTCTATCCCGTGTGGCTAAAATTCCAATAACTGAAATTACAGATGAGATTCAATTGGCTCCAAATACCATTTATGTTATTCCGGAGAACAAAATACTGACCTCTTTTGATGGTGTGCTGAAGCTGGGTCCGCGCATAAAGGATACAAAAAATCAGACAATAGATATTTTTTTTACTTCATTGGCCGAGATTCATCTTAATTTAGCCTGTGGCGTACTTCTTTCGGGAAATGGATCTGACGGTACTTCTGGACTTAGAGCAATTAAAAAGCACGGAGGAATTACATTTGCTCAGAATAGCGGAGCCTCCCATAACGAAATGCCGCAGAATGCAATTAGCGCAGGTGTTGTAGATTATATACTTTCACCGGATAAAATAGTGGAGAAATTAATAGAAATTTCAAAGGAAAAATTTCTTGAAGTCGATGATAATCAGCTTAATGATGAAGCAGTTTTTCAGGAAATTATTAAAATTCTGCACCTTCACAGCGGTGTTGATTTTGGTTTTTACAAACAAACCACCATACACCGGCGTATTGCCAGAAGGATGATATTAAGCAAAATCACTACTTTGAGGGACTACCTTAAAGTTTTGCGCGGTGATAAACTGGCTGCCGAAGATTTATTTAATGATCTGCTCATACCTGTAACGGAGTTTTTCAGGGATATTAAAATTTTTCAGATAATAAAGGAAAAAGTTTTCCCCTTACTTGCTGAGAGAGTGACAGAAGGTAACGCAATTCGCGTATGGATTGCGGGATGCTCTACAGGGGAAGAAGCTTATACAATAGCCATTGCCCTTCACGAATTTTTAGGAGAGAATCTACTGGGAAAGGAAATTCAGATTTTTGCGTCAGATATTTCAGAAGTAGCAATTGCCAAGGCGAGAATTGGATTTTACATAAAATCTCAAATGCGTAATGTTTCCCCAGCCGTTATTTCTAAATATTTTACAACAAGCAGCAGTGGGTATACTATTAAAAGACAGATCAGGGATTTATGTGTTTTCGCAGTTCATAACTTTCTCGCGGATCCTCCTTTTGCCAGAATGGATTTAATTACCTGCAGGAATGTCTTTATCTATATGGATGCCTTTTTGCAAAAAAAAGCATTAAACACATTTCACTACGCTTTAAAGGAAAGCGGGTTTTTATTTTTGGGAAAATCAGAAACCACTGTTCCTGCGGCTGATCTTTTTCAGCCATTTGACAAAGCGGGAAAAATTTACGTAAAAAAAGAGGTTTCCGGCAGGTTGCTGCGTTCGGGCTGGGGTGTTGGTGATAAATTGAAAAGTTTTAAATCCGATATTCAAAGAAAGGAAATTATAAAAGAGGATTTTAGAAAAAGCGCCGAATCTATTTTGCTTTTGGAATATACTCCTGCCAGTGCCATCGTAAATGAAAATATGGACATTGTACACATTAACGGGAGCATTGCAGAATTTATTGAACTCTCTGTAGGAAAACCAACATTTAATATGCTTAAAATGGCTCGTAAAGGCCTTGCTTTTGAGCTTCGTAATTCATGGCATAATGCCAAAGAAACCGGGGAACTTGTAATAAAAGACGGAATTCAGATTAAAAATAAAGGCAGTATAAGTGAGATTACTATTGAGATACGGCCGCTCTCTGATACCTCGGAACCTCATTTTTTAGTGGTATTTTATAAAAAAAACATGAACAGTCAGCAACCCGCCACTATGGAGCTTACTACTGAGGAAATACGTGAGAATGTTAACTTAAGAAAGATTGCCCAGCTTGAGAAAGAACTGGCCAAAATACACGATGATGTAAATGCAATAAGTGAAGAGCAGGAAGCTTCCAACGAAGAATTGCAGAGCGCAAATGAAGAACTGCTGAGCGGAAGCGAGGAACTCCAAAGTCTCAATGAAGAGCTCGAGTCCTCCAAGGAAGAGCTGCAGTCCAGCAATGAAGAACTTTTGCAGATTAACCAGGAGCTTTTAAACAAACAGCAGGAAATCAATATTTCCAAGAATTATACCGAGGCTATTGTAGCCACGCTGCGTGAACCAATAGTTATACTGGATAACAAACTGATAATAAAAAATATTAACAGGGCATTTTCCAAGAAATACAACATTACCAAAGAGGAGGCAACGGGCAGGCTTATTTATGAAATTCAAAATCATCTTTTTGATAATATGCCCATGCGAAAAATGCTGGAGAAGGTTCTAGAGGAAAAAATTCAGCTCGATGATTATCAGGTATCGATAAATCTTTTGCCATACGGTGAAAGTATCATGCTGCTAAATGCCAGACAGGTCACTAATGAAACCAGTAAAAAAGAATTGATCCTGCTGGCTATTGAAGATATTACCGAGCGCCGTAATGTTGAAAAGAAACTGAAGGTCTTGTCCGATGATCTGGAGATTAAAGTCCAGGAGCGCACAGTGGATTTACTTACTGCCAATAAGGAATTAGAAAACTCTGTCCAGCAATTGCATATTGCCAATAAAAAATTACATGAATATGCCTATGTAGCCAGCCACGATCTGCAGGAACCACTGCGCAAAATATTGATGTTTATAAGCAGGATTTTGCAAATGGAGGAAAAAATTTCTGAGCCTGCACTCTTGCTGCTTGAAAAAATCAGCCAGTCCTCAGCCAGGATGAATACGCTGATCCAGGATCTGTTGGCCTATTCCTATCTTGATAACCCCGACAGGCAGTTTTCAGCAGTTGACCTAAATGTGGTTGTGGAAAATATTCTAATTGATTTTGAGCTTTTGGTACAGGAACGCAACTTTGATATAAAAGTTGGTCAGCTGCCCGTTATCAGAGGCATTCCACTGCAGATGAACCAGCTGTTTTATAACCTGATCAGTAATGCAGTTAAGTTTTGTAAAAATGACGGTGGGGTTTGCAAAATAGAGATCAGTTCCAAAAAACTAACCGTTACACAAATTAAAAAGCATCCCGAATTGGATTTTAAACTGCAATACTATGAGATAGTTGTTAAAGACAATGGTATTGGTTTTAATGAACAATATGAAAATAGAATTTTTACTATTTTTCAAAGACTTAACAGCAGTAATGCCTATCAGGGTACAGGTATTGGGCTTTCGATTGGAAAGAAAATTATCGAAAATCATAATGGGATTATTTTTGCAAAAGCCAAGGAGAATATTGGGGCAGAATTTCATGTGATACTGCCAGTTTAAAATTAGCTTATACTGTAAAAAAAGTTTTTTACAGCTTTAATACCTAAAATTTTTTTATGATGGAAGAAGACCTTAGATATTTAGAATTTATTACCCTGAATTCTAAAGAAATTATCGAAAAGCAGGTAGGTTCTAACCGCCAACAGCATTCCTATGCCGCAACAATTATCGGTTTTACAGTACTATTTATTCCCTTTTTTTTAAACAGTTTAGAAGGAGGGAATCAAACTATTCAATTAATTACCATTGTCCCCATTGTATTATTTATAACCTCTATCCTTTTAATGCTGAGTATCTTTAGAAATAAACCACTTGACCAGGCTTTATCTGTAACAAAATATGAAGCATTAATCAATAAGTCATATAAGGAAATTCTGCACTATGAAATTGAAGCAAATAAAGTATGTTATATCAAAAACAATCTTGCCACTCTCAAAGCAAATAAAAGGTATAATCAGGGCATCGGTTTGACAACAATTGCCATTTCTATTGCAATTATTCTTTTATTGCTGAATTCTTTTATTACCATTGATAAAATCCCAACAAAGGTTCAGGTAGTCAATACAACCAAATAATGAATAAAACCTGCAAATTTATCGTTCCGATATAACAAAATTTTATTTGATTTTCTCGTTGATTTAATATACAGGGCGGGAGTGCTGGATGGAATCCTGCGGTTCATGGCCGCCAAGAAAAGGGGAAGATGGCTTTGCAGATAGTGAATTATAAAAAAATAAAGTAAAAATTAATTTATAGAAAACTACTATTTTGCTCAGTAAGCCTGTATATTTAAAAACAAGTGGTTAGGTATACGAAAAAGGAAGTCATCGGAGTAAAATATAACCACAACATTTAGAAGGTTATTATAATTTGAAAATATTAAAAACCAATGTTCAAGCACCAGGGAAGCAAAAGAAATCTAAAACATAATCTTAAAATTGCCTCTTTGCTGTCTTTTGTGGCCGGACTGGTAAATGTAGCTGGCTTTTTGGCAGTTCAAAAATTAACGACCAATGTTACAGGACATTTTGCTTTTTTTGTGGATGAAATTTTTAAGCTTGATTTCACCCAGGGATTTATTTATTTTTTATACATATTCTTCTTTTTCCTGGGATCTTTTTTCTCGAGCCTGCTTGTGGAATTTCTTCTTAGAAAAAATGAGAAATACAGCTATGTAATTCCAACAGCCATTGAAAGTGCGATTTTGTTTGGAATTGCAGCCTTTGGAGAACATCTAATTCTCCGGAGCCCGGATGCTATAGCGTATAGCTTATTGTTTGCAATGGGCCTGCAGAATTCACTGGTAACAAAAATCTCAAATGCCACAGTGAGAACAACACATCTGACGGGTCTTTTTACAGATCTTGGAATTGAATTGTCCCAATTGTTTTTTTACAGTGAGAAACTCTTTAGAAAAAAGCTCTTTGTATCGATAAAATTACGGTTGACCATTATCAGCTTTTTTTTCATTGGAGGAATTACAGGGGGTATTTTTTATTCCAGTATGGGACTGCATGTTTTGCTCATTGGTGCAGCGGCCCTGCTTTCAGGTCTTTTATATGAGAGGATCAGGTTTGAAATTGTCTTATTGGAAAGAAAATACGGGTATAAGATAAATACTAAAGACAGGCAGTTTTAGGATCGGGCATCGGGTTCAATAGTGCCGATTAAAAAGCCATACGGCATCAATAAGGTGATATGATCGCAGACAATTTTAAGAAGTGCAGTTAAGGGAATTGCCAAAATAAGGCCGGGTATTCCCCAAAGAAGTTCTCCCAGTACTAGTGCGATAATGGTAAAAAGGGGATTTATTTTTACTTGCGGCCCTATAATCAGAGGTTCAAAAATCCAGGTTTGTATAATTTGTATGATGCCATAACTTATTATAATTCCGGCAAGCATGATGGGTTGAGCCCCATTTATGGCAGCAAAAAGAAGGGTCAAAACAGTACCTGTAATATTACCGATGTATGGAACGATTTCCAAAAGACCGCAAAGGACTGCAAAAAAAATAGCATTTTCAATTCCTGTGATACTAAAGGCAATACCATACATAATCCATAACAGGAAAATCATTTTGGAGACACCTGTCAAATATTGATAAGAAATATGTGCCGCACTCTGCAGGATATTTTCCATTTCTGGCTGTTGCGCTTCCGGTGTAATTTTGAGCAGGAAATTTTTGATATGATTGCGGTAAAGCAGTAAAAAAACAAAATAGACCAGCACCAGAATAAAAGTCGTAAAAAAATAGGTGGCAGATCCTAAGACGCTCTGCAGTATATTAGAATAGGAAGGCTGTTCATTTTTCAGGATAATAAATTGCTCATCCACAGAAATATTCAAATGATCAAAAATATATTTCTGTATATGGGTTCCCGATTCAATTGCCCTTTGCTTGATAAAGGCTAAATCCATTAAAAGCTCCGAAATTTTGAAGCCTAATATCGTTATGACCATAAAAATTACAGATAAGAATGTTAGCAGGCAAAACAAGATAGCAATACTTCGGGATATTTTTTTACTTTCAATCCAATTGCAGAGCGGCAAAAATAAGGCCGCCAGAATCCCTCCAATACTCAAGGGAATCAGAAGGTCTTTGGCAAAATACAATCCTGTTAAAATTAAAAACAAGAGAAACAGTTTTTTTATTATTTGGCTAAGGGAAATTCTCATGGTTTAAATTCTTTAAAATTACGCTTCCATAGTTTTACCAATTCGTACCAGATTACAGATAAAAAGCCAATTCCCACTGCGACGCCTAAAGGAAGGGCCTGCAGAGGCTCAAATGTAAAGAATGCCGCAAACGGTTTTACATAAAGCAGTAAACCCGTAACGAAAATGGTAGTTCCTATAATGATAGGAACTAAATTATTTTTATAGCGCAGCGTGGTAAAAATAGAGTAATAAAAAGAACGGTTCATCAAGGTTAGAAAGATATTGGCCGTTACCAGTACAACAAAAACCATGGTTCGGGTATGCTGTTCATTATACCCCTGATAAATGCAGTATTGGTAGATAAATAAAGTTCCAATGGTAATTACGATTCCCTGAACAATACTGGTGGAGAGTTCCTTCCAGTTGAAAAATGTTGATGTGAAAGTTCTGGGCTTCTGCGCCATGGTATTTTTTTCCATAGGTTCATTCTCATATACGATAGAGCAGGTAGGGCCCATGATGAGTTCCAGGAAAATAATATGGATCGGTGAGAATATATTGGGATATCTCCAGCCCAGTGCCAGCGGAATGAAGACAGTAAATATGATAGGAATATGGATTGAAATGATAAACTGAATTGATTTTTTAATATTGGCATAAATTTTCCTTCCCATTGCAATGGCATGCACCATTCTCGAGAGGTCATCATTTATTAGTATAAGGGATGCCGCCTGTTTGGCAATTTCCGTTCCCTTTCTGCCCATCGCAATTCCGATATGCGCTGCCTTTAATGCCGGACCATCGTTTACGCCATCACCGGTCATGGCCACAATTTGCTTATTTGCTTTCAACGCATTTATAATTTTTAATTTGGCCTCGGGAAACATTCGGGTAAATAAGTTGGTATCCATAACCCTTTTTTTGAGCTCCTTCTTGGTGAGTTTCATCAGTTCATCACCGGAAATACTTTTGTCATATCCCCGGAAACCTATCTGCTCTGCAATGGAGGAGGTTGTCAGGGCATTATCACCAGTGATGATTTTTACCTGTATGCCGGCTTTGTAAAAATGCTGTAAAACCAGTTTGCTGTTCTTTTTAGGAGGATCATAAAAAGCGAGAAGACCGATAAATTCAAATTTAAATTCCTGCTGGGTTTTAGGATAATTATCAGAGGCAAAACGGGTTTCGCCTACTGCCAGTATGCGGTAACCTTCAATGGACAGTTCCTCTATTGCTTTTAGGATCATCTTCTTTTCCTCTGCGCTCAGTGCAGCTGTCTGCATCAGTGCTTCACTGCCTCCTTTGGCAGCAATGATTCTGGTGCCTGATTTATTTTCAAAAATATGGGTCATCATGGGAGGTGTTCCTGACAGGGGGTATTCATGTACCAATTTGAAATCAGGACGTTCGTCTTTTTGGACCACTTTTGTATACACCTCGTGCAGGGCAATTTCCATAGCATCAAAAGCAATAGGCTCGCTTGCCCACATCGATAAGGAAATTAACTTTTTTTCCTCTTGGGACAATGGGTCTTCGATATCGGTAATTTTAGCAGATTTTAAAGAAAAAATCTTGGCCAGGCTCATTTTGTTTTCAGTTATGGTACCTGTTTTATCAATGCAGATTACAGTGGCACTTCCCAGAGTTTCAACTGTTTTCATCTGTTTGACAATAATTCCTTCTTTCATCATGCGCCAGGCACCAATAGCCATGAAAGTGGTAAAAGCAATAGGGATTTCTTCAGGCAGAATGCTCATTGCCAGGGTGAGGGCTTTAAGTAAGCTGTCAAATATGTTATAGGAATGGAAATAGTTGATTGCCAATACAATCAAAAAAACAAGTGCGCCGACAATGGCCATTTTTTTAACAAAACTGCCGATTTGAATCTCTAAAGGTGTTTTTTCCTCTTTTATTCCCTCAAGGCTTTTGCCTATTTTTCCCAGGCCGGTATCGCTTCCAATGGCACTTACAGTGGCGATGGCCAGTCCTGCTGCAACTGTGGTGCCTTGATAAATAGTATTGTCTTTGGTAGATTTATCTTTGCTGACTGACATTGATTCCCCGGTTAGAATCGATTCATTTACAGAAAAATCATTGGAATGACTGATGATTCCATCTGCAGGGACCAGAGCACCTTCTTCAACCAGAAGGCTGTCGCCCATAACAATATCTTCTGTTTTAATTTCCACAACGTTTCCATTTCTGACCACCTTGCATTTAGGCTTCGTGTAATTTTTTAATTGCTCCAGGGCGTTTCGGCTCCTTGCATTTTGATAGGAAGAAATCGCTGCAATCAAGACAATTGCGGATGCTAAAAATATACCATCAGCAGTTTTGCCGCTAATAAAATAAATACTTGATGCTACCATTAATAAAATCATCATCGGTTCCTTGATCATGCGTAGCATCGCAGCAGTATATCGGTTCGTTTTTTTGTAGGACGATATATTTTGCCCATATTTTTTCCTCGCAGCAAGGACTTGTGCAGTGGTTAAACCGTCCGTATGGAATTTATTTTCAGTCATTGTTGTTTAGTTGTGGTGTGCTTTCATTGTTTTATTTACTTTCTGAAAACAAGTATTGGAGTACTGCTGTCAAAACCAAACTCTTTGGTTTTACTGGAAAGAAAGTGACGTTCAAACCAGTCACGGTTCTGTTTGGTAAACATGACAATGATTGATGGTCTAATTTTCCGCATATCCACTTCTAAATGATTCAGTAAAGAAAATTCGATATTTAATTTTTTAAAGTTAAATGATACTTTATCAGATTGATAGTTGTGGGCTATGGCATTAAAATCGTTCTTAAAATTGCCCTGATCAAGAAATTCACTGTAATGATAAACTGCAATATCGGCATCAAATAGAACGGCGAATTTCTTTACTAATGGAAGTTCAACACCAATTTTGGCAAGATCCGAGGCATATAATAAATGATTCAGCGGCCTCATGCGATAGGTATAAGGTACAATCAGAAGTGGAATAGGGGAAGTAGTAATCAATTGTGAGGCCGTAGTTCCAATAAGCTGATTAAAAATGCCGGGGCCTGATGTATTGATACAGATGTAATCTACTTTGTATTTTTGAGCAAAAGCAATAATGGACTTAGCCACGTGAGTCTGGTTCTCGGTAACGAATTCTGCCTTGCCAACCAGTTTTTTAGTTGTTTTGTAGATGGAAAGTATGAATTTTTTAAGTTTATAATCCTGCGTGGTTTTCTTATAATAGTTTTCAATACTATCGCTCAGCTCTTTTGTATTGACACTGTAGAATATAAGTTCACAAGGTGTCTGGCAAGCAAACTGAATAGCAAATCGTATCCCTGCTTTTGAGATATTTGAAAAGTCTGTGGTAACGAGTATTTTTTTCATGGTATTTACTTTTAAACTTCAATAATTATTTTAGCTTACTTTGGACTTCCTTAAGTTGGAAAGTTCAAGAAAAAGTTCTTTTTCCTTCCCTGTAAGCTCCACGGGTATTTTGAGGATGTAAGTGATGTATAAATCTCCAAAATGATTGTCATTTTTATAAATAGGAAAACCTTTGCCCTTTAATTTTATCCTTGTCCCGCTTTGTGTTCCGGCAGGCACTTTGAGTTTTACTTTTGTATCGAAAGTATTCACGGCAATTTCGCCTCCCAGCACGGCAGTAAAAAGATCGAGCGGGGTATTTGTATACAAATTATTCCCGTCCCGCTTAAAATCGGGATCATCCGCTATTGAAAAGGTTATAAATAAGTCACCATTTGGACCTGAGTTAATTCCATTGCCGCCATGACCTGTAATTTTTACGACCTGCCCATTTTCAACTCCGGCCGGAATGGTGATCCGGATATTTTTATGGTTAACTTTTATGGTCTGACGATGGGTTGTGTAGGCATCTTTTAAAGTCATCTGAAATTTAGTGCTGAGATCTTCTCCCCTGAACCTGGATGACGATCCTCTCTGTGCATTCCCATTTCCATAAAAGGATTGGAAGAATTCCGAAAAATCACCTGCTGAATCACCAGACTGCTTTCTTTCAGTGTTTTGTCGTTGGCTGGGATTGTAGCCTGATTTTTCAAACTCTTCTGCCTGTTTCCAGTCTTTTCCATACTTATCGTATTTTTTCCGGTTCTCCACATTGGCCAGCACTTCGTTAGCCTGGTTGATTTCTTTAAATTTTATCTCAGCCTGCTTATCATTGGGACTCAGATCAGGATGGTATTTTCTGGCCAGTTTTCGATAGGCTTTCTTGATGTCTCCCTGACTGGCCGTTTTCGGCACATCGAGAGTTTTATAATAATCTATAAATTCCATCGCGACAGTTTTTAGGTTAAGATTTTTCTATTTCAGTTTCATTTCATTGACCTGCAGATTTAACTTTTTCCATTTTGATTTATCTAAATAAAGCGTGTCTATATCGGTGGTCCACTCCATAAAAGGTGCTAAATAATAGATACCAACTATTCGTTTTTTATATCCAAATGCAAACCGGTCGCCTCGAAGCTGATAATTGACAGTCTGGTTTTTATTTTCAATGTTCCTGTAAAGTACAGTTTGTGTTTTCCAGTCTCCACCCCATGTAAAGAAAGCCTTTAGTCCGCAAAGTATTCCAATGCTTATAAAAACTAAAATCATAGACCAGCTGCTCTGTAATTTTTTAAAAAATTGACCAATAATGATTACCAGTGAGGATATCGCAAAGAAGAGAAAGAAAAAATGTACCCGATAGTCATTAATATGAAACTGGGTGTATCTGTTAAGTAATATGATACTTGCTGATATTACAAAAATGATATAAAGAGGTATGGATGATTTTTTTATCTGTGCTAACATGGTTTTATTATTTATGAATGTTATTTACCTTGCGTATGAAATCTGCAGTTGCAGTATCCGCAGCTGTTCCATAACCATCCACAAGGGTACCTTTTTCTTTATCAAAGGTTTCAATTGCGTACATAATAGCACTGTCCTCTGGATTGGATTCGCCTTCAAAACGATAAAAATGTGTTATTTGTACCTGATCAGCACTATAACAACTATTTGTTTTAAGTGATACCAGACTCTTTCCATGAATCTCGAATTGGGAGGTAAATCCTTGTTTTTCCAGTTCAGCCATTACAATGACCAGGCTGTCCATATTTACTTTTTCCATAATTTTTTTTTATATTGATTCATTAAGGTTATTGATCGAGCGCTACCTGCAGGTTATTTTTGACTTCAAGCACACCTGGCGCTTTCCATGCAATACGGCTTGCTTCATTTTTTTCGAACCAGGATTCTACATTTCCTTTTAAAGTAACCGCATTATCTAAAACTTCCACAGTAATTGCTGTATTTCCAATAATCCTGTTGCGCTCTATGGCATCTTCAATATCTTTTTTGTTGATTCTGTCTTTGGATAAAGAGATAATCATAATATTGTTTACAATACCCTTCACGCCAATAAGCACTCTGACCGCTTTTTTTGCCGCTTCTTTCTGGTAGTTCCATTCCAGTGAACCTGAAAGGTATACCCAGCCATTTTCTACCCTCGCTTGGACTCTTTCACTTGGAATATCCCAATGCCATTTAAAGGTGTTTATAATTTCCTGCGCAATTTCATTATCTGATTTATGAGTCCTGTCGTTTAGTACTACTTCAATTTTTTCTACTACTGCTTTCACACCCAATACATTTTTGGCGGCTTTCTCGGCCTCTTCTTTTTTAGCATAACTGTTTACCGAACCCGTAAGGGTAACTATTCCATCAATGACCAGCACTCCAATTTCTGCTCCCAATAATAAAGGCTCCCAATTAAGGGCATCGATGACTTTTTTTTCTAATTCTTCATTGGTTTTCATTTGCATGTCAATTTATTAAGGTAAAGGTGCGCTTAAGTGTGGTATTTGAAAATGACTCCCGTCATTCTCAAAGCTGATTGTAGTTACTTCTTAATTAAAATTCGTTTTAAGAGTACAACAAAATGTCGCCCTTACAGTTCATTTTTTAGTAATGTTCGAGCGCTCTTTTCGCGAAATATATCTTCGCGATGGCTCATTCTTATTTCAGACATGATCAAGTATACTGACACACTAATCACAGAAGCAAAAAAGCACCATACCGATACAAGATAACTTTCATAAAAAATGCTGGTGATCACATAAGATACCAGGACTAAAACCCCTAACCACCACATGCGCCTGATATGGGAAAAGAAAGGCGGAAGTATTGTCGCAACTATATAAAGAAATCCACCCATTATCCTGAAAGTTTCGGGATAGGTCTGGATATAGGCTATGTGATAACAGTCAATTTCTGATCTGATATTAAAATTGAACAGGCAATAGGTGAGGTACACCGAAACAAGTATTCCAATTCCTACCAGTATTTTTTGTATCTGCTTTCGGGTTTGTTCTTTCTCGAGCATAAGTATGGAAAGCGGAACCCAAATGGGCCAGATAATCTGCGCAATAATCAGGTAAAAGTAAGTGATGTCGGTTTGAAGGTAGGACCATTTCTCATCGGGAATGGATAGCCATAAAAAACCTTCAGCAAACTGCTGTATCGCAAATATTAAAGGGATCATGGCAAACATAGTCTGTGAGGGATGCTGTACTTTTTTTATGGCGACAGCACTAATGACTGTCAGGATAATACCGGCACTAAAACTTGCTGTAGCAGAAAAACACATATTGAGATAGATTTTTAAGGTTTGGAATTGGCTTTGTTTGTTTTGACTTTTCTGCCTACAGTATCCATAAGTATGGTTGCTGTTAAAGCGGCTAATGCGATAAGCGCGAAAATTGTTCTCATTATTTTAATTTTTTTAAGGAACTAGGATTAAATTCTTTTGTTGATTCCTGCAAATTTGGTGTAAGCAAGCCAGTGCATCAATGATTAGAAACATGGCTATAAGTGATTTACAACACTTATAGCCTGTTTTTTTACTGTAGTTTTACTATTGTTTTTAAAGAAAAAAAATGGCGTTATTAATTTTTGTCAGACATGGACAGTCGCTTTACAATCTGGAGAACCGTTTTACAGGAACACTGGATATTTCCCTAACGCTGCATGGAAAAGAGCAGGCAAAATCTGCGGGGAAAAAACTCAAAGGATATGTTTTTTGCATGGCATATACTTCAATGCTCATCAGGGCACAGGAAAGTCTG
The DNA here is from genome assembly GCF_002482975.1 of Flavobacterium sp. UBA7680. GTDB lineage: Bacteria > Bacteroidota > Bacteroidia > Flavobacteriales > Flavobacteriaceae > Flavobacterium. Next base: position 65,849 of record NZ_DLHA01000019.1, on the reverse strand, counting down.
GAGATTATTCTAAAGGAAATGCATGTCAAGATTCCAACTGTAAAAAATAGCGCTTTTAACGAACGGATGTATGGTTCACTGCAGGGGCTCAACAAAGAGGAAACTGCAAAAAAGTATGGGATTGCCCAGGTGGAAATCTGGAGAAGAAGTTATGATGTCTGCCCGCCTGGGGGAGAAAGTCTACTACAGACCTACAACCGCGTTATTCCGTACTATAAAACCCAGATCGAACCTAAATTAAAAATAGGACAGAATGTTTTAATAGTAGCTCATGGCAATAGCCTAAGATCCCTGATGATGTATCTCGAAAACATCAGCCCAATTGATATTGTCAAAGTAAATATTCCCACGGGCCTTCCCCGAGTATATGATTTTAACAATCAATTACAGCTCTCGGGGGTTAAGTATCTTTAAATTAACATAAATAAAATTTTATCGCAGTTTGAGTGTAGAGTATAAATCTGATTACTTCAGTTCCTTGTTGTATCTGCAATTTCATTTTTATTTTAAGAAGCATTTTTGATAAATGATATACATTACACTCCAATGGGTTCAAGGAGATTGATTTTGGCTGTTTTTTTATGATGCAGTTCTTTTTCAGAAATATATTTTTCCATCGTTAAACGAGCCATCGAATAACTTACGGTTGATTCTGCACCCTGATTGAGATTAATATAATTTTCTTCTAAACCATCATAACATCCGCCAGTGCATGGATTATATATGATCTGATTTAAATGGTTGTTCCCTAAGAACCAGCTAAAGGCGATTTCCATTTTTTCCAAATAGGATGAATTTCTAAAAACAGTTTTAAATCTGTCAAGAGCAAGAATAGTATAAGCAACATCAATGGGTTGTTCTCCACCGATGGTTTCTTTTTTTTGCATTTTAGAGTCAAGCCAGCCTTTGTTTGATATTACCTTGATTTTATCCTCGGTAAAAATATGAGATAAAAGAAAATCGAAGGATTCTTTGGCAACTTCTTTATATTGATATTCACCTGTGGCCAGGTAGGCACAAAGAAGTGCTTCGGGAATTATGCTGTTGCCATAAGTCAGGTAACTTTCAAACCATTTCCAATTTGATTTACATTCATGTCGGTACATTTTCACCAATCGATTCGATAACAATTTAATCAAGGCAATATTTTCAAAATTGACACTATTTTTGTTACGATAATAAATACCTTTAATGATAAATGCCATCGCTCTTGTTGAATAGATAGTATTGACTCTTGTCAACGCCTTATTGATAGTGTTTTCTGCATCTGAAGTAAATCCGATGGGAAAAATACTGGAAAGAGACAGCATGAAACCCAGGGACCAAATAGCTCTTCCGTTTGAATCATCCAGATTCTCATTATTTTGCATGGTAAATTTTTCTTCCTTATTGACATAGTTCAAAAAACTCCCATTGTGCTGAAGGCAAAATTTGATAAAACTGTAATATTTCTCAATCAGCTCTAAATCTTCTGGGTTTCTGTTTAATTCATAATGTTGGCAGACAGCCACTAATGCACGGGCATTGTCATCCAAAGTATAGCCTGTATTTATATCAGGATGGTTAAGGACAGAAAATTGAATCATTGCAAATGAAGTGGTCAATTTTTTGAGATGCTCCAGGTTAATTGTCGGAATTTTATAATGTAATGCTATTTTTTTTCCGATCGTTTTTTTAAATAAGCCCGCATGCTTAATAGCTGAATTTTCCCAGGCAGTAGGTGCCATTTTATGTATACCGTTGTCAGAAATATTTTTACGCAACTGTGAATTTTTTAATAACATCATGACCTGCTCAGCCAATTGTACCGTATTTCCAAATTCAATAATAATCCCTGTTCCATCCTCAAGCACTTCAAGGGCGTGCGGAATAGGTGTAGATATAATAGGACAGCCGCAGCTTATAGCATAGGAAAAAGTGCCGCTTACAGCCTGATGCGGGTCATTGGAGGTAAATAAATAAATATCTGTAAGCTGCAGATATTCCAGTAATTCCTCTAATGGCAAATAAGAATTAATGAATTTCACGTGTGCTTGCATTCCTAAGACCTCGACTCTTTTTTTAAGAAAATCACGGTATTTTTCTCCTTCATTTTTAACTACTGAGGGATGCGTCTTTCCAATAATCAGAAATAAGATATCAGGATTTTGGCTGGCAATAACAGGTAATGCGTCTAAGGTGGTTTCAATTGATTTACCAGAACTAAGGAGCCCAAAGGTGGAAATTACCTTTCTGCCTGAAAGACCATATATTTTTTTTAATGTTTCTTTTTCCCCATGTTTAACCAAATGGGTTCCATGAGCAATAACGGTAATTTTATTCATTGCAATGCCATAGTCGCTATTTAGTATTTTAGCCGATCTTTGGGTCATGACAATAAATCCGTCGATAAGTTCATCCATTTCGACAATATTTTGTTTTATCTCTTTATCAGGATTAGGCAAAACAGTATGAAGTACGATTAAAACAGGTTTTATCGATGAGCTTAAGAATTGGATTAAATCGGCCTCATTGTTTTTAAACAGCCCGAATTCGTGCTGTATTAAAAGCAGTTTGACTGCTTTATCAGCATTACAGCGCTCAGAAAGCTTAAGGTAGGAATCAGGAAGGTCGGTTTTGAGAATTTGATCAACGGCAGCACCATAAGTGTAGTTGTCGTTACTTGATTCCAGCGCAGCAACCTTTATGATAAAAGACTGTTCAAATTTATTGTTTAAAGCAGCAATTAAGTCCTCAGAATAGGTTGCAATGCCACATTCCCTTGAAGGATATGAGGTTATAAAGATAATTTCAGGAGTTTTATCAGCTTTTGTTTCATCTGAAATAAGCGTATTGTCTTTTTTTAACAAAAGAGTGCTATGGCTGCGAGAAGGAATATTAATTATCATTTTTTTTTAGTATTAAGTATTAATTCATTTATCAAACCCGATAAGCTAACCGATACGCAGGCTATGTGTTCATCTGCAGCACCATAATAAATATATAAAGTATCCTTAAAAATAGCTGTTCCTGTGGGGAAACACACATTATTTACTTCTCCTTCCAGTTCCCAATCTCTTTTTGGGCTGAATAATGGATAGGGGAGGCGGGCTATTTCGATCTGTGGATTATCAAGATCTACCAGAGCGGCACAGGCTGAATATATGCGTCCTTTTATACTATCCCTGACGCCATGGTAAATAATAAGCCATCCCTTTGGTGTTTCTATGGGCGGACATCCGCCGCCAACATAACTGGATTCATGATCGTATCTTGGTGATAGCAAAATATGATCATTAAAATTCCGAAAATAGTCTTCATAGAATGCAGCTGTTAGATCTTTGATTGACTTAAAAGCAACAATAATCTGTATTTCTGGTTTAATGCGGTGCATAAAACAGAATTTACCCTTTATTTTTCTTGGAAAGAAAACTACATTTTTATCCGACAGGAGTATTTTTTTACCTTCTTTTTCAGTAATTCCATTTTGCTGGTTGTATCTGAAATATTTGCTGTCGATGTTTTTTTTGGAGTTGGTCAGCTCACTAAAATGCTTATAGGTTATAGTGGGTACTATTATACCTTTTTTTTCAAAATGAATTAAATCTTTAGAAACTGCCAGACAGCCTAATGCATTTACGCCATCAAAAGCGGTATAGGTCATATAGTACAACCCTTCTATTTTTACAATTCTCGGATCTTCCAGTCCATGACTTTCATAATTAAATTCAGCAGAAAGGATAGGTATGCTGTCACGCTGTATAACACTCAAAGGGCCATTTAGTTTACAATAGCCGATTGTTGAATGGTTGCCCTTGCTTACAGCGCGATAAAAAAGATGAAGAAAATCTCCGCTTTTGACAACTGCAGGATTCATCACACCCTCATTCTCAAAGAGAAGTTCGGTTTTCTCAAGTATAATTCCTTCTCTTTTTATCGATATCATAATGCTGATCTTAAAGTATTTAAAGCAATCTACCAGGACGCTTTATTTTATTATAATGGTTCAATTACCCACAGATGTAAATAAAAATAGAGGACATTGGCCTCTATTTCTTTTCTCTCATTTTACAATGCGGCATAATCATATTCTATAACAAGATCATTATCAATGGACCAAATACCCGGAGTTTTCCAGACGATTTGTTCTACTTGATCTTTTTGGAATATAGAATCAACAAAACCTGTCAGCTTAACATGGGTACCCTCTACGGTGACCGTAATCTCTTTCTCATTTACTCCCCATGCTCTTTGCAGTGCTTTTTCGATATCCTTTTTTTCGATGGCATTGGTAATATCGGATTTGATTTTAATATCATTGGTGACACCTCTTACTCCCGGAAGGTAACTGATACAATTTTTAGCATCCTGTTTTTGAAAATTCCACGTAAGTTCACCTTCTAAATTAACCCAGCCATCTTCTACCTTTACCTTGACATGATCTTCCGATACAGCCCAATTGTCTTTTAAGGCTTTTAAGACTTCATTGGCAATATCATTATCTGTTTTGGTAAGGTTATTGGAGTATTTGATTTCTATATCTTCCACAACAGCTTTTACGCCTGCCACGTTTTTGGCGGCGGTTTCAGCCTCCTTTTTTTTGTAATAACCGTCTACAATCCCCGACAGGGTTACCACACCATCTTTAACTATTACTCCAATTTCTGCTGCATGCAAAAGCGGTTCCCACTTAATCGCATTCTGAACGTCTTTCTGTAATTCTTCGTTGGTTCTCATAATATGCATATTTAAATTTATAATTTATTTTTAGCAAGCTCCTCGCGTTATTTCTTATATGGCAAATTCAATTCCCAGATGCTATTAAATGCTTTGATAATGGGCAATGGTTTTAATTGCAATTCCCTTTGTATGGTATGGCAGTTTATTTTAAAAAGTATTTTTTCCATTTAAACCATTTTTAAAGTCGAACTTTTTAAAATGTTCCCGAACAAATACCTGCTGCTGGTGCGTTGTCAATTTATTGGTGTTTTCAGTCTCGATTTTAATTTTGCCAAAACTATTGTCTTTTTGCAAAAAGTGCAGTAATTCAGTTTTTGCTGTAGTGGGACCAAATAATAGCAGTTCACTGGAGTGTGAGGCAATGGCTGCAATTTTTTTAAAGTAAGCCCTTTGTTTGTCCTGCTCTTTGTGGTGCATTTCATTTTCGCTTCTTTGCAGCGTTTCATGTTTGTCCTGATTATCAAATTCAGAAATTATAGACTGTGGCTCTTTATCATTACTGGGGAAATCGATTAAATTTGCAGCAGCATGATCTAAATAAATGCCTAATTGTTTTATAGTTTTCATTTTTTTAGGGTGTGATTTTTATTGCTTATTTTACTTATAACATTGTGGATGCTTCCATTTCCTGAGCAGAAATATCATTTTTTTTATGTATGCCATTTTCTTTAGGAATATGAATTCCCAGTACTTTGCGCGCATTCTCAGTGTTGGCTTTACTTCCGTGTACAACCAGCATAAACTTACCTGCTTTGATCTGCGTTTCATATTTTATAACCTCATGATTTGAAATCCCCAGACTTACCAGTGCCGCGGCAATAACGCTGGTACCTCCCAGTAATGCTGCCCCTTCAAGTGCTCCTATAATGGCAGAAACAAGAGGCCCGGCGACAAGCAGTGGACCAAGTCCGGGAATAAAAAAGAAAGCAGATCCAAATAACAAACCCCAGAAGCCTCCCCAAAAAGCACCAAAGCTGCCCCATTTTTTCATGCGGTCCCCTACGTTGTAGTAACCCGTTACGGTCTCTTCAGAATGGTAATCCGATCCCATGATGGATAGCTGGGTCATATCAAATCCGCTTTTTTCAAGTTTCTTAATAGCTGCTTCAGCCTTAAGGTGAGTAGCATAAAACGCAACCAGTGTATTTGTGTTTTTCATATTAATATAATTTAGCGAGCTGTTTATAAAAAAGCCCCAGTGTTAGTCTTGTATTTTCATGGATTATCTTAAGATTGTTTACTACATTACGCACTCCGGGTGTTTTCCATATAATTTTTGCAGCCAGCTCTTTCTGATATCTCGAATCCACTCTGCCTTCAAGGATTACTTCATTTTCGAAAACTTGTATTACAATTCCTTCCAGATCAATTGCTATATGGCCTTGCAGAGCGCCTTTGATGCTATCTTTAGTAATCGTTGCATTAAGTCCTGATTCTATGCAAATATTATTATCTACTCCCTTAACACCAATTACATTGTTGACAGCTTTTGTAGCGCCCTCTTTCTGGTAATGCCATTCCAGCTCGCCGGTAAGTGTTACATGCCCATTTTTTACCTGAACCTGAATCGTGTCATTTACCGTGTTCCAATTCCATTTGAAAGCTTTTATTATTGTCTGGGCAAGATCATGATCGTTTTGATATTCCCAGCTGTTGGTTTTTATTTTAATATTTTCCAGAACTCCTAAAACTCCGGGAACCTGTTTTGCTGTATTTCTGGCTTTTGTTTTTTTTTCGGGTAAATCAACAAAGCCGCTCAGGGTAATTAAGCCGTTATTGGCACTGACTTGAATTTGAGCTGTATTTAACTCAGGCTCCCAGTTTAAAGCATCCTGAACATCTCGTTGTAAAATTTCATTTTTTTTCATCATTGTTCATTTAAAATTTAGCAAGCCAGGGATTGTTCCGTTTTTTATTTCCACTACAAAGTTGGACTAACAGTTTAAAATTGGAAATGACAAAACTCCCGGATAAAAATGATGTAAGGCACTTTTAATGGTAGGGTGGAATATTGAATTAAACTGAAACAAAAAAGGTTTCCCTATTAAATTTTCCCGATTCAAACTGCCAGTCCAGATTGATTACTTTTTTTATCACCTTTTTAAGTTCTAAGGGATCCTTTGATTTTTTTATGTAGATGTTCGCCCCTGCGATGAAAATAGCTTCATCACTAAGCTTTGCCAGTGGATCATAAACTACAATAGGCAAATCTTTGTTTTTGCTATCATTTCTGAGAGATACTATTTCATCAAGGCATTTACAGCTGTTTTCGCTTAGATTAAAAAATAGCATGGGAGCAGCGGTAGACTCCTGGTTTAAAAATTTCAGGCATAATTTTACATTTTTAAATACAGTAATGGGATGCCTTGATTCTAAATTGTTCAAAGCGGCATAAAATACATCTGTTGTTTTAGAATCGTCTTTTATAAGCAGCATGCGCCTGTTTTTGTTTTGCATCAGAAGTCGGTTTTGGTTTTGATGACAAAGAAGCAATATATGGCACTAAATGCAAATGAGTTAAAGCATGATAAATAATGATTTGTGTCACTTTGCTGCAGAATTTAACTGGAATTCATTTTTTTCACAGTATTCAGAACAATGGTTGTATTGCGTAAAAAATTGCTTTGATAGTGCATTATACTGTTAAATGAATGATAATGTGATAATTATATCATAATATTCACATTAAAAGCTATTTGCCGCTTATAATAGCCGACCTTTATAAGGATCATCCTAATTTGATCACTTTGGTAATGGATAATGCGGCCTTATTATATGCACTTGTACAAAATGCCCTGGATGGAATCATTACTATTGATGACGTAGGGACCATAGAATCCATGAATCCTGCAGCATGTAAGCTATTTGATTATAAGCAAGAGGAAGTTATAGGCAAAAATATTTCTATGTTAATGCCTTCACCTGACCGTGAGAAACATGATCACTATCTTGGTAATTATAAAGCAACTAGAAAGGCGAGCATAATTGGTATTGGACGCGAACTCACTGGGCTTCGTAAAGGCGGTTATGTGTTTCCGATGAAATTAGGGGTCAGTGAGGTAAAATATTCGGGCAGGACTATCTATGCGGGATTTATTCATGATCTGTCGCAGCAAAAAGTAGATGAGGAGCGCTTTAAAGATTACGCAGCACATTTGGAAGAACTTGTAGAAGAGCGGACAAAATCCTTAAATGACACCATTTTTGCTTTGGAAAAGGCGAAAGAGAAAGTGAGTATTTCCCTGGAGAAGGAAAAAGAACTCAATAAATTGAAAAACCGTTTTTTATCCATGGCCTCGCATGAATTTCGTACTCCGCTCAGCACCGTGCAGTTATCGGCCTCACTAATTGAAAAATATGCTATACCTTTTGGCAGTGAGCAGATAGCAAAGCATATTGGCAAAATTAAAAACTCAGTGATGAGTTTAACGGCTATCCTTAATGATTTTTTGTATGTTGAAAAATTGGAAACAGGAAAAGTAAAAGCCAGCTATACCTGCTTTGACCTGGTTAAATTTGCAGAGGAAATAAGTGAAGAGATGCAGCTTCTGGCCAAGCCCAGTCAAAATATTGTCTGCCGGCATGTAGGGATCCAAACGATGATATATCTGGATGCTAATCTATTAAAGAATTGTGCCATTAATTTAATTGGAAATGCCATAAAGTATTCGGGTGATAACTGCTGTATTGATTTTACGACAGAAATTAATGATTTAAGCTGTATTCTGTCGGTTCATGATGATGGTATAGGAATTCCTTTGGAGGAACAAAAACATCTATTTCAGGCTTTTTTCAGGGCACATAATACCGGCAGTATCCCTGGTACCGGTCTGGGTTTAAATATAGTGGACCGATATGTCACCCTGATGAGAGGGACTGCAGAATTTAACAGTAATGAAAAAGAAGGAACATTATTCACCTTAACATTTCCCATATCATGAGCAAAGTACTAATTATTGAAGATAATAATGACATTAGGGAAAATATTGTAGAGATCCTTAATCTGGCCCAGTATACGGTTTATCAGGCCAATAATGGTAAAGTAGGTGTCGAATCTGCTGTTGCGAACCTGCCCGATATCATTCTGTGCGATATCATGATGCCCGAACTTGATGGCTATGGTGTATTGTATATGCTAAATAAAAACCCAAAAACAAGTAACATTCCCTTTATTTTCATAACAGCAAAATCCGAAAGGCCGGATTTGCGAAAGGCAATGGAAATGGGGGCGGATGATTACCTGACCAAACCCTTTGATGATATGGAGCTTTTGCATGCCATAGAAAGCAGGTTAAATAAAAAGAACTCACAAAAAGATTTCTACAGTCAGTCCCTGGGGCATCTGGAGAGTTTAGTGGGGGATAAGGAGGGACTTACGGAACTCAGGAAAATGATAGAAGAGCATGTTCACAGGCCTTTTAAGAAAAACCAGATTATTCATTACGAAGGCGATCGGGCGATTGGGATTTATCTTGTGATCTCAGGTAAAATCAAAACAGTCAAGATGTCTGAAGACGGGCGTGAACTTATGACAGGGATGTATCATCCCAATGATTTTATCGGAGTAAACACCATTCTCTCTGATGAAACTTACACAGATACTGCAACTGCTCTGCAGGACAGTCAGGTATGTTTTTTTCCAAAAGAACAACTCAAAGAATTACTAAGACTATACCCTGATGTGGCAGAAAAATTCATTAAAATCCTTTCAAATGAAATCAGGTCCAAAGACAATCATCTGCTTCAGCTGGCCTATCAATCGGTAAGAAAGCGCATAGCGGAATCCTTACTTAGGCTTTTTCGTCAGGAAGAAGCAGTAAAAGGGGATAGTATTAATGTAACCCGGGATGATTTGGCTGCCATGTCAGGGACTGCCTCTGAAACGGTAAGCAGAACATTGACAGAATTTAGGAATGAAGGATTAATCGAAAAAAAGGGCAGCGAGTTAAAAATTCTTGATTATATGAAAATAAGCAAGATGAAGAATTAATTCTGGAAAAGAACCGCTGCAAGAGCATTGTCACGATTATAGAGATCATCATAAAATGCAATATTACCGCTGCCGTCAGCCCATGCAGTAAAATAAGCAATGTAAACAGGGATTTTATTCTCCAGTACATAGGTATTTTCTTTTCCCAAATGCATGGCAGCATCTACTTTGGAGCTGTTCCAATTGGCTTGTTTTTCCATAATGGCAATTGCCAGATCACGTGCTTTCTCTACCCGGACGCACCCATGGCTGAAGGCTCTTTTGTCCATGTTGAAAAAAGATTTGGAAGGCGAATCATGAAGATAAATGTTATGGGAGTTTGGAAACATAAATTTCACAAGGCCTAAGGCGTTGCTGCCTCCGGGTTTTTGCCTGACCTGCCCGTTATGCCATTCCATATTCTGATTTTTCAAATAATTGGGGTTCTTCTTTATTTTTGGCAGTATTTCCTTTTTAAGGATGCTGGAGGGTACATTCCAGTAGGGGCTGAAAGCAATATAACTTATGCTGCCACTGAAAACAATAGTTTTATGAAATTCCTTTCCAACTACTACTTTGGAAGTAAGCAATGGTTTTCCTTCACGGAAATAAAGGAGCCTGAAAGAAGGTATATTCACTGCGATATATTCCTGTGCCGCATTAATTTTAGGATTTATCCAGCGGCATCTTTCCATATTAACCGATATGGTTTTAATTCTGCTCTGCACAGAAATGTTTAGCATTTCAATTAAACGGGGTGTGATTTTGTTGTTAAAATCATGATTTTGAGCTGTTCCATATGCAGTGATCGCATCAGAGACTGACTGATCAAAAATAAGGGATCCGCTATCCTGATTTATATAACCTTCCACAAATAATCGGGTTCTGATCTGCTGAACGGTAAGAGAAGAATCACTGCTTTGCAGTGATTTAATGCCTTTTTCGAGCTGCACCGGTTTCCATCCGCCGTTTCTTTGAATTTCCAAGTATTTTTTTAATGACTCCTTAAGCGGATAATACTGACTGAAGTATTCATGTTTAAATTCTTTTTTTAAAGAAATAACTTGCATCAGCGAGTCCAGATCAGCTGTATTGGATAATTCCCTGTGAAGATACCAGCCCGTTTCCTGGCTCTTACCAATGGTAAAGCCAGTAAAAACTTTAGAGGTATAGAAAAAATACATACAGCTGATTAGCAGCTCTGTCTGCAGGTTTGGAACTGTACTGGCCCCTTTTTCAAAGATTTTGATGAATTCCATTTCATAAGGTATGGTGAGAGGAACCCCTTCGTCCCTGATTTGCTGTACTTGTTTGTACAGCACAAATGTAAATTCAATAAGTCCTTTCTGATCGTACCAGGTATGATTGCCATATTTTTTGTAAAGCAGTTTTACCTGAGCCTCATAAGGCTTGAATTTAGGATATGTTTCAAAAAAAGCAGGGATTTTAGTGGTATCTATCTGCGCTGTGTAACCTGCATGCAAATGTTTTGGAACAAAAGCAGCAGGACTTACAGAGGCCATAAGCCAGGAGCTGTACATTAACAGAGTCAATAAATAGCTGTATTTCATTTTTTGCATATTAGTTTAAATGCCAAGCATGGTCTCTTTTTATAAAAATAGGGGGGTACCCTTTTAAAATCCAACGGTAGCCTCCAGCATAAAGCCGTCGAATTGTCCGCCATGCCTAATATCCGTATCGGGGAAATTTTTATATTTCTGATTTACGTACTCGGCTTTCATCAGGATGTTTTTAGTCAAGAACCAGCCGGCAGAGGCGGTCACACGATTTACTTTCTGGTCATTCTGGTCAAGAGGTGAATCAGTAAGGGTATTGTACCTTGCTGCAATCCAGAAATTCTCTTTTACGGCAGGAAACCTGTAGATCAAATCAACGGCAGACTGTACTATCTGGTGGGTATCTGCCTGGGTAATTTTTCTGCCATTAGCAACTTCGTAGGTCCCAAAAACCTCTAAACCTTTATACTTCAAAAAAGGATTAAACATAAGTGCGGTTACCTGCTGGCTGAATTCAGGATTGTATCGTCCTGATCTGAAATTAGCAACTGCTGTAGCGGCCGTATTTTCCATGACATAAAAATAATGGGAACCGGTTCGGTCACCTGCAAAAAGGGTATTATTCAAAGCACTTTTTACGTGGTAGAACGAACCGGTAAGCCTCAGGCGTAAATCCTTGTCGAATTGTTTGTCATAACCAATTTTACCATGCAATGCCGGTGTGGGCTTATTGGGTTCTCCCGTTGCCGCATCTATCTTGGTAGAAACCACCACAGTTGGATTAAGGGCGCCATTTGTGAGCCCCAGCATGATCATGATCCCTGAATTGTCATGGTAATATACTTCACCTCCAATTTCAGTAGCAAATTCATCCATGATGTAGTTCTCAACAAAAGGGTTATAAATGGCATTGCCTCCGTCACTTCTCCTGAAGTTCTGGTCCCCATAATCTACATCATAGGCGCCTACTTTAAGGGTTATATACTTCATAGCCTGATCTATAAAACTGCTTTTTAGAAAGGAGAGTTTATCAAATTGAATATACCCCCCCTTTACCCAGGTTTCCTCGTGATGCCTTGAGGACAAATAAACGGTAAGGTTCATTCGGATTCCGTCATCGAGCTGGGTATCGAGATTCAGATTGGCCATAGCCAGGTTGAATCCATTGGTAATAGCAATAAGTTCATTGCTGTTTACATTATCAACCAGTACAGCAGATGCGGTGTTTTGATGGTTTAACCCTTGAAAATCCAGTGTTAAATTTCCGCCCATTTTAACCGTGAAGCCTTCAAAAGAGGAGCTGTCCTGCTTGGTGGTTTCAAAAACATTGATGCCTCTTTGGTCATTGTACCTAAAGTACTGCATAGTTTTTTTTTGTGCCTGAGCTAATGCTGTGCAAAGACACAGCAGCAATACTATATTTTTCATTTGTAATGTTTAGTAATTAATATTTTTCAAACTGTAGAGAAAACGCAAGGGTTATCGCTTCTCCTGTTTTCATGATTCCTCCCATAAATACAGGCGGAGTAACATTATAATCGCTCATGTTGATCTGGTAGTTTCCATCACAGCTCATGCTTCCATCCTTTTTTTCAAAACAGTATAAATCAATAATGACATCTTTGCTTACACCTGCCACGGTCAGCTTTCCTTCTGTTTTTATATGTGATTTGGAATTAGTGAAACTCATTACTTTAGCCTGGGTCTGTTTGTACAGAATTTCTTTGAACTGCTCAGTTTTGAGTGCCTTGTAGGCATTTTTATCTAATTTTTTTTGCCCGCTTTTAAGGGTAAGCACCGGTAAGCTGAATTCCAGGAGGCTTAATTTTGAGACTTGATTATCGGCACCGATTGTACATGCAGCTTTTCCTGAAAAATTCGAAGTTTTCATCTTCCAGTCGTGGAAGGAGGAGGTACCCGATATATTCATTTCATTGGCTGTGGATTTTCCAATCTTGAAATTAGATTGTGCCAGAATCGCCTGATTCATGCCTAAGAAGATTATCGTTGCTAGCAGTACCTTGAGTATTATTTTAGTTTTCATTGCGGCGTTTTATTTGTTTAAATTATTTATTTGAGGTAATAGCGAAGAAACCAGGCCATTTTCTGGTGACTTTCGGTCAATATTGTAACAAAATCGTCAGTCTGGCTGCCTTTAGTTGCAGTTTCCAGCAGCGACGTATTGGTTTTAAGAACCGAGATTAGATTTTCATGGTCACCCAGCAATTCTGTGAGACAGTCCGCACGATCATTTACTTTCTTTTTTCTTTTATTGAACCGGTTAACTTTTAAAAAAGCCTTTAACATGACATCTGTGTAATGCCCTGAAGCATGAACACGTTTTTCGATCTGGTCAATTATGAGATCAATTTCACTGGATTGAGCGTTAAAAAAGAGATATTCATCTTGAAAATCAATACCCTGCAGGTTCCATTTGGCATTTTTGGTTTTGGTCAAAAGAATGTACTCATCACAAAGGATACTCGAGAGTTTATTGGAAAGTTTTTTAATAAGGACTCTTTTGGAAGTGGTTGTTGTCATTTGGATTCTATTAAGGGGGATTTTTCATTGCAAAGCTGCAGGAATTAAAGGCAGAGGAAAATGATAGCCCGCACGTAAATAAATGATGGTTGTTACTTATTACTAATAGAATGTTTGATACTTCCCAAGCAGAGGCACTTTTTCTTACCGTTTTTTTTGAATTATTGTCAATTTACTTTCAGGTCATTCAGTATCACTTACTGCTTTCTGCAATTCTGATGCTTTTTTTGCCTCCTGTTTTTTCTTTTTCTTGAAATAACCTCTAAGCAGAAAATTCTGCTTTGCAGCCTGTTCTATTTCAATTAAATTTTCAGAGCCTGTCTGCAAGTTTGTTAAAGTCGAGTCCAGTGAATTGGCTAATCTTTCATTGTTGATGAGTTTTGGCAGTATGCCTTTACCTGTATTTAGTTTTGCAGTAAAAACATTTAAATCAGAAACACTGCTCTCAAATCCGGATAATGATTTTTTGATACTGTTGGCATAGTAAGGATCAGTCATAAGTTTTGATAGTGTCCCATCCTTATCGTTGATCTTTTTTGTAAAAACGGCAAATTCATTAGAGCTGGCTTTCAGGTTATTCATTGTCACGTCAATGCTTTTTGCAAAATTCTCATCGGTCAGCACTTTAGACAATGCCCCTTTTCCATTATTAATCTTATAGCTGAATTCAGACAGCTCTCTGGTAATAATCTCCGCATTATCGATACTTTTTTTAAGTCCGGAAATTAAATCTTCCAGAGCGGCCGCTTCATTGGAGAGGATCATGTCACCATCTTTTACCATTAAAGCAAGGCCGTTTCTGGGAGAAATCGTGAGCACTTTATCACCCATTAGTCCATCGGAGCCGATACTGGCCATCGCATCTGTTTTGATGTATTGATGCACTTCTTCGCGGATTATCATATTCACTACAACGGTAGAGTCTGAAATGAACGATATGTCTTTTATGGTACCAATAGTGATTCCCGACAATAACACGTTATTGCCGTTTTTTAATCCGCTGACGTTTTTGAATTTTGCTTTTAAATTAAAGGTATCCCCAAAAAGGTTTTGGCTTTTGCCAATGAAATAAACAGCAACGAGAAGAATCGTCATAGCTGCAATGACAAATAGTCCCAATTTCCAGATATAATCTGATTTTTTCTTCATGATGTTATTATTTAAACAGTAGGGGCTGGGCCCGTTGCGTATTGATTGGTTGCAAAAAAGAACGATTTTACCCAAGGGTCGCTGCTGTTTTCGAGTTCCTCATAGGTTCCCTCTGCATGCACTAAACCCTCTTTTATAATGATGATCCTATTGCCGGTCATCTTGGCGCAGATCATATCATGGGTAATGATAATCGAGGAGGTCTTGTATTTTTTCTGGACAGATAGTATGAGTTCGCTGATTTCCTGTGCAGTTATGGTATCAAGTCCCGCAGTGGGTTCATCATAAAATATGATTTCCGGTTTGATAATTATAGTTCTTGCCAGACTGATTCGTTTGATCATGCCCCCTGACAATTCCGAGGGCATTTTATCAATTGCATCCTGCAGTCCCACACTCTCCAGGGCTTCGAGAATCTGCTGCTCGATATTTTCTTCTGTTAAATGCCTGGTATGATGCTTTAAGGTAAAAGTCAGGTTTTCACGAACTGACATGGAATCGTATAAAGCACCATTTTGGAACATAAAACCTATTTTAAGCCTTATTTTGTTAAGTCCTTCATAATTCAGTCTGGTTATATCTGTTCCAAAGATTTCCAATTTCCCTCTGTCTGTTTCAAGCAGACCGACAAGGCACTTAATTGCTACTGATTTTCCAGAGCCTGAACGCCCAAGAATAACCAGATCTTCACCTTTGTTTACCCTGAGGCTTATTCCTTTTAGTACTTTGTTTTTTCCAAAAGCCTTATGCAGGTTTTTGATCTCTATGATGGGTTGTTCTTTCATGGTTTAGAAAAATAAATCGGTGATTTGAACTGCCAGCATATCGATGATAAAAATAGAAAGTGAGGCCGTTACTACTGCTGAATTTGCGGCAAGTCCGACACTTGCCGTCCCGCTTGAAGCGTTAAAACCTTTATAACACCCGATCACACCGATAAAAAATCCAAAGAAGAATGTTTTTATCACAGCAGGCAGTACATCTAAGTAATCCAGATGTTCAATCACTTCAGAGAAGTAACGTCGTACCGTAATCGTACTATGTACGTTATAACCGATATAGCCTCCGAAAATGCCGACGAAATCTGCAAAAATAACCAGCATCGGCACCATTAGCGTGGTGGCTAATATTCTGGTGACCACCAGGTATTTATAAGGATTAACGGCAGATACCTCCATAGCATCAATCTGGGAGGAAACTTTCATCGATCCCAGTTCGGCGCCAATTCCCGAGGCAATTTTTCCGGCGCAGATAAGTGCCGTGACCACAGGGGCAATTTCTCTTATCAGAGAAAGTGAAACCATGCTGGGCAGCCAGGATTCGGCTCCAAATTTTGTCATGGTCGGCCTGGATTGAATCGTCAGCACAAGCCCCATGATAAACCCCGTAATGCTTACCAGCGGAAGTGATTTACACCCTATGGCGTAACATTGGCGCAGGAACTCATTAATTTGAAAAGGGGGAACGAATATTTCTTTAAAAAAACGTCCAATGAATAATGAGAAATTTCCAGCCTGGGTGAGCTGCTCTTTTATGATGGCTGTCATTTGCTGAGATTTAGTTTTAATTTTGATGTGAAAAACAATTTTATTGGGTTAGGACCTGCATCTTGCTGTTACAGGTGAATTTTCTTCTCTTGACCACTATAAAATTGAATATCTTCTATATTTACTGCAGATCATTTTGAACTTTTCTGGCAGTGCTTTTTCCCGGCAGATAGATTTGAAAACCAAATGATGCATTAAGGTTTCCCTGATAAGGGGTACTTCCCAGTCCAATGAGGTTATTGTATTTTAACAGCACTTCCAGGCCTATGTTTGGCGTGATAAAATAAGCAAATCCCGGACCGGCACCGATGTTAATTCCATTGGTATTATCGGCATCACTTACATTTACACCTCCAAGACCTACGGTAGCTTCAGCAAAAAATCGGCTGTGTTTTATGATTTCCTTATCTTTTCCAGTGTAGTAACGACCAAGAGCACCGATGCCATAACTGGTGGTGGTACCGGAATTTTTAGCTGTTTGAATCCCCAGATCGATATAACCTCCAAGAGCAATATTGTCTTTTATGAACCATGCTATTTTAGGGGTAATCTCGGCGCTTAATATCTTCGAGCCGTTCAGCCCAAGATTAACATTGGCAAGATTTCCTCCAATTAAAATGTTTCCTTCCTGAATCTGTGCGCTGGCATTCAGTCCTGCTGCAAGAGCTGCAACGGCTAGTAAAATTTTATAATTTTTCATTAGTTTGAATTTTAGATATTTGTATTATTTCTCATGCAAAGCTGCGTTATCATACTGTGTTTAGAAATGACAACCATCATTGGCAGAAGTGACCGTCGTTATATTATAAATAGACTTTTCCCATTTTCACTTTATGTCAGGAAGCATTTGTATTGCAGCTTTGCACCACTAGCATTTTCTCACTCTGAAAAGGCATACTTGTAATCGACTTCCAGTTCATTTTTCACAAAAGCAACCCCGGGAGTATTCCAGGTAATTCTTGCAGCTTCCTCTTTTTGGTAAAGCGAAGTAACATTTCCCGAAAGGGTAACTGTGCTTCCTGCGACCGATACATGAATGTCTTTGGCGTTCATCGCCCAGTGGCGGGCTAATGCATTTTCCACATGTTTTTTCTCGATGGCAGCGTTTGATTCCGACTGAACGCCGATATTATTAATAACACCTTTAACTCCAGGAAGCTGCGTGGCAGCTCTTCGTGCCATTTCTTTCTGGTAATTCCAACCCAATTGTCCTTCCAGGGTCACCCAGCCATCGTCAACTTTAAGTGTTATATTGTTGTTTGGAAGGAAAATGTTATCTGAAAAACATTTTACAAGGTCTGTAGCAATATCAATATCATTTTTAATGAAATGGCGCGCGTCCTGTATCTCAATTTTTTCCACTACAGCTTTTACCCCGGCTACTTTTTTAGCTGCATTTTCAGCTTCAGTTTTTTTATAATAGTTATCTACAGTTCCAGTGAGGATTACCACCCCGTCTTTAACAGTAACCCCTATCTCGGCCGCGTGTAAAAGTGGTTCCCATTTAATGGCATCCTGCACGTCTTTTTGTAATTCTTCGTTTGTTTTCATAATGTCTTTATCTTATTTAATTTAGATTGTTTTTGAAGAGATCTTTGAATGCTTTATCGAGCTGATCCATATCATAGTCGAATTCTCTTTGAAACGATTCGTTTTTAAATGCAAGAGAATCATCAAGCTTTAGCATGCCGTTTTCAAATTCCATATTGCGTTCCCGCAGCTTGGTTCTCATGGCTTTAAGTTTTTCACGATTCCTGATTATTTCCTTTTTCAACCCTGTATCGTCCTTTTGACCAGCTGTATTGATTTTTCTTTGAAACTCTTTGAGCTGGTCATTCAAAACTGAAACCACTTTCTCGGATTTCTCATTAAAAGCTTTCCACTCCGTTATTGTTTTTTCTTTGGCATCATGCCTGGAATCTTTTGAGGCCTGCTGCAGATCGCGATTGGCTTTATTAAGATTGTATTGCGCATCAGAAGTTTCACTATTTGCAGCTTTATTGCAGTTAAAGAGCAGTACCGACAAACTAATGCAAAGCATTGTGAGGGATATTTTCATTTTTTTGGTATTAAATTTTATAATGTAAAGATGCACTTAGCCGAGGAGCCGGCAAATGACGGGGGGCACAGTGTAAAGTGACGTGAGACACTTTTCAGAAGAGGTATTGTCAGGAAAAAAATGAAAACCGGTACCTGCAGAATGCCGTTAGGAGAATCATGCTTAGGCTGTTGCTGAATTTCAAGGGCTCAAGTACAGTGAAACAGCGCTAAAAACCAGTGAATTATAAACGCCTCAATCTAGAGACACGTAAAGGTTATGCAGCGAAAGTTAGAATAGGAAAAACGGGGTGGTATTCGTCTCTACGCAAGCTGCCGCATAAAGATATAAGGAGGCAGACCAGGTTTGCCAGTCCTGACCCATGGGCTCGCCATCCTGTGCTTTATACCATTCATTAAAGCCATATTCAAGATCCTTGTTTCTTGATTTTTTAATCAAATCAGTAAGCAGGAATAATTTTTCTTTTGCCAGTTCACGCCTGCCGGCCCTTACAAGGGCTGCTATGTGAAGGGCCGTGATAAAAGGCCATATTCCTCCATTGTGGTAGTCTCCGGGCAGATTAAACTGCTCATACCTGGAGATCCAGTCAGGATCGTCCGGCAGGATAAAAGGAAAAAAATTAGGGGCCAGCTTTAGGGCAAGATCATTATTTCGTATCATAATTTCGCAGTAATTTTCTATCCATTTCACAATTTCTTCTGCTCGTTCTTCTGAGGCAAGACCTGAGAGAACAGCCAGGCTGTTGCCCAGGAGATCAAATCGCTCACTATTGTATATTTTATAGGACCATAAGGCATAGTAGGGTTTATGTTTCAGAAGCATTCCCTCATGGAGATGGGCCGGATTGGTCGGGGTAGTAATAGTAAAATGCTCCATTGCATTTTGTAATCCTGCCGCCCTTTGATCATAGCCCAGTATTTTAAGATAGCTGTAGGTAAGGGTGTTGACGTAAAGGCCGTACCCGAGTACCCACTGCTCATCACGCCAGTCACTGGTAGGCTGCTGGGCAACAAGAAAATCGTCAGAAGGGCTTTGGTATTCCATCCAGGTTAAAGCTTTTTGGACCGCCTGGTCCAGAAAATCTTTTTTACCGGTTAGTTCTCTAAAGATCCCCACTGCCAATAGAAACAAAGGTGTTGTATCACTTGCCCCGCGGTTATCAGGATCATGCACTAACGAAGGGATGTTTCCCCTGAGTGATTGATTCCTGGAAAGGGTATGAAGCGTTTTCTCCATTGCAGTTACTAACTGTTCATTTTTTGATACCGCAACCCCCAGGATAGAGATCATCAAATCACGGGTGTAAGGTTCTGGATATCCCCATGCAGCAGTTCTTGGAAGCCCGTCAAAGGGGCCTTCCACATTGTACAAGAGCACATCCAGGGCAGCACTTTTAGCTTGTTCTATTTCTTTCCAGTCTCTATCCATGATACGTGCTATTTAGTATATTTGAAGTCTTTCATTTATAATTTTTACAAATTTGGCCGCCACAATCCTGTAGTCGAAATTTTCAATCACCCGCTCTCTGGCTGCACTTCCCAATTGCTGCTGCAACTCTGTGGAATTCATCAGTTTTATAAGGGCATCTTTAATATCTGTTACATCAGCGCGGTAATCTACCGTGCGCGGCTGCTCAAATACGATACGCCTGTTTTCCTCATAGCCTGATTCCGATCCAAGGGTTACTTCATTGACCACTATCTTTTGACCTACACCGGCCAGTAAGGCGGTCTGATTATCTATAAGTGTATCGAGCATCCCCATTGCCTTTATCCCAATTACGGGTTTTCCGCAGGATCCTGCCTCGACCTGGGGCATTCCAAAACCTTCAAGGCGGGAAGGGGCTGCATAGATATCGCATGCATTTAACATATAGGGAATGAAATCCCGGGAGATAATGCTGGTTTGGAATATTACGTTGCTGCTGATGCCCAGCTGTTCGGCCAGCTTTTGGTCCAAATTACTCTGAAGGGCAGTTCTTGGCTGGGGCCATACCTTGCAGACATATTTCCACGGCGGTAAATCCTTGCCTGCTATGGCAAGGGCTTCCATTACCTCACGGGCACCTTTGGATGCGGCATCACCGCCAATGGTCAGCAGCAGCTGCTCCTGGGGTGCTATTCCAAGGGCTTTGCGGGCAGCCAGTACTTTTGGGTCATCTTTAGGATAAGGCCTGAAGGCATCGGTGTCGCAGCCAACCGGGAGTACTTCAATATTATCACCGCTAATGCCGTCCCTTACATACATTTCTTTTACCCAATGCGAAGTGACAAGGATCAGGGGCAGCTCGTTGAGAACATTTTGATAATTGGCAATATAGCCGTCGGCAACCAGCCACGGAACAGCGGTCATGCCATTTTTTTGAGGATGCAGTACCAGCTGGGGGGTATGTCCCCAGTAACCTGTACCTACCACAACGTCAGGTTTGTACCAGTTATAGTACCACTGCTTTTCAAGTGCCGATTCAAGATGAACGGCATGGGCATCCACACCATTGGTCAATAGTCCTCTGTAGAGAAGATCTCCCTGTGTAGCCAGGCCACCGGGCGTGGGCGGATAATCATATAAGACAAGCACTTTCATAATTTTATTTTTTTAAGCCATTCCAAGGCGTCATCTTTGTTTGTAAATCTCCGGTATGCTTCCAGCTGGGGTGTTGTTTTTGCCTCCCAGCTTTCTGGGGCAAAGCCGTATATTTGGGTAATAATGGCGTATTTCTTTTGCCACAGCGCAGTGGACAGTTCAAAATAAAAGTCTGCTGAGCTTGCAGCTTTAGGATAATGCTGCTTGTGATTGTCCTGGTAGGCAAATACCAATAGCTCGGTGCATGAAATTTTATTTTCATGCCATAGATTTAGCACTGATATGCCGATTTCTTCATGCCGCAGGTGCCGGGTATATTCACCAAGCGGATTATGGGTGATAATGAGATCGTAATGAGCTATAGGTAATAATTCCAGTATAAGGCGGTCAATTTGGGTTTGGTTCTGTGGAGTCTGATCCGGCCCGTCATCCAGATCCCCCATGTTGCCTTTGCAGTTGAGTATTTCAAGGGCTTTATTAAATTTGGGAGCCCTGTCCGGGTCATGTCGTCGGCAGAGACATACGATAAAACAGTCCCAGTGAGGATTATTTAGCAGCATGCCGCCGGCCCATAGGGTCTCATCGTCAGGATGTGCTGTAATTAGGGCTACTTTCTTCTTTTTTACCTGCATTGGGAGAATTATTTAGATATCAACCAGCAAGGTAAGCGGTGTTGTAAAAAACAAAAATGACAAGCATCACCCTGAAAGGTAACGCTCGTCATTTTGCAACATGTATGGTTGTTATATTTTTACCTGAAGTAATTGCTCGAGTTGTTTGGGGTCTTTTATGTAAATATTTCGTTTATCTGTTTCAATACAGCCCTGTTCCTTAAATTGTTTGAGGCTTCTGCCAAGACTCTCCTGTGATGTTCCAATAAGGTTGGCCAGATCATCACGCGTGAGGTCGATGCCTTTGACGGTTGTGGAATATCGATTGAATTTGTTTTCCAACAGCAGTAAAAACAGTGGGTAGTAAATAGGTTTTAAATTCATCAGAAAATGTATTGCACCAGCAAAAGGATTCAACCTTAAAAAACTAAAGGGTTTCAGCAGAATCTTTAAGAGGTAAAATTGTTTTTTATCAATAGTATAGTATTTATTTTTTAGGAGCTCTTCCCGCTATACGCTTCAATCTTTGCGGCGAACCCCGCCACAAAGGATTTCCGCTTCTATCGGGGCTAGGGCTGCTTATGAGCCCTGTTTTTGTTTTGGAGAGATGCATATTCCAGCGCAATTACTGTATCAAATGCATTTAAAAATTTATGGTAAAGGTGCACATCTTATCATTGAATTTTTTAAGCATCACTTAATTTTTTTGAAAATCAAAATGATAAACCCGCCCCATACAATTAAGTACAGGGCGGGCTGTCCATAAACATAATCTTCCATTTTATGTTTACTTAAAACTTTTGATTGTATACTGAAATATTTGCCAAATTGAACTTCACAATTTGCAGTAACACATTGGCGATAAGAATCTCTTAGTTTATTTATTTTTTTACAAGGTGCTAAAGATAAGGATCGGACTGTTTTAAAGGAAGGGTCACTGTAAATTCAGCGCCGTTATCTTTCTCACCCGCCGCTGTAATAGCACCATTATGCCTTTTGGCTATTTTTCTGCACAGGGCAAGGCCGAGCCCGTTTCCTTCAAACTGGTCTTTGGAGTTCAGCCTTTCAAAGGCATCAAATATTTTCTCGGCAAAAACAGGGTCCAGTCCAATGCCGTTGTCCTTTATTTTTATTTCCAGCACCTCAATGCCTTCTGGATTCTTTATAATATTCGAAGTGATGATCACCCTGGGCGGCTCATCGGTCTTTGAGAACTTCAGCGCGTTATGTATCAGGTTGTAAAAAAGCTGGTGGATCAGGATAGGTGCCCCTTCAATATGGGGAAGCTCACTTATCACCAGAATAGCTCCTTTTTCATTTATGATCAGTTCCAGATCGGTTTTGATATTTTCAATGACCAGGTCAAGGTTTATTTTCTCAACAGGCTGCGACCTTTTATCCAGTGTCGAGTAGGCAAGGATGCCTTCAATGATCGTCTGCATTCTCTGGGCGGACTGGTCTATTTTGCTCAGGTACTTTTCTGCATTTTCATTAAAAGGGGTGTGCGGTTCGTTTCTCAGAAGACTGTTGAAGGTTTTTATTTTTCGCACAGGCTCTTTAAGGTCATGGCTCACCACACCCGCGAAATGCATAAGGTCATCATTGGAGCGCTGGAGTTCCTGCGTGTTTTGGGCCACTTGTTTTTTAAGCTCCTGCTCAAATTCTTTCTGCTCGTGGATATCCTGTATGATCCCGATAAGGGTGTTGGGGGTTCCATTTTCGTCGGTGATAATTCTGCCGTTAATCTTCACCCATTTGAGTGATCCGTCATCGTTTATGATTCGCGCCTCGTAGCACATTTTCCCTGTGCTTTGCGCCTTTTGGTGTGCTTCTTCACGGAGTTTTTGGTCCTCGGGATGCAGTTTTGAAATAAGCTGCTCGTTGGCTATTTCCCCTTGGATGGACCAGATGGTATTGAAATTTCCAGAGGTTTTTATTTTTTTGGTGGCAAGGTCTATCTCATAGGTTCCCATCCCTGAGGATTCAATAGCCATTCTGAGCCTTTGCTCGGCACTCTGGGTCTGCTGTTTTGCCAGGTGCAGCTCGGTGACATCCGCGCCCGTATTCATCACCGCATAGACCGCGCCTTGCTTATCAAAAAGAGGGATAAAGCTGTAGTTAAAATAGTAGGTCTGCATTACGCCCTCAACTACCAGTTCCACTTTTTTATCCTTGGCATGAAAAGCAGTCCCGGTCTTGAGCACTTGGAGTGCCTGCTCAAAAAACGGCTGGTTTTGGGTTTCAGGAAGTACATCCAGGTAGTTTTTTCCAATAATCTGGTACCCTTTGCCCCAGGCCTTTATCATAGCGGGGTTGGCCAGTTCTATTTTTAGCTCAGGGCCCGTATAGACTGCTATAGGCAGAGGGGTATGATCTACAATGTCTTTTAAAAGCAATAGATTATCGTACATCGGTGAGTGGTTTAGATGCTAACGAAAGTAGATGTAATTAATTTTAGTGTGTTATGTAAATATAAAAGAATGTTTCATAATTCCAATAGAATTTTTTAAATGCTCTATGGGGATAAGTACAGTTTAGCAGCAATGATTTATTTAAATAATTAGTACTGCCTGGAAAATAATGCTGTTTTTTTGGAGCTCTTTTGTGCCAAGTCTGGGTCAATTGTATTTCGTTTTATTTTTTAGGTTTAATATTATTTTCAGGAGCTTTTTCCCGCTATCCGTTCCAATCTTTTGTGCCGAACCCCGGCACAAAAGGATTTTCACTCCACACGAGCGAAGCGAACTGGCGAAGCAATCGGGGCTAGGGCTGCTGCTCAGACAGCAGAAGCTTCAGGCAAATCCGGAGCTTTTTTGTTTTGGAATACCTGAATTTAAATTAAATAAAATAAAAAACTCAAATTCAGCCGCTTCTCATTTAATAAAGCTACCTTTACGCCCTTAAATACATTAAAATGCAAGAAGGTACAGTAAAATTTTTCAATGAAGAAAAAGGGTTCGGATTTATAACTCCAAGCAATGGTGGGGCCGAGGTTTTTGTTCATGCTTCAGGTCTGTCAGAAGAAATTCGTCAAAATGATGAAGTAAGATACGACGTAGAAGAAGGCCGTAAAGGTCCAAACGCAGTAAACGTAGTTGTAGCATAATATACTCTTCACAGTTAACTTTTAAAGGCACCTCGTTAGAGGTGCCTTTTTTGTTTTATGGATGTGGTGTATATATAGTATTGGTGTTTATTTTTTTGGGAGCTATTCCCGCTGTAAAAGGAATTATAAAACAGCCTTGATTTTTTTGTGCAAAATTAGAGCAGGCTGCAATGCGGTCGCGCTTGATCTTGATCACAAAAAAATCAGGTTAAAGTCCCGCATTTAGACTAAATAGTATTTAATAATTTTTATATTTGATAGGAAATAAAAAAAGCATATTATTTTAAATTACTGGTAATGGAAAAGGGGATGAAACTAAAGGTCCGAAAACAGCTCGATGGCAGACAGCAGTCCAATATCATTAAATTAAAAGGCAGTATAATCTCAAGGGGCTATACCCAGATCATACACATTGCGGACCAGGATGAGGAGTTCCATATCAATTTTTTTGATATTGAGACAGGGACAGCCAGCGAAGTGCAGGAATTTATCAATGCCTTTATAGCAAGGGAAGAGCTGCAGGACAGTGTATCGATTTTTAAATAAAGGCTCGGGGATATAAATATGGATTTTAAAAAACTAACACAGAGCCAAAAACAGGTTTATATGGCAAAAATAGAAATTACACTAGTTTCTAAAAAGCTCTTTCTTAGATGTGATTTATCTCTTCCGGACCTGGCGCAAGATACAGGAATTGATCTCCACACGCTTTCGCACCTGATTAATTCAGAGACCAATCAAAATTTTAAGAATTATATAAATTTAATGAGAATCGGGTATTTCAAAGAAAAAATGAATGATTTTGGGTGGAAAGATTTGACAGTCGAGCAAATGGTAATGGCCTGCGGGTTTAATTCCAGGGCTACCGCTCACAGAGCCTTTATAAGGCATGTTGGAGCGGCGCCGTCGGAGTATTTAAAACTGCACAGGGGCCAATATGATCACAGGACAGTTCCTAAAAAGAGATATAACTTTGGTTGACTTTAAAGGTAAGTTCATCTTCTTTAAGCTCATCATTTCCAAGCTGCCCAAATTCGAATTCCCTCTTTACGGCATTATCCTTTTCGGGCGCTATGGTCTCAAAGGAATCATTTTCATCCTGATTGTTCTTTTTAGTATCCATATCGGTTTGAGACCCCTTTTGATGGGTCATTCTCTATAAGGTCCTTTTCTATGTCCTTCACCGTTATGTCTTTGGGGCCGCTTTGGGGTTCCTTATAAGGGTTCTGCGGGTCATAGGGGCTGGGTGTTTTTGGCTGCGCGTTTTGGGTCTTTGATCGGGTTTTGGGAATTACGGTCTTCATGATCGTAATTTTTGGTTGTATGGGAAGTTGTAATTTTATTTTTTGAATTGGATTATTGCTGTTGTTTTTTTTTAAAGGGGTGCCCCGGGGCAGGCTGGGTGGTATGGTCGTAGTTGTCCGGGGTTGTTCTTTGTACTTAGTGAATTGTATATAGTTTTATTTTTTGGAGCTTTTTCCCGCTATCCGTTCCAATCTTTTGTGCCGAACCCCGGCACAAAAGGATTTCCACTGCTATCGGGGCTAGGGTAGTATCGCACAACTTTCTGGGATTACAGCGGGCTTTGAACTATAATAAGCTCTATTATTAGATTTTCTACCTGAGAGATAAACAAGCCAAACAACCGAGCCTTAGCAACAGGCTAAGTAAATCATCCTAACTATAAAACTTTTTATTAAGCATAAAACATCAATCTCGCCAAACGGCTGTCAGCCATTGTATCTGATTTTCTATTTCTTTTCTTCGTCAAATCCTTCTTCCCATAATCCAAACTTCACCATATTGCCTTGAAATTTTTCCAATTCTTTTTCCTTAGCTAACCTTTCCCATTCCTCGTCATTCACTTCTTTTTTATTAAATGAGGGTAGTTTTTCTGATTCAGAATATTTTTTACTTTCAATTTTTTTATTGATTCTTACTTTTTGTTCAGAAGTTAGTTTAACGGCAATTTGTTTCCACAAATCTGATATTGGATTTTTAATAACTAGTTGGGATAATATTTCAATTTCCTCATCATTTAAGTTTCTTGGAAATTCATCAGAATTAAAGTCTTTCATAAATAATTACTTCATTTTTCAGCCTTGTTATCAAAATTGTTTGTCGTTTTTTCCCCCAATATTATGTTTCATTTTCTGGCCCATAAGGGGTGTCACATAGCCTACAACATTTTCTTCTTTATTTTGTCCCTCGGATAAATAATTAATACCTAGTGAACAATCGCCAGTTATGTCAACCCACACCGTTTCACTTTCCCCATTTTCTAATTTTTCAATGTGTCCACCGCCACAACCCACTATATTTATATTTGTCAATGTGATTTTTGTCGTGTTTGTGAAAGTAATTCTCATGGTGTTGAGCAGAATTCCAGTTACCCAACAGTAAAAAAATAGTACTGGAATATTGAGCAGCATAAGTCCGCAAGTCGTAAATAATTGTGCTCTATTGTCTTTGTCTCTGTTTGCTTTAAACAAAATAGAAATTAAAATTCCAACATTTATCAAACCTGCAAGTGCTATAAAACTTTGGCCAAGAGTAAGTATTTCAAAGGAAGAAGTCAGGAAGTAAAGAATAAAAATAGCTGTTCCCAGCAAGAAGGAAATAAGTACTGTTAAGCGTCCGAGTTTTATGTGTTGTTCTGTTTTCATATACTTGTTGCTAACGTTCTGGCGTTTGGCGAAGCTGAGGAATATAGAG
This sequence comes from Flavobacterium sp. UBA7680, assembly GCF_002482975.1. Lineage (GTDB taxonomy): Bacteria > Bacteroidota > Bacteroidia > Flavobacteriales > Flavobacteriaceae > Flavobacterium. The sequence goes on along the minus strand of NZ_DLHA01000019.1, from coordinate 38,333 downwards.
GGATGTTTTTCGGTTATACACAAATTTTAAAATGCAATACCAACTTCCATAATCGTAAACCCCAATTTTGCCAAAAGGCCATTAAGTAAAATAGTTTATCGTCTTATTAATTCGAATTCTTTTGATTTCAATCTATCAAGTGGGTCTTTTCCTAGTACTTTCTCATTTATCATTTCAATTAGCTCGTTGTCATTAAATTCTATTACAAGTTTATCACTGCTAAGTAATGTTTTTTGTTCATTAACTGCTGTATTGTCAATACCTTTTCTAGAAAATACTATCGCAAAATTACCGACTTTTTTTGTTATGTATTTTGTAACACTAAACAACGTTGTAGAATTTAATTTTTCAGAGTAATTTTTAAAATCAATTATTATTGCTTTTGATTTATATTCTTGTTTTACTTCTGCCCAAAAAGAAGTTGAATCTTTTGGATAATTACTAACAATTAAATCACGACGGTGATTTTTTAAATCGGTTTCAAATTGTTCTTCGGCTATATATGATTTAAAATTGTCTTCAAATAAAAATCTAAAAATATCTGCACCGATTGTTTCATAGTCGGCCCAATCTTTATTGCCTGTTGGGCAATTTTTTAATCTATTTATGAGTATTAATGCTTCAAAATTTTTATTTATTTTTTTGGGTTTAATACTATTTAGATTTGATTTTATATACCAACTTAAAACGTCAGTGTTTTCATTTTCAAAATACTTACCAATTAAATCAAATAAAAATAACGAAGAAATATTATATGTTTTTAATAAGTCAATTGTGTCTTTTCCCGGAAATGTTGTAAAAACAAAAATTGTTTCTATTGAATTTGTATTGTAGAATTTAGTTGCTTTTTCAACTAAATTATTTGAACTCCTAGACTTATGATGGTAGATTTCAAATTGAGTTTTTTCATTAGATTTTTCTCCTAATAAATCAAATCCTTGATTTTGTGAATCTTCTGTATCTATAAATTTATAGCCTTCACATTTGAGTAAAAATTTTGCAAAATTAATAGCCACTATTTCAGTTGAATTTTCTATAAAAATTCTCACCAGCGCGTAATGAATGTTCTCTATTGAAAATGGGTTTTTAAAAATAAAATTTGACCTAACCAAAGTTAAGGCCATCGCATCGATTTGCTCATTTGCAATTTCTTCTAAATTATAGAAATAAGCTGGATAAAAATTATAGTATTCATTTTTTAAAGTAATAGAAGATTTACTGTCAGATTTATAAGAATGAACCCTTAGTTCAAAAATATCATTGGAAATTGCTTCTGTAATATATGCTCTAACATTTTTTCCATAATATGAAAAAGAGTCACAAATTGATGGATAGTTTGTTGAGATATAATTTTTGTAATCTGAAAAATGCATCTGAAGTTTCCCATCAATTATTTCATAATCAGATTTTTTAATAATTACTTTTTCTTTTTTGACAATACTATTTTTTTGAGTTTTTTTAATTTCTTCAAATTTTGCTGTTTTTTCTTTGAGATTTCTAAATTTTAAAACCTCAGGCATAAAATAATGGATTGGCTCTTTTTTATCTTTTTCAAACTCATCAATTTCTTCAATCGACAGATTCAAGTAGGCAATTCTTATTTCATAAATATAAAATAATAATTCTCCACCATATCTTAATCTAGTTGTCCAAAGGCATTCATTAAGTTCATAATGCAGTTCATTTGACAATATTATTTTTTCTTTTGAGAAGTTTTCAATTGTTCTTTTATGGAGTGTTTCAAAAAACAAGTTTGTAAAACTTAATGGAAATAAATTAAATTTTACAATCCTATCAATTAGATTAGATAAATCAGTTTTTGTTTCCAAAAACAATTCAACTTCATTGTGCTTAACCGAATTTATCTTTGCAAATAGTCCAATTAAACTTTCATAGTATTTTCGAGTTACTGTCATTTATAAATTCGTTTTTTTGCCATTGTACCTAACGCTATGGCACTATAGCGGGTTTTGGATTAAAAAATGCGTAGTCTTTCGGTTATGCCAAAACTACAAAATACAAAAAACATTTTACCATTAAGCACAATGCACAAATCCGTTGTAGTGGCTTTTAGCGGTAAAGCATTATACTCTTGCGAAAGTCAAATTGCTTATTTTCAAAGTAAAAACCGCTAAATATGGATATAAAATTTTAAGAAGTTCTACTTTGTTTTGATAACCAAATATTTCAGGAACAACAGTTGTTTCTCCATTATGAACAAAGTTATTCCGTACTGCATAAATAATCGTCAAAATTTCGTTATTTGTTAAGTTAAACTGTGAGTTTTCTACTTTCTCAATAATTTCAATTAATCTTCTTCGTTGACCATGAATTGAGTTTTCTAAAGAATAATTTAAATATTCTATTAGCAATTCTCTTTTTGCTTGGATAGAATATATCTCACTTAGTTTTTCTTGTATTAACTCTAGCGAATGAGAAATTTCGATTGATTGAGCATAATTTAAATGAATAATACTATCTATCCATTCGATTTTGTTTTTTGATGCACCAACCGTTTCCGTATAAAATTTTATGTAAGTTTCATAAGCAAACCAAAGGTCAGCTAATTTATAATATAGTAAATGACAAAGTTTTAAATCATTTTCTTTATCAGAAACAAAGAAATTATTTAGTCTTATTTCTCTAATGCCAAAAGCCAACCTTATTTTAACGTCTAAATTTTGATACTCATAAAAAATTCTCTGAAGTCTTTCTAATTCGATTTCATTTTCAAAATTATCAAATATTCTATTTCGAAGTATTTCTCTATTCGCTTGAAATAAGTTATATTCTTGAAGGAAATTTTCGTAATTATTTTCCATAGTTGAATTTAAATTGAGTGCTGTTTTTGCATTACCGCTAATGTTGTAATAGCTGTTACCAGCTGTTGTTTTTATATTTCATTAGTCACATTTGAATTACGTTTCACCTTTTCTTTTTCCTTTACTTGCTGTAACTTCTCATTAGTATCTGATTTTTGTTTTTCAGTAACATAATCTTCACGTGCGATATAAATTATTTTTGTTAACAAAAATGGATTTCTTATTACATGTTTAAGTTTAGAATTTGACTGTATGAACTTGTTTTCAATACCGAACATCCCCATATTTTTCTTACCAATTTCACTTTTCTGATATTCTAATATTTCAGGACTTTCAGACAAAGAATAGGATTCGAAATTTCCAATGGGATTTTCAGAAAATTCTTGTTCAATTATTATTGCTATTGAATCTCTTAAAATTTCAATCTTATCTTTAACAAGTACTTTTGTCATTTGATTATTTTGTAAAAGAATTTTTTCGCCTGGCTTAATTTTTTGTGCATTATCAGTAAAAGCGGATGGTAATTTTATAGTTTGTTTTTTTTCATCTACGTAAAAGAATTGTGGATTGTAATCAGGATTGTTTTCTATGTATTCTTCAGTAAGGTTTTTGGAAATCATATTTGGAATTCCATACTTCTTAACATATTGCGGATATATACATTCAATTCCTCCAAGTTCAATTCGCTTTAAAATATTATTTTCAAAAACTGGTTTTAGGAATGTTTTACAATCCCCTGTTAAGTAATATTGAGAACCACTTTCACTAGATATTTTTTTTTGCTGAACTAAATTATTAACACACTTGAAATATTCTTCTGGGGACATATTTTTGCGGAAATCTAAAAATAATTTTGTACCAAGAGAGTTAGTGTTATCTGTTGATATGGAGTCAATAATTGCTGTTTTATTTTTAAGATTAGTTTCTTTGGAATTACAAGCAATAAGAATGATAAAAAATAATATATATAATACTTTCATCGGAGAATGTTATTAATTTCAAGGTTTTTTACAATAGCTAGCAACCTACTGGCACTACGCTAGGTTTGGGAGTAAAGATGAGAGTTTTTTCATTATGTACAAATTTCCCAAGTACAATCCATTTTAAATTAAGCTAAATACCCAAATCTCTTGTCGCGGCTTTGGGTGGCAGTTCTTTTTACCAACCATTTATTCTTTTAAATTCTTTATATGCTAATTCATCTTGCATATAAAAAAGCATAAAATCGTCTAACTTTATTTTTGTTTTTATTTGCCCCATATCTTTTCTTGCTAATTTCATTAACTCAAAATATGTTTTAAAATGTCTTGTCCCATTTGTCTGATTTTTGAGATCAAGTGTCCAATTTGTAAATGTTTTGAACATTTCATCTGGGGCATATAAAAACATATCTCTTTTAATACCTAAAATTCGTTTTAATATATCTTGTTGAGTTATTTCTTCGCCTAATTTTTCAGCATTAGTTATGTCAAAAATTAAGTAAATAAGTTCTGAATACATTTTGTATTTTCTATCTGAAAGTTGGCTTTCAATATTCTTAATTTTATCCTTTTGATACTGAATTCTCCAAATCAAAAATGTACTTAATGTACCTAAAATTAATAGTGATATTTCTTTATATGGAATTTCTGTCATCCTTTAATTTATTCTGAATTAAATGTGAATTAAATTTTTTAAACAAATTTCAATTTTTTCTTTCTTTTTTTGAATTGCCATCAACTGCGGTGGCATCAATTTTCCTTTAATTCAATTTCACCAATATCCATTTTTAGATTGACTTTAATTTCAGAATGTTTTGATAACCATTTTTCAATTTCCATAATAAGTTCATTTTTATTTTTAATAAATTCTTCTACAGAAAATTGATTAGGAAAAGTAGCAACATATTCTTCGTCTTTTGGAGAACCAAAATCTAATCTCGCATATTGCTCGTCATTTGCATTTTCAACATTCGAAAGGTAGCCAGCAATGTCTAAAAATTTTAATTTAGATTCAATTTCTGGCGGTAACCAATAACTGGACTGAAGTGCCAAAATGTTTTTGGTGAATTTTTCAAAACCTGATCGTTTAATTATAATGGTTTTTCCTTTCATATAATTATAAAATGGTTCTATTTCTAATCTTTTTATATCGTCAACTTTAAATCTCAAGAAATATTCAAATTTTGTAGTTTTTAAATATAAAACCCTTCCTTTTAGATGATTAATTAGCTCAAATACTTTATTTGTTTGTTTTTCTTTAAAGCGTGATTCCAATCCAAATTTTTGATATAATGATAATGCAATAAAAAGTGTGAAAACTGTCGCTACAGCCCCAAGTGCTGTAAATGCGGTAGAAAGAACGGAAAGGATATTTCCCTTTTCAATAAATAACCAAGGAAATAAAAATGCTATTAAACAAATAGCTACACTAATAAAAACTAACTCTTTTTTGTTTAATTTATACTTCATTTTAAAATAAATTTTTATTGTCAACACGGGATATCACCCCTAACGTTCTGGAGCTTGGCGGGTTTGGGGAATAAAGATGCGGCATTTTTCGGTTAAACCCAAATCTTCCAAATACAAACCCAACTTTCCATTTAAATCAAATGCCCAAATCCTTTGTAGTATCTGGTAGGGGCTCGGTGTTTTATTCATTATACTTTAGGAAAGTGAAAAAGCATTACTTCGACTTGAATTTTCTTGTCGTTATCGTCAGGTAAAGTAAATTCGTAATTAATGGAATGTTCATATGTGTCCTTGATATGTCTGCTATAATTTTCGTGCTTAATAATTTCAGTTTTTATTGTGCTTACAACAGTTGTCATTTCTTTTTGGTCTACAAAAAATATTAATGCTGTTTTAGTGTCTCTATGTGTCAAGTAACCTAATAATTGGTCTATGCCTTCAGTTAATTTTTTTTGTCCTTTCCAAAACTTGCATTCGGCAACAAAGAGATTAGTTCCGTCTTTTGCGTACTTGAGAAGAATGTCTGTCTTCCCTTTTTTATTGAAAGCTTCGCCAATACCGGCTGTAGCTTCATATCTTGTTTCAAGAAACAACAAGAAAATATCTCGTAAATCCTCTTCATACTTATCCTTGTATAATGAAGGTTTTCGTTCAATTGCTTTTCCGACATTATATAAAACTTCTCTAATATCTGTATAAACTTCTTGTTGAAGTATCGGAACTTTTTCTTTTGCTACTGTTTTACTTGTTTCTGTCGCCGGGGTTGGAATTGCTTTTTTTGTAATAGTTGGCGGCACTAAATATTCTGTAGATTTTGGATTAACTTTCAATCCAATTTTTTCCATAAAATCAAACTTCTTTGACACAATTCCTTTTCTGTTTTCTAAGGCTTGCTGAATTAAATTTTCAAGTCTGTCATTCCAAGGTTTAGTTTCAGCATTTATTGTAGGTAAGTTTGTGCTTACAGTGCTGATAATTTCATTTACTTCTGAAAAATAAGCGTTCTGGTCAAACTGCGTCAATGTGATTATCGCCTTAATATTAGACTGACCAATGACAACATTATCCTCAAGATATACTATCGTGGATCGTGACGGTATACAATAAAACAAGTTATAGTTGCCTTCAAATGGAATCGTAACAGTAATCTCGAGAACTTTTTGGTTATACAATTGGCCCCAATCATTGTACATTTGTTTGGTTGTTTCTCTAGGTGGTGAAGGTTCTGGCTGCCCTATAACAATTGGATAAATAGTGAATTCAGATTTTAGTATTTCAACAAGTTCGGAAATATTTGTATTATCAGTTATTTCCAATTTGTCAATTCGTTCAAAAAGCGATTTTCTGTATTCATTTACAAAATCACCTAAATAATATTTTCTGAATAACTCGCTCATCGTTTTCTATTTGTTATTGTCTTTATACACTCGCCGCTGGCTAATTTATATTAGACATACAATGGCGACAATACGGATTTTTCTAGCTGGCTTTGTGTATTAGTAAGATTTTTAGGCGAATATAAGAATAAATACCAAATCTTTTCAGCTGTACAGCAGTGGCTTCGTTAATTAATTCTAGCGGGCTTTTTCTACAGTAATAACTAGGTTTAGAGGACTGTTTTTCGAATTCATAACGATGTCCACTGCTTTTCTTCCTGACTGCTTATTAAAGCACAGTTCAAAATGCAAACTATGTCAACTACTTTTTCTTACCCTTATCTTTGCTATCACTAATATGTTTATTCAGCATTACACTTTCTTTTACAACTATTGGTGCTGTTTTTATGACCATTTTAAGGTCGATTTTAGGTTTTTCAACCTTTTTATCAGCAGGCTTTTTATCTTCACTCATATTTTTTTCTATTATATAATTTAAAATCTCTTTATAGTTTTGAATTGAAATACTGTTTTGTTCTTCCTTTTTTTGAATTATTACAAAACTTGATAAGCCTAGATAAAGAATTAAAGTTGGAATTAGTACTTTAAACACTTTATAAAAATCATTACTTTTCTTTCGATATACTTTCGTGTTATTTTCTAACACATCCTCAAGTTCTAATAGGTAGGTAACTTTTAAATATTCGTTCAGAATTTCTTCATCATCTGTTCTTAATTTCTCTTGATAATCATTCAGAATATCATTGTAAAAATACTTTGGCTCATTTAAATATGAAACATTTTCAGGCTGAACTAAACAATACGTTCGGTATAATGAAATTGCCAAGGTTATTATAAATATAATACTAAAAATTACATAAGTGTAATCAAACTTTCTAAATGGAAATTTGATTATTTCAACAATGTAAAGTCCAATAAATGAATATACAACAATTAAGAATGAAAACTTGCTCTGTATTTTTTGATAAAGCGATTGATAAAATTCAATTTGCTTTAGGTTATTTTCAATTTTGGTATTTGTATCAAGTAGATTCACGTGTCGTTTTCAGTACGCTTTTTAAGCGAGTTAATAATAAGATAATTTAATTTGACGAGCTATTAAATAGCCCAGTTATTAATTCCCTAGTATGCGACTTTTTCAAATCATTTCTCGCATCTTTTAGAATCAATTCATAAGTCTTGGTTACAATTTTCAGAGTAGATTCTAAATAGTCCTTTTCACAAATTGAACCAAAATTGGACAGGTGCCATTCCTCACTTAACAATTCATCAATACTTTCTGTAGCTGCTACAGATAAAAAAAGACGACCGAAATGCATATTATCTTTGAGTTCTTGCCGTGCTGGGATACTATTCTCATTACATTTTTTGCAATTATAACTATCTCTATAATCATTACTATATTCTGAGCCAGGCTCTATAAAATATTCTAGGCCTATAGAAAGCCCTTCACTCCACCTTCCTAAATTATTTAGCATAATTTTATAGTATTCCTCTCTTTTGGCCCACAAATTTATTCTTGATACGTAAATTTTATACAGAGCAATAATCATTAATATTATAACTGACGCCAATCCGTAGGTATTTATAAAGCCAATTGCTTTATTTAAAATTTCAAGCATATATTTAGTTTATTAATTTAAAAATCTTTGAACAGACTCTTTTTGTATGTCTGGAACATTTATAATTGAACTTTTAAATGTAATTTGATCAGAGCCAATTCGCTCAATATGTTCATCCAGTATCTCGATATCTTCGAATGAAAGACCATATCTTAACATCCATATATGACGATCGTTATCTGTTCCATATTTGATATATTTTGCTAGTTTATTGGATCTTTCATCTCCATTTTTTTTATAGAATTTTAAAAGTGCCGCATAATAAATATCACTTAGTTTAAAACCGATAAGTTTGTCAATATAGTCATAAGTATCGTACATTATAAGATCGTAAGAAACATCTTTCGCTTTAGTGCCAATCGGGAACAAGCTATATACTGGATGATTCTTGTTGGGTATGTCGCTATATTCAGTAAAAAAAGCGGCTTCTATATCGTCTGTAAGCATCCCGTTTTTTTTCAAAATCTCCCGCTCATGTGACTTACTTGCATATGCATATCTGTACCAGCAGATATTCTTGAAGGTTTTTTCATGGATTTTCCACAAAATTATTTTAATTGCGGTATTTAATACATTGCTTTCACCACGTTCTAAATCGCGTCCAAGATAAATAGAATATAGTGTTTCAAATCTGTCATACAATAATACTTTGAAACTATTGTCTTCATTAATATCTGATAGGGAAATTAAATTATTTCCGTAAAAGAGTGAATCTAATATCTCATTTATTATCTTCTCTATGTTGATTGAAGTTAACTTTTCAAGATCTTTCTCAGACAGGTTATATTCATCAGAATAAGTGTCATTTAATATGGCCTCTTTAAATTCGTTGAAATCCTCATCATGTTTATCTGATTTTTCCAGAGAAGATACCCGATCCAGTATCTCGTCCTGTAACATTATGGATCTAAAATTTCCCATTCGCGATGGTGAGTTAACTATAACGTAGCCATAATCAAATTTTGAATCAATTGATGATCTTCCAGCGCGCCCTATTAAATTTTTTACAGAAAGCGGTTTGCTTTTTTCCATCCTGTCCAAAAATACAACATCGAAAGGCATATTAATTCCTTGCTCAAGGGTGGATGTTGCAAAACACATTTTGCATAGACCTTCTTTTGTAAATTCCTCAATTATAAGCCGCGTCTGCAGTGGCAGAGAACCGTGATGAATGACAATTCCTCTTTTTAAAAGAGCCAGAAGTAATGAATAATGGCTTTTATTTGGCGAAGTTTCACCGCCTGTATAGTGGCTTAACCGTTCAATATAAGAATCAATTTTACTACCTTTAATCTCAGGACAAAGGTCAATATATCTGCTAAAATTGGTTAATATGCCTCCCTTATAAATTTTAGCTTTTGACACATAAAATAGAACCGATCCTCCGTTTTTTATTGTTTTTGAGATTGGATCAAAGTCTGCAAGTTGTTTTCTCGCTCCCATAACTGCAGTATCAATACCAAAATGGTAAAAATTCCAATTTGCATCTTTACATAAAAACATTTGTCCTACGTTTTTCTGAGTATATTGAATTGAATAGGAACTTTCCCTATTAAAATGATTCTTTTCGATTTGTGATTCAGGATTTTTTACAAATGGATGAGCAAAAACAAATTTAGAGTCAGGAAAAGCTTTATAGCATCGTCGTACAATACTGTCAAAATACAATCCACGCTTAGAATCCTCATTGCTTAATTGTGCTTCGTCAAATAAGAACAAATCAATATTGAATAATTCTTTCTGTCTAAATAGCTCCCTGCATCTCTCAGGGGTAACAATAAAAATATTTTTAGTAGCAAAGTTGGTATTTATCTTGTCAATAAAAGTTAATATATTAACCTCCTTGTTTAAAATTGCACTGCTCAATCTTAAATAATATTCATTAATCAATGCCCTTGAAGGCACAATTACAACGATATCATTTTTACAATCTTGAATTAAATTCATAAATACATGAGACTTTCCTGTGCTGGTAGGCGCCGAAAAGCTAAAACATTTATTCGAGTTGATCCCTTTTACAATATCGGCTTGAATTGGAGTATATGATTTGTGATAGGTATCAATAATGTAACGCTTGTATTGACCAAATACTACTTCCTTTAGCGTATTGCGTTCTGTCTCTTTATAAAAAATTGCCATATAATTTAATATGGTATTAGTATGAGTTTTAAATTCTTCAGGACGGTATAATGATAAATAAGTTAAAATTTCCATATCAGTAACAGAAACGGGCCCATTTCGATATAGATTATTTAAAACGAAGCTGAAAATCCCGTCAATATCAACGTTGTTCTGAATATTTTTAATGACATCCTTCATATGTTAACGGCAATACAAATTACTTCCGTAAACTTTGATGCGGCTATAAAATGGCGATTTTTTTTAATTCCTGCGATTAATTTTGGCGTGCTTGTTTTCTTGCTGGCAAATGCCGCAATAAAACCTTTCATCCCTTTTGAAAAATTATTTTTAGAATTTTCACAGCAAAATCTATCGATATCTATAAGGTCTGAATGGTCACGTTTTTCATTTTCGAATCTAATGATCTGCTCAAAGGACGTACCATATGCATTATCGCGTTTGTTATATTTAGCTTCTCCAAACAGGAGCACTTCATTTAGATTTCTTGAAAAAAAATCAAAACCGTGGTTAACCGCTTCTTTTTCTTTTATTAAGTCACCTAATGGAATGTGCAAGTATTTTAAATAATCTACAACTGTCTTACGTGCCAATTCTGACACAACATATTCTCCTGATTCAGATGTAACTGCATCATCATGTGGACCAATAATATTTGCGGCGATATAAGCAATGGAGAGTTCTGCCCTGGTCTTATAACCAGTCTGCAGATAATGTCCGTCAAATGCACTTATCCATGCCAAGTCCGAAAGTGAATCGAAAACTTCTTTCAAGGTTAATGCGATCTCAGTGGGATTAATACGAATAAAAATTATGTGTTTATCAATCATTTGATGATCAACAATATTATATCCACTCATAATTATAAAATGTTTTTATCAATGTGAAAAAATATAACTGGGACAGCTGATGATTAATAAAATAGGAGATCAATTTGAAATTGTTGGTATGTAAACAAGTAATAAAAGTAGTTAAATTATTGATTCCTAGTTATTAATAATTGAGTATCAGATCGTTTTAATAATATTTCAAGGCAAATTTGCGTAACACAACATATTGAATGTTTAATCAGTACTACAAATTCCAAAACAAAGGTGCAGGATTGATTTGTACTTATTTTACGGAAAACCATATTTCTTTCTACATATTTTCTCAAAAATATCAATTATGTTGTATAAAGGGGTAGGTATATATACGTGTTTTTCGATAAAAGAAATAAAGTATTTTAATTTATTTTAATGAATTAATTTAATAATTCTTTTTAGAATTCATCCCCAAGCTGTTTGCTTTTCTTCCTAACGGCTTTTTATCCATAATATCCCTGTTGCTTCCCTTTTAGTTTTTATCAAAGACCCTGTATGCTTTTGTCTTATTTCAGGAGCAAAGGTAGTCCGTGTCCTTTAGCAAAAGCAAGGCCGGGCCTTTCAGGTCTTGCCAAAAAATCTCCACCCCCTCCGGGTTGTATTTTTTGCCAGAGCCTTGCTTTTGCCGGACACTCACCTTTTTATGCTCATGAAACAAAACATAGCATACTGCGGCTCTTTAGACGAATAAAAAAAAATGTCAGAAATGAGAATTGAAATATTGAAAAAAGCAATGATGAAACAAAACAGCGCCTGCTCTCATTGCCGAATAAAATTTCAAAAAAAAAGAAAAGTAAAAAAAAGTAAAAAGTAAAAATGCGGGACGGGAAAAATAAAGTAAAAATTTTAAAAACTAGAAATCATGAATATTACAGGAAGATTGACAAAAGATGCGAAAGTAAGCACATTGTCAGACAGCAGACAGGTAGTAAATTTTTCAGTAGCCATCAACGAGAGCTACAAAAACAAAAAAGGCGACAAGGTGGAGCAGACCACCTTTTTCGAGTGCGCTTACTGGATAAGCCCAAGGGTTGCCGAGTGGCTGACCAAAGGCACGGTGGTGGAGCTCACTGGTATGGTAAGCGCAAGGGCATGGACAGGGAATGACGGTGAGCCTCGCGCGGGGCTGAACTTCAATACCTCGAATATCAAACTGCACGGGGGCGGGAAGAAATCCGAAGGGGTGCAGGCGGTGAAAACAGGGCAGACTGCAGAGCAGGGAGAAAACAAAAAAGCCACCTTAAAAGAGCCTGAGGACGACATCCCGTTTTGAGCAGGCATTAAAGGGTTCTAAATAATTTTATTTTCAAACTTTTAAAATCAAATATCATGGCACATAATATCAATTACAACAGCGAGACAGGAAAGTATTCTTTTTTCAGCGTAAAGGAAAAAGCATGGCACGGGCTCGGGCAGATTGTGGAGAAGTACCCGACAAGCTCAGAAGCCATTAGACATGCAGGGCTTGATTATGAGGTGGTTAAAAGCTCTCTATATACAAAAGCATCAGGCATTATCCAAACTTCGGGCGGTATTGAAATAGGCAGTACTGAACTGGCAGTACCTGACTGCTTTGCCACCATTCGCACCGACAGCAATGCCGTTTTGGGCGTGGTTGGGAAAGACTACCAAATCGTGCAGAACCGTGAAGCTTTCAGCTTTTTTGATGCCATTGTAGGCGGGGGTGACGGTATACTGTACGAAACAGCAGGGGCGCTCGGGCAGGGGGAACGCATTTTTATTACCGCCAAACTCCCTGACTATATTCGTGTTGGAAACGGGGATGATGTGACCGAAAAGTACATTTTCCTGACCACCTCCCACGACGGGAGCGGAAGTATTACTGCGGCTTTTACGCCCATCCGCATCGTATGCCAAAACACTCTTAACGCTTCTTTGCGCTCTATGAGCAACGTGGTGCGCATCCGCCATACATCAGGTGCTAAACAGCGCTTAGACGATGCCCATAAAGTAATGGGACTGGCGGACAGACTCAGTAGTCAGTTAGAGGGCATCTTTAATGAATGGTCTAAAGTAAAAGTAACAGACATAGAAGTTAAGAAACTGATTCAATTGGCGTTATGTCCCAATACCGAAACACTCGCTTTAATCAAAAAAGGGGCAGAGGATGAAGTGTCTACCGTGTTTAAAAATACCGTAGAAGATGCTTTTGCGTACGCTATGGCAAGCGAATCACAGCAGATGGACACGACCAAAGGCACGCTTTTCGGGGCTTACAATGGAGTTACGGGCTACTATCAGAATGTGCGTAAATACAAGGACAATGAAGCCAAACTGCAGTCCATTGTCATGGGAGGAACAGCCCAGGGAAAAGCCCAAAAGGCATTTGAACTGTGCACGGCTTTTCAGGCAGATGGAGCAGAAATCCTTAACCTGAATTAGCAAGGCAGATAAACCAAAGGCTGTTGCAAAACTGTGACAGCCTTTAAAATCAGGAGCTAGTGATGCGGTAGCAGGGCTTGACATCTGCACAATTCAATAACATAAAGCGCAGGAATTATGGCAAGGAAGCACAGCAACAATTTTGAGTTTATACTGTATCTCTACAATGAATTTGTCAGCAAACACCGCAGTACAGGCAAGGAAGCCCGTATGTATTGGCATATTTTGGACAAGTATATAGAAGTGGGGCTTTCAAAAAAAAGCCAGACAGCCGAAAAAAAGTACGCCCAAAAGCTTGTAGCCATCATAAGGGAGGCAGTAGGGGAATGGAACACCCATCTGCTTATCTTAAAAGGGGAAGAGGGAGAAAAGGAATATCAGGTAGAGGGCGGGTAAAAATTTCTAGAAAGAAGATGATTGCTTTAATTGCAGAATCATTTGCAAAAGCATCTTTGCAACATAAATTTTCAAGTAAATTGATTATTGCTATTCGACCCGAGGACGCTCAAAATTTCGGAATGAATCTTTATGACATAAAGGATCATTTAGTACACGTACTAAAATAACTGCGAATAAAAGTCATTTGGCAAGATTACGAATTTAGTGTTAAATTGTCTTTACGTTTGCAAGAAATTTTACATTACCCGAAAATTCTCCCTGAGAAGTTCACAACCGCGCAAAACCGCGCAACGTTGGTGGGCATTGCAACCCGTGTAAGAAAGAATATCCTTAAAAGAAAATATGAAAAAAATATTACTAATTTTATCTGTAATTGTAATTGTAAGTTGTAAAACTGAAAATAAAGAAGCACAATATGAAGAAACAAATACGGTAGAAAATACTGGAAATTGTAAAAGTGGAAATGCACTTAAAAAATTTTCAACTTTAAAAGAAATGTTAGCAGATTCGCGCGATTTTAACGAAGATGGTGGAACACTAAAATTTATATCATTAGACGAAAAAAAATTACACGTTCAAATTTCAAAACCAGTTCTTGAAAATGATTTAGAGAGAGTGAAAAATGAAATAGTTAAAAGAGATATAATATATGTTGCATACCAAACTTTTGCTCAAACAACCATTAATGAATTAACGATTACTTCAGTCCCAAATTCTAATGATAATCCGAAAAAATACTTTGAAAAATACAAACAAACCGTGAAAATTAATCGGGGTAAAGCAAAAGAAATATTGAAAAAATACTTAGATAGTGAAGATTTTTCAATTCTTTATGAAGAACAAAACGGAATGTGGCTTCCAAGCAAAAATTTTAGTGTTTTGAAATTTGAAAAATTAGATGAAGTGTTTGACGAAATTAATAATAAATAAAAGTACCAACCATCAATTGCTATAGCGGATTTGGGCAAGTAGATTAGTACAGTTGGTTTTATATTCGGGATGATTTGACAAATCTGAATAATGGATTAATTTAATTCCACACCCGCTGTGAACCAGAATATTGGCGGAAATTTAAAGAACTTTAGGTAATTATGAGAATATATGACTAAAACAGAGCGCAGAATAATCCTTTTAAGGAAGTTATCAAATTTCATTGTCTCAAATGATACTTTCCAAAATCAAGAGGATATTAGAAGTATATCAATAAACGCATTAGGATTAACTGTACAGAATTTCATTTTCTCTTTAACACTTTCTAAAAAATTATTAGACTTAAATTATTGTAAAGAAGAAATTTCATCTAATGTACGAAAAGTACATTTAGCAACATTTAATTATAATTTTAATGGATTTGTAAGAGACGCATTTTTTAATAGTTTCTTTCTAAATGTTGAAAATCATCTAAGACAAATTGCAATTAATTACGAGAGAACTCGAGGTGATATAAATAAAACAGCTATTCTTGAGACATTTAAAAATTTACTAATTCAAAATAAAACTACTCTTTTCACAAATCTAACTAACGATGACTTAAGTCTTTTTACATTTTATTGTTATTTAAGGAATACTATACACAGTTTAGGTTTTCAGACAAGAGGCGATAGCACTTTAGTACTTCATGACAGAAGTTCATTATTTAATAAAAAAAGAGTGGAAATCAAACTTATAAGTTCAACAAATAGTGTAAGTTTTGAAGACATGATTTTACTACAAGAACAGATTTTTAAATTATTAATAAAAATGAATTCATTTATTCCTAATGAAGATACAATTAATCATAGGTTAGCAAATTCGTTTAATAGTTAAGAAACATACGTTAATAGCATTTTGGCAAAATGACTGGTTTATTTCTCGTTAGCCGGAAACTATTAAGTTGAAGTTTTAATATCTTTAGAGTAAATTATTAAAATGTCGCGACTTCGCCAAGCAGCGGAACTTTAGAAGAAATATTACCAAAAATCATTATGAAAACAACATCTGAGAAAATAACCACAAATACAAGAGTTATTAAAAGTCATTTTACCAAGTATGGTGATACATTTAAAGCTTTTAAAGAACTACTAAATAATTCGATTCAAGCTAACTCGAAAAATATTCGTATTGAGATTAAATACAACGACTCATTAACCTGTAAATCCAGTATTGAAAAAATTACCATAATAGACGATGGACATGGTGTCTCAAAGAATAATTTTAAAAATACTATTTTAGAAATTGGAACGAATGTAAAAGAAAAAGGACAAGGTATTGGAAGGTTTAGTTCATTTCAAATAGGCGAATTAATGAAAATTGACACCGTAGCATTTGATGAAAATGAAAATAAATTCAGTAAAGTATTATTTGGTATTGATACTACTGATTTGAAAGATATATCTTTAGAAAATGTTGAGTTAAAAGTTGATTATGATTATTTAGATGGCAAGAATCATAATTCATATTATAAAGTTGAAATTGAAAATCTTCATCACAATATTCAAACGAAGCCATTAAATAAAAATAAAATAACAAGCAATTTTTTAGAAAATAACATTGCTCAAAGTTTGTTTGAGAACTATCCATACGAGATATTCAATAATACTGTTTCTTTCTTCGTAAATGGAAATAAACTTGAAAAAGAAAACTTTGTACTTGAAAAACCATCAATAAAAACAATTACGTACACAGACAAAAAAGGAACTAATCATTTAATAAATTTTTACTTCTACAATATAAAATCTAACTTAAAGAAAGTAAAAGTTTTTTTTCAAACAGATAACGCAGGTGTAAAATCAGTAGCACATGAATATACTTATTCATCAGATTGGTATACACCCGATTTAGGCACATGGTTTATTTATGTTGATTCTGATTTTTTTGATTTAGATTTATTTCGAAATCTTGATTTAGAAACTTTAGGTGAAGAAGAAATCAAAAAACTAAAAAATGAAATAAAAGACACTATTAATGAGTTTTTCAAAAGTAGAAATCAAAAGTTTGATAAATTTATCAGCAACTTAGAGAATGATAAATTCTACCCCTACAAAGAAAGAAAACCAGCATCAACCTCACAAGAAGTAGTTTTTAAAAAAATTGCATATTTATTAGAAGACGAACATCACTTAATAAAGGAAGATAATAAAATTAGAAATTTTTTATATCCACTATTAGACAAAGCTATTTCTGATGGAAACATTGAATATCTATTTAGTAAAATTTTAAAACTATCAGATGAAAGTTTACTAAAATTCAATTCGTTATTACAGAAAACGGATCTTGAAGATGTAATTCAATTTGCATCTCAAGTAAGTGAAAAATTAGAATTTTTAAATTTTTTACATGAATTAGCATATGGTGAAATTTCTAAAGTTCTCAAAGAAAGAAGTCAATTACATAAAATAATTGAAAATGAATTATGGGTTTTCGGTGAAAATTACAATGGAACACCTCACCTTTGGTCAGATAAAAAAATTGGAAATATCTTAAATCAACTTCACGATACATTTTTAAATTACGAACCAACTAAAGAAGACGAAAATTTAATCGAAGAAAATAATCTAGATGATATAACAGACTTGTTTTTTTACAATGAAAAAATAACAGATTCAGATGAGCGTGAGATAATGGTTGTAGAACTAAAATCACCTAAATGCGCTATAGGATTGAAAGAAATCAATCAAATAGATAGATATGCTTTTACACTTGAACAACATTCAGCATTACCGGCCGAAAAAGTTAAATACAAACTAATTCTTATATCTTCAAAGTTAAATGCATATGCAAAGTCAAAGGTAAAATCGCAAAGAGAAATTTATAAAGAAATTCCATTTTTATTTGATAAAAAAACAGATAAAAACATAGAAGTTTATGTTATGACTTGGTCTGAAATTATTGAATTGAATAAAAGAAAATTAGGATATTTACATAAACAATTGACAATAAAAGACAAATCCGTTAAGGAAAAATTCGAGGAAGAATATCCTGAGCTTATTGATCAAAAAGTACATGCACAATTAAGAATAGTTGGTTAAAAATAGGTCGGCTAAAGCCGTTTAGCGAGATTGGGATTTAAGCCTGAATTTAAAGATATTTTTATATTTATTTTGTTTTTAATCGAAAAATATTGCGTATTTATTCGCCAACCTCTCCAAGTGCCAGAACGTTGATTTCCATGCGAAACCACCACCAATAAATAAATGCAACATATGGAATATTTAGTTTTTTCACGCTTAAATGAAAACGACTTCGATGATATAATTGCCATGGTCGATGGTGAAAGGTTTACATATGATCCATCAATTAAAACTAAAAATTGCGATTATAAATATGGAAATATTCTTATTGAACTAAAAATCATTGAGGAGGAGCCTATTGAAAAGCAATCAAAACAAAATAAACTAGCTGCGTTGTTTCGGTCTGATATAAAAACGGTAATTATAAATCCATTAGACCTTGATTTTGAAAACAAAAAGAAATATTACAATGAGCTTTCTACGCCTATTAAGACTGCAATAAAAAAAGCATCTCAACAACTCAGGATTTCGTCAGAAAATGGCGAATATAAGATTACTATAATTGTGAATAATGGTTTATCGATGACCATGCCTGATGAGTTTTTTGACATAGCTGTTAGGCGAGCAAAAAATGACACATCAAATATTGACCTGCTCATTATTTGTGGAATTTATCATTTTTCAGACGGCTTTGAAACAATTGCAACAGCGGTGTTTAAAGATGTTGAAATACAAAATAAAGAAAAGCCTCTTGATTTTATTGATAAATTAAGAGAGGCTTGGAATATGAAGGTTAATGAATATATGACACTACAAATCGTAAGTAATGAAATAGAAAGAACGAAGCCACCCATTAAAGATATTTATTTTGAGTTAAATAATATTAGATATGTAAAACCTCATATTCAATGGGGAAAAGAATCTAATTTTTATGGAAAACAAGGAAGGCCTAGATTTGACACAACAGGGATGGAATCATGTCCTCCAGTTGGAGTTGTTATGCCTATCTTTGATTTAGAGAGCTATAATTTTGTTAAAGAAAACATTAATGTTTTTGATAGTTATTTGCTTAAAAATAATTTGGAGGATTACCTTAAATGTATAGAAAAGGAAAGAATTGAAAATGATGATTTTTTAAAACCAATAGTAGCGATAAAAGTTTCAAAAGAAGAACTAAGTAAAATTCCTTCTCCATTTAGTTTTAAAGATATTGGAACTTCTCTTTTGCCTATATTTCAGAAAGAAGTTATTAAAATAGCTGAAAACAGCTTTGTATTTAATAATATACCAATTAGTAATAACTACATATTACTTCAAATTAATGAAATTGGTATGGATAAGGCAAATGATATTGCTTTTATTTCATATAACGAAACTACAATGAGTGTAGAAACACAGGAGTATTTGATTAAAGGTGAAAGAATGAAATATGAGTATGCATTAATATTAGCGTCTGTTTACTGCTTATCTTTAAATGCTGATTCTGTTCATTATGTGATTAATGACGATTTTAAATGGAAATAATGCAACGGCACACAACAGACATTTGGCAAAATGGCGAGATTAGGCTAATATGATTTAGCATATTTCGTTATTGTAATCTTTAGTGCTTGACTAGAGTTATTCTATGTGGAGGAATGTAATAATATTCACGAGCTTAAAAGTTTTCATCTTTACCTGATAGTTCAAAATAATATACTTTTCTACAATCGTTTTCATTTTTATACTAACCAATTATAAAAGAATTTCCTCAGAGAAGGTTTTTTATCATTTTTGTACTCAACAAAATCATAAATATAATCCGAATTTATATCAAGCTAAATATGCAAGACTGGTAATTCTATTAGGTGTTATTATAGGCAATTTCTATTTAAAAAGGTAAATCATCTTTCTTTTCAAAAATATTCCACGATTTTGGAATTACACTTTCATTTCTCGCTAAAGCTTCTTTAATTTTTAAATTGCCTTCTTCAGGTAGTCCAAGTAATAAATTTGTTAAATCTGATATAAACGCAACCTCTCTAGGGTTATTGCTACTTGTTAGTTCAGTAACTTTAGTTAACTTTTTTAACTCGAAACGACGTATAACTTCGTCATATCCTAATGATAATTTTGAATTTAATGAATTAACATCTTCCCAAGTTTTGATATTTTCAATTTCACCTGAACTTTTCCATCCAACTCCTAGTTTGAATCTTGCGGTGTCAATAGAATAATGAAGTAAGATTATCTCCTCATCCTTTAACTTTCCTTCTTGTAGATCCTTAAATAGCTTATCAACTTGGGAAGTTTTGCTGTTGCTGTCAACTATTTTATTTGGAGAATTTTCAACTATTATTTTTTCTTCTTTTATGGTTGTTAAAATTGGATTTACGCGGTTCTCATTTTTTACAATTTGTGTAATTGGTAAACTTTGTTTGGGAACTTCGAACGAATTGACCTTTTCGATAAATTCTCGTATTTTTTGACTTACAAAAACGGCTTTGGTCGAAATTGGAAATAAAACGCGAAGAGTTTCAATAAAGCCTGTTACTCTATCGTGATTATTTATTTTGAATCCCATCTCCCTAGGGTCGAGAGCTCCGCTTTGGAATTCAGGGCTTGAAGCTTTGAATTCAGGTGTGAATATAATTGTATGTTCATTTTCGACAACCCAAGCGGCTCCCATCTCATTCAAGCAGGCAATACTCGAATAATACTCTGAAGAAAGGAGATAAACTACATATGGCTTTTCAGTAATTCTAGCTCTCAACCAATTAAATATGTTCTGACCAGTAGGAATTCCAAATGCGTCGTTACTGGTGAATATAATTTGTTCGTTATTAACACCAACCGCTATCAACAAATCTACGAGTGCTTGTCCATAATTCGCGTTTTTTGACGAATGAGAAATAAAGATTTTCATTATTAAATTTAATAAGTTAGACAAATATAAAAGAATTAATTAACATTGCCGGAGTAAGTGAAATGTAAGATGATATTTGATAAATTAAAGTGGTGTTAATGTTACAAGTCGATAATCTAGGTTACAGTTTATTTGATTCTAGTTTGCATTTGTTTGTAAGATTTAAATTAAATTGTTATATCAATTTTAAAAACTCTCCATCTTTTTTTACAATTTCAGATTTTACTGCTTTTTTAATGGATTGTAAAATATGTTTTCGCATATCTTCTGTAACTCTTGCAAATCCAAAAAGTTTCGCAATTAAGGTAACAGCATTATCTGGCTGAATAGCGATAGAACTTTCAACAATTTTAATGATTGCCAAGTTCATCTCTTCATCAGAAATAAGAATTAATTTTTTTGAATTTGGACTAAGTAAACTACGATCTCTTATTACTGGTAAATGATCTTCAAAATGCCAAAGAAATTCATCTTTCTTTTTAATTAAGCCAGTTCTAATTGCATAGTTTAATGCATCTGTAATAGATGCTCTGACACGACTTCCAATTTTTGAAATGCCATTTGCATCTGCAATTCGACGAGCCATTTCTTCAAAATGAACAGGACTTTCTACTTTGACGACTTCATGTATCCATGCTCCAAGTTTTCCAAGGGAATAAGTATGAATTTCTTGATGGCAAACCTCAATCGGAAGAGAAGCTTTTATATAACGGGGGATTGAATTATCAATTTATTTAGGTTCTTCTCGGACAAGATTTTTTAAATCGTCCATTAATTCTTCTTCAAGTGCATCATTATGTTCAACTTGATTTTTAGCATTTTCAATAGTTTCTAGTAAGAGTCTTAGCTCTCCTTGGGGATTGCGGAACCAATCAGTGCTCCATACATTAAATAATTTCCAGCCCATGCCTTCAAGGACTATAGTTCTTAATCTATCTCGATCCCGAGCTGATTTTGCAGTTTCATAAGACTTTCCATCGCAGCATATTCCAAGAATATATCTTCCAGGATTATCACTATCCACTATTGCCAAGTCAATATAAAATCCTGCTGAGCCGACTTTTTCTCTCACGATATAACCATTATCGCGAAGACTTTGAGCAATAATTTCCTCAAATGGCTGGGGTTTAGTTATTATTTCTTCCTTGTCGCTTTCAAACTTCCCATGCTGTGCATAATAAAGAAAACTTTTTAATGCCCGAATACCAAATTTTGCATTTGGTCCAGGATTCATATCATTGGCTGTAATATTTGTGAATACTTCACATCTGCTTTTTGCCCTTGTAATTAAAACATTTAGTCTTCGTTCACCCCCTTCATTATTTAGAGGTCCAAAGCTCATAGGTACTTTACCGTCTTCTGTTCTTCCATAACCAATACTAATAAAAATGACATCTCGTTCATCTCCTTGAACATTTTCAAGATTTTTGATAAAAAGAGGTTCGGTAAGGTGGCTCCTAAAGAAACTTTCAACTTCAGGATTTTTTCTTCTTTTTACTTCAAGTTCATTTTGAATAGCCTGCATTTGTGCAGTACTAAAGGCTACAACTCCAAGACTTAGTTTTGCATTGTGTAAAGCATGGCTAATTATAGCTTCCGCAACTTTTTCTGCTTCTTTAGGGTTGGTACGTGTTTTACCTTTGTCATAATAAGTATCTGGCAGGTGATTAAATGCTAAACCCATTTTGCTTTTAGATCCGGGACTTGGAAAAATTATTAATTTGTTTTCATAAAACTCCTGGTTTGACAAGTTAATTAAGGATTCATGTCTACTGCGATAATGCCAGCGCAGCATACGTTGAGGAGCACCTTGAGCATCACACATTCCAAGGATGCTCTGCATATCAGCAGTTACGTTTTCTTCATCTTCAGTATCGGTATTTAGTTTGTCAAAAAAACTTGTTGGAGGCATTTGCTTTGTATCCCCAACAACAACTACTTGTCTTCCTCGTAAAATAGCACCCAAAGCATCAACAGGACGTACTTGGCTGGCTTCATCAAAAATAACCAGATCGAAATCAATACTATTTGGAGGGAGAAAATTTGCAATTGACATTGGACTCATCATTATAACAGGTTTAATTGCTTGAATTGCCAATCCTGCTTCCTGCATAAGTTTCCTAATCGGCATATGTCTGGCTTTGCGGTTGAATTCGCTTTTAAGTACATTAATTTGTCCGCCACCTTCCTGTTTTGGCAAACTTTCCCAATGTTTAAGAGCAACTTTGGCGCGATTATAGAACTGATTAAGTACATCGAGTCGTTTAAATTTTTCAATGACTTCCTCATGACTTGATCTTTCAAATTTTCGAAGCTCTACACTATTAGTCATTGCCTGCTCAATCAAATGTTCATACCAAGTTTTTTGTACAGCTGTTTTTAAATGCAAAGCAGCGTCGGGCCAGTTATAAACTGCTCTAATCAAATAATCGGCTCCATTTCTTTCAATCTCTTCTTTCATTACGTTCCAAGATACTGCCTGATGTATCTCAGGTAGGTTTTCGAACCATTTTTTTATTAAGCCTTGCTGTTTGGATAAACTTGTATTTAGTATTTGATTATCTTTTAAATCCAGTTTTTCTAAAAGTGACTTTAATGAAATATTTTGTTTTTCTAAAGCATTCTCTAAATCAATTAAAAAGTCAGCCGCAATAGAAGACTCCTGGTTTTTGCTAAGAAATGATAGAAACGTGTTTGATATTACCTCATCCTGAATAAGGAGGTGTACCCCTTGTAGATATTGAACTGCTTTTTTAACAGTTTCCCAATCTGTTCGTTTCTTTTGATATCTGCTATCAAATAATTTTTGCGCTAAAGGCTCTAAAGATAGGAGAGAGGCTGTAAGACGCTTTCCTTCCATTAAAGCATTAACATGCTCTAATTTTGTGTTTAAATCTGAAGGAACAGGAGTTGTGAGAAGTGCCGACAATTTTTTTACACTATTTTTATAATCTCCTATTAAAAATTTATACCACTTACTGCCATGTACAATTAAATTTTGCCTGATTTCAAGCAGATCATAATCCCAAGCTTCTGGAATAACTAAATTATCATATTGTGTATGCAGCTCCTGTAGTCGAATTCCAGTTTCTAATAATTCAGCAATATCAGCTTGATTATTGAGCCAAGCAGAATCGGTTATATTCATGGATGTGAGACCTGGATTCTCAGATGCAGTTTTTATAGTTTTTAATAATAGGTTAACATCATCTATTTCTGTGGACGGATTAATTTCAACATAATTTGAAATAGAAGTAATAAGAGTTATTGCTTCATTTGTATCTTTAAGTACAATTTCTAATAAATCTTTTGAGGTTTCTTCATCTATTGGGAGGAAAATTTTTATATTAGTTCCATAAAACAGCAAGTTTTCAGGTTGTCCAATTTTTTCTAGCCTTACCTGTATTTTTTCAGCCATCTGTTCAACTTCTTTCATCTTTATAGAATCCCATACGCTAATATTTTCAACGTGTATTTTAGGAAATTTATAATCTTTATTATGAGTTGTTATCTTTAGTAAATTCCCCATCACTTCTTGTGCTGAGTAACCACTTTTTGAAATTTCAGAATTTACCGAAGCACAATATTGATTAAGTTCGTTTATCATAGGATGAAGAAATCTAATTTCCTCTTCCAAACGAGTCATTGTTGGCCTGCCTAAATCAAGTATTCGTTTTAATTCATTATGTAATTCTCTTTTGTTTGCTTTATGGCTATGTAATTCTAAGCAAGCTTCTCCTAAGTTAACACTGTCTAAGCGTCGTTTTACAACTTCTAAAGCAGCCATTTTTTCAGCAACAAAAAGCACTTTTTTTCCATTTCCGACAGCATTTGCTATAAGATTTGTAATGGTTTGTGATTTCCCTGTTCCTGGCGGGCCTTGTATTACCATGTTACGCCCTTCATGCACAGCAAGCATTGCAATAACTTGTGAACTGTCGGCATCTACGACTTGCATAAGCTCATCCGCATTCGTATCATTGTCAAGATGATGTTCTTCACCAATTGATGGTTGAGGCTCATTAAATCCAGTATTGAATAAAGATTGTAAAATATTATGGTTGAATGGTTTTTTATCTTCTGGCCATTTTTCACTGTCTAAATCATGATAAATCATAAACTTACCAAAAGAAAAGAACCCTAATTCTATAGCATCCTCTTCAACTTTCCAATTTTCAATGTGGCTGATCCGTTCTTTTATAATGTTGTAATATGTTTTAAGATCCAGTTCTTCTTCTTCCGGGAGATCAGGAATAGTAATGTTATAATCTACCATCATTTTTGCCTGCAATGACAGATTTGCTCCAATTTCAGTACCACTGTACCTTAAACGAAAACGTTCATTTGCACTGGAACGCTCCAAAACTACAGGAAGTAAAATTAATGGTGCTTTTCTTGTATCTTCACTATTTCCTTTTTCATACCAATTCAGTATTCCTAATGCAAGATATAACATGTTGACACCTTGCTCTTCAATACTCGTTCTAGCAAAATAATACGTATTTAGTATTTTATTCTGAAGCTTGGCTTCTGTTTCATTGGTCTGTAATCTGGTATCATTATAAGCATCTTGTATTTCCGGTTCAGTAAGTTCCGGAAGTTCTAATAATTCATCAT
The DNA here is from genome assembly GCF_002482975.1 of Flavobacterium sp. UBA7680. Lineage (GTDB taxonomy): Bacteria > Bacteroidota > Bacteroidia > Flavobacteriales > Flavobacteriaceae > Flavobacterium. The sequence continues at coordinate 12,727 of NZ_DLHA01000019.1, read as the reverse complement.
CGTCATCTTTGCCTGGGCGTCCTAAAAAAGTCATTCCTTTGTTCTGTCTCACTAAAATGTCATAAATGGATGAGGATTGTTCTTGCACAATCTGCAATCCTTTAACTTTAGAAGTCTTATAATTAAGTAATGTATTACGCAATCCAAGATCTAAAAGTTCTTTACGAGATGCTTCCAATTTAGGTAGAATTGATTCAGACATATTTAAGGTGATTTAAGTTCCTAAGTTATCAAATAAAACACTACAAAAAAGTAAAGACATTATTTTAAAATTGTAAAACATTTTAGGTTGAGAGAATTTATATTTATTTTTTGAATAATTTGGTGTATTTCGTGCCGGATCATTTTCCAGATCTCAAAGACAAGAACTTATTTTAAGCATCAATTAATTTATCAAAGTTTTAAATAAAATTTACTGGACAAAAGAATTAAAAATAATAGATTTTTTTAATTCTGGAATACCATCGATTTTAATGTAGTGAATATAGTATTTTACTAATGCAATTTTTACTTAATGAGGAAATAAACTTCCAATTAATGCCAAATATCCTCAGTCAGCATTTTAAAAGCATTTCTGTATTTAAATTACATTTTTTGAATTTTCAAAAGTGTGATTATGGAGAAAGATATTGAGTACAGTAATTCAAAGTTGACCCCGGAGAAAGCTTTGCAAATGCTTCGATCTGAGGGGTTAGATGTTACTATTGAACAGGCAGAGGAAATCTTGTATTTCTTAAGAATAATTGCTAATATCGCTGTGTTGAAACATTTAAATAAAAGAAAATGAGTAAGATAGCCGACTTATATATTAGAGTGAGTACCGATGAGCAGGCAGAAAAAGGCTTCTCGCAGCGTAATCAGGAAGAGATGTTAAGAAAATATTGCAGTATAAACCAAATACAGATACGTAATGTAATTTATGAAGATCATTCGGCAAAGACTTTTAACAGGCCACAATGGAAAAAATTTCTGGCTGAAGTAAAAAAACACAAAAATAAAATTAATCTGGTTCTCTTTATGAAGTGGGACAGGTTTAGTCGTAATGCCGGTGATGCTTACCAAATGATTAATGTATTAAGAAAACTTGGTGTGGAGCCGCAGGCTATAGAACAGCCACTTGACCTAAGTGTACCGGAAAACAAAATGATGCTGGCATTTTACCTGGCTGCACCCGAAGTTGAAAATGATCGACGAGCATTAAATACCTTTCAGGGACTTAGACGTGGCAAAAAAGAGGGGAGGCATATGGGAATGGCTCCTTATGGTTACGCTAATAAAATAACTGAGGATGGGAAAAAGTATATTGCCATTGTACCGGTTAAAGCTGTAAAAGTTATATGGATTTTTGAGCAGATTGCTAAAAATATTTTTAGTACTGAATCAATTTATCAAATGGCCAAAGAAAAAGGTTTTGACATTTCTAAGAATAACTTGTGGCTTATCATAAGAAATCCACTTTATTGTGGAAAGATTGTTGTTCCTAAGTACAGAGATGAAGAGGAAAGGTGGGTCAATGGACAGCATGAGCCAATTATCAGTGAGGGATTATTTTATCGGGTTCAAGACGTTCTTGATAGTAAAGCAAGAACCTACCGGCCGAAAATTAAAACTATTGAGAATTTTCCTTTGCGAGGTTTTTTTCTTTGTCCAAAGTGCGGTCAGAAGTTAACAGGAAGTAAATGTAAAGGAAGGAATAAATATTACTACTATTATCACTGTGATAAAGTATGTAAATGGAGAGTGAATTCTGAAATAGCTAACAAGATTTTTAAAGAACATTTAAATAAATTTAAACCTTTAGAAGAAGTTAAGAAGCTATATACCGCAGTTTTACTTGAAGGTTATAGAGAGCATACTGGAGTAATAGCAAACGAAAAAAAGAAGTCCCTTGACCAGATTGCAGTTTATGAAAAGAAATTATCTGTGGCCAGAAATTTATTAGTTACCGAGAAAATCGATGCTGAAGATTACAATCTCATGAAAACCGAATACAATGAGATTATCAGTAATCTGGAAAAAGAGATGGGTAATGTAGAGGACGACAGGGCAAGTATAGAGCATTTAACGACGACTGGATTGGAAAACCTTTTAAAGCTAGGTGAAGCCTTTGATGGTGGGACTTTAGCTGATTCTAGAGAATTAATTGGTTTAATTTTTCCCGAAAATTTCACATTTCAAGATCAGAAAATCCGCACCGCCCGAGTCAATGAAATAGTTAACTGTATCTATCTGGTAAACAATAGATTGCGGGCAAAAAAAAACGGGACAAAAGATGATATTTTTCTTTTGTCCCGAGTAGTGACCTCGACTGGATTCAAAC
>NZ_DLHA01000019.1:0-10401 GCF_002482975.1 Flavobacterium sp. UBA7680 | reverse complement strand
CAGTTGCGCCACGAGGCCTTTTTGCTTGGTTCAGCTAATTTTCGTAGCTTTGTTGAACGCTGTTTGCGGGTGCAAATATAGAGATAAATGTGAGATAAACAAGCAAAAAAATACAGAAAAATAAAAAAAAATGAAGATTGAAAATTATATACGTGATATTCAGGACTTTCCTAAAGAAGGAATTTTATTTAAAGATATCACTCCGCTCTTAAATGACGTTGAAGCGAGGCGAGAATGCTTATCAATTTTGGTAAATTCTTTAAAAGGACAGAAAATTGATAAGGTAGTAGGGGCAGAAAGTCGTGGTTTTTTCTTCGGAATGTTATTGGCACAAGAACTAAATGCAGGATTTATTCCGGTAAGGAAGCCTAAAAAGCTGCCGTATGAAACGATTTCGGCTTCATACGCATTAGAATATGGAACGGACAGCCTAGAAATGCATACCGATGCCATTCAAAAAGGAGACCGCATATTAATTCACGATGACGTACTGGCAACTGGCGGAACTGCAAAAGCAGTCTGCGAACTGGTTGAAAAGTTAGGCGGTGAAATTGTACAATGTAATTTTTTAATGGAACTGACTTTCCTTAACGGAAGAGAAAAAATCAAAGAGTTTCCAATTTTTGCAGCTCTGTCTTACTAAACAAAAACAATTTTATGTTTAACAGCGTACAAAACTAAACCTATTCTCGTTTTTATCTCTAACTTATCAAATAAAGATTCCCTGTAACCATCAATGGTTTTGGGGCTTAAACACATTTCTGAGGCGATTTCTTTATACGTCATCTCAGTACAGGCGTGCTTTATAAATACCAGTTCTTTTTCTTTTAAACTGATTTTTTTATTATCGCTATTGACTTTATTTACAAGCATTCCAGAAACTAATTCGGTAAAATAAAATCCTTTTTCGATAACACATTCAATAGCTTCCTTAAAAATTTCGGGTGAAGTATCTTTCAATAAATAACCTTTTGCACCGTTTGTAATCATTTTTATAATGATTTCTTCATCGTCGTTTACAGAAAGCGCAATTACTTTTAAATTAGGTCTGTTTTCCTTAACCCATTTCATGGTGCTTAAACCGTCTAAAACAGGCATATTAACATCTAATAATACTAAATCGATATTAGTATCCGGATTTTCCTCAAGATAGGAAATAAACAACTTTCCGTTTTCAAATCGCTCGATAACATCGTAGTCTCCAAAACTTTTAATTAAAAGTTCTAATGATTGGGAAAAAAGCTGATGATCGTCGACAATAATAATTTTACTTTTAGTATTCGGTTTCATTGGTGGTATTTAAAGGGTATTCTAAAGTTACGGTTGTTCCTGATGAATCTGATTCCATGATTAATTGCGCTCCAATAAGTTTAGCCCGCAGTTTCATGTTAGTTAATCCTTGTCCGGAATTTGCTTTAAGAGGATCGTAGCCAATTCCGAAATCCTTTAATTTTAGCTGAAAAAGGTCTTCAGTTGTTACAATATTTACTTCGTATAAATCGCTGCGAGAATGTTTTAAACTATTGTGTAAAGCTTCTTGAAAGATTCGGTAAATAAATAAATCATGTTCTTCGCTTATCTTCGGAATTTCTCCAGTTAAATTATAGCGATACTGAATTTTTCTAAGTTTTTTTATACGTATTAAATCCTGTTTTATAGCTTCAATAAAGTTGCTTTGCAGTAAATTATCTTTATTTATAATGCGCGATAAAATTCTGAGTTCGTCGAGTGCTTTTGCAAGTACATTTTTAAGATCTTTTAATTCTTCTACCTGAATACTGTTACTGCTTATTGATATATTAAGCTGCATGATTCCAACCGATATAATCTGGCCAATATTATCATGAAGTTCTTTACTGATTTCAGAAAGCGTCTGATCTTTAATTTCGATTCGGGTTTTTACCAATTCCGATTGGAAATACATCTCAGATTCCATTTTTTCGACCAAATAGCTGTTCTTCTTCTTTAAAAAATAAAAAAAAAGTACAAGTACAACGGCTAGTAAAGTAAAAAAAACAATACCTAATGAAATTACTAATAGTTGTATTTCTTTTCGCTCCATAAAAAACCTATAATATAACAACTATGTGCTAAAAAATTTAAGATGAACAATACTAAGCTAAATACTGATTCGTCTTGTTTAATAAGAAACCAATTGATGGCTAACATAAAAGGCGTAAAAGGAACGTGGAAAACCAATATTCCTAAAATGTACCAGAAAAAAACAGATCGTTTGAAATTTAAAATTTTGTCTGAATTAAAAATCTCCACCAAATATAAGCAGGATAATATTAATACTAACATTACTCCTATGGCAAAACTGTATGTAAAGGAACGATTTGTATCTTCTTTAAAATAAATAATGTTTAAAAAGAAAGAAACAATAAACAGAATTAAAAAGAAAACTGCCGTCATCCTGTAATTTATCTTCGACAAAAGACTTCGGATCAGTAGTATATAGGCAGAGAAGCTGACAAACATGTAGAAATTATAGACATAATAATTTAATAAGCCTGTCAAATAGGTAAAATAATATCCCACTAATTCTATTAGTGCAGAAAAAAAGATTAAAATTACTAAAAATTTAGCTTTATTACCAGGTAATTTATGCATTGAAATTAATCCGATGCCTCCTGATAATAAAGCTAAATAAATGATATACGATCTTAAAAATTCAAACATAGTTTTTATTAATAGATTAAGCTTGGCGGTCTACCGATATTACCGTAATTCATAGGTTCAAGACTTTGAATATCAGCTGGAGCCGATTCTTGCACCATTGCAAAACTTTGAACTTTTGCGGTATTATCTTCAACTTTTTTTCCTGTTGGAACCAAGAATAGGGTTGTTAATCCGGCTTTGTCGCCATGTTGTTCATCATCTGGATATACACCAAAATAAAAACGTATTCCATCTACGTTATATCCGTCTTTTGCGCCATTGGTTTTAATATAATGTATATAACTTTCTAAAGCTTCTAATGAATACCAAATAGCGTTTGCATCTTCTTTTTTAGCACGTTTTCCAGTTAAGGATGCCGCTTTTTTATTGTTGTAGTTAACATTTAATTGTTTTGCAAATTCTTTCGATATTAACTGATTCGGTTTTGCGGGTGGATTTTTCATTGTTATTTTTAATTTAATTGGTTACTGGTTTAGTTTACAGTTTTTTTAATTGTAGCGACAAAATTATTTTATGCCAAAAAACAAAACAAGGGGAAAAATACCCTTTTTTCTACAGTAAAATTATCTAAAAAAACGGGTTAAAATACGGCTTAATACTATTTTGTAATTAAATAATTTTACGATGTCAATTTTTAGGAATAAAAACGGATGTTAAAAGCACATAAACAGCAGTAAAGAAAATTCTTTCAGCAGAAAAGACAGAGTGAAAATTTATAACTAACAATCAATAATTAAGATTATGAGTTATTTAGTCGATCAAATGGTAAACACTTTATCTAATAAAGTGCTTCGTCTGGAAAGAGCAAACAGCGACAGGGATTACTCTGGCGGAGGCTGGTATGAAGAAATAAAATACGCTATTTATTTGTATTCAGATTTTAGCGCGGTTTATTTAAAAGAATCTTTTAGAAGTGTTTCCGGCGGCGGTTTGTACGCGCCAAGTGAATCTTCTCAAAAAGATACAGGAAGATGGAATGTAAGTGAAGAATACGGAAGAATATATCTTGAACTCATATTTGATGACAATTCACGTCAAAAATTAGAAACTGAAAATCTTGGGACAGGTATTCAGAAACTGGGGGATCAAATTTGGAATAGATATTTAATTAGTTAGTGTTTTTGTTTTTTGGTGTTTAAGGTTTCAGGCTTGGCAGCTTGTTAATTTACCGCAAAGTCCGCAAAGGATTGCGTAAAGAAGGAAATGTTTTGAAGATGTGGGTCAACAAAAACTTTCAATAAACTTTGTGAAATTCTTTGCGAATTTTATGGTAAAACGATACTCAGGCAACCACCTGAGACCTGAAACTTGAAAAAAAACATGAAACTTGAAACATGAAACAAAAAATAAACCCGACAAGTATAATACCTGTCGGGTTTGTTATTTTATAACTTTAAGATTTTATCTTAAGCTTACACCAAGTTCAGTTTCAAAAGTCTGTTGTAATTTAGACATGATTTTATCAATCTGAGCGTCAGTAAGTGTTTTTGTATTATCTTGGATTGTAAAGCTTAAAGCATACGATTTTTTGCCTTCCGGAAGCTTATCGCCCTGATAAACATCAAATAAATTAATGTCTTTTAAAAGCGCTTTTTCCGTTTGTCTCGCCAAGTTAAAAATACTTTCGTAAGTTGTTTTCTCGTCGATTAATAAAGCTAAATCTCTACGAACTTCCGGATACTTAGGAATCTCCGTATATTTAATTTTTCCAGTAATGATTTTCAAAATCAAATCCCAGTTGAAATCAGCATAATAAACATCTTGTTTAATTCCGAAATGCTTTAAAATCGATTTCTTCACAACTCCCATTTCTACCAATGTATCATTGTTATAGCAAATAGAAGTTCCTTCTGAGAAAACATCAGACTGAACCGGAGCATTCGAAATTTTTTCAATTCCCAAACGGGCCAAAATACCTTTTACATAACCTTTCAACAAGAAGAAATCAGTTCCTTTTTGCGGTGTTGTCCAGCTTTCTTTATTTCTGTTTCCAGAAATAGACAAAGTTAAATGTTTATGTTCTTCGTAACCGTTTAGGTATTTATGATACGATTTTCCGAATTCAAATAATTTTAAATCAGAATTTCTTCTATTGATATTGTATGAAATCGCTTCAAGAGCAGAAAACAACAACGACTGACGCATTGTTGATAGATCACTGCTTAAAGGATTTAGCATTGTTACATTATGTTCTTCTTTTAAAACAGTCGATAATTTTGCATACGCAGCTGTTGTTAAAGAGTTTGCCATCATTTCGTGAAAACCTTGTGAGTTTAATTGAGAAGCGATAACATTTTGTACTTTATAATCTTCTGTTCTTGGAGAATTAGCTACCGTTGCATTGAATTTTTTAGAAAACTCAATATTGTTGTAACCGTAAACTCTTAGAATTTCTTCGATAACATCAATTTCTCTTTGAACATCAACACGATACGCAGGAATAGTTAAACCTAAACCAGTATCAGAAACGCTGTTTACTTTAATATCTAAAGAAACAAGGATTTTTTTAATCGTATCTTTTGGGATTTCCTGTCCAATGATTTTAGAAACGTGGCTGAAATTCAATAAAACTGAAAAATCTTCTACTTTTTTAGGATAAACTTCTACAACGTCTGATGTAATTTTTCCACCCGCAACTTCCTGAATTAAGATAGCCGCACGTTTTAAAGCATATTCTGTAATTGTTGGATCAATTCCTCTTTCAAATCTAAAAGAAGCATCGGTATTCAATTGATGTCTTTTTGCTGTTTTACGAACGCTTACCGCATCAAAATAAGCACTTTCTAAGAAAATAGAAGTTGTTCCGTCAGAAACTCCGGATTTTTTTCCTCCAAAGACACCAGCAATACAAAGCGGGCCTTTTTCGTCGCAAATCATTAAATCCTCAGCATGCAATGTTCTTTCAACATCATCAAGAGTGGTGAATTTTGTTCCTTCAGGCAATGTTTTTACAATTACTTTTCCAGTGATTTTTGCAGCATCAAAAGCATGAAGCGGCTGTCCTAATTCGTGTAAAACATAATTAGTAACATCGACAATATTATTTTTTGGCGTCAAACCAATCGATTTTAAACGATCCTGAAGCCATTTTGGAGATTCGTGAACGGTAATTCCTGAAATCGTTACACCGCAATATCTTGGAGCTAAAGCTGGTTCTTCAACATTAACATCAATTTTAAGCGTACGCATGTCAACTCTAAAATTGCTTACAGATGGAGTAATCAATTCTACGTTTACACCTCTTTGAAGCATTCCGGCTCTTAAATCACGCGCAGTTCCATAGTGGCTCATAGCATCGGCACGGTTTGGTGTTAAACCAATTTCAAAAACTTCATCATCTGCAATTTGAAAAACTTCAGAAGCTTTAGTTCCCGGAACCAGATTTTCATCCAGAACCATAATTCCGTCGTGACCCGTACCAAGACCTAATTCATCTTCGGCACAAATCATTCCGTGGCTTTCCTGTCCGCGAATTTTACCTTTTTTAATAGTAAATTCAACGCCTTCTTTATCATATAAAACAGTTCCAATAGTTGCAACAGGAACTTTTTGTCCCGCAGCCACATTCGCAGCGCCACATACAATTTGTACAGGAGCTTCTAAACCAATATTTACTGTAGTAATGTTTAATCGGTCAGCATCAGGGTGTTTTTCGCACGTAAGTACATGACCTACAACAACACCTTCTAATCCGCCTTTAATAGACTGGTATTTCTCAACAACTTCAACTTCAAGACCCAGATCTGTCAATAATTCAGAAGTTTGCTCAGATGTCCAATCCGTTTTAATGAATTGTTTTAACCAGTTATAAGATATTTTCATGTTAGTTTTATTCTTTTATCAGGATACAAATATAAGGATTGAGAATTGTAGTAAGAAAGAATTTATTTGGTTTTTCTGCCTTAAAACGTTTGGTAAACTCAAAATTGTACGTTATTCTTTTGATTTTTAGCTTCTTTAAATCAATTCTTCAATATGTTTTTTGATGTTTTCAGAAATCTTTTTTGTTGGAAGATCGTTTTCGTCATCTCCAAACGGATCTTCGATTTCCTCAGCAATAAGCTCCAAACTCGCCAAAACATAAAATATAAAAACGACAACCGGCGCTACAAAATATCCCAAACTAATAGAATACCCAAACGGAAGCGTCATGGTATAAAAGAAGATAAATTTCTTGATAAAAGCGCTGTAAGAGTAGGGAATAGGCGTGTTTTTGATACGCTCGCACGCACCGCAGATATCTGTAAACGACTGCAGTTCGTCATTTAAAATGATTAACTGATCGCCTGTAATTTTCTTTGCATCATACAAATCATTGATTTTATGATACATGATTCTTTTAAGCTGATTGGGCTTGTGTTTATGATGGTCAATTTCTAAATCAACATCTTCAAAAAGCTGTTTACTGGTGTCAGCATCTTTTAAATGTTTGTGCAGAATATCAGCATATAGCGGAATAAATTTTCTAAAGAAGCTCCTGTCGTTTTCGTCTTTTAAAATAGCCGAAAGTTTTATAGCCAGATTACGGCTGCTGTTTACCAAACCTCCCCAAAGTTTACGTCCTTCCCACCAGCGGTCATAAGCGGTGTTTGTTCTAAAAACCAGCAATAACGAAATTACAAAACCAAGCATTCCGTGCATAATAGGAATGTTGTGGATATAATCGTTTTTGCCAACTTTAAAGTATTCAACTTCCAGATATCCAACGGCTGCGGCATAAACACCAATCGCAATCATGATTGGAAATAGTTTTCTAACGGTATCTGATTTATGAAAATGGAATATGAACGTAAACCATTCTTTGGTATTATAAGAGATCATCTAAGTTTGTTTTGAAACAAATTTAGTTTAAAAATTAATATTTCCTGCTAATTCTTTTAAGGCAATTTCAGATAATTTTGCTTCGTATTGTGCGTTGCTGTAACGAACTTTTGCGTTTACATAATTGAGCTGAGCCGTTCTAAAATCAATGGTTGTGATAGTTCCGATTCTGAATTTATCTAAAGTAATTTCTAAATTTTGTCTGGCGATTGCTTCGTTATTTTCTTCTAAATCAATAAGTTCTAAATTAGTTAAATACGTTTGAAAAGCAGTGCTTAATTGCGTATTCAAAATCATATTTTGCTGATCGATTGCAATTTGAGAATTTTCGATTTGAAGTTTAGCAACTTTTTCATTTCGATGCTGATTAAATCCGTCAAAAATATTCATCGAAGCATTAAAACCGTAGGTAAAACCTCTCGAAGAGTTTTCGCTTGTAAATCCTAAACTCGACTGACTTTCAGAAAAATTATAACCAGAAGTTAAATTTACAGTTGGGTATCGACTTGCTTTTACTTGTTTCAGCTGTAATTCGGCAATACGTTTATTGATAATTTGCGATTCTAAAGCCGGATTTTGTTTTTGTGCCAAATTCATTAAATCGGCTAAAACCAGTTTTTCATCAACAGTAACTAAATCAGTTACTTTGAAATTAATTTTTGGGTCACGCGCTAAATATTGGTTCAATAATATTTTAGCATTGGCATACGATTCTTTTTGTCTCAATAATGTAACCTGATCTGTATTTAAATCAACCTGGGCATTTAAAACTTCTAATTTCGAAGCTTTACCAATGGTGAAACGATTTTGTGCCAATTCTACTCTTTGTTTAGAAATTACGATTGTAGTGTCTAAAGCCGCTAATTGATGCTGTTGCTGCACTAAATCATAATAAGCAGAATTTACCTGACCAATTTTTACGAGAATTGTTCTTTTTAATTCTGAATCGCCTAATTTTTGAAGTTCTTTTAACTGATCGTATCTTGCAAACATTCTCATTCCGTCAAAAACCGTCCAGCCTAAACTAACTCCATACGTTAAACTGTTGTTTTTTGCATTGTTTAATGTAGTTGATGTTCCGTCCTGACGTACCTGAGTTGAGTTTGTAACACTGTTGTTGTCTACAATATTAGCTGTAGCGGTTGGCAGTAAACCTGCATTTCCAACAGTAACATTTGTTTCGCTTATTGTCGAATTATTTTTGGCAATTTTAATCTCAAAATTATTTTCTAAAGCGATTTTCATTGCTTCTTCAATAGTCAAAACTTCCTGTGCATTTGTTTTAGCAATGCAAAAGAACAGAACTATTAAAGTGCAGTATATATTCTTAATATTCATATTATTTTTCTTTTGCCTCGAATTCACAAATTGTATAAAACTAATTCGTGAATTCGCGGCTAATATTATTTACTTTCTTTTTCGTATTCGTCGATACGATCAAATTCAGGATAATGTTTTCTGGCTTTAGACCACATAAAATAAATCGCCGGAATAACAAATAAAGTCAAAGCAAGTGAGAAAATAGTTCCTCCCACAATTACAACTCCCATACCAATTCTACTTGTAGAAGCAGCTCCAAGTGACATTGCAATTGGTAATGCTCCTAATGCAATGGCTAAACTCGTCATTAAAATAGGACGTAAACGTGCTTCTGAGGCTTCAAGAATAGCTTCCATTTTTGGCTTGCCCTGTTCTCGTAACTGATTGGCAAATTCGACAATCAAAATACCATTTTTAGTTACCAGACCAATAAGCATTACGGTTCCAATCTGGCTGAAAATATTCCAGGTTTGATTGAATAACCAAAGCGAAAATAAAGCTCCCGCAACCGCCATTGGTACTGTTAATATGATAATTAATGGATCGATAAAACTTTCAAATTGTGCTGCAAGAATTAAGAAAATCAATAATAAAGCTAATCCAAAAGCAAAAGAAGTATTCGAGCTGCTTTCCACAAAATCTCGCGATTCTCCACTTAAATCTGTTGTAAAACTTTCGTTTAAAACTTTAGCTTTAATTCTGTCCATTTCCTCAATACCGTCGCTGATACTTTTTCCCGGTGCTAAACCTGCAGAAACAGTTGCCGACATATAACGATTGTTGTGGTACAATTGCGGCGGATTACTCTGCTCAACAACATTCACAACGTTGTCCATTTGAATTAATTGTCCACTTTTGTTTTTCACAAACATCGAAGTTAAATCCAGAGGTTTTGATCTGTCTTTTTGATCAAACTGACCAATAACCTGATATTGTTTTCCATTTTTAATGAAATATCCAAAACGTTGTCCGCTTAACGAAAGCTGTAAAGTTTGCGCAATATCAATAATAGAAATCCCTAAACTCTCAGCTTTTTCACGATCGATACTTACGTTGATTTCAGGTTTATTAAACTTTAAATTGACATCTGTTGTCGAGAAAACATCGCTTTTACCTACCTCATTCATAAAAACAGGGATTTTTTCTCTTAGTTTTTCAAAAGTTGGAGCCTGAATAATGTACTGAATCGGAAGACCTCCACGTCGGTTCACGGCAATTGTAGGCTGCTGAATCACGGATGTTTTAGCATCTGGGTATTTTTTAGTCCATTTTGATAATTGATCAGCAATATCTTTTTGAGACTTGTTTCTTTCGTCTGGTTCTTTCAGCGAAAGCCTGATAAAACCGGAATTTGTTGCAGAACCTCCAGAACCTCCTGCGGTAATTACCAAGCTAACTTTTTTCTCCGGAATAGAATCATCAACCAATTTTGATATTTCCTGCATAAAACGGTTGGTATATTCATAAGAAGAGCCTTCAGGAGTGGTCATTCTCATGGTTACAGAACTTCTGTCATCATAAGGAGCAGTTTCTTTTGGAAGTATAGTAAAAAACAAATAAATCAATCCAAAACAAGCA
>NZ_DLHA01000021.1:29798-51290 GCF_002482975.1 Flavobacterium sp. UBA7680 | reverse complement strand
TGCTAAGGGAAAAAACGACAATTTCAGTGTGAATACTTTGTTTTGTCGTGAAACACATTTATTAATTTAACAAAAGAATAATTCCCCCTTTTATTCGTAATTCTTTACGAATGAAAACTATTTTTGAAGGTACTAAGGTATTAAGTTGCAAAGGTTCTAAGTTGAACCAAAAATCTATTTTCTTTATTCTATTCTCTATTTTCTTTACTTTTTACTCTTTCGGACAGGAACAAGACTCAACTCAAGTAAATCAGCTTGATAATGTTTTGGTTTCGGCAGTTCGTGTTACGGCTAAAACTCCGGTTACGTTTAGTAATATGGATAAAAAGGAAATTAAATTCAGAAATCTTGGACAGGATATTCCTGTTTTAATGAATTATTTGCCATCTGTTGTTACAACTTCTGACGCAGGAGGAGGAATTGGTTATACCGGAATCCGTGTCCGCGGAAGCGATGCTACAAGAGTAAACGTAACCATAAATGGAATTCCTTATAACGACGCTGAAAGTCAGGGAACTTTTTGGGTAAACATGCCCGATTTTGCTTCTTCTGTAGAAAGCTTACAATTACAGCGTGGAGTAGGAACTTCTACTAATGGTTCTGGAGCTTTTGGAGCAAGTTTAAATATGTTGACAGATAGTTATGCATCTAAACCAACTGGAGAGATCTCAGGTTCGTTTGGAAGTTTTAATTCTCAAAAAGAAACAGTAAAATTCAGCACTGGTCTGCTAAATGATCATTTTGAATTGGCAGGACGTTTGTCCAGAATTAAATCTGATGGTTATATTGACAGAGCGAGTTCGGACTTGAAATCATATTTTTTGCAGGGAACTTATGTTGGAAAAACAACTTTAATTAAAGCCTTGGTTTTTGGCGGTACAGAGAAAACATACCAATCCTGGAACGGAATTGACGGTGAAACTTTAAATTCAGACCGTACTTTTAACTCTGCAGGAATGTATACAGATGAAGCAGGAAATGTGCGTTTTTATGACAATGAAACTGACAATTATAAACAAGATCATTATCAGTTACACTGGAGCGAATCTTTCTCTGATAAATGGAGTACTAATTTAGCTTTGCATTATACAAAAGGGCAGGGCTACTATGAAAATTATAAAGAAGATGCCGATATGGCTGATTATAATTTAAATCCTGTTGGAGCAATTACAACCACAGATTTGGTACGTCAAAAATGGTTAGATAATGATTTTTACGGAACTACATTTTCAGCAAAATATAAAGATGAAAAACTAGATGTTATTCTTGGCGGCGGCTGGAACAAATACGAAGGCGATCATTACGGAAAAGTAATTTGGGCAAGAAATTCAGCACAGTCAGAATTAGGAGACCATTATTACGATGATTTTTCTACAAAAACCGATGGAAATATCTTCGCAAAAGCAAATTATCAGTTTACAGAAAAACTAAGCTTTTATGGCGATTTACAATATAGAAGAGTACAATATAAAGCAGATAGTCCAGAGACAGGTTTAGTTGATGATACTTTCAATTTCTTTAACCCAAAAGCGGGTTTGAACTACGAAATCAATCAAAAAAACACCTTGTATTTTTCATATGCTCGTGCGAATCGTGAACCAAACAGAACGGATTACGAAGGCGGAAATGTAAAACCGGAAAAACTTAATGATTTTGAATTAGGATGGAGATTTAATTCAGAGAAATTTCAATTGAATTCGAATTTCTATTACATGGGTTACAAAGACCAATTAATTTTAACGGGAAGATTAGATGATGTTGGAGCGCCAATTCGTGCCAATACTGAAAAAAGCTACCGTTTAGGATTTGAATTTGATGCTACAATCTCGCTTTCAGAAAAATTTATTCTTAGACCAAATTTTACACTTAGCAGTAATAAAAACGTTGATCTTGCAGTTGAAGGACAATATTACGGAACAACAAAAATTGCTTATTCGCCAGAAGTTATTGCCGGAAATATAATTGTGTACAGTCCAATTAAGAGTTTGTATATTTCTTTATTGCAAAAGTATGTGGGCGAACAATACATGAATAATATCGAATTGCCAGAAGCTAAACTGGCTGATTATTTTGTAAACGATTTGAATGTTTCTTATGAAATAAAACCAAAATCAATCTTTAAATCAATTACAATAACAGGGTTGGTAAATAATATTTTAGACAAAAAATATGTTTCAAACGGAGCAATGTGGGATATTTATCCCTATTACTATCCGCAGGCAGGAATTAATTTCTTAGCCGGATTAACATTGAAATTCTAAAAAATAAAAAGCCTGAAATTTAAACTTTCAGGCTTTTTTTATTTCTAATTGTAAACGTGAATCACAGTTCCGGTTACTTGTACTTTATATTGTTTTAGCGGATATTCTTTTCCTCCAAGTCCGGTAAATAAACTGTAAGAAGTTTTATCACACGAACACGCGGCATTTATACCATCAATTGTCATGGCAACGCAAGAAGTTATTTCCTGATTTGGACACGCTGCATCAAATGCATTATAACCGCTTCCTGCATTAAAAATAATAATTCCTTTTGCTCCGTAATTAGGAACAATAACAGCATTACTTACAAATTTAAGATTTGAATAAGCAGGCAGGTTCATGTCTACAGACAAATTAACGGTGTAATTAGGTATGTAAGGATTTTTATTACTGCGTTCGTGGTCGCTGCATGCCAAAAGCACAGAAACTAAAAGAATTAAGAGCCAGATTTTTTTCATTATTTTAATAAGAATTAGTTAAACAAAAATAATTTATTTAGATTTGATTTTTATATGATTAACATATAATTATGTACTATTAAAAATAATAGTATATTTGTAATACAAAATCCCGTCCCGATGGGATTTTTTGTATTTATATAAACGATGAAGTTATGAGTAAAGTATCTTATNNCAGCAGAAGGATTAAAAAAATTAAAAGATGAGTTGGAGCATTTAAAAAG
Organism: Flavobacterium sp. UBA7680; assembly: GCF_002482975.1. Lineage (GTDB taxonomy): Bacteria > Bacteroidota > Bacteroidia > Flavobacteriales > Flavobacteriaceae > Flavobacterium. Next base: position 48,347 of record NZ_DLHA01000021.1, on the reverse strand, counting down.
TGTAATGCGTCCAAAGGCATCTCAAGATATAGCAGAAGCAAGAGACAAAGGTGATTTATCTGAAAACGCCGAATATGATGCAGCAAAAGAAGCGCAGGGTTTATTAGAAATGAGAATTGCTAAACTGGAAGAAGTATATTCTAACGCAAGATTAATTGACGAATCACAATTAGATGTTTCAAAAGCATTGGTGCTTTCTAATGTAAAAATTAAGAATCAAAGCAACGGAATGGAAATGAAATATACACTTGTTGCAGAAAGTGAAGCAGATTTAAAAACAGGAAAAATTTCTGTAACTTCTCCTATTGGAAAAGGTTTGTTAGGAAAATCTGTTGGCGAAGTAGCAGAGATTACAGTACCAAACGGTGTTTTGAAATTTGAAATTTTGGAAATTTCAAGAGACTAAGTCATTGCAAGGAACGAAGCAATCACACTATTAAGATTTTAAAGATAAAATAATGAGCAGCATATTCACTAAAATAGTAAACGGAGAAATTCCTGCATATAAAATTGCTGAAGATGATAATTTTTTAGCTTTTTTAGATGTAAATCCAAATGCTAAAGGACACACACTTTGTATTCCGAAACAAGAAATCGACAAGATTTTTGATATGGATGATGAACTGTATTTAGGTTTGATGAAATTTTCTAAAAAAATTGCCGCTGCCCTTGAAAAAACGGTTCCTTGCAAAAGAATCGGAATTGCAGTTGTAGGATTAGAAGTTCCTCATGCACACGTACATTTGATTCCATTAAATCATATGGACGAAATGCGTTTTCAAAATAAAGTTTCTCTTTCAAAAGATGAATTTGAAGCTTTAGCAAAAGACATTCAGGCAAATCTTTAAAAATAACTGTCAGACTGAGCGAAGTCGAAGTCCGAGTTAAGTTTTAAAAGAGGTTTCGACTTCGCTCAACCTGACATAAAAAAACACCAATTCAGAATATGAGTTGGTGTTTTTTTTTATTTCTATTTTTTAAAGAGGCTCAACTATTTTATAACTGATTTGAAAAGTAGTTCCTTTTCCAATTTCAGAATGTAAAACCTTGATATTTCCGTTGTGATATTCTTCGACAATTCTTTTCGTTAAAGAAAGTCCTAAACCCCAGCCGCGTTTTTTTGTTGTAAAACCGGGTTCAAAAATAGTTTTGAATTGTTTTTTTTGAATTCCGCTTCCAGAATCTTTTACATTTATTTTTACGTGATGAGAATCCTGCTCAATCGAAAGTTCTAAACTTCCTTTTCCTTTCATGGCGTCAATTGCATTTTTGATCAGGTTTTCAATCGTCCAGCTGTGAAGCGTTGGATTAATTAAAGTAAAAATAAGTTTTTCAGGAGCCTGATAGGAGAATAAAACTTGTTTAGAAAAACGAGATTGTAAATATTCGTAAGTATTTAAAGTCTCGCTGACAATATCATAAGGCTCTAAAACAGGAATGGAACCAATTTTAGAAAAACGATCCGTAATAGTTTGTAATCGATCAATATCTTTTTCTATTTCCAATGTTATAGATTGATCAATTTCTTCGGTTTTTAAAATTTCAACCCAGCCAATTAATGAAGAAAGCGGTGTTCCAATTTGATGTGCAGTTTCTTTTGCCATTCCTGCCCACAATTTGTTCTGTGTCGCCATTTTAGTGCTTTTGTAAAAATTATAAATTAAAGCAACAAATAAAAATATAATCAGCAATAAGGCAATTGGGTAATATTTTAGTTTATTCAGCAATTCAGAATTACCATAATACAAATGTTGATATTTTCCCGGAGCATATTCAAACGTAATGGGTTCATTTTCATTTTTTAAATTCTTCAGGAAATTTTTTAATTTTTTCTTGTCATTAAGAATATCATCAGGAACGTTTTTAGAACTTACAACATTGCCATAAAGCATTACTACGGCAGGAATTGAAGTATTGTTGCTGAAAATTTGAAGCGGAAGATCAACATCGGTATTTTCGTCTGCATTAACAATTGTAATTTGCGCATTCGCAAAAAGGTTCATTTTCAGACGTTCTTCATTTTTAAAAATCTGGAAAAAAGTATAAGTATTCCAAAGAATCAAAGTAATGATTGAAAAGGAAATAATAATGATGACCCAGCGAGTTGTATTTCTACTTTCAGAAAAACGCATAAATTAATTTTTGAGGTATAAATATAACGAAATTAACACATTTTATATTTTGCAGGGCTTTAAAAGTTTTTTTGGTTTTATCTTCAAAAACTATTTCCATGAATTGAACGATTTCTCTACTTTTGTACGACCGAAATGAGGTTCGGTTAAACTAGAAAATTATGATTAGCATCAATCCAAAAGAAATTACAACGCCGCAGCTGCACGCCTATCTGCAAAGTTCGGTAGGGCCGAGACCAATTGCTTTTGCAAGTACAATAAGCGAAAAAGGAATTCCAAACTTATCTCCATTTAGTTTCTTTAATGTTTTTAGTGCTAATCCGCCAATTCTGGTTTTTTCGCCATCAAGACGCGTGCGCGACAATACTGTAAAACATACTTTAATTAATGCTGAGGAGACAAAAGAAGTTGTTATTAACGTCGTAAATTATGATTTGGTACAGCAGACTTCGTTAGCAAGTACAGAATATGGAGAAGGTGTAAACGAATTTATCAAAGCAGGCTTAACGCAGATTCCGTCAGATTTGGTAAAACCGTATCGCGTAAAAGAATCTCCGGTTCAGTTTGAATGCAAGATAACGCAGATTATTCCGTTAGGAACAGAAGGAGGAGCAGGAAACCTGATTTTGTGTGAAGTAGTAAAAATTCACATTCACGAATCAATTTTAGATGAAAACGGAGCGATCGATCAGCATAAAATAGATTTGGTTTCAAGACTTGGAGGAAATTGGTATTCAAGATCGAACCAAGGGCTTTTTGAAGTGCCAAAACCGCTGACAACTTTAGGTGTTGGTGTTGACGTAATTCCGAATTTTATCAAGGAAAGCCCTGTTTTTAACGGGAATGACCTTGGGAAATTAGGAAATATCGAAGCCTTGCCTACAAAGGAAGAAGTTAGTATATTTGTGAAGGAAAATTTTTCTGTAAAAGGAGTTTTAAGCTCAGATGATCAGGAAAAGGTACACTTAGAAGCCAAAAAATATCTGAATAATGATGATATAGAATCGGCATGGAAAGTGCTTTTAGCTAAAAAATAAGAATAGAAACAACAATTAATATAGACGAAGATGGAAGTTATAGGAAAAGTAAAAGTGGTTAATCCTGAGCAGCAAGTTAGTGCTTCATTCAAAAAAAGAGAATTAGTAGTTACTACTGATGAGCAGTATCCACAACACATTTTAATCGAATTTACACAAGATAAATGCGATTTATTAAGCAGCTATAAACAAGGAGAGGCAGTAAAAGTTTCTATCAATTTAAGAGGAAGAGAATGGGTTAATCCACAAGGAGAAACTAGATATTTCAATAGTATTCAAGGTTGGAGAATCGAAAGATTAGCGCCAGAAGGACCAGGACAAACTCCTACAGTTCCTGCACCAGAAGCTTTTGCTCCAGCTACAAATTTAAACGAAGACGAACCAGACGATTTGCCGTTCTAAGAAAGTTTAAATTTCAAAACATAAATTCCAAATTCCAATTCATTCGCTTGAACTTGGGATTTGGAATTTTTTGTATAAAATTTAAGCACAAAGGTTGTCATTTCGACCGAAGGGAGAAATCGCACACGAAACTCGTCAAAGATTGTCGATTCGCTTTGTAGAATTACTCGTGCGATTTCTCCTTACGTCGAAATGACAAGATTGCGGAAGTTTGGAATTTGGAATTTCAGTATTGAGATTTCAATTTATTGGAATTTGTAATTTTAAAAATTGAGTATTAAAAATGTATTACTTATTCGAAGATCTATTTTTTCCTCCAGTTTCAGAAGCCGATGAAGAAGGCATTCTGGCAATTGGCGGTGATTTAAATCCAGAGCGACTAAAACTAGCCTACAAAAGCGGTATTTTTCCTTGGTTTAATGAAGGAGAACCCATTATTTGGTGGGCCCCGGATCCGCGTATGGTTTTGTTTCTGGATGAGTTAATTGTCTCTAAAAGTATGCGTAACATTCTGAACAGAAATATTTTTACGGTTACTTTTAATACACGTTTTAAAGAAGTAATTTTAAATTGTCAAAAAATATTGCGCGACGGTCAGGACGGAACCTGGATTTCTGATGAAATGATCGAAGCATATTGCGAACTTCATAAAGAAGGAATTGCAAAATCTGTTGAGGTTTGGCAGGATGAGGTATTAGTAGGCGGTTTATACGGAATAGATTTAGGCCATGTTTTTTGTGGTGAAAGTATGTTTTCTAAAGTGTCAAATGCTTCAAAAGTGGGATTTATATCTTTAGTAAATCATTTAAAAAAAGAGAATTATAAATTATTAGATTGTCAGGTTTATAATCCGCATTTAGATAGTTTAGGATGTCGCGAAATTGATCGTGACGAATTTATGTCCATTTTAAAAAGTAAATAAAAATGAGTGCAGTTCATGTTGTAAAAGAAATTTACATTTATCCGATAAAAAGCTTAGCAGGAATCAGTGTCCAATCTGCTCTGGCCGAAGAAATGGGATTTGAAAATGACCGAAGATGGATGTTAATTGATGCTGAAAATCAAATGCTGACGCAAAGAGAACATCGCATTATGAGCCAGTTTTATCCACAAATTTTAGACGGAAAAATCAGTATTACTTTTCAGGATCAAAAGCACGAATTTTCTATAAACGAACATTTAGAAAACGCTATAAAAGTGAATGTTTGGGATGATAAAAGTGAAGTTGTTGAGGTAAATCATGCCACTTCAAAATGGTTTAGCCAGCATTTGGGTTTTGAATGTAAACTGGTCAAAATCCTAAAAATTGGAAGTCGCAAACATGAAAGCTCCAGATTAAAAGAAACTTTTAATGTAAGTCTGGCCGACGGTTACCCGTATTTATTAATTGGATCAAAAAGTCTTGATTTTTTGAATGACAAACTCGATGAAAAAATTACAATAAAAAGGTTTCGTCCCAATATTGTAATTAGCAGTCAAAGTGAACATGAAGAAGATGATTTTAATACTTTTAAGATTGGGGAAGTTCAATTTAAAAATGTAAAACCTTGCGGAAGATGTATTATGGTTAATAATGATCCGGAAAACGGACGTTTAAAAAAAGAGCCTTTAAAAACCTTAAGCAAATACAGAAATGTAAATAATTCCGTTTTATTCGGGACTAATATCGTGAGTTTAAATTCTGGAAATATTAAGGTTGGAGACGCACTTATTTTCTAGAAATTCAGTTTTGTAAAATTCCAGTTCAGCGTATTAAAAAGAACTAATTCGTTTTTTAAAGTAGGTAATTCTAAAATTAATTTAAGTGCTTCGTGCGCCATCATATTTCCAATAATTCCGGGTAAAGTTCCCAAAACGCCATTTAAATCACAATTCGGAACATCTTTTGGATCAGGCATTTCTGGAAATAAATTTCTAAGATTTTTACTTCCGTTGTGATTGAAAACGGCAATTTGTCCTTCAAATTTTAAAATACTTCCGTAAACTAAAGGCTTGTTAAGTTGAACGCAAGTATCATTGACCAAATAACGTGTTGTAAAATTATCTGAGCCATCCACAATTATATCATATTGCTGTATAATTTTTGATGCATTTTGAGAAGTTAATTTTTCCTGAATGGCCTCGACTTCAATTAACGGATTCAGCTTTGAAACAACATCTTTAGCCACAATTGCTTTAAATTGACCAATTTCATTTTCAGTATATAAAATCTGTCTGTGCAGATTATGAATTTCGATCGTATCAAAATCCATTATTCCGATAAAACCCACTCCGGCAGTTGCAATATATTGTAAAATAGGACAGCCCAAACCGCCTGCACCAATTACTAAAACCCGTGCCTTTTTTAGTTTTTCCTGGCCTTCATCGCCAATTTCTGGAAGAATAGTTTGTCTGTTGTAACGGAGGAATTCTTGTATAATGCTCACTTTGCAATTTTAGATTGTTGATTTTAGATTTTAGATTGGAATTTGGGATTTAAAATATTGGAATTTTAAATAAAGCTTTTGCTCCAGTCCTTCCAAACTGGTTCATATCCGGCATCTTTTATAATTTTTGAAATTTCATCTGCAGAACGTTCATCGCTGATTTCGAATTGTTCCAAAGATTGTGGATCAACAACATAACCACCCGGATTTGTTTTAGATCCGGCACTCATACTGGTAACTCCAATTGGAATTATGTTGTTTCTGAATTTTTCGTTTTCTCTCGTTGAAATCGAAATTTCTAAATCTTCATTCCACAAACGATAAGCGCAGATTAATTGTGTCAAATCTTTATCGTCCATAATAAAATTAGGTTCAATAATTCCTTCGGCGGGACGGAGGCGGGGAAAGGAAACCGAATATTTCGTCTGCCAGTATTTTCTTTGAAGATAATCTAAATGTAAAGCATTGAAAAAGCTGTCAGTTCTCCAGTCTTCTAAACCTAATAAAACGCCTAGACCAATTTTATGAATTCCTGCAGTGCCAATTCTATCAGGAGTTTCAAGCCTATAATCGAAATTTGATTTCTTGCCTTTGGTATGATATTTTTTATAAACTTCCTGATGATACGTTTCCTGATAAACTAAAACCGAGTATACTCCGGCGTTATGTAAACGTTCATAATCTTCGGTAGAAAGCGGCTGGACTTCAACAGAAATAATCGAAAATTCTTCCCGAATTAAAGCAATTGCATTTAAGAAATAATTGATATTAACGGTATAATTTGCTTCGCCTGTAACCAATAAAACGTGATCAAAACCTGTGTTTTTTAGAGCTTCAACTTCAAGCTTTATTTCAGCATCAGAAAGTGTTTTTCGCTTGATTTTATTGTCTAAACTAAAACCGCAATATGTACAGATATTTTGGCATTCGTTGCTTAAATATAACGGCGCATACATTTGGATTGTTTTCCCGAAACGTTTCTTGGTGATTTCATGGCATTTCTGTGCCATTTCTTCTAAATAATTTTGAGCAATAGGGGAGGTCAAAACCAAAAAATCATCGAGATTGAGTTTGGTTTTAGCCAAAGTTCGCTCGACATCTTTTGATGTGGTTTGGTATATTTTAGATTGAATAATATCCCAATTATATTGCTCAAAAATTGATTTAAATGTGTTCATTTTGAATGTTTTTTTTTACCGCAAAGTGCGCTAAGAATACGCAAAGTTCCCTAAGCTTTGAGTTCTTGTTTTTAACAAAAAGTCCACAAAGCTTTGTGAACTTTGCGAAAAAACCTTGCGTTCTTTGCGTTAAAAAACTCTTTGCGCTTAAAATTATTAATCATATAAAAATGAAGTCAAAGGACTAGAAGCAGCAGCATAATTTTGCTGATTAGCAATTCGAGCTTCAAAGGCTTTTCTTCCTGCTATTACTGCTTCTTTAAAAGCTTCGGCCATTAATTTTGGATTTCCGGCAACGGCAATTGCAGTATTAACCAAAACAGCATCGGCACCAATTTCCATTGCTTTTGCAGCGTCAGATGGAGCGCCAATTCCAGCATCGACAATTACAGGAACATTACTTTGTTCAATTATAATTTCTAGAAAATCAATGGTTTTTAAACCTTTATTGCTTCCAATTGGTGAACCTAAAGGCATCACGGCAGTTGTTCCTGCACTTTCTAAATGTTTGCATAAAACAGGATCAGCGTGAATGTATGGCAGAACAAAAAAACCAAGTTTAGCCAATTCTTCCGTAGCTTTTAAAGTTTCAATAGGATCTGGCATTAAATACTTTGGATCCGGATGAATTTCCAGTTTTACCCAATTTGTTTCAAGTGCTTCACGAGCCAATTGAGCAGCAAAAACAGCTTCTTTTGCATTTCTCGCTCCGGAAGTATTCGGCAGTAAATTAATATTCGGATGCTGTAAATGCGAAAGGATAGCATCGGTTTCAGTTTCTAAATCAATGCGTTTTAAAGCAACAGTAACCAATTCACTTTCCGAAGCTAAAATCGCTTCTTCCATTTCTTTGTTTGAACCAAATTTCCCTGTTCCTAAAAACAAACGGGATTTGAAGCTTTTATCTCCAATATTAAACAATGACGTTTGCATGTAATTTTTCCTTTAATTGTTTAATTAGTATTTTTTTCTCTGCACTTTCTGTAATGATTCCAGAAACGGCAATTCCGTGAATTCCGGTTTCCATTAATGGACTCACATCTTTTAATGTAATACCGCCAATAGCATAAACCGGAACTTCGATTTTATCCTTTTTCATTTTTTGGAGAATCTCGAAATATCCTGATAACCCTAAAATCGGACTTAGTTTTTCCTTTGTAACCGTAAATCTAAAAGGGCCTAAACCAATATAATCACAGCCATTTTTGACATGATTTTGAATATCTTCAAAAGTATTAGCCGTTCCTCCAATAATTTTTGTTGCTCCTAAAATGGCTCTCGCTTCATCGATTTTCATATCGGTTAAACCTAAATGAACTCCGTCTGCAGCAATCTGCTCAGCGAGATGCAGATCATCATTTATAATAAAATTAGCCAGATACTCTTCGCATAAAGGTTTTACCTTCTCTGCTACAGCAAATGTTTCTTTGTTGGTTTGATTTTTAAAACGCATTTGTACCCATTTACAGCCAGCATCAAGCGCCTGATGAATATTGTACAGTTGTTCTTTGCTGGTTTCGCCTTGTGAAATGTATTGCAATTTGTTATACATAGTGATATCCAATTAATGTTGAACTTGAACTCAGGTAGTTTTCGATATATATTTTAGCATTTTTACAGGCTTCTGTTATATTTTGATTTAAGGCCAAATTAGAAGTAATTGCAGAAGAAAGTACACAGCCGGAACCGTGTTTTTCAAAGCATTTTTTATTAGTTGGAAGCAAATCCAAAACTTCATTTTTAAGAAATAAAAGATCAGTTCCTATAGCTGATTCGTTATGCCCGCCTTTTAATAAAATATTTGTTGGAATTTCATCTTTCGGATGAAGATTCTTTGAAATAAACCCCGGAAATAAAATCTCAATTTCATTGTAATTCGGTGTAATTAAATCAATTTCAGACAACATTTTATGTAAATCAGAATAATCTTTAATGTCCATAAATTCAAATTTTGTTGTCGATCTAAGAACAGGATCCCAAACAATTTTAGTTGAGGGAGAAAGCATTTTTATCGTCGAAACAATTCGGTTTAAATCGTACAAAGAAGAAACAATTCCAATTTTAACAGCATTGATTTTATAATTTAAAAAGAACGTTTCGATTGAACGAATAACAAAACTCAAATCTGTCCATTGAATCTCATAAAATGTATTTTCGGTCTGAATCGTGTTGGCTGTTGTAATAGCAAAACCGGTTACTTTATGCTGTTCAAAGGTTTTGATATCTGCCAAAATACCCGCGCCGCCAGACGGATCTAAACCTGCGATTGTAAGTACGAAAGGACGATTTGCTGACATAATTTAAATTGTTTTATCGGGTTTTCATTATTCCAAATTGTTCCTAAAAGAGTGATATCATCAAATCCATTTTTCATTGTTTTTTGAATGTTTTGAGAATCAATTCCGCCTAAAGCAATCACTTTTGTCTTGTGATTTTTTCTAGATTTTAATGCTTCAAAAAGATCTGTTTTTGGCTCATAATTTTCCTTTGAAATACTTTTAAAGACAGGGCTTAGAAACGCATAATCAAAATCATTTTCTAACGAATTAAAATCTTCTATAGAATGTGTTGATGTGGAAAAATTACACCTACAAGGTTTTGGAAACCTTGCAGGAAAATCATGAATGCGGTTTCTTTCTTTTTCAGAAAAATGAATTCTGTTAATTCCAAAATCTTCTGCTAACAAATGATAATTATGCAAGACAATTCGATCTCTAAATTCTAAGTCAATTTGATGAATAAACTGCGCCATTTCCAATTCAGAAAAATCAGGTTTCCGAATATGAAGCAAAGACAATCCTTCTTCAAATAAAGAATGAATTATTTTGATTTCATCTGCAACAGCAAAAGGATTAGAGATCACAACCATATCTATATTCTTTACTCTATTTTCTAAATATAAATCTCTTTCCCCTGCTCAATAAACTCTTCTGATTTCTCCTGCATTCCTTTTTCTGCGGCAGCGACATCTCTAATTTCCTGAGATATTTTCATAGAGCAGAATTTTGGTCCGCACATTGAACAGAAATGAGCCACTTTTGCACCGTCGGCAGGAAGCGTTTCATCGTGGAATTCTCGTGCTGTATCTGGATCTAAAGCCAAATTAAACTGATCTTCCCAACGGAATTCAAAACGAGCTTTACTCAATGCATTATCTCGATATTGCGCTCCCGGATGACCTTTTGCTAAATCTGCAGCATGAGCCGAAATTTTATAAGTGATGACACCATCTTTTACGTCTTTTTTATTGGGTAAACCAAGATGTTCTTTTGGAGTTACATAACACAACATCGCACAGCCGTACCAGCCAATCATTGCAGCACCAATTGCCGATGTAATATGATCGTAACCCGGTGCAATATCGGTGGTTAAAGGGCCTAAAGTATAAAATGGAGCTTCATGACAATGTTCTAATTGTTTGTCCATGTTTTCTTTAATCATGTGCATCGGAACGTGTCCCGGGCCTTCAATGAAAACCTGAACATCATGTTTCCATGCAATTTTGGTTAATTCACCTAAAGTTTCTAATTCGGCAAATTGTGCAGCATCGTTAGCATCGGCAATAGAACCCGGACGTAAACCGTCTCCTAAAGAAAAAGCAACATCATATTGTTTCATGATTTCGCAGATTTCTTCAAAATGAGTGTAAAGGAAGTTTTCTTTATGATGAAATAAACACCATTTTGCCATAATTGATCCGCCGCGAGAAACGATTCCAGTAACACGATTTGCAGTTAAATGAATGTAACGAAGTAAAACGCCAGCATGAATGGTGAAATAAGAAACGCCTTGTTCTGCTTGTTCGATTAAAGTATCTCGGAAAATTTCCCAAGTTAAATCCTCGGCAATTCCTTTTACTTTTTCTAAGGCCTGATAAATAGGAACTGTTCCAATTGGAACTGGGGAATTACGAATAATCCATTCTCTGGTTTCATGAATATTTTTTCCTGTAGATAAATCCATAATGGTATCAGCACCCCAACGGCAAGCCCAAACGGCTTTTTCAACTTCTTCTTCAATACTCGAAGTCACTGCGCTGTTTCCGATATTGGCATTAATTTTTACTAAGAAATTACGACCCACAATCATAGGTTCGCTTTCAGGATGATTGATATTGTTTGGGATTATGGCTCTTCCGCAAGCTACTTCTGCGCGAACGAATTCTGGAGTGATTTTGCTTTTTGGTGTATTGGCTCCAAAACTATGACCGCCGTGCTGGCATTGCATGGCTTTAGTTTGTTCGTTTAAAAGCTCAATGCGCTGATTTTCTCGAATCGCTATATATTCCATTTCCGGAGTAATAATTCCTTGTTTGGCGTAATACAATTGCGTTACGTTGGCACCTTTTTTAGCACGTTTTGGCTGATGTAAATATTCAAAACGAAGATGATTCAGGCTTTCATCACGTAATCGGCTTTGTCCGTAATCTGAAGTGATTTCACTTAAAATCTCAACATCATTTCGATTTAGAATCCAACTTTCGCGTAAGCGTGGTAATCCTTTTCGAATATCAATTTCAATATTTGGATCTGTATATGGACCAGAAGTGTCATAAACCGTTACAGGCGGATTTTTTTCGATTCCACCGTTTGAAAGTTTCGTGTCGCTAAGATGAATCTCACGCATTGCCACTTTTATAGGATGAATTTCACCATCTATATATACTTTTTTAGAATTCGGAAATGGGGTTCTGGATATTTGTTCTTCTGTAGTCATATGTCTAGTTGTTTTTTGTTTCAGGTTTAAAGTTTCAAGTTGATATGGATTGTGTTTTAACGCATTTTTTTCCGTAGAGACGCACAGCAGTGCGTCTACGTCCAGTATATAATTGGAATTTGGATTTTATTTTTTGGGATTTGAATTTCACCCGCCCTGCGTGGCAGAAATAATCAAAATTTCGTCAGTTTCTTGTACGAGGAATTCGTTCCATTTGATTTTTGGAACAACAGTGTTGTTAATAGCAACGGCGATTCCGTTTTGTTTGTGCGGAATTTCGAGATCGAGCAATGATTGAACGCTTAGCGATTCAGCATTGAAATGTTTAGTTTGTTGATTGATTTTTAGTTCCATTCCTTCTGAGTTTAGAGTTTTTTACAGATGCATTGCGATGCATCTCTACTCTAGGAATGGCTACAAGAACGCATAAAAATATGCGTGCAGAAGTCATCTTACTTTTCCCTACGCTAGTATGAACTAGATCAGGTTCAGAGGGTAAAATCTCAGCCTACAAGTTGTAGACACCCCTAAAGTGTGAAGCAAATATATGTAATTTTTGTTTAAAAGCTTAAGGTTTCAAGTTTCAGGTTCAAAAAAACTGAAAACTGTCACTGAAAACTGCGACTGCGACTGTACACTATTTTGTTCTCGTCCAGCAGTTTTCAATATGATCATTGACCATTCCGGTGGCCTGCATGTGAGCGTAAATAACGGTTGAACCCACGAATTTGAAACCTCGTTTTTTTAAATCTTTGCTGATAGCATCTGAAAGCGGAGTTGTAGCCGGAACATCTTTTAAAGTTTTTGGATTGTTATTGATAGGTTTTCCATCGGTGAATTTCCAGATGTAATCTGAAAAACTTCCAAATTCTGCCTGAACTTTCATAAAAGCCTGAGCGTTTGAAACGGCTGCTTTTATTTTTAATCCGTTTCGAATAATGCCTGTATTTTGCATTAATTCTTCGATTTTATCTTCAGAATAATTGGCAATTTTTTTATAATCGAAATGATCGAAAGCATTTCTGAAATTCTCTCTTTTATTTAAAATGGTAATCCAGCTTAATCCAGCCTGAAAAGTTTCTAAAATTAAAAACTCAAATAAAGATGCATCATCATAAACAGGAACGCCCCATTCTTCGTCATGATATTTTTTGTATAAATCACTGGCTGAGCACCAGCCGCATCTTATTGGTTCCATTTTTTATAAATTAATTATGATTCATTATGGGTAGAATCTTGGTCTAAATATTTTTTAATCAAATGATGGCCGGCATAAATGGCAGGCGTTAATAAAATAGCGATCGATAATTTAAACGTATATCCGATTAATCCAGACGAAATAAAAGTGTCAAAATCAATTTTACCCGGAAGCCAAAAAGCAATTCCAAGTACAATGAAAGAATCAAACAATTGAGAAATTACAGTAGAACCAGTTGCTCGTAACCATATTTTCTTTTCTCCGGTTCTTTTTTTGAAAAACCAAAAAATCCAAACATCGATTAACTGGGATACCATAAAAGCAACTATACTTCCGAAGATAATCCACATACTCTGTCCAAAAACGGCTTGAAACTGCTCGTCGTTAACTGGACTAATTCCTTTTGCTGCCGGAATTACAATCGCCATAAATAAAATTAAAAAAGCATATGCGATTAAACAAGCGGTTATGAAAGAGAGTTTTTTTACTCCTTTTTCACCAAAGTATTCATTAATTAAATCGGTAGTTAGAAAAACAATCGGCCAAGGCAAAATTCCTATACTCATTACAAAAGGACCAATCTGAATTAATTTTCCTCCAATAAGTTCAGCCACAACGGCATTCGTGATAAATATTCCTGATAGAACTACAAAGACAATTTCTTTTCGGGTTTTAAACATGTTATTTTGGTTATGATGATTCAAATTTAAACTATTTCTTCAAATGTTCGAAATGGATTAATGAGTTCGTTTGAAGTTTGCTTTTGATTGGTTAATTTTGAGATACTGTGATATTTTCTTTTTGGAAATTATTTAAGCATAAAATTATTAATGCATTTTATTATGAAAACACAAATAGATTTAAATAATCCGTTACTTCAGGAATGGTCCGGTGCTTATGGCGGAGTTCCGGATTTTACAAAATATAAAATCTCTGATTTTAAACCTGCAATTGAGTTTGCTATTCAGGAAAAATTAGAGGAGATTGATGCAATTGCAAACAATGCAGAAGAGCCTACTTTTGATAATACGATTGTGGCTTTAGAGCTTTCGGGCGAAAAACTGGACAGAATTCATGCTGTTTACGGAATTTACAGATCCAATTTAAGCAGTCCTGAATTTAATGTAGTTGATACAGAAATGTCTCCAAAACTGGCAGAGATTAGTGATAAACTTTATCAAAACGATAAATTGTTCCTGAGAATTGAAAAACTGTATAAAGCTGCCGAAAGTAAAACGTTAAATACTGAACAACAGCGTTTGCTCTGGCTTTATTATACCGATTTTGTTCGAGAAGGAGCTGAATTAAATGAAGAAGATAAAAAGGAAGTCGCGAGAATTAATCAGGAACTTGCCGGACTTTTTACACTTTTCAGCCAAAAATTATTGGCAGAGGAAAACGATCAGTTTTTGGAATTAAAATCTGAAAATGATTTGGATGGTTTGCCTGAGGAATTTAAAAATGCAGCAATTGCTGAAGCCAAAGAAAGAAAACTGAATAGTTTAGCTAGTATTGGTAATACAAGGTCTTCGATAGAACCGTTTCTGACTTTCTCAAATCGAAGAGATTTACGAGAAAAAGCATTTGATATTTTTGTAAAACGCGGTGATAACAAGAATCAAAATGATACTAATGAAACGCTGGTTTCAATTTTACAATTGCGTGCGAAGAAAGCCAAAATATTAGGTTTTAAAAATTTTGCTGAGTGGAGTTTGTCTAATAAAATGGCTAAAGACCCACAGAAAACTTTGGATTTAATGGAATCGGTATGGAAACCAGCTGTTGAAAAAGTGAAAAATGATGTTGCTGCAATGCAGGAAATGGTAAATAACGAAGGCGGAAATTTTAAAATTCAGCCTTGGGATTATCGTTATTATGCAGAAAAAGTGCGCAAAGCAAAATATGATTTAGACCAAAATGAGATAAAACAATATCTTCAGTTAGAAAATTTACGTGAAGCCATGTTTTGGGTTGCGGGCGAATTATTTAATCTAGGATTTAAACAATTATTTGATGTTCCGGTTTATCATCCTGATGTTCGCGTTTGGGAAGTGAATAATATGAATACAGGCAAATTAATCGGACTGTGGTATTTTGATCCTTATGCACGTGTTGGTAAGCGTTCTGGAGCGTGGATGAATTCGCATAGAGATCAGCAAAAAATAAAACAAAACGTACTGCCTATCGTATCGAATAACTGCAATTTTATAAAAGGAAATAGTGATGATCCGGTATTGATTTCGTGGGACGATGCTACAACTTTATTCCATGAATTTGGGCATGCTTTGCACGGATTATGTTCAAATGTTACTTATCCGAGTTTGTCGGGAACTTCGGTTGCGAGAGATTATGTTGAGTTTCCTTCGCAATTACTGGAACATTGGCTGGCAACTCCGGAAGTGTTGAATAAGTTTGCAGTTCATTATAAAACAAACCTGCCATTATCAGAATCTTTGGTTGAAAGAATAGAAAAAGCGGCTAATTTTAATGAAGGTTTTGCAACTGTTGAAACGATTTCGAGTTCTTTTGTAGATATGAAACTGCACTTAACGACAGAAACTGTAGATCCGCATCAATTTGAAAAAGATGTTTTGGCAGAAATTAATATGCCTTCAGAGATTGTGATGCGACATAGAATTCCACAATTTGCTCATATTTTTTCAAGTGACGGATATGCAGCGGGATATTATAGTTATTTATGGGCCGACGTAATAAATGCCGACGCTTATGAAGCTTTTCTGGAAGCAGACGGGCCTTATGATAAAAAAGTGGCAGAACGTCTTTATGAGATTGTTTTAAGTGTTGGGAATAGTGTAGACAATGAAAGTATGTATGAGGATTTTAGAGGTCATGCTCCAAAATCTGGTGCTTTGATGCGCGCGCGAAATTTTCCTGTTGAAAGTTAAAAACTGAAAATAAAAAAGCCCGAATAAATTAATATTCGGGCTTTTTATATTGAAATAATAATATATTAACCTAAAGTAACTCTTTTGAAACCTGTAATTTCAACGTTGTATCCTTTAACGTAATCACCAACTTTTTTACTATCGTCTTTGATAAAGTTTTGATCTAACAAAGCTTTTTCTTGATCTAAAGTAGTGTTGTCAGAGATAAAACGCTGTACTTTTCCTGGGATAATTTTGTCCCAAATTTGCTCTGGTTTACCTTCAGCTTTTAATTCAGCTTTAGCATCTTCTTCAGCTTGTTTTAAAACTTCTTCAGTTAATTGAGAGAAAGAAATATATTTAGGAACATTTTTTAAAGTTTTTCCTAAACGTTTTGCTTCTTCATTATCTTTTTCGATTACAGCAATACGAGCAACAAGTTCAGATTCAACGAAAGCTGGATCAAAATCTTTGTAAGATAATGTATCAGCTCCCATAGAAGCAACTTGCATAGAAACATCTTTAGTTAAAACGTCAGCATTAGGAATTGCAGTAGAAATTGCAGTTAATGCAGCAATTTTGTTAACGTGAACATAAGATCCAACGAAAGCACCTTCTAAAATTTCAAAACCACCGATTTCGATTTTTTCACCGATAACACCAGTTTGCTCGATTAATTTTTCAGCAACAGTAATTCCGTTGAAATCTGAAGCTAAGAATTCTTCTTTAGAAGAGAAGTTGATAGCTCTTTCTACTAAATCTTTAGCCAAAGTTACGAAAGCCTCATTTTTACCTACGAAATCAGTTTCGCAGTTTAAAGTGATGATCGCTCCTTTAGTGTTGTCAGCATTAACAAAAGAAACAGCAGCTCCTTCAGAAGACTCACGGTCAGAACGGTTAGCAGCAACTTTTTGTCCTTTTTCTCTAAGGACTTGTATAGCTTTATCGAAATCTCCATCAGCTTCAACTAAAGCTTTTTTACAGTCCATCATTCCGGCACCTGTAGATTGTCTTAATTTATTTACGTCTGCAGCAGTAATTGTTGCCATAATATTTTGAATTTTAATGTTAAAAGTAAAAATTCCATCTTTTAAATTCTAAACTCCAATTTTATTAAATTATCAACATAACGTTTTTAATTTTGGTTTGGATTTTAGAATTTAAAATTTGGAATTTAAATTTGATTTATTCTTCAGTTGCAGGAGCAGCCTCAACAGCAGGAGCAGCAGCTTCAGCAGCAGGAGCTTCTTCTGTGAAAACTTCAGCTTCTTTATCAGAACCTCTGTCAGAAAGACCTTCGATTACAGCAGCAGTTACTAAAGATAAAATTTTGTCAATTGATTTAGAAGCATCATCATTTGCAGGAATAACGTAATCAACCTCTCTTGGGTCAGAATTCGTATCAACCATTGCGAAAACTGGAATGTTTAATTTTTGTGCTTCTTTTATTGCGATGTGTTCAGCTTTGATATCTACTACGAACAATGCTGCAGGTAGTCTAGACATATCAGCGATTGAACCTAAGTTTTTCTCTAATTTAGCACGTAGACGATCAACTTGCAAACGCTCTTTTTTAGATAACGTCATGAAAGTACCATCTTTCTTCATTTTATCAATAGAAGACATTTTTTTAACTGCCTTTCTGATAGTTACGAAGTTAGTTAGCATTCCACCAGGCCATCTTTCAGTGATGTAAGGCATGTTTGCAGCCTTTGCTTTATCAGCAACGATGTCTTTAGCTTGTTTTTTGGTAGCCACGAATAAGATTTTTCTACCTGATGCAGCGATTTTTTTCAAAGCTTCGTTAGCTTCTTCAATTTTAGCTGCAGTTTTATATAGATTGATAATGTGAATACCATTACGCTCCATATAAATGTAAGGGGCCATGTTTGGATCCCATTTTCTAGTCATGTGTCCAAAGTGAACACCTGCTTCTAGTAAGTCTTTTACTTCTATTTTGTTTGCCATTTTTGTACTAGTTTACGTTCTGTTGATTAGCAATGTATAAATGGCGATTTCTCTGGCTTTATACATTTAGATGCTAAACTATATCCTACCTCGATAGGAGAGCAACAATAACTGTGTTTTTTAATTTCAATAAATAATTGATAATGTCTTGTCCCATTTGAACAAGACAGGTAATATTAACGTTTAGAGAATTGGAATCTCTTACGAGCTTTCTTCTGACCGAATTTCTTACGTTCAACCATTCTTGGATCTCTTGTTAATAAACCTTCTGGTTTTAAGATAGCTCTGTTTTCGATGTTCACTTCACACATTACACGTGCTAATGCCATTCTTACAGCTTCTGCCTGACCAGTTGAACCACCTCCGTAAACGTTTACTTTTACATCAAAGTTACTAGCATTTTCTGTCATAGATAATGGTTGTAAAACTTTGTATTGTAAAGTTGCAGTTGGAAAGTAAGTTGCGAATTCTTTTTTGTTTACAGTGATTTTTCCTGTTCCTTCAGAAACATATACACGTGCAACAGCGGTTTTTCTTCTACCGATTTTGTGAATAACTCCCATTACTTAAGATCGTTTAGGTTAACAGTTCTAGGTTTTTGAGCTCC
>NZ_DLHA01000021.1:29521-29718 GCF_002482975.1 Flavobacterium sp. UBA7680 | reverse complement strand
TTTTTAGGTAACATTCCTTTTACAGCTTTTTCTACTAATAATGCAGGGTTTTTAGATTGCAATACTTTAGCAGTTAAAGTTCTTTGTCCTCCTGGGTAACCTGTATGACGCATGTAAATTTTGTCATTCATTTTTGTACCTGTAAGGTTAATTTTTTCTGAGTTGATAACAATTACGTTATCTCCACAGTCAACGTG
>NZ_DLHA01000021.1:13941-29442 GCF_002482975.1 Flavobacterium sp. UBA7680 | reverse complement strand
TCTGCATCAACAACAATCCACTCTTTAGTTACAGTGGCTTTGCTAGCTGAAATTGTCTTGTAGCTTAATGCGTCCATAATATTATTTTAATTAAACATTCCATCCCCAATAAAGGGGATGCAAAAGTACAATTAATTATTTTAAAACCAAATACCTGAAAAGAATATTTTATATCCTGAAAATCAGGCTTTCAGTTTTTATTTTTAAAACCATAAAAAAACCGCCCTCACAATAACGCGAGGGCGGTTCAAAATTAACCTTATTTTTAACTAAACAATAAATATATTAGCGATATCGACAACTTGTTGTGTCGTTAACGGTTCATCATAAGCTTCTGATCCTGCGGCAGCACCAAACGCGGCGGCTGTATTGAAGCCTGCTTGCATTGTTACTCCTTCACCATCATAAACGGCCTGCGTTGCTGCCGGCATTCCCGCACCTCTTTCAGCATTAGAGATCCAGCCTTTTAAACCTCGCAGTCTTCTAACTTCAGAAGCATGTCTGGCCTCAACTGAGTGGATTTGTAATGCTGCTGTCAGTAAATCTGGTGTAGATATTAAGTTAGCCGCCTGACCTTTATAGGCTCTTACGCCTGTATCTTCAAAAGCTTGGGCCAATGCCAGAAAGGTTGGATAGTCTCCAAAAGGATCAAATGCTCCGCCTACAGTAAAGTCAAAAGTAGGCTTTGGAACAAAATTAGCACTCATTGTTCCGCCAAGTCCAGCAATTAAAAACGAAACGTGATCTGCTTCGTGTGCAGCGATTTGCTGAAAAACTTTTAAATCGCGTCCGCCATTTTCAGAAGCCGGAATAACTCCAGAGTCTAAAGCCATGGCGTAAAATTCATTTTCTAGATATTCCAGAGTCAAGGCAAACTGTAAAGCTCCAATTGGTGTAGCCGGAGTTGCCGTTATGTCTTGTGCAAAAGCTTTATTTGTAAAAGCAGCTAATCCAAAAGGAATTGATGCCATTGCCAGGTTTTTTCCGATATTCCCAAACTGCGTAAAACTGTCTCTTCTAGAGCCAGTGCTTTTCATTAAGCTGTCATCAGTAAAGGATTCTATAAATTTTAAAATATTCATAATTTCTAATTTTTAGCTAGTTAAGATTAAGGTAAATAGTTTGCCGTGAATTTTGTGGTAATAAATCCGGCAGCAACTGGTAGGATTTTTGACGGATCTTTTGCAACGTCTAATCCGGTTGAAGTGCTTATAATATCATCTCCAGCAAAATCTTTTGAATTCGGGTTGATTAAACTTCTAATCGCCGAAGCATGTCTGGCTTCTACAGAAACAATTTTTCCGGCTAATAATAAATAATCAGGGCTTTTAATAAGTCTGCCCGCTCCATTATAAGCAGCAACACCAGTATCTTCAAGTGCTTTTGCGGTAGCTAAAACTTCGGTACGGCTATTAAAATTTAAAGCACCATAACTAAAGGCTAAAGAAGGAAGTAATTGAGAACCAGGATCTGGAAGCGCTCCGGTTAAAGCGGCTTTAAAAAAATCTCTGTGCACTACTTCGTGATGGTAAAGATCTGTTAGAACCTGACGTTCAGTGTCATTAAATACAGTATTAAAGTTAGAGGCATTTACCACTTTAGTATAAAAATCGGCTTCTAACTGCTCTAAGGCGTAAGCATAAGTTAGAACACCAAAGTCTCCTGAACCTAAATCAAAAACACCATTTTTGACTCCAGGTAAGGAATTATCCTCCATATTGTCATCATTATCATTGTCGCTGCAACCAGCTAAAACCAAACCTGCGGTAACTAATGTTAATCCACTGAGCTTCAGAAAGCTCCTTCTGCTATCCAGGGAAGGGTTGACTTCCTGAATTTTAACTTCATTTTTCATAATAGGCTTTTATTAAGTTAATAACATTGTATTAAGATTATTAACGAAATTTTTAGAGATGCGGTTTCAGAAATTTCTTCTTTTTTAGAATTATTTCGAATAGATACTATTATTTCAAATAGTGGTAGGGGTTTTTTGTTTTATTTTCGGTAATTCTACTATATTTGTATTAATTACATAAACTTTTATTAGATGAAAGCTAAAGCAACTCTAAAACAAATTGCGAAGGAACTAGGTGTTTCTGTGTCAACAGTGTCTAAAGCACTAAACGACAGCCCGGAAATAAGTGAGCAGACGAAGGTGAAGATTAAGGAGTATGCCAAACTCAAAAATTATAAACCGAATGTTATTGGTCTGAATTTGAAGAACCGTAAAACCAAAACAATTGGTGTAATTATACCTAATATATTAAATTCCTTTTTTGCAAAGGTTTTTAGCGGAATCGAAAAGGTTGCCGATAAAAAAGGATATAATGTAATTACGTGTATTTCGAACGAATCTTTAGAGAAAGAAATTCATACGCTTGAAATGTTAAGCAACGGAACTATCGACGGATTTATTCTTTCGGTTTCTGAAGAAGCACAAAAGCTACAAGATTACAATCACTTTTCGGCTATTATTAATGACGGAACTCCAATTGTAATGTTTGATAGAATTGCTGATGAAGTAGAATGTGATAAAGTTGTAGTAGATGATTTTGACTCTGCTTTAAATTCGACGCAGCATTTAATTAATTTAGGCTGTAAAAATATCGCCTTAATTTCTTCTGTAGATAATTTAAGTGTTGGAAAATTAAGAGCCGATGGATATTTAAAAGCTTTAAAAGACAATAATATTCCGGTAAACGAAAAAATTATTCTTCGTACCGATTCTGAAGATGATATGAAAGCTAAGATTGATGCCATTTTTGACAATAAAGTTGATGCGATTTTTGCTTTAGATGAAAATGATTCGGTTGCGGCTTTAAGAGTTAGTTTGAAAAAAGGTTTTAAAGTTCCGGAAGATATTTCGATAATTGGTTTTGCCGATGGAATTTTAGCTTCAAGACGTTTGTCTCCAAGTTTAACAACAGTAAGCCAGCACGGAATTGAAATTGGTGAAGTGGCCGCCAAAAAACTAATCGAAAGACTGGAAGAACCAGAAGGTGAAACTTCTGATTACGAAACGATCATCATTAAAACTAAGTTGAAAGAAAGAGAGTCTACGAGAAAGGCTTAATTGTAAAAATATAATTCATAAAAAAAGGACTGTTCGAAAGAACAGTCCTTTTTTTATATATAATTTGTGTGTCATTGCGAGGAACGAAGCAACCTCACTAAAATGAGACACAAAGCTTGATCTAGCAAATGAGATTGCTTCGTTCCTCGCAAAGACAATATTGTGCAGGTTCTTGATTCATAAATCTAAAATCTACAATCAAAAATCTAAAATGGCATTAATGCGCTTCTAACCAATCTTTACCTAAACCAAGTTCAACTTCTAAAGGAACTGCCATTTTAAAAGCATTTTCCATTTCATGTTTAATCATTGGCTGGATTTTTTCTAATTCGTCGTTGTGCACATCAAACACAAGCTCATCATGAACCTGTAGCAACATTCTGGATTTCCAGTTTTCGTCTTGTAATTTTTTGTGAATGTTAATCATGGCAATTTTAATCACATCGGCAGCACTTCCCTGAATTGGTGCATTTACAGCATTTCGTTCAGCAGCACTTCTCACAACGGCATTCGCAGAATTAATATCTTTTAAATAACGACGACGACCTAAAATAGTTTGTACATAACCATTTTCACGCGCAAAATCAACCTGATCCTGCATGTATGATTTTAATCTCGGATATGTTTTGTAATAAGCATCAATTAAAGCAGCACTTTCACCGCGAGATAATGAAGTCTGATTGCTTAATCCGAAAGCAGAAACACCATATATAATTCCGAAGTTTACCGTTTTTGCATTACTTCTTTGTTCGCGTGAAACTTCTTCAAGTGCTACATCAAAAACTTTTGCTGCGGTTGCTCGGTGAATATCTTCTCCGTTTTGGAAAGCCGCAATCATATTTTCTTCACCACTTAAAGCAGCGATAATTCGTAATTCAATTTGCGAGTAATCGGCAGATATTAAAGTATGGTTTTCATCGCGCGCCACAAAAGCTTTACGAATCTGACGTCCTCTTTCAGTACGAATCGGAATGTTTTGCAAGTTCGGGTTATTAGAACTCAAACGACCTGTAGCTGCAACAGTCTGCATATAATCGGTATGAACACGTAATGTCTTTTTATCAACTTGTTCCGGCAAAGCCAAAATATAAGTACTTTGAAGTTTAACCATTTGACGCCAGTCCAAAATTTGTTTTACAATAGGATTGTCGTTTGCTAAATAAGTCAAAACTTCTTCTCCGGTTGCATATTGACCCGTTTTGGTTTTCTTTTGCTTTGCTCCGCCAATTTTAAGTTTATCAAATAAGATATCTCCTAATTGTTTTGGAGAAGCAAGATTAAATTTCTCGCCCGCAGTTTCATATATCTGTTCTTCTAAAGATTTGATTTCAATCTCCATCTCTCCAGACATTTGTTTTAAGAAATCAACATCCAGGCGAATTCCTTCTGTTTCCATTGCAGCTAAAACACTTACTAACGGAATCTCGATTTCATCAAAAAGCTTTTTAGTTTCTGTATTGTCTAATTCTGTTGTAAAAATTTCTTTTAATTGTAAAGTAACATCGGCATCTTCTGCGGCATATTCTTTAATATCTTCTAAAGGAACATCGCGCATCGAAAGCTGATTTTTTCCTTTTTTGCCAATTAAAGTTTCAATAGATTTTGGTGAATATTTTAAATACGTTTCGGACAAAATATCCATGTTATGACGCATATCCGGATTGATCAAATAATGCGCAATCATGGTATCAAAAAGTTTTCCTTTTACAGTAACGCCGTAATTAGCAAGAATTTTTAAATCGTATTTTAAGTTTTGTCCAATTTTTTCGATGTTTTCATTTTCAAAAAACGGAACAAATTTGTCTACTAAAACTTTTGCTTCTTCCTGACTTTCCGGAAACGGAACGTAAAATGCTTTTCCTTTTTCGTAAGAGAAAGACATTCCCACAAGTTCTGCATGCAAAGCATCAATTCCGGTTGTTTCGGTATCAAAACAAACCGAAGTCTGTTTTTGTAAATTTTGTAAAAGCATTTTAATACCTAAATCGCCTTGAATGGTTTGGTAAAAATGCTCTGTATTTTCTAAAGTATTATAAAATGAATTTCTCGCCGCTTCGGCACTTTCATCAAGAGTAGTACCGCCTCCGCCAAAAAGATCAAATTGGTCTTTGTTCTTTGGCTGTGGTTTTTTATATAATTTAGGATCAGCTGCCGGAGCACTATTTGCTAATTCATTTCCGCCTCCCACTTTAAACAAATTATCAAACTGTTCGGCCATTCTTCTAAATTCTAATTCCTGAAAAATAGCATCTGTTTTTTCGATATCCGGACGTGAAAGTTCGTAGTCATCTTCATTAAAAACAACATCGCAGTCGCAGATAATCGTTGCCAGTTTTTTAGACAAAATACCTTTATCTTTATTCGCTTCGATATTCTCTTTCATTTTTCCTTTTAGTAAATGTGTATTGTCTAAAAGGTTTTCCATTGTACCAAATTCTTTTAGGAATTTTTTAGCGGTAACTTCACCAACTCCAGGCAATCCCGGAATATTATCTACGGCGTCGCCCATCATTCCAAGAAAATCAATTACTTGTTCCGGTCTTTCGATTTCAAATTTTGCCAAAACTTCAGGAATTCCCCAAATTTCGATTCCGTTACCCATACGGGCAGGTTTGTACATGAAAATATTTTCAGAAACCAATTGCGCGAAATCCTTATCCGGCGTTACCATAAACACCTTATAATTTTGTTTTTCGGCTTGTTTGGCAATTGTTCCAATTAAGTCATCGGCTTCACAGCCTTCGATTTCAATAATCGGAATATGCATGGCTCTTAATAATTCCTGAATATACGGAACTGCAATTTTAATCGCCTCAGGCGTTGCATCACGATTGGCTTTATATTCTACGAACATTTCTGTTCTTACATGACTTCCGCCTTTGTCAAAAGCAACGGCCAAATGATCTGGTTTTTCTCTTTTAATAACATCTAAAAGCGAGTTCATAAAACCCATAATTGCAGATGTGTCCATTCCTTTTGAGTTTATTCTCGGGTTTTTTATAAAGGCATAATAACCACGAAAAATTAATGCATAAGCATCTAGAAGAAAAAGGCGTTTTTGAGTTGACATATAAAAAATATTAGTCTGTAAAAATAAACAATTGGGTTCTCAAAAATTAGACTAACGAGATTTTTTTTCCACCATATAAGTTATATAAGTTCATTTTAGTAGAGAGGCATCCGTAGAGGCGCACTGCAGTGCGTCTACGCATTTTAATATATAACGATTAGTTGCGTCCTGTATATTAAATGAACTTATATAACTTATATGGTTCAAAAACCCACAAAGCGTTAATGTCAAGTTAATTTTTTTTATTCAGGGATTTCTTCATTTTGTCTTCATGTTATGGGGGTAATTTTGATCTGTAAAATAAAAGGTAATTAATTTAAATCTTAGAAATCATGAGAAATTTATTGATGTTATTAACAGCAGTTTTAGGAACAAGTGCAATGGTTCATGCGTTTCCTGCAAAAGATGGTAAAACAGTTCCTGCAAAAGAAGTAAAAGCAACAAAACACCCAAAAAGCAAAACTGATAAAAAAACAAAATCAGTAAAAACTGAAGCTCCAAAAGCAGAAACAGCAAAAGCGAAAAAATAAGCAAAAAAATAATTTAGAATAAAAGGTTAGTTAATTTAAAAAATAAAAGTTATGAAAAAATTAATGTTATTAGCGGTAGCGGTTTTAGGAACAACTGCAATGGTAAATGCTCAAACAACTCCAGCTCAGGCAGCGCCTGCAAAAGAAGTTAAAGCTACAAAACACCATCATAAAGGAAACAAAAAGGCAAAAGCTGAAGCTCCAAAAGAAGAAGCTGCAACCGTGAAAAAATAAGAATTACTCTCGTTTTGTTTTCGAAGCATTGTAACGGAGGCAAAACAGGAATAATGATTATGATGAATGCGATTGAAGAAAGCTGATAAAGAAATTTGTCAGCTTTTTTTATTCGTTAATTTTTTAATAACGCGTAACTGGACTTTTGATAATTGATTAATTTTAGTTGCGTTTAAATGCCTTTTTTATGAATGTTTTAATTGTTGAAGATAATAAGGAACTTGCTGTAGAGGTTTATGACTTTTTGTGCAATGCGGGTTATATTTGTAAAATAGCCAATAACTGCGCCGATGCTCTCGAAGAATTTGCAAGCAATGATTATGATGCGATGCTGCTTGATCTTGGTTTGCCGGACGGAGATGGCTTTGAGGTTTTGCAAACCATTCGAAAAACAAAATCAAAAATTGCGGTTATTGTGCTTACGGCGCGTGGAGAATTGGATGACAGGATCAATGGGCTTCATCTTGGTGCCGATGATTATTTGACCAAACCTTTTGCATTGACCGAATTAGCAGCAAGATTATTTGCTGTAATTCGCAGGATTCACGGTTTTACTTTAAACAATTTAAGTATTCACGGATTTTTACTGCAACTTCAGGATTATAAAGTGAGTTTTAATGATGTGCCTTTGAGTTTGACCAAAAAAGAATTTGATATTTTTCAATATTTGGTTTTGAATAAGAATAGAGTAATTACAAGACTGCAATTAACAGAGCATATTTGGGGCGATATTTTGGAGGTAAACTCCGATTCTAATTTTATAGACGTACACGTTCGTAACCTTCGAAAAAAATTAGACAAACATACTTCAATCGATTGGTTTGAAACCGTTCGAAACGTTGGTTACCGTATTAATGAATAAATAGATTTTTGTGAAGATAAAACATCAATTGGCCATTTTTAATGCACTAACAAGATTGTTGGTGATTTTGGTTTTATGGCTCATGCTTCCTATTTTGGTCGAAAATGTAGTTTACAGACACATTAATAATGGATTAATTGAAAAGAAAAAGAAATTTATTGATCATTTAAATCAGCAGGAAATTAATGATTTTATCGAAAATGAAGATGATTCGACCGAAACCTATTCGCAATTTTCTACACTTCACAGCGAATTTTTGGTTCTTTCCAGAGTTCCTATAAAACCACATCAAAAGAAAACTTCTTTCAGTAATGAATACCGAATTATTGAAGGTGAAGAAAATGAATACCGAATTCTACAGCATCATTTTAGTTATCAAAATGAGGAATATCAACTCGAAATTGGGAGCAGTTTAAGCGAAGTAAAAGATCTTACCTTTATTATAAAGCTTTTTATAATAATCGTTTTAGTTATTATTCTTTTGGTTACTTTTTTGGCAGATACTTTTTATATCGAATATTTGCTAAAGCCTTTTTATAAAATTATTGATACTAAAATAAGGCGGGTCAATGAGCCGGAGGTTTTTGATCATACACCAATAAAGGCTAAATCAAGAGATTTTAGAGAATTAGATTTGGTTTTAAACCAAATGATGAATCGTATTGCGGAGCTTTTCAAAAAAGAAAAACAGTTCATTTCTAATGTTTCGCACGAGCTTTTAACTCCAATTGCTTTATTGAAAAACAAACTGGAGAATTTATTACAAAATGATTCTTTAGATGATAATGCGGTGGATAAAATCGCAGGTTCATTGAAAACGCTCGATATGCTGAAAAAGATCATCAATAATTTACTGCTCATTTCCCGAATCGAAAACAATCAATATGCAGCCAACGAAAATATCAGTTTTCAGGAAATAATAAAGGATTTGCAGGAAGATCTGCAGGATCGTATTGATGATAAAGGAATTGAGTTCGTCAATAAAATGGAGCATGATTTTTCTTTTAGAGGAAACAAAACTTTGATTCATATTTTGATTTATAATTTAGTGACGAATGCCATAAAGTATAATAAGCCGGACGGAAGTATTATTGTTTCTGATGGTTTTATGCAAAATCAATATTTTATTTCCATTACAGATTTTGGTATTGGTTTGAGTGAATCTCAAATCGAAAATATCTTCAACCGATTTGCCAGAGTAAGTTCAGATCAGGAAGGGCAGGGGTTAGGCCTTGCTATTGCTAAGAGTATTGCTGTTTTTCATCATATAGAAATTAAAGTTAATTCTCTTATAAACGAAGGAACAACTTTTACTTTGTTGTTTCCAGAGACGCAAAAACACAATTAAAAGTTAATTTTTTCAGATTGGTTCAATCTTCATTTTGTCTTCATTTTCTGATTATATCTTTGAGCTATAAATAAAGAAATAGTAATCATTAAATCTTGAATCATGAAAAAATTAATTTTATTAGCGGTAGCAGTTTTAGGAACAACTGCAATGGTAAATGCTCAAACAACTCAAGTAAAAGAAACTCCGGCAAAAGAAGCAAAAGCTGCTAAAAAAGAGAAAAAAGCTGATAAAAAAGCTAAAAAAGCAGAAGCTAAGCCAGAAGCGGCAAAAGCTCAAAAATAATGCGATAAAGGTTTATTGAATAAACTTTGTTGTAGACTAAAGGTTTTAAATAATTTGGCTGCAAAAGCTGATAGAGAAATCTATCGGCTTTTGCTATTATTTGAGTTAAATTTTTGATAATAAAAAGCGATAGAATATTCATTCTTTGTTACTTTGCTTAAAACTGTAAATAAATGATCCTTCGTTTTGTAATTCTATGTGCTCTTTTTCTATTTATTGAGTTCTATTCGTATCAAGCCTTTCGTACTTTAATCAAATTAAGATGGGTTTTGGTCAGCTATCAGGTTATAAGCCTGCTTATTCTAATATTTATTATCTATTCATTTTCTCAGGTTGATCGTTCAGTAGGACAGACTCGACAGTTTATGTTTACTACAGGCTTAATGCTTTTGGTTTATGTGCCAAAAATTGTTCTTACCTTAGTAATGTTTGGAGAAGATATTCTTAGAATTGGAGCAAGTATCTTAAATTATTTTATTTATAATACACCTCGTAAGGAAATGATGCCGGACAGACGAAAGTTTGTAAGCCAAATTGCTTTAGGATTGGCAGCAATTCCGTTTTTATCTTTGATTTACGGAATTTTTGAAGGGAAATATAATTTTAAAGTAATTAAACAGACAATCTTTTTTCCAGATCTTCCAGATGAATTTGATGGTTTTAAAATAACGCAGATTTCCGATGTTCACAGCGGAAGTTTTGATAATCCTGAGAAAATTAATTATGCAATTGATTTAATTAATGAACAGGAATCAGACATGATTTTGTTTACAGGAGATATCGTAAATACGCATGCAAAAGAAATGCATCCGTGGTTGGAAACTTTTAGCAGAATTAAAGATTATAAATACGGAAAATATGCTGTTTTAGGAAATCATGATTACGGAGAATACGTGACTTGGCCTTCTGAAAAAGAAAAAGATGAGAACTTTGCAGAAATCAAAAATCTTTACGGCAAAATAGGTTTTGATTTGATGCTGAATGAAAATAAATACATTCAAAAAGGGGCAGATAAAATTGCTTTAGTTGGTGTTGAAAACTGGGGACAGAATTTTAAAAAAGCTGGAGATTTGAAGAAAGCTTCGCAAGGGCTTCACGAAACTGATTTTAAAGTTTTAATGAGTCATGATCCAAGTCATTGGGAATATGAAGTAAAAAAAGACCCTAAAAACTTTCATCTAACTTTATCTGGTCATACACACGGAATGCAGTTTGGAATTGAAATTCCGGGATATTTTAAATGGAGTCTGGCGCAATACATTTATAAACAATGGGCAGGACTTTATGAAGAAGCCGGAAGATATGTTTATGTGAACCGCGGATTTGGTTTTCATGCTTATCCTGGACGAGTTGGAATTATGCCTGAAATCACGGTTATTGAACTAAAAAAAGGTAAGAATGTGGCTTAATTCGTTAAAAATGCTACATTTGTATTAATTATATCTTTTTAATAGATTAAAAGAATTAAATTTTTGGTTTTATGTCAAAATTTGGAGAACTTATAAATGCTCAGGTTCCAGTGTTAATTGACTTCTACACAGATTGGAACGAATCATCAGTATTGATGCATCCGGTAATAAAGGATGTTGCGGCTGCGCTTGGAGACAAAGCGAAGGTAATTAAAATTGATGTTGATAAAAATCAGGAACTGGCCGAAGCATTACGAATTAAAGGACTTCCGACTTTAATGATTTACAAAGAAGGACAAATGATCTGGAGACAATCTGGAGAACTTGATGCCAATACTCTTATCGGAATTGTTCAGGATCAATTCGACGTATAAAAACTTCAGAAATAAGATACTATTCTGAATTTCTAATGAATAATATCAAACTTATATCCATTCTCTTTTAAAAAATGCAGCGTTTTTGGTAAAGCAAATTTTAAATTTGGCGACGCTTTTATGCTGTCATGAAACACAATTACACTTCCTGATTTTACATTTTTAGTAACATTTTCGAGGCATTTTTCAGGAGTTATACTTTGGTCGAAATCGGCACTTAAAACATCCCACATTATTATTTTATAGCCAAGTTTGCGTAAAATCTTTGATTGCGCTTTTTTAATTTTTCCGTAAGGCGGGCGAAATATTAAATTGTTTGGTTTTATTTCTTCTTCTAAAATCTTAGCGCAGTTATTTACATTTTCGATATACTCATTCGTATGTATTTTCCAGCCGTTTACGTGGTTCATTGTATGGTTTCCAATACAATGCCCATCTGTGATTAATTTTTCGAATAAAGATAAATTGGCTTTAATATTTTTTCCAATACAGAAGAAAGTAGCTTTGGCATCAAACTTTTTAAGTTCAGATAAAACCCAGTCTGTAATCTCTGGGGTTGGGCCGTCATCAAACGTTAAGTATATTTTCTTTTCGTTGTTTGGAATATCCCAACAATATTTAGAAAACACCTTTTTAATAAATGAATTAGTTTTTACCCAATAAAAGCTCATTTTGATTTTATTTATATCTACGTAAAAATAAAAAATGCAGCGCTTTTTATCAAGAAGCACTGCATTTTTTTAATCAATATATTTTTCGTATATTATTATTCTTTTTCGCGTCCAAAACGTTCAAAAACATTTACATACGTATTAAATACTGTTTTATGTTTTTCGTAGAAAGCTTTATCCTTATTTTCTCTCATAACATGAAGTAAACTTCTATAACGCTCAATATCTGTAATAATATCCATTGCCAGATCCGTTTGGTCAGTTGGAGGCAGCGTAGCGTAATAGTTTAGATTTTCTTTGTATTTATTTACCAGTTTATCTAATAAATCATGTGCTTTAGCTGTTTCTCCTACTTTATAATATCCGCCTGCAAATGGCTCAACTAAAGAATAATAACCAAATTTATCCAATGGCATTTTTGTCATTGCTAAATTGATTACGTTTTTAGCTTTGTCTATTTTACCTTCAGCAATAAGTTCATCTACTAAACGAGATAAGTTAGTACGGTATGTAATACTGTTTCTTCTGGTTTCAGGATCATGATAGATTTTTTCGCTTTCGCTGTTACCCCAGTCCCATTTCATTACGATATCGTACATTTTATCGGCATCAATTTGTCCCATATCCATAGGTCCGCCATCTTTAGAAGGCACATTTCTAATAGGAACTAATTTATAAACCATACCGTCTAATTGCAGATAGTCTTTTAACCATAAATAATCTTCATCATCAAAAGCACCTCCACTAAAATAAATTGGACGTTTCCAGTTGTTATTAGCTAGGATATCCAGCATCATTAACCTGTTTTTGTAAAGCGCGCTTCCTTTAATGTCAATATCCATATAAGGAACAATTGAATCATTAAATCTAGGATTTACAACTTTATTTTTTATAATGATGTTTTTGTCAACATTCACTCTAATTTTATTTGTTGGATAAAAGTGAATTGTCTGCCCGTTTTGTAAACCTATAGTTGATTTCGGATTTTTAATAAAATCAAGGAAATCTTTAATGTTCCAGCGTGTTTCAATTTTCGGAATATGAGCTACATAATCTAACTTATCCCCAACATATTGATCATGCGTAAATGATATCGGTAAAGGATCAGATTCATATGATTTTGCTTTCATTTGATCAATATACCAATCTGTCATGAAAAGACTTGTATTTACAATCTTAACATCGGTTCTAAAATGCTCAATTTCCTGAGCATACCAAAGCGGGAATGTATCGTTGTCTCCAATGGTAAACAAAATGGCATCCTTATCACACGAACTTAAATACGCTTTTGCCATTGCAACAGCAGTATATCTGTTTGATCTGTCGTGATCATCCCAGTTTTGAGAAGCCATTAAAACCGGCGCTGCCAATAAACTTACTGCAATAATAGCTGGCCCGGCAATTTTTGGAGCAATATATTTCTGAATACTTTCGTATAAAGAATAAACCCCAAAGCCAATCCAGATGGCAAAGACATAGAAAGATCCAACCAGTGCATAATCTCTTTCACGAGGCTCAAAAGGTCTTTCGTTCAAATAAATTTTTAAAGCAATTCCGGTAAATAAGAATAAGGCTAAAAGCACATAAAAACTTTTAAGGTCTTTATTAGCATGATACATTATTCCAATTAATCCTAAAATGAAAGGAAGGAAATAGTAAACATTACGTCCTTTGTTGTTTAAAACATCAGATGGTAATTTATCCTGAGAACCCAAATGAACAGAGTCCAGCGCTTTGATTCCGCTAATCCAGTTTCCATCTAAGTTGTCGTATTTCCCCTGAACATCACTTTGACGTCCAACAAAATTCCACATTAAATATCTCCAGTACATATATCCAAATTGGTATTCGAACATAAAACTGAAATTATCACCAGTAGTTGGTTTTTCGATTATAAGATATTCTCCGTAGCTTTTTAGGAATTTAACATAGCCTTCGTTGTCAATTTGTTTTTGAGCATACGCATTTCTGAATTCAGAAATTGTTTTTTCTACTTCATTGCGAAGTTGGGCTATTGCTTTATTGTATTCCTCTTCTGTTAATTGGCTTGGATCAATTCCATATTTTCCTAAATCATCTTCGAAATCATGGTTTGGATCGATTCGGAATTTAGGCGGATTTGTAAAGCTGATATAGTTTTGAATGTGTCCGGTTTCGGTACTCCACATTCTTGGCAGAATCGTTTTTTGATTATCGTCACTGTTTTGTTCTGCGTTTTTATAATTGTTGGTAATAACATACTTACCAGTTTTATAATCTCTTTCGTAGTTAGGTTTTTTGTCTAAATATGGAGTGTTAGCATCAAGCCCAGAGAAAACCTCAGTATATTGAGGGCCATAAAACAATGGATTTACACCATATTGCTCACGGTTGTAATATGCTAAAACCTCCGCAGCATCAGATGGTTTGTTTTCATTGATTACAGTATTGGCATTTGCACGAACAGGAAGCATGATCCAGGTAGAAAAACCAATTAATATAAATAAGATACAAAGGATAATAGTGTTGTAAAAAATCAATCCTTTTTGTTTGGTAAATTTTAATCCAAAATAGAAGAAAGCGATTAAAAGTAAAACCACGAAAATAGTTCCGGAATTAAAAGGCAATCCTAAACTGTTTACCATGAAAATTTCGGTTTTACCAAAGAAAGCCATCGTTAAAGGCAAAAGTAATTTGAAGATAAACAACAAAATTCCTATTACAACTACATTAGCAATAAGGAAGTTTTTAATGGTAACTTTTTCGTAATGCTTAAAATAGTATAGGAATCCAATTGATGGAATCGTTAATAACGCCATAAAGTGAACTCCAAAAGAAAGACCAACAACCAAAGAAATGATTAATAACCATTTATTTCCTTTTGGTTTGTCCATATCTTGTTCCCAGCGTAATCCCAGCCAAAAAAGTAATGCAATTAATAAAGAAGCCATTGCATAAACTTCTGCTTCGACAGCATTAAACCAAAAACTGTCAGAGAAAGTATAGGCTAATGCTCCTACAAAAGAACTTCCTAAAATAACAATAGAATTATTTTGATCAATTTCGGCAAAACGCGCTACGATTTTCTTTAAAATCATAGAAGAAGACCAAAACATGAATAAAATTGTAAAGGCACTAGAAAAAACAGACATCATATTTACCATTACGGCTACATGCTGGGCATCAATAGCAAA
The DNA here is from genome assembly GCF_002482975.1 of Flavobacterium sp. UBA7680. GTDB lineage: Bacteria > Bacteroidota > Bacteroidia > Flavobacteriales > Flavobacteriaceae > Flavobacterium. The sequence continues at coordinate 14,413 of NZ_DLHA01000021.1, read as the reverse complement.
CATGGCAAAGAAAGCTCCCATCATCTGGAATAAAGGTGCTCCCGGCGGGTGGCCAACTTCTAGTTTAGCTGCTGTGGCAATATACTCGCCGCAATCCCAAAAGCTCATTGTAGGTTCGACAGTTAATGTGTAGGTAATTAAAGCGATTGCAAATGCAAACCAACCAATAATTGTATTCCATTTATTGAAATTGAATTGTGCCATATTTAGGTGTTAAAATTTTGTATGTTTTTCAATCCTACAAAGAAAATGTTTTTTTACGTAAAGAAACGAGCATTAACAAAAAATTCTATAATAACTATTTGTAAATATTAATGTATTGTGTATAAGGCTCTTTGGGAAAAGTGCGAGACTTTAAAATGAAAAAGAATGAAAAAAAATATTTTTTTTGACAAAAAAGTTTGCGCAAACTAAATAAAACCTTAAATTTGCACTCGCTTAACAGCACTGCTGGTCTATGGTGTAATGGTAA
>NZ_DLHA01000021.1:13763-13917 GCF_002482975.1 Flavobacterium sp. UBA7680 | reverse complement strand
AGGTTCGAGTCCTAGTAGACCAACGTAAAAAGCCTCTCAAATCGAGAGGCTTTTTTTATGCAAAAAAGTTTGCTTAAAAATTTGCACAATTTAAATAAAGGTTTAATTTTGCACCCGCTTAACAGCATTACTGGTCTATGGTGTAATGGTAACA
>NZ_DLHA01000021.1:289-13757 GCF_002482975.1 Flavobacterium sp. UBA7680 | reverse complement strand
GGTTCGAGTCCTAGTAGACCAACATAAAAAGCCTCTCAATCGAGAGGCTTTTTTTATGCAATAAATTTTCAGTGTATTTATTTCTTCATTAAAATTTTGGTTTAAATTTTTAAAGTAATAACAGGTTTTACAGCGTGATTTACTAAGCCTTCACTTATGCTTCCGTTAAAAAAGTGTGCAAAACCAGTTCTTCCGTGAGTACACATTCCAATAATATCAGCATTTATACTGTTGGAGAAATTGATGATTCCTTTTTCAATATTGGTGTCGTTGTAAATATGTGTGTCGTAATTTGTGAGATTGAAATGATTCGTAAAGTCTTTAATTGCTTTTTCGATTACGTGTGTTGGTTTAAAGCTATTTGGGGTGCAAATGGTAACTAAATGTAGTTTTGCGTCAAATGATTTCGTAACGGTTAAAAGTTTTTCAAACGGTTTTTTGGTTTCTTCTGTAAAATCAGAAGCAAAAACAATATTTTGGACATTAAAATCTGAAATGTCTTTTTTGATGACTAAAACAGGAATTTCTGAATTTCTCACCACTTTTTCGGTATTGGAGCCAATTAGTAATTCCTCAAGTCCCGAAGAACCGTGCGAGCCCATAATAATTAAATCAATATTGTAGTCTTGGCTTACTTGGGTAATACCGTGAATTGGTTTGTCCATTTTTACAACTTCCGTGACCTGAATTCCATCAAGAAAATCGCTTTGTGAGATTGCGTCAAGAGTCTCATTTGCTTTTTGCATAAAAAGCATAGTTTCGGGAATACTTACACCTCCAAATATTGCATCATTGGTTTGATGCGGGAATTCGAGCATGTGTAAAATAATGATTTCAGAATCGTTTTTTTTGGCGATTTGAGCGGCGATTTTTAAGGCGTGTTCTGCATGTTCTGAAAAATCAGTAGGTACTAAAATTCGTTTCATAATTTTCGGGTTAAATTATTAGAATAATGTGTTTTTGAACGCTACTATAAAGATAAGAAATATTTTTAGAGCAATCTATTTATTTGATTTATAAAAAAATCACTATATTTGCACCGTTATTTATTAAAATCTAAATAATGAGGGGACTAATTGTCCCCTCTTTTTATAAAATTATGACATTTAAGGAAAAAGTAAACGAATTAATTACAGAAGCTCTTCTGGAAAAGCCATCGATCTTTTTGATTGATCTTGCTATTTCGGATTCTTTTAAAATTAGTGTTGGTTTAGACGGAGATAATGGAGTTGCACTTCAGGATTGTATTGACATTAGTCGTGCAATCGAGAATAATCTGGATCGTGAAGAGCAGGATTTTTCGCTTGAAGTTGCATCAGTTGGAGTAGGTTCTCCCCTGAAATTAATAAGACAATACAAGAAAAATATTGGTAGAACGTTGATTGTTACTACAAATAATGAAAAAATTGAAGCAGAATTAGTAGAAGCTAACGATGTTTTTATAATTTTGTCTTGGATGGCAAGGGAACCGAAAAAAGTAGGAAAAGGAAAAGAAACAGTTCAAAAAGAACAACAGATACCTTATACAGAAATTAAAGAGGCAGTTGTTACAGTAACATTTTAATTAAAGAATTCGCATGGAAAATTTAGCATTAATCGATTCATTCTCAGAGTTTAAAGATAATAAACTTATTGATCGTGTAACGCTTATGGCAATTTTAGAGGACGTGTTTAGAAATGCATTGAAGAAAAAATACGGTTCTGATGATAATTTCGATATCATTATAAATCCTGACAAAGGAGATATGGAGATATGGAGAAGAAGAGTTATCGTTGCTGACGAAGATCTTGATTTTGAAAATGAAGAAATTACTTTGACTGAAGCAAGAATGATCGAAGCGGATTTTGAAATTGGTGAAGAGGTTTCTGAAGAGGTAAAATTGATTGATTTAGGAAGAAGAGCTATTTTGGCTTTACGCCAAAACTTAATATCTAAAATTCACGAACACGATAATACAAATCTTTACAAGCAATTTAAAGATATTATTGGTGATATTTATACAGCCGAAGTACATCACGTACGTCCAAGAGTTGTTATTTTAGTTGACGATGAAGGAAACGAAATTGTGCTTCCAAAAGAAAAACAAATTCCATCTGACTTTTTCCGTAAAGGAGATAATGTTCGTGGAATCATTGAAAGCGTTGAATTAAAAGGAAATAAACCTCAAATTATTATGTCTAGAACTTCTGAGAAGTTTTTAGAAAAATTATTTGAACAAGAAATTCCTGAAGTATTCGACGGTTTAATTACAGTTAAAAATGTAGTGCGTATTCCGGGAGAAAAAGCAAAAGTTGCTGTAGACTCTTATGATGACAGAATTGATCCTGTTGGAGCGTGTGTTGGTATGAAAGGATCTCGTATTCACGGAATTGTTCGTGAATTAGGAAACGAAAATATCGACGTAATCAACTATACAAACAATATTCAATTGTTTATTACAAGAGCATTAAGTCCTGCAAAAGTTTCTTCTATCAAAATTGATGAAGAAAACAAAAGAGCTGAGGTTTTCTTGAAATTAGAAGAAGTTTCTAAAGCAATTGGTAGAGGAGGTCACAATATTAAATTAGCGGGTCAGCTAACAGGTTACGAATTAGATGTTATTCGTGAAGGAGATGTTGCAGGTGCAACGGCTGATGAAGACGATGTTGAATTAACAGAGTTCTCAGATGAAATCGAAGACTGGGTAATTGAAGAATTTGCTAAAATAGGTTTAGATACTGCAAAAAGTATCTTAAAACAAGAAGTAGAAGATTTAGTAAGAAGAACGGATTTAGAAGAGGAAACTATTCTTGACGTTATGAAAATACTAAAAGAAGAGTTTGATAACTAATTATCTGCTCTAACAACACAACGAAAAAGGTAATAATAAAAAGGTTATATGTCTGAAGAGAGAGTAATAAGAATAAACAAGGTTTTAAGGGAATTAAATATTTCGTTAGAAAGAGCTGTTGATTATCTAAAAGATAAGGGAATTGCTATTGATGCAAATCCAAATGCTAAAATTTCTGACAGTGAATTTAATATCCTTCAAAGCCAATTTGCGGGCGATAAGGGGAATAAGGAAGCTTCTAAAGAAGTAGGGGAAGAGAAAAGAAAAGAAAAAGAAGCATTGCGTGTTGAGCGTGAGAAAGAAATTGAGGACAAACGCAGACAAGACGAAGAGCGTCAGAAACAACAAGAAATCATCAAAGCGAGAGCTGTTGTTACTGGACCTGTTCAAGTTGGTAAAATTGATTTAAATCCAAAAAAACCTGCTGTTTCTCCAGAAGAACCAGTTAAGGCCGAAGAGCCTAAAGCTGTTGTTACTCCATCTCAAACAGAAAAACCTGTTCAAAAAGAAACTACACCATCAGAGCCTGTTGCTCCAGTAGTGGCTGAAGAGAAAAAGGTGGAAAAACCAATTATTACTGAGAAAAAAGAAGTAAAAGCTGAAGTTGTTTCTAAAACAGCACAAGAGCCAGTTGTTTCAACTGATCCTGCAACTGCTGAGGAAACTATCACTACTCAATATCAAAAATTATCGGGAACTACTCTTACTGGGCAGACAATTGACTTATCTCAATTTAACAAGCCTAAGAAAAAGAAGGAAGAGCCGAAAATTACTCCAAATAAACCTGGAGCTCCGGGAGCCGGAAACAATAATAACGCTAATAAAAATAAGCGGAAAAGAATCGCTCCTAAACCTGGTGCGCCGGGTGCGCCAAAACCTGCTACAGGAAATGCGCCGGGAACACCAAATCCTAATAAAATTACTCCAAATACAGGAGGCGGAGGCTTTAATGCTAACAGAAGTGCAAGACCAGGTTTTGTAAAAGGAAACCGTCCTGCAATTGTTGCAAAAGTAGAGCCTACTGAAGAAGAAGTAAAAAACCAAATTAGAGAAACTCTTGAAAAACTTCAAGGTAAAGGTGGTAAATCTAAAGCGGCTAAATACAGAAGAGATAAAAGAGAAACACACCGTCAGAAATCTGATGACGAACAAAGAGCTCTTGACGAAGGAAGTAAAACGATTAAAGTTACAGAATTCGTTACAGTAGGTGAAATTGCAATCATGATGGATGTGCCGATTACTAAAGTAATTGGAACTTGTATGTCTCTTGGAATCATGGTAACAATGAATCAGCGTTTAGATGCTGAAACATTAACTATTGTTGCTGATGAATTTGGTTATGAAGTTGAATTCATAACAGTAGATATCGAAGAGGCAATCGAGGTTGTTGAAGATAAAGAAGAAGATTTAGTTACTAGAGCGCCTATCGTTACTGTAATGGGTCACGTCGATCACGGTAAAACATCTTTACTGGATTATATTCGTAAAGAAAATGTTATCGCTGGTGAGTCTGGAGGTATTACACAACACATTGGAGCATACGGAGTTACTCTTGATAACGGTCAAAAAATCGCATTCTTAGATACACCGGGTCACGAGGCGTTTACCGCGATGCGTGCACGTGGAGCTCAAGTTACCGATATTGCTATTATCGTAGTAGCGGCGGATGATGATATCATGCCACAAACAAAAGAAGCAATTTCTCACGCACAAGCTGCGGGAGTGCCAATTATATTTGCAATCAATAAAATTGATAAACCAAATGCTAACGTTGAGAAAATCAAAGAGCGTTTGGCTAGTATGAATTTACTTGTTGAAGATTGGGGTGGAAAAATTCAGTCACATGATATTTCTGCAAAAGTTGGAACAGGAGTAAAAGAATTATTAGAAAAAGTTTTATTAGAAGCAGAAATTTTAGATTTAAAATCTAATCCAAATAAAGCGGCTCAAGGAACAGTTGTTGAAGCTTTCTTAGATAAAGGAAAAGGATATGTATCGACAATTTTAGTTCAACATGGAACTTTAAAAGTTGGAGATTATATGCTTGCAGGAAAACACCATGGTAAAGTTAAAGCGATGCATGATGAAAGAGGGCATATTGTTTTAGAAGCTGGTCCTTCAACTCCGGTATCTGTTTTAGGTTTAGATGGAGCTGCTACAGCGGGTGATAAGTTTAACGTATTTGAAGACGAAAAAGAAGCAAAACAAATTGCATCTAAACGTTCTCAATTAATGCGTGAACAATCTGTACGTACTCAACGTCATATTACACTTGACGAAATTGGACGTCGTATCGCTCTTGGTCAGTTTAAAGAATTGAACGTAATCCTTAAAGGAGACGTTGATGGATCTGTTGAAGCATTATCAGATTCGTTCTCTAAACTTTCTACTGAAGAAATTCAAATTAATATCATACATAAAGGAGTTGGTGCAATTACAGAAACTGACGTTATGTTAGCTTCTGCATCTGATGCGATCATTATTGGATTTAACGTTCGTCCTGCTGGAAATGCAAGACAGCTTGCTGATAAAGAAGAAATCGATATCCGTTACTATTCTATTATCTACGCAGCAATCGATGACTTGAAAGATGCGATGGAAGGAATGTTAGCTCCAGAAATGAAAGAAGAAGTTTTAGGAACTGCAGAAATCCGTGAGATTTTCAAAATTTCTAAAGTAGGTTCAATTGCTGGTTGTATGGTTACAGATGGTAAAATTCTTAGAAGCTCTAAAATTAGAGTTATCAGAGATGGAGTTGTTGTTCATACAGGTGAGCTAGTTGCTTTAAAACGTTTCAAAGATGATGTTAAAGAAGTAAGCAAAGGTTACGATTGTGGTATTCAAATTAAAGGATTTAATGATATCGAAATAAGTGATGTTATTGAGGCTTACCATGAAGTAGCAATTAAAAAGAAATTGAAATAAAATTATAGTTTTAGTTTATAAAAAATCCCGAGCAATCGGGATTTTTTTTGTTTAGTATATTTTGGTATTTAATAAACAAATATGTTGCATGTTGTAATATGAAACATAATACTGAAAAACAGATGTGTTTTGATTTCTGAATTATTTATTTGTTTTAAGGTTTTAATATTGAATTGTTTTTTGCTTTAGTTTAATTGATTAACATAAGATTTATTTGATAGAAATATTCTAATGGTCTATTGCAATTAAAATTAAAGGGAAACAGGTAAATGTAGAAGTTTAGATAAAAGAGATATGAGATTAAAAATAATTCAAATTATTAATACGCTTGTTTCTAAAAGTTTTAAACGCAGTAATGTTATTTCTAAATTTACGAACATTGAACAGTTTAGGTTAATTATACCGGGTTTGTTGCATGGGTATTTATCTGAAGAGGAAATTCCAAATAGTTTGGTATTACTTTCATCTCCTCCAGAGATTGCTTCCCGCGCTTATGAAATGGATTTAGAACATGCAAAAAGAGTTGTTGAATCTAAAAATAATATTCGCTTTCTAAAAGCTGCCAGCGATGCAATGGGGAGGATTATGGGAAAGGCAACTGTTGAAAGTCTTTTTGCTAATCCTGCTTTTTTGGCAGATTTGGAGGGAGTGAAAAAAGAACTGCTTCGGAATGATTTTACATCTTCTGAGTAAATATGGTTTTGTAAAAAAAAGTGTATTTTTATTTCAGATTTTAATGTTATTTTTGATAATAAATATATAAACATGAAACGATTAGCGATATATACAGTTCTTTTTCTTGTAGGTTTTTCTTCATTGTCTTTTTCACAGGAGGCTATTGAAAAACCATCACCGCCGGCCGGTAATGCGGTGATAGGAGATTTCTATGGAGAAAATATTTCAACGGCTTCAATAAATAATGCAATTTCTGTAGATAAACTGGAAGGTGTATTGAAGGATGTAAAAAAAGCAGAAGGTGTTGCAGTAAAAGGAGAAGTGACTGATGTTTGTGAAAAGAGAGGATGCTGGTTGACTATTAAAACAGAAAATGGTTCCTCATTCTTTGTTAAAATGAAAGATTATGCATTTTTTGTTCCAACAGCGCTGAAAGGTAAAAAAGTAGTTCTAGAAGGTAATGCCGAACGAAAAGTTACATCTGTTGAAGAGCTGAAACATTATGCTAAAGATGCTAAAAAGACAAAAGCTGAAATAGATGCCATTACTGTCCCAAAGGAAGAAATTAGATTTTTAGCCAATGGAATAAAAGTAATAAACTAAATAATTGCAAAGTTGAATTTGATATCAATGATGAAGTTGTAAAGATAAAAGAGCTTGTATAGTAAAATAGTACATGCACTTAAATTTATAAAAAGAAAAAGCGAGATAGTCATCTCGCTTTTTCTTTTTGCTTAGTTTTTAATTATTTACCCGGCTTAATTAAAAAGACACTTTTGTACTTTTTTCTGATGTCGATTAAGTTTCTTTCAGCTTCTATTCTTGACTTGAAATTTCCAACAATAACCTTATAATTTGGAGTGTTGAAAATTATAGTGCCGTCAATATTTGTGTACTCTCTTTTGAAGTCAGAAAGAGTCTTTTTTGCATCTTCGCTTTTGCCGCTAAAAATTTGAATTCGATAAGAATCGTTTGTACTTATTGATGTGTTAAATTTGCGTTTATCGTTCAATAATTGCTCAAATTTTGGGTCTTGATTCAATGTTAAATTTTGGCTTTGAGCATGAATATTATATGCTAATGTCAACATTGTGAATGTTAAGAAAACGTTTTTTGAAGAGGTTAAAATTCTCATAATGTGATGGTTTTTATGCAAAAATACTATTTAAAGTTTGTATGTAAAATTTTAATATTATTTAGAATTGATATAAATTGATATTTAAGACTATTTTAAGGTTTTGAGAATAGTTCATAAGTCGTATTTTTGTGCAAGTTTTAAAAGAAGGTATACATTTTTGTCTGACTTATTACAGAAAAAATCATACCAAAAATTAGTAGATAATTATTATACTATATGAAAAAGGTGGGTAACCATAATTCGATCTCAAGAAAATTATTACTTAGTTTATCGCTAACGTTAATTTTCTCCCTAACTTCATTTGCTCAAGATCCGGCTGCAGCTCCTGCGGCGACTGAAGCTGCTGCAGCTCCTGCTGCTGCATCTGGTGGTGGTGATCCGGTAAAAGGGAAAGAACTTTTTAATGCAAATTGCGCTGCATGTCACAAATTAGATGCTAAATCAACTGGTCCAGCTCTTAGAGGAGTTGCTGCTAAACATGAAATGGCTTGGATTTACAAGTGGGTTCATAATAGCTCTGAAGTAATTAAGTCAGGTGACCCTGTTGCTGTAAAGCTTTTCGAAGAGAATAATAAGTCTGTAATGACTTCTTTTCCTCAGTTGTCTGAAGGTGATATTGATAATATTATCGCTTATACTTCTCAGCCTATACCTGAAAAGCCTGCTGGAGCTGCGTCTGCATTGCCAACAGGTCCTCAAGCTGAAGGAAGCGGAATCTCAAATAATATTATTTTAGGAGCTCTTGCTTTAGTTATGGCTATTTTAGTTGTTATGTTGTTCATGGTGAACAAAGTATTAACTAAAGTTGCAAGTAATAATGGAATTGTAGTTGGGCCTAAAGAGGCTAGAACTCCAATTTGGAAAGCATTTGCTAAAAACCAATTTTTAGTATTAGTTACTTCTATATTCTTGCTTTTAGCTAGTGGTTACTTTGTGTACGGATTCTTGATGCAGGTTGGTGTTGATCAAAATTATGAGCCAATTCAGCCAATTCACTATTCTCACAAAATTCACGCTGGAGATAACGAGATCAATTGTAAATATTGTCACTCTGCTGCTCGTGTAAGTAAAACTGCTGGTATTCCTTCTTTAAATGTTTGTATGAACTGTCATAAAAACATTTCTGAAGTTGCAGAAACTACTGCTACTGCTGAGTACAGCAAAGCATTTTACGATGCTCAAATTCAAAAATTATACGATGCTGTTGGATGGGATAAGACTAAACAAGCTTATACTGGAAAAACACAGCCTGTAAAATGGGTTCGTATTCACAATCTTCCTGATTTTGTTTACTTCAACCACTCACAACACGTTTCTGTTGCAGGAGTTGAATGTCAAACTTGTCACGGTCCAGTGCAGGAATTTGAAATCATGAAGCAATATTCTAAATTAACAATGGGATGGTGTATTGACTGTCATAGAAAAACTGATGTTAAGATGGAAGGAAATGCATATTATGATAAAATTCATGCTGAACTTTCTAAAAAATACGGTGTAGAGAAATTAACTGCAGCGCAAATGGGAGGTTTAGAATGCGGTAAATGCCACTATTAATCGAATTATTAAGATTTTAATATTTATATACAATGTCATCAAACAAAAAATACTGGAAAAGTGTTGAAGAACTAGAAAATAGTTCTATTGTTGAGGCGCTTAGAAATAACGAATTTGTTGAAGAAATTCCTACGGATGAATTCTTAGGAAATGCAGATGCTTTAGCTTCATCTGGAACTTCACGTCGTGACTTTTTAAAGTACGTAGGATTTAGTACTGCGGCAGTTACACTTGCTGCTTGTGAAGGTCCTGTGCACAAGTCTATCCCTTATGTATTACAACCAGAGCAAATCATTCCTGGTGTTGCAGATTATTATGCAACTACTGTTTTTGATGGTTTTGATTTTGCTAACCTTTTGGTAAAAACTCGTGAGGGTCGTCCAATTAAAATTGAGAACAATACTATTTCTGGAGCTAAGTTTTCAGCTAATGCTAGAATTCACGCGTCTATCTTATCATTATATGATAGTGGACGTTTGAAAGAACCAAAGAAAGATGGTAAAAATACTAGCTGGTCTACTGTTGATTTAGAAATTAAATCAGCTATAGCTAAAGCAAAAGCTAAAGGCGGACAGGTTGTATTGTTGACAAATACATTAGCAAGTCCATCTACTGAAAAGTTGATTGGAGAATTTATTGCTAAGAACCCAAATGCTAAACATGTTGTTTATGATGCAGTTTCTTCTTCTGAAGCATTAGATGCATTCGAAACTGTATACGGTGAAAGAGCTTTGGTTGATTATGATTTTTCAAAAGCTTCATTAATTGTATCTGTTGGTGCTGATTTCTTAGGAGACTGGCAAGGTGGTGGATATGATGCTGGATATGCAAAAGGACGTATTCCTCAAAACGGAAAAATGTCTCGTCATTTTCAGTTTGAATCAAACATGACTTTATCTGGAGCTGCTGCTGATAAGCGTGTACCAATGAGTACGGCTGATCAAAAACAAGCTTTAGTTCAAATTTATAATATTGTTGTTGGTGCTTCTGTTCCGGTTACTTTAGATGAAAAATTTAAAGCAGAAGTTGTAAAAGCAGCGCAGCAGTTAAAAGCATCTGGAACAAAAGGAATTTTAGTATCAGGAATTGAAGATAAAAATGCACAATTATTAGTTTTAGCTATCAATCAGGCATTGGCTAGTGAGGCTTTTAATACTGCAGGAACAAGACAAATTAGAAAAGGATCTAATGCTGTTATTGCTCAATTAATAAAAGATATGAATGCAGGAAGTGTTCATACTTTAATTATGAGTGGTGTTAATCCAGTTTATACTTTAGCTGATTCAGCTTCTTTTGTTTCTGGATTGAAAAAAGTAGATACATCAGTTGCTTTTTCTTTAAGAGATGATGAAACTGCTTCTATTGTTAAAGTTGCGGCTCCGGCTCCTCATTACTTAGAATCTTGGGGTGATGTAGTTATTACAAAAGGAACTTATAGTTTAACACAACCAACTATTCGTCCAATTTTCAATACAAAACAATTTCAAGACGTTTTATTATCTTTAAACGGAACTTCTGGAACTTTCTATGATTACTTGAAAGCTAATTCAGCTGCAATCATTGCAGGTTCTTCTTGGAATAAAGTTTTACACGATGGTATTTTTGTTGTTGGTTCTACTCCTTTAGCAGGTGGTTCTTATGATTTCGCAGGTGCTGCAAATGTACTTTCAAAATCAAAATCAACTGGAGACTTTGAATTAGTATTATATACTAAAACAGGTATGGGTGATGGACAGCATGCAAACAACCCTTGGTTGCAAGAGTTTCCAGATCCAATTACAAGAGTTTCTTGGGATAACTATGTTACAGTTTCAAATGCAGATGCTAAGAAATTAGGATTATCAAATGAAATCGTTGCAAACGGAGGGTTAAATGGTAGTTATGCTACTATTACAATTGCTGATGGTTCTAAATTAGAAAATGTTCCAGTAATTGTTCAGCCTGGACAAGCTGTTGGAACAGTTGGTTTAGCTGTTGGTTACGGCCGTAAAGCTTCTCTAAAAGAAGAAATGCAAGTAGGTTTAAATGCTTACGCTTTATATAAAAATTTCAATAGTGTTCAATCTGTTTCTATTGCTAAGGCAAATGGAGAGCATGAGTTTGCTTGTGTTCAAGGACAGAAAACATTAATGGGTAGAGGAGATATCATTAAAGAAACTACTTTAGAGATTTTCAATACTCAAGATGCTAAACATTGGAATGAGCAGCCAATGGTATCTTTAGATCACCAAGAAGTAGAAGCTACTACTGTTGATTTATGGGAATCATTTGATCGTTCTACAGGACATCACTTCAATCTTTCGATTGACTTAAATGCTTGTACAGGATGTGGAGCATGTGTTATCGCTTGTCACGCTGAAAACAACGTACCAGTTGTTGGTAAAGCAGAGGTAAGAAGAAGCCGTGATATGCACTGGTTACGTATTGACAGATATTATTCTTCTGAAAGCACTTTTGAAGGTGATAACGAAAGAAAAGAAAAAATTGCTGGTTTATCTAGTTCATTATCTACATTTAATGAAATGGAAAAACCTGGAGATAACCCTCAAGTGGCATTCCAGCCTGTAATGTGTCAACACTGTAATCACGCACCATGTGAAACAGTTTGTCCGGTTGCTGCAACTTCTCACGGTCGTCAAGGTCAAAACCACATGGCATACAACAGATGTGTTGGTACTCGTTACTGTGCTAATAACTGTCCATATAAAGTTCGTCGTTTCAACTGGTTCTTGTACAACAAAAACAGTGAATTCGATTATCACATGAATGATGATTTAGGTCGTATGGTATTAAACCCAGACGTAAACGTTCGTTCTCGTGGAGTTATGGAAAAATGTTCATTCTGTATCCAAAGTACTCAAGCTGTTATCCTTGAAGCAAAACGTCAAGGTAGAGTAGTAGCTAAAGACGAGTTCAACAATGCTTGTGCATGTTCTGCAGCTTGTTCTTCTGGTGCGATGGTATTTGGAGATGTAAATGATAAAGAAAGCGAAGTTGCTAAATTAGCAGAAAGCGAAAGAATGTATCATTTATTAGAGCATGTTGGTACAAAACCAAATGTTTTCTACCACGTAAAAGTTAGAAACACTTAGTAAAATTATTAATTAAGAAACATATAAAGGATTATGTCGTCTCACTACGAAGCACCCATTAGAAAACCTTTAGTTATAGGTGATAAATCATATCATGATGTAACTGTAGATGTGGCAGCGCCTGTTGAAGGACCTGCAAATAAACAATGGTGGATTGTATTTTCAATCGCATTAATAGCCTTCCTTTGGGGATTGGGCTGTATAATTTACACCGTATCTACCGGAATTGGAACATGGGGATTAAATAAAACAGTTGGTTGGGCTTGGGATATTACTAACTTCGTTTGGTGGGTTGGTATTGGTCACGCTGGAACTTTGATTTCTGCAGTACTATTACTTTTCCGTCAACGTTGGAGAATGGCTATTAACCGTTCTGCAGAAGCAATGACTATCTTCTCGGTAGTTCAAGCAGGTTTATTTCCAATTATTCACATGGGACGTCCATGGTTAGCATACTGGGTTTTACCTATTCCAAATCAATTTGGATCTTTATGGGTAAACTTTAACTCACCATTGCTTTGGGACGTATTCGCAATCTCAACGTATCTTTCAGTATCATTAGTTTTCTGGTGGACTGGTTTATTACCTGACTTTGCAATGCTTCGTGATAGAGCTATAACTCCATTTAATAAAAGAGTTTATTCTATCCTAAGTTTCGGATGGAGCGGAAGAGCTAAAGACTGGCAGCGTTTTGAAGAAGTATCTTTAGTATTAGCTGGTTTAGCTACTCCTCTTGTACTTTCTGTGCACACGATTGTATCTATGGACTTTGCTACTTCTGTAATTCCAGGATGGCATACAACAATTTTCCCTCCTTACTTCGTTGCTGGAGCGGTATTCTCAGGATTTGCAATGGTAAACACATTGTTGATCGTTATGAGAAAAGTTTCTAACCTTGAAGCATACATTACATTACAACATATCGAATTAATGAACATCATTATCATGATTACAGGTTCGATTGTAGGTGTGGCTTACATCACTGAGTTATTCGTAGCTTGGTATTCAGGTGTAGAATATGAGCAATATGCGTTCTTAAACAGAGCTACTGGACCTTACTGGTGGGCATATTGGTCAATGATGACTTGTAACGTTTTCTCTCCACAATTTATGTGGTTCAAAAAATTAAGAACAAGTATCATGTTTTCATTTATTATTTCGATCGTTGTAAACATCGGAATGTGGTTTGAAAGATTCGTAATTATTGTTACTTCTTTACATAGAGATTACCTTCCATCTTCTTGGACAATGTT
>NZ_DLHA01000021.1:0-249 GCF_002482975.1 Flavobacterium sp. UBA7680 | reverse complement strand
TTGTTTTTATTATACTCTAGAACATTCCCTGTAATTGCTCAGGCAGAGGTAAAAACAATTTTGAAAGGAACAGGAGATAATTACATTAGAGAAAGAGCAAATAAAGATTCACATCATGAGTAATAAAGTAATATACGCCATTTATAATGACGATGATATTTTGATGGATGCAGTAAAGAAAACCAGAGCTGCTCATCATCATATTGAAGAGGTTTTTACTCCATTCCCAGTTCACGGATTGGATAAAGC
>NZ_DLHA01000040.1 GCF_002482975.1 Flavobacterium sp. UBA7680 | reverse complement strand
CAATGAAGTCCGTAAACTGTTAAATATTTCCTCAGGAACTTTGCAAAATTTCCGTATCAATGGAACATTAACCTACACTAAGGTTGGTGGAATTATGTATTATAACCATTCAGATATTGATAAAGTATTGAACGGTAATAAGGTGAAATAATCTGTATGATATGAATTACATCAAACACTTGACAGGTTTTTTTATTCGGATTGCTAATGAAGAAACCATCTATCCAACCCACATCAGTTTGTATTTGGCGTTGTTTCAGAGTTGGAATGTCAATCGGTTCAAAAATCCAATTGCAATTTCCCGTGATGAAATGATGAAAGCCAGTAGAATTGCTTCTAAAGCTACTTATCATAAGTGTATTAAAGAATTGCAATTGCTTGGTTTTATAGACTATTTACCGTCTTACAATCCTTATTCAGGTTCGGAAGTCATAATACACAATCTTACCGATAGTTATTCATTTAAAAAAGGAAATACCAGTTCAACAATTGTGGAGACAAAACCAATGAATGAACAAGTCAATAGTGAGGCTACTGAACATGTTAATGAACCCAATATATATAATAATATACAAACCTTAAAAAACAATAAAAACATATCTATAGATACCAATTTTCAAATTTTAAATGAAGAGAAATCTTTAGAAGCTTCGGAGAAAGAAAAAAAAAGTTCCGCCAAAAAAAAAGAAAGTCCAAGTTTAGAAATTGTAAAGAATTATTTCAAGCTACGGGAATATACAGAATTTGAAGCGGAACGATTTTATAACTATTACACGAGTAACGGTTGGCTAATTGGAGGTAAAACCAAAATGATTGATTGGCATGCAGCAGCCCGAAATTGGATGCTAAATACTGCCAAATTTACAATCAATCTGCCACAATCCAATCCAATTAAAGAACAATCAAGAGCCAATAATTTGCACATCATAGAAGACAAGAATTATGCAGAACCATTATAAAATAGTCAACTATGAATTCACAATATAACTACCCAGAAATTCTAGCTTGGTTGGAGCAGAGAGGTAAAAAGGATTATGGAGAAAAATTCCATTTCGGAGAACAAGACATTACTAACATTACTAAGCTTGTAGCCTATTTTCTGAATGATGGGATAACTTCTGAGCAATTTGGTATTGACTTGACCAAAGGAATATTATTATCGGGTCCAGTAGGTTGTGGCAAGACAACGCTAATGACATTGATGAAATATGTGACCAAACCAAACAACAAATTTTATTTAAAGACCTGCCGGGATATAAGTTTTGAGTTCATAAAGGAAGGCTATGAAATAATTCATCGATACAGCCGTGGTAGCTATTCGCAAACGGAATATAAAAACTACTGCTTCGATGATTTAGGTGTAGAACAAAACTTAAAATATTTCGGAAATGAGTGTAATGTTATGGCAGAAATTATCCTTTCAAGATATGATCTATTTGTGTCAAAGAAAATCCAAACACACATCACAAGTAATCTATCAGCCTCCGAGATAGAAGTAGCTTATGGCAATAGGGTTCGGTCAAGATTAAGAGGAATGCTGAATCTCATCGCATTCGATAAAAATACTCGAGACAAACGCTAATTAAAATACCAATATGAAAATAACCTTAAAGAAAATCAAGATAGCAGACATTGAAATTATACAGTCTGAACTGCTGAAATTTATCAGAAATAAAGTAGATAATATTCACAATTGCAAAGATTATGAAAAGTATTGCAATGACATTATTGTTATTGATGTACTACAAAGCATGTTTTTTATATTCAGGTCAAAGATTGAAAGTAAAAAAGAGACGTCAAATATTATTCTTACCCCAACACAATCAGTGATTCTGCTCTATTGTTGTCAGTGGGAAAGAGAAGAAAGAACACAAGAACAGAGAATTGTAATGCAAATTATCTCTGATATTATTCACGAAAGACTTGTCAATATTTAAAATTTTACAAAATGAAACTTAAAAACCGATTTAAAATAATTTATTGCAACTTATTCGCTATAGTATTATGCTTTATAATTATTATAACTGCGCCATTGCAATTTTTAGATTTTCTCTTTAAAGGCAAAAACAGGATTCTCAAATATTTAGAAGATAAAGTTTTTAAGGTGCTGTTTCACATCAATGATTTAAGAAAAGATATTTAACTGAATTGAGTAACTCTAAACGCAATGAATAAAAAAGATAAAAAACTGATGCCAAAAGCCGTAACCAAATCGGAACTGGTTACTATGTATCTGAAAAATAAAATGAGTGAAACCACTATAAAAAAAGCAGTAAACACAATCATTGAAGCTAAAGTAAAGGATAATGAAAAATGTGAGTATTCCATTGGAATGCATACTGTTCCGCCTGATATTTTAGAGGAATTTATTGCTATTTATGGTTTACCTGTAAGCTATTATTTAGATGACGATTGATTGCCAATTGCTTCCAAAATCAATTGCAATTAAATGTAATTAGTTGAAATCACTATCAACCTCCATCAATTAAAAAGATGGAGGTTTTTTATTTAAAATATTTGTCAAAGAAAGTTAGATAAATGACGAAAGATGAAATCAATATAATACTAAAGCGTAGGATTAAAAACGGTGATGAATTCAATCACCTAATTGAAAAGCCTAAAAACCAAAAAGTAAAACTTAAAAAAGGAGATACGTTTTACTCGGTTGCAATGATGAAAATATGGGTAGAGACTTTTTACAAACAGGTTGCTAAATTATCACAAATACTAAAAGGGAAAACAATTCAAGAAACCTGTGATAAGATTCATTATTTCTTGTACTACGACATCCAGTATCAAGCTGATGGCGTTACACAGAATTTAAGAAGTCCTGCCAATAGCTGGTTTAACCGTAGAGAGGGAATTGACTGTAAAAGCTACTCGATTTTCGCCAGTTCGATTTTAATGAATTTAGGGATTAAGCACTACATCAGGCAAATTAAACAGCCTAAGTTCAATCCAAGACAATACACACATGTATATGTGGTTGTACCTACCGACCAAGAGAGCGGGAAGTTAGATAAAGGACATTACATAATTGATGGGACAATACAGAGTAACAAAGAGCCAAATTATACCAGTAAAAAAGATGTTTTTATGAATCAGAAATTGCCACATATCGGGCTTAACTGTCCCACACCGAGAAAGGGTTTGAAAGGGACATTAGGCAGAACAAAGAAGAAAACTACTATTACTAAAAAAAGCAGTAGAAACAGTAGAAACAGGTTTCCATTTTAAAAAACAGCAGTATGATAATATTAGAAGAACAAACAGGATTGAATGCGGGATTAAATCGAGGCTTTTTCAAGAAACTGAATTTCAGAAATGTTGCAAAAATGGCATTTGCACCACATCTATTGATTCCCAAAAATAAAAGAGGAATGCTCATCAAAGGAGCATTAGCCCCACACACTTTGATTAAGAGAAATCAAAGAAACCGATTAATCAAAGGAATATTCACTCCTCACACACTTTTAAAAAGATAGAGATATGTTGATATTGGAAGAACACACAGGTTTAAATGCAGGTCTTAACAGAGGACTTAAAATTGGTAAAATGCTTAAGAAGAACATCCGATTAAAGAATGTATCGATTAAGAATGCAGTAAAAGTTGGTAAAAAATTAGTTCCAATTGCTTCTATGGCTATGAGCATTATTCCAGGAGGAGGTATTGTAAGTAAAGTACTTGACAGCAAAGTAGGTAAAATACTTACCAAGGTTAAAAGCAGTAAAGCCCTAAAATTCGCCACAAAAATAGGCAAGAGTAAAGTAGGCAAATTTGCGATAAATAATCTTGTCAAACCAACGATTAAAAATGCCTTTGCAGGTAATCAGCTACAGCCTGTTTACAACGAACCACAACAAATTGAAGCTTCCGAGCCAGTTGAAGAAATGCCAAATGTAACTCCAACACCTGCACAATTAGAAACAATTGCAGAAGTAAAAGGAGTTCCGGCGGAATCCTTAACTACCAGCACAACTGAGACTGGTGAGGCAGTTCCAAATAATGCACAGCTTGAAACTATTTCTAAAGTCAAAGATATTCCAGTGCAAAATTTGAAAGAAGAGGCACAAGTACAAAAAGAAACGGCACAACTTGAAAGCGGAACGATATCCACTGACAAGACTAATTACACGATTCCGATTGTTATCGGTGTAGGTGCTGTAGGAGCCATCCTTTTAGTAACAAGTTCAAAAGGTAATTAATAAATATAGAAATGAAACAAGAATTAATAACAATCAGTTCTGCCGTTGTTGTAGGTGCTCTCTCAAGAGGTCTTACAGGCACTATGACCGAGACATCATCCAACACGGTAAAAAGTGTTGTTAATGGAGCGGTTGCCGTTGGTGCCGGATTTTTGGCGGTAAAAGTAAATGGAAGCGATACTAAAAGCTCGCTTTTAAGAGGTTCAGCAATTGGGGTTTCAATTGCTCACGGTCTGGAATTAGTAAAGAATATTTTTTCGTCTGAAAAAATAGCTTCCAAGTTAAACCCTGAAACAACAATCGGAAGATTTATGCAAAAAACAGCGGGTCTTTCAGGTGCAGTTAACGGTTTAAGTGGCTACATCGATGCTTACGGTAATTATCACGAAGATGGTTTAGGCGGTTACATAGATATCAATGGTAACTATGTAGAGAATGGTTTAAATGCTTATGACGGTGGTGATGGGTTGGGCGGATACGAAGAAGACGGTTTAAACGGATATTTTGATGATGCAGGAAACTATCATGAAGATGGTTTAGGAGGTTACATCGATGTAAATGGAAACTATGTTGAAGATGGTTTAAGTGGTTATGAAGACGACGGTTTAGGAGCTTATGAAGATGAAGGCTTAGGTGCTTACATCGACGAAAATGGGAATTATATTCTGTAACCCAAAAGAAAAGTAAAATTTAATTCATAAAGAAAAAATGGAAAATAGAAATCCACAATTGCAAAGAGCAATTAAAGTTTTAGGAGCGAGACAACGTCAAACGAATCAAGTTGTAAGACCACAAGCCACAAAATTAGTAGATAAGACCTATTACCTGAATGTAAAGGTTGACGGGATGAGTGGTATTAATGAACTTGTTGATGCTAATACTAAAAAAGTTGTTGGAATTACCAATTTTGATGGTAACCTACTTAACTCAGGAAGAGATGTTGTAATTGACGCTATCCGAGTGCAGTTCACTACAAAAGGGGTAAAAATTGAAAGTGCTGACTGGCAAAGTAGAGACACACTTCCAGCGGAATTACAAAATGCAGATTTAAGGCTGATTCAAACTAATGACATGCTTATTGATTTGCCACTTACTGACGTTCAAAACTTCAAAAATGAAGATTACCGCCCTATTGCAACCACACCCCTTTTAAGAGCTAAAGAGGAGTTCAAATTAGAATTGGAATTTCCAAAAGGTGTTACAGTTCCTATTTCAAAAGAAGGTGCAGGAATGTTTCTAAGATTAGAGTTTAGAGTAACTGAGGCTAAAAAATAAGAGAACAAATAAAGCCGAAGTCATAACGGCTACGGCTTTTAAATCTTAAAAAGTATGCGACAAATTCAACATGTAGTAAAGGCAATTATTAAACCAGGTGAAAGTAACACTTCAGAGAATTTTAAACTTCCAATAGGTTTTACCACAGGTGTAGCAGTGTACACTAATGGAGTTGAAAAAAGTATCAGTGCAATGACATCCATTGAAATGAAAGACGATAACAGTATTGCTATCATTCCTTCGGTTCATATTGATAATTGGAGACAATCAAACGGTGGCGAATATGAAAAGAGTTTTAAACCTCTAAATTTTGATACAGGGAACAAAGATTATTCACTCATTTTCGCTTTGGACGAACCATTAAAAAGTAATGTTCCATTAAAATTTCATGTAGTGTTTTTATATAACAATAACATTAATAAAGTATAGCATGTTTGTAGAATCTGCTTTTATAACAAGAGAGTTTAGGGAAGAACAAATTCCCGTTTTAGAGGGAGTTACCTGCCTTTCGGTTGTAAACACAGGAACTACAATTGTAATTATCAACGGTGTTACTATTTACCCAACTCAGAAGCAAATATTAATTCCACCCGATGGCACTTTTTCAAAGGTAAAGTTAGAGGTCAATTATGTGACAAGTGAGTCAACTTTCGATCCAATATTGGTAAAGAGAATCATTACTGTGGAAGAACGAAACAGGATTTTACTGATCTACAAAAAACTAATTTAAAATGGAGCAATTAGATGATTTGATGGATAAACTGGCAAGCGATAAATTTTGCGCTCTAACGGTTTACGACAGGACTACTTCAAAGCCAATTTTTCGCAATATTTCCCATGAGCAGATAAAAAACGAATATGGTACAAGTGAAGAATTCTTTGAAAAACTCTATTGTGATGGGTTTACTAAACTCACCATTCAGGAAAAGCGTAAAAATGGAGTAAATGCTTTCAAAATTGAAGGCGACCCTTTTGATGTAACTTTTGGCGAGATTCAATCTAAATCGAGAGATGCCGAAGAAGAGCCAATACCAGCTTTAAAAAAGAAGAAGAAAAAGAAAAAAAGTGCTGGATTGATGGGTTTGGGTATTGCTGACATCTTCGACTTGAAATTACAAGCTCGTGATCGTGATGAACTGGCTAAAAAATTGGAAGAATCTGAAAAATACAATCGGGAACTTAAAGCTAAAAACGAAGAACTCACAGAGGAAAAATTACAAAGAAAATATACCAAAGAGAGTAACGATAGTTTGAACAACATGCTTTTAGGAGTAGTCAAACAAGCTCCAATTATTTTAAAGGGATTAGGGTTTAATGTTCCGGTAGAAAATGGTGGTTTAGCAATGGCATCCCCTGAAGATTTGGAAGATGAAAATTATTCCGATGCCAAAAAAGCTTTCTTGGATATTACCAGAACACTTGACGATGACACCATAACATTGTTATCAGTTATTTATCAGAAAATCAATGAAAAAACCGAAAACAATATTTTTTCACAAGAACTATTCGGGTTATTACAAAAACATCAAATGTTAGTATGAGTACAATAAGTATTAAAACAAAGGAGACTAATCCTTTCAAATTGCAAAAGAAAACTAAGCTAGTGCAAGAATTATCGGATTTGGATAATGAGGTTTTAGAAAAATTGGTTGAGTTGAAAAAATCCAAAAAAGCAATTGCAATGGTTACCGATGCTCAAAGCTGGCAAACAATCAAAGAGTTCATAATGTAGAAAGTTAGAGTAGCCCGTTTTGTATGCTCCATTTACAGACGGGCGAAACAATGATAAAACACAGGTGTAGGCATTGCTCCAAGTTAAGAGAGTAAAGATGAAACAAGAAAAGTAAAATGAACCAACACTGGGACAACTCTTTAGAATGCTAAAATGAAATTCTATGAGTAAAAATGAAATTGGGAGCAATACTACAGCCAAGAAAGAGCATGAAAAGACAAGGTTTACATAATCCCGCATTAATTACAGCTGTAGCTTCATCTCCACAAGGACAAAAAGCGATTGCAACAACCCTCGAAAATACAAGTGCAGGAGTAAATGCTACTGTCTCGATAGTAAAAGGGGTCTTGAAAATGGGACTTTTTTTGGGTGTGGGTTACTTTGCTTATAAGAGGATTTTTAACGGCTTTTCACCGCTGAAAGAGAACAGAAGAGACAGACCAAGTAATATCTCAACAGGGATGGCAAAAAACAAAGCTGAAGCGATTTATAGTGCGATGTATGGTGTCGGAAACGGTTTTAAATCAGTAAAACAAAACTTAATGGGAATTAACCCGAACGGATTTGTGAGAATTCATAATGCTTTCGGACTGAGAAAAGGAATCAATCCCTTATCTAAAAAGATGACATTGATTGAATGGTTTGGAGACCAGTTCAGCCAAAATGAACTAATGGAATTACGTTTTTTAATTCCTAATTTTTTTTAATCATGAACACTTCAAAATTACTGCCTATCACGATTAGTGTAGCGGGATTGGGAATATTGCTTTTTGCCATAGCTCAAACAAATAAAGATAAAAACGGAAATGCTTATTTGAATCAAGGAACGCTAGAAAATAGCTTCAATGCTAAAGAGATAGCCACCGTGCTTTACGATGCTATGAAAGAAGCCAATTTTACAAATACCGATAAACGAAAAACCATTTTTACAACGCTCACAGGAGTAAGTCAAGCACAGTTTTCATGGGTTATTAAAGCCTTTGGAAGCAGATATTATAACACTCTTACGGGTAACACCTATTTCGCCTTATGGCAAAGTCCTGTAAAGCATCCTTTGAAGGTTTGGCTTAAAGAAGAATTAAGTGACAGCGATTATAAATTATTGAAATCAAATTATCCAAAATACTTATAAGAATGACCACAGAAGATAAAATATGGATTGGTGGCGGTATCGCTCTTGCTATTGGTGGTGGCATTTATTATTTCGTTCAAAAAAATAAGAATGATAATGAAATCAGTCAAGAAATTGTAGCGGATTTAGGCAATGAAACTTTACCTGTTGCGACACCAAAGCCTATACGAACTCCAACATTGGCAACCGCTCCAATTGTTCCTGTAAAAACGATTTCAGAACCTCCTGTCAGAAGTGCTGATGCATTTAGATACAGCATTGGTCAGGAAGTTATGGCTTCAGGCTTTAATGGAACAAAAACCTACGATGCTCGAAAAATGGCAGACGGAAATTACACCAGTGAGGGAATTAGAAAAGCCACTTTTAAAAAAGGCGATAAAATCGGAAAGATTATTTGGGTTGGCAAAAGACCTGATGGAACATATCGCTATGTAGCTCAAAGGGATGGTACTTTTTTAAATGACATCTACTGGATTGCTGACCATAGTGTCATAAAACCTGTTGGAAAGATTTTCCCAACTATTCAAGCGGTAACTGAGACATCAGGAATTGACAAAACTATGCTTCTTAAAAAAGGCAGCAAAGGCATGGAAGTAAGAACACTACAAACTTTATTAAAAGTTAAGGTTGACGGTGATTTTGGAAGAAATACAGAGAATGCTCTTTTCACTCAAAAAGGAATAAAACAAATCAGACTTAAAGACTGGAGATAATGAATACAAGTACAGGAGTATGGATTGGTTTAGGCGTATTGGGCGCAATCATTATCGCATCAATGAGTGATGAATCTAAACCTAAAATAGAATCCAAATCAAACGAAAAACCCAATGTCGAACCCAAAAAAGTACAATTGTAATGGAATTTTTATTATCAAATAGTACGCCTTTTTTGAAGGCTTTTAAAAAGTATGCGATTAATACTCCAAAGCGTGTTGCGCATTTTTTAGCTCAGCTTCACGAGGAAACGGGCGGATTTATAAAGCTATCAGAGAATTTGAATTACACACCTGCTGGACTTATTGAAACTTTTGGAACGAATCAGATTTCGGTTGCTCAAGCTAACCTTTACGGAAGAACAGCTAAACGCAAAGCCAATCAGGAAGCCATCGCCAATATTGTATATGGTGGAAAATGGGGAAAAGTAAATTTAGGTAATACACAAGTTGGTGACGGTTGGCGTTTTAGAGGACGTGGATTAATTCAATTAACAGGTAGAGTAAACTATCAAGCCTATAAAGATTATTCAGGTGTAGACGTAATTACCAATCCTGATTTGGCTTCACTTCCTGACATTGCAATTGATATTGCAGGTTGGTTTTGGAGTGTAAGATTCAAACTTAATCCAATTGCAGACACCAATAATATCACATCAATTACTAAGAAAATCAATGGTGGTCTTACCAATTTTTCTGAGCGGGTCAAACAGCTTAATTATTATACAGGCATTGACACACTTGGTATATTAAAAAAAAAAGCGAGTCCGAGACCGGTCAAATCGAAGAGTAAACCTGCTTATAGCTTCTACAACCCTTTTACTAGGATGCTCGATTTTGGTTCTAAAACTAAATAAAGGATAAAATATGTTGCCGATAGAAACCATACTAAACTATTTCTTGGGTTCAACGACCCTGATTTCAATTTACATTGCTTGGAGGTCAAGGAATTCTGAATTAAAAAAAAATGAAGCTTCAGCTCTTGAAGCCATCGATTCGATTTACACCAAAATGTCAATTGTAACAGACAAGAAGTTTGAAGAAATGCAGCGGATTATTGATGGAAATACTATTGAAATTAAAAACCTTAAAGAACAATTGCAAGAATATCAAAAAAGATGCTCTGGCTGTTTGAATAACAAGGGAAATGAAAAGAAAAACCTTTGACAAAATTATTGGAGTCCTCAGTATCTATTACGAAATCGATTTGATTCAGGTAGTAGAGGTTTCGGAACTACTATTTTTTGTTATAAAAATCTACTTTAAAAAATCAAAACCATGAAAAAGTTAATCCACTATATCGTCTTGTTTATCATTTCCTGCATGGTTTTTACAAGTTGTTCTTCAGCTAAAAAAATAAAGCAAGAAAACACGTTACTTAAAGATGAAATTCAGAAAAGAGACAGTATCAAAAGTACTGTTATTAATAAGGCAATTGAAGACAAACTAATTACTCCAATTACTCAAAGCCAAACAGGGAATGTAGTTTTTGATAGTTTGGTTAATACCAAAGTAGATGAAATTTTATCCAAGTTGAATACTTCTAAAAATTCAGGGGATAACAACTATAAACTCATTTATGACAAATTTAAAAAGCAGTTGGAGTTTTATGCTAAAATCGCACAAACAAAAAACGAAAATACAGCGGTTAAAAACGAAAAAGTAAAAACGATTATCCAGGTTAAAAAGATTCCTGTTGTGGTTAAAAAGGCACTCTCAAAATTGGAAAAGTTTTTAATGGGATTGGGAATTTTGGGAATTGTCTATATAGTTTTTAAAGTGTTTGGGTTTATTAGAAAAAAAACAAGCGTATGGGCATAAGAGCAAAACATATCGTAATCACAGGAGCTTTATTAGGTATTGGCGCATTATGGTATACAAGTAAACTGAATAAGTGGAAAGAAACAATGAAAAAACTAAAAGCATTACCAACTGGAATTAGAAACTTCGATATTAATTTCAAACGAATGCGCTTTAATTTGGATGTTACAATCTACAACCCTACAGGTGATAATTTCAGTCCTGATGGAGTTGTTGCAACTGTTAAGAGAATTATTCTCAAAGATAAAACAGCCAAGCGAATTGCTACAATCACAGTGAATAAATCCTTTTTATCCATTCCTGCTAAAGGGAAACATGTATTAAAGGATCTGATTGTAGAAATTCCAATACTGGAGAATATTTCAAATTGGCAAAATCTCTCACAGATAAGAAGCGTAAATGACATTCAGACCGAAACGATTTTGGGTGTTTTAGGTAAAGAATATTCAATAATAAAGTAGTATGGATTTAATATCATCATTCAATAATCTTAACGGTAAAACTGTAAAACGCTCCGTTTTGAAATCCCTTTTAACAAGAGCTAAGAAACAAAAGCATTCTATTATTACAAACCGTATTAGTAAAGTTTTACAGCAAAATAATGATGTTCTTTTTTCGATTGAGTTAATGGATTTTATTGGACCTATTGGACTTAGTGGAGCAGAGCAAAGAATCATTCTTCCAACATTGGAATATATTTCGGAAGAAGATTCAGAAGGTGGACTAAATGGCGTTTCCCCTGATGATATCTACAGTTATATCACAGACTTGATTATAAATACCATTGATAAAGTCGGGCATTTGCCTTGGCAAAAAGATTGGGTCGGTTCAGGTTCTGATGGTGCAGCTAAAAATTATGTTAGCAAGAAAGAATATACTGGTGCAAACTTCCTACTTAATTTTGACATAAAGTTTGATAAAGAAGGTAAAGGCTATTTAGTACCTATTAAATTCATCCAGCCGTATTACTTAACATTCAATCAGATTAAGGAAACAGGTGCAAGTCTAAAGAAAGATAGCAAAGCAAGACGTGTGATTTATTATACAATGATTTTCAGTTTTGATAACGGTGTTTTGCAATTCAAAACTACGGACAGGGAAAAGTTCACAGAGTTTGTAAAATCTAATGGTTTGACTAAAGAAGATTTAAGAGAACATCTTACCAAGATTCCCGTAATTAAATATTACAATGTCTTCAGAGCGGATGATTGCTCAGGATTGAAATTTCCTGAAGCAACAGACAATAAAAATGTAAATCCAATTGAGCAAGCTCAAAATCTTATAGATGGTTATAAAGACCCACCTGCTTACATTTTTGTTGGAGATAGAGCCTATTATCAGCCTTCCTCCGATAAACTTAATATGCCAAATATTAAGGCTTTTAAAAAAGAAGCTTCGTATTACTGCACTTTTTTTCATGAACTGACACACTCTACAGGAGCTAAAAAGCGACTAAATAGAGATATGACTGGAACTTTTGGTAGTAAACCTTATGCCTTTGAGGAATTGATTGCGGAACTCGGAGCCGTTTTCATGTGTTCGGAATCTGGAATATTATTTCAGACCAAAGAAAATTCGGCTAAGTATCTTAAAAATTGGAATACTGTTTTGGTTAGTGAATTGGAAAACGACAACCGATTTTTCTTAAAAGCTTCAGCGCAATCTCAAAAAGCAATTAATTACATATTAGGTAGAAATACTGAAAGTGAAGAAATAGAAATAGTGAAAGAAGAGGTTAAAAAAGTAACGTCAAAAAGACCAGGAAAGAAAAAGGTAAAAACGAAAGTTATTAAAACAAAAAAAGTCGGGCTTTCAGCTTCAATTGAAATAAGTAAAAATACTGAATTAAACAGGAAAAGAACTTTGCCAGCTGTTGTAAAGAAGATAGTAAAACCGATTGCTTCTAATCAGAATAAAAGTCTTTATGAATTGGAAAAGTTGGGTTTTATTTCAGCTAATTCAGCCCCACAGGAGGCTAAAGATATATTTGTTCTAGGTGGAGAAATTGGTAAGTTTTTACAAAAACAACAGCCTCATAAAGCTCTAATCCTTATAAAGGGTAACAAGCACAGTTCTAAATCACAGTTGGCCATGCAAATTGCAAATGCCTTCGGAGAACAACAAACGCCAGTTGCTTATATCGATTATGAGCAAGGAGGAATTGAGAGCAAGGACACCGTAGATAGCATCAACAGAAATACTACTGAAGCAGGTAGAAAATACATAGCTATAAAAGGTTATTTGGAAAACCCTTTTGAGGAATTGCAAGGGTTCTGTAAAGTGGTTAAAGTCATTATTGCGGATTCGGTTACAGATTTGAAAATCACAGCTGACCAGTTAAATTATTTGCGTACCAAATACCCGAAAATTATTTGGTGTTTCATTTCTCAAGTAAAAGAGAATGGAGCTATGTACGGCGGTAATAAAATGGCACATAACCCAACTTCAGTTATTCATTGTTCCTCGCATCAAGATCCAAAACAGCGATTTGCTACACTGGAGAAAAATCGAGGGAACGATCTTACTTTAAAATACTCGATGTATTATAAAAAAGTAGTTGGTGAACACAAAAAAAAGAAATTATCATTTAAAGTCAAATAACTAAAATCAGAAATCATGGTAGCAAAAAAAGTAAAATCAAAAGGTAAAAAAAGAATCTCAGCTAAAAAGCTTTGTAGTGGTGTAATTCAGCGTGAAGGCGTTAAAAAAGATGGAACTCTTAAAAAGGGTTATCGCTATGTTAAGGGAGGTAAAGTTGTGAAAGCTAAAGCAAAAAAATAGTTTTTGATTTGGGTTGATTGGGAAAGCCGTGTTGCAGAGATGTAACACGGCTTTTAATGTTTGTAAAATTATGTTTTATAGTAGAATAGTCAGGTTTATCCTGATATTTCAGCTATAAAATATAATTTTTTAAAACAAATTTGCATAATATATAATTATATTTTGTATCATTGTAGTCAGGATAAACCTGACTATTCTACTATGAAGCATAAATATATATCAACACAATCAAACGAGTTATTGTCATATTTCAATGATAAAGGGAAAGTGTGCTTTGATTCAAGAACAGCATTAAAAGCATTCCCAGATACCAAGGAGAGTACCGTTCGAGAGCTATTAAGTGACATGACTAAAAGAGGATTGTTGATGCGAATAAAAGATGGAGTATATTATATTATTCCTTATGAAGAAAATTCAGAAACCTTTATGCCTGATTGGCACTTAATTGTAAAGTATTTAGTAAAAGATGTTAAACATTATATTGGGTACTATTCAGCCTTACAAATCTACAATCTAATAACGCAGCCTTCTTTAAAAGAGCAAATTGTGGTTGCAAAACAAATTAGACCTTCTGAGATTAAAATCAAAGACATTACATTTCAATTCATCTATCATAATGAACATCATTTTTTTGGAGAAAAAAAAGCATGGATTGATAATTTCAATAAAGTAACCTGTTCTGATATTGAAAAAACAATAATAGATTGTCTTTTCAAACCAGATTATGCAGGTGGAATTGTTGAGGTAGCAAGGGCAATATACAATACAAAAGAGAGATTAGACTATAATAGACTCTTTGATTATGCCGTAAAATTTGATTCACAAGCAGTCATAAAAAGATTAGGATATATTTTGGAATTTTTTGAAATAGAAACAGAAATAATTCAAGAATTACAAAAAATGAAAACACCTTCATATGTGGTATTAGATACCGAATTACCTAAAACAGGGAAAAGAAACAGCCGTTGGAGTATTCAGCAAAATATTGATACAGAAACAATTAAATCCGCCATGTTCACATGATTAAACCAGGAGAAATACAAAAAAAAGCAAATTTAGTAGGTGTTCGTGATCAGCAAATCGAAAAGGATTATATTCTGTCTTGGATTCTTTGGGGTGTTTCAAATCATGAGCAACTTTCAAAAATACTTGTATTTAAAGGAGGGACAGTGTTGAAAAAAGTATATTTTGAAGACTATCGTTTCTCTGAAGATTTAGATTTTACATTATTAGATAGTGAAATAACAAACGAACAAATATTTGCTTGGTTCAAAGAAAGTTTTGATGAAATTAAAGAAGAAGCCAACATACCACTAGAGATAATCGATAACAATGAACATGAAGATGGAGGGATTAATTTTTATATAGGTTATGTAGGTCCACTTGGCGGATTTGGTAATAATAAACAAGTAAAAGTAGATATTTCAAGAAGTGAGAATTTAGAATTTGAACCGATAATAAAAGATGCAATAGTTGAATATTCAGATTTAGATGACCATAAATTACTTTGTTATCCATTGGAAGAATTATTGGTGGAAAAATTGCGATGCACTATGCAGAGAATGCAACCTAGAGATTATTATGATATATGGCATTTAGTTGAAAACGAAGGTATGGAAGTGGAATATTTCACAAGTGAATTCAAAAATAAATGTATTAGTAAAGGACTCAAACCGGAAGAATTTCATGAAAAGTTAGAGCAAAAAATTCCGCAATATAAAGCAAGGTGGCAGAAATCAATGAGCGACCAAATAAAAGACTTACCTGCTTTCGAACAAGTTGAAAGAGAAGTAAGTAGAAAGATTAAAAATTGGATGAAATAATATAAAATACTAATGAATATAACGACAATAATTAAATCCATACGCGATATTATGCGTAAAGATACTGGTGTTGATGGCGATGCACAGCGTATATCACAAATGGTATGGATGCTTTTTATGAAAATTTTTGCCGATAAAGAAGAGCACTGGAAAACATCTATTCCTGCTTACAAAAGTCCAATACCAGAAAAATTGAGGTGGAAAAATTGGGCAACCAATGAAAACGAATTGACTGGTGATGTATTGATTGAATTCATTAATTTAGAGTTGTTCCCAACTTTAAAAAAAATAGATCTATCTACAAGTGACCAAGCTAAAATTGTAAAATCGGTGTTTGAGGACACTTATAATTACATGAAAAATGGACAATTATTTAGACAAGTTGTAAATGAAATTAATAAAATAGACTTTAATACTTCAAATGAACGTCATATTTTTAATGACATTTATGAAAGTATTTTAAAAGAACTTCAAAGTGCTGGTTCATCAGGGGAATATTATACTCCACGGGCTATTACACAGTTTATGGTCGAAATGATAAAGCCTTCCTCAAACGATAAAATTTTAGATCCTGCATGTGGTACAGGTGGTTTTTTAACATGTAGTATTGATTTTATCCGTGAAAATGAAAAGAAAACTGACAATAGCTTGTTGCAAAAAAATATAATTGGTATTGAAAAAAAGCCACTACCGCATTTATTATGTACAACAAATATGATGCTTCATGGATTTGATATCCCTTCAATTAATAGAGATAATTTATTAAGCAAACCATATGATTCTTGGCATTCTGAAAATTTGGTTGACATAGTTCTTTCTAATCCTCCATTTGGGGGTAGTGAGGAAAATGGTACTGAAAGTAATTTTCCATCGGAATTTCGAACAAAGGAAACTGCTGACTTATTTGTAACGTTAATTATTAAATTGCTAAAAGATAAAGGAAAAGCAGCAGTGGTATTACCCGATAGTTTCTTGTTTGGAGAGGGAGTAAGAACTAGAATTAAAGAAAAGTTATTATCCGAATGCAATTTACATACGATACTTCGCTTGCCTAATGGGGTTTTTAGCCCTTATACATCTATTAAAACTAATCTTCTTTTTTTCGAAAAAGGAATTTCAACAAAAGAAATATGGTATTTTGAGCACCCATATCCTAAAGGTCAAAAGAGTTATAGTAAATCACGCCCGATTAATATAAATGAATTTGAATTAGAAAAAAAATGGTGGAATAATCGAACCGAAACAGAGTATGCTTGGCCTGTTTCAATAAGTGACATCATAAAAAGAAATTATAATCTTGATATTTCAAGTCCGTATTATGGAGAAGAAGATGATTCAATGACAACTATTGAAATTTTCGAAAAGTTGGAGAAATCTATTGATTATACGAAAAGTTTAATTATTCAGTTAAAAGATGAATTTTGAAATGAAAAACTGGCGAAAAGTTAAACTAAGTGAAATTCTTACTGAATCAAAGATTGTGTCAGAGTCTCCTAACTCTGATCAACGGATTCGAGTTAAGTTAAATTTAGGCGGAATCGAAAAGCGTCCCTTAACAAATGATATTGAAGGTGCAACAAAATATTATATTAGAAAGTCTGGTCAATTTATTTTCGGGAAGCAAAATTTACATAAAGGAGCATTTGGGATTGTTCCTCCAGAGCTTGATGGTTTTGAATCTAGTTCTGATATTCCAGCATTTGACATTGATAGTAGATGTTATCCTGAATGGCTATACTACTTTTTTATAAATGATAAACTTTATTTTCGATTGTCTGCCTTAACAAAAGGTGTCGGTTCTAAAAGGATTAATTTAAAGGATCTGTTGAAATTGGAAATCCCATTGCCGGAAAAAAAACAGCAAAAAATAATTTTGAAAGAAATTGAATCATTCGAAATCAAGAGAGAAAAAATTATTAAAGAGATAGATTTTCAAGCGCATTTAGTTTCTCGATTGAAAAGGAATTATATAGAAGATGCATTGGAGGGAAGACTTACTGAAAAATGGCGTACAATAAACACAACTGAATCAGTTCAACAAATTATTCAAGAAGTCGAAAAGGAAAAAAATAATCTTATTGAACAAAAGAAACTAAGGAAGGAAAAACAATTAAATCAAATTACTACTGAAGAACATTTTTTTTCTATACCTCAATCTTGGATATGGTGTAGATTAGATGACGTGATGAGTGTAACGGGGGGTGTTACAAAAGGCAAGAAATACAAAGAAAATCTTATCTCAGTTCCCTATCTCCGTGTGGCTAATGTTCAGCGCAATTATTTAGATTTGTCAGAAGTAAAAGATATTATTATTTCAAAAACAGATTATGATAAATATCAATTATTAAAAGATGACTTATTAATGGCAGAAGGTGGAGATGCAGATAAAGTTGGTCGATGTGCAATGTGGAATAACGAAATTGAAGGCTGTATTCATCAAAATCATGTTTTTAGAATTAGAAGTTATAATGATCTTGTAAATAGTTCCTACATGTTGAACTTTCTTAATTCACCATTCGCTATGCGATACTATGAAGCATCATCAAAGCAAACCACAAATTTAGCATCAATAAATAAAACGACCGTCAGGTTGACACCAATTGCTTTACCTCCCTTGAGCGAACAGATTGAAATTAAAAATAAGATTACTTCTTTCACAAATAGCTTAAGCAAAATTGTAATAGAGATAGAAGACAATCGATTAACATCTGAAAATTTACTATTTAATCATTTAAATAAAGTATTCGGAAGCACTAGTTTCATATTCGATAATTTTAAAGATGTACCGACCATTGATTATCTTGATCGACTCAAATTGAAAAATACAAACATTATCAAAAATCTTAATACAACTATGGAATTAGAAGAAATTTTAAAAGACAATGGAAATTTACCAGCTGTGAAACTTTGGAAAATGTCTAAGTTTGAAAATGATATTGATGCATTTTATGATAATCTTAAGTTAAAGATTGAAGTTGAAAAAACTATTGTTGAAACAGAAGAAAAAGGAATTTTAGCTCTTATAAAATGAGAATTGAATCAGTCAAAATAAATGGATTTAAAAATTTATCTCAATTCACCATTGATTTAGATAAAGAAGCTATACATACAGTCCTAATCGGACAAAATGCAGCAGGTAAATCAAACTTTTTAGAAGCTTTGGTTATAATTTTTAAAAATCTTGATCTTGGAGAAAAGAAACTAATATTACCAGATTTTGATTTTGATATAGTGTACCGATGTAAAGCTGGTACAGTACAAATCCTCGGTTTTTCAGGTAAAGATGAATTAAATCATGGGTCGGAGCCAACTACAAAGGCGGGTTATGATTTTTTCGTCAACGATATTAAAATGTCTAGGGCAGCTTTCTATAGAAATAAAAACGAACACCTACCACGTTATGTTTTTTCATATTATTCAGGTGTAAGTAATCGTTTGGTTGAGCATTTTGACACTCATCAAAAGCATTTTCGTGATGAACTTCTTAAAGGAAATGAAAAACCGCTCAGACCATTATTTTATGCTCGTCTAATACATAGTCACTTTGTATTATTAGCATTTTTTGGATTCGGAGAACAGAATATAGATGATTTTTTAAAGGAGTATCTTGAGATTACAGGATTGGAATCTATATTGTTTGTTCTTAAAAAACCAAGTTGGCCAGGAGATAAAAAAAATGGCGATCCAAAATTTTGGTTTGCGAAAGGTGTTGTTAAAGATTTTTTAAATGAATTATGGGATCATTCTATGGCTCCTATACCTTATGAAGATACTATAAGGCTCGATTTTGATAAAAACCCCAAGCAGGAACAACTATATCTATATATCTCAAATCAGCAAAAGCTTGAAGAGATTGCACAAAAATATCTTACCAATACAAACTTCTTTAAAATGCTTGAAAGTACATACCTCTCCGATTTGATACAAGAGGTTCGTGTAAAAGTGAAAAAAGAAAATTTAAAAGGGAATGTAACTTTTAAAGAATTAAGCGAAGGAGAGCAACAACTGTTGACAGTATTAGGGTTAATTAGATTTACTAAAGAAGAAGATTCTTTATTTCTTTTGGATGAACCAGATACACACTTAAATCCATTATGGAAATGGAAATATATGTCATTGTTAGAAAAAATTGTTGGAGAGAATGATAATAGCCAAATCATTATGACTACGCATGATCCACTTGTTATTGGTGGTTTAACAAAAAAAGAAATTAGAATATTTCACACTTCTAAAGAAGATAAAAGGATATATGCTAATGAACCCGAATTTGACCCTCGTGGATTAGGAGTCGCTGGAATTTTAACAAGTGATTTTTTTGGTTTGCCAACGACTTTAGACAATGAAACATTAGAGGTAATAAATCAGCGTAATGCATTGATTGTTAAACAAGATACAGCAGAAGGACTAAATGATCAAGAAAAAATCACTTTAAATGAAACTTTTCAAATTTTAGGTGAACTTGGAATTAATACCACTGATAGGGATCCACTGTATGAAAAATTTTTAATTGAAATGAGTAAAACTGACAACTTTAAAATTGAAAAGATGACTTCTGAAGAAATTGAAGAGCAGAATAAAGTTGCAAAACAAATCATGGATAAATTACTTAAACGTGATAGCGAATGATTTTTGTTGACTATTTAAATAATCCACCGTCGGATGAGTGGATTGCAAGAGCTGATATAGTTACAACAGAACTGCTAACTGCCTTAACTGCTGTAGATCGTGCCACGATAATAGCTAGAAATTCCGGTTTATGGGGAGAATTAAAAAATCAGCTTTCATTATTAAGAAATAGGAAATGTTGGTACACAGAATCAATCAATGACGGTGCACATTGTCATGTAGATCATTTTCGTCCAAAAACAAATGCTCTTGATGAATCGGGTATTGATCAAGGAGGATATTGGTGGCTTGCATTCAACTGGCAAAATTACAGATACTCCGGTCCTTTATCAAATGTGCGTAAACGAGATTATTTCCCTGTGCTATTAAATAAAGTCAATGCATATGGAGGTAACACAAACCTAGAACAAATACTATTATTAGATCCATTAGTAATTGCAGATACTTGGAAAATTTCATTTGATGGTATCGAGGGCAAAATACTACCAAAGTCATTAGATAAAGATTCATTAGATTATAAGCGTGCTGAATATTCCATTGAGCGATATAACCTAAACGATGAAGGATTAAAAGAAGGTAGGAGACAGAAATATGGAAAAGCAAAAAATTTAATCAATGAATCTGCAAACCTTTTAAAACTTCAAACAATAACATACGATGTGGCTAGGGAAAATGAAATAATTAACATCTGGACTCAATTAAGGGAGTTGGCTAATCCTAATTCTGAATATTCTGCAACAGTTAAATATTGTTTAAAGAGTAGTGGTCACGATTGGGCTTTGGATATAGCTATTGCTGCCTAAATTAGTTATTGATATTATAAATTGTTTTTGTTTAACGAAGTAATTAGATCTGTTATCATCATTATTTATTGAATTTTAATTATTGTATCATGTTTAATAACTTGTTCAATCATTGAACATATTAATTTTAAGTTTTTTTTGAGTGTATTTTTATTTTATTATATTTGCAATGGATAGATTCGAAAATTTGCAAGTCAAAAAAGAGGAGCAAAAGCGAGACCCTAGGATTATAAAAATTATTAAAACTAATAATATCAACGGATTAGAAATGGAATTCAATTCCCTCTTTCTCCGCTGAAAGCATGTTTCAAAAGAAACATAAAATTTCAAAACCCTTTAAACATCAGTGTTTAAAGGGTTTTTCAATTTTGGTCGATAGGTCAAAAAGCATATAAAAGGTCATAGTACAGTGCACCTATAGGTGCACCTATGATTTTTAAAAAAAATAGGTGCACTAAATGGAAAGAATTCGCTCCGAATTCGCTTCTAAATCACTTTGAATTAAGCGTTTTGAGTCAATTTTGTTTAATTTAAAGAAATGTGTTATGCTAAAAATTTTCTTTTACATCAGAGCCGAAAAAGTTAAGTCAAACGGCGAAGCTCCAATTTATGCCAAAGTTACCCTGGGTAATCAAAACATCACTATTAGTACCGGAAAGTATATTTCCTCGGAAAGATGGTTGTTTACAAACAAACTGCGAAACGTACTGAAACTAGAACAAGAAAAAGTGCTCAAAAAGAGCCTCGATTTACTTGTTTTGAACCTTAACAAAAAGTTCAATGAAATTTATGAAATCTATCCTGACATTGATTTGTCAATATTGAAGGAAGAAATATCAGGGAAAGTAAAATATCGAAAATCAATAATGATTTTAGACATTTTTGAAAAGCACAATGCTGACTTCGCCAGAAAGGTTGACAACAATGAGAGAGCGCCTGCATCCCTGCAAAAGTACAAACGTTCATTAGATTTGATGAAAAACTTCATAAAGAAAACATATAAAAAAGAAAATATTGAGGTAACAGAGATTGATAGTGCTTTTAATTATAATCTTGAATCTTATTTAAAATACGAAAGTGAGTTTAAAGGAGTTGTTGGAATAAAAAACAATTCAGTTGTGAAATACTTCACCAATTTTAAAACCATGTGTAACTTCGGTATAAAGCTGAATTTAATTGATAAAAATCCTTTCAATAAGTATGATGGAAAACTAAAGGTAAGAGATGCTACTTTTTTGACAACTGCAGAGTTAAATCTTATTGAATCTAAAATATTTAGCACAGAACGATTAGAGAAAGTAAAAAACATATTTTTATTTAGCTGTTACACTGGCTATGCACCAATTGACGCTTGCAATTTAACGGTGTCTAATCTGATCCAAGATAATAATGGGTCGTACTGGATAAAAACTGATAGGGTTAAAACGGGTATTAGGGCCAATGTACCTGTTTTACCTCCTGCTCAAAAAATCATTAATAAATACAAGGATTCCGAATTAGGACTAATTCCAAAGCTCTCGAATCAAAAAATGAATGCCTACTTGAAGGAAATAGGCGATTTGTGTGGTATTGAAAAGAACTTGACTTGGTATGTAGCTAGACATACTTTCGCAACAACTGTTACATTGGGAAATGGTATTAAAATTGAAAATGTTTCTGCAATGATGGGACATACA
>NZ_DLHA01000043.1 GCF_002482975.1 Flavobacterium sp. UBA7680 | reverse complement strand
AATTCAATATGTCTACGAACGTGTCTTCTTTTTATCTTCGCTTGTCTCTCAAAGCGGGTGCAAAAGTAGTGAGTTTATCAGCATTTACAATACTTTTTATCGCTTTTTTTTTAAATATTTTAGCAAATTTTTCTTAACTCTCTGATAATATTAAGTTTGCACTAGAACTTTTTATTTTATATTTTAAGATTTTTCCTATTTTTAATATTTTTCAGCAAAAAAAATATTTTTAAAAACAATATTTATGCATGTTTCGTAACAAATATTCTGTTTTTAAGCGAGACTTGTTAGCTTTTTTTATTTCGTTTAGGAATGAAATCTGAAACATTTGACATTTTTAATCTCTATTTTTACAAGCAGTATAAATGATACTATTATAAGCTTGAAAAATCAAAACCAAAATATTCAACAATTTGAACTTCCTTCTTCTGCAAGAGCAGGAATTATTATTGTTAATATGGAGGATAAAGAAATAGAGAATCACGACGTCTCTAAACCTCATCGGGATGATCATTGTCAATTAATGTTTGCCTTAAACGGAAAGTTTAAATTAAATATTGATTTTGAAATTATAGAATTTTCCGCACCTGCCTTACTTTGTATCTTTCCTGAAGAAGTACATCATATTATAACAGTAGAAAATCCGAATGGATGGATGATTAGTTTTGATTCATCGCTGGTTAATAAAGATCTCCTGCAGCTATTAGAGAATAAAATCAATAATCCATTTTTATTACGAGAAGAATCTCCCTTTTTTCAACAGCTTACAATCTTAATGGATTTAATTGAAAAAGTCCAGTCTGAAAATACAAATACCTACATTCAAAAAAGTATTCATTCTTTATTAATTGCACTTTTAAATTTAATTTCAGGGGAACTCGTTTCTAATTCACCTCTTAGTAAATCCAAAGAAAACCGCAGTATTATCATTAAGGAAACTTTTATAAAACTAACAAAAGAACATTATAAAACATGGAAACAGCCAGCACAGTATGCTTCGGCTCTTTCTATTTCGGCTGCACATTTAAATGATACTGTAAAATCATTAACAGGAAGTCCGGTTTCGGCTCATATTCAAGAGGCATCAATAATGGAAGCCAAAAGACTGCTTTACTTTACAGACAGCAGCGTAAAAGAAATTGCTTATCAGGTTGGTTATGACGAGCCTGTTTATTTTGGAAAACTTTTTAAAAAGTTAACCAACCTTACTCCTCTTGAATTTCGGAAGAAATTCCGTGATTAGGACTATCCTTCCCTTCATTCAAACTACATTAAAGATCATCCTCTAATTAATTTTGCATTGTAATTAATATATAATGATATGCAAAACGAAATCAATATCCCAATCATACTAGATGCAGTACGAAAAGTAGGGAACGTCTTTTTAAAAGACTATAAGCAAAATGCGATTCCACAAACTATGGATGAGCTTTTAAAACAATTAGAAGATATCGATACTTTGTGTCTGAGTTCTTTAAAAGAAGATTTAACGTTGCAGTATCCAAATATTCCCTGGCACATAGGCGACGAGTTTGATACTGATTCACAAAGAAATCCTTCAGACGATGAAGATTACTGGCTTTGCGATGCCATGGATGGTGCTATACAATATCTTCAACATATTGCAGGATGGACTATAAACCTGGCGCTTATTCGTCATGGAAAACCTCTATTTTCTGTAATTTTTGATCCGTTGGCCAATGAAATGTTTTGGGCTAAAGATGGTGAAGGCGCATTTATGAATGGCAAATTACTTGAACTTAGTAACAAGACAGATCAGTCTGTTATGCTTGCTGTTTTTGAGTATGGACATCAGGACAAATCAAATAATGATTTAAATAAAAAAATAGGTACTACGGTCACTAATTTGATTCAGAATTTTGGAATTGTTAGAAATTACGGACCGCACGGATTGCAATTGGCTTATGTTGGTGCAGGCAGAATTGATTTGTTTGTTCAGGAAGATCTCGACACTTATAACTGGATTGCAGGATTGCTTATTGCCAAAGAAGCTGGTGCCAAAATCCTAACAACGACAGGAACTCCATGGAAATGGGGAAGCGAAAGCCTGCTCGTGGCTCAAAAAAGTATTACTGAAAAATATCTGCAAATTAAATCAATAAACTAAATGAATATAGCAATTATAGGAGCTGGAGCAGGAATTGGACTGGAATCTGTTATACTGGCTCTTAAAAAAGGTCACATTGTAACGGCATTATCAACAAATACTGATCAGATTCCAAATCATCCCAATCTTATTAAAATAAATGGCAGCGCAACATCACTAATAGATTTAAAGCATGCCATAACTGGTTCTGAAGCGGTACTTATAACCGTTGGAACAAAAAATAAAAAAGCAACTACGTTATTTTCTGATATTGCCAATGCATTGGTTAAGGTTACTGATGATTTAAAATTTTCTTCACCAGTTTTGGTTATTACAGGTTTTGGAGCGGGAGAAAGTAAAAATTATTTGAGCTTTTTTATGCGAACGGTGATTTCGTTATTCCTAAAAGCCCAATACATCAATAAAACAGTAATGGAAGAAATAATCACCAAAAGCACTATGAAATGGGAAATCATAAGACCTGGAATGCTAACGAACGGAGATGCACAGTCAACTTATAAAACAATATCAGAACTTCAAAAAGGAATGAAAGTTGGAAAAATTTCAAGAGCCGATGTTGCCCAATTCTTAATTACTGAAGCAGAAAATCCATTGAGGCTTTATCAATATGTTGCACTAACAAATTGAATATAAAAAGGAGTAACAGCGTTTGTCCTGTTACTCCTTTTATACATAAAAGAAAGTTCAAAAGAGGATCTGGATTTAAAAAGCTATTTTATTTCCGGAGTTATTATTTGATATTTTCCGCTAAGATGCATTAGACTAAAAAGATACATCAACCCATCATAGTATGGATCAAAATAACCGTCTTCATAAGGTTCTAGTTTAGCATTCCAGACAGCATGAACAAAATCCATACTGGCTTTATCTTTATTTACTAATGATGCCGTAGCTGCAGTTGCCACTAACCCAATTGAATGTCTAAGTTTTTTTACAGAACCTGCCTGAAGAATAAAATCAGGTGTAGAACCATCCAGATTAAACTGATCTTCATAAGTATCTAATCCTTTTGATCTAAGGAAATTTTGAAATCGCTTCGCATAATCTTCCTGCCATTTTTTATCCTTTCCATACCATGTATAATCCATTGCAATATTCATAGGAACACGCCAGGAATCATAACGGAATCCGGGCGGCATCCAGGGCGTTGGATGCGGTTCTCCGTTGAATTCGGTATAATCTGAATTTAGACCTGTTACAGGATGACAGGCTTTATGCAAAAAATTACGCGAAACATCGGCACATTCTTTATAAAACTGTTCATGGCCGTCTTTGGCATATAATGCCCAGATTTCGTAAAATGCAGGAACATGATAAGAAGGATCTGTCCAGTTGTAGCCCCCTCCTTCCGGCACAAAGGAAATCTGCTTGTGTTCGATATTTATAATATTATAGATATTTCCCGTACCGTCTTTTTTCCACATAGCGTCTAATATTCTTCTGGCTTCTTTGTAGTAATCTATTCCAGTAGTATTTCCCCATTTATTAGAAGCAAAAAGCAGACTGGTTATATAATACAATTCTCCATCTGAAGCAGAACCGGGAGAATTCTGTTTTTTAGTCTGCGGATTTACACTCCATGCAAAATAAGCTTCTCGTGGTCCATCCTGATGCTGCATATATTTTACAGACCATCGCCAAAGACGATCAAAAACTTCTTTTTTATCGAGCTGAACAGCAACCATCATTCCGTATGACATTCCTTCGGTACGGGCATCGTTATTTTTGATATCAGAAACATATCCTAACGAATCTCCTTCTTCAAAATATACCTTATTTGGCCCTTCAAAAACATCATAATAGACTTTCGTTAATTTCTTATCAATATCAATTTGACTATAACCCGCTGCTGCAAAAAGATTGCGGTATTGAGGTTTATCTGATTTGTTTTTATTTTGACTAATGGCAAAAGTCGGAGTAACTAAGGCAAAAACGATAATAAAAAGTCGGATTCTAACCAAATATTCATTTGTAGTAATTTGATATACAGTCATATTGTTCAGTTTATTTGTTAGTCTTCTATAAATAATTTAAATATACACAAAAACAACTAACACACAACTGGTTGCGCAAAAATAATATCAATAAACATTAGGATTAAAAATATTTTTTTTATTATAATATAAAAATTTAAAACAACTGGTTGTTTTAAAAATTAATCATTTAATAGATTTATTGAAACAAACTCATGCTTCAAATATGTTAATATAGGCTTCAAAAATGATACACTTTTTTTCAACTTTCAAGCTATTTTTACATTAAACATTCCAAGTAAAATAGAGCAAAATGAAGTGTTATTTTTTTATAGAAATGCGCCTCAAAAATAATCTGCAATTAATATAACAGGATATAAACCTGTAAAAGCAATCCTTAAATATTTATGAGTAATACATCCCAAAAGCTTTCTATACTAGAAAAAACAGGTTACGGTTTAGGTGATTTTGCAGCGAATTTGATTTTTCAGACTCTGCTGACTTTTTTGGCTTTCTTTTATACTGATGTATATAAAATTCCTGCCGGAACAGCAAGCGTTATTATTTTTACGGGAGGTTTTATTGGTGCTTTTTTTAATATCATCATGGGCGTTATTGCTGACCGTACTCAAACCAAATGGGGAAAGTTTAGGCCTTGGATATTATGGACGGCCTTGCCTTTTGGGATTGCTGCTGTGTTGTCTTTTTTAACTCCGGATTTTGGAATAACAGGTAAAACAACTTATGCATTACTGACTTACTTTTTTTTAGTGCTGCTTTATTCCGCAAATAATTTACCGTATGTTGCTTTGAGCGGCGTTTTAACTGGTGATATGAAAGAACGAAACAGTCTTTCCTCCTATCGCTTTGTTGCTGTTATGATAGCTCAATTTATTGTACAGTCGCTTTTACTGCCATTTGTTTTAATTTTAGGAAATGGAGATAAAGCAGTTGGTTTTAAAAACACCATGATACTATTTGCTTTTATTGGAGTAATTTGTTTTCTGATTACTTTTTTCACTACCAAAGAAAGAATCATTCCTGCAAAAAATCAGGAATCTTCAATTAAACAGGATTTTATTGATTTGTCTAAAAATGGACCTTGGCTGGTTATCTTACTGGTTACTATTCTGGTATTTATAACTTTGTCTTTAAAGGGCGGTATGTATGTTTTTTACTTTAAATATTACTTAGATCCCGCAGCTCAGACCATTTTTTTGAATGATATTGGTTTTACAGCTTTTATTGAAAGACTAAATAATTCATTAATAGCAATGGGATTTGTAAATTTTCAATGGCCAAAAGATGCTCCAACTTCTGCTTTTAGTCTTTTTAATGGCGGAGGAATTCTTTTTATGATATTCGGAATCATGTTTTCAAAACCTCTTGCAGATTCATTTGGAAAAAGAAATATTTATATCATCTTCATTTTTTTATCTGCTCTGAGTTTACTCCTATTTAATTTCTACAGCAGAACAGCTATTGCAATGGTTTTTTTGACCCAATTATTACATGGATTTATCTACGGAGTAACTATTCCTTTATTATGGGCTATGATTGCTGATGTGGCTGATTACAGCGAGTGGAAAAACAGCCGAAGAGCTACTGCTACTGTTTTTTCAGCAATGATTTTTGGATTAAAAATTGGAATAAGTATTGGCAGTGCTTTAGGTGCAGCTTTTTTATCTAAATATGGTTATGTAGCCGAAGAAGTGAATCAGGTTCCGGCTGCTGTAGAAGGAATTAAACTTTCAATAAGTATTTATCCGGGCTTTATATTTATTATAAGTGCCATTTTATTATGCTTTAATGTAATAGATAAGAAAATGGAAATTCAAATTGAAACAGATTTGAAGGAAAGAAGAAATTGATTGCAGATTGTAGATTGCAGATTGTAGATTTTGAAACCTGAAACCTGAAACTTTTTTATTTAACGCAAAGCACACAAAGATTTTTCTGCCTATAAGGTTTTTATAAAAATACAAAGTTCGCAAAGCTGGATCAACACGAAGCTTTGCGAACTTTTTAAATCTAATAGTTGCACACGATAAAAAAGCCTTGCGAACTTTGCGTTAAAATATCCTCAGTTCAACCTGAAACTTTTTATTTAACGCAAAGCATACAAAGATTTTTCTGAATGTAAGGTTTTTATAAAAATACAAAGTTCGCAAAGCTCGATCAAAACAAAGCTTTGCGAACTTTTTAAATCTAATAGTTGCAAACGATAAAAAAAGCCTTGCGAACTTTGCGTTAAAATATCCTCAGTTCAACCTGAAACTTGAAACTTTAGACCTGAAATCTAAAATTAATTCTGTCTTTAACAAAAAAATAAACAGTGCATTACAAGTGCACTGTTTATCAAAAAATACTAACTTACTTAACTCAAACTAACATAATTTAATCGTTTAGTAACCTGGATTATTATCGCTTGGTTTTATATTGGGATTTGAAGATGTTTCTCTGTTAGGTATTGGCCACAATTCATTTTTACCTGTCTGAAAACCAGTGTTTGCTAATTCTGTACTGGCATTTCCCCATCTTATAATATCGTCAAAACGGCTTTGTTCTCCTGCAAATTCTACTTTGCGTTCGTGAACAATTGCAGTAAAAACAGCTTCTTTTGTTGGAGTAATTGTAGTTGTTAAACCTGCACGATCTCTAACTTCTTTTATAAAGGCTATGGCTGCTGTTTGTGAACCTCCGTCTCTTTGGTTTTCACATTCGGCCTTCATAAGCAATACATCA
The DNA here is from genome assembly GCF_002482975.1 of Flavobacterium sp. UBA7680. Taxonomy (GTDB): domain Bacteria; phylum Bacteroidota; class Bacteroidia; order Flavobacteriales; family Flavobacteriaceae; genus Flavobacterium. The sequence goes on along the minus strand of NZ_DLHA01000043.1, from coordinate 151,488 downwards.
GCATAACGCATAACTTTGAAGTTAATACTGGACTGTACAGCTTCATCTTCTTTTTTATAATAGTTCTGATATTTTTTCCAACCCGCATTTCTAAGACCTGCCGATGTATTAAAATTTTGTGCTGTCATAGTACGCGTTCCGTTTAAATATTTAGAACCCGGTACATAAAAAGTGTCTCCAAAACGTAAATCTCCAGCCTCATAAGAATTTAGCAGTGCATCTGGCGGATATACATTGAACCAGCTTAAATTACCATATTCCTGACCTCTCAGCGTTGACTCAGCAAAACCAGTTCCGCCGCTATTTCCTGCATCATCCCATTTATTACCAGTTCCGTTGTTTTCATTAAATTCAACTTCAAAAACGGACTCTTTACCGTGCTCTGTTTCTTCCATAAAGTTGTTGTAAAAACTGCCTTTGTCTTCAAGACTAAATCCTGTAACATTATTAAGTGCAGCTAAAGCCAGATCGTATTTCTTTTCGTATAACAAAACTTTCCCTAAATAAGCATACGCAGCTTCTTTAGTCACTCTTCCTACAACTTCTGTACCTCTAGGCAGCAAATTTTGAGAAGCAAATTCTAAATCTGCTCTGATCAAATCAAAAGCTTCTGCTTTAGGACTTCTTGCGGCTCCTGTAATAGTTCCGGTTTTATAAATCGGCACATCTCCAAAACGATTCACTAAAAGAAAATAATAATACGCTCTTAAAAAATGTGCTTCTCCTAAAAATTTATTCTTTCTTGCTTGTGATAAAACTGAATTTGGTAAATCATTTATCTTACCTTCATTGTCTAATACAAAATTCGCTCTGGAGATTCCTAAGAAACAAGATTCCCAGTAATACTGAATAATATCATTTCCTGCATTAAACGAAAAATCCTGAAAAGGTTTTTTATTACCTTCTAATTGTGGATTCCCTGCTGCGTCCTGCGCCATAAGATCCATGGCAAAAGCAAGATTTCGGGCATACAATCCTCTTGTCTGTAAATTTGCATAAGCTGCATTTACAGCAGATTCTACCTGCGCTTCGGTTTTAAAGAAAGTGTCGGGCGATAACGTGTTTGGATTAGTTAATTCTAATTCCGAAGTGTCACATGAACTTATTGCGAAAACTCCCAACAATGCTGCAACTATATATTTTATTTTTTTCATCATCTTATATATTAAAATTTAACATCAAGTCCAAAAATTACTGATTTAGGTTGTGGATATCTTCCTAAGTCGATACCTGCAGAATTTGCATTAGTATCTGCACGTGCAATTTCAGGATCTAACCCAGAATAATTTGTAATAGTAATAAGGTTTTGACCACTTATATAGAATCTTACATTTGAAAAATGGTTGTCAAATGTGTCTCCTGATAATGTATATCCTAAAGTGATATTTTTTAATCTGGTATAAGAACCATCCTCAATATAGCGCTGATTGGCCGAAGACCAGTTGATATCTGCTCCCTGCGCTCTTGGCAAAGTAGCCGATGGATTGGTTACAACACCGTTTACAACAATTGCTCTGTCTAAAACTTCTGTACTGGCATTAAACAAACGATTCATCCCTGTTAAATCAAATTTATTGGCGTTATAAATATCGTTACCCTGAACTCCTGTTATGAAGCAATTAAAATCAAATTTTTTGTAGGCTGCTGTAAGGTTTAAACCATAGGTAAAATCCGGATATGGATTTCCAATATTAGTTTTATCATTTGAATTGATTATTTTATTACCATCACGGTCAACAATTCGAATATCACCCGGTTTAATATTAGTTTGACCCGGGCCAAAAACGGCGTCTACTTCTGCCTGATTTTGATAAATTCCGTTAGTTTGGTAACCATAAAAATAAAACAATGGCTGACCTACTTCCAGTCTTGAGAAGTTCTCCAAACCTGCTCTTGCTGTTGGGCCGCCTAACACACTGGTTACTCCCGGCGCTAAACTTGTTACTTCGTTTTTGCTTGTTCCTAAATTAGCTACGGCAGACCATGTAAAATCTCCTTTTCTGTCATTGTAGCCTAATGATATTTCATATCCTGATACTTTCACATCGGCAATATTTTGAATTTGAGTTCCACCGCCGGCAGATCCTACAGAGGCTGCTAACGGAACTGCAAAAAGAATATCACTGCTTTTATTATTAAAATATTCAAAAGATCCAGTGAATTTTTCGTCAAACAAACCAAAATCTAAACCGATGTTTCTATCTTTTTTAGATTCCCATTTTAAGTCAGGATTAGAAGCAACTCCAAGAGAAACACCTGGTGCATTTCCTCCGTTAATTGGATAATTATAATCAGCAAGTAATGTAGCGGCATATTGATAATTGTCTATTCTGTCATTTCCTGTTGTTCCTGTACTTGCTCTAAGTTTTAGTGTACTAAAAACAGAATCTGCCATAAAACTTTCTTTGGCTATATTCCATCCCACAGCAAATGAGTAGAAATTACCCCAGCGGTTATTCGCTCCAAAACGAGATGAAGCATCTCTACGACCTGAAACCGCAAGTATATATTTATCATCGTAATCGTAATTGATACGCGCGATATATCCAATATTTTTTTCTTCAAAATTTCCTGAACTCAAACTTCCTTCATTATATCGCAGCTGATCAATTTCGTTTGAAATATAGTAACGGCTTCCCGCTGCTAAATTCTGCCCTTTTCCGTCAATTTTAGTTATAACTCCCAATACCTCAATATTATGCTTAGCTGCGATCGTAGTTTTATACGTTAAACTATTATCGAAAACAATATTCTGCCCTTGGGTATTTGTTTCATTAGTTGTTGAAAACGCCTGCCTGTGATAAGAACCGTCAGCGTAGCTTGGAATAAAGGTATGATCCTTACTTGTAAAGTAATCTAATGAAACTTGTGATTTAAATTTCAGGCCTTTGTAAATTTCTAATTCAGCGTAGATATTTCCTATTATAGATAAATTATTGATTTTTTGATATCCTAAATTGGCTACACGAACAGGGTTTTCGGCATCATTACCATCAATGGCGCTAGGACCTTGATAACCTCCTAAACTTGCTTCGTTATAAACAGGTAAATAAGGTGCCATTTTAATAGCATGCTCTAATAGTGTTCTTCCTCCTGAATTACGCTCCGGATTGATTTTACTGAAAGAGATTCCGATATTACTTCCTACCTTAAGTCTGCCAATATCCTGCGTATTATTAGCTCTAAACGAATAACGTTCAAAACCAGTATTGATAACAGCTCCTTCCTGTTTCAAATATTCGGCAGAATAACGAGATGTAGAAGTTTCTGTACCATTTGAGAAACTCAAATTATAATCCTGCATTACACCGCTTTGAAAAATTTGATCCTGCCAGTTGGTATTTGTATTGCCAAATTCAGCAGCTCTTGCTGTTAAATCACTTCCTAAATCTTTAGCATATTGCAGATATTGCTGCGTATTTAAAACATCATATCTTTTTGTAATAGTCTGAAAACCGGCATAAGTGCTAAAATTTAGCTGCCCCGGTCCTTTTTTTCCTTTTTTCGTAGTAACCATAATTACTCCGTTAAAAGCTTTTGAACCGTATAAAGCTGTTGTTGAAGCATCTTTTAAAACAGACATCGATTCAATATCATTTGGGCTCAGTCCAGATAAGTTACTGGTCAAAACTCCATCAATTACATATAAGGGAGCACTGTTTCCCATGGTAGCCAAACCACGAATGGTAACGGTAGGATTAGAACCCGGAGCACCGTTTACAACAGTAACACCCGCGGCTCTACCTTGTAAAGCGGACTCTGCATTTGTAATTGGCACTGCAGCAATATCTTTTGAACCTACTGTCGAAATTGCTCCGGTTACCTTAGTTCTCTTTTGAGTTCCGTAACCTACTATAACTTCATTTAAGTTTTGTGTGGATAATGCTAAGGTAACATCAATAGTATTTCTTGTCCCTACGATGATTGTTTGTGAAATTAGACCAACAAACGAAAATATAATTTTGTCTGTAGGGTTCACGCCTTTTAAAGTATACTTTCCGTCAAAATCTGTAGAGGTACTGTTTTGGGAACCTTCTACATTAACACCGGCACCCGGCAAAGGAAACCCTGAGGGATCTGTAATCACCCCTTGTATGGTCTTTGACTGTGCCATCATATTATGACTGCTGATTATCAGCAATGTGATTATTGCATATTTTAATTTTAACATCATTTCAATTGGTTTTTTGATTAGTTTAAATAGTTATTTGGTTGTAAAGTTTTAATTATTGTAATGCTTATTCTAAAATTTAAAAGTGGTTTTTATAGCTCTTAAATTTTAATACAAATAAGGATTCAAAACATAATTTGATTTTCAATTCATACTGTAATTTTTAAAAAGGTTAATACTTGTTTTCCTGGGTTATTTAATTTTTCTTACATCCAAAAATATAAGGTTAGCCTAAATTTTGTCTATTAAAAATGATGCAAAAACTATCAATTTTGTAGCATGATAACTACAGAAACAGGCGTATTGAAGGTTTTTGAGCGATTTATCGAATAAAACAGAAATAGGATTTTAATAATTATGTTATTCCTTTTTTAAGCATGAAATAAAAAAAGGCTTGAATTACAATTATTTCATAATTTCTAAAAATGACTTTTACTGTTTATTGCTTTGATTTTTAATTATTAAAACAAAAAAAAGACGGCATAAACCGTCTTTAAGGGGAATCCAAAATGAATAAATTATTTACTGTGCGTAGGCAGCTGCCCGTATTTTTCTTTATAACATTTTGTAAAATAAGAAGGAGAACTAAAACCAGTTTTAATACTAATTTCGGTTATATTGTCATTGCCCAGCTCTATTAATTCTTTGGCTTTTTCTAAACGAACATTTCGTATAAATTCATTGACCGAAACACCCGTTAAGGTTTTAACTTTTCGGTACAACTGGCTTCTGCTTAAAAAAACTTTTGATGCCAAAACCTCAACGCTCAATTCATATTCATTGATGTTTTCATTAATATAATTCAGGACATTTTTTATGAATTCATTATCCAGTGTGGTCGTTTTTTCTTTTGCCTTTGGAGTAATGCCGTTATAGAATTTATTAAACATAATCTGCCTGCTTTTAAGCAGCTGCACTAAACTGGACCTTAAAATATCCATATCAAATGGTTTGCTCAAATACATATCGGCACCAGAATCTATTCCTTCTAATTTATCTTTGACTAGTGCTTTTGCAGACAGCATCATTAACGGAATATGACTGGTTTTTAAATCGGCTTTAATGTTTTTGCATAGCTCTAAACCATTCATAACAGGCATAATTACATCGGTCAAAATCAAATCGGGCTGTTTTTGCAAAGCTGCTTCTAAACCAATCTGACCATTTTCTGCCGTGATTACTTTATACTCTTTTTTAAGTTCATTTTTTAAATAATTCCGTAGTTCTACATTATCTTCAACAATCAAAATGGTATAAACACGATCTTGTTTTTCCTGATCATCCGGTGATTGAACGGTTTCTTTTTCGATGGTTGGTGTGAAACTTAGTTTTTTCTCTTTTTTAAATTCTTCCTGCAGTATTTCATTTTCATTGAAGAATTCTTTCCCCATCGGAAATATTAATTTAAAAGTGGTTCCGGCTCCTAATACACTTTCTACTTCTATATTTCCTTTATGTAATTCTACAAATCCGCGAACGACTTCCAGACCAATTCCCGTGCTGCCGTAATACGCTTTGTTTAAATTATTTACCTGATAAAAACGATCAAAAATTCGCTTAATATCTTTTTTATCCAATCCCGCGCCCGTATCTTTAATAATAACTGAAAAAGACGGGTTACTGTAAGCAGGCTGTAGTAATGGAAAATAAATTAACTCCTCGTCAATTATTACTTTTACTGTTATTTTTCCATTATCCGGAGTAACCTTAAAAGCGTTTGAAATCACATTAAAAATAATTTTCTCGAACATTTTAGGATCAACCCAATCGTTTAATGTTTTTTTATCTGATTCAAATTGCAATTCAATTCCGCGGCTTTGCGCTTCTTCATCAAAATAGCTTACAATTTCTTTTGTAAAACCCACAATTTCTAATTGCTGTACTTTGAGCGGCATTTTATTAAACTGAAGCTGATTAAAATCCATCAGCTCGTTGATTAATCTGGAAAGTCTGTCAGAACTTTTTTGAATCGTCTGCAGTTTATTTAAAACACCGCCTGAAAGTTCCTGCGTATTGTTCTTGAGTATATCTGCTAAAGGATTTAAAATTAAAGTAAGCGGTGTTCGAAACTCATGCGAAATATTGGTAAAGAACTGTAGTTTTTTATCATTTAATTTTTCGATCTGAGCCGCTTTTTTCTGTTCAAATTGAATTAATTGTTTCTGTTTGAATCTGTTTTGATAATATTGATTTCCGAAATAAATGGCCGCCAATACTAACAGCGAATAAAAGAGATATGCAAATGATGTTTTCCACCACGGAGGTAAAATTTCAATTTTTAATTCTAATGGCTTCTGGCTCCAGGCTCCGTTTTTTTCAGATGCTTTAACCTTAAAAACATACTTTCCGGGAGCTAAGTTGGTATAAGTTGCAGAGCTTTTACTCCCCACATAATTCCACGAATCTTCAAAACCTTCTAAGTAATAAGCAAATTCATTTTTGGCGGGAAAAGAATAATTTATACCAATAAAATCAATTGTAAATACAGACTGATCATGTTTAAGAATTATCTTTTTTGTTTCGGATATTACTTTTATTAACGGTGAATTTTTTTCGAGCGGCTTTACTGATTTATTAAAAAGTTTCAAATCCGTAAAATAAATAGGAAGCTGTTTTTTGCTTTTGACCAAATTGTCAGGATTGAAACAATTTAAACCTTCGTAACCGCCAAAATACAGCATTCCGTTTTCATCTTTTAAAACAGAATTGTTGTTGAAATCATTTCCGAGCAAACCGTCGTAAGTAGAATAATTGACTGTGGTTTTGCTTTTTAAATCCAGTCTGCTGATTCCTTTTTTTCCGCTTATCCAGATTCGACCGTCATTAGATTCTATAATAGAGGATATTGATTTTTCATGAAGTCCGTTAAAATTTCTATACCATTTTAAAGTGGCGTTTTTTTTATTGTAGCTGAATAATCCCGCACCGTCAGTACCAATCCAAATTTCTTTGTTTTTGGCCTGATATAACGTATTAATAGTGTGTATGCTTTTATGATTTTTAAGCTTTTCAGACATTTTATCGCGTAAAGAAGTCACAGAAAAAGTAACAAAATCCTTCGTGCTGACCTTATACAAACCCGTTGTTGAACCAACCCAAACCGCATCATCAAAATCTACCATTACTTTTCTAATGTCTAAATTCACCATCCCATTGGCATAAAATGGTTTCTGATTACAATGATGAAAACGACCGTCTGACGGAGTATAATAGTGTAATCCTTTTGCAAAAGTTCCAATCCATATTACACCTCTCGAATCTTCGGTAATACTCATAATATTGTCTGAGGCAAGATCTGGAGTATTTTTTGTGTTGTAATTAATAAAGTTTCGGCTTCCTTTCTTCAAAAAAAAGATTCCCTCATTCCAGCTTGCCAGCCAGACATTTTGTTTTTTATCTATAAAAACTTTGGTAATATTATTATTTGTTAATCCCGAATAAAAATGAGAATCTGATTTGGTAATATGTTTAAAGTTTTTGGTTTCGGGATTGTAAACATCAACACCGCCGCCTTCCATAGAAATCCACAACTGGCCTTCCTGATCTTTGGCAATTCCGGTAACACAATTGGTTTGTAAGGACTGCGGATTTCCGGCTAAACTTTCAATTCCTTTTACCTTCGTATTTATTCGGTCAAAAACACCTAAACCCTTATTATAATATCCCAGCCAGATTCTTTTTTCTTTGTCTACATATAACGACCAGACAGAATTAGAACCTAAACTGCGATTATTGTATTTACTATTTTCATATCTTTTTTGAACAACACCTTCACTGTTTACAACAATTAAACCGTCATTTTCTGTTGCACAAAGAATAGTTTCAGGATCTGCCGCCAAAATCGACATGATTCTTTTTCTAGTAATAGGAAAAGTAACTGCTTGTTTTTCTTTAGAATACAAATTGACTTTAACCAGACCTTTGTATCCGTTACCAATCCATAAATTTTGTTTACTGTCAAAAAACATAGATATAATTGTACCTGACAGCAATTCATTATTTTGGGCAATTTTTACTTTTTTTACCTCATTTTTTATTGGGTCAACTACTTTTAAACCAGAATTAGTTCCTAAATAAATCGTTCCTTTATTATCCTTTACTAAACAATGGATCAAATAATTTACGGCATTTGGAGTATCGAGTTTAAGACTTGTTATTTTCCTTGACTTCACATTTAGTTTTAGCAGACCATTATTAAATGTTCCTAAAAAGATATTGCCGTTATTGTCTTCAATAATACTTCTTACGGAAATTACAGTTTCTTTTTGGCTTGGTTTCCGAAGATCGATATTTTCAAAAGTATCTAAATTCCGATTATAAAGACACAATCCTTCATCGGTGCCTGTCCACAAACGGTTTTGCGTATCTACATAAACCGTATAAATTAAGTTGCTGTTAATAGAATTGCTGCGTTTTGAGTCTTGCTCGTAACCTACATAATTTATTCCATCATATTTATATAAACCTGCGCCGTTTGTTCCCATCCACATAACGCCAAATTGATCCTGTGCAATGGTATAAATTCCGCTTTTTGAAGTCTCATTATCTACCAGACGAAATTGATAGTTTTCAAATGTATTTTGAGAAAACAAGCTGTTGATTATAAAAAACAAAATAGCAATGGTTCTAAAACATTTTTTTGAAGACATTATAAAATGAGTATTAAATTAAAGTTCAATTTTATATTGTTTTATAAAACACAATATGGGGACTTGTTTATTTTGATAAAGAAATTTAAAATGTACTATTAAGTTTATTTAATAGTCAATTTCATCATTTTTAAATCTTTAGCATCAGAACTGCTGCCATAATAAACCTCGTATTCTCCCGAAGCGATATTCATTGCTTTGGTTTTAGCATCATAAAACTCAAATGAAGAAGCCGGTAAATTGACCGTTACATTTTGTTTTTCACCACCTTTTAGGTCAATTCGTTTAAATGCTTTTAATGTTTTTAAAGGCCCGTCTGTATCATTTAATTTTCGAATATAAACCTGAACAATCTCTGTTCCGTCGCGTTTACTGGTGTTTTTTATTGAAAAATTTAGCTGCGTTTCTTCATTAGATTTTATTTTGCTTTTGCTTAAATTTCCTGCTTCAATATCAAATTTAGAATAGCTTAAACCAAAACCAAAAGGAAACAAAACATCTGTGGTATAACGATACGTTCTTCCTTTAAGTGAATAATCTTCGAAATCGCCTAATTTATCTGAATTTTTATAAAACGAAACGGGCAGTTTTCCCGCTGGATTATAATCTCCAAAAAGAACATCGGCTACAGCCTGACCTCCCGATTCTCCCGGATACCAAGCCTGCAAGATAGCGTCACAGCTTTCTGTTTCTGGCGTTAAAGCAATCGCAGATCCTGAACAGTTTACAAAAATTACTTTTTTACCAGCTGCTTTCAATTCTTTCAAACATTTTCTCTGTACAGCAGGAAGTTCGATATTGGTTCGGTCGCCGCCTTTAAAACCCGGAAAGGAAACCGGCATTTCTTCTCCTTCTAATAAAGTCGAAAGTCCGCCTGCAAAAATCACGGTATCAATGCCTTTTAATTTTTGAATTAAACCTTTGAAATCAATATCAAATTCTTTTCCAAAATCGAATTCTAAATTCGCCTGCCAATCATTTGATTGGGCAAAAAGAATTTCTATTTTATATTTTTTTCCAGCTTCAACTGGAAATTGGATTTTAGCGGGAACAGTTCGCCAGTTGGTATACTTTGCTATCGATTTTCCATCAACAAATAATTCAAAAGCTCCGGTTGCTCCGGTTTTAAAAACAAGATTTTCAGTTTCTTTTGCTGTAAATTCGGTTTCATATTTTGCCGAAAACCCTTCTAGTTTAACTCCCGAAGCAAATTCATGCTGACCTGCTGTGGTCATTTTTATAGGATTTAAAATTTGCTGCGAAACCAAACTATTTCCTTCTCTATTAGGATTGTTCCAATAAGTGGCTTTCATTCCTTTTTTTCCTTCAAAGGAAAATTGATCAAAATAAGTATCCGTTACTTTATCTTCGACTAAATCACAAGATTTATCGTATAGGACTTTATTTGCAGTAAGTTTTGTTTCAATTCCATTTTTAATCGTAATCGTTTTATTAGGTGTTCCGTTATAATTTCCCCACAACATTGGTTCGTTATCTGCATTTGGCCCAATAACGGCCACTTTATTTATGGTTTTGTTTAAAGGAAGAATATTGTTTTTATTTTGTAAAAGCGTCATGGATTTTTGAGCCATTTCCAAAGCTAACTGTTGATGTTCTTTGCTGTTAAGCACCGTTGCCGGAATCTTCGTCCAGGGCACAATCGAGTCATCGTCCATTTCGCCCAAATCAAAACGACCGATTAAAACACGAAGCAGACTTTTATTGATTTCTTCTTCTTTAATTAAATCTTTATCAACGGCTTCGGATAATTTTTTAAAAGAGTATTTATCCCAAACACATTCAACGTCAGTTCCTGCCAATACAGCTTTTGATGCGGCATGCACATCATCTGATGAAACTTTATGGGTGGTATAAAAATCTGTAACGGCGCCGCAATCTGAAACTACCAGATATTGAAATCCCCATTCATCACGAAGAATTTGCTGTAACAATCGGGTGTTGCTGCAGCAAGGTTCGTCGTCTAAACGCTGATAAGCACACATTACCTGACGAACATCGGCTTCCTGCACCAAAGTTTTAAAAGCCGGAAGATACGTTTCATATAATTCACGAGGATCTACATTATTCAAATTCAATTCATGTCTGCTCCATTCAGGGCCGGAATGAACGGCAAAATGTTTGGCACAAGCCAAAAGCTTACGGTATTTAGAATCTGCTGGGCCCTGAAGTCCTTTTACAACCGAAACTCCCATTCGGGAAGTCAGATAAGGATCTTCGCCATACGTTTCCTGTCCGCGTCCCCAGCGTGGGTCTCTAAAAATATTGACATTTGGCGTCCAGACTGAAAGACTTAAAAAGCGTTTATTTTCATTTCCGTTTTGAATCCATTGATTGTATTTGGCACGGGCTTCATCAGAAACGGCGTCAAATACACGAAAAACCAATTGATCGTCAAACGAAGCTGCCATACCTATAGGTTCAGGAAAAACAGTAACATTATCATTATTCGCATAACCGTGCAGGGCTTCACTCCACCAGTTAAACTTTTTGATTCCCAATCTTGGTATAGCATCGCTTTGATCGCACATTAATGCCGCTTTTTCTTCGAGCGTTAATCGGGAAATTAAATCTTCTGCACGTTTTTTAGAGCTAAGCGACGGATCTTTATAAGGATATTGCTGTGCGTTTAAATTGAAAAAGCATACTAAACTTAAAAGAAATAGATAATTATTTTTCATGTTTTTTGATTAAAGATTTGGAGCTTTTATTTTGTTTTCGAACAGCATTACGGATTCGTCTTTTCCGGATTCCCTAAAACAGTATAGTCCGCAAATTTTGACTGATCGACAGGTTTAAATAAAAACTGCGAAAACATATATAACCCATTTTTCCAGACTTTAAAATCATGTACTCCCGGTTCGATGTAATAAATATGAGGCACATTATTTTTTGATAAATAATCGTGTGTACGGGTACTGTTTTCTATAAGCCAGTCTTTATCGCCGCAGGAAATCCAAAGTAGTTTGAGTTTCTTTTTGGCTTCTTCGGGATTAGGTAATAAATCTTGCGGCAGCTTCGTATTAGGCGCTGTCGAAAATGCTCCTACCCAGGCAAACTTATCTAAATTTCCTAATCCGAAATTTAAAGATTGCCCGCCTCCCATAGATAACCCCGCAATGGCACGGTGTTCCCTGTCTTTTAAAACCGGATATTTTTTTTCAATAAATGGAATTAAATCATTTAAAAGATCCTGTTCAAAAACGCTGAAAGCTTTTACTTTTTGCGGGTCCATTATATTTCCAGAAGCGCTGTCATCTTTCATTGCTCTACCGTTTGGCATCACGACAATCATGGGTTCAATTTTTCCTTCGGCGTAAAGATTATCTAATATAACCTGCGGATTTCCTCCGTTCAGCCATTCTTTTTCATCGCCTCCTATTCCATGTAAAAGGTATAAAACAGCATATTTTTTCTTTTTGTTGAATCCCGGCGGTGTATAAACAGTCGCTTTTCTAACGGAACCTACTGTTTTAGATTTATAAGTTACGGTCTCGATTTTTCCTTGTTTTGCATTTGGATCAGCCACATCAAATCCAAGTGGAGCCTGAACTATAAAAGGTTCTTTGCCGTTAGATAATGCATAACCGGATAACGATAACATTTTTTCGGCGTAACGTCTGCCTAATTCCCTGTAACCATCCGCATTAAAATGTAGAAAATCAGGTTCAGCTTTACATCCTTTTGAAGAAATAACATAGGCGTTTGGTATAACCTGAGGCAGTTTTGCAATTATCGTATTCATACTGCCGCATTTACCATTTTGATCTTCGTTTACGGTTTCTCCAGAAAGTAACGGTACTTTTTTAGGATCCAGATTTAAGTCTTTTATTAAATTATCATATACAATTTTTACTTTTTTAGGCCAAAGTGTATCGCCTGTATTTGATTCTCCCTGATGCAATAAAATGCCTTTTATAACGCCTTTTTGCTGCGCAATTTTTGCCATTGCTACTAATCTTACATATGGATTTCCATCGTATTCTTTTACAATGTTTTTTAGCCAGTCTGGAGAACCTGCAACATACGTTTCAAAATTATTTTTATCAAAAAGTTCTATTTTACAGCCTCCAACAGCAACATTTATAACGCCAACTTTTATTTTCTCAGGAAGATTAGATACCATCGTTCTTCCAAAATAATCTATCGGAGTAAGTCCGGTTGTACATCTGCACAAAGGCGGAACTGCTGTGTACCATTTTCCCATTTCACGTCCCGTTTCAGCGCAATTGACTGCTGCTAAAACCTGAAAACGCGGATTTACATTCACTTTATCTTGCGGTTCAATTTTAGCATAACCTTCCATATTGGATTGCCCTAAACTCAAATAAATATGAAAATCTGAATCTTGAGAATATCCTTTTTGGACTATTAAAAAAAGAATTACGAATTTTAAAAACCTGTTTATTGATTTCATTATTTACAATTTGTTTTTGGTTTGAAAATTTAAAAAATGAATAATTATTCCGGATGCGCATCATTAGCAGCTGTAGCATATAAACCTATCAATGCTCCGGTAAAACCTCCGGCGACATTGGTTGAAAGAATATCTCCCGAAACTGCTCCGCCTAAGTTTTCAAAATCAACACCATTAAGGGCATAACTAAATTCATAGCGGTCTCCTTTTGCTTTTACCTGCAGACGCAATGGATTTGTTATTTTGATTTTAGAACTTGCTATAATTTTTGACTGTCCTTTTTCTGTTCTTTCTAATAAAATAAAAGTATCATTTCCTTTTTTTGTGATTCCAAATACATAATTAGAACGTTCATTCTGAAGGCAGACAATACCGGCTAAATCCTTTTCTGATTGTGGTTTGTAATCAACTGTGGCAGTAAATGAAAATGTGTTGTGCTGCTGTCTGTAAAAAAGTGCAGAGGTTGGTTTGACTTCTTTAATGTTTACTTCAAAGGGCGTTATTTCTAAACCTTTTTTACTCTGTGAAATAAAATTTTCGCGCGGACCTCGCAATCCAATCCATCTGTAATCTAATTTTTTTGAGGTGAAATTTTCGGTAAACGTGAAATTACCGTTCGGAAAAAAACCATCTTTTCCTGTTTTATTTGTAACTCCCGTTGGCATTTTTAATTTTGGCTGCAGGGGAATTAATCCGTTTTCAAAAACAGGAAAATCACCAGACCAGTCTACAGGAAGTATAAAAGTATCTCTTCCGGTGTTTACCCTGTTTTGATTATTTGGGCGAATGCCTAAAAAAACACCGTAATATCTATTATTCGGTCCCTGAATTAAATCAGCGTGGCCTGTCCAGTCTACTTTATTAGTTCTGTCATTTGGAAAATAACGCTGTGTAAGTATCGGATTATTTGATGAAGGTTTAAAAGGTCCTTTAGGAGTATCACTTATAAAAATAACTTCGCTGTGATTGTCTCCTGTTCCGCCTTCGGCACACATTAAATAATATTTTCCGTTCTTTTTGTACAAATGCGGCGCTTCAATCCAGATCGGTTTTTTAGAAAGATCAACACCTCCATCTACAATAATTTTATCGGTTCCGGGAATTACTTTATCTGTATTGAGATCATACTCCCAAACTTTTATGACACGATGCCCTTCGTACAATTCTTTTCCTTTATCGGGCGCATCATTATGAACGATATAACCTTTACCGTTATCATCAAAAAATATGGAAGGATCAATACCGCCAAAACCTAATTTTATAGGACTTCCCCAGCCTTTCATAGGATCTTTTGTTTTCACAATAATATTACCCAGTCCGGCGGAAAATGCTGTTACAATCATATAGAAGGTATCATTATGCGGATTATAAGTAATTCCGGGAGCATAAACGCCTTCGCTGATTCCCGTATTATGCGGATTAAACTCTGCAACATTATTTAAAACACCGCCCAAATCTGTCCAGTTTACTAAATCTTTAGAATGAAAAATGGGTACACCGGGAAACATGGCAAATGAAGAACAGACCATATAATAATCATCGCCTTTTTTTGTAATGGCAGGATCAGGGTAACAGCCTTGTAAAATTGGCGTATAAAATTCATCTGGTTTTAATGGGTTGTCATTATAAACCTGATCGTCACCAACATAACTAACATTAGAAAAAACAGCGGTATTTTTAGACTGCATTTTTTTCGGATTGGTGCTTTGAGCCGTCCCTTCAAAAAAACATAAAAACAGTACTACTGTCAAAAAAAAGATATTCCTTTTAATCATTTTGTATACTCTTTATTTATTAGAAAATATTAAAAGCCGGAAGAATGCCTCCCGGCTTCAACTAACAAACTCAAAACCAGTATAAGGTAACTGTAAGATTAACACTCATTACTATAATTAAATTTGTTATATAAGTTTAAATAATGCCCGAATTTTAATAACCGCTCTTCAGCGATTTATGATGAAATGTTAATCCTAAAATTGATTTAAATGAAGTCAGAAATCGACTTATTCAATAAGTGTATTTGAAACAAATATAACAAAAAACAAATATAACACAATCGGTTGTTTATTAATTTTGTTGATGATATTTAAAAAATAAGCTTTAAAAAAATAATTAATTAAATTTTTAAGTGAAATAATTAAATTATACTTAAATAAATATTTCTCTGGAGATGCTTAGTTATGAAATATAAAATGATCTTTTAGAAATTTTAATAAAAAAATAAAAACACGCTGAAAAGATCTAATTTGAGAAAAACGAAATAAAAACATATTTTTAAATAAGTTATTTCGCATAATTTAGTTGAAATTTGTTTCGTTTAAAATACTGGAAGCA
The DNA here is from genome assembly GCF_002482975.1 of Flavobacterium sp. UBA7680. Classification (GTDB taxonomy): domain Bacteria; phylum Bacteroidota; class Bacteroidia; order Flavobacteriales; family Flavobacteriaceae; genus Flavobacterium. Next base: position 135,899 of record NZ_DLHA01000043.1, on the reverse strand, counting down.
ATTACATCAGAAATAACAGATTCAATAAAAAGTGCCAAAACAATCGGTTGTTATAAATATTAAAAAGCAATTATTTTTCCCTTTATACAAATCAAAACATGAAATATAAAAGCACTTTCAATTTTGCTAAATGCGATTCTTTTTTTGTTTTTATCCCTTGTAAAGGCTATAAATACAACATTTCTATTATATAATGCTTCAAATCTACTATTGTAATTAGTGCTGTAAAACTACATTTACAACCTTGTATTCAAACTATCTAGTATAAAACCAAAAACACAATGATGAAAAAACAAATTAAAAGATATGCATTTTTAGTGCTGATCGTTTATGGAAACAGTTATGCTCAAACCAAAAAACATATGGATGCTAATAAACCAATTGAAGACCGCATTACACTTTTAATGAAAGAAATGACATTAGAAGAAAAAGTAGGACAAATGAACCAATACAACGGTTCATGGGATGTTACCGGACCAAAACCGGAATCTGGATCTAATGAAGAAAAATACAACAATATAAAAAAAGGATGGGTTGGTTCTATGCTGACTGTTCGAGGTGTTAAAGAAGTTAGAGCTGTACAAAAAATCGCCGTTGAAGAAACCCGTCTTGGGATTCCGTTACTATTTGGTTTTGATGTAATTCACGGTTACAAAACCCTGAGCCCTATTCCACTCGCAGAATCTGCAAGCTGGGATTTAGAAGCCATTAAAAATTCGGCTCGCGTGGCTGCTCTTGAAGCTTCGGCTTCGGGATTAAACTGGACTTTTGCACCAAATGTTGATGTAGCCAATGATGCACGCTGGGGACGCGTAATGGAAGGCGCTGGTGAAGATCCATATTTAGGAAGCAAGATTGCTACGGCAAGAGTCAAAGGTTTTCAGGGCGAAAAATTCGATAATAACTCCATTATAGCTTGCGCGAAGCATTTTGCTGCTTATGGTTTTGTAGAAGCCGGACGAGAATACAACAGCGTTGATATGAGTAATTCAAAGCTTTATAATACCGTATTACCACCTTTTAAAGCAACTGTTGATGCGGGAATCCGCACTTTTATGAATTCGTTTAATACACTAAACGGAGTTCCTGCAACCGGAAACGTCTTTTTACAAAGAGATATTTTAAAAGGAGCCTGGGGATTTAAAGGTTTTGTAGTTTCTGACTGGGCTTCTATAGGCGAAATGATTACTCACGGTTACGCAGCTAATGCCTCCGATGCCGCTAAAAAAGCAGCCATTGCAGGTTCTGATATGGATATGGAATCAAATGTTTATGTATCAGAATTGGCTAAGCTGGTAAAAAATGGATCGGTTAAAGAAAGTGTGATTGACGATGCTGTCCGCAGAATTCTTCGTGTAAAATTTGAATTAGGTTTGTTTGACAACCCATATAAATATTGTGATGAAGACCGTGAAAAAGCAAACATTGGCAGCAAAGCCAATAATGACGGCGTTCTGGACATGGCAAAAAAATCGATTGTTTTATTAAAGAATGATAAAAACCTTTTACCTCTGAAAAAATCAGGCGCTAAAATCGCTTTAATTGGCGCTTTGGCAAATGATAAAAATAGTCCGTTAGGAAGCTGGAGAATTGCTGCAGATGATAATACCGCTGTATCGGTTTTAGAAGGAATGCAGCAATATAAAGACAACTCATTGGTTTATGAAAAAGGAACAGATGTCGCTCTAAATAAACAATCTTTTTTAGACGAAGTAAAATTGAATACGACTGATTTTTCTGGATTTGAAGCTGCAAAAACAGCTGCAAAAAATGCCGATGTTGTCGTAATGGTTTTAGGTGAAATTGGTTTTCAAAGCGGCGAAGGACGAAGCAGAACTGAATTAAGTTTACCTGGAAATCAACAGCAATTATTAGAGGAAGTTTACAAAGTAAATCCTAATATCGTTTTAGTCTTAAATAACGGACGTCCGTTGAGTATTCCGTGGGCAGCAGAGCATATTCCTGCTATTGTTGAAGCCTGGCATTTAGGAACTCAAACCGGAAATGCTGTTGCGCAGGTTTTATACGGAGATTATAATCCAAGCGGAAAACTGCCAATGTCTTTCCCCAGAAATGTTGGCCAATGCCCTATTTATTACAATTTATACAATACCGGAAGACCTACAGATAAAGATCAAAATGTTTTTTGGTCGCATTATTCAGATGTGGAAAAAACACCTTTATATCCTTTTGGTTACGGATTAAGTTATACTTCTTTCGCTTATAAAAATCTAAAAATTGCAAAACCTTCTTTCCAAAAAGGAGAAAAAATTGAAGTTTCTGTTGATGTTACCAATACCGGAAATTTTGACGGAAAAGAAGTTGTTCAATTGTACCTAAATGATCCTGTTGCGAGTATTGTTAGACCTGTTAAAGAATTAAAAGGTTTTGAACTTATCGAATTAAAAAAAGGAGAAACCAAAACAATTCATTTTACCTTAACAGATAAGGAATTAGGTTTTTATGACAACGATGGTAAATTTTTAGTAGAACCGGGCTTGTTTAATGTTATGGCGGGCTGGAATTCAAATGAAGGACTTACGACTAAATTTGAACTAAAATAATTAGAAAAATCTGTTTTTATCAGCGTTTTCGCTTTAGCGAATCAGTAAAATCAGCGTCTAATTTTGACGCGGATAAAACAGATTTACTTCGTAAAGACGCAGATAAAAACGGATTTAATTAACAATAATTTTATTTTTTAAAAGCTTAAACCAATGCCATTGTCCGAAGCATCTGGATTTATTCTTAAGCAAACAACCTAATAACCTGAGTACGATAATACCTTTTTAAGGTTATTAATCGGCTCAGGTTTTTTTGGTGACAGGCTAAATTTCTATAAAAAAGTAAAGGTTCAATTTAGTTTTATTAATATTGTTTCGTATATGCTTAAAATAAAATCAATTGCAAATTTTATTTTCAATTAAAATTGACCAATAACCACATTAAAAATGCAAATGAAAAATATCCAATATATTCTTGTATGCTTCTTTTTGCTTACAAACTGCCTGTTTTCACAAGGTAAATTTGACAGCTATCAATTTAGAAGCATACAGGAAACTACTTCAAAAAGAGCTGTTTCTTCTATCATTCAGGATAATAATGGTTTTATCTGGATTGGCACAAACGGCGCTGGTTTATACCGATATGACGGGGTAAATTATTTTGGATATAAATATGATAAAAAACCCGGATCTGTAAACAGTAACTTTATTTATACCACTTTTATTGATTCCAAAAATAATCTTTGGGTGGGCACAGATGAAGGTTTGTGTTTGTACAACAGGGATTTAGATAATTTCACCAAAATCAATATTGAAGATGTAATACGAAAAGGCTACAGCGAACCTATTACCGTAAAAACAATTATTGAAGACAACAACGGTAATTTATTCTTAGGCGCGTATGGTTTCGGGTTATTCAAATTGGATACCAAGACTTTAAAAGTTACTTTAGTTCAATCGAAAGTATTGGACAAACCTAATTTTTTAATAAAATCTTCGGTAAAAAATAAGCAGGGAATTATTTATTTAGGAACAAGTTACGGCCTTTTAGAAATTGATTTAAACGGAAAAGTTAAACAGGTTTATAAAGATAAATTTAAAAGAGAACCTTTACTGGACGATATAGAAAGTCTTGTTGTAGATCAATTTGGATATATCTGGCTGGGAACGACAGAAAACGGTCTGATAAAAATTAAACCTGAAACAGATAATTATCAATTTGAAAAGTACGCCATTACCAAAAACAAAATCTTATCGATCGTAAAAAGCAGTCTGGATTACATTGTTTGCGGTACCGAAAATGACGGATTACTGGTTGTAAATTATAAAGGGCAAGTACTAAAAAAATATCTGCACAGCAAATACAATAGTTTCAGTTTACAATCTAATTCTGTCTGGTCGTTATACGAAGACAAAGAAAAACGACTTTGGTTAGGCTATTTCAATAAAGGACTTGGTGTTTTTGATAAACCTAATAACAAATTCAATTCTCTTGAATCACTTGTTAATAATGATAATTCTTTACAAACCAGCTTTGTAACTTCTGTTATAAAAGATAAAAAGGGAAATTTATTAATCAGTAATGAAGGCGGCGGACTTGATATTTATAATCTTACCGATAAAAGTTACATTCACGTTAATCAAAATAATCAAGGCTATTACTCTGGTTTAGATGCAATTGATATTCAAACCATATTTATAGACAGCAAACAAAATATCTGGATTGGAAGCTGGGATCGCGGCATTTACTTTTTAAAAAATGGCACTACCCGATTCGTAAATTATAATACTTCAAATACAGGATTAAAATCGAATCGAATTTTTACCTTTTCAGAAGATTCAAAAGGCCGAATCTGGATTGGAACTTTTATAAAAGGGCTTCATTATTTTGACAATAAAACCAACACATTTGTACATTGCGATTCTAAACCATTTGCCGAAAATGCTTTAGATAATGCTTTTATCCGCAAGGTTTTTGTAGACTCAGATAATGTGCTTTGGGTTGGAACAATTTTAGGATTATATCAGGTAAATTTAAAAGACGAATCGAATTTTAAAGTCACCAAAATGCGCGATGCCATGTTCAGCGGTATCAATAAACACAACAGTATTCAAAGTATTTTATCCATTTATGAATCTAACGATAAAACAATTTGGTTAGGAACTGACGGTCAGGGATTGTTTAGTTACAATAAAAAAAATAAGACATTTTCTAATTATGATGATTTTCCGGGTTTTAAAGAAAAATCTGTTCGTGCCATAATTTCAGACAATAACGGTTCTTTATGGGTAAGCGGCGGATCTGGTTTAACAAAACTGGATTTTAAAAATAAAAAAAGCACCAATTTTAATAAAGATGATGGTCTTATCGACAACGATTTTAATAATAATGCGGTCTTTAAAGATGGAAATGGAGAGTTGTATTTTGGCGGTTATGAAGGCGTAAATTATTTTAATCCTAACGAAATTAAAAAAGCCGAAAAAGCCCCGAGATTGTATTTCAGTGATTTTAAATTATTCAACCGATCTGTAAAACCAAATGAAGAAGCTTCGCCATTGACCAAAGTAATTTCGCAGACTAAAGAAATTACGCTTAACTACACACAATCGGTTTTTACGATTGAATATGTGGGAATTAACTACAATTATTCTAAAAAAAATCAATACGCTTATTATCTCGAAGGTTTTGAAAAAGACTGGAATTATGCGGGAAATAACAGAACGGCAACCTATACAAACCTTGCGCCGGGCAATTATACTTTTAAAGTAAAATCGGCAAACGCAGATGGTTCCTGGAGCAACAACCAATTAGAATTAAAAATAAAAATTCTTCCTCCGTGGTGGAAAACCATTTGGGCTTATTTGATCTACGCCTCTATTTTAATTTTCCTGATTATCTATCTTAATAAAATCTATCAAAATCGTTTTAAAGCGAAACAGGCTATCATTTTAGAGAAAGAAAAAACCATTCAGTTAGAGAAATTAAACAATAAAAAATTACAGTTTTTCACGAATATCTCGCATGAATTCAGAACGCCTTTAACGCTGATTATTAATCCGCTGGAAGACATTTTAAAAAGCAAAAAAATATCTCCCGAAATACATAACAAATTAAAAATCGTACACAAAAGCTCTGACAGACTTTCCAGACTGATTAATGAGCTTATGGATTTTAATAAATTAGAGTTCAATAAAATTTCGCTTCAGGCGAAGAAAATTGAAGTCGTAGCTTTTACCGAAGGAATTATTGGTTATTTTGATGAAGAAGCCGCAGCCCGAAACATTAAAGTAAATTTTGAATCATCACAAGATGAACTCGAAGACTGGCTCGATCCTAAAATGCTCGAAAAAATACTTTTTAATATTATTTCCAATGCATTTAAATTTACGCCCGATAATGGCTCGATAACTATTGTGATAGATACATCTGAAACTGAAAATGCTTTGATTATTTATGGAGAAAAAGTGCCTTCATTCTCCATAACCATTACAGACACAGGCTCAGGAATTCGCAAAAAAGATTTAAACAGAATTTTTGACCGATTTTATCAGGTTAATAATGTCAATAAAGATTATTATGGCAGCACCGGAATTGGTTTAGAAGTCGTTAAACAATTTATTGAACTGCATAAAGGGAAAATTGAAGTGGAAAGCGAAGTTGGCGAAGGCACAAAATTTAAAGTAACATTTCCTTTAGGCAATTCTCTTTATAAGAAAAATGAAATCGTTAATGAGGTTTTCAAAATAGAAAAAAATAAAAACCAATTTCTATTTGAGCCTGTTAATAATCAAACAGATGAAGATGATTTTACAACCGAAATCATTGACAATTCTGAAGAAGAAAAGTCAAAATCATATACGGTTTTAATTGTGGAAGATAATCCTGAATTGCGTAATTATTTAAAAGAAGAACTAAGCAAATCATACAAAGTTATTACTGCCGAAAATGGTAAAAAAGGCTACGAACTTGCGGTTCAAAAATTACCGGATTTAATTATTACAGATGTTATTATGCCCGTTATGGACGGATTACAGTTGTGTAAAAACATAAAAGGAGACTTAAAAACCAGTCATATTCCGTTATTAATGCTGTCGGCAAAAGCAATGGTAAAAGACCGATTAGAAGGAATCGATTCTGGTGCCGATATGTATTTGAGCAAACCATTTGAACTGGATATTTTAAAATCCAGTCTGGCGCAGCTTATTACAAGCAGGCAAATCATGTTTAAGAAATTTTACAGTGGCATTACCAAACAAGGAAAAGATAAAACAACATCGCTGGATAATGATTTCATTCAAAAAATCCTGCATTTTATTAATGAAAATATCAGCGAACCAGAATTGACGGTAGAACTTTTATCTTCTAAAATCTATTTGAGCAGAAGTCAGCTGTATCGAAAAATAAAAACTTTAACAGGTGTTTCTGTTAACGAATTTATTCGAAATGTACGATTGGAAAAAGCAAAACAGCTTATTGAACAAGGCAATAATAATATTAATGAAATAAGCTATAAAGTTGGCTTTACTTCTCCCTCCTATTTTGCTAAATGTTATAAAGTTAAATACGGCCATTTACCCAATCAGGAAAAAAAGACAAAAGAATAAACTATACAAACGCAACATTTAAACACATAGGAACATAGATTTAGAATGCTTAAAAAAGGCGTTTCACTTGTTTAAACAAACATAGTTGACTATGTTTTAGAAACGAGTTTCTTTTTAAGTTCTTTCTTAGTAAAAAAATCTATGTCTCTATGTGTTGAATAAAAACATATATGAATTTCACCCAACGGGTAATAATTAATTAGTAAAGAGCTTCGGTTTAAAACTGAAGCTCTTTTTTTATCAGTCAATTTTTTCAAAAACTACAGCTTTTGACTTCCAATAAAAATCAACATATCAAAAATATTCTTGTTCTTTTTTAAACAAACAATATTTTTTAAGTGAAAATTTTAGCAATACCTCAGCACTTGTTTTTCTGCTCAATGCGCTTATTTGGCTTATAATAAGGGTTCAGATCTTTTTTTTGCATCATTTGTTGCACAATATGCAACATCTGTTCTACAATACAACACCTCTACAATATACTTTCGTTAAGAAATATTTAAGAAAAAAATCTTCTTGCCAAAACTCAAAACAATCAACCAGCAGAAGATCAAAATTTTAAATGTTTTTCAAAAACTTAACGATTAACTAATTATTTCAATTAAACTAACAACCAAATTTTATGCAGAAAAGAACATTAAAAAAACTATTGTGCTTAATAGTATGTATGTGGGGAAATTTTTTCTACGCACAAACTGTTAAAGGTAAAGTAACATCTGGCGGAGCCAACCTTCCGGGTGTTAGTGTAATAGTACAAGGAACAAAAAACGGAACCGTTACCGATTTTGATGGAAGCTTCGTTTTAAACAATGTAGAACCAAAAGCGTTGCTGCTTTTTAGTTATGTAGGATATAAAAATTTGTCAATTCCGGCAGATACAAAAGCAATTATGCAGATCACGATGGTAAACGATCTGGAGAAATTAAATGAAGTAGTCGTAATTGGGTACGGAACTTCCAAAAGAAAAGATATCAATGGAGCAGTTTCTTCGATCAAAGCTTCTGAAATTCAGGACAAACCTTTTGTCTCTATCGATCAGGCGCTTGTGGGTAAAGCTGCGGGTGTAAACGTTACTCAAAATTCAGGAACGCCGGGTGGAGGAATTTCGGTACAAATTAGAGGAATTACTTCTATTAACGGAAATGAACCTTTGTATGTTATTGACGGAACTCCGGTTTTTGCAGATAAAAACAACGAAACATTCTCATTCAGCGCATTGGGCGGTGGAAACGGACAAACTAAAAACTCGGCTTTGTCTGGTTTGAATATTTCTGATATTGAAACTATTGACATCTTAAAAGATGCATCGGCAACGGCAATTTATGGTGCAAATGGTGCAAACGGTGTCGTTTTGATTACAACTAAAAAAGGAAAAAAAGGAAAATCAAAATTTGCCTACGAAACCTATTTAGGAACTCAGGAAATAACCAATACGGTTGATGTTTTAAACTTGCCTCAATACGCAAAATATCAGGCAAAAATTTACAAATTAAACGGCGAGCCTGTTCCCTATCAATATCAAAAACCAGATTTATTAGGAAACGGAACCAACTGGCAGGACGAACTTTTTAGAACGGCTACCATGTACAATCATCAGCTTTCATTCTCTGGAGAAAAAGAAGGAACACGTTTTTATACTTCTTTGAATTATTTTGATCAGGAAGGAATTGTTTTAAATTCAGATTTCAACAGATTATCAATGCGCTTAAATGTTGATTCTAATGTAAAATCATGGTTGAAAATTGGTAACAGCTTATCTGTAAGTAAATCATCTCAGCAAGTAGTGAGAAATGATGATCGAGGCGGATTAGTAATGAACGCTTTAAGACAATCTCCAGAATTACCGGTTAGAACTCCGGATGGTTCTTATGCAGGACCAACAACAGGTTTAGGATCTTCGGCAAATGAGGCAACTAATCCAATCGCTCTATCTGAATACAACAATTCAACTACAGAAAGATTTAAAATCAACGGTAATTTATTTGCAGATTTTACGCTGATCAAAGGTTTGGTTTTTAGAACAGAGTTAGGATACGATTTAAACTTTTCAAAAAGTGCCACTTTTGCCCCAAAGTATACTTTAGGAAATGTGTCTGAACTTTTAAATAAATCATTCAAACAACAGGATCAAAGTTATTACTGGAACATCAAAAATTATTTAACGTATAATAAAACCATAAACGACAAACATAACTTTACTTTCTTATTAGGTCAGGAAGCACAGGAAAGTCGATATGAATACATCAGCGGTTACAGAACCGGAGAGTTTTTAAACAAAGATTTTACCAACTTAAACATTGGTGATATTGATACGGCATTAAACGGAAATGGTTCTGGAAGATGGTCTATGTCATCTTATATTTCGAGATTGAACTACAGCTTTTCAGACAGATATTCTTTCTCTGCTTCTTTAAGAGCAGATGCTTCGTCAAACTTTGGTCCAAATAATAAATGGGGTTATTTTCCTTCTTTTTCTGGAGGATGGACAGTTAGTAACGAAAAGTTCTTTGAACCTTTATCAAACAGTATCAATTACTTAAAATTTAGAGCAGGTTACGGTTTAGTAGGAAATCAAAATATTCCGGCAAACAGATACCAAACTATTCTAACATTGCTTTCTTCTCCTTTTGGAGGCGTTTCGCCAACAATTGACAATTTAGGAAATCCTGATATTAAATGGGAATCTCTTAAATCATTCAATGCTGGTTTCGAATTGGCAATGCTGAACAACAGAGTAAAATTAGATTTTGATTATTATATTAAAAATTCATCTGATTTCTTAACGAAACAAATCAATGATGAATCAAACCAAAGTGCACTTAATTATTACCTGAATACGGGTGAAATTGTAACAAAAGGAATTGAGCTTACGCTGAATACAAGAAATATTTCAACAGAAAATTTCAGTTGGGACAGCACGATTATCTTTTCAAAATACAACAACGAATTAACAAGTTTTCAAGGCGAAGGAAAATCATTATTGGGAAAAGTACAATTTGATTTATATACCGTTACCAGAACTACAGAAGGTGAACCAGTTGGACAATTTTACGGATATGTAACGGATGGTTTGTTTAAAAATGCTACAGAATTAGCTGCGGGGCCAGTTCAGGAAACAGGAACTGGAATTGGAGATATTCGTTTTAAGGATCTTAACGGCGATGGAAAAATTGACAGTAAAGATCAAACAGCCATAGGAAGTGCAATTCCTGATTTTACTTATGCTTTTACCAATAACTTTAAATACAAAAACCTTAGTTTATCTGTTGTTTTAACCGGAAGTCAGGGTAATCAGATTTACAACTTTACGCGTCATTACACAGATGGAATTTATCCGGGATTTGGCGATAGATTCGGAAACGTAAGCACTCAGGCCATGCGCGCTTTTGAACCGGGCGTAAACGAAAATACCGATGTACCAAGAATTACGCTTAATGACCCAAATGGTAACGGAAGAATTTCGAATCGATTTGTGGAAGATGGTTCTTATTTAAGAATTCAGAATGTTTCATTAAGCTACGATTTACCAAACAAAATATTCGACAACTCTTTTATCTCTAAAGTAAGATTGTATGTAAACGTTCAAAATTTATACACGTTTACAAAATATACCGGCTTTGACCCAGCTCTTGGAAATTTAGATCAGAATATAACCTTAAGCGGAATTGATTTAGGACGTTATCCTGTGCCAAGAACAACTTCTGTTGGAGTGAATTTAGAATTCTAAGATTGATAAAAAAACACATTTAACTTAATGATTCATACTCATTAACATAAAAATATAGTTATGAAAAAACTTTTTAAACTTTTTATGATGGGAATGCTGATACCATTGCTGTCTTTATTTTCTTGTTCAGATGACTTTTTGGATGCTCCATCTGAAAATCAATTAACCCCAGCCGATTTACCCGAAGGAGTTACCGCTTTTGACGGAATCGCTGAGAGTTTATATTTTAAACCATGGTTTACTTTTAATGATAAATTCCTGATTGCCGTTGGAGATATGTACGCCGGAAACGCTTTTACATTTGACGGTGCTTATGCGCAGTTTAAAGATGCACAGGTAACGTCACAAAACCCAATTTTGACAGAAGGATATGTTTCGTTGTTTTCGGTTATCGATCAATCGAATAATTTAATGAGTTTAGTCGAAGACAGAAAAAGCGAACTGCCGGAAGCATCTTATAAAAATGCAATTGCAATATCGCGATTCATGAGAGCAAATGCTTATTTCTATTTGGTAAGAACTTTTAGAGCGGTGCCAATTATCAATAAAGCAGGTTCTGCAGCACAGCCAAAAAGAAATCTTGTTGCTGATGTTTATAAATTCATCAAACAGGATTTAGAATATGCTGTCGCAAATTTACCTGAAAGAGGAGCAAAAAAGGGATACGTTACGAAATATGCTGCTATGGGTATTTTGGCTAAAGTACATTTGACTTTAAATGAATATGGGGAATGTGCCGCTTTAACCCAAAAAATTATGGGTAACCAATATATTTTAATTCAGGAGTACGGAAACTTGTTCAGCAGTCCGGAGAATAATAATAGTGCCGAAAGTATGTTCGCTTTACAGTGGAAAGCGATTGCTACAGAATGGGGAACACAAAATACCAATCAGGCGTATATTGTTCCGGGCGGTACAGGAATTACAGGCGGTGGTGACGGATGGGGAGTTTATCTTCCTTCTATTTCTCTACAAAATGGATTCGAACCAAAAGACACGAGAAAGAAAAGCACGATCATGACAGATGGTGATTTTTACCCTGAATTATTAAAAAATCAAGGTGGTTTTACGTATAAAAAAATATACTCTTCTACAGCGGCTAATTTCAGAAAATACATTGTAGGTTCTGCAGCCGAAAGAAACGATGTGTTTTTTATGAGAACTTCTCAAAATACCATCATATTAAGATATTCTGATATTTTATTAATGAATTCTGAAGCTATTTTAGCCGGAGCAGGTTCAACTACTTCTGCATCTGCTTTAAGTTCTTTTAATGAAGTAAGAGCAAGAGCCGGATTACCAGCTAAAACAGTATTGACAAGAGACGAACTTTTTAATGAAAGAAGAATTGAATTTGCGCTTGAAGGACAATATTTCTTCGATTTAAAACGTCGTGGACTTTCTGAAGCAACAGCAATCATTTCGCAGCAAGAAGTTGGTTTTTATTCTGATGATGCGAGAACAGAGTTGATTTCGAGAAAGATAACTCCGGGAAGCAACTATTTTGAACTACCGTTGCCGCAGTCTGCTATTGATACTAACCCATCATTATTAGAACCTCCAGTTCCTTTTAACTTTAACTAACTTATTATGATCAATAAAATAAAATATACAATTCTAATTCTTTTCGCATTGACTGCTTTTACAGCTTGCGATAATGACGATACGGTTACTGCAAACGTAGATGCAATGGTTGCAGAACCGGGAGATTTACTTAATCAGGCTTTTCCATTAAACAAAGTGAGAGTTGAAGGCAAAGGTTTAGAAGGATTAAAAAAGATTACGCTGGATAATAAAATTGACATTAGTTTCAATCCAAACTACAATTCAGATAAATCGTTTATTTTCACTATTCCTTTTGATGAAAAACTAGGAAGCCGATTTGGAAAACAACCCATTACATTTATAACTGGAACGGGGTCTCTAACTAAAGAGATTGAAATTTTACAGCCAGTTCCAACCATTACAAAAACAATTCCGGCTGTTGCTACTCCGGGATTTCCGTTAGAAATTGAAGGAACTTGGTTTTATAATATTTCATCGATAACCTTAGGAGGAAAAGCGTTGAGTTATACGGTAAAATCGTCTTCTTCTGTTATTATTGGTTTACCTGCCAATGCCGTTTCAGGATCGGAACTTGTGGTTACTACACCGGGAGGAGCTGCCAAACAAGTAATAAATTTTGCTACAATCGTTTTGGTATCTGATTTTGACGGAAATGGCGTAAGAACCGAATGGACTTCTTACGGTGATATCGAGAGTTTTAATGCGAGTACTCCGGGCGGGCCAACAGGAAATTACACCACATTAGTTTGGGGCGGTTCAAATGCAAATGGTTATAACGGAAGCAGCGCCGGCGGTGGATCTAGTTTCTTAAGTACATCAAATACAGATGCAACAAAAGCTTATATTGATATTGATGTAAGTGCAAATGTTGTTGGAGCAAATTTTGCCATTCAGTTAAATACTATCGACGGTGTAAACTATGGTTATAATTTTAAAGTAACCGATGTAAACTGGACAACCAAAACCATATCAATAGCTGATTTTAAAGATAATTACGGTTTTGGTTCAAACACCGCTGCTGCACTTAATGTTTCTAAAATTAATGAAATTAAGGTTGGAGTTGCTCAGGGAGATTCGCCTAATCCAAGTGCTATTAAATTTGATAATATTAAAATTCGTTACCAATAATTGATTGGTCTTTAACTAAAAAAAGAGGCTGTATTTGAAACAGCCTCTTTTAAAAGTAAACTATATAACCTCGTTGGGTATAATTATTTTAACACATAGAAACATAGATTTTATTTCTTAAAAAAGAGTATAAAAAGAAACATGTTTCTAACACATAGCACTCTATGTTTGTTTTAAATAAGTGAAACGCCTTTTTTAAGGCTTCGGAATCTATGTTCCTATGTGTTTAATTTTTTTTATGATCCTGGCAAAACGAACAAAGTAATTACACCCAACGTGTTATATAATAAAAAACAGAAACTATAAATCAGAGTATTCATCTTAACAACAAAGAATATTCTATAATAAAAAACAGTATGAAAATTAAATTTTTACTAATGCTGACCAGTGTCGTCTTCTTTTTAAATGCCTGCTCAAAAGACGACAATGAAGTTGCTGAAACTTTAGAAACGCCAGTTGCAAACGCTCCAAAAGATGTAAATGATAATGGTTTTAAAGCAAAATGGAATTATGTTTCCTATTCAAAAAGCTATCTTTTAGACGTTTCAACCACCGAAAATTTTGTCAGTTTTGTCCCAAATTACAATGCAAAAGAAGTTACTGATTTAAACGAAATTGTAGTTGGTTTAACCGGAGGAACTCAATATTATTACCGTGTAAGAGCTAAAAATGAAACAGAAATTTCAGGTTATTCAAATGTAATTAGTGTTGTAACGACAGGTTCAAGCGGTATTCCTGAAGATCCTACTTTCTTAAAAGTAAAAGCAAATAAATTAGCCAATCCGTTTTTTGTTGGTATGGCCATAAAAGCTTCACAATTAACGAATGGAAGTCCTTATGATATTATTTTGAGAAATGAATTCAGCAGTATTTCTGCGGAATACGAAATGAAAATGGATCAAATTTCGACGGCAAGCGGTGTTTACAACTGGACTGTTGCCGATAAAATTGTAGCGTACGGAAATGCTAATAATATCAATGTTCACGGACATGCTTTAGTTTGGCATAATTCGGTACCGCAATGGTTAAAAGATTTTTCTGGTACGGATGCTGAATTTGCTGCAGAAGTAAAAAAATACATTACGGATGTGGTTACACATTATTCAGGAAAAGTAAAATCATGGGATGTGGTTAACGAAGCTGTAGACGATAATGGCGGTACTATGAGAAATACTATTTTTCTACAAAAAATGGGACCTAATTATGTAAAAGACTGTTTTCAATGGGCAAGAGAAGCTGCAACTGCAGCTGGTGATACATCTTTATTATTATTCTATAATGATTATGCAACCTCAGCTAATACTGCAAAACAAAATAAAGTTTTTAGCATTGTCGATGATTTAAAAACAGCTAATGTGATTGATGGTGTTGGTTTCCAAATGCACAATACGTATTTAAGCCCAACAAAAGCTCAAATAGAAACTGATCTTAACAAAGCTGTTGCAAAAGGTTTGAAAATCCACGTTTCTGAATTAGATATTCAAGTAAATCAAGCTAATGATATTTCTAGTTTTACAAACGAAAGAAGATTAGCTCAAAAAGAGAAATATAAAGAAATGGTGAAAATTTATAATGCGCTTCCGGCAGCAAATAAATATGCCTTAACTATTTGGGGAATGAAAGACAATGAATCGTGGATTCCGTTTAACGCTGAACTGAATCATCCAGGAAATGACTGGCCTTTATTGTACGATTCTAATTTTGCAATCAAAAGTTCACACACTGGATTCCTTGAAGGTTTAGATTAAATCTTTTTTTAAAACTATAATACTTTACTTCAACTATTAATAAACCAAAAAATTAAATTATGAAAAAATTAAATTTGTTAGCATTAGCAGTTACATGTGTATTATGTTTAGGTTTTACATCCTGCGCAGATGACGCAAGTCCAAGTGCAAAAGACCAATCAGCAAGTGCAAGTACAAAAAACAGTACAAGCAAAGTAGCCGGTGCGCCATGGGTCAAACAATTTGAAGATACATTTGATGTAGGTTCAAATTTGTCACAATGGACAAAGGAGCAGCGAGCAGATTATAATTCTTGGTATTGCGACTATTATAGTTCAGTACCCACAATACAATGGAGAGATGGAAAACAATGTTTGGAAATCAAGACTACAAAATTGAGTACGTATAAATATCAATCGGGGTTCATTTCTTCTAATTATCAATATAAGCCTGAAAACAATACAGAGTATATGCTTTCTGCCAATATTAAATTAATAGCAATGGATGGCGGAACTTACAAGTCTTTCACAGAAACTTACGGTGCATGGCCTGCTTTTTGGTCTGTGCAGCAAAATGCCTGGCCAACCAAAGGAGAAATAGATATCATGGAAGGTTATTCTTTTGCCCCTAATGCAAGTCGTTTTACTTCAAATCTTTTTTATGGAACTTCTTCCGGAGCAAATTTATTAGGAAACGCTGCAGAAAGAAACTATCCGGGTAATTTCGATATTAACGGAAATGGCGGATGGCATTTATATGAATCATTTTGGAAAATGCAAAACAATGTTGTAACGGTGACTATAAAAGTTGATAATATAACGGTTTCAACGTATACAAATAGCAGTGCAGGCAATCTTAACTTAAATAATTTTGGACCACACTCTATTATATTTAATCTGAATGTTGGATCAAAAGATTCTAATTTTATTGACCCTAATAAAATTAACTTATTTTCAACTGCAATGATGTGGGTAGATGATGTAACGGTTTATAAAAGACCAATCTAATACTCCACAAAAAGAATATAAAAGCCAAAAAGAAAGTTTTTCAGTCTTTTCAAAAAACCATAAAATGTGGTAAACCTGCGAATCATTGATTTGCAGGTTTTTTTGTTTTAAATTGCTTTTGATTGGGATATAACGGTTTTAAAACTATAAAATCAGTTTAATTTTTTATTTTTATATAGATAATATTTACTCATTTAATTTCATTGAGATGATAAGAATTAAAACCACAATCAAACCTTTTCTTACAGTAAACAATGCTATAAAAGCAGTTGATTTTTATATCAATGCTTTTGGAGCAATTGAGTCAAAAAGATATTTGCTTGAAAACAATAAAATATCATCAGTAATCACAATTGAAGATGCTGAATTTTATCTAAGCGACGAAGAACCTTGTGATGGCAATCAAATTGTTAACTCATTTAATACGCCGATTAGAATAATTTTAGAGACTGAAAATGCAGATCAAATATTTGAGAATGCATTAAAATATGGCGCTGCACAAATTTGTCCCATAAAAACAGAAGAAGACTGGAGAATTGGAAAGCTAAAAGATCCTTTTGGACATATTTGGGAAATTGGCTACCCATTGTAAAAGATTCATCACTATAAGTTTTGTGGCAAAATAATCGCATAGGAGAATTTTCGAAAAACCAAAACTAATTTATTTTTCATAATACTCAAAAGCATCTATTATATCTAAATAAACGCCATCAAAATTCGCATCGATTATTTTCTTCAAATATGAATTCTCGTCACCATATATGATTTTTTGCCAATCGGCATTCCAATATTTAACTTTGAAATTCCCTGCCCAGTCCGGATTTTCAGCATCCAGCCATTCAGGACGGCTGCTGCTCCAGCTGTCTTTCCAGTAATACCTGTAATTCTCTGCTTCACCAATAGACATATAAGAAATCACTAGTCTTTTCCCTCCATTAGCTTTGTTTTTTAACTGATTTATTTCCGTTTTAGAAAAAGACGTTCCGTTTGTAAAAAATAAATCCATAATCAAAAGGTCATAGTTTGTCGAAGTTACAGCATTGATAAATTCACTCTTACTATTGAATTTAGATGGATTGATGAGATAAAGAAAGTTTTTTGCCTGAGAAATCTCAGTGACAGCATTTGAATTTTCCTGATAAATTGGATTTGGAAAAGCCGGAATATTATTTAGTTCTCTTTCATTAGCAGCAAACGAAACGTAACCGGCATTTCGATTTTGAAGATAGGAACTCTCCATCTTAGACGGATCTGAACAATAATCTGTTACCAAGATCACATTTCCTGCTTTTTTGGATATATTCAGTAATTCTCGCAGATAAGTGTTATCCTTATTGCCTGTAGCAACATTATCCTGGTCATATCCGAAAAATAAATCCTCCTGACCATTGGCATCAATAGCATTAAGATAAGCCAAATGAGGACTTCCAGATACGTCTCCATTATTTGAAACCAGCTCGATACCGTTTTGAGGAATAATGTTGAATGCGGGGTTTATAGATTTTGCATATTGGCTTATCCCTATTACAAATTTCCGCATTTCCTCTTTATATTCTGTATCATTATCTGTTTTATCAGAATCATGAATATCATCTTTCTGACATGATAATAGGAGCGAAAAAATAGAAATTAATAATATGAGATTTTTTTTCATGTTTTATTTAAATTGCTTTGCTGTATTTAACGCAGAAAAAAAATATTTATGATACATTTTTAAATATTTTTAAAACAGCGTAACACCAAAACTCCAGCCAACCCATCCGCTTATGCCTTTGTTATTATCTTTTATGACATTATAACGTTTGGTTCGATCCTGAACAAAAGTTGAAGTATTGTTATCCGGAGCATTTTTATCTCTTTTTTCAGAAGTATAAATATTGAAAGATGGTCCCGCAGATATGGCTAAACCTTTAAAAATACGAAAAGTAAAAGGCGAATCGAATTTAGATAAAGAATTATAACGATCCCAATTTCCTAAATAAAGGTATTGTGAACTAATTTCAGGATTATAAGTAAAGCGTTTTCCTAAAAGGATATTTGTTCCAAAACCTATTCCAAAAGAAGTTAGTTTTTCTTCGTCACTTCGTTCGCTTCTTCCTGCCATCAAAATAGTATAGAGTTTATTATCTCCAGTTTTTACAGCAACATTTATATCGGAAATTTCATTACTGGTAATACTGATTTTTTTGTAACCATCCTTTTTAAAATTCAATAATCCCATACTATAACCTGATGGCGAATCGGTAATATTGATTAATCCAAACTGGAATCCGTCTAATTCTTTAGCATAATTTAAAACTCCTGCTATTTGGGCGCCGCGAACAATTCCGCTTCCTGAATTATAAATACCCGAAATCTGCAATCCGTTTTGAGTACCTTTTACCGTATTATAAATAGCAGACATTTGCATTCCTTTAGAATCCTTTTGTACACTGTTGTAAATACCAGTAAGCTGTAAACCATTTTGCGAGCCTTTTATACTATTATGGATTCCGCTCATTTGAAGTCCGTTTAAATCGCCGAAAACATTGTTATAAATTCCGGCTAATTGAACTCCATTTACAGAACCTCCCACCGTGTTAAATATACCAGCCATTTGCAAGGCATTGGCATTCATTCGGGTAATATTGTAAAGACCAGCCATTTCTAAACCGCGAACTCCGCCCGTATATCCTCCTAATAAGTTTAAAGAGAAACTACTGTTTAATTGTGAATTCATCATCCCGCGCGTGCTCAAACTCGGAATTATGGAAGCTTGTACCGGAACTTCAGAAATAAATCCTCCTAAATTGAGTGATTGGATTTTTTGTTTGGAAGAAATAAAGAAACGTCCAATTCCTGTTCGTTCAACGGCAGAGAAATCACCATCGACATAGTCTGAGTTGGATTTTCTGGAACCCATTTGAATTTTAACTTCTGAGAGAAAAATGGTGGTAATGGTTTTGTAGTTTTCTTTTACAACCGTCAATTCAATGGTTTCAAGTACATTTTTAAGTTTAAGTTCAAAAATCCCATCTTTATCTGTTAAGGTAGACTGCAAGGCATTTTTTTCGTAAACACTCGCGTTTTCAATTCGCTTGTTAGTTTTTACATCCATTATGTAACCGCTTACCACCTGATGATCGCCCACAACATTATTTTTTTCTAATACAAGTGCGAGTTCTAAAGGCGCATAACGCAGAATGATAAATCCTTTTGATTCTTTATATTCGTACTTATTCCCTAGTAACTGGTCTAAAACATCTTTTATCGTAGATTCCTTAGAATGAATGGTAACGGCACTATCTTTTACAACTAATTTGCTGTAATAAGCAAACCTGAAGTTTCCTTTTTGTTCCATTAGATCCAGAATATTACCTAATGGCTTTTTATCTGCATCTATAGACATATTGGTATCTAAGATAGATTGGGCATGAGCGCCAAAAAAAGCACTTGAAATAAGTAAGAATAAAACTTGTACAAAAGTAAATTTTGAATTGGTGGGCATATAAAAAAGGAATTATTCTAATAAAATTTGATTGTTTTTACGTTCAATTTCGATTCTGAAGGTTTCTTGAATTATTTCTAAAACCTGATCTAAGGATTGATCTTTAAATACCGTAGTTAATGGTTTTTCTTTTAAAGAAGGATTTTTAATGATGATATTGACATCGTATATTTCATTAAGTGCCTCAACTAAATCCTGTAATGGTGTTTCATCACAAACTAATTCTTTATTTCGATAATAATTGTACAATCTGCCTTTGCTGGTACTTTTTAATAATTCCGGTTTATGATCAGCAATGACAACTTTTTCGCCATGTCTTAATTCTACCTGATCTTTATTTTTACTCACTTTTACAATTCCGGTTTCAACATCTACGATTGTTTTTCCGTTTTTGTTTTTCACATTAAAAGAAGTTCCTACGACTTGTACTGTAACATCATTAATTGTAATAATAAACGGTTTTGTTTTATCTGGAGAAACATGAAAAAAAGCTTCACCTTTTAAGGTAACAGGACGGGTTTTGCCTTTAAACTTGCTGACATAAGACAAAGACGAATTTTTATTTAAAGTAACCGTTGTACCATCTGGTAAAGTATCATTTAAAGTAGAGTTTGAAGCATATATCTGAATTAATGTGTTTGATTTATTTTCGAAATAAGAATAACCAAGCCATCCTAAAGTACTAATTAAGAGAATAGAAGCTGCAATACGCAGCCAATAGACGGAAGATTTTTTAGGCGTTAATACCTCAACATCTTTATCATGAATGCGGTTCTGCAGCCGTTTCCAGGCCGCATCTTCATCTATGGTTTTATTTTCGGCGGCAATTAAAAGACTGTCTTCCCAAATTTTCTTAAAACCGTTGTAGTAATTCAGGTTTTTTTCATCGGCTTTAAGCCAAAATTCTACTGCTGCATTTTCGTCTGCATCAGTTTCGCCAACTAGATATTTCACTAGTAAATCATCGTTCATATTCATATTGTTTTGGCTCATGATCTTCGGATTAAATGTAATAAGGATAATAGAAACGGAAGATATTCAACCAGTTTTGATCGTAATACTTTAAGGGCTTTGCCCATTTGGTTTTCGACTGTTTTTATCGAGATATTCAATTGATCGGCTATTTGCTGATATTTGAGCTGTTCGAAACGACTCATTTGAAAAATGGTTCGGCATTGCGGAGGCAATTCGCTGATTGCTTTTTGAATATCGTTTTCGAGTTCTGCTGCCACCATTTGGTTTGAGGCATCTTGATTTGAGGATTCCATATTACCTGAATACTGGAGTTGAAATGAGTTTTTTATTTTGAGATGTTTGAGGTGATTGAGACTTTCATTATGAACTGATCTGTAGAGATACGCTTTTAATGAATCGTCAATTTGCAATTGTTCTTTTTTTTCCCAAATCCTAAAAAACACATTTTGTACAATCTCTTCGGCAATACTATCATCTTTCATAAAAGTGTAGGCAAACGCATGAAGGTTTCTAAAATACGTTTTAAAAACCTTTTCAAAAGCTGCTTCGTTTCCGTTCTTTATAGAACTAATAGGATCTATATTACTATACTCCACTATTACGTTTTGACATTCAATCAAAGATATATACTTTTTATATTTAATATTATTTTTTTGATTAATTGTAAGAAGGACTCGGCTGATCGTATATGATATTATGACTGGCCAATAGCTGAATAAATGCATCAATCGTGGTATCGAGATCGAGATCTGTATTCAGGCTAAATTCATAACAGTGAACAATACAGCTGTGATCTGAGAGATATGTAAAAGATAATCCTTTATCTGTTCCTTCGGTAATTACAATTTCATTACCAATGGTTTTTACACAATTATCTTTTCGGCTAAAGTATTCGAATAACTGTTGTTGAAATGTTTGTTGTTTTTCTTGACTTGTTGGCATGATATAGGCAGTTTAAGAGGTTGAGTTGTTTCTTTTTTTAATTTGTTTTTGGCAATAATATCGGGACTGGCAAAAATGTAATACATCTTTTTCCGGAAACCTTTTGCCTTTTTTACATCCCTAATAATATCCTGAAATTCATGTATATTAAGATATAAAGGATTTAGCTTGCTTTTGAGCAAACTCGTAATTCCATAGCACGGTTTTTCTTCTTCATATTGAAAAGAACCAAATAAATGATCCCAAATCATGAAAGTCGCACCAAAGTTTTTATCGAGGTATTTTTCCTGACTTCCGTGATGTACACGATGATTAGACGGCGTTCCGAAATATTTTTCAACAAAAGGATGCAGTTTTCCAATGGCTTCCGTATGCACCCAAAACTGATATAAAACACTCAGCTGATTGGCAATAAAAAATACAGCTGGATGAAAACCGGCAAAAATTAACGGAATAAAAAATACAATTTTTATATACTGAAACCAGCTCTGCCTAAAACTTACCGTAAGATTATATTGTTCTGCAGAATGATGCACGACATGGGTCGCCCAGAAAAATCGGCAGTAATGAGAAATTCGGTGTGTCCAATACGAACTAAAATCATATAATATAAAACACGGAATTAAACTCCACCAGTTAAACTCCATTCGATAAGGAAGAATATTGTAAATTTCGACTACGGCATAAAGCAGTCCCGTTTTCATTATTAAATTAACCGTTAAATTTCCTAGACCTATTAATACAGATCCCAGAGTTTCTTTTTTATCGTATTCCTTTCTTTCTAAAAAATAAAAAACGACAAATTCCAGTACCGTAAAAAACAATACAACGGGCAGCGCATAAACTATTAAATTGGGAGCACTTTTTTCTACTTCATAAATTCTATCCATTGCAATGGGCTTTGCACCAAAAATGGTCAGCTTAATAAACAGGTAATTGATGATTTTTATCATGATGATTTTTTGATTGATTTATGCTTTTTGAATGTTGATTGTAAATAGAGAATGATGCAATTCGACTTTTTGACATATACCATTCTGGAAATGATAATCATTATAATTTCCGTCGGGCAATTCAATACGATACGAGTGATTGTCTGTTTTTTTGATCGTTAAAAATTGCTGAAAACTATCTGAATAAACCTTGTCTTCACTTACAGGTTCTTTACTGTAAAGCAGCATCAGATTATAATTGATATATTGTTGTTTGATTTCTCCCTTTCTATTCTCGTCAGAAGTTTTGTAATTTGAATCTATGAGCTGCGTGGTTTTATTGGCTTTTTCTTTTCCGTTAACATGACGCTTTACGTAGGAGGATATTAATTTTCCGTTTTTAAAATGTGAACCTTCTTCTGTTTTTACATTAATACCAAAAATCAATCGGGTTTTTACTTCCGAAGAAATTTTCAAAAAAACTTCACCATTATTATTGTTTTGATAAAACTGCATTTGCCCAATGACAGCACCATTTCGAAGTACATTATAGTTTACGGTCTTTTCCTGTGCGTAAGAGATAGCTGTAGAAAGAAAAAAGAACATGACAGATTTTACCTGAAGATTTATGGTTTGAAAACTGAAAATCTCATGCAGGGAAACGCATTTTTTAAATAACCAAAATAGTAATGCGGCAGTGATAATTAAAAGTATCATAAGGCAATTGGAGATTAAAAGTTAATAATTGTACTCTTGCTACAGCAGTAATACAACCGAATAACACTTTACCCCTATTTCAAAATGAAATTTTTTTTTCAACTCAAAAAAAGTAATGGATGGAACTGCTCAAAAGCCTCAACAAATGGTTTTGGCATAAATACTTATTTGTTAGCAGTATAATAAATGTACAGATTTTGCAGGATGCTGATTTTTCAGGTATAAATCCATTTAATCGTTTTAAAAAAGTATGCTAGCCATTACTAGTTAGACCGAAATTGCCGTTTTTTATATATTCAATATTTTTTTAATACTTTTTCTTACAATAATAAATTTTTAAGGTTAAAAAAATATCAAAAACTATTTCACAAGACTTTTGAATACCCTAATTCGTATTTTATTACTCCTTACAAAACCCATTATTATTCATTTTTGCACAGTTAATCACTTATCCACTTAACCCAAACCATAGTGATTTTCATACTAACTAATTATTAACCAAAAATGAAAACCAAAAATGACAAATCTAATTAGGATCAAAAAAAGTCCTGATTGCGAATCTGTGTTTAATTTGAAAAAGAAAATGATGATGCTCTGTGTATTATTTTCTCTATCTCAGGTTCATAGCTACGCAATTAGTTCAAAGAGTACAACTAACCTAAAAAATGTACTGGAACAAAAAAACATCAAGGGACAAGTTAATGATGAAAATGGTATGCCGCTGCCGGGAGTTACTATTTTAGAAAAAGGAAGTAAAAATTCTACTTTAACAGATTTTGATGGAAAATTTACTTTAAAAACAGATAATGATAATGCTGTCCTGATAATATCTTATTTAGGCTATACAACCAAAGAGATTACTTTAAAAGGAGAAACTTCAATTACTGTAAAACTCCAAAAAGCAACAACATCACTAGATGAAGTTGTGGTTGTAGGGTATGGTAAAATGAAGAAAAAGGATTTAACGGGGGCAATTGTTCAGATAACACCTGATAAACTGGCGAACCAAAATCCGCAGACTGTTCAGGATATATTAAGAGGTACTCCAGGTTTAAGAGTAGGTTATGACCCATCTGCAAAAGGAGGTGGAAATATCCAAATTCGTGGGCAGACTTCTGTATATACCGGTAATGATCAAAAAACGGGAGGACCTCATAATTCACCGCTTATTATTTTAGACGGAATGCAATTTTATGGTGAGCTATCAGAAATCAATCCTGATGATATTGCCCAGCTTGATATTTTAAAAGATGCATCGGCGGCATCTGTGTATGGATCGAGAGCGGCAGCAGGGGTTATTCTTATTTCAACTAAAAAAGGTAAATCAGGTAAACCTATGATTAGTTTTACTACAAACACAACAATTAGTAATAAGAGCGCCTATCGCGGTGTATATTCTCCAGAGGGATATTTAAAATATCGTGAAGATTGGGAAACTGCCCAAACTTATGGTATCAACACAGCAACCGGACAATACGAAGCATGGATATCAGGAACAGTTGCTAATGGTAAACCAGGGTATTTCTCAAATCCTAATGATTTAGGTAAATGGGGAATCACAGAAGCGCAATGGTTAGCTTATCAGCCAGCTGCCCAAACAAATGGGAAAAGTTCTAAAGAAGTATGGGGAGCACGTTTGGGATTGAATTTTGATCCTTCGCTGATGGCTAATTTCCTTGACGATAAAACACACGATTGGAGTGACAGTTCTTTTAGAACGGGGATTAATCGTGATAATAATTTGAGTATTTCCGGTGCAGGCGAAAGAGTTAATTATTACATGTCTTTTGGTTATTTAACCTCACAAGGAGCAATTGTTGGAAATGATTATAAAGCAGCTCGTTCTAACATGAAAGTTGATGCTAAAATTACAGACTGGCTTGACTTTGGGGCAAACATTAATTTTCAGGATCGTTCAGATGGAGATATTACGCCTTCATTGGGTACAAATGCCGGGGATAATAACATGATGAGAACCAGCCCGTTTGGAACTTTTAGAGATGCAAATGGCAATTATGAAAGACAGCCAATGGGAAAAAATGTCTCTGGACAGAATTATAACTATTATTACGAACGCCAATTTATTGACAAGGAGACAGGATATACAACGTTGAATTCTATTTTTAATACAAAGGTAACTTTACCTTTGGGTATTACGTATTCATTTAACATTGCTCCTCGTTATCAATTTTTCCATGATCGTTATTTCAGGTCAACACAAAATCCAAACTGGCCTGCTGCTACCACAGGAGTAAATAGAAATAATGCCATAAGATTTGATTACAACCTAAATAATACCATAACGTGGGATTATACATTTGCTGAAAAACATCACATCGTTGCAACTTTTGTACAAGAAGCCGAAGAGCGCCGTTATTGGTCAGATGGAATGGATGCTTATAATATTCAGCCTTCAGATGCTTTAGGTTTCCACCTTGTAAATACAGCAACAATGGCAAATAGTGCACTTAGATCAAACGACACCCATGAAACGGCAGATGGATTGATGGCAAGACTTTTCTATTCGTTTGATAATCGTTATATGCTTACAGCGACTATACGCCGAGATGGATATTCAGCATTTGGATCTTCAAATCCTTACGCAGTTTTCCCTTCTTTTGGAGTTGCGTGGAACTTCAAAAATGAAAACTGGTTTCCATTAGATGCGATGAGTACCGGTAAATTGCGTTTGTCTTGGGGTAAAAATGGAAACAGATCGCTTGCAGACCCATACGTTTCTCTAGCAAACTTGGTGAATACCGGAACGATGGGGTATTTAGACCCTTCAGGAAAAGCACTAGAGATTAAATATTTAGCACTTGACCGTTTGGCTAATCCAGATTTGGAATGGGAAAAAACAACCTCAACAAATATTGGTCTTGATTTAGGTTTCTTAAATGATCGTATCACTGCTACTTTAGACCTTTACAGAGCATCTACACATGATATGATTATGAGTCAGTCCTTACTTGGTTTTACTGGTTTTTCATCAATTACAACCAACCTTGGAGAGGTTCAAAATCAAGGTTTTGAATTGAGTATTAACAGTCTTAATATGAAAAAGCCAAACTTTGAATGGCGCACTACCTTTGGAATCTCTTATAACGAAAATAAAATTGTGTCATTATATGGCAATATGGTAGATATTAAAGATGAAAATGGTAATGTTATTGGGAGACAAGAAGGAAATGATTCTGCTAATGGATGGTTTATAGGCAGACCAATTAGTCAGATCTGGGATTACAGAGTAACTGGAATATGGCAAAAAGAGGAATGGAAAGAGGCTCGAAGATATGGACAGCGTCCCGGAGACCCAAAAGTTGCAAACAGCTATACAGCAGATGATGTAGATGCGGTAGATCCAGATGGTACTCCTTATAAAAAAGCGGTTTATAATGAAAAAGACAAGCAGTTTTTAGGTAATTCAAACTCTCCTGTGCAATGGTCAATGCGTAATGATTTTAAAATTTATAAAAATTGGGATTTGGCTATCAGTATGTATTCAAATATGGGAGGTAAATCACTTAGTTCAACTTATATGAACACTTTCAACGATGCCAGTTTATATAAATTCAACTTCAATCCATATGTAAATCCGTATTGGACACTTGACAACCCAACTAATGACTGGGCACGTCTTGATGCAAAAGGCCCTGCAGGAACTCCGGTTGCACCAGGAAGATTGTATGATCGTAGTTTTATTCGTCTGGATAACATTTCGTTAGCTTATACGCTTCCTAGAGATCTTTTAGATCGTGCGCATATTAAAAATATAAAAATTTATGCTTCTGTTCAAAACGTAGCAACATGGTCAGCTTCTAAAGAATGGAAATATTTTGGAGATCCGGAAACAGGAGGATTAGCTACACGACAGTTTAATTTAGGTTTTAATTTCCAACTTTAATAATTATTCAACAATGAAAAGATATATAAAAAATAAAGTTACAAGACTAGTGCCCTTTGTTCTATTGGCCGTATTATCTAGCTCTTGTTCAAAAGATTTTCTCGATTCAGATCCGCTTTCATTTTACGAACCTGGAAATACATTTACTACAGAAGCCGGGTTACAGGCAACTTTAGCGCTGTGCGATAAACAGCTGCGTAATAATTATATTCACTATGGTTTTTCTGGTGTAAGTGTACCTATTGGTACTGAGTATCTTTTCTCGGACATGGCTCAATATGGAAAAACAGACACAGGAAGTAATATTGCTGATTATGCGAATACTATTGTTCCTACCGGAGATTTTCGAAGAGATCCAAGTGGAGAATCTATTTATCTTGGGTTTATGTGGACCGAAGCTTATACTGGTATTAAAAATGCAAATACTGTATTATCGTATATTGGCAGTGTGACAAGTTTATCAGAAGAGGTTAAAAATAAATATATTGGGCAGGCTTATTTTCACCGCTCATACCGTTATCTAAATCTGGTTTATCAATTCGGAGACATTCCTTTGATTACTAAAATTTTGTCAGTTCCAAAGCAAAGTTACTATTCTACTAAAAAGGAAGCCATCATTGAAATGATTACAGCAGATATGGAGAAAGCTGTACAATATGTACCAGAGCAGTCAAAAATAGGATATGTTGGTATGGTTAGCAAAGGAGCATGCCGTCAGTTACTAATTAAATGTTATTTAGCATCCGGAAGATTTGCAGAAGCTGAAGCGCAGGCTAATATTTTAATTGGTCAATCAGGTTATACTTTGGTACAAAACAATTTAGGAATTTTTGATCCGGGAGGAAATCCTACGGCATGGCCAATTACAAGAAACGTAATCTGGGATTTGCACAGACCTGAGAACAAAGTAATTTCTGCTAATACTGAAGCTATCTTGGTTGCACCAAATGGAGGAGCACAATCATTTTTAGCATTTGCTTCGATGAGAATTTTTAGCCCTAACTGGAATGATGCCAATTTGATTACTCCTGATGGTAAAACAGCTGCACCGCGTTTTCCATTGACTGATAAAACGAATTATAACGCAAAATATGATTATCAAAGAGCAATAGGACGTGGTATTGGTACTATTAGTGGTTCTTATTATTCACAACATCCTATGTGGGTTGTAAACAATATTGAAGACAAGCAGGATCTTAGACATAACAGCACAGTTGGAAACTGGGTAAATATGGAAGACCTTAAATATGCTCCCGGGCCAGGGGGAAGTGCAACATGGGCTGGGCAGAATTTTAGAATGAGAGAAGCTGGCAAATTGTTAGCTCAAGATTCTATTCGTGACTGGTTTGATTTTCCGCATTATAAAATCTATTATCATGATGTTGTAGCCGAAGCTAACCCTGCAGCAAATGATTTTCAGGGAGCTACTGCCGGATCAAGCGCTCACATGTACATATATCGTTTAGCTGAAACTTATTTATTACGTGCAGAAGCTCGTTTTTATCAAGGAAATGTTTCCGGAGCAGCTCAGGATGTTAATGTTGTAAGAGCAAGAGCAAAAGCTTCGCAAATGTATTCTACAGTGACTATTGGTGATATTTGTGCAGAAAGAGGAAGAGAACTTTATATGGAAGAATGGAGAAATGTTGAATTAAAACGTATTTCACACTGTTTAGCAATGAGTGGTAAACCAGATGAGTGGGGTCATACTTACAGTTTAACAAATTGGGATAAACAATCTGGAACAGATGCAAGCGGAGGTAGTTATTGGTATCAGCGTATTGTACATTACACCCTTTACAACAAATATCCCGCAGGTATTTCTCTTAAACCGGGTGTAAAGTTTTATACTATGGACAAACGTAATAATTACTGGCCAATTCCATTTAGACTTGCTATAGAGCCTAATCTTAAAGGTGAGTTAAGTCAGAACTTTGGTTATAGTGGTTACAATGCAGGCGTTAAAATCTGGGATAAATGGCAGGATGCTGTTGAAGATGAAAGCAAAATTTAAATCTCTTTATTACCTTAAATTGAGGATTTAGAAAATGATCAATAATAAATAGCTTTATTCAAAAGAAAGCTAAAGCAAAAAGCGAGTTAATATATTTAACTCGCTTTTTTTATTTCGGGGAATCTTGTTTATCTATTTCAATTAACATCAAACTTCTCCAAATCAAATAGATATACAGCCTTTTTTAAAATAGACAATACTAAATCTCAAATTATTTAAACTTTGTCTGCTTTTTTTGCTCTTTTTTTATTGATCCCATTTTTTTAACCTGAAAAAAATGCACAAAATACATATACAAGATTTTTTTGTACCCAATTACGTACTTTATTACTCCCCTTTCGAATTGTTTTTAATCAACTTTACATTGTCAAATTACTAAGTGCGCAACCACCGCAAATGTAATTTGTATGTAAAGCAATGTCTAGACAAATTGCATGACCCATACGTAAATAAAAACATTTTTACTTACGTATACATTGATGCTTATTTTGAGAACTGAAAAGTTTTTTGTTTCTGCAGCCAATGCTATTTAACTATCAATTTTACTAACCATTAAATTAATTATTACTAACCTTTAATTATTTAAAAATGAAAAAATTCCTAAAATTAACAAGTTTCCTATTTATTACAGTATTAGTATTTAATTCCTGCGACAAGGAACAAGAAGTAATTGAGCCGCAAAGCGTTAACAAAGAAGCGCAGGAAAGCAATAACAAAGAAGTTTCTTCAAACACTGCAGCGGCAGACCCTCTTGCTGAAGCATTAGCAGGAAGCGCCGGACCGAGAACGATCACATTGCAAACCAATACGCTATCATGTCCTGGTGGTTTATGTACATCGTATGGTGTTTGGTCAACGGGCGTTTACACGGTTTGGTTCCAAATGAGATTTAACTCTGGATTCTATTGGAGCCGTGGCGGAAAATGCGGATATGGTATCCTAATTGGTGATCAAAATACTGGTGGCGATCCGGGATGGGATGGTAATGGCGGTAGTGCAAGATTTATGTGGTATTGCCCAAATGGATCAAACTCTGCTAAAGGAAGCGGAGCTTATCTTCAGCCTTACGTTTATTACAGAGATCAGCCTGGACAATTTGGTAATGATTTTGGAAAAAAATACTATATACAGGAAAACGTGACATACAACTGTCAAATATCTGTTAAGTTAAATACTGGATCAAGTACAAACGGATACGTAAAATATTATGTAAATGGTACAGAGATTTTAAATCAAACTATTCGCTGGGTGACTAACGATGCCAAACGTAATGTTAATGCAGTAAGTTTACACACATTCCGTGGCGGTAGCCAGGAATATTGGAAAGCTCCTGTAACAAGTTCAATTTATTATCCTAGTGCTTCTTGGGATGCTCTATAATATTTAAATAACTTTAAATAATTTGACCCCAATAAAATAAAAAAGGGTAAGCCTGCAAATTCAAGATTTGCAGGCTTTTTTATGTATAGAACGAAATATCCAAATAAAATAGAGGCTGCTTCACAAATTATGAAACAGCCTCTTATATTTTGTAAAGAGAACTCTAATTCATCCTCTAATTTCTAATATAAATAATTCAGAGCTGTAACATCGTTAGCATTGAAAGCTCCAGTCTCACTTGAAGAGAAACATGCTCTCATGTAAGAAGTTGAGTCATACCCTGTAGGTGTTCCCGGAATATGAATTGCTCCAACACCAGATGCTCCTTCATTTGAATTCTGACCACAACTCTGACGGCTGAAATAGTCTGTATGGCGTAAACCAATACAGTGTCCAATTTCGTGTGCCGCTACGTGTGCATTTACGTTTGTTGAATAAGAATCTAACCCAGAATATAATGTAACTGAATTAAAAGGTGCTCCTCCTGAAGGAAAACCTGCTACTCCACCCGCAGAGCCAGTTTGTCTCCGGACAACGATATTTGCACCTGAAGTACTTGAACTAAAGGTAAGTGTAAAGTTAATAGACAATCCTAAATTGTTATATCTATTTATTGCCGCTTGCAATCCCGCACGCATATTTGTAGACAGAGCTGTTGTACCAGTCCCTGTTAATCCAACAACTTTAATAGTTCTTGGAGCAGATACTAAATTCGTAGTACGGTATTGTTCTGTAGTAATACCACCATGAATATCCATTTTGTTTAATTGTTCTTGTGTCACGATAATGTCACCTTCTATCAGGAACGCGTCCTCAGTGGTGCCATCTAACTTCGTGTTTTTGATGACTTGAACATCTTTGTTATTTAATGCAAGTGCATCTATTTTATTTAACACATCTTGTGTTACTTTAAGAGATTCTTGATTTGATTGACCTGCTTCTTCTTCTTTATTACAGGACAATACGGCTAGCGCTACAAATGACAACGCTAAAATTGATTTAATTTTCTTCATAATAAGTAGTTCTTTTGGTTTTAAACAATTTGATAAATTAGGGGGTTCTTTACAAAATATTAACAATATTTATATCCAAATTTATGTAAATTTTAATCTTAAAATACTTATAAATTGAATATTTAACATTTTTAACACTTTTTGCTGTCTTATTTTTATAAAAATTATTTATAAAAATTATCTTATAATTACGGCAAGCCCAGTAAAATCAATAATTAAATACAAATCAACTTGTTAGACAGAATAATCTTATTTTTAAATTTAATTTTACTTAGAAGGTTTTAAAAAATGATTTTACGCTTTTTGATGCTATTTAAAATTAAAAAAGGTGACAAAAAAGAATTATTCTTACACATTTTGAAGATTGAATGAAATAAAAACTAATAAAATTTTTACAAATATTTTAATAACTTTGAATTACCTGCAACTGATAAATATTTCAAAGAGAAATAATTGAATACTAATTTCATCTTTGCTTTATCTCCATCAAGAAGTAATAAAGATCTGAAATAGTCAATTTTGTACGATTGAAAACAATGTTGCAATTGCCCTAACATTTACAGTAAATGAAGAAACCAATTACTTTTCTCCTTTTTATGATAACAACCATCTGTCTCTCGCAAAATGCTGAAAGATGGAAACAATACATAAAAAAAGAAAACGAAACAAAATTTGAGAAATACTATCTTACATCTTTAGAAAATGCACATCACAACAAATACAAGATTGTAAAAAAATTAGACAGTACTTTTTGTATTGTCGAAAATGAAAGTTTAAAATCTAATAAGTCTTTAAAAAAAATTCTTCCCGTTAATAGTTTATGGAAATTACCCTCCAATTTTTCAAATCATAACGAAGACAAGCAGTATATAATAGCGACTGACACTATCAAAGCATTAATTAGTGATTTGAAATCAAGGAACATTTCTGACATCAAAATACTCAATAACCATCTTGTAATCATAAAAAGTGATTCCAAAAAAATTATGGATGAAGTGATAGCTTTGAATAGTGTATCTTCTATTTCACAGGAATCATTACTGCCAAAAGGCGAATCAAAAATAGTAGATCAAAATTTCAGCATCAATTCTATAAATAAAGCCATTGTTAATTTTCCTCTTTTAACTGGCGAAAATCAAATTGCATCTGTCAAAGATGATTTTTTTGATGCAAATGATATTGATCTGTTAAATAAACACATTCCTTCTTCAACACAATCTGCTGTTGTATCGAGCCATGCTACGGCAATGGCAACTATAATTTCCGGATTAGGAAACAGTTCTGCATTAGGAAAAGGAGTCGCTCAAAAGGCTAAAATACAATCGTCTGACTTTTTAAATATTTATCCTGATGAAGTAACAACTTTACAAGGTGCAACCACTCAAAATCATTCCTACGGTACAGAAATTGAAAATTTTTATGGCTCGCTCGCTAATGCTTATGACGCTCAATTATTCTTAAATACGGATTTAACGCATTGTTTTTCCTCCGGTAATAACGGACTTCAAGGTTATAAATCTATTACCGGTAATTTCAAGCAATCCAAAAATAGTATCGTATTTGGCTGTATTGACCAGAACGAAGTAATTATGCCGTTTTCTTCAAAAGGTCCAGCCTATGACGGCCGAATAAAACCAGAGTTAACAGCTTTTAGCTCACAAGGAACTTCAAATTCTACGGCATTAGCTACAGGAATTATTACGCTTATGAAACAACATTATAAAACTATAAACAATGTTTCTTTGACGAATGACCAGACAAAAGCAATTTTAATTAATAGTGCAAAAGACTTAGGTAACACAGGCCCGGATTTCACCTATGGTTATGGTAATATCAATGCTGATAAAAGTTTAAAAACGATCAGTGAAAACAGAATTATTTCCGGTAATTTAATATCAGGACAAACCAATTCACATACCATAACGCTTCCTACAAATGCAAAAAACTTAAAAATCACATTAGTGTGGAACGATTTACCTGCAGCAATCAATAGTAATATAAGTTTGGTAAACGATTTAGACATAGAAGTTATTTCGGCTGACAACACTACTTTTTTGCCTTGGATTCTTAATCCTGATATTCCTGATCAGCCAGCGGTAAGAGGAAAAGACAAAATTAATAATATAGAGCAAGTAACTGTTGAAAACCCTGCATCAGGATCTTATACTATTAATGTTATTGGCTCATATGTATCGAATGCATCTCAAGAATACAGCATCGCTTATCAATATGAATTGAAAAATCAATTTGAATGGAATTACCCTGTTAAGAATGATAATTTCCCTTATGATGGCAAGACTATTTCCCCTTTCAAGTGGAATTCTTCCTTTTCTGGTATCTCTGCGCAATTGTCTATTAGCTACAATAATGGGCAGACTTGGGAAATTATTGCAAATGATATAAATCTGGATAATGAACAATTTACTTATACACCTGCAGAACAAAAATTTTCAAAAGCAAAATTAAAAATGACCATTGATAATACCGATTATGTCTCTGACAGCTTTACGATTTCTTATGATTTAAATATCAGAAACAGTTTAGTTTGTGATGGCACAACAGAAATTAATTGGGACAAACCTGCTGACGTTGCTTCATTTAATATTTACCAACTGGCAGGAGATCATTTAGAATTTAAAGAGGAGACAACAAACACTGTTTATACTTATACTGATGGAAAAATTTATACCGTTATTCCTGTATTTGACAATAGTGAAGGAATAAAAAGTGAATCAACATTACAGTATGCTCAAAACTCAAATTGTTATTTCGAATTGGCTTTTGCCGAAGTTTATGACGAGAACAACGTAAAGATTAATGCCAGTCTTTTCAGCTTGTTCAATATAAAAAGAATTGAGTTAGTGAAAATAATTAATAATGACGAAAATGTTATTAGCACAATAAATAATATCAATTCAAAAACATTCACTTTTTTAGATGCTACGCCAATAAAAGGCAGCAATAAGTACAAAATAAATATAATTTTAGAAAACAATACTATAGTAAGTTCTCTAATTCTGGATACTAATTATTTAGGTGATAATTTGTTTTTTGTCTATCCCACCCTATTAGCCAAAAATGTAGAATTAAATATTGAGACCCAAAAAGAAGGAAACGCTATTTTCTATTTATACAATATCAGCGGGCAAAATATTATCACTTCCCCATTACTTTCTAAAAACAATAACATCAATCTAAAAAATCCTTCCTCTGGAATTTATCTCTATAAAATAATTACAAGTTTAGGCGAAATTCAGACAGGAAAAATTGAAGTTTTTTAAGCTATCGTTAGATATTTAATTTTTAGGGCAAGGCAAAATTGAGCCATGAAATAGATTTATAAAATAACACATCTTATAAAATTCAGGTATTTTTGTTCTCCCCTATCTCTACTCAAAAAAAATAAAATTTAATTATTGTAAAAAAATAAACATGAATGAACGGCATATAAGAAATAGGCTTTATATTACTCCTGACGAACAGGAAACCATAAAAAACACACCCATATTATTAGGCGGAGCCGGAATTGGAAGTGTTATTGCAGAATGTTTATTAAGATTAGGTTTTGAAACCCTGACCATAATTGATGGAGATATTGTCGAATTATCCAATTTAAACAGACAGAATTATACTGAAAAAAACATCTCACAACCAAAAGTAGAAGC
Source organism: Flavobacterium sp. UBA7680 (assembly GCF_002482975.1). Taxonomy (GTDB): domain Bacteria; phylum Bacteroidota; class Bacteroidia; order Flavobacteriales; family Flavobacteriaceae; genus Flavobacterium. Next base: position 100,606 of record NZ_DLHA01000043.1, on the reverse strand, counting down.
CCTTAAAGAAAGATTACTTTCTATTAACAGCAACGCAAAAATTACGATTTACAATTGTTTTTTAACGCCGGAGAATGTTGAAGAATACATAACAGATTATAAAATTGCTATTAACGCTTTGGATTTTACTTCAGATGTTCCGCTTATGTTTGATTCCATCTGCCAAAAGAAAAAAATACCTGTTTTGCATCCGTATAATTTGGGATGGGGCGCATTGGTATTAGTTATTTCAGATGAAGAAGGACTGGAATCCTTGAGAAAACCAAATGAAAAATTTACCGAAATTAATGTAGTCGATTATGTTTTAGATTATATGAGATTTTGGGAAAAACCTCAGCGATGGCTTGAAGAAATCCTGGAGCAATATAAAAATGAAGGTAAAAATCTTTCTCCTCCACAACTCTCCATTGCATCCTCGCTAGTTGCCGGAATTTGTGCCAATATTGCGTTTGATATCGCTGCAAATAATCCCGTAAAAGTATTTCCGGAGTTTTATTTGACGACGATCAAATAGAAATTTACAAAATCTATTTTCATAGTTTATTTTCTCTAATTTAAAAGATTTTTCTTAAAAGCTGCTTCAAATAATTATTTTGAAGCAGCTTTTTTTATTAAAATTTTGAGTCCCTTTTCCAATTTTCTTTCCACTTTTCAAGTAACTATTGTAAAAAATAAGGCTAAAAAAGCAACCTTTTTGTCAGTCTATTTGGCAATTCTATATCACCTAATGCAAATAATTTTACAATAGCAGAACAATTAGGTCTAATTATAAATCACAAAAAAATGGAATTAACTAACGAACAAAAGGTTTTAGAATCTATTGTAAAAAAAGCATGGAGCGATCCGGTGTTTAAGGACAATTTAATAAAAGGTCCTGTTGAGACAATAGAAAATTTCTTAGGACATCCAATCCATTTACCAGAAGGTAAAACGATAGCCTTTGTAGATCAGTCCAATTCTTCAACAATCTTTATCAATATTCCTGCCGAACCGGACTTTGAGGATATGGAATTGAATGAAGAACAATTGGATATAATTTCAGGTGGAGCTGAGCCAGATCATACACCGCCTATCATTGTGAGTGCTAGTAATTATTCTCCAGGTATTTTTGGTTAAAAACAAATACCGCAGGATAGTTAACGTGAAATAAAAACGTGTGTGCTCATTATGAACATATGCGTTTTTTAATTTAAAACTACTATTGTGAAAATCTTGTTTACATATTTATTGTTTTTTTTATTTCTGATAAACGGAACAGGTTTAGATGCACAATCAAAAGTGTCATCTAAACGTGACTTGGAAAATATTCCTGAAAATAAACAAACTGCTGATAGTTTATTAAACGTGGGAGAAAAATGCCAGAATGCCGGAAAATTTTTAGAGGCAATGTCTTTGTTCGAAAAAGGTTTAAAGATTTATCAAAAATCTAACAATCAAAAAGGTATTGGAGACAGTTATAATAAAATAGCAACAAACTACTATTATCAGGGAGATTATTTAAAAGCCCTTTCTTACTTCACAAAATGCAAGAAAACTTATGAAAAAGCCAATTTTCATAAAGGAGTTGCCGCAGCATTAAATAATATGGGAGCAGTTTATTATTATTTAGGCAACTATCCCAAAGCACTGGACTTTTACACTCAAGTCATTAAAATTCAAACAAAAATAGGCGATAAAAAAGTCATTGCCGCCGCTACACAAAACATTGGAGGAATTTATGTTGACATTAGAGATTATTCTAATGCGATGGTTTATTCTCAAAAAGCCAATGCCATTTATCGAGAATTAAAAGATTCCATAGGGATTTCTCATAACCTAAATGGAGCAGGCAAAATTTACATGATGCAAAAAGAATATGCAAAAGCAAATGAATTTTTCAATCAGGCTTTGGCTATTGCAAATAAAATAGACGACAAGCAAAAAACAATAGAAGTACTTTATAATTTGGGAGAACTTTTTAATACTCAGGGTGATCTTACCAAATCCCTATCCTATTATAATCTTTGTTTAGCCTCTTCCCAAAAAATAAACAGTTTACAATATATAAGCATTACACAAGTAGCAATTGGCAGCATATTAAACAAACTTGGCAAGAGTGATAAAGCACTTAAAAAATGTAAAACAGGACTGGATATTGCAGAAAGTCTTGGAGCATTATCCGTAAAAAAAGATGCCTGCAAATGCCTTTACGAAACTTATAAAGCAAGAGGCAACAATAATCTGGCACTTCATTACTACGAAAAGTCAAATGATTATAAAGATAGTTTACAATCTGAAGAAACTTCGAATAAAGTATTGAATATGGAGTTTCAAAAAGCAATGTTGATTGACAGTATTGCCTATGTTACAAAAGTGCATAAAATTGATCTTAAACATAAAGAAGAAGTTCAAAAGAAAGAAAAACAACGAAACTTAATCATTATCTCTCTTGGCTTTATCCTATTGATTACGATCGCTTTATGGAACAGATTAAATTATGTTAGAAGATCCAGAAAAGAATTAACGATAGAAAAAGACCGTTCAGAAAAATTACTGCTCAACATTCTGCCAGAAGAAATAGCCGAAGAACTAAAAGAAAAGGGCTTTGTAAATGCCCGCGATTTTAATCTGGTTTCTATTCTATTTACTGATTTTAAATCTTTTACACAGACTGCAGAAAAAATGACGCCGCAAAATCTTGTTGAAGAAATAAATGTGTGCTTTAAAGCATTTGACTTTATCTCTGATAAGTACAATATCGAAAAAATCAAAACCATTGGAGATTCTTACATGGCTGCGGGCGGTATTCCTAATCCAGATAAAAATTCATTAAAAAACATTGTTTCTGCCGCATTAGAAATGCAGGAATTTATGATTCAAAGAAAAATAATCAATATAGCGGCAGATGTGCCGGCTTTTGAAATGCGTTTGGGTATTCACGCCGGACCTATTGTAGCGGGAATCGTGGGAGTAAAAAAGTTTCAATACGATGTTTGGGGCGATACGGTGAATACAGCAAGCCGAATTGAAAGCAACGGAATGGTAGAAAAAGTGAACATAAGCGAATCGCTATATAATTTAATTAAGGACGAAGAATCTTTTGTGTTTGAATACCGCGGTAAAATTTATGCAAAAGGCAAAGGAGAGATCAAAATGTATTTTGTCGAGAAAAGCGCTATTTCACTGGTAAATACCCCTATAGTATTAGATCACAGTTATATATAAACAATGTTTTGTCAGTTTTTTTGGCATTTTTATAATATTTTGAAGGACTAATTTTACATTATACAAAAGGAAATAAATCATGGAACAGAAAAAAGAAGAAGAGGTTTTACGATTGGTAATTTCTAAAGCCTGGGAAGATGCTAATTTTAGAAAAAGCTTAATTGCAGATCCTATAAAAGCAATCGAAAATCTAACCGGAGCTAAAATTGTATTACCCGAAGGAAAAACACTTGTAGTAAACGATCAAACAGATAAGTCTAAAGTTTACATGAATATTCCAAGTGAACCCAACATAGAAGATATTCAACTATCAGAAGAACAATTAGAGATTATTGCCGGAGGCGGACAAACAGTATGGATTGATTTAGTCAATAATTTATTTCCTGCCTTAAAAGATTACATCATAGTTTAAAATAAAAGGGCAAATTAAATAGTAACCCTGTTTAATTTCTAAACCAGCCCTCTTACATACTTTAAATCAACGATTACTATTAATCAACTTTAAAAATTTATTATCATGGAATTTACACAAGAACAAAAATTGTACGCACAGATCGTACAAAGAGCATGGGAAGATGCAGAATTTAAAAAAGAATTAGTGCAAAACCCATTAGCTGCAATTGAAAAAGTAATTGGTAAAAAAATGACTTTACCAGAAGGAAAAACATTAGTAGTAAGAGATCAGACTGATGATTCTACAATTTACATTAATCTGCCTGCTAAAGCAAATTTAGATGATGTAGAATTAAGTGAAAAAGAATTAGAAATTGTTGCCGGAGGTTATACAACTCCTGCTGAACTAGCAATAGAATATATCGGTATTCCACTTGCTAAATGGTTGTTAAGCTAACAAAACACTAACCTATATAAACTTAAGTATCATGGAATTAACTCAAGAACAAAAGATTTACGCAGATATTGTGCAAAAAGCATGGGAAGACGCTGCCTTTAAAAATGAATTGGTATCAAACCCGGTAGCTGCAATCGAAAAATTTACTGGTAAAAAATTGAATCTGCCTGCAGGTAAAACATTAGTAGTAAAAGACCAAACCAGCGACTCTACTATTTATATCAACATTCCTGTTTCGACAAAATATGCAGATACAGAATTAACTGATGATCAACTAGAAGCTGCTGCTGGCGGTGTTATTGAAGGAGGATGTTTCCCACCGGATTTTCCAGGTGGAATATGGCACCCAACTCCAACATTCCCAAAAGATATTCTTCTTTTCTAAATAAATTAACCAATCTAAAATATTATATCATGGAATTCACACAAGAACAAAAGCTTTATGCAGAGCTAGTACAAAAAGCATGGGAAAATGCTGATTTTAAAAAAGAATTAATTGCTAATCCTGTTGCTGCAATTGAAAAATTTGCAGGAAAAAAATTGGATTTACCTGCTGGTAAAACAATTGTGGTGAGAGATCAAACAGATGATTCTGTTATTTACATCAACATTCCGGCTGCGGTAAAACAATCAGCAGATGCACAATTAAGTGAAGAACAGTTAGAGTCTGTTGCTGGTGGTATCGCTATATGGCCTCCAATTGGAATAATACCACCTTGGTTTCCTTCACCAACTTTTCCAACTATTCCAATCGAAACAATCTAATCAACCCACTATTCTATTAACAATATAAAAAATATAAAGATGAAATATACTAAAGAACATCAGGAAAAAGGAGCAGAATTAATGAAAGGTCTTGTAGAAAAAGCATGGGAAAGTGCAGCTTTTAAAGACCAATTAGTAAAAAATCCTCTAGCAACAATTCAGGAGTTTACAAACAAAAGCTTTGTATTGCCAGAAAATCAAAACATTGTAGTTGAAGATCAAACCAACGAATCTGTAATTTATTTTAATATTCCTGCAGAGCCAAACCTGGACGGTTTAGAATTAACTGAAGAGCAGTTAGAATTAGTTGCAGGCGGACTTACACCAGCAGTTGTCATAGGACTTTATGCATTAGGTGTAGCAGCATTTGCAGCAGGAGTACAACTTTATAATCAATAATTTAAAATCTTACAGACATGAAAATTTCACAAGACGCTCAAATACAAGGACAAGAATTATTAAAAACTCTAGTCGAAAAAGCATGGCAAAGCCCTGACTTTAAAAATCAATTATTAACTAACCCTCAAGCAGCTATTGAAGCGGTTACTGGTAAAAAATCATCAAGCAACAAAAGAGTTGTAGTTGAAGATCAAAGCAGTGATTCAATCATTTACTTCAATATTCCGGCTGAACCAAAATTAGACGAGTTAGAATTATCTTCTGAGCAATTAGAAATCGTTGCAGGTGGTCTTACTCCTTTAACTTTAGTTGTTGTGGTTGGTACTGTAGCCGGCGGCTTTGGAGCTGCAGCTTTATGGGATTACCTTCATTAAGAAATGAAAAATAAAATAATAAAATAAAAACCCTTGAACAATTCGAAGTTTATTAAAATTTTGAAATAAGATTCAAGGGTTTTCTCTAAAATTTAAAAAGATGGAAAAGCACGGACAAATATCATTATTCGCAGGGATCTTTTTAGTAATTTCCGGATCAGTATTAGTAAGCTTTAAATATAATTTTCTGGGAACAGCCAGTTTTATTTTGGCCATTATCGTACTGTTTTACAGCGTAGTTCAGCTAAACAAGAATAAGAAATCGTAAACTATTCGATCAATATAAAATACACCCTGTGTGCAAGCGAAGGGTGTTTTTAATTTTTAAAACATTCTCCAGTTTTGTAGTAAATAAAAAACAGCATTACATCTTTTATCATTCAGCATTCTTTTCACACTAAAGCCTTAGAAAATGAATAATCAATCAACCCCATTTATTAGCAAAAGTTTTGAAACAATTCCTTTTGTCGAAATCATTCTTCCTTATACAGAATCTTTTCTGGAGGGCTTAAAATTAGAATTACCAGATAATGCCAAAGAAAAACTGCATTTGGAACTGGTAAAAGAGCTGAGTACTTTCTCTGAAATTGTTTTACAGCAGTCATTAGACTCTTTCGTTCTCGAAGGTAATACAGAGATAGAAATTTTTACAGCAAAAATGAATCAATCGTTAGTTGCAGATTTTCCGGTTTTAGATCATATGATGAAACAAAAAGCAGCCAATTTTTCTCGTCATATTTCCAAAATCACAGACCGTTTTCATAACGATTACGAAAAGATAAAAGCTGTATTTAAACTAGGTGAAGTACAAATTACAGATATTGACGCAAGTCTTGGTGACGGTCATAACGGCGAAGGAACTGCTTTGATTCATTTATCAAATGAAACCAAACTGATCTACAAACCCAGAAATATCAATTTGACCAATTCTTATAATGTACTAATCAACTGGATCAATCAAAAATTAAAATTAGATTTAAAAACATTTCAGGCACTTGATTGCGGTGAATATGGATGGCTGGAATTTGTAAATAACGAAGAAATAAGTTCTGAAAATGATTTAGAAGAATATTATCATAAAGCAGGAGCTTTACTTGCCACAGCCTATCTTTTGGGAAGCAAAGACTGCCATCGTGAAAATGTTATTGCATCTGGAAAAAATCCCGTTATTATAGACCACGAAACCATTATTCAGCCCTTTTTATCAAATGGCCTGATTAATAATTCCTGGGATGACCAATGTAAAATACCTAATTTATCGGTTTTGGAAAACGCACTGATTGTAAATGACGATACTGGTGTTCCCGTACATTTTGCAGGTTATGGCGTTCGCAATAACTTACAGGTAACAGAACTGGAAAAAAGAATCGTTAACCCAAATACCATAAATTCTAAAAGGGTAACGCGCTTTTTATTCACACAAATTGCAGAAAATAATATTCCGAAATTTAAGAACCATTATATATTTCCAACCAATTACAGCAATAGTTTTCTTGAAGGATTCTCTGTAGTGTATGACTTGTTTTCGAATAATAAAGAAGAATTAAAATCTCTTAATTCACCAATTGAAGTGTTTAAAAATCAAGAAGTAAGATATGTTTGGCGACCTACTTTTATATATTTTAAAATATTAAAATTTATGCGTACCGCCGCTCTTATGTCTAGTTTTGAAGTTTATAATGCAAAATTAGCAGAGTTATTGTCTAAAGCTTATTTGGGACAAAATATGGAAACGTACAAATTTATATTTGATTTTGAATTACAACAAATGCTTAACGGAGACATTCCGATATTTAGCCTAAATAGTCTGGACAATGTACTTGATTGTAATGCATCTTCAAAAATATTCGAATTCAATTGTATTGAAAATATAAACAGAAGAATTGATGCCATTTCTCCTGAACATAAAAAAGAACAATTGGAATTTATTAATCGCTGGATTAATATCAAAAGAAATTAAAGGAATAATATAGCCGTAAAACATTAATAGTTATATCAGCTTATTATTTGTAGCATATGCGATCGCTTCTGTAATACTGGTTACCTCCAGTCTTTCAAACAATTTTCTGCGGTGAAATTTTACAGTATCCGGAGAAACAAATATCTCATCGGCAATTTCGTTTATCGTAAAACCTCTGGTAGAGAGCTGCAAAATTTCCTTTTCTCTTTTAGATAAAGTGACTTTTTTAGATTCTTCCCAATGATCTTTATCCAGATTATAGTTGTGCACTTTATTCTCTCCGTTTTTATGTATTTTAATGTTTCCTGCCTTACGTTCAGATGATAACGAAATAATACATATCGCTTTCCATATTTTTCCGGTATTGGCTAAAAAAACCGGAGTAAGTTTCTGGTTGATTAAAATCAATTTTTCTTCCTGATTTTTTAAATGAAAATCATAAGAAATCGTATAGAGAATCCTCTCTTCGTGTGGAATTTTTTCATAAAAATCAAATCCAACAGAATTGACTTTCAATAATAACTCCAGGTCTACTGGAGGAACATGTTTGAAATAAAAAGCATAGCCCATTTCCAAAACTTCCTCCGCCGTATTTCCACATAAAAACAGCGGATTATCTGAAACAAATTCAAATCCTTGTTTCAAATAATCTATAACGTAAATACTTGTATATGTTGCTCTTGCAAAAGCTTTAATAGGTTCTAAATAATCATTTTTTTGAGCTCTTTCTTCGTCTGTCAATCCTTCAATTATATTTCTGGAGTCAAAAAATGAATTTAAATCTGGTTCTTTCATCACACCTTATTTTAATCCAAATTTAACTTTTTTTTATTATGTCTGAAAAAAATTACAAAGATCTTGCATAATAATAACATTAAAACGTATTGAATTTCAATTTGTTACTCTGTTTTTGTATATAAAATGATCAATATTTTTATTGGAAAACCCCCTCTAAAATTCGGTTCTTATCCCAAAAACGACTTGTTTATTTTCACCAAACATTCTTTCTTCTTTGCATTTTAACTAAAAAAAGTGGGTACTACCCTAAAGTGTAGTTTATTGATTTACAATAAAATACCACTATTTAGTGTAGTAAAATTATGATATATGAAAATTAGCTTTGTTAGGAACCAACGAACCAAAGAACTCATGATTATAACTCAAAATTACCTAGAAAGACTAGAACTGGACCAGCTGAGTGAATTAGCCAAGTTTGTAGTCGAAGAGAACTTCAGTCATCATTGTGAAGATGTAAATAGTAATGAACTTGTAACAGACACTCAGGAAGTGTATGATGAAGAATTAAATTATTTTAAAGATTCTGAAATTTTCGTTGCAAAAGATTTTTCAGGAAATATTCAGGGATCGATTAGAGTAATTAAATGGGATTATAAAACAAAACTCCCTCTTCAGAAAATTTTTAATATTGATCCGTTAAGCGTCTTCGGTTATTCTGACAAGTTTTCATCCGTTTGGCACATCGGCCGATTTGCAACTAAAAAAAATATCGAGGATAAAACCCTTTTTAAAAGATTAATGGTTTGTGCCATTGCTCCTATTTGCGAACAAAAAAACGGTGTTGCCTTTGCCGAGTGCGATAGCAAACTATTAAGAATTATGAAGCTGCTGGGAATAAAAGCTCAGGTTATAGGAGCCTCTGTTCACTATCTGGGTTCTGAAACTATACCAATAGCGTTGAATTATGAGGGCTTAAAGGAATTTTATAATAACAATAAAAATTTTGTAACCTCTTTCTCTATCGATAAAATATCCCATAAAACCTTTAAAAAGAGGAAATATCACTCTCAGGCATGTTAATTCTTCCTGAAATAAATTAAGATATAAGCCAAAACCACTATCCCCCATCCCCGAATACTGCGCATTACAAGACCTAATTGAGATTTTTCAGATTATTGATTAACCCGTTAATTCTATTAGAATCATGAATGAAATGATAAAAAATACCACAATAGATTGGTCTTCTCCAGATATTTTGAACCAAATAGTTCAGAATATTAAAAACCCTTTAGAAAACATTATTGAGGCCAGCAAACCCAGCATAACAGATAATAAAACACAAAGTGAAATTATTTTTTCGAGCAGTAAACAGATAAATGATCTGATTGATGAAATTTTAGATGGAATCAAATCTAAATCTGTGAGTTTGACAGTTCAGGGACGTCCGGAAATTTTTGACATATATGAATCTAATAAAAATGTTCAGGAATTGTGTATAAACAAAATTAATCCACAAAAAGTTACAAAACTAGATCAGGACTGGCTACTGAATTTAGAAAAGGAAATTTATAATTCTATCAGCCAAAATGATATGAACCTTTATGAACTGTCCTATAAAATGGCTGTAAGCGAAAGACAACTGCATAGAAAAATTGCAAATTTAGTTCACCTCACACCCAATAAGTACATACGAATATTGAGACTTCATAAAGCCAAATATATGATTGATAATTATATACAAAACTCCATTTCGCAAATAGCCTATTCTGTTGGGTACAACGATGTGCATTATTTCTCCAAATTGTTTTCGTATCAATATGACATTTCGCCTAAAGAATTAATAAACTCTTTACGGTAAAACATTATTTATCAATACAATAAACTCCAAAACAAAATATAAATTTAAGACTAAATAAAATGATTTTAACAGAAGAACAAAAAAAGGGTCAGGATGTTTTTTTTAGGATAATTACAGAAGCCTGGGTAAACGATGATTTCAAAAAATCATTAATTACAAACCCCGAAGAAACATTAGAAAAGTTTTTTGGTAGAAAATTACCAATCGGGAAAAAGATCAAAGTGACAGACCAGTCAGATCCCGAATATCTGTACATCAACATTCCTATCAAGATGCAGCAAAAGGATCAGGAATTAGACGAAAAAAAGCTGGACAAGTTAAGCGGCGGAACTTCTAATCGCACTAGTACTACTAATGACTACGAAGGTTTATATGATTCTTTAGGGAATATATATAAATAGAATTTTCAGGTGTCAGAAATCACAGATTCTTTGTCTTAATCAACAAACGAATTACAAATAAATTAGTATAACCTTAAAAAAAATAAAATTATGAAAAGAGCACTTTTTTTCTTAGGTCAGTTTAATAACAGAGATGTAGAATGGTTCATTAACAATGGCCAGAAAATAGAATTAGGAAACGGCGAAAAACTTATCCAAAAAGGCAATTTTATTGATAGTCTATACATCGTGTTATCAGGTCAATTATCTGTATGTGCAGAGAATGGTGATAAGCAAGACATTGCCACATTAGGATCTGGAGAAGTTGTTGGTGAAATGTCTTTTTTAGAAACAAGACCGCCATCTGTTTCTGTAATCGCTAGAAAAACATCCGTAGTTTATAAAATATCCCGCGAGGTGATCGAACTGCGATTGACTACAAACCCGGATTTCAAAGCCAATTTTTATTATGGTTTAGCCTTATTCCTGTCTAACAGATTAAGAAAAACAACAGATCAATTGGGTTACGGAACTGCGGAAGAAGAAGATTTAATCGATACAAGAATTTTAGATGGAGTTGCTCAGGCAGGCTCCCGTTTTGGACAGATTTTGCATCGATTTTCGGAGGCATAATAAAGTATAAATTTTAAGACCAAAATTTAAATGAGATTATACTATTCCTTTTTTGCAATATGGATTGCTGTTGTTACTAACGTGCAAAGTCAGTCTAAAATTAAATGTGATTTAATTGAAATTTCAAGCATAGCATTTGATAAAAGCCCTAATATTAAAAGGACTTTTTATGCGATAGAAAATGCCGAAGGAGAACTTCAGGTACAATGGAGCACATTTGATTTTAATTTGAATTCTGGACTTTCATACAAAAACAGCAGACTGAATCTCTACGATGCAGATCCTAGAAATCAATATATCGAGAGATCACTCAAGTCAAATTCAGTAGATTTTTCTGCCGGACTGCAAAAAAGATTTAGAACATCGCAAATTGCCGAAGTAAGTTTAAGATATCTCTATAACGACAGTAATTTTCCGCTTAATACCTTCAATGAGTTTGTCGGTCAATTTTATGGAACTCATACCGGAGTGCTTAATTTCTCCTTGACCCAGCCGCTTTTAAGAGGCAGAGGAAAAAAAGTAGTAACAACCGGAGAACAAGTTGCAAGTCTTTATATCGATAAAAATAAATTCGATTCTGAGTTTACAAACTCCTATGAAATCCTGCAAATTGGCATTGCTTATTGGAATTACTATACCGCATTTAAAAGTCTTGATGTTTACATACAAAACGAAAGCCGGGTAAGGAACGTTCTGGAAATGACCAGAGAATTAATAAAAGCCGACAAAAAACCCGAGAGCGATATGGCTCAGGTAAATGCCGATTTAACCAATCAGGAAAGATTGACGTTTGTGGCGCAGCAAAATTTATACAATGCAAGATTAAATCTGGGAAGAGCAATAGGTTTATCTGATGAAGAAAGTCAGGAACTGGGCGATCCGGTAAATGATTTCCCTGCAGTTGCAGAAAGCGGTTACAAGCAAAACATCAATAAAAGTGCGCTTATTAAAAGTGCTAAAGACAATCGAGGAGATTTAAAAGCCATACAAAAAGTTACCGAAGCCGTAGAGCTTCAATATCAACTAGCCGAAAACAATTTGAAACCTCAGCTCGATTTAACCGGTTTTGCCTATTACGGCAGCACAAGTGTGGGAAATGGAGTCGACAAAACATTTTCTTCGTTTGTAAACAATCAGGGACAAGATGTTGGCGTAGGCGCAAAACTGACCTTTTCATTTGCTTTAAACAATAATCTCGCAAAAGGAAATTATGCCATTAATAAAATTGCTGTAAAAGATCAGGCCGTAATAAGCGATAATACCCAGCGAAATGTTGATTTAAACGTAAATATGGCGCTTAATAACCTAAACAATAGTGTCTTAATTCTTGAAAAAGCAAAAGAATCTATGGGATTCCATAAAGAAGCTTTTGATAACGAAAAAATAAAATTTCAAATGGGTTTAACCACACTTTTGAATTTAATGTTATTTCAGGAAAGATTCACTTATTCAGAATTAGAATATCTAAATGCAGAGCAGCAGTTTTCAAATGCAATTGTAAGCCTCAGACACGAAACAGGAACACTTTTATCTAAAGAAAAGTCCAGTTTTAAAGTAGATCAAAATGTATTTTATACTGTTCCAACTATAGAAAATTAATAAAAATTTAGAAACTATGTCAGCAAGTTTTTTCAGAAAATCAGCGTTAGAAAAGCTTTCTACACCAGAAAAGTTAGATCAATTAATTAAGGTTACAGGTCCAAAAGCCTGGATAGCTTTGACTACAGTTGCGGTAATATTATTTACAGCAGTTTTATGGTCTTTTGCGGGTACCGTAAAAACAAAATTAGATGTAGTTGGTGTAGTACAAGGCGGCGATGTTCATGAAGTAGTAGCTACTTCACAAGGGCAGTTAGTAGAGCTAAAAGTAGCCATTGGTGACAATGTTAAAAAAGGAGACATTATTGCCACGATAAAACAGCCGGAACTGCTTCAGCAAATAGAAGATGCAAAAGCAGTAGTCTCTGACCGAAAGTTTGAAATGGGAAAATTAGCCTCATACGGAAATCAGGGAACGCAATTGCAGAGCGAAATGATTAAGCAGTCACGTGTAAGTATTCAGGGCGAAATTGAATCTGAAAAAAAGAAACTGGCGTTTTTAAACAATCAATTAGAATCTGAAAATAGTTTGATAAGCAAAGGCTTAATAACAAAATCTGAAGTAGCCAATACCAAACAGCAAATAGAAGCTTCAAAAAATACTATTGAACGACTAAAAGGTCAAACAGTAGAAACCTTAAACCAGCAGCACAATTTAGGTTTTGATATGCAGCAAAAAGTGACATTGCAAAACCAGAGAATTGCAGAAGCAGAAAGAAACCTGCATTTTTTAACCGAAAGATACGATCAGCAAAAAAATATAAAAAGCCCTTATGACGGCGAAGTGGTTGAAGTTTTAACGGATGCCGGAATTGTTGTTGCATCCGGGACGCCTTTATTTAAACTCAAAAATCAGGACGAAACAAAATTAAGCGAGCTAAAAGGGATTCTTTACATTCCATCACAAGATGGAAAAAAAATACGAAAAGGCATGGAAGCTTTAGTAGTTCCATCAACCGTTCAGCCGCAAGAATATGGTTTTATAAAAGGGAAAGTAACTTATGTTTCTGATTTTCCTGTTACACAGCAAGGTATGCTGACTTCTGTTAAAAACGATCAGCTTGCAAAAGGACTTTTGGCACAAGGTCCATTATTTGAAGTTCATGTTGATTTTGAAAAAGATCCAAAATCATACAGCGGCTTTAAATGGACATCGGCAAAAGGGCCTGAGATTTTTATAAAAGAAGGTACTTCATGCATGGGAAAAGTGACCATAAAACAAGAACCTCCTGTGACGATAGTAGTTCCCGCATTCAAGAAATTTTTTGATTTATATTAATAAATACAAATGGGAGATATTGCAAATTTTGTTATTGAAAAACAAGCCCGGCCAGTTAAGGTTCCAACTGTATTACAGATGGAAAGCGTTGAATGTGGCGCGGCAGCTTTAAGTATTATATTAGGTCATTTTGGCAAATTCGTTCCTTTAGAAAAATTAAGAATAGCTTGCGGAGTTTCCAGAGATGGGCTTAAAGCAACTAATATTATTAAGGCCGCTAAAGAGTTTGGATTAGATGCAAAAGGATATGCCAAATCTATTGAAAAGCTAATGCAGATTAAAACGCCGGCCATTATTTTTTGGAATTTTAATCATTTCTTAGTGCTCGAAGGTTTTACCAAAAAAAAGGTATACTTGAGTGATCCCGCACAAGGAAGATATTCTGTAAGTCATCAGGAATTTGATGATGCTTATACCGGAGTTGTACTGACTTTTGATACTAACGAAAGTTTTGAAAAAGGAAATGAGAAAAAAGGGCTTATAGGGTCTTTACTTTCAAGAGTAGCCAGTTCTAGATTAAGCATTACTTATATCATTATTGCCAGCTTATTTTTAGTAATTCCGGGTTTAATAATTCCTTCATTTCTTACTGTTTTTATAGATAAATATTTAGTCAACAATTTTTCTGGTTTTGTAATGCCTTTATTATTGATAATGGGCGGAATATTAATTATTAATTCGGTTTTAGTTTATCTTCAGCAATACTTTTTACTTAAGCTCGAAACTAAGTTAGCCTTAGTTACTTCCAGTAAATTTTTGTGGCACGTTTTTCATTTACCAATTGCTTTTTTCACACAGCGTTACAGCGGAGAAGTTGGTAACAGGGTTTCCTTAAATGATAAAGTAGCCAAATTATTAAGCGGCGATTTAGCTAACGCAGCCTTAAATGTTATAGTGGTTATTTTTTATGCTATCCTAATGTTTTCTTATGATGTTACGCTAACCTTAATCGGGATTTTTATGGCGGCATTAAATATCATCATCTTAAAATGTGTAGCCACAGCCCGAAAAGACGGAAGCCGCCGATTGAGTAATGAAACCGGAAAATTGTTAGGTACAACTACTTCCGGAATTAGTATGATTGAAACCTTAAAAGCATCTGGAAGAGAAAATGATTTTTTTACCAACTGGATTGGATATTTGGCTAAAGTTATGAACGCACAGCAAGAACTGGGCTGGTTAACTATTCGATTAAATGTTCTTCCAAATTTGATCACCTCATTAACCAATTTCTTAATTCTGGGAATTGGAGCTTTACGAATTATGGACGGCGAAATGACTCTGGGTGCATTAGTAGCTTTTACCTATTTAATGAACAATTTTATTACACCCGTTAATCAATTGGTAACCGTAGGTAATACACTGCATGAAACAGAAAGTGATATGAGCCGAATTGATGATGTATTGAATTATGAAATTGATAATCAGTTTAGAGAAAAAGAATCCAATCAGTCAGACACTAATGAAGTTCCTAAAAACAAACTGATTGGGTATTTTGAAATGAAAGATGTCACATTTGGCTATAACACTACAATGCCGGCATTAATAGAAAATTTTAATTTAAAATTAAAACCGGGAAGCAGAGTTGCCTTAGTAGGAGGTTCAGGGAGCGGGAAATCAACAGTAGCCAAAATAGCTTCGGGACTTTATGATCCGTGGAAGGGTGAAGTTTTATTAGATGGAAAAAACAGAGAAACCATTGCAAGAAATATCATTACAAGTTCATTAGCCGTAGTCGATCAGGATGTTATTGTATTTAATGGCACAATTAAAGAAAATATCTCTTTTTGGGATTCTATGATTTCTGAAAAACACATTATCAATTCTGCAAGAGATGCGGCGATTCACGATGTTATTTCAGCCAGAAGTGACGGTTATGACAGTCATGTAATGGAAGGCGGAACCAATTTTAGCGGCGGACAACGCCAGCGTATTGAAATTGCAAGAGCCTTATCCGGCAATCCGACTATTTTAGTTATGGATGAAGCCACCAGTGCCCTTGACCCAACTACTGAAAAAACGGTAATGGATAATATCAAGAAAAGAGGCTGTACCTGCCTGATTGTAGCGCACAGATTAAGCACTATTATTGATTGCGACGAAATAATAGTAATGGAACTGGGAAAAATAGTAGAACGTGGTTCTCATCAGGAATTGCTAAAACAAAATGGTGTTTATGCACATTTGATCGAATCAAAATAAATTTAATACCATGTCAGTGAAAGAGAAAATACATATAGGCGTTGAAAATCCATTGATTCTAAATAGCACAGACAGTTTCTGGATGGTTATTTCGGGAGAAGTAAATGTGTTTCATACTAAAATTGATGAAAACGGAGAGTATTTATGCCCTTTAAAATACCTGTATTCTGCAAAACAAGGCGAATTACTATTTAGCTTATTACCTCAGGAATGCACCCAAAATATTAGATTAATCGTTTATTCGAATGAAGCTAAATTACTGGCAATTCAAAAAAGTGACCTTTTGAATATTGATCCTTTCTTTTTGAAAAATCTGATCAATAAATGGATATCCAAAACATCTTCTGAATTAAATTTTCAAAATGCGCCAAGAGTTTATACCGCGCTTGATGATTTTAATACCATAAATTTAAAAGAAAATACGGTTGCATATCCTTCACACGGTATAAACTGGGTAAACTTAAACAACGGAAGTGTTTCTGCGTTTTCATCAGATATCACTGTTAATTTTGATGATGCCTCTAATTTCCCAATTCCGGTATCGAATAAATTATGGGTAAAATCCCTATCCGATCAAACAGAAATTAAAATATTAAGCACCAGAGAAGTTATCGAAGAAGAAGTTAATCTTTTGATTTCTTTAGAAAAAATACAATCTTACTTTTATACACAACTTGCAAAAACAATAGAAAATAATAGTGTTTTTGAAAACGAGCATTTTAATGCTAAACTGGTCAGCGAAGAAGATGAGTTAAAAAACACACTCGAAAAAATAAAATCTATAGTAACAGGCAGTAAAAAAAGTGTACCGCATGTAACCGCTTCAAAACTAAATAAGCAAAGTGTACTTTATTCAACCTGTCAGGTTATTGCAGATCACAGCCAATTTAAATTTGAAGAACCCAAACATATTGATGCCAACGAAACCAGTGCAAAAAACTTGCTGTATGCTATTGCGAAAAGTTCTAAAATAAGAGTTCGTAAAATCATTTTAAGAGATGCCTGGTGGAAAGAAGAAAACGGGCATTTGCTGGCTTTTACCAAACAAAAAAACGAACCCGTTGCACTTATACAAAAAACGTCCAGTTCTTATTTAATAAAAAATTTATCCGATGGTACTGAGTCTATTGTGAACAATGAAATAGCAGCATCATTAGAACCAATTGGTTATATGTTTTTTTCTGGATTCGATGTCAAGATGGATTCTATGAAAAAGGTATTAAATTTTGCTATGAATGGCGTTAAAAAAGATGCCAAACTATTAATTCTGGCTTCATTAGCAGGAAGCTTAATTGGACTATTAGTCCCTATTTTGTCAGGAGTTATTTTTGATGATGTTATCCCTACCGCAGACAGATCAATACATTTAGAAATATTTAGTATCATGATCATAATCGCTTTGGTAACAGCAGGACTTCAGCTTGCCCAAGGCGTATTGCAAATGCGAGTAGAATCAAAATCCAGTATTAACTTGCAGGCAGGTGTAATGGATTATATATTGCGATTACCGGTAACTTTTTATAAAAAATATACTGCGGGAGATCTTACCAATAGGGTTTTAAGTATCAATTCGATACGACAAATACTTTCAAGCACCTTAATGACGGCTGTATTAAGTGGAGCCTTCTCTTTTGTAAATCTGATCCTTCTTTTTTACTACGACTCTAGTTTGGCATGGATTGGCGTTGCATTAGCTGTAATCGCTGTTATTTTTATGATAACTATGGGTTGTTTAAAATTAAAATATGATCGGGAAGTTTCTAAATATCAGGGAGAAATTCAGGGTTTTCTTTTTGAATTTTTATCCGGTATAAGCAAAATAAGAATAACAGGCGGAGAACGAAGAGTTTTTACATTATGGGCAGAAAAATTCTCTAAACTAAAACAATTAGGCTTTAGCTCAGGCAGTTATCAAAATTTTGTTGAAATTTTCAATAGTTCCTATCCCCTCTTTACCAGTATTTTCTTTTTCTCTTTCATTTATTACAGTGTCCTTAATCCTACTGTTCCGGGAGCAAACATGATCTCTGTAGGTTCTTTTATGGCATTTATTACTGCTTTTAATAAATTTTTAGGTGATAGTTTAAGGCTAAGTATGGCTTTTATAACGTCCTTAAATGTTATCCCGTTATATGAAAGGGTAAAACCAATTTTAGAAGAAGAAGCAGAATCTATGGATCAGAGTATTGATCCGGGCGAATTGGCTGGCGATATCGAAATGAATTCTGTTTCGTTTAGATACAACGAAAATCAGCCTTTGATTTTAAAAAATATTACTTTCAAAATTAAACCGGGCGAAATGGTCGCTTTTGTTGGGCCTTCGGGTTCCGGAAAATCAACTATTATGAGACTGCTTTTAGGATTTGAACATGCTGAAATGGGTTCTATATATTATGATGGAAATACTTTTGATACCATGAACAAAGAGCTTGTAAGAAGACAAATTGGTGTTGTATTGCAAAATGGAGCACTTATGGCCGGAAGCATTTATCAAAATATTGTTGGGAATTCAGAATTGACCTTAGATGATGCATGGGATGCCGCGCGTATGGCAGGAATGGAAGAAGATATCAAAAATATGCCAATGGAAATGCACACTCTTGTAAGCGAAGGCGCAGGAACATTTTCCGGAGGACAAAGACAACGCCTTATGATTGCAAGAGCCATTGTACATAAACCAAGACTATTATTTATGGATGAAGCGACAAGTGCTCTCGATAACAGAACTCAAAATATTGTTGCCGAAAGCTTAGACAAACTTCAGGCTTCACGTATTGTAATCGCACATAGATTAAGTACCATTAAAAACGCAGATCGTATTTATGTTCTGGACCAAGGAGAAATCAAAGAATGTGGTACTTATGAAGAGCTAATGCAGCAAGATGGCCTATTTACACAACTGGCTAAACGCCAAATTTCGTAATGATCATGAATAATTCATTTCTCCCCGAACCAGTTGATCAAGTTGCATCAATTGATTTATCAGACAAACTTAAAGCCTATCTTTTTAATAAGTTTCCTTTAAATGATGATTCTGCAGCTTCCACTTTTACTGAAGGTCCGGAAATTCAGTTTTGGGAAGATTTTTTAAAGAATTTTTCAAATGGAAAAGACATTTTTAATGCGCTAAAAGAATGTTATCCGCCATTAAATTTTCTGATTGAAAAAGAAATAGATAAAGCCGAATTGTATAACAACATCCTTTTAAATGCAAAAACAAACGATATAAAATTGACCTCTTATATAAAATTAGAAGACACAAAAAATATCAGTTTAGAACTTCACCAAAGTATTGCAGGCAAAATTCCGGTTTTAACTATTCCTAATAAAGAAGATTTTGTAAAGATATTACAGTCGTTAATACATAAAAATAATCCCTTGCCTATTCCCGCATCAATGGGAGCTGTGTTGTTAAATGGTCTTAATAACTCGAAACGGTTTAATATCATTAAAAAAAACTGGCTGCAGAACAATCCTTTTGGAGATTGGAATACCGAGTTTACAAACAATATTATGCCCAATAAATCTTTGTATAAAGATAAATTGGTCATTTTAAGTACAAAACCTTACAGCAATGTACCAGCAAGTCAATTAGGATTAGAAGAAGATTTATGGATTTCATATTCTATTTCTATTCGAAAAGAACATGAATTAACGCATTTATATACGCTCAAAAAATACGGACAAGCCACTAATAATCTGCACGATGAATTAATAGCAGATTATATTGGAATTATTAAAACAATATGGAATTACAATAAAGTCTGGATGCTGAATTTTATGGGTTTAGAAAATTATCCTAATTACAGAGAAGGTGCCCGATTAGAAAATTATGTAAAAGAAAGTAAATTATCTCCCGATGATTTTAAACAATTGATTACCATAATAAAAAATGCTATTGAAAACATTGCCATTTTTGATAAAGCGGTAGGCAAAGTAAAATCGACGAAAGATCAAATGTGCAGAATAGATGCACTTTGTGAAATAAGTTTGATCGATTTAGCGTCTGCAAATGGTGCCGAATTATTAATCGATATTTATTATGAAAATTTCCATCGAACCTTATTTTAATCTTTGCTATTTGATACAATCCAATACCGCTGTTCAAAAAATTTCTAACTACCTTTGACCTTTGTTTTCACTTTTCTAAACAATTACGTCAAAAAATATGCTTTCTATATCAAATTTGGTTGTAGAAGAAGAGATTAAAAATTCATTCTCTATACGCTTTCTTGAAGACAAGAGATACGAGCAAAAATCAACGTACAGACTTGTTTATAACCGAATCTTACTAATTGAATCCGGTGCAGGAGAAATAATTATTGACGATCAAATTTTTCAAATTTCATCTTCACAACTATTTTTAATCGCAAAAGGACAATTTATAAGTTTTAATTCCGAAACAAAATTTACCGCTTACGAACTTAGTTTTGGAGATTGCTTTTGGGAAAGAACGCCTTCGAGTGCCAACAACTGTAAAGCTGTTTTATTTAATAATGCTTCTGCCAATCAAACCATTCCGTTAAACCATCAGAATAACATTGAGCTTATTTCAATTTTTAAATCTTTGTGGTATGAATATCAAAAGGAAGAATACATTAATCAATTAGATGCGTTGGCTGCGTATCTAAAAATTATAATGATTAAGATTGCAAACGTAAATCATTCGCTTTCAAAAGGGTTTGACAGCTATGAAAATCAAACCTACGCACAGTTTTTAGAATTAATCAGTAAGAACTATAAAACGTCCAGAGAAGTCGCAGATTATGCCGAACTTTTAGGAATTTCAGCACGTAAACTAACAGATTTATGCAAACGCTGCAGTAACAGAGGCGCAAAAGAATTAATAAACGGACAAATCATTGCCGAAGCCAAAAGAGCACTGCAATTTACTTCTAACCCAATAAAAGAAATTGCTTTTCAGTTCAATTTTAATACCGCAGAGCAATTCAGTCATTTCTTTAAAAAGAATGCTCAGGTTTCCCCTCATGAATACAGATTGCTTTTTTTAAATATTGGAAATTAAGTCCTTAGTAATATTTCCGTAGTTTTTGACATGCGCTTGACGTAATTTGACATTCCTCAAACGAGTTTCTCACGATACCTTTGAAAAAAACAAATTATCATGTCAGTAAACAAACTAAAAACAGTTGCAGGAATAATTATTCCGGATAGTTCTATTGCACAGCAGGCTACAGAACTTTTATTAGAACACGGTACAGAATTTATCTACAATCATTCTTTGCGTGTATTTTTATTTTCTTCTTTAAACGGAAAAAGAAAACAGCTTAAATATGATGAAGAATTATTGTATGTGGCTTCCGTTTTTCACGATTTGGGTTTAACAAAACACTACAGCAGTACAGATTTACGTTTTGAAGTAGATGGTGCCAATGCGGCGAGAGATTTCCTAAAAAGCCATAATTTACCAAAAGAATCGTTGCAATTAGTTTGGGATACTATCGCCCTGCATACCACAATTGGTATTGCGGAACATAAAGAACCAGAAGTCGCGCTTATGTATTCTGGAGTTGGTCTGGATGTTATGGGAGAAGGATATGAACATTTAAGCGATCAAAACAGAATTGAAATTCTGGACGCTTTCCCGCGTGATGATTTCAAAAACAAAATTATTCCAACTTTTTTCAGCGGATTTGAACACAAAACAGAAACTACTTTTGGAAACATAAAAGCCGATGTTTGTGCCTATATGATTCCGAATTTTCATCGCAAGAATTTTTGCGATTGTATTTTGCATTCTCCCTGGAAAGAATAATTAATCGATTTATAGTAAAAATGAGAATTTAGTAACTGATTCTCAAAATTGTATAAAATGGTAGCAGTAAAAAATTTTAATTTTAAGTTATTCTAATTGAAAAAGTTAGATAAATCTTAAGCTATAAATTTAAATCTATTTATTATGATTTTTGACGATTACTATTATATTCCCGAAGAATCTACAGGCGACACAAATTCTTACGAAGAGCAGCTGCTTTTAAATTATGATGATTATCTGCAAGGAAATCTTTCGAACACATTAATGTCTCATAAACATTTCAATCTTGAACTGGATGATCTTGAAGATGAATTCCTCGATGATGATATGGAATCAGAATACGACGAAAATGACTGGGAAGAACTGGAAAATGAAGATGATTCTGAACCTGAAACTTTTTTAATGCAAAGTTGAAAGTGGATGCAAAAATATTGGTAAAGGAGCCGTTGAAAATGTTCATTGGCTCCTTTATCTTATCAATTAAATTAGATTGAAATTATACTAATGAAGTTCCTCCATCAATAATTAAAGTCTGTCCTGTGCCATATTCCTGCTCTAATAAATAAACGAATGTTTTGGCAATATCTTCGGCCTCACCTACTCTTTTTACAGGCAATGCGTTTCCAATATTGGTATACATTTCATTTCTTTCACTTTCAGACATACCGCCCCAAAGCTCTGTTTTTACAACTCCCGGCGAAACAATATTGACTCTTATTGGTGCTAATTCCATTGCCAATGCTCTTGCAAAACCTTCCATAGCAGCGCAGATACTGGCACCTAATGTCCAGCCTTTATTTGGTCTGTTGCTTGCAATACCACTTGTTAGTACAATTGAACCTGTAGAATTGATAAATGGTGAAGCGTATTTTACTGCTGTAAAAGCGCCCCAATAACGAATATTAAAATAATTTTTGGCAGTTTCTAAAGCAGTATCTTCAACATTGGAAAGCATAATATTTTCGCCCGCAGTAAAAATCAAATGATCAAACGGGCCAATTTTTTCAAAAAAACTTTTGACTTGCAATTCATCAGTTACATCAATAACCTGTCCACTTGCATGACCTTTTATTTCCTGTAAAGCCTTATCGATACGTTGTTGATTACTTGAAGCGATAATTACATTTGCTCCTTTTAACGCGATTGATTTTGCAGTTGCCAAACCAATTCCGGCACTTCCGCCTATAATAACTACTTTTTTGTCTTTTAGATTTTCCATTGTTTCTTGTTTACTATTATTGACTATTTTTTAGTCGAACAAAAGTAGAAAGTCACTTACGGAATGGATTTAACAAATGTTAAAAAGGAAATTTAGAATGCATTCTTTTTAATTCTGCTTAAGGATTGTTTGGCGATTCCAAGATAAGAGGCAATATCAGTTTGTGATACTCTGGAGGCAATATTAGGTTGTCGCTCAATAAACTTTTGATAACGTGAAGTTGCATCAGTATCAAGATAAAAATTGCGCAGTTCTACTTTATTAATCAAAGCTTGCTGAAAAATAGTATCCAGCATTGGTTTAAAATAAGGCAAATCTTTAATTAAAGATTCTAATTTATTTCTTTCCAAAACAATTATTTCTGAGTCACAAGCAACCTGAACAATATCTGGAGATGTTATATTTTCGGTAAAACTTTTCAAAATAGTACAAAAGTGATTTTCACCGAAAAAGAAATGAATAACATCATTTCCTTTATCGCTGACACTAGCAATTTTCAATACGCCATTACAGACAAAAAAGATTTCGTTTGCAACTTTATTTTCTTCAATTAAAATTTCACCTTCTTTTACAGTTCTATATTCTAAATATTGCGCAATACTATTTTTATCTTCCGAAGAAATTTTATGAAAAAGATCTAAATGATTACAGAACTGTTCCAGCATATTATTACAATCTTCTTTTAGCATTTTCAGTATATTTTGACTTTATCAAAGTTAAAAAGATTAATCGTCATTGGTCAAAAAAAAATCCAAATCCCAATCGTAAAATTGGAATTTGGAATTATATTATTTGGAATTTAAATTATTTAGTCCAAAATAAAACTTACACTAACATTTGCTGTAATTTCGATTTCTCCAATTGCTAACGTTTCGTTTTCAGCTCCTGCATTATCTGCAGCCATTGACTTCATCGCTGCATACATTGGCTGTGGGTGATAAATTTGAGAGTTATCTGAAATAATATAAGCTTTACCTACTTTTTGACCTAAAACTGAAACATAATCTTCTGCTTTTGCTTTAGCATCTTTCATTGCTAATTTTCTAGCTTCTGATTGTAATGTTGTTAATTTAGAAGATTCAAAAGAAACTCTGTCAATACGGTTAATTCCCTGCTGAACCAAACCTTCCATCAATTCATCATATTTAGACAAATCTTTTAAAACGATTTCTACAGTTTGAGTCGCATTGTAGCTAGTTTTCTTTTTCTCGTAATCGTATTGCGGATTAAGTGCTACTTGTTTTGTTTTGTAATCTGCAGCAGGAAGATTCAATTTTTTAATGAATTTTAAAACTGCGTCAATTTTTTCGTCATTTTGCTTTTTGACGTCTTTAGCATTATTCCCTTTTGTTTCAACCGTAGCCGAAATACAAACCTGATCAGGTGCTACTTTTACTTTTCCTTCTCCATTTACATTAATTTGAGGAATTTGCTTGGTTTCTTGGCCGTAAGACATAGTCATAAACATGATTGTTAAAAATAATACTAATTTTTTCATTTCTGTTATATTTTAAGTTATTGATAAAAGCATTTCAAAAGTTGTGCCAGCATTACAATTTTCCCAATTTAGCCATTCCAAAAAGGATCAAGATTGGGATTAAAAGTAAAACTACAATAAAGGTATTATCATAAACTAATGACGGTTCTTTTATCAAAGTAATTAAGTATCCGCCAATTGCACCTCCAAAGTGCGCTGTGTGACCAATATTATCATTTTTAGCTTTCATTCCATAAATAGAATACAATAAATATAAAATTCCGAAAAGATAAGCGGGAATTGGAATTATACCAAAAATTCCAAGTGTCATATCCGGATGAAGCAAAATTGCAGAATACAAAACTCCAGTCACTGCTCCAGATGCTCCAACAGCACGATAACTGTAATCGTTTTTATGAAATATCATAGTAAGAAGACTTCCGAAAATTAAACTTCCAAAATAAACCAGAACAAAAGAAAAACCTCCCATCCAGTCTATAACCACTGGCGCAAACATCCAAAGTGTATACATATTAAAAATTAAATGTATAATGTCTACATGCAAAAAACCAGACGAAAGCATTCTGATTTGTTCTCCGGCACGGATGCTTCCAACATGAAATTCGTATTTTCTAAAAAAATAAAGATCGTTAAAACCTTTATAGCTAATCAGTACATTGGCCACTATAATTCCAATTAAAATAGCATTCATAAATAATATTTAATGTGAAGGGTAAAGATAAACAATATCAAACATAAGTTGATGAGATTCCAAAATATCGAGCTTATTCATTTTTACATTATATTTGTAGAAAAAAATTTTAGATGCAATTTATTGTTTATATAATAGCCTTCCCTTTACTTTGGCTAATCTCTATACTCCCATTTCGCTTATTTTATTTGTTATCAGATTTTGTATACTTTTTAGTTTACAGAATTATTAGATATCGTAAAAGTGTAGTACGTGAAAATCTGGCACTTACCTTTCCTCATTTAAGCAAGGCTGAAAGAAAAGTTATCGAGAAAAAATTCTATCACCATATGTGTGATATGTTTTTAGAGATGGTAAAAACAATAAGCATTACACCTGAAGAAATGGAAAAACGATTCCATGTAACTAATATAGAATTGGTTCAGGATTATGCAAGACGAGGTAAAAGTGTAATTCTTGTTGCTTCACATTATGCAAGTTATGAATGGCTTTTAACAATAAACCCTAAAATTGGTTTTCAGGGAATTGCAGTTTATAAAAAAATTGCCAATCCTTATTTTGATAAATTGATTCGAAAAATTCGTTCAAAATACGATACTGAATTAGTTGAAACCAGAAAAGCGATTCCAACAATGGCTCAAAATCAGCGTGACGGAAAACTAAGCATGTACGGACTTGCAAGTGATCAATCGCCTAAACTGGACAGAATTTTTCATTCGATGAAATTTATGGGTATTGAAGTTCCCGTACATACAGGAGCCGAAATGCTGGCAAAAAAATATGATTTAAGCGTAATAATGGTAAAAGTAAAAAAGGTTTCAAGAGGTCATTATGAAGCTACTTTTTTATCAATTGCTGATAATCCGCATGATTATAAAAACTTTGACATTACAGAGAAATACCTGAAAGAAGTAGAAAAACAAATTCTTGAAGCTCCTGAATTTTATCTATGGACACATAAAAGATGGAAACATCGTGTGGACAAATAATATACAAAAGAAAATCCAAAAAGTAATTATCGCTTTTTGGATTTTCTTTTTTGATGAAACCGGCAAATCTTGTTTATAAGGTTTTTAAAGACTTTAAAATACATCTTGATGGGTTTTTGTAATATTTTTTTTTGACTTAAAAACTACTTAAACCACATAAATTTGAAGCTAACTAAATCGAATAAAAAAACCTTACCAAAATTTTAATCATGATTAAAAATTTACTTTTTACATTTTTGCTAATAACCGTTTCGATTACAGCATTTGCACAGAGTCCAAAACGCGGAATTGCTTATGGAAATAATTCAACGGCAGATTTATTAGCACTTAAACCGGGAATTTCCTGGTGGTACAATTGGGGATCACTTCCTGAAAATGACGTTAATGCGAATTATGCAACTCTTGGAGTTGAATATGTTCCAATGATTTGGGGAAAATTAAGCGATGCAGACGTACAAAACTTTATAAACAAAATTAAACCAGGTGCTAAGTATTTATTAGCTTTTAACGAACCTAACTTTAATGATGGCGCTCGTTTATCTCCTCAGGAAGCTGTTGATGCATGGGTAAACGTAGAAAAAGTTGCCGCTGCAAAAAACTTAGAAATCGTAAGCGCATCTCCGGCCTTTAATGATCCAAATAAAAGTTATGCCAACATCAGCAGTCCTACTGCATGGCATGATCAGTTTTTTCTTTTGTGTCCCAATTGTAAAGTCGATTATATTGCCTTTCATACTTATGATAATACAGCTGGCTCTGTTATTGGCGTAACAAGTCTTTTAAAAAAATACAACCGCCCAGTTTGGGTAACCGAATTTGCAAACCGAGTTATTCAGAGTGCAGCTGATAAAACAGCATTTATGAAACAAATCCTGAATAGTTTTGAAAATGATCCGGATATTTACAGATATTCTTGGTTTACAGGCCGAGTACCTGCAGACTGGACAGATATGCAGGAGGGACAATTGTTAAGCCCAACAAGTGGTGTTTTAAAACCAATTGGAACAGAATATATCAATGTTAGTTATACAACAAAAAAATTAAATGTTCCGGGTAGAATTACAGCCAATCAACATTACAGAAGAAAAGGAACCGGACTTCAAAACACAACAGATTCCGAAACCGGACAAAATGTATGTTTTATAGACAGCGGCGATTGGAACGAATTTATGCTTAATGTTGCCAATGCAGGAACTTATAATTTAACGTTTAGAGTGGCATCGCCAACTGTTCCGGGAAAATTTGATATTCTGGTTAATGATGTTGTAGTAAAAACAGATGAAACATTTCCTGTAACTGGTGGATATCAAACGTATGCTGATAAAGTTGTAAACGGAGTTACATTGCCAAAAGGTGAGGTTTATTTAAAAATTAAGTTCAAATCAAGCGATATGAATTTTAATTATATTGATGTAGCTTCAGGAAACTTAGGTGTAAATGATCCAAAAGCAGATAATGATTCTTTTACTATTTATCCAAATCCAATTAAAGTTGAATCTACGCTTCATATAAAATCATTTACAACAGAACCTATATCTTTAAAAATAGTAGACATGAAAGGAAGTGTATGTTTCTCTTCTAATGATTATTCTACAAACGAAGATATTAAGATTGGTGATAAATTAGCCACCGGAGTTTATATTGTAAACGTTTCCTATGGTTCAATTTCCAAATCAATGAAAATTATAAAGAATTAAAGAGATTTAAGTGATGTTTAATACACTTGTGCAGAATTTAGACGCAGATGACACGGATTTGCTATCGCAAAGACGCAGAAAAAAAACGGATTTATCAAATATTATAAATTAAAAAATCTGTGTAAATCAGCGTTTTCGCGATAGCGAATCCGTTAAATCTGCGTTCTATTTATTTTATCAAATTCTTATATCTAAAAAAGGCTCTTTAGAATTAACAAAAGAGCCTTTCTATTTATTTTAAAAACCAGAAATTAAATTCCAGCAATTACTTTTATTTCATCAATAATACGAAGTGCTAAAGTATCCGCTTCTTTTTGCGAAGGTGCTTCAGTATAAATTCGAATAATTGGTTCCGTATTCGATTTTCTTAAATGAACCCATTCATTAGCAAAATCAATTTTTACACCGTCAATTGTCGAAATATCTTCGTTTTTATATTTCTCTGTCATTGCCGTTAAAATAGCATCAACATCAATTTGAGGAGTCAATTCGATTTTGTTTTTACTCATATAATATTCGGGATAAGAAGCTCTCAATGCCGAAACTGTTATTTTTTTATTTGCTAAATGTGTTAAAAACAAAGCAACTCCCACCAAACTGTCACGTCCGTAATGCAATTCAGGATAAATAATTCCGCCGTTACCTTCACCACCGATAATTGCATTATTCTTTTTCATTAATTCAACAACATTAACCTCTCCTACTGCACTTGCTTCATATTTTCCGTTATGTCCGTTTGTTACATCACGCAATGCACGAGACGAAGACATATTCGAAACTGTATTTCCCGGAGTTTTACTCAAAACATAATCTGCACAGGCAACTAATGTATATTCTTCACCAAACATTTCCCCATCTTCACTAATAAAAGCCAAACGATCAACATCTGGATCAACAACAATTCCTAAATCCGCTTTTTCTTTTACAACCAACTCAGAAATATCCGTTAAATGCTCTTTTAAAGGTTCTGGATTATGCGGAAAATGTCCGTTTGGTTCGCAGTATAATTTTACCACTTCAACGCCCATTTGTTCTAACAAGTTCGGAATTATAATTCCGCCAGAAGAATTCACACCATCAACAACAACTTTAAACTTAGCATCCTTTACAGCCTGAACATCAACTAAAGGCAAATTCAGCACTTCATCAATATGAATATCCATATAAGCATCATTCAGCGTAATTTCTCCAAGATTATCAACATCAGAAAAATCAAAAGCTTCAGCTTCGGCAATTTCAAGAATTTTAGCGCCATCATCGCCGCTTAAAAATTCTCCTTTTTCATTTAATAATTTTAAAGCATTCCATTGTTTTGGATTATGAGATGCTGTTAAAATAATTCCTCCATCCGCTTTTTCAAGAGGAACAGCAACTTCAACCGTAGGCGTTGTCGAAAGTCCAAGATCAATTACATTAATTCCTAAACCTATTAAAGTATTTACAACAAGATTATGAATCATTGGCCCGGAAATTCTTGCATCGCGGCCTATTACAACTGTTAGTTTTTCTTTTGAAGTATTGTTTTTAAGAAAAGTTCCGTATGCCGATGCAAATTTTACAGCGTCAACTGGAGTCAGGTTATCTCCCACTTTTCCACCGATTGTTCCTCGTATTCCTGAAATCGATTTTATTAAAGTCATCTTTGTGAGTTCTGGTTATTTTATTACAAATATAAAAAAGTTACTAAGCTTCTGAGGTGCTAAGAGGCTAAGATTTTGAAAAAAAAGTTACTAAGGTTCTAAGTTGCTAAGATTCTAAGATTTTCAAAGAATAATTAATAACAAAAATCTAAAGCTAAATAATATAATAAAAACGATCTAAAAAAGTTTTCATACTTTTACTAAAACAACTTAGTTTCTTAGCAACTTAGAACCTTAGTAACTTAGATAAAAAAAATGAATTTCTTAGCCCATATATATCTTTCCGGTGAAAATGACTTAATTAAAATTGGCAATTTTATGGCCGATGGCATTCGCGGAAAACAATTTGAACATTTTCCGCAAGATGTTCAAAAAGGAATTCTTTTACACCGTTTTATAGATACTTACACAGACTCTCACGATGTTTTTAGACAAAGCACAAGACGTCTTCACGAAAAATACCACCATTATTCCGGAGTAATTATAGATATTGTTTACGATCATTTTTTAGCCAAAAACTGGTCGAATTATTCAGATGAAAAACTAGAAGATTTTATCAATCGTTTTTACAATTCATTACACGAAAATTACGATGTTTTAACCGAAAAAACCCAAGGCTTAATGCCTTATATGATAGAAAGAAACTGGCTTTTAAGTTACAGGACTGTCGAAGGAATTCATCAAATTTTAACCCAGATGGACAGAAGATCGAGAAATGTTTCAAAAATGCAGTTTGCTAGTGAAGAATTAAAAGAATTTTATACAGAATTTGAACAGGAATTCACTCTCTTTTTTGAGGATATTCAACAACAAGCCAAGCAAAAATTACTTTCCTTATAAACCTAACCATTTTATAAAATATGTTCTTGTTATGAAAAAAATTTCACTTTTATTTTATTTTATATCCCTTTACAGTTTTGCACAAAACACAGCCTCACCAACTGGTTTAACAGCATCAAAAGCAATGGTCGTTTCGGCCCGTGCCGAAGCATCAAAAATTGGTGTAGAAATAATGAAAAAAGGCGGTAACGCATTTGATGCCATGGCCGCGACAGAACTGGCTCTTGCTGTTGCTTATCCATATGCCGGAAATCTTGGCGGCGGTGGATTTATGGTTTACCGAAAAGCAAACGGCGAAGTTGGAAGTTTAGATTACCGCGAAAAAGCACCGCTTGCCGCAACAAAAAATATGTTTCAGGACAAAGACGGAAACGTAATTCCTGGAAAAAGTACCGAAACTCCTTTAGCAATTGGCGTTCCCGGAACTATCGCCGGAGTTTTTGCCGTTCATAAAAAATTCGGCTCTCTGCCAATATCAGAAATTCTGAAACCAGTTATCGCACTTGCAGAAAAAGGTGTTGTTGTAACTTTAAAACAGCAAAAACAGCTTGAGAACTATCATGATGCCATTGTAAAAGCAAATGGACCAACAACCTTAATGGCCGGGAAATTTAAAGAAGGCGATACAATCAAATATCCTGCACTTGCCAGCACGCTTAAACGAATTTTAAAAGGCGGCAAAGATGAATTCTACAAAGGCAAAACGGCTCAGGTTTTAGTCGATTATCTTAAGAAAAAAGGCGGCATTATTACACTTAAAGATTTAGCATCGTACGAAGCAAAATGGAGAAATCCATTGCAGTTTGATTACAAAGATTTAAAAATTACTTCGATGGCTCCTCCTAGCAGCGGCGGGATTTGCCTTGCACAGATTCTGAAAATGATTTCATCGTTTTATTTATCAAAAATGGGACACAATTCAGAACAGTCAATTCAGGTAATTGTGGAAGCAGAAAGAAGAGCTTACGCAGACAGAAGCCAGTTTTTAGGAGATCCTGATTTTGTAAAAATTCCAATTAAAGGTCTTTTATCAGATTCTTATTTAAAAGAAAGAATGTCCAATTTTGATTCCGAAAAAGCTTCATTATCATCAGAAATAAAAGAAGGAAAAATTACTTATAACGAAAGTACCGAAACAACACATTATTCTATTGTCGACCAATTTGGAAACGCCGTTTCTGCAACTACAACAATAAATGACGGTTTTGGTTCTAAATATTATTGTGATGAATTAGGCTTTTTCTTAAACAACGAAATGGATGATTTTAGTGCAAAACCGGGATCGCCAAATATGTTTGGATTGGTTGGAAACGAAGCAAACAGCATTGCGCCTCAAAAAAGAATGCTTAGCTCTATGACACCAACAATTGTAGAGAAAAACGGAAAATTATTCATGGTTGTAGGTTCTCCAGGCGGATCTACAATTATAACATCAGTATTACAGACTATTTTGAATGTTTACGAATATAATTTAAGCATGCAGGCAGCTGTAAATGCTCCTCGTTTTCATCATCAATGGCTTCCGGATCTTATTACATTTGAGCCAAATACGTTCAATTATAATACAATCGAAAGTTTAAAAGCAAAAGGATATTTAATCAACGAAAAAACGACACCTGTAATTGGTAAAGTAGATGCTATTTTGGTTTTGCCAGACAATACTCTCGAAGGAGGTGCTGATTTTCGTGGTGATGACAAAGCTGCGGGATTTTAAAGCAAAAAAGATTTTAGTAGAAAAATTTGACAAAATCGAATGTTTAAAGCTAAATTTGCATTCTCCGTAACTTTTTAAAAACACAATGATAAAGAAACTTTTTCGAAGATTAGAAAGCATTATTGCTTTGGCTCAATCTATTTTGACACCAAAGCAATTCATTTTTTTATCCAGTGTTTTGGTCGGAATTTCGTGTGCATTTGCGGTAATCGTTTTAAAAACATTTGCCCACAGCGTTTTTTCCTTTGCAACTTATATCAGCGGAATTTTAAAATTAGGTTTCATTAATAGTATCCTGCCTATAATTGGTATTTTACTGACTGTTTTGGTGGTTAAAAAAGTTTTAAACGGAACTATTCAAAAAGGAACTTCGCAAATTTTATATGCAGTTGCTAAAAAGGCAAGTATAATTCCGAAAAAGCAAATGTATGCGCAGATTGTTACCAGCTCTTTGACTGTAGGTTTAGGAGGATCTGCAGGTTTAGAAAGTCCAATTGTAATTACGGGAGCTGCTTTTGGCTCCAACTATGCGCAGAATTATAAATTAGCTTATAAAGACAGAACTTTACTTATTGGCTGTGGGGTTGCGGCAGGAATTGCAGCCGCTTTTAATGCGCCTATTGCCGGAGTTCTTTTTGCTATAGAAGTTCTCTTGGTCGATGTTAGTATTTCGGCCTTTACGCCAATTATGATTTCGGCTGCGACCGGAGCTTTGGTTTCGGCAATTGTGTTAGATGAAAGTATTCTTTTATCTTTCAAAAAACAAGAAACTTTTGATTATCACAATATTCCTTTCTATGTCGTTTTAGGTTTATTAACAGGTTTTATTGCTGTTTATTATTCTAGAAATTTTCAAAAAGTTGAGCACTATTTTTCAGAATTAAAAATGGGGCCTTATAAAAAAGCATTGATTGGTTCGTCGCTTTTGGCACTTCTTATTTTTATATTTCCAACGTTGTTTGGTGAAGGTTACGAAAGTATCAAAATCTTATCTGAAAGTGATCCTGGGCAATTATTAGATAATACCTTATTTGCCAGCTGGAGAAACAACCAATGGGTTTTATTGCTTTTTGTTGGTTGTACCATGATGATAAAAGTCTTTGCTTCGGGACTTACAATTGGAAGCGGTGGAAATGGAGGAAATTTTGCTCCTTCCCTGTTTTTAGGATCTTATCTGGGTTATTTCTTTTCGAAATTTATCATTCTAACCGGTTTAGCAAAATTACCAATTAGCAATTTTACAATGGTTGGAATGGCCGGAATTTTGAGCGGATTATTTCATGCACCGCTTACCGCAATTTTCCTTATTGCAGAAATTACCGGAGGTTACGGTTTGATGATTCCGCTTATGATTGTTTCATCAATTAGTTTTGCGATTTCTAAACGTTTTGAAAAATATTCGCTTGACGTAAAAAATCTGGCCAAAAAAGGACATGCTTTTACCAGCAATAAAGATTCGAATATCTTATCAACTTTAGATATTGATACCATCATTCAAACGGACTATTTAACCGTTTCTCCAGAAGAACATTTAAGCAAATTAGTTGATCTTATTTCGCACTCTAATCAGGTAATTTTTGCTGTTGTAGATAATGAAAGAGAGCTTGTTGGTGTTGTCCATTTTAATGATATCAGAGAAATTATATTTAATGCTTACCGCGTAAAATATACTTTGATAAAAGATGTAATGAAAACTCCTCCTGCAACTATTTCTTCAAATGACAGCATGGAAATCGTAATGACAAAATTCGAAAGATCTAAAACTGCTTTTCTTCCCGTTTTACGAAATGAAAAATATTTCGGTATGATCTCAAAATCTATTGCACTTGAGGCATACAGAATGAAACTTCGTTCCATGACAATAGAATAAGCTTAATATCGGATAAGTTAAAAATTTGCAGTATCCGATATTAAGAAGTACTTTTGTAGGATTATGTGGAACATTGACTTAACATACAGAGAAGAATTTCAATCGACATTTGATCGATTATATCAAAAAAGGCTTGATTTGCAAAACAGCAGACCACTGCCCAATATCGCTTTACACAAAATCCGCGAAAGTTTATCGCTCGAATGGACCTACAATTCAAACAGTATTGAAGGAAACACAATGAGTTTACGCGAAACCCAAATGGTAATTCAGGAAGGAATCACTATAAAAGGGAAATCACTTCGTGAACATTTTGAAACACACAATCACGATAAAGCAATCGATTATTTATACTCAATTGTAGATGATAATTACAAACTTCGAAGTATTGATATTCTTTCCATTCATGGTTTAGTTTTACGTTCTATCGAAGACGATTTTGCAGGTCGTTTACGAAATGGCGGCGTTCGAATTTCAGGAGCTAATTTTATGCCTCCAAACGCCAATAAAGTTTCAGATCTTCTCGATGAATTAATTGAGTTTGTCAATACAAATCCTTTAGGATTAAATGATATAGAACTGGCCACTATTTATCATCATAAATTAGTCTGGATTCATCCATTTTTTGATGGAAACGGCCGAACAGTTCGTTTGAGTATGAATCTGTTATTGATGCGATGCGGT
This sequence comes from Flavobacterium sp. UBA7680, assembly GCF_002482975.1. Taxonomy (GTDB): domain Bacteria; phylum Bacteroidota; class Bacteroidia; order Flavobacteriales; family Flavobacteriaceae; genus Flavobacterium. The sequence goes on along the minus strand of NZ_DLHA01000043.1, from coordinate 65,747 downwards.
TTTCCGCCCGCGATTGTACTTAAAAATGATAGAAAGAAATATTATGAAGCGTTAAATCAGGCAAACAATGGCAATTATCAAAAACTAACCCTTTTGATGTGTCAGGCATTAGAACGCACGTTAAATATATATTTAACCGCAATGCCGGGAAGCAGTTATGATTATCAGCCTATCATAAATATTGTAAGCGAACCAGAAGCCACTTACGGTCAGGAATATGTAAGTTTACTAGCCAGAACAGGAAAAATTGACGCTTATAAAGAAGGCCGAAACTGGTACACAACCAAAGAAGCCATCGAAGAATATATGGCAACAAGAAAAAGAAAACGCTAGTTTCGGCTAGCGTTATTTTGTTACAATTTTTAACATAAACTTCTATACTCTAGTACTAAAAGAACAAATCAAAGTGGTAACTTTGCGTTTTGCTCAAATTTATGCTAGATAAAGACAATACTATTGAAGTTCTTGGTGCAAGAGTTCATAATCTAAAAAATATCGATATTTCTATTCCGCGTGAAAAACTTGTTGTTATAACAGGTCTTTCGGGTTCGGGAAAATCATCATTAGCGTTTGATACGATTTATGCTGAAGGTCAGCGTCGTTATGTAGAAACTTTTTCTGCATATGCGAGGCAGTTTCTTGGCGGATTAGAACGCCCTGATGTTGATAAAATCGACGGACTTTCGCCGGTTATTGCAATTGAACAAAAAACAACCAGTAAAAGCCCGCGTTCAACTGTTGGAACTATTACTGAAATATACGATTTCCTTCGACTTTTATACGCTCGTGGTGCTGACGCTTATAGTTACAACACCGGAGAAAAAATGGTTTCGTATTCTGATGAACAAATTAAAGATTTGATTATTCAGGATTATAATGGCAAACGCATTAATATTCTTGCTCCGGTAATTAAAGCCAGAAAAGGGCATTATGCCGAATTATTCCAGCAAATTACCAAACAAGGATTTTTGAAAGTTCGCGTAAATGGTGAAGTTCAGGATTTAGTTGCAGGAATGAAACTGGATCGTTACAAAACTCACGATATTGAAATTGTAGTCGACAGAATGTTGATTGAAAATACCGAAGACAATCAAAAACGATTGGCTGAAAGTATTAATACAGCGATGCATCATGGCGAAAATGTATTAATGATTTTAGATCAGGATACTAACGAAGTTCGTTATTTCAGTAGAAATTTGATGTGTCCAACAACCGGAATTTCGTATCAAAATCCAGAACCGAATTTATTTTCTTTTAATTCACCAAAAGGCGCTTGTCCGCATTGTAACGGATTAGGAACGGTTCACGAAATCAATGTTAAAAAGATTATTCCAAATCCGAAATTATCAATTAAAAGCGGTGGATTTGCTCCGCTTGGCGAATATAAATCTTCATGGATTTTTAAACAGTTAGAAACTATTGGAGAAAAATTTGGATTTAAGATTACAGATCCAATTGAGAAAATTCCGGAAGAAGCTATGCAAATGATTTTGTATGGAGGAAAAGACAAGTTTGCCATCAACTCAAAAGATCTTGGCGTTACAAGAGAATACAAAATTGATTTTGAAGGAATTTCAAACTTCATCAAAAATCAATATGACGAAAGTGCAACAACAAGCATAAAACGCTGGGCAAAAGATTTCATGGACGAAATTAATTGTCCGGTTTGCGAAGGCTCACGTCTTAAAAAAGAAGCATTGTTTTTTAGAGTTAATGAAAAAAACATCACCGAATTGTGTGATATGGATATTTCAGATTTAACGGCTTGGTTTCAGGATTTGAATAAGCATTTAACTGATAAACAGCTTTTAATTGCTTCTGAAGTTGTAAAAGAAATCAAAGATCGTTTGAACTTTTTAATGAATGTTGGTTTGAATTACCTGGCTTTAAGCCGAAGTTCAAAATCACTTTCGGGCGGTGAAGCACAGCGTATTCGATTAGCGACACAAATTGGTTCACAGCTGGTTGGTGTTTTATATATTTTGGATGAACCGAGTATTGGTTTACACCAAAGAGACAATGAAAAGTTAATTAAATCTCTGGAGCAATTACGTGATATTGGGAACTCGGTTATTGTGGTTGAACACGACAAAGACATGATCGAAACGGCAGATTATGTAATTGATATTGGCCCCAAAGCCGGAAAATATGGCGGGGAAATTATCAGCATTGGAACTCCTGCAGAAACTTTAAAATCGAATACTATTACCGCTCAATATTTGAATGGTAAAATGAAATTAGAAATTCCGAAAGAGCGAAGAAAAGGAAACGGAAAATTTTTAAAACTAACCGGAGCAACAGGAAATAACCTGAAAAATGTTTCGATTGAATTGCCTTTAGGACAGATGATTTGCGTTACAGGAGTTTCAGGAAGTGGAAAATCAACTTTGATTAATGAGACGCTCTACCCTATTTTGAATGCTTATTATTTTAACGGCGTAAAAAAACCACAGCCTTATAAAAAGATTGAAGGTTTAGAACATATTGACAAAGTAATTGATATTGACCAAAGTCCGATTGGAAGAACGCCACGTTCGAATCCAGCGACTTATACGGAAGTTTTTACCGAAATCAGAAATCTTTTCACCATGACTTCTGAAAGCATGATTCGTGGTTATAAAGCCGGACGTTTCAGCTTTAATGTAAAAGGCGGACGCTGCGAAACCTGCGAAGGTTCTGGTGTTAGAACTATCGAAATGAACTTTTTACCAGACGTTTACGTGGAATGTGAAACGTGTCAGGGAAAACGTTTTAACAGAGAAACACTTGAAATTCGATACAAAGGAAAATCAATTTCGGATGTTTTAGATATGACGGTTGATGAAGCGGTTCCGTTTTTTGAAAACATTCCGAAAATCCACAGAAAAGTAAAAACGATTCAGGATGTTGGTTTAGGTTATATCACGCTTGGTCAACAAAGTACAACGCTTTCTGGTGGTGAAGCACAACGTATCAAACTGGCTGGAGAATTATCTAAAAAAGATACAGGAAATACTTTTTATATTCTGGATGAACCTACAACAGGTTTACATTTTGAAGATATCCGCGTTTTAATGGATGTTATCAATAAATTGGTTGATAAAGGAAATACAATTCTTGTTATCGAACATAATATGGACGTTATTAAACTTGCGGATTATATTATTGATATTGGCCCTGAAGGCGGAAAAGGCGGTGGACAATTAATCGCAAAAGGAACTCCGGAAGAAGTGGCGAAAAATAAAAAAAGTTATACGGCTAAGTTTTTGAAAAAGGAATTGGAATAAAAATATTGTCAATAATTGGGATGGATTAAAATCCGTTGTGTAAAATCAATAACGGATTAAAATCGATTATATCGAAATCTCTAGCGGATTAAAATGCGTTATATTGAAACCTCTAACGGATTGAAATCCGTTTCTACAATATGAACCGTTCCTTCGGAACTCTATTGTTGAGGCAAATCGACATTTTCAACGGATTAAAATCCGTTGCTACCGATATGTCGTTCCTACGGAACTTTATTTAAAACTTAAAAGCAAAATCATTTTAAGAATTATGGATGATGAAATTGAAATTCCTATTGAGCATCAAAAAATAGTTCTGAGTAGAATTAAAAAATAGTAAAGCTTCACCCAAAAGAATGTTAGATTGGGGTGAAGTTTTAGAGAAATAATCCAAACATAATTAACTTTAAATCTACCGAAATCTCCATGCATTATAATTTAGTTCCGTAGGAACCAAATATCGGTAGCAACGGATTTTAATCCGTTGAAAATACGGACGCGTCCCAACAATAGAGTTCCGAAGGAACGGTACATATTGTAGAAACGGATTTCAATCCGTTAGTTTTTTTGACACAACGGATTTCAATCATAAATTCAATTCCAACAAAACTATTCCTATTTTCGAAATATTTTTAATCCCTTGATTATTAATCTTCAAGAAAAAGAACCAATAAAGAAATGTTACATTTCAATTAATAAATGTACATTTTTATAACAATTCTTAAAAAAAGCACTAATTTAGTACGCCCTTTTTGTCAACGCTTTTTCATTTTGACAAAAAGACTAAGATATAATCTATGAATCTAAAAGACAAATTCAGTAATGTAGACCAATATTTTTCGCCTAAAATAATTGACGAAGTAAACGATCAATATATTAAAGTAGCAAAAATAAAAGGTCAGGAAGTTCCGTGGCATAATCATGAAAATGAAGATGAGTTATTTTACATTGTCGATGGTGAACTCTTAATGGAAATTGAAAATGAACCAGCAGTTACAATGAAAAAAGGTGATTTGTTTGTTGTAAAAAAAGGTATAAATCATAGAGTTTCATCGGTAGAAGAATGTTTGATAATGCTGATAGAATCTAAAACTACAGAACATACCGGAAAGGTAAAAAGCAACATTACGAAATCAATTGAAGAACAAACGTATTAATAAAGAATTCTTCGAATAAACCAATTGTTTAATTGAAACCTAATGCCCTAGCCCTGATGGGAACGGCATCCTTTTGTGGCGGGGTTCGCCGCAAAAGATATAGTGGACAGCAGGATTAGCTCCTTCCTTCGACTACGCTCAGGATGACAAAATAGAACACCTTAATAAAATATAAATAATTAAAATACCTAAAATGAGATTAGAAGATTTTGATAATGATGAGGATAAAGTAATCCAGGACAGTTTAAAACAAAAAACCTGGAATGAAATTAGAACAAATGACAGCTGGGCGATTTTTAAAATCATGTCCGAATTTGTAAACGGTTACGAAAGCATGGGGCGTATTGGTCCGTGTGTATCTATTTTTGGTTCGGCGAGAACAAAACCAGATGATAAATATTATTTACTGGCAGAAAAAATTGCTTTTAAAATTAGTAAAGCTGGTTATGGTGTAATTACGGGAGGAGGCCCGGGAATTATGGAAGCTGGAAATAAAGGTGCACATTTAGGCGGCGGAACTTCGGTTGGTTTAAATATCGAACTGCCTTTTGAACAGCATTTTAACCCTTATATAGATCACGATAAAAACCTGAATTTCGATTATTTCTTTGTGAGAAAAGTTATGTTCGTAAAATATTCGCAAGGTTTTGTGGTTATGCCAGGTGGTTTTGGAACACTTGACGAAATGTTTGAAGCAATCACTTTGATTCAGACTAAAAAAATTGGAAAATTCCCAATTATTTTGGTTGGAGTTGAATTCTGGTCTGGTTTATTGGATTGGGTAAAAACAGTTTTGGTAGAAAAAATGCAAACTGTAAGTCCTGAAGATTTGAACTTATTCAAAATTGTAGATACTGAAGATGAAGTTGTTGATGTTTTAGATAAATTCTACAAGAAATACGACTTAAGTCCGAATTTCTAAAATATTTGTAGGGTAAATAAATTTTGTAAGATTAAGTATTCTTAAAAAAATCTGCACTTATTTTACCTATAAGGTTAAATTTACACCTATTACGATATAAAAATTGAAAGCTGTTTTTTAAAACAGCTTTTTTTATGCTATTTTTACATAAAGCCATGAATAATTTATGCACGAAATTTTAGGTATATTTATAATTTTTACGCCAATTCTTGAAATCAACATATAAAATTGTAATTCTCTTTTTTGTTTTATTTAGTTCGATAAAACAGTATGCACAACATCAGTCTAAGATGGAAGTGGCGGTTAATCTTGAGCTAAAAACGCTGAATGTAAAACAGGATATTACGTATTTTAATACTTCAAACGACACGCTGGTTTCGATTGTTTTGAATGATTGGAATAATGCATTTGCAGATAAAAATACGCCTTTGGCAAGACGTTTTTCTGATGAATTTTATCGCGGTTTTCATTTGGCAAAAGCTATTGAAAGAGGAAATACTACAATTTTAAATCTTACTGATTCAGGCTTTACGGTGCTTGAATGGGAAAGAACAGATAAAAACCCAGATTTTATTTTGGTTAAGCTAAACCAAAAAGTACTTCCGGGAGAACAAATCACTTTACATATCAATTATATTTCGAAGATTCCGAGTGATAAATTCACGCATTATGGGTTTAATCAAAACGGAATGAATTTAAAAAACTGGTTTTTAAATCCTGCACGTTTTGAAAATCATCGTTTTATAAGATACAATAACTTTAATCTTGACGATATTGCAAATGCGGTTGTCGATTATGAGGTTGACATAAAAATCCCGAATGATTATTCGATTACTACGGATTTAAATTCGGTTTCAAAAGATATTTCAAATTCGGCGTTTACTAATTATTCTTTTTCGGGAAAAAACAGATCTGACTTTAATTTAATTATCGAAAGACAAAATAATTTTAAGAGTTATGATAATGGGACGATCGAAGTTCTTTCGGATTTAAAAAACAAAAAGATCAGCGAGGTTCAAAAAGCGATTATAATTGATCGCGTTGCAGCATTTGCAAATGAATTTCTTGGTAAATACCCTAATGAAAAAATTACGGTTTCGCAGGCAGATTATGAACGAAATCCTTTTTATGGGTTAAATCAGCTGCCTTCGTTTCTGAGTCCGTTTTCGGATGAATTTATGTTTGAAGTAACTTTCTTCAAAACTTATTTGAACAATTATTTAAAGAATTCACTTCGCCTCGATCCTCGAAAAGACAATTGGGTTTATGACGGAATCCAGATTTATGCCATGATGAAGTATATGGAAGAAAATCATCTGGATGAAAAAATGCTGGGCAGACTTTCGAGAATGAAACTTTTTAGAAGTTATAATATCACCAACCTGACTTTTAACGAGCAATACAGTTATTATTATATGCTGATGGCTCGTAAAAACCTGGATCAGCCGCTTGGAGATCCAAAGAATACGCTGATAAAATTTAACGAGCAAATTGCGAGTAAATACCGCGCGGGCTTAAGTTTAAGTTATCTTGATGATTATTTGAATCATAATATTGTTCCCGAAAGTATTCAGGAGTTTTATAATTTAAATAAAACGCAGCAGACAAATCGTTATGATTTTGAAAAAATCTTAACCGATAAAAGTCCAAAAAATATCGACTGGTTTTTTAAAACTATAATCGATTCAAGAGAAATTATCGACTATAAGTTTACGCATGTTGCTAAAACGGCAGACAGCATTCAATTTTCGATAAAAAACAAAACAAACATTTATGCTCCAATTCCGGTTTATGGATTAAAGAAAAATGAAGTTGTTTTTAAGGAATGGATTGAACCTAAAAAAACAGATTCTGTTTATCAATTTGACCGAAAAAATGCGGATAAATTAGTTATTAATTACGACAACGAGGTTCCGGAATTCAACCAAAGAAACAACTGGAAATCGTTAAAAAGTCTGGTTATTACCAATCGTCCTATAAAATTTAATTTTGCTAAAGATCTTGAAGATCCTTATTACAACCAGATTTTATATATTCCGACATTGACATATAATTATTATGACGGATTAACGCCGGGAATTCGTTTTCACAATAAAACGATATTAGACAAACCTTTTACTTTTGATATTAATCCTGCGTATTCCATAAAAGCGGGAACAATTTCTGGTTCGTCGGCTTTTTCGCTGAATCAGTTTTATCGAAACAGTACTTTATATAATGTGCGATATTCTATAAGTCAGAACTATTTTCATTATGCGCCAGATGCTACTTACCTGCGATTAAATCCTATGGTGCAGCTGCGCATTCGCGAAGAGAATTTTAGGGACAATAGAAAACAGCTTATTTTGTTTCGTCAGGTAATTGTAAACAGGGAAGCAAGCGCCTTTATTACAGATAATTCTAAACCTAATTATTCTGTTTTTGATGCGCGTTATGTAAACACAAAAACGGAATTGGTTAATCATTTTAATTTCATGACTGATGTTCAGTTTGGCGGAGGCTTTGGAAAAGTTTCGGGAGAAGCTGAATACAGAAGATTATTTGAAAATAATCGAAAACTAAACTTAAGATTGTTTGCCGGAAGTTTCTTGTACAATAAAACCAATTCTGATTATTTTAGTTTTGGTTTAGATAAGCCTACAGATTATTTATTTGACTATAATATTTTGGGAAGATCCGAAACTAGTGGGATTTTCAGCCAGCAATATGTAATTGCCGAGGGAGGTTTTAAATCAAAAATAGACCCTTCATTTGGTAATCAATGGATGACCACTTTAAACGCCAGTTATGCTTTATGGGACTGGGTTGAAGTTTATGGCGATGTTGGACTTTTGAAAAACAAACATCAGGATGCATTTTTTGCTTATGATAGCGGAGTGCGGTTAAATCTTGTTCCAGACTACTTTGAACTTTATTTTCCGGTCTATTCAAATAACGGGTGGGAAATTTCTCAAAAGAATTACAACGAAAAAATCAGATTTGTTATCACTTTGGCACCAAAAGCATTAGTCACTCTTTTTACCCGAAAATGGTTTTAATTAAATAAATTTTAATCAAAAATATAAATTATTATCACAAAAAAGACAAAAACCATAAAAATAACACAATTAAAGTACGTAGTTTTCTGTTTTTAAATACAAATAATTAAATTATATTTATTTTAAAGAATTATGATTATTGATTGTTTTTAAGTAATTTCGCAGTCATAACATGACCCACAAGATTATGATAACAGAAAAAAGCAATACAACTTTAACTTTTGAAGATTTTAAAACAGAGGTATTGAACGACTACAGAATTGCAGTAACTAGCCGTGAGTGTAGTCTTTTAGGTCGTAAAGAAGTATTGACAGGAAAAGCCAAATTTGGAATATTTGGTGACGGAAAGGAAGTACCGCAGCTTGCAATGGCAAAAGCCTTTAAAAATGGGGATTTCCGCTCTGGTTATTATCGCGATCAGACTTTTATGATGGCGATTGGCGAATTAACTTCTAAACAGTTTTTCGCAGGTTTATACGGTCATACTGATTTAAATCATGATCCAATGTCTGCCGGAAGGCAAATGGGCGGACACTTTGTAACGCACAGTTTAAACGAAGACGGATCTTGGAAAGACTTAACAAAACAAAAAAATTCAAGTTCAGATATATCGCCTACAGCAGGACAAATGCCAAGATTATTGGGATTAGCCCAGGCTTCAAAAATTTACAGAAACGTTAATGGAATTACCATTAAAGATAAATTTTCTGTAGATGGAAACGAAGTTGCATGGGGAACAATAGGAAACGCAAGTACGTCTGAAGGTTTATTTTTTGAAACTATAAATGCTGCCGGAGTTTTACAAGTTCCGATGGTAATGAGTGTTTGGGATGATGAATACGGGATTTCGGTTCACGCGAAACATCAAACTACAAAAGAAAACATTTCTGAAATTCTTAAAGGATATCAAAGAGATGAAGATTCTAAAGGTTATGAAATTTTTAGAGTAAAAGGATGGGATTATGCAGAGTTAGTTTCGACTTACGAAAGAGCGGGCGCCATTGCGCGTGAAGAGCATATTCCGGTTTTAATTCACGTAAACGAATTAACGCAGCCGCAAGGTCACTCTACTTCTGGTTCTCACGAACGTTATAAAAATGCAGAAAGATTAGCCTGGGAAAGAGATTTTGACTGTATTCGTCAGATGCGTTTATGGATGATTGCTATTAACATTGCATCTCCTGAAGAATTAGCTGAAATTGATTTTGAATTAAAGAAAGAAGTTCTTGAAGCTAAAAAAGATGCATGGAATGATTTCATCAATCCGATTATTGAAGACCAAAAAAATCTTTTAGATTTATTGGAGCAAATTGCAGAAGCAAGCATCAATCATAAAGATAGAATCAGAAAATATATTTCAGAATTAAGTGCGATAAAAGCGCCTTTAAAGAAAGAAATTCTGGTTTATGCAAGAAAGATTCTTCGTTTTATAGAAGTTCCAAACAGTAAAATTCTTTTATCAAACTGGATTACAAATTTTATTGGAGAGACTCAGGGAAAATTCAGCAGTAACCTGCATTCAGAATCTGCACAAAATGTATTTTCTGTAGAAAAAGTACTTCCTGAATATGCCGAAAATGCAAAACCGGATTTAGACGGAAGAATGATTCTTCGTGATAATTTCGACGCTTTATTCAGCAAATATCCTGAAACATTGATTTTTGGGGAAGATGTTGGAAACATTGGTGACGTAAATCAAGGTCTTGAAGGCATGCAGGAAAAATACGGAGAACTTCGTGTTGCCGATGTCGGGATTCGTGAAGCAACTATTATTGGTCAGGGAATTGGAATGGCTTTGAGAGGTTTACGCCCTATTGCTGAAATTCAATATCTTGATTATTTATTGTATGCGATTCAAATCATGAGTGATGATTTGGCTACTTTACAATACAGAACGGTTGGAAAACAAAAAGCTCCATTAATTATCAGAACCCGCGGACACCGTTTAGAAGGTATCTGGCATTCTGGTTCTCCAATGGGAATGATTATAAACGCTATTCGCGGAATCCATGTTTTGGTTCCAAGAGATATGACTCAGGCTGCAGGATTTTATAATACTCTTTTAGAGTGCGACGAACCGGCTTTAGTTATTGAATGTTTGAATGGTTACCGTTTAAAAGAAAAAACGCCTTTGAACTTTGGTGAATTCAAAACGCCAATTGGTGTTGTTGAAACATTAAAAGAAGGTGCAGATATTACTTTAGTTTCTTACGGATCGACTTTAAGATTGGTTCAACAAGCTGCTGAGGAATTATTAGTTTTAGGAATTGACTGTGAAATTATTGATATTCAATCGTTACTTCCGTTTGATATTAATAAAGATATTGTAAAAAGTGTCGCTAAAACAAATCGTCTTTTAGTAATTGACGAAGATGTTCCGGGCGGAGCTTCGGCTTACATTTTACAGCAGATTCTGGAAGAACAAGATGCTTACAAATATCTTGATAGTAAACCACAAACGCTTGCTGCAAAAGCACACAGACCAGCTTATGGAACTGATGGTGATTATTTCTCCAAACCTTCTGCAGAAGATATTTTCGAGAAAATTTACAGCATGATGAATGAAGTTAATCCTTCTAAATTTCCTAGTTTGTACTAAAAATTTAGATTACTTAAATAACGTAAAAGCTCCAAGTCAAAATTGATTTGGGGCTTTTTTTATTAAAAAAAATCCAGTTATCTAAAAATTGGCTGATAATTACCCTCAAAAAACAATCATAATTTAACAAGATAAAACAGAATAAATATTATTTTAGTCTTACCAATTTTTAATCGCAGTTTCTGCCATCTTTAGTATAAATTAAACCAAAAACAACTTATTCTAAATTATGAAAACCATTAAAATACTTCTTATTCTAATTTCATTAGCATTAAATATTCAAAAAGTAACCGCTCAAACATCCTCAATTATTGATACAGAATATAACTTAAGAGGAACAATTTATGCTCCGGGACCAATCGAATCCTATAGAAATAAAGAGAAAGATTCCAACTATTATCTACTTCTCGCTAAAAAATATTTAGAAATGCCTGATACAAATCCCTATAAATATCAAAATGCGGTGGATAATCTTCGTAATTCCTTACTATTAGATAAAAATAATAGCGAAGCTTTTGAATTACAGTCTAAAGCAAATTATGATTTTGCAATGCATTCATTGGAACGTGGAGAAAGAGAATTTAAAAGTGGAGACTTTGGTGAAGGATATTATTTTTATAAAGCTTTAGAACATTTCTCTAATGCCTATCTCAATGGATTTAAAAAAGAAGAAGTTATCGCTAATACTGAAAAGATTAATTCATTACTCACAGATTCCAAAAAGAAAGTAATACTATTTAACGAATCTAATTTATACAAAATTTCTACCGTTTATCAGGAAAAAAATACCGCTGCTTACGATAGTATAAAAAAAGTTTACAAAGCGAAAAAAGCCGATCCGAATGTTGATAAAAATGAACTGCTGGATATCCTAAAAAAAAGACAAGAATATGTTGAATACTATTTTGAGAACAATAAATTGGAACCTTATGCTTATAATCAAACAACAATAGAAAGAGCAACATTAGGGATAGAAATGGGAGATACAGAAAATTCATGTCTATTATTGTATAAAACAGATCTGCTCTATTTTCATGAAAAAGGTTACGGTGATAAAGCCTGCAAAACATGGTATGATAAATATTCTAAAGCTGAGGAAATAAGAATTGCCTTAGAGAGAAAAGAAGCAGCTAAAAAATGGCAGACAGAACATCCAAATAAAATAAAACTGCGTTCTCTTATAGGACAAAATGATGATATAGTAAAAAGCTACCTTGGAGCTCCAATTGCCAAAAACTTTAAAATGAATGTTGGTCAAGGTTTTAACAGAGACGAATATTCGGCGAATAGATACAAAACGAAGAATGGTACTTATGAAATAGCCTTTAAAAACAGCAACGTTACCCGCATTCAATTTTTCCCAATAGTTATTATCAAATTTGATCCACGTGCCTTTGAACTCAACGATTCTAATTTTGATCAAGAAGTAACAAACAGACCAGGTTCTTGTTTTCCAGCATTCAATGACGGCTTTTCCGGAAAAACAAAAATATTCTCTATAGATTACAGCTGCGAAGGTTATCTGGCCAGTTTACAATTTTATGGCGTAAATGGTAAGGTGACTTCGGTTGTTGTGTATTAAATTTGATTTCTTTAGATAATAAAAAAAGCTCCAATATTTTGGAGCTTTTATTTTTATACACAAAGTGAAAGTCATTGCGAGGAACGAAGCAACCTCCCTATTATAATCACGTATAGATTTAGCAAGTGAGATTGCTTCGTTCCTCGCAAAGACATAAAATCCGTATTAATCCGCGCTTTCGCGAAAGCGAATCCGTAAAATCCGCGTTCAAACTACTAGTAATTAAATATCTCTCAACATAGCTCTCGCTCTTTCTAAATCCTCCGCCGTATCAATCCCAATTCCAACATGACTGGTTTCAACCATTTTAATGCGTTTTCCGAACTCTAAATACCTTAATTGCTCCAACTTTTCAGAAGCTTCTAAAGATTTCATAGGAAGGCTGTAAAAATCTAATAAAGCCTGTTTTCTAAAAGCATAAATCCCAATGTGTTGAAAATAACGAACTCCGGCATCTTTTTCTCTTGGATACGGAATTACCGATCTTGAAAAATACAAGGCAAACTGCGATTGATCAACAACGACTTTTACATTATTCGGATTATTGATTTCGTCTTCATTTGTGATTTCGCGCATTAACGAAGCCAAATCAATTTTCTTTTCTTCATCGTTTTTAAAAACGGATAAAACTTGTTCTAAAGGTCCGGCTTCTGTAAAAGGTTCATCGCCTTGTACATTTACCACAATATCAACATCAAGATTGGCAACGGCTTCGGCAATTCGGTCGCTTCCGGATTCGTGTTCTTTGATGCTCATTATGGCCTTTCCTCCGTTAGAAACAATTTCGTCAAAAATTAAATCAGAATCGGTTACAACAAAAACATCGTCGAATAAGTTTGTTGAAACCGCAGCTTCGTATGTTCTTAAAATTACTGTTTTACCTCCCAAATCATGCATTAGTTTTGCAGGAAAACGTGTTGATGCGTATCGCGCCGGAATTACCGCTATTATTTTCATTTTTTATGTCATTGCGAGGAACGAAGCAATCTCATCCTCATTACTAATTTATTTTCTTTGCGAATCTTTGTGCAAATCTTTGTGAATCTCTGTGAAAGTTATTACGCAAAGATGCACAAAGGTTTCGCAGAGATTCACAAAGTTTACATTATTTTTACTGAGGTCATACTCAATGAACCAGCCAAAAGTTTATCATTAAACAAGTTCAATTCTTCTGATTTTTCTTTTAAACCTAAAGTATACAATAAAGGCAGATAATGATCCGGAGTTGGAATTGCAATTTGAACCGCTTTACTCATTTTTTCGTACTCAATTAACGGCTGAAAATTTCCATCTAATAAATAATTATTTACCGTTTCCCTAGCTTCAATTGCCCAATCGTAACCGTAATTATCTTTATCAAAATTTCTGAAATCAACTAAACGAAGATTGTGCACAATATTCCCGCTTCCGATTATTAAAACGCCTTTATGACGAAGCGATTGTAATTTCTGCGCCAGCTCAAAATGGTATTGTCCTGATTTTGTATAATCAATACTTAACTGAATTACCGGAACATCTGCATTAGGATATAAATGTTTAATTACACTCCACGCACCGTGATCCAAACCCCAATGTTCATCTAAATCTACCTGAACGGGATCTAAGATTTTTTGAGTTTCCAATGCCAGTTCTGGACTTCCTTTTGCGGGATACTGCACATCAAAAAGTGCCTGCGGAAATCCTCCAAAATCATGAATTGTTCTCGGCATTTCCATTGAAGTTACTTTTGTGCCTTTTGTAAACCAATGCGCCGAAATACATAAAATCGCATTAGGCTGCGGTAATGTTTTTGCCAGATTTCTGAAACCAGCCACAAACTGATTTTCCTCAATAGCATTCATTGGGCTGCCGTGTCCTAAAAACAAAACCGGCATTTTATCTGTATTCGAAAACGTAGACGAAATCGAATGTAAGTCGTTTAGTGTTGTCATTTTCTAAAGTTTTTTTCGCCACGACCCGAGCGATAGCGAACAGGCGAAGCAATTTCACGAATTAGCACGAATTATTTTTTCTTGCCACAGATTAAAAGGATTAAAAAGATTTTTAAGTCTGCTTTTAAAATCAGTGAGAATCTTTTTAATCTGTGGCAAAAAAACTATTCTTCAAAACTCTCGTCTTTAAATCCTATCAAATATAATTTATTTTTGGCACGCGTCATTGCTGTGTACAGCCATCTTATATAATCATGATCGATTCCGTTTGGTAAATACGGCTGTTCTACAAAAACCGTGTTCCATTGCCCTCCCTGTGATTTATGACACGTTATAGCGTATGAGAATTTAACCTGTAAGCCATTAAAATATTCGTTTTCTTTTACCTTTTGAAATTTCTTATATTTTGTCGATTCATCTTCATAATCTTTCATTACTTCTTCATACAAACGATTTGATTCTTCGTAGGTTAATGATGGAGATTCACTTTTTATCGTATCTAAAATCAATACTGTTTCAAAAGGTTTTTGATCCGGATAATCGACCATTCTTATTTTTACTCTCGCAAAAGTAAAACCATACAATTCTTTGATCCCGAACATTTCCAAAACCTCAATAATATCACCGTTTGCAATAAATCCTGCTTCATCCGTTTCTTTCAGCCAGAAATAATTATTTTTTACGACCATTAAAAAATCGCCTACAGAAAGCTCACTTTCTTTAAACAAAATTCGGGTTCTGATTTGTTCATTATATTGATTTGCCCTTTTATTGGAACGGACAATAAAAGCCGTATCTTCAATACTATAGTTGCTGTAAGCCGTATTTATGGCATCCTGAATATCATATCCATCGGTTAAACGAACGATATCTTTGAACTTTTTTACATTGAATTTAAACTCCGTAATAAAGCTTTCTTTCAATAATTCACGTAATTCGGTTGCATTGAATAAAATTCCTGAACTTTCTTCCTGACGCATTACTTCATCCAATTCGATATGTTCAATTTCTTTGTCGTAATGCACGCCCAAAGTATGCGTATCTAAAGCTGGACTAATATCTAAATTTACCGGAGGAAGCTGCGCTGTATCGCCTAAAAGAATCATTTTACAATTGGTTCCCGAATACACATAATTAATCAAATCATCCAGAAGCGAACCGCTGTCTAAAGTACTGTCTGAAATCATCGAAGCCTCATCGACTATAAAAATGGTGTTTTTATGTTTGTTGACTTGTCTGGTGAAAGCTACTCCTCCACCCGATGATTTTTTAGGGAAATAGATCTTCTTGTGAATCGTAAAAGCTGATGTATTTGAATAATTCGCAATTACTTTTGCCGCGCGTCCGGTTGGTGCCAGCAAAACAAATTTTTTATTAATATCTCCAAGATTGTTTACGATTGTTGAAATCACCGTTGTTTTTCCGGTTCCGGCATATCCTTTTAATACAAAAATGGTATTGTTTGCCGGTTCGGTCAAAAAAATGGCGATTTTTTGAAAAAAAATATCCTGTTTGTAAGTAGGTGCAAAAGGAAATCTTTTTTGCAAAACGCCGTAAAATGATGCTGAATTCATAAGGTAAATTTGAAACACAAAGTTCGACTTTTTAAATGGCAAAGTCAATAATTTAAAACCATATAAGTGATATAAGTAAATTTAAGTTTTACACTAAGTGTTCTAACTTTTTGAATTCACATAACTTATATGTTCTAAAAAAATCAAAACAAACATCCAGTAAGCTTAAATTACTTATATAACTTATATGGTTTAGAAAAAGAAAAAAAATAACGCAACGATAATCCTGCCCTAACGTTCTTGTAATATTGTTTTTTAAAATTGCAATTATATTAGTTGCTTTTTAATTTGTAAGTTTGTGCTCTCCTTAAATTCTTTCTTGAAACAAAACAGGTAACGAATTGTAAATCAATTATGTCAATACACAATACTAATATTACATCAAAAAATTACAAAAAACTTTCGATTCAGGTTTCGCTGAACGGATTCTCTTTTTGTTGTTTTGATACCTTAAATAATACGATTACTGCTTTTAATGAAGTTCAGTTTGATGCTGCCCAAAAGCAGAATAAAATTGAAGATTTATACGCTTCTGCTTTTAAAAATTATGCTGAGTTAAAAGAAACTTACGACGACATTTTAGTCATTCACAATAACAATCTTTCGACTTTTGTGCCAACGCCATTGTTTGATGAAGATTATTTAGGAAGTTACCTGCAGTATACTACAAAAGTGTTTGAGACCGATTTTTTTACTTTCGATCAAATCTCAAATTACGATATGCATTCGGTTTACATTCCGTATATCAATATCAATAATTTTTTAATTGATAACGTTGGTTCTTTCGATTACAAACACGTAAACAGTATTTTAGTAGAGAAAATTCTGGAAGGTTCAAAAAACAACGACGAGAAAAAAATGGTGGTTAATTTTAATCCGGAGCATTTTGAAATTATCGTGGTACAAAATCAAAAGTTATTGTTATTCAACTCTTTTGAATATCAAACTCCTGAGGATTTTATTTATTACATTCTTTTTACAGCCGAGCAATTAAATTTAAATCCAGAGATTTTTCAATTGGAACTGCTTGGAACAATTCACCAAAACGATCCGTTTTACGACATTGCTTACAAATACATCCGTAATATTTCTTTTCTTGACGTTAGCTCTTTAAAAGAAAAAAACAACTATACAACAGCTCAGAATCAAAAACATTATATCTTATTTCAATCATGAGAATCATTTCAGGAAAATACAAAGGGCGTAGGATCTTCCCACCAAAAAACCTTCCTGTAAGACCTACGACTGATATGAGTAAAGAAGCATTGTTTAATGTTTTGAATAATCATTTTAGTTTTGATGGCTTAAAGGTTTTAGATTTATTTTCGGGAACCGGCAATATCAGTTATGAATTCGCTTCACGCGGAAGCGCACCAATTACCTCAATCGATGGTGATTTTGGATGCGTTAAATTTATTAAACAAGTTTCATCAGAATACGATTTTGATATCGCAGCCACTAAAAGTGACGTTTACAAGTTTCTGGAAAACTGCAAAACTTCATACGACATTATTTTTGCCGATCCACCTTACGGATTAGATCAGACTGCGTTTGAGAAAATTGTTCTTACTGTTTTTGAAAAAGAATTACTTTCAGAAGATGGAATGATGATTATCGAACATTCGAAATATACTAAAATGGATCATTTAAGTAATTTCTCATTTCAGAAAAGTTACGGCGGTTCGTTTTTCAGTTTCTTTGAATTGAATTCTACAGATGATGATGAAGAACTTCCGGGAGAATCTCCTTTAAAAATTGTTGAAGAAGACGAAGGATAATCTATATCAATTTTCAAATTTTTAAAATCCCAAATTCCAAACTTCAATTGGAATTTGGGATTTTAAATTTGGAATCTTTTATTTTATCGAATTCTATCTTCGTTTTCATTCACATTCTTTTCCTTAAATGCGGTTTCTTTCACTTTCCCAAAAGAATATTTAACCGAAATCGAAATTTCATGAGCATCAACTACATATCTTGCTTTTGAACTGGTATCATTAATTGTGAATTCTTCTGTTTCAATTACATTTTTAAATACGTTGTTGCAGCTTAAAGTACAGTTCCATTTTTTTAAGAATGTTTTAGAAAGCGCCATATCAACAACAAATCTGGGATTTCTTTCAAAAACACCTTTCTTCTGTTCCGTTAATCCCCAAAAACTTAAAACAAAAGTATATTCTTTTGGAAGCTTAAATTCGTTGTTGGAGTAATAATATAAATACGGTTTTGAGTCTAAAAATTCAGCCGAAGGATCTTCTATTTTTTCGAGAATAAAAACCAGCGAATTGGTAGTGGTCCAAAATTTATAGGTAAAAGGCAATTCAAAATCAAGACTTAAACCCGCTTCTTTATCAAAATTTATATCTTTAAAAGTCATTATATTTTGATTTTTATCATAGAGAAAACTATTATAAACAGGATTTTTATTTTGCCAATAACTCACTTTTACTGATTTGTCATTGTATTGAAAAGTCGACGAAATTTCATTATTAAATGTTGGCCCCAAATTGATATTACTTGCATATATAAAATACGGATTTATATAAGTCGCAATATTACTTAACGACGAATAATTGGGACGTGAAATGCTTTTAGCATAATTTAAACTAATATTTTTAGTGTTGTCTATTGCCACAGAAAACTGCACTTTCGGAAAAAGATTCGTGTAATTTTTATCGATCAAAGCCGAAGTATCTGTTCTATATTTTCCGCTTACATTGGTATTTTCAACTCTAAGTCCGGCAGAAAAACTGATCTTTTTAATTTTTCCCGAAAGCTGTGTATAAGCCGCCGAATTCTCTTCTTTAAAATCATAATCTAAAGCTGTGTTTTTATTTTCTTCGAAATCAAAAATAGCAGTATTTGATTTGGATTTTGCTGCAGAATAAACTCCGCCGTATTCCAGATTTAGTTCGTTTTTAAACTTTTTTTCGAAATCAATTCTTCCCGAAAAAACATCAACATTAAACTTTTGATTTCGGTTTTGAGACAAAGCAAATTCAGTATCGTTATAATTATTTTCGACCATAGTTGCTAAATTCTGCTGAAAATTCGAATATTGAAAACCTGCAAAAAGCTGTGTATTTATTGCTTTTATTTTTTTTGAATAATTCAGAAATCCGTTTACAAAATCCTTTTTACTCGAATTATCGCTCCAGGTTAAAACGTTGTTTTCAACGTTTTGATTTTTATTGTATGTAAAAGTATTAATGGGAAAAGTGTCTGTACGAAGTCTGGAACTAACATTAAACGAAAAATAATCATCGTCATTTATTTTATAAAATAAACCTCCGCCAAAAACATATTGCTTTCGTTTCGTTTCGGCCATAACATCATATTTAGATGCAATGTCTGCATTTTGAATTTGATAATCAATACTATGACTTTCCCACGGATTGAGTCGGTTGTAATTGAAATTAGCTTTCCATTCGAATTTGTTTTTCTTGAAACTCGTATTCAATCCCAGATAATTGTTGTAATTTTTCTTAAAAGAAGCCACTTCAGAAATTTCAGTTCTAAAACTGTCTTTTTTACTGAATTTTCGAGTGATCAAAATTACCGAACGACCTTCAGCTTCATATTTTGCAGATGGATTCTGGATGATTTCGATCGTTTTAATATCAGCGGGAGCCAAAGCATTTAAATCGTTTATTCCCACTTTTTGATTGTCGATATAAATCAGCGGATTTCCTTTGCCTACAACGGTAATATTTTCTTTGTCTGAACTTACCTGCACAGTTGGCAGTTTTGCCAATAAATCGACTGTATTTGGAATTGCATTATAAACAGAATTAGCAACATCAACTTTTATATTTCCGTTGGTATTGGTAAACGTTTTTTTGTTTTGAGTGATAACAACTTCTTTTAATTGTTCATTTGAAATGGAATCTTTCTGTGTTTCATTTTGAGCCTTTACAGCAAATGAAAGACAAAAAAGTAAAAGCGCAAGAAGAAGTTTTAAGGGCAGATAAATATTCATTTTTAAAAGTTTTTTGATTTTGTGATGATGCAAAAATGCTTCTAAAAAAGCGCTGCGTAGGTTAATTGAAGGTTAATGCGGAGTTAACGTCATTTTTGTTGCATAAAAGCATTATTTTTGGGTGGAGAAAATGGGCCACGGATTTTACGGATTAAACGGGTTTACGCTGGTTTATTTTTTAAGATTTAGTTTAAATATAATCTGTGTAAACCCGTTTAATCCGTATCATCCGCGGGCAAAAAAACAAAATGAAACAAAGAATCAATTTATTAATAGCATTTTCGGTTATGGCGTTGATCGTTTTATCGACTGTGCAATGCTATTTGGTAAAAACCACTTACGATTATAAAGTGGCACAGTTTCATACGCAGATTAAAAATGAAATTGCTCAGATTTCTAATAATTACAGCGATATTGATTCGGTTTTAGTTTCCAGAAAAGAAGCACTTTATACCCATTTATCCGAGAAATACATTCAGGGAAAAAATTCTAAAATTGACATTAAAAAAGGGATTTTAGAAAATGAATACCGAAGCGCATTAACGGCACAAATTCAGCGAAAATTCGAAAGAGATTTACCTAATTTCAAAATTGATTTTGCGATTGTTCTCAACAAATTTATTTTGTACAAAAACACCAAAAAAGCCGATACTATTTTTTCTGAAAAGCCTTTTATTCGAAACAAATTATACGGAAATCTGGCTTCTCTAAATCATGCTTTTTTAGTCCGCAATTATGTTGGAACTACAAACGGAACTTTTGATAATCAGGAATATCAATTATTGACGGAAGATTCGATGTACGTTTCGGTTATCGATTGGGAAATGATTATTTTAAGACGAATGGCTTTTATTTTAGTTTTGTCTTTATTCTCGATTCTCACGCTTATAACGCTTTTTGTAATTGCCCTTAAAGCTTTAATAAAACAGAAAAAAGTAAGCGATGTAAAAACCGATTTTATCAATAATATTACGCATGAACTGAAAACGCCTTTGGCAACTTTAGGTATTTCGACCAAAATTCTGGAACAGAAAAACATTCGTGAAAACGATGAAAATTTCAATGCAATTGTCAATACTATTTCGCGTCAAAACAATCGTCTTCAAAGTTTAATTGATCAGGTTATGGCAAATTCATTGGCAGAAAATGAAATTGAACTGAAAAAAGAAAAAATCGAAACCGAAGATTTCCTGCAGACAATTGTAAATGATTTTAAAATCACGTATCCTAAAATTGGCATTAAAACTGATTTTCAGACTCAAAAAACGAATCTGATTCTGGATAAATTTCATTTAACAACGGCTCTTTTAAATGTTTTGGAAAATGCTGTAAAATACGGTTCGAACACGATTATTGTAAAAACGAAACAAGTTGAAAATCAATTTTCGATTAGTATTGAAGATAATGGAATTGGAATTGCAAAAAGCAAACAATCACTCCTTTTTGAGAAATTTTATCGTGTTGAACAAGGAAATCTCCACAACACAAAAGGTTTAGGTTTAGGATTGTATTATGTTGCCCAAATCGTAAAAGCGCATCAGGGCTCTGTTAACGTGATTAGTGATTTAGGAAAAGGAACTCAGTTTACTATTTTATTAAAAGTTTAATTACCCTATTTTGAAAAAATTACTTTTAGCTGAAGACGATCACGATTTTGCAGCAATTTTAAAACAATATTTAGAACTTCATCAATTTGAAGTAATTTGGGCAGAAAATGGCGAAATAGCTTTGGATTATTTTAAAAATCAAACTTTTGATATTTGTATTTTTGATGTAATGATGCCCAAACTGGACGGTTTTTCATTGGCCGAAAAAATAATTACAATCAATCCCGAAACTCCCTTTATTTTTTTAACGGCAAGAAAGTTAAAAGAAGACAAAATCATTGGATTAAAACTAGGTGCAGACGATTATATTGCGAAACCTTTTGAAGTCGACGAACTGGTACTGCGTTTGCAGAATATACTGAAGAGAATCGAGCAAAAAAGAAGTCTGGACGGAAACAATACTATTGAAATTGGTTCGTATATTTTTGATAACGAACGTTTAACGCTCAATAACAAAAATCACGTGCAGCAGCTTACAGAGAAAGAAGCTGCTCTTATTGAGTATTTATATCTCAACCATAATCAATTATTAAAGAGAGATGATATTTTAATGTCTGTTTGGAAAAAAGACGATTATTTCTCAGGTCGAAGCATGGATGTTTTTATCAGCAGGCTTAGAAAATATTTTAATTCAGATCCAAAAATCAAAATTGAAAGCGTTCGAAATATTGGTTTAGAATTTAAAATTCAAAAATAATCCTGCAAATCATATAAAGTTTACGAAACAATTCTGTAACAACTCTTACAGATTGTAATCCTATATTTGTTAATAACTTAAAAATCTAAAGTCATGAACCTAAAAAGATTTTTCGGAGGATTATTAACAATTCTCGGGATTGTAGGACTTATTTATACGGCGGTACTTTTTGCCGGCGCATCAGCAGAAACCAGAGATATCAAATCTGTAATTATTTACGGTATTCTGGGAATCGTTTTCTTTACGTCAGGAATCAGTTTGGTTCGTACAACAAAAGACGAATCATAATATTTTAAACACATAAAAACATAGTTTTAAGACGTAAAAAAGTCGTTTCACTCGCATTAAGTTACAATAGCAAACTATGTGTAAAAGCGAGATTTTTTTATTCTTTTAATTAAAACTAAAAACCTATGTTTCTATGTGTTTTAAAAAAATTTATTTGACCAAAACAGCTGCAATCTTTTCGTAAAGAGGAGTTTTTACGCCGTATTTTTTTCCTTCGTTTACCACATATTGTGTGAGTGATAGTGCTTCGGTATTTTTTCCGGCCAGTAAATCTCTGTGCATTGACGAAGTCGCTTCTTTTGGCGATTTTTCTAATTTTTGAATCGTCTGCGCTACAATATCATGTGGTAATTTCAGGCCTTTTGCCTGTGCCACATCTTCAATTTCATGAAGTAGTTCGATATAGGTTATTTTCGCTTCTGAATTACTTAAAATTTCACCAATATTCTGATTTAAATAAGAAGTTGCAGATGCTAAAGCTGAAATAAAAATGAATTTTTCCCAAACGGTTTCTTCTATATTCTCCACTAAATAGCTTTCGATTTTTGCTTTTTGAAGGATATTCTGTAATTCTTCTAATTTTGAAAACGAAGCTGTTTTAGATCCAAAAAACAACTTTTCATAAAATCCGATTCTACGAATAGTTCCAGGCGAAAAAATCATCGAAACAATGTAAACGCAGCCTTGTAAAACTTCATTTTCAGGAAATATTTTTTGAATTCTTTCCTGCGCATCAACGCCGTTGTATAACGGAAGAATTATTGTTTCTTTTTTAATACAATTTTTTAAAGACGTTAAACTCTCTTCAATATCATATGTTTTGGTTGCACAGATTAAATAATCCAATTCTCCAATTTCCGACGGATTATTCGAAACTAAATTCGGACGAACAATTACTTCAGAATCATCAGTTACAATCTTTAATCCATTTTCGGCAATCGCTTTTTGAGTTTCGCCTCGTGCGATAAAAATGATTTCAACATCATCAGATTTTTGATAGGCTTTCGCCAAAAGTCCGCCGAAATAACCTCCAACCCCTCCAAGTCCTAAAATTCCAATTCTTTTCATAATAAATCAATTTAATGCTACAAATTAATGCCACAAAGGCGCTAAGTCACAAAGTTATTTTAAGCCAAAAAGAAAAACAAAAACTTAGTGCCTTTGTGTCTTAGTGGCAAAACAAAATTATTCCTCCAAAACAGGATTCAAATCCAGTTCTGTAAAATCGTGTTCTGTTTTCGAAATTATAATCGTTGCGACTGTATTTCCAATCAAGTTTGTAATAGCTCTCGCTTCGCTCATAAATTTATCAACTCCTAATAAAAAAGCCAAACCTTCTACAGGAATTTTATGCAGCGCTGTTAAAGTTGACGCTAGAACAATAAATCCGCTTCCGGTTACGCCTGCTGCACCTTTTGAAGTAATCATCAATATTCCGATAACTGTCAAAATTTCGAAAAAACTCAAATGTACGTCGTACAACTGCGCCAAAAATATCACCGACATCGACAAGTAAATCGAAGTTCCATCGAGATTAAAGGAATATCCTGTTGGAATCACTAATCCCACAACCGATTTACTGCAGCCCATTCTTTCGAGTTTAACCATAATACTTGGCAAAGCAGCTTCAGAAGAGGAAGTTCCCAAAACCAGTAAAAGTTCTTCTTTAATGTATTTTAAAATCGAAAGTATACTTATTTTATAATAGCGCAGAATCGTTCCTAAAATTAGGAAAACAAACAACGCCATGGTGAGATAAACGCAAAGCATTAATTTCCCTAACGGAATTAAAGTTTCTAATCCGAATTTACCAATTGTATAGGCCATTCCGCCAAAAGCACCAATTGGAGCAAGGTACATTACATATTTTAAGCCGATGAAAACGACTTTTGAAATTCGTTCTAAAACTAAAATGGTCTGCTCTCTTTTTTTATAAAAATTCAAGGCAATTCCGCATACAATTGCTGCCAGTAAAACCTGTAGTGTAAAATTGGAAAAGAAAAACTGAAGCCAAGAAAAATCTTTTGCACTTGAGTTTGTATATTGGCTTGCATCACCCAAAGTCAATCCCGATTTGTCAATTTTTCCGGGTTGAAATAAATAAGCAACTGCAACGCCAATGGCTAATGCAACGGTTGAAACTACTTCAAAATATCCTAAAGCTTTAACCCCAATTCGGCCTACTTTTTTTAGATTTCCCATTCCGGAAATTCCTAAGACAATAGTCAAAAAGATAATTGGACCAATAAATAGTTTGATAATATCGACAAATCTTTCGCCTACAATTTTCATTTTCACACCATTATCCGGTGAAAAATGTCCGAGTAAAACACCGGCAATAATGGCTATTAAAACCCAAAATGTCAGATTGGTAATTATAGTTTTAAAAAGGCTTTTGTTTGCTTTTGAAGCAGGATTTGGAGTGGTTATATTCATGAAGATAGATTAGAGTCTTTCACAAATATATAAAAAAAGCAGACCTATAAGCCGGATTCTGTCCCTGATAAATCAAGGCCTTATCATTTATCTAGATCATGCATTACTGCATGACTCAAGCTACCTACCCTTCAACAACGGACGAGAAGCCCTTAAATGCTGATATACTTGGTATTTCACCGCATAGAGTTTACCTGGTTTCACTACAGCNNAGCATTACCTGTACATACTTTCTGCTGCACTTGTCCTAATCCCGATAACAAGTTATCTTGACCGACGGGCGTTACCCGCTATGCTTCTCTGTGGTGTCCGGACTTTCCTCCCTCCCTAATTGGAACGGCGATAAGGCGGTCTGCGCTGCAAAAGTAACACTTTATAGACTAAGAATAATGAATTTAAATTTCTGATTTTCGCTTGGTTTTCGTAACATTTTAATTTTAAAATAGTTATCTTTAAAATTCCATAATTTTTAAATTCGGTCTATCATGAAAAGAATGTATCACTACGCAACTGTTTCAAAGGCTTTAGATCAATTGAATGAGAAAGGATTTACTTGTGATTTTAATCGAAATGCAGACGCGATTAAAAAGAATCCTGAGAAATTTGAAATTGTTCATGTGTATCGATACGAAGGGGAATCTGACCCTGGCGATGAGGCAGTTGTATACGGAATTAAGTCCGTTAACGGTAAAAAGGGCGTTTATGTAGCAGGTTTTTCCGCCGATTCAGATCAGGAAACTGCCAAATTTTTATTTGATTTAAGTATTAGGGGAAGGTAATTATGATTACATCCAGTTTTGTCATTTCGACGAAGATTGAAGATCAACTGTACGGAATTTCTAGTGCGATTTCTCCTTTCGTCGAAATGACATAAAATGTGGAAATTTTTACAATTAATCTACTAATTTTTGAATGCTTAATTGGTCAAAGATATTTAGTCATTTTTTTCTTTTTGATTTTAAATTTTCGAGATGATTTTTAGGATCGAAATTCAAACTAAGACCACTGTCAATTCCTTCCTGAACTAATCTTTTTAAAATTAATAATTTATTATCGTCTTCAAATCGATCTCTAACTTCATTCTTTTTTTCAGATCTTCTTTCTGAAAAATTATTTTCAATGAAATCATCTGAATGATATACTAAAGATGTAGAAGGATTTCTTTCCATATAAATTTTATCTAAAATGTAAAGTTGCCTAAAATTGATAATATTTACAAAAAATCTTTGCCGAATTTCTACATGAGATTGCTTCGTTCCTCCCAATGACTTTGCGAACCTTGCGTAAAGCTTAGCGAACTTTGCGGTTAAATAAAAAGCTATTTCTACTTATGAATAAAACATTTAAACAAAAGGAATAAAATTAAAATTTGAATAATTATCACATTATTAGCCTGAATATAATCTTGATTTTTAATGCTTTTGCGGTAGAGATAAACATTTAATACAAATGGCAAAACGATTAAAACAGATAGATACGCAGAAAAAAGAAACTTAGATTTTGAAATACAAACAGCAAAAAACATATACCAAACAGAGCAATAGGCAACTTCGAAAATAAGCAGTCGGGAAAAGAATCTAGACTTTATTCGTATTTCATCAATCTCTTTATTGTCTTTCATTTAATGTAACTAATTAATTGCTTTTATTAAGTTCAGATACTCCAATAGCAAATCAGGAGCTTTATCTAATCTTTCCTGATAAACATCTACAAAATAAACTTCATTTTCCTGCATTCCGTTTTGAATTCCTTTTTTAGAAGCTAGAATATCTCCCTTTCTAACAATCAGAATTTTATAATAGTGATCATTATCTTTTAAGGTCAATTCATTAAAATCAGATATTTTAGGGTCGTTGTAAATATTTTGCTGTCCAATGTCGGCTCCTAAATAACCTTGAAATTTTCCAAAATCATAAAACGGATTATTGTTATCGAAGTTTCGATAGGTTTTTCTGTTTCCTTTTTTTAGAATAAATTGTTTAATCCTTTCAAAATCTTCTACTGAGAATTGACTTGTAATTTTCAAATAATTAGTTTCGTTTAAATTAGATTTTTCTAAAAAGATCAAAAAGTCTGTAAAATTCAATGAATGCTTTTTCTTCATCAAAATTGCAGGTTTCAAGTATCATCGTTCTATAACCCGAAGTAGATTCAGAATAATTTAATTGTACAGATACAAAATCATGAAATGAACTCCATTCTGGAATTAGATTTTCGTTTACTTTATTATTCAAAACATATAATTGATAACCGTTTATCGTATAATAAAGTGTTGATAAATGTTTATCCCCAATATACAAATGTGGCTTTTCCCAAATTAAATCTAATAACGAATATAGGTTATTCTGATTCATAAATATATTTCAATTGTTTTTTCTTCTAGCCTTTAATTATATGACGGCTGCAAAGCCATAATCAATTCTTCAACTTGAGCTATTGGCATTTTTACAGCGGTTTCTATTTCAGAATTTTCACAAGTTATAACTAAAACGGCTTCATTATCTTCTTCATAACCAACGGACTTAAACGAATATTGAGGAAGGATTAATTCCATTTCTTTTTTAGCATCTTTAAACCAGCCGTAATTGGCTTCATAAATAATTTTATTGGGTAAAAAGTCTATAATTTCTTCTCCGTATGTATTCCACAATGAAACTCGCAAAAGATAAAATCCTATAAGTCCAAATACACCAATTGCTATGAAATAACCTATATGTAATCCATTTCCGGTTGCAATACTTAAAATAACTCCTAATACGGGAACGACAAAAAACAAAAAAGCCAAAAGAAACATAATTAGCCGAATTATAAAAGGCGATTTTTTTACTTTTAAGTTTAGAGTATTAAATTCCAGAGTGTATTGTTTCATATAGATTTGTTTAAGTTTTTTTTTGATTTACTTATTCATTTTCACTAAATCCGTTTTGTCTTAATACGCTCAAGACATGTAATTTATAATCGAACCAGTGTACATCATTTGGATGTTCTAAATTGTCAATTTCAGCTAATAATTCTAATATTTTCATTATGCCGTCAAAACTGTTTTCTTCATTTTCAATTATATCATTTATCTTCTTAGATATTGTGAATTCTGGTAAATAGAATTTATTTAATTTTGAGTTTGACTCAAAATAGCGGCACATCATCTGCATATTTTCAAAATGTTGAGTATGTTTTTTCATTATTATGATCTGAAATGATTTTAATATATTTCTTTCCTTATTATTATTTAGAAATCAAATCAAAAATGGTCTTTTTCTTTAGCAACTTGGCTTGCAAAAAAGGAATCCCGATAGGAAAGCACCAAGCTGCCGCAAAATAAAAAAATTCTGGAATGCGAGTGTCATTTTGCAATAAAGTGATTTTTTTAGCAACAAAATAGCTTACGTAAATGTAGCTGGCAAATACAATCAATGTATATAAACTCCCAAGAGCTTCAAGAATAGCCCAAGTTGAGTTTTCTAATAAAATTGGATTTTTTGTGATGTCCATTTCTAAACCTAATATGAACCTAATTAAACCGTAAGAAAATAATATCCAAAACGAAATATTAAAATACTTTTTCTCTGAAACTTCTTTTTCTTCGATATGATATACAATACTCCAAACCCAGATAAAATATACAATCCCTACTATAGTTACAGAAATTAAAACTAATGGAAAGATAAATTCAAAATTGGCAAAAAAGCCTATAAAAGTTATTATTCCTGTAACTATTAACGAAACAAAGGGCAAAATAATAAATAACATTATGAAAGTTACAGGTTGTAAAGAAAGAATTTTAGAGGGTATTTTTTCCATTTCAGAAAGTGGTTAGTTTATTTAAATGTGTTTTTGGTTGTGGCTAAAATAATGTTTTTTTTGATTCTGAATAATGATTATCATTGTATTAAAAATTTAGCCTATGAAATTAAAATATATATTTTTATCTGCATTATTTTTTATTTACAACTATTCTTTTTCTTGCGATTGTAAACCAATTGACCGTAAAAATATAGTAGAAACAGGATTAAAGTATGAAATTGTATTTCATGGAGAAGTTATAAAAGTAGATTCAATAAACAGAATTTATACTTTTAGAATCATAGAACTCTTTAAAGGAAAATACAATTCTCAGTTCATTACACAAAAGTATTCGGGTAATTGTTCTGATGTTCCATCTTTAAAACAACTTTGGATTGTTTATGCCAATTTTAATGACGATAAAACTATAGAAGTGAGTGGTTGTTCTCCAAGTACAGGATTTCAACCCTATGGAAGTGACTCTATGCCTTCCCCACCCGAAATCAAAATCTCTCAAAAGACAGATGATCAAATAAAAACATTGTCTTTTTATGTTTGGGACCTGAAATTTGAAAATCGAAATTTACAAGATTGGATTTATCAAATAGAGAAATTAAGAGCTTATAAAAAATCTCAAAATGAAATTTCAGTAAAAGAAAAGACCGAGGCAAAACTTGAAACATACAGCAGATATATCATCATTTCTTTGATTGTCAACATCGTATTATTTCTGAGTTTAATCTTTATTTTTATAAAGAAAAAGAATTTCGGCAAATAAGCAAAATCGACTTTAAACAACGAAACAAAAGTCATATATTTGCTATCGAATAAAAAAGAATATGGAACAATTTGTAGTATCGGCTCGTAAATATCGCCCGCAGACCTTTAAGGATGTTGTGGGGCAGAAAGCCATTACCAACACGTTGTTGAATGCTATTGACAGCAATCACCTTGCTTCTGCTCTTTTATTCACCGGACCGCGTGGAGTTGGAAAAACTACCTGTGCACGTATTCTGGCTCGTAAAATAAATCAACCCGGATATGATGATCCAACTGAAGATTTTGCTTTTAACGTTTTTGAGTTAGATGCTGCTTCAAACAACTCGGTTGATGATATTCGTAACCTTATTGATCAGGTTCGAATCCCGCCGCAAACCGGACAATATAAAGTATATATTATTGACGAGGTTCATATGTTGTCTTCGGCTGCTTTTAATGCTTTTCTTAAAACATTAGAAGAACCGCCAAAACACGCTATTTTTATTTTAGCAACAACAGAAAAACACAAAATCATTCCAACGATTTTATCTCGTTGTCAGATATTTGATTTCAAAAGAATTACCGTAAAAGATGCTAAAGAACATTTAGCAGAAGTTGCAACAAGTCAGGGAATCAATTTTGAAGATGACGCTTTGCACATTATTGCTCAAAAGGCTGATGGTGCGATGCGTGATGCTTTATCTATTTTTGACCGTGTGGTTTCGTATTGCGGAACTAACTTAACGCGTCAGGCTGTAACCGAAAATCTAAATGTTTTAGATTACGAAACTTATATTTCTGTTACAGATTTGATCTTAGAAAATAAAATCCCGGATCTTTTAATTGCCTACAACGACATTCTTTCAAAAGGTTTTGACGGACATCATTTTATTGCCGGATTAGCGTCTCATTTTAGGGATTTGTTAGTAAGCAAAACTCCTGCTACAATTGCTTTATTAGAAGTTGGAGAACAGGCACAGCAAATGTATGGCGTTCAGTCTCAAAAATGTTCTCAGGAATTTTTATTGAAAGGAATTGACCTTGCAAACGACTGCGATTTAAAATACAAACTGAGTCAGAATCAGCGTCTTTTAGTCGAATTATGTTTGATGCAATTGGCCTCTATCAACTTTGATGGAGAAAAAAAAAAGTTGAGCAATTCATAATTCCGCCTACTTATTTTAAAAACGGTAGTTTTTCAATTGTTGAAGTTCCAAATTTAAAATCCCAAATTCCAAATACGGAAGGAAATTCCAATGTCAATATCAATCAAAATAGCAATGACAATGATAAACCTGCTGTAAATACTGCGAGTGAAACTCCTGTTGCTGAAACTCCAAAAGTTGAAACTCCTACTCCAAGAGTAGAAATAGGCGGTGAACCAAAAGTTTCTGCATTTTCTTTGGCGAGTATTCGCAAGAAGAAAGAATTAGAATTAAGCAGTAAATCTTACGTTAAACCATCATCTTCATCTGTTTTGCCTACTGAAGAGTTTACAGAAACAGAAATGTTAGTGCAATGGAATAAATATGCCGAACGTTTAGGCCAGAAAGGTTTGAAGATCATGGAGTCGATCTTATTAATCAATGATCCTGTTTTAAACGGAACTAACATTACTTATGAACTTCCTAACGAAGGTTCTAAACTGGAATTCGAAAGTCAGATGAATGCACTTTTAGGGCATTTAAGAGGTCATCTGCACAATCATGATATTACTATTGAAGTAATTGTAAATGAAAAAGTTGAAACTAAAAGAAATTTAAACGATCAGGACAGATACAATCGTTTACATGAAATCAATCCAAACATTGAACTTTTACGTTCTACATTTGGATTGGAATTACCTTCTTAGTTTTTTTTAGCCACAAATTTCACAAATTTTCACTAATTTCTTTATGCTGAAATTCTAAAAAATAATTCGTGGAAATTCGTGAAATTCGTGGCTAAATACTATTTATTTTTCAAACCGAAATCGTAGATTTTATCGAGCCATTTTGCTCTTTGGAGATCGTGAGATCCTTTTATAATTCCAACGTAGCTTACTTTTACGGGTTTTACACCGCAGAATTCTAACGTTGATTTCTTTAATTGATTTACACTCGGTCTTCCAAAAAATAATCTGTAATACCAGCTTGGCTGATCTAAAGTAGTTATAATATGTGCTGTTTTTCCTTTTAGTAATTTATCCCACCAAACTGAATTTTCTCTGTATTGAAAAGCCATTCCGGGTAAAAATAACCTGTCTATAAATCCTTTTGTAATTGCCGGAAGTCCGCCCCACCAAACGGGATGTACCCAAACCAAATGATCGGCTCTTTTGATTTTCTCCCACGATTCTAATAAATCCGGTTCTAATTCGGTTCGTTTTTGGTAACCGAATTTTAGATTTGGGCTAAAGTTTAAATGAGCAATTGTAATAGTTTCTACAATTGCGCCAGAAGCAAGTGCTCCTTCTTTATATTCATCGGCAATAGCAAAATTAAAGCTGTCGGGATTTGGATGTCCGTTTATAATCAGTATTTTTTTCATATCAATTTTTTTTCAAAAATACTATTCGGGTTATTTATTTTACTGGACAAATGTCTAGAAAAATTTATTTTTTGCCACAGATTAAAAGGATTTTAATGATTTTTTTTAAATCTGAAAAACTAATTAAAAATATTAGATTTTTTCTTTTACATCTTCAAATTAAAAACTCAAAACTGATTTTCTGATTCGGCTTAAATGCCTTGGTGTTACGCCTAAATAAGATGCTAGATATTGTAGCGGAATTAACTGAATGTATTTTTGATGATTCTTATACAATTCTTCATAACGTTGGGCTCCGGATAATTTCTGAAAAGAAACCATTCTTTTATGCAGGTTTACAAATTCTAATTCTGTTAATTTTCTTCCTGTTTCCTGCCAGTTAGAGCCTGATTGATAGAGTTTTTCTAAACCTTTACGATCTAAAATCTGAAGTTCAGTTTCAGTTAAGGCCTGAATGTTTTCTTCTGCTTTTTCTTCTGTTATAAAACTGGCAAATGAGGCCATGAATTCATTTTCGAAAGCGAAACAATTCGTGATTTCGTCGCCTTTATGGTTCAAAAAAAAGGAACGTAAAATTCCTTTCTTTATAAATACAATTTCGTTGCAAACTTGATCTTCAGTCAATAAAAGTTCCCCTTTTTTCAGTGTACGAAAAGTTATTAAATCATCTAAAAGGGATAATTCTCCCTCAGAGAAATCCTGTATGGACTGAAAAATTGATTTCATTTATGAAGGTTTTGCCACAAATTACACGAATTTCCACGAATTATTTTTACACTTTTGAATAACGAAATTAGTGTAAATTCGTGTAATTGCTTCGCCTGTTCGCTATCGCTCGAGTCGTGGCTAAAAAAATTAAATTTTACCGTAATACATCGCTTTTACAATTCCATCAGAAAGTCCGATTTTTGGAACATAAATCTGGCGCGCTCCACTCCATTTCATCGCATTTAAATAAATGCGGGTTGCGTGGATAATAACGTCGGCACGGTCTGAGTTTAAACCTAATTCGGCAATTCTTTGTTCGTAAGTCAATGAATTTAAAAAGGCATATTGTGAATTGATGTAAATGTATGAAAGCGGTTTTTCCTGCTGTTTTCCAGACATTTTAAACAGTTTATTGATGTTTCCTCCAGAACCAATCAATGTAACTTCATCGTAATCTGCAGTATTGGCTTTAATCCATTTTTCGATTTCATCCCAAACTACCTCGTGAACCATATTATTCAGCAAACGAACCGTTCCGGCTTTGAATGATCTTGAAGTAATCATTTTTCCGTCAGAGAACAAAGTAAATTCTGTACTTCCGCCTCCAACATCAACAAAAAGATAGGTTTCGTCTCTTTTTAATAAATGATGCAAATCTGTAGAAGCAATAATTGCTGCTTCTTTTTTACCATCAATAATTTCAATTTTAATGTCGGCTTTTTTCTTGATTAAAGCCACAACTTCTTTTGCGTTATAAGCTTCGCGCATTGCAGAGGTTGCAAATGCCATATAACGTTCTACTTTATGTACTTTCATCAAAAGGTTGAATGCTTTCATGGCATCGACCATTCGATCTATATTTTCTTCTGAAATTTCTCCTACGGTAAAGGCGTCTTGTCCCAAACGAATTGGCACACGAACAAGTGAACTTTTATTAAACTGCGGTTCTTTTCCATCTTGTTCTACAACATTCGAAATCAGAAGCCTCATGGCATTTGAACCGATATCTATTGCTGCAAATTTCCTTATATTAATCATGCTCACTCTATGATTTTTGTAATTGAATTTAATTATTTAGTCTACTTTTTGAGGAACCTCTTCTAGTACCGCAATTTTATCTTGATAATATTTATAGGTTTCAAATTGTGCTCTAAATGGGGCATGATGATTTCTAGGCTTATATTTATTATCTAATTTATAGGAATGGTATCTTACTTTTACGTTTCCTTTCCAGGCAATATTGAAATTGTCGATTAGTTCTTTTTTGATTTCGTGATCGTAAACCGGGCAGGTTACTTCTACTCTTCCGTCAAGGTTTCTGGTCATGAAATCGGCTGACGAAATGTATACTTCGTTTAGACCTGCATTTCCAAAAATGTATACTCTTGTATGTTCCAGATAATTATCGACAATGCTTATGGCTTCAATGTTTTCGCTCATTCCAGGTATTCCCGGAATCAGGCAGCAAATTCCTCTTACATTCAACTGAATTTTAACTCCGGCATTACTTGCTTCGTATAGCTTATCTATCATTTTAAAATCAGATAAACTATTCATTTTTAATTTGATAAATGTTTTTCTTCCGGCTAATGCATGAAGAATTTCACGGTCTATCAGTTTTATAAATTTTGTTCTTGTATAATGCGGCGAAACTATTAAATGCTTGTATCTGTGAATTCTATAATTGATATCGAAGAATTCGAATATTTTCGAAACATCTTTTAAAATTCCCTGATGGCAGGTAAAAAGTGTTACATCGGTATAAATTTTAGCAGTCGACTCGTTAAAGTTTCCTGTTGAAATAAATCCGTAACGACGATTTTTTCCGTCTTCGGTTCTTTCGATTACACATATTTTACTGTGCACTTTTAGTCCTTTTATTCCAAAAATAAGTTCAATTCCTTCGGTCTGCATTTGCTCTGCATAGGAAATATTCGAAGCTTCGTCAAAACGTGCCTGAAGTTCAATTTGAACGACTACTTTTTTACCATTTTTTGCGGCATTAATCAATGAACTGATAATTTGTGAGTTCTTTGCTAAACGATACAACGTAATTTTTATACTTGTTACTTTTGGATCTAGGGCTGCTTCTCTCAAAAATTTTGTCAAATACGAAAATGACTGATATGGAGTATGTATCAGATAATCTTTTTTATTGATTTTTTCCAGAATACTTCCGTCAAGACTCAAACCCGGAACCGGTAAAGGTTCATTTGGTTTATAAAGTAAATCGTAACGCCCTAAATTTGGAAAATCCATATAATCGCGTCGGTTGTGATATCTTCCTCCGGGAATTATACTATCGGTTTCTACGATTTTCATTTTATCTAAAAAGAATCGCAGCGTATCATCTTCAATTAAACTGTCGTAAATAAAACGAACAGGTTCTCCTATACGACGGTCTTTTACAGATGTAGCAATTTTTTCGAGCATACTTTTACTCAAATCGCTGTCTATATCTAACTGTGCGTCACGCGTAATTTTGATCATGTGTGCCGAAACACTTTTGTAATCGAATATATTAAAGATGTTTTTTAGTTTGTAACGAATAACATCATCAATTAAAATCACGTATTGTTTGTCATCTTCTGAAGGAAGTACGACAAACCTGTTTATGGTTTTAGGAATTTCTATTAAAGCGTAACGAACCTCATCATTTTTTAATTCAAGACGAACGGCTAAATATCCCAATGTATCTTTTAAAACCGGAAATACAGCAAGGTCATTTAAGATAATGGTGACTAACTCCGGACTTAATTTTTGCATGAAGAAGTCCTTTAGAAAACATTCTTGTTTTGCTGTAATCTGATCTTCGTTTATTATAAATATATTTTCTGCTTCAAGCTCAGCTTCGATATTTCCAAGAATACGTAAACTTTCTGATTGCTGCTGAATTACAATTTCTGTAATATCTTTAATTAATTGATGAGCAGAAACTCCGCCTAAATATTTTTCGCCGGAAATTCCGGAAAGGCTTAATCTTCGAATTGCCGCGTATCGAACTCTAAAAAATTCATCTAAATTGTTTGAAAAAATTCCAACAAAACGCAGTCTGTCTAAAAGCGGAACCGTATTATCTGCGGCTTCCTGAAGTACTCTTGCATTAAACGCTAACCAGCTTTTTTCTCTATCGATATATTTCTGTTCGTACACTTGATTTATTTTAGGTCTTTGGGGAATAATGTTTTATTGGTTTTGCCTTTATTGATTGAATCCCAGCTTTCTGAATCAAATTGCAATGAAACAAAGCCTGAAGTTGGGACATTATCGATAAAAACATCCCCAAATTTATTAACAAAATTTGTAATAGCCTCGTTATGTCCAAAAAGAATAACGCTTTCTAAACTATTATCACACGATTTGATAACTTTTTCGAGTTGTCTTTCATCAAAAGTATATAGATCGTCTTTATAAATGATGCTTTCTATGGGGTATGAAATGTTTTGTGCAAAAATCAAAGCGGTTTCTGAAGCACGTGCAGCCGTACTGCTCCATATAATATAAGTCTTAGGAAGATATTTTGAAATATTTGTCGAAACTTCGTGAGCATCTAAAATCCCTCTCTTCATTAAAGGTCTGTCGAAATCTTTTAAAGGGGCTTCCCAGCTTGATTTAGCATGACGTATTAAAATTAAATTTTTCATAAACAGGAGGTTTAAAAAACCGCAAAAAAGGACTGCGATTTTATTTAAGTTCTAATTTACAAAAGATATTTTAATACTCCCCTTTTTTTTATTTCTGTTAACATTAAATGGAAATTTTAACAAGAATAAATAATCCTCAAAACGTTAACAATCCGTTTTTTTTGATTTTTCTATTTCTAAAAAAATGTTCTTCGTCTAGTAAAACTGCATTTAGACGAGATTTTGATATTGACAATAAATTAACCAAATAATTGATTATTAACCATTTAGTATCGATCAAGTAACATAATTTTTGACAAAAAAGAAAGAAAAATCAGTAATAAAATTTTACCGAACCAGTTAAAAAAAACTTTTTTTGAGGCAATTTTTGATAAAAAAAGAGTAGTTAAACGAGTTTTTAGGTTAGTTACAGATAAAAAAAATCAATTAGAAAAACTCTAATATAATTTTGATTATGTTAAAATTTCAAGAATATCACAAACTAAATTCTTTAAGTTATGAAAAGTAAAACTACTCTTAAAAAGGCCGTAAAATTTGTGAGCAATTGTAAGTATATTTTTTTACTCTCTAAAAATATCTTTCAAAAAAACATTTTTTCATTAACACTCTTCCTGATCTCTACCATCTCATTTGCACAGTCGGGTGCATGCAAAACGACTTTAGAAGTTGAGAAAAACAGAAACTATAGTAATGCTGGCGAAGGTGGTGCTTATTTTACTCTTGTTTTAACGAATGAAGGCAATTCGACAGATGTTTATAATTTGAATGCCATTAATGTAAATTCAACCTGCTCCAATAACGATGGTACCCGTACATCTGATAATGTTAATCTAAATAGTGCTTTTTTGGATAACAATTCATCTCTGATAACTTCTATTACAGTTCCAGCCAATCAAACTGCAACTTTTTCAATTCATCTGACAGTTCCGCAAGGTACGTCATTCAATAAATGGAATTGCACGCAAATAAACGCTGTGTCTACAAACTGCTCTAACTACACAGTTAACACTGTGGTACATACGATTGTAAACAATCCTTCTGAAAATTAAATATTCTGAAAAAATATTTAGCCGTTTTTCAATTTAAACTTGCATAAAATGAAAAAAACTTTACACTCTTTCAAGTTTACAAAAAAGATTAACAAAGCATTTTATCTGTTGTTGTTTTTACTTTTTTCTACAATAGGCTTTGCACAAACCATTACACCAACAAAAATTGTTACTGTAGCTCCCGGAGTCTGTGGTGCATTAGATGTAGAACTAAAAATTCAGGGATCAAATCCTGTGGCAAGACCTTTAGAAGTTGTTTTAGTAATTGACGTATCAGGAAGTATGGGAGATGGAAACAATCCTAAGCCATTATCCCGGGCGCAAGATGCTGCTATTGATTTTATCAACAAAATGTTTTTACCTGCAAATAATACAACCAACAAAAACAGAGTAGCTATAGTAACTTACAGTACTACAGCGTCAATACGAAGAAATTTAACCCTCGCTTCTGGACAGGCAGATTTAATATCTGTTATAAATGGGCTTTCTGCAAATGGAAGTACCAATATTCAGGATGGTCTTGTAAAAGCAAAAACAGTTTTGGACGGCGCTACTTATGACTGTGCTACTGCCAGAAGTATTGTTTTATTAACTGATGGGGTTGCTAACGCAACAGGAACGAATGGTGCAAGCTGTTCTGATGGTCAGCAGGGAACTTGTATTCAAAGTGCTATAACAGCTGCGACGGCTGCAAAAACGGTAACGGTTTCTGGTACGAGTTATAACAATCAAATTTTTTCTGTTGGATTATTTGGTGCTATTTCCGGCACTGAACAAACTAATGCACAATATACTTTAAATCAGATTCAGTCTGGAGGTTCTTTTTTTACAGAAAATGCAGCTGACTTAACTGGAATTTATGGTCAGATTTTTACTCAATTATCCTGGGTTGCAAAACAAATACCTTCAACAGCTTTTGAAAAAGAGACTGTTGACAGTAATTTTATAATTGGAACGGTAACTCCATCAAAAGGAACGGTAACAATTGTGGGACAGCAAATCAACTGGAACATTGACTTTTTGAATGTTGAAACTATCACTTTAAAATACCGATTGACTCCAAAACCTAATACTTGCGGAAATCAATTAGTAAGTACATCAAGACTAGATTTTCAAAATGCTGCTTGTGTCACCACATTTCAAAATATAACCTCGCCTACTACTAATGTGCCTTGTCCAATTATAACATTGGCATCGCAAACAAATGTAACCTGTTTTGGAGTAAATAACGGGGCTATTACTTTAAACACTCCTACTGGCGGACAAGCTCCATACACTTATAAATGGACAAAAAACAATGTCGATTTTGCCACTACAAAAGATTTAACGAATTTAAGTTTTGGAACTTACAGAGTAACAGCTACAGATAGTAATGGATGTGCTACAGGAATTTTAACTGTTGAAATTACACAGCCTAGTGCGGCGTTGGTTCTTGCTGCTTCTTCTAAAACTGATGTTTCTTGTTTTGGAAAAAGTACTGGAACAGTAACAGCAGGTGTTGTAACCAATTCTGTGGGAACGGTTACTTATACTTGGAAAAATGCTTCAAATGTTACTGTTGGAACTACAGCTTCGGTTTCGAATCTTCCGGCGGGAACTTACACTTTAACTGTTACTGACAGCTGTTCTTCTCAAACTAACTCTGTTACGATCACGCAGCCTAGTGCAGCTTTAGCTTTAGCAGCTTCTTCTAAAACGGATGTAATTTGTTTTGGTGCAAGTACCGGAACGGTAACTGCGGGAACGGTAAGTAATTCCGTTGGTACAGTAACTTATACTTGGAAAAACGCTTCAAATGTAGCTGTTGGAAGTACGGCTTCGGTTTCGAATCTTCCGGCTGGAATTTATACTTTGACGGTTTCTGACAGCTGTTCTTCACAAACAAATTCTGTTACAATTACACAGCCTAATGCGGCTTTAGCTTTGGCAGCTTCTTCTAAAACTGATGTAATTTGTTTTGGAGCAAGTACTGGAACTGTGACTGCGGGCGTTGTAACCAATTCCGTGGGAACGGTTACTTATACTTGGAAAAATGCTTCAAATGTTACTGTTGGAACTACAGCTTTGGTTTCGAATCTTCCGGCGGGAACTTATACTTTGACGGTTTCTGACAGCTGTTCTTCACAAACAAATTCTGTTACAATTACACAGCCTAATGCGGCTTTAGCTTTGGCAGCTTCTTCTAAAACTGATGTAATTTGTTTTGGAGCAAGTACTGGAACAGTAACAGCGGGTGCTGTAACCAATTCCGTGGGAACGGTGGCTTATACTTGGAAAAACAGTTCAAATACTACGGTTGGAACTACAGCTTCGGTTTCGAATCTTCCAGCAGGAACTTATACTTTGACGATTACTGACAGCTGTTCTTCACAAACTAATTCGGTTACAATTACACAGCCGAGTGCGGCTTTGGCTTTAGCAGCTTCTTCTAAAACGGATGTAATTTGTTTTGGAGCAAGTACAGGAACTGTGACTGCTGGTGTTGTAACCAATTCCGTAGGAACAGTAACTTATACATGGAAAAATGCTTCAAATGTAACTGTTGGAACTACAGCTTCGGTTTCGAATCTTCCGGAGGGAACTTATACTTTGACGGTTTCTGATAATTGTTCTTCTCAATCAAATTCAGTTACGATTACTCAGCCTAGTGCGGCTTTAGCACTTTCTGCTTCTTCTAAAACAGATGTAACTTGTTTTGGTGCAAGTACAGGAACTGTGACTGCGGGAACGGTAACTAATTCTGTGGGAACGGTAACTTATACCTGGAAAAATGCTTCAAATGTAACTGTTGGAACTACAGCTTCGGTTTCGAATCTTCCAGCGGGAACTTATACTTTGACCGTTACTGACAGCTGTTCTTCACAAACAAATTCCGTTACGATTACGCAGCCTAGTGCAGCTTTAGCACTTTCTGCTTCTTCTAAAACAGATGTAACTTGTTATAGTGCAAGTACCGGAACTGTGACTGCGGGAACAGTAACAAATTCTGTGGGAACAGTGACTTATACCTGGAAAAATAATTCAAATACTACGGTTGGAACTACAGCTACAGTTTCGAATCTTCCAGCAGGAACTTATACTTTGACTGTTACTGACAGCTGTTCTTCTCAAACTAATTCCGTTACGATTACGCAGCCTAGTGCTGCTTTAGCTTTAGCAGCTTCTTCTAAAACGGATGTAACTTGTTTTGGTGTAAGCACTGGAACGGTGACTGCGGGCGTTGTAACGAATTCCGTTGGAACTGTAACTTATTCATGGACAAATTCTTTAAACGCTGTTGTTGGAAATACAGCTTCTGTATCCAATCTTCCTGCGGGAACTTATACTTTGACTGTTTCTGATAATTGTTCTTCTCGATCTAATTCCGTTACAATTAATCAGCCTAGTGCGGCTTTAGCACTTTCTGCTTCTTCCAAAATTGATGTTTCTTGCTTTGGAGAAAGCACAGGAAGTTTAACAGCAGGAACAGTAACTAATGCCGTTGGAACCGTAATTTACAATTGGACAAATTCTTCAAATGTTTCAGTTGGAAATACTGCTTCTGTATCCAATCTTCCGGCAGGAACTTATACTTTGACTGTTACTGACAATTGTTCTTCTCAATCTAATTCGGTTACAATTTCTCAACCGGGTGCAGTTTTAACTTGTTCAATTACACAAAATAAAGCGGTAACAGCAAATGGTTTAAGCAACGGAGAAGCTACTGTAACTCCAATTGGTGGAAATGGAAATTATACTTACTTATGGGATAACAATGAAACGACACAAAAAGCTGTTGGACTTAATGCCGGATTACATACTGTAACTGTAACTGATGAAAAAGGCTGTACAACGACTTGCAGCATAACAATTACAGAGCCTAACGTTTTATCTTGCAGTATTACTCAGAATAGTGCCGTTAAATGTTTTGGAGAAAGTAACGGTCAAGCCACTGTAACTGCAATTGGCGGAAACGGTGATTATACTTATTTATGGGACAATAATGAAACGACAACTCAGGCAGTTTCTTTAAATGCAGGATTACATACTGTTACGGTTACTGATAAATTGGGTTATACTACAACTTGCACTGTTACAATTACTCAGCCTCAAGAAGCTCTTAGCGCCACAACGACACAAGTTGATGTTGTTTGCGGTGGAGGAAATACAGGATCTGCAACAGTTTTTGCTTCTGGAGGAACAAGTCCATATACTTATTCATGGAATACAAATCCTGCGCAAACTTCTGCTACCGCTACTACGCTAGCAGCAGGCAATTATTCTGTTATTGTAACCGATGCGAATTTGTGTACCGTTACAAAATCTGTTACTATCATTGATGGAGATTCGGTTAAACCAATAATTGATCCTTTACCAGAAACCTCAACTATCAATTGTCCTGCAGAACCAGCTTTTGCACAAGCGACTGCAACAGACAATATTGAAACTATTGCTTCTTTAACTTATGAAGATGCTATTGTTCCAGGAAATTGTGCAGGTTCTTATACAAAAACCAGAACTTGGACAGCAACTGATTCTTGTGGAAATGTTTCGCTTCCTGTAAGTCAAACTATTATTGTACAAGATACAACTGCACCAACATGGACAACGCAAGCAGGTTCTTTAAACCAAACTATCGAATGCAGTAATGCGGAAGCTTTGACTTCGGCGCAAGCCTTATTCCCAACTGCTTCAGATTTATGTGATGCCGATGTTTCGAATATCACTAAAGTAAGCGGACAGTTTGTGGCTTCTGAAGGATGTGCAAATGCTGGAACTTATACTAATACCTGGACGGTAAAAGATGACTGTGGAAATACTTCTGATACTTTCACTCAAATTATTACAATTCAAGATACAACCGCGCCAACTTGGACAACACAAGCAGGTTCTTTAAACCAAACTATCGAATGCAGTAATGCGGAAGCTTTGACTTCAGCACAAGCATTATTCCCAACTGCTTCTGATTTATGCGATATCGATGTTTCGAATATAACTAAAGTAAGCGGGCAGTTTACAGCTTCTGAAGGATGTTCAAATGCTGGAACTTATACCAACACTTGGACTGTAAAAGATGACTGTGGAAATACCTCTGATACTTTCACACAAATTATTACAATTCAGGACACAACTGCTCCAACTTGGACAACACAGGCTGGTTCTCTAAATCAAACTATTGAATGCAGTAACCAAGAAGCTTTAACTGCAGCTCAAGCTTTATTCCCTTCAGCTTCTGATTTATGTGATTCTGATGTTTCAAATATCACTAAAGTAAGCGGACAGTTTACAGCTTCTGAAGGATGTGCAAACTCTGGAACTTACACTAACACTTGGACTGTAAAAGATGACTGCGGAAATACTTCTGATACTTTCACCCAAGTAATTACCATTCAAGATACTACTTCTCCAACTTGGACAACGCAAAGTGGTTCTTTAAATCTGAC
Source organism: Flavobacterium sp. UBA7680 (assembly GCF_002482975.1). GTDB lineage: Bacteria > Bacteroidota > Bacteroidia > Flavobacteriales > Flavobacteriaceae > Flavobacterium. Next base: position 22,776 of record NZ_DLHA01000043.1, on the reverse strand, counting down.
TATTGAATGCAGCAACCAAGAAGCTTTAACTTCGGCGCAGGCTTTATTCCCAACTGCTTCTGATTTATGCGATGCTGATGTTTCGAATATAACTAAAGTAAGCGGACAATTCGTTGCTTCTGAAGGATGTTCCAATTCTGGAACTTATACCAATACTTGGACGGTAAAAGATGATTGTGGAAATACCTCTGATACTTTCACGCAAATCATTACAATTCAAGATACAACTGCGCCAACATGGGCAACACAAAGTGGTTCTTTAAACCAAACTATCGAGTGCAGTAATGCTGAAGCTTTAACTGCAGCTCAGGCTTTATTCCCAACAGCTTCTGATTTATGTGATGCAGATGTTTCGAATATCACTAAAGTAAGCGGACAGTTTGTGGCTTCTGAAGGATGTGCTAATTCTGGAACTTATACTAACACTTGGACTGTAAAAGACGATTGTGGAAATACTTCTGATACTTTCACTCAAGTAATTACCATTCAAGATACAACTGCTCCAACTTGGACAACACAAAGTGGTTCTTTAAATCAGACTATCGAATGCAGTAATGCGGAAGCTTTAACTTCGGCACAAGCTTTATTCCCTACAGCTTCTGATTTATGCGATGCTGATGTTTCTAACATCACTAAAGTAAGCGGGCAGTTTGTAGCTTCTGAAGGATGCGGAAATTCTGGAACTTATACTAATACTTGGACGGTAAAAGATGACTGTGGAAATACCTCTGATACTTTCACTCAAATCATTACAATTCAGGATACAACGGCTCCAACTTGGACAACACAAAATGGTTCTTTAAACCAGACTATTGAATGCAGTAATGTGGAAGCTTTAGCAACAGCTCAGGCTTTATTCCCAACTGCTTCTGATTTATGTGATTTAGATGTAACTAATATCACTAAAGTAAGCGGACAATTCGTGGCTTCTGAAGGATGTGCAAATTCTGGGACTTATACCAATACTTGGACTGTAAAAGACGACTGTGGAAATACTTCTAATACTTTCACTCAAATCATTACAATTCAAGATACAACTGCGCCGACTTGGACAACACAGGCTGGTTCTTTAAACCAGACTATAGAGTGCAGTAATGCTGAAGCTTTAACTTCGGCCCAGGCTTTATTCCCAACTGCTTCTGATTTATGTGATGCAGATGTTTCAAATATCACTAAAGTAAGCGGTCAGTTTGTTGCTTCTGAAGGATGTTCAAATGCAGGAACTTATACCAATACATGGACTGTAAAAGACAATTGTGAAAATACTTCTGATACTTTCACGCAAATCATTACAATTCAGGATACTACTGCTCCAACTTGGACAACGCAAACTGGTTCTTTAGATGTAACGTTACAATGTACCGATACTGAAGGATTGAACAATGCTCAAACTCAGGCACCAATTGCGACGGACAATTGCAACGGAACTGTAACTTATACTAAAACAACAGGCGAACTGCAAAGAGGAAGCTGTGGAAGTACAGGAACTTATACGAATACCTGGACAGCAAAAGACAGCTGTAACAACACTTCAACTATTTTTACTCAAGTAATTACTATTCAAGATACTGCAGCGCCAACTTGGGTTACGCAGGCAGGAACTCTAAATGTAACTTTACAATGCAGTGATACTGCTGGTTTAGAAAACGCTCAAAATCAGGCTCCAACTGCAACTGCAAACTGTACAGTTGTTACTTATGAAAAAACAAGCGGACAATTCGTTTCTTCTGAAGGATGTTCAAATGCTGGAACATATACCAATAGCTGGATCGCAAAAGATGACTGCGGAAATGTTACTGATAGTTTTATCCAAATAATAACTATTCAAGATACAACTCCTCCGGCTTTTACTGGAAATCTTCCAACTGATATTACTGTTTCTTGTGATGCTGTTCCGGAACCTGCAAACATTGAAGCTTCTGACAATTGCAGCGGAAATCTACCAATTGTATTTTCTGAAATTAAAAGCAATGTTCTTAACGAATGCGGCACAGATTATACTTTAACACGCAAATGGACTACTAGTGATTGTGGCGGCAACACCGTTTCTCATACTCAAATTATTACGGTTAGAGATACAACTCCGCCAACAGGAACTGCTCCGGCTGATGTTACAGATTTACAAAGTATTATTGACATTCCGGCACCAAATCCGCAGGTTATTATAGATGCAGCAGATAATTGCAGCAGTACAGTAACGATTACGATTAGTGATTCTAATAACGGAGGAAGTGGCTGTAATGGAAATGCTTATATCTTAACCAGAACATATACGCTGACAGATTGTTCTGGAAACAAAACAGAACTTGTTCAAACCTTTACTGTTGAGAATAAAGTTTCTGTAACAGGCATAGCTACTAATGTTACCTGCTTTGGAAAAAACGATGGTTCGATTTTAGTGACTAATAGTCCGGGATCAACTGTTGTTATTACAAATGATCAAAATGAAGTTATTGGCAACACTAATTTACCTGCCGGAACTTATACACTTACAGCAACATCTGCTGTAAATGGTGAAAATCAAACTTGTACTGCAACTGCAACCGTTGTTATTACTCAGCCTGAATATTCTACAAAAATATCAGGTTATGTTATGAATGTAAACAACAACTCTGGTATTGCAAATGTAATGGTGACCTTGATTCCGCAAGGAACTACAACAGGACCAATTTTATTACGCATAACCGGAACAGATGGCGGATACAGCTTCACAGGAATGTCTGCTGGAAGTTATTTAGTTCAGGTGCAAGATGCAACCTTAAATAGTGTTTATCAATTATATCCAACAGATTCAAGTTTATTCTTCACAGTTCTTGAAGATTGTACTTTCCAGGAACATACATTTAATTATGGATCTTCTACACTACCGGTTTTAGGCGATTATGTTTGGTATGATGTAAATAGCAACGGAATTCAGGACGAATGGTATGATGCTAACAATGATGGCGTTGTGACTAAAAATGTTCCTGATTCAGGCGGCGGAATCGACTACAGCTTATGGGAATGGATCGATTTTAATGGAGACGGAAGCTATCAAGGCCCATCAAACGTAGGTGAATTAAACGCCGGAGGTTTTGGAAATGCAGCAAGTCCAAATGTTATAATTGACGGACCAAACGGTTATCACAAAGAAGTAATTATAGGAATTGAGGGATATTGGAGAGACAGACCTAATACAGAAAATCCGTATGGTCAGTATACTATTAAATTAGTTAAAGATGCAAATCTGGATGCTATGGCTGCTGCCTTAGGCGCAACTGGACTTGTAAAAGTACTTCCAAATTTAGCTAATAAAAAAGCAACCGCTAAAACGGGCAAAATTCAAATGCATACAGTATGCTCTACAACCAGCCCAAACAGTTATATTGTAAATGTTACGCCGCAAGATTTAGTTCATTTAGATAATGATTTTGGAATAAACTGTAAAGAATACCGAGATATTGTTGCCAATGATGATTCTGCCGGACCTCTTGCAGGCGTTAATCATACTACAACAAATGTTCTAAACGTACTCGTAAATGATACGCTTGAAGGTAATGCCGTAACAGTTTCTGACGTAATTATTACTACAGTAACACCAAACGAATTTTTACAACTAAATCCAGATGGTTCTGTAGATGTTTTACCAAATGCTCCGGTTGGCACGCTTACATTAGTTTATCAAATTTGTGAAGCAGATCAAACTTCAAACTGCGATACTGCAACAGTAACGATTACTATTGTAGCTCCGGTTATGACGGTAACCGCAACACCAATTTGTGTAAACGATGTTCCTTATATTGATTATGTAGTAACACCCGGAAATTTCATTCCGGTAAATGGCGTAACAATAGCTTGGGCAAATGCACAAAATACGGTAATAACCACTATGACTAATTTACCACTAAGCGGTCGTGTTTTATGGCCGGGAGCTGTGGTTAATGAAGCTGGAAATGGAATTGACTGGCCTGGATGGATTTTCGAAAACAATAAATGGGTTCAAGGCGCTGATGGTTTTGAATCATTACGTCCAACAGTTAATTTAACGATATCAGTTAATCCAAGTGAAACTATAACTGTTAATTATCCACCGGCAGATCCATATTGTATTGCCAGACCAACATTTGCAATTGTCGCAAATGATGATAATCCGCCAGCAATTACAGCACCAGCCGGAGTAACAAACATTGTAAATGTATACAATAACGATACTTTAAATAATGATCCTGTAAACCCTGCCGATGTTACACTTACAACAGTAACGCCAGATCCAACAAATACCATAACATTAAACCCTGATGGTTCTGTAGATGTGGCTCCAAATTCACTCGCAGGAACGTATACATTAACGTATCAAATTTGTGAAAATGCCGATGCTGGAAACTGTGATACTGCCATTGTAACGGTAATTATTGTTGAACCTGCACCTCCTACTCCGGTTGTTGCAAATGATGATGTATATACAAACATTGGCTGTAACACTTTTGGATTAGTTGGAAATGTATTAAGTAATGATTTCAAAGGACAACTTCCTGCGACACTTGAACTAGTCAATTTTACATTGCTTGCAGAAAATGAAAACAATGCTAAAACAGATCCAAATATCACAATCGATAATCAAGGAAATGTTACCGTTTCAAGTTTAACACCAGCCGGAACTTATACCTACACATATCGTATTTGTGATAAACTAAGTGCAGAAAATTGCGATACTGCAACGGTAACCATAACAGTTGTTCCTAATGGAATTGTAAACATAACCAGCGAGTCATGTAATGATGACTCCAGCTTAATAAACTTGTCTAATCTGCTTCCGGAAGGCACACCAATAACCGGAACATGGATTGACACAAACGAAACTAATGCATTACAAGGAAATATATTCAATCCGTTTGGTTTAGCACTTGGCAATTATATATTCGAATATAAAATTACCGATGAAAATTGTCCAAGAAGTGTACTGCTAAATATGGAAGTTAACAATGACTGCCACGTTTTAGCCTGTGGAAACATATTAGTACACAATGCTTTCTCTCCAAATGGCGACGGAATAAATGATGTATTCGTAATTGACAGTATTAATGATATAACCTGTTATCCTGAAAATACAGTAGAGATCTATAATCGTTGGGGAATATTAGTATTTGAAACCTCAAATTACAATAATACGACCAATGCATTTGATGGAACTTCCAGAGGAAGAACTACTGTTAATAAATCTGACGGACTACCATCTGGTACTTATTTCTACATTCTTACTTATAAATCATTAAATGGTAATAATGAAATTCAAAATAATAAGGAAGACGGATATCTATATCTGTCCAAATAAAAACAGCGTAATACATTATGTAAATCATTCTTATATAATGTATTACGTTAAAAATAGTAAAAAATTTCTTATTTTTGAATAAGCAAAATATTGACTTTTTGATTGAAAGATAATTAAGAAATCAATGAGTAATAATCAATAATACACATCTACTATGAGAACAAAATTATTTTTCTTCGTCATTATGTTTGTAACTATTTCTGGTTATGCACAACAAGATTCACAGTATACTCAGTACATGTACAATGCTATAAATGTAAATCCGGCTTATGCAGGATCCAGAGGGGTTTTGAGCATCTTTGGTCTCTACAGAACACAATGGGTAGGTTTAGAAGGAGCGCCGCAAACAGCCAGTTTCTCTGCAAATTCACCAATAAACAACAGTAATTTAGGAGTTGGTGCTTCGCTGGTAAACGATAAAATCGGGCCAACAAATGAAACCACTATTTCTGCAGATTTATCGTATACACTTCAAACATCTCCAGATTTCAAACTTTCATTTGGTATAAAAGGAAGCGCCAATTTATTCAATTTAGACATTAGCAAACTAAATCCGGAAACTCAAGGAGATCCACAATTTCAGGATTTAGATAATAAATTTTCACCAAATGTTGGTGCTGGTGTTTACTGGCATTCAGATAAAGCCTATATCGGTTTATCAGTACCAAATTTTATCGAAACCAAAAAATTTGATGATAACGATTATGCTATTTATAAAAGCAAAATCAATTATTATTTAATGGGCGGTTATGTATTTGATCTTGACAAATTACAATACATAAAATTCAAACCTGCCACATTAGTGAAAATGGTCGAGGGTGCACCGCTGCAGGTCGATGTTTCTGCCAATTTTATGTTTTTCGAAAAATTTGTCGCAGGACTTTCTTATAGATGGAGCGCATCTGTAAGCGGCATTGTTGGATTTCAAATCACAGACGGACTTTATTTAGGTTATGGTTACGACCGGGAAACTACAAAACTAAATAACTACAATTCAGGATCGCACGAAATATATCTGCGTTACGAATTCTTTAAAAACACCAGCAAAATGGTAACTCCACGTTTCTTTTAAAAATAATAGTTATGAAAAATTTTACTCTTCTTATTTTAATAACTCTAAATGTTTTTTCCAGCTATTCGCAGCAGTCAAAATTAAACGCTGGTGCCAAAAAATACGACAACTACGCCTATGTTGACGTTATTAAAACCTACGAACGAGTAGCCGCAAAAGGATATAAGTCTGAAGTTTTATACAGAAAACTTGGCGATTCCTATTACTTCAATTCTAATTTTGAAGGTGCTGTCAAGTGGTACGATGAATTATTCGGTATAAATACTTCTCCCGAAGCTGAATATTATTACAGATATGCACAATCTCTAAAAGCAACAGGCCAAACAGCCAAAGCCAATAGAATTCTTGAGGAGTTTAATGCAAAATTCAAAAATGATTCGAGAGCAAAGCTTTACAGAGAAAACGTAAATTATCTTGATAAAATTAAAGCAAATTCAGGGCGTTATAAAATCGAAAATGCCGGAATCAATTCTAAATATTCAGATTACGGAAGTTTTGTTTATAATAATAAAATATACTTCGCATCTGCAAGAGACACCGGAAATTTCAGTCAGCGAAAACACAAATGGACAGGCGAATATTTTACTAACATTTACGATGCCGACATAAGTGCTCAAAATGATTCAACATCAAAAGTAAATAAAATCAGATCTACCGTAAATTCCAGATTTCATGAATCTTCAGTTGTTTTTACTAAAGATGGAAATACGGTATACTTTACAAGAAACAATTTTGTTGATGGTAAAAAAGGAAAGGATGCCAATAAAGTTACTTTATTAAAAATTTATAAAGCCAGTCTCGAAAACGGAAAATGGACAAATGTAACGGCACTTCCGTTTACCAGCGATAATTACTGCACAGCTCATCCTGCATTAAGTCCAGACGAAAAAACATTATATTTTGCTTCAGATATGCCGGGCACAATGGGACAATCTGATATTTACAAAGTAAACATTAACGCCAGCGGCGGTTTTAGTTCTCCCGAAAATTTAGGAAAAGGAATTAATACCGAAGGAAAAGAAACGTTCCCGTATGTAACCAGTGAAAACGAAATTTACTTTGCTTCAGACGGGCATCCCGGACTTGGCGGCCTTGACGTTTTTGTGGGGCAAATTGAAAAAGATGGTTCTATTGATGATATTCAAAACTTAGGTGCCGATATTAATTCTCCTAAAGATGATTTCGCCTACATTATAGATCCCGTTTCAAGAAGAGGTTATTTTTCATCTAATAAAGACGGCGGAGTTGGTTCTGATGATATTTACAAGTTTTTAGAAACTAAACGCTTAAAATGCGTACAGGAATTAAGCGGCGTAATTACAGATACTGCAACCGGAATTATACTTCCCGGAACAAAAGTTACTTTGTATGACGGCATGCAGCGAATAAAAAACTCTGCTGTTGCAGATGCTTCCGGACTATACAGTTTTGCTGTCGAATGCGGAAAAACGTATTATGTACGCGCAGAAAAACCGGAATATGCCACTAAAGAAGTCAGCGTAACAATTTCTAAAGAAAGTGGAAAAACCGATCTTCCTATCGCTTTAGAAAAATCAATCTGCAAAGTTGTTGTGGGCGATGATTTAGGAAAATGCTTTGGTATTAAAAGAATTTATTTTGATTTAGATAAATCTAATATTCGAACCGAAGCTGCTTTAGACTTAGAAAAAATCCTGGATGTTTTAAAACAGAATCCAACAATGAAATTAGATATTCGTTCTCATACAGACAGCAGAGCTTCTCATCAATACAATGAAGCCTTATCTAACCGAAGAGCAAAATCAACCATTGAATGGCTTATAAACAACGGAGTAGCCACAAATCGCTTAACCGGAAGAGGTTATGGAGAAACACAGCTGGTAAATTTATGCTCGGATGGCGTACAATGTACAGAAGAAGAACATCAAATGAACAGACGAAGCGAGTTTATCATTACCGGATTATAAATTGTAAAAACCAAACCAATCTATAATTAAAAAGCTGTCTATTATTCATAGACAGCTTTTTTAAAAAAACAACGCTGCAACTCAAGAATGCAACGAAAACTAACCAACCAGTGTTCAAATGTTCACATTTAAATTTTAGCAAATATATTTGTGTAATATTTTTTTCCAGAAGCATCTGTAGTAATTGAAATACCAAAATGCGTATAATTTCCTTCTATATTTTCTCTATGACCTTGGCTTTCCAGCCATGATTTTACTGCTGCTGCAGATGTTTTGTAGTTATAAGCAACATTCTCGCCTACTTTTTTGGCACCAAGAACGCTCATAATATTGTTAGAACGAGACACAAAATCATTATGATTAACAACATTATTGTCGATCATGTATTTGTTGTGCTCTTCGCACTTATAAGAAATGTGATTGATTTTTTCTAATGCATTTAAGCCGATACTTACTCTGTAATCGTTTATTAACTGCATTGTTTCCAATTCAGATGCATTATAGTTGTAGTCAGTAATTACTTGTTCTGTTGAAGTACTACTTTCATTCCCTTCGGCGCCATCGGCAGAGCATGAGTTCATTGTGATAGATATCACAATGAACACCATGGCGCACATAATCTTTTTCATAATCTGTAGTAGTTTAATGCTTTAAAGTAAATGTTGGGGCAAATTCTTTAAAAATTATTATGTGACAATTTTTCTCTGTTTTATTGTCCAAACGTATTCAATTTGTCGGTAAACTACAAAAATAATCGACGAAATACATTAAAATTTTTTAAAATAATATAAAAATCTTACAATTATGACGATAAACGGTCAATCTTCCATGAAAAATCAGACTGGCTTGTATATCGAATTCTGTCATGTAATCTGTTAGGTCTTCCCTGCCAAAATTCTACTTGCAGCGGCGTTACAATAAATCCACCCCAATTTTCAGGTCTTGGAATTGGTTTTCCTTCAAATTCAGCTTCCAGTTTCTTTAAATTCTCTTCTAAAAAAGTTCTCGACGGAATAACTTCACTTTGATGCGAAACAATCGCTCCAAGCTTACTTCCGTCTGGTCGGGAATCAAAATAGTTATCAGAAATAATTTCAGAAGTTTTCTGCGCAATTCCTTTTATAATAACCTGACGTTCCATTTCCTGCCAAAAAAACGACAAACAAACGTTTGGGTTTGCCGTAATAGCTTTTCCCTTTTCAGATTCATAATTCGTGTAAAATATAAATCCTTCTTCAGAAAATTTCTTTAATAAAACCACACGAGATTTTGGAAATCCATCCAAGCCAATTGTTGAAACAGTCATAGCGTTTACTTCACCGTTTCCGCCAAAATCTTCCACTTCATGAAACCAGCGGTTAAAAAGGTTAATTGGATCTTCGGGAATATTAGTTTCTAATAATTCACTCTTTTCGTAAGATTTTCTATAATTGCTTAAATCACTCATGATTTATTATTTTAGATTGTTGATTTTAGATTTTAGATTTTTTTGTTTCAGGTTTCAGTTTGTCAGGCTGAGCGAAGTCGAAGCCCCTCGTGCTACAAAAGCCCTTCGACTGCGCTCAGGGTGACATGCGTTGTCACGTTACTAAACTTAGAATCTTAGTACCTCAGTCACTTAGAACCTTATATTAAAATTCAAAGCTTAACCCATCATCTCCCAAAATAACATTTGGGAAAATTTCTTCGGCTTCTTCTTTAAAACGTTCAATTCCGTCGTAACGAGTTGAATAATGACCTAAAACCAAATGCTTCACATTTGCTTTTAAAGCGATTCTGGCCGCTTCTTTTGCTGTTGAATGCAGTGTTTTTTGTGCCAAAGGAGCTTCAGACTCTAAAAAAGTAGATTCGTGGTACAAAACATCGGCATTTTCTATAATCGGAATCACATCTTCATTATAAACCGTATCCGAACAAAAAGCATAACTCATTGCCGGAATTGGGTCAAAAGATAATTTTTCGTTCTCAATTACAGTTCCGTCGTCAAGCGTAACGTTCCCTCCGTTTTTTATTTTTTGATAATAAGCTGTATGAATATTATAATGCTGAGCCGCTTCGACATTTAACTTTCGTTCTCCCGGTTTTTCCTGAAATAAATAGCCATTCGTATAAACACGATGTTTCAACGGAATCGTTTTTACAATGACACGATTATCTTCAAAAATAACCTCACTTTCCTTCGACTCTAATTCGTGGAAAAACAAATTATATGTCGTCCAGGATTCTGTCAATTTTAATTGAAGCAGAATAAGTTCCTTAATTCCTTTTGGTCCATAAATATGCAAATCGGTCGTTCTTCCCAAAAGAGAAAAAGTCGAAATAGTTCCAATTAATCCATAAAGATGATCTCCATGAAGATGCGAAATAAAGATGTGATTAATTTTTGAAAATTTAATCTTATTCTTTCGAAGCTGAACCTGAGTTCCTTCTCCACAATCAATTAAAAACAAACGATTTTTAATTTCTAAAACCTGTGAAGTCGGATTAGTAAGTGTTCTGGGAGTTGCGGCATAACAGCCAAGTATAGTTAATTTCATTTTAGATTTTAGATTGTTGATTTTAGATTCTACATAGATAAAAACATTTTAGATTTAGCATTAAAAAAAATCTAAAATCTAAAATCAGAAATCTAAAATTAAAACCCTAAGTCTCTTTCAATTTCCTCCATTTCGATAATATCGTGCGCTTCTAAAAGAGAAGGAACAACAACCAATTTATCTGAAACAGCATTAAAATCAAGATCAGAAGCTACAATTACAAACGATTTTTTTGCTTTTTTCTGAAGCTTAACCAGCGGTAAAAAAACTTTCAAATCATTTTCCGTCAATTCAGAATCTGACGACAAATCGATTATAATATTTTGTTTTTCAAAGGTTTTAAACTGCTGCGTTACTTTTTCTACAAAGCCATTAAAATCGCCTTGCGTATCTTTTATGGTAACGGTATGTCCTTTTTGATCTACTTTCATTTTATAATTTGTGGGGCTAATATAAAAATTGATTTTTCAGAGCGCTAAGGTACGAAGTTTTTTTCTTGTTGTTTCAAGTTTTAGGTTTCAAGTTTGTCAGGCTGAGCGAAGTCGAAGCCCTCGTTTATTTCAATAACGAATTTGTTCTATTATTAAAAATTTGAATAAACTTATCTAATTTTCCTGCACCAGAACAAGTAAAGCAAAAGTTTAAGATCGTTACCTTTTTTCTTTTTATAGTTTCCGTGTAAACATTTTCATTTGGGCATCCATCATAACCACCAACTTTTCTTATCAAGATTGGGTTTCCTTCTAAATAAAATGCCAAAGCAATTTGATCAATTTGTTTATTGAGCCAGTTAATTTCAGCTTCATTAAGTTTAAATTCATTCTGAAACTGATAAATACTTTCTAATCTACCAATACTATTCAAATCCAAAGTAAAAAATCTATTATTTGGTTTCGAAATTTCGTCTACTTTAAAATTTTTAGGTGTTCGGTTTAATAAATTATTGTAGACAGTATCTATTTTTATTTCATTAACATCCTGCGCTTTACATATAAAACCAACTAGTAGGATTATTATTTTCAGCGTATCTCTCAAAATGCAGTATTATTGAATTTTAGACGCTAATAAATAAATAACCGCCATTCTAATCGCAACACCATTCTCTACCTGATTCAATATAACAGAATGATCAGAATCAGCAACTTCAGAAGTAATCTCTACTCCTCTGTTAATGGGTCCCGGGTGCATGATTACGATTTCTTTTCCAAGAGAATCTAAAAGCGGTTTGTCAACTCCGTATTGCTGTGCGTATTCACGTGTTGACGGGAAAAAGTTTACATCCATACGTTCGTTTTGTACACGAAGCATGTTCGCAACATCACACCATTCTAAAGCCTTACGCAAATTTGGTTCAACCGTAACACCAAGAGATTCAATATATCTTGGAATCAGTGTTTTTGGTCCGCAGACTTTTACTTCTGCGCCTTGCATTTGCAAAGCATATATGTTGGATAAGGCAACTCTCGAATGCAGAATATCACCTACAATAACTACTTTTTTTCCGGCAACATCGCCCAATTTTTCTCTGATAGAATAACTGTCTAACAAAGCCTGAGTTGGATGTTCGTGCGCACCGTCTCCGGCATTTACGATACTCGCTTTGACATTTTTAGATAAAAAATAAGCCGCTCCGGGATTAGAGTGGCGCATTACAACCATATCAACTTTCATCGAAAGGATATTATTTACAGTATCAATCAAAGTCTCTCCTTTTTTAACCGATGACTGCGCTGCAGAAAAACTGATAACATCTGCAGATAAACGTTTCTGCGCTAATTCAAAGGAAAGTTTGGTTCTGGTACTGTTTTCGAAGAAAATATTGGCAATGGTAATATCTCGTAATGAAGGAACTTTTTTAATTGGTCGGTTAATGACTTCTTTAAAATGATCTGCCGTTTCAAAAATCAGGTTAATATCATTCTCATTGATGTATTTAATTCCTAATAAATGATTTACGCTTAATTCTTTCATGTTTAATGTTTAACTGTTTATTTGTTTAATCGTTTAATCGCTTTCTTTACGATTAACAGTTAACCGATTTAACGGTTCAACTTTTTTAATTTTTTCAATTGTTTAATCGTTCCTTCCGATTAAACAATTAACCGGTTAACCGATTAAACTTAATTTGTCACTAGGTGAACCACATCTTCACCATCATTTTCTTTCCAGCTCACTTTTACTTTTTCGCCATTAATTGCATCTACCTGACGGCCTCTGTAATCAGGCTGAATTGGTAAATTACGGCTGAAACGTCTGTCGATTAATACTAACAATTCAATTTCAGAAGGTCTTCCAAAAGATTGAATTGCAGTTAAGGCAGAACGAATGCTTCGTCCGGTAAACAAAACGTCATCAATAAAAATGACTTTTTTGTCTTCGACTATAAAATTTATCTGAGTTTTATTGGCTTCAAGCGGTTTATCGGTTCTGCGGAAATCATCTCTAAAAAAAGTAATATCAAGATATCCCAGTGAAATTTCAGGAGTTTGGTATTCGTTCTCTAAAATTTGTTTTAAACGCTCAGCCAAATAAACACCTCTCGGCTGAATCCCGATTAAAATTGTATCAGAGAAATCAAGATGTTTTTCGATTAACTGACAAGCCAAACGATGGAGTATGATAGTAACTTCTTTTGAATTAAGTAATACTTTTTGGCTCATAAGTAATTGTAATGTTTGGTTGGGCAAATATACAAAATCAGAATTTATTTGTTGGGGTGTTGGGGTTGGAAATATTTATTTTTGAATAGATGCGAATTTCATGTCAAGAATAGTACTTTTGAATACATATACCTGAATTTTTAAAAATAAAATCTTATTTTTAAAACTATTTTTCCAGTCAAAATTATATTTTAGCAAATAAAATATGTAAAAAGTCAAAAAAACTTATTACAATTACTTTATAGATCAAAAACCATGAGTAACAAAAATATACCATGTACATTTAAAAATTTAAAGGAAATTTACGGTATAAATCTTTACGATAAAATTTTAGAATTACGAAAATTTGAAATTGAAAATTTTTGGAAGCGAACACTTTTTTTCTGGGGAACAATTGCAATTGTTCTAGCTGGTTATTTTGGATCTAAAGTAGATGAAAAATATCTTATATTTATTTCTTTAATAGGTCTTCTTTATAATGTAATATTTTCATTAAGTGTTAGAGGAAGTAAATATTGGCAAGAACATTGGGAAACAATGGCGGTAATCTACGAAAACGAATTAGATTTTGATTTGTTCAAAAGTGAAACTTCGAACTTAATTTACAAAAATAGTAAGCATTTTACAACTTCCCCTTATAGATTTTCTGTTTCAAAACTAACAATGTTATTAAGTGACTTAACCGTTATATTATGGTTTCTTTTATGGCTTAAAGATTTATTTAATTCTTTAGACAAAAATTTTATATTCTTCCAATTCGAATACTGTTCAAAGCCTCATTTTTTCACAATCTATGTTATTATTGTACATATACTATTGATAGGGTACTTTAGATACTTTTTTAAAAATGGAAAAGTATTTTACACTCCAAAAAAACAATTTAAAGACTCTAAAAATTATGAATAATTATTTAAATGATAGCTTCATATTCTTTAAAGAAGTTTCTAGAAGAATTGAAACTAATATCCCAGATACCGAAATTATACAATTAGCTTTTAATTTGGCATTAGGTTGTGAAAGATTATTAAAAGGTATCCTATACGAAATAAACCCAACATATATTCTAATAGAACCCGATTTTAAACATTCTTTACGAACTTTATATCCAAATAAAATATTATCAACCATATCTGAATCTAAACAATTAGAAAACAAGCCAAATTCAGATGTAATATCTTTTAACAATAGTTTACTGAGAGCACAAATAATTTCGGAAAGCACCTCAAGTCATAAAAACATCTTATTTGCAATCTCTAAAGCAAGAGATGTAATAGCTCATTGTGAGCTTAATCAATTGAACAAGCAGAGTATTAAAGAAATTATTCAACGTGATTTTTACACAATGCTTGTTTCTTTTTCAAAAGAGCTTGCAATTGACAAAAAGCATTTTTTTGATGGAAAACACATAAAACTTTCTAAAATTTCAGCTTCTTTACAAACCGATTTAGATAAAAAATTATTATTGTTACTAGAGATTCATCAAGAGATATGGAAATCGTCAAGTGGTAACGAGAATTTTATTCTGCAAAAAGAAAAAACGACTCAAATACTTTTACAGTCAAGTCATAAAGACAAAACAGAGTGTCCATCTTGCAAAAATATTGCAATAATTTATTTAAAACCTATCATTGAATTTAATCAACTTAGATTAATTGAAGAAACAATTGGCCATGAAATAAGAATGTTAAAATGTGAGTTCTGTAAATTAGAAATTAATGAATCATCTATTTTAGATAAATTAGGGATCCGTAATAGAAAATTACATAGAAATTCAGAATGTTTGTATTGTGGGCAAATATTAAAAGATGATGAAATTTGTACATCTTGTTCATCTGGAAGTATTAGTCTTATTTTAAATTAAAAAATAAACTAAAAAAGTTTCCCTTTCTGCGAAGTCTCCTTACTTTGTTTTGACAACAGTAGAACATAACTAAAATCTAATGGATAAATACAAAGAAACTTTTGAAACCTGGAATAAAATTGCCAATCTCTATGAAGATAAGTTTATGAATTTAAGCTTATACGATGAGACTTACAACTTCTTTTGCGGCACTCTAAAACAAGATCAAATAAACATATTTGAAATTAGCTGCGGGCCAGGAAATGTTACAAAATATTTGTTATCCAAAAATCCCAGTTTAAAAATTACAGGTATTGACATTGCTCCAAAAATGATTGAATTGGCAAAAGCAAATAATCCTTCTGCCAACTTTGAAGTAATGGATACAAGAGAGCTTAGTTCCTTAAATCAAAAATTTGATGCCATTATGTGTGGCTTTTGTTTACCTTATTTATCTGAAGAAGATTGTTCTCAATTAATAATCGATTCAGAAAAAATACTTTCTAACAATGGAGTTTTATATTTAAGTTTTGTTCAGGGAAAACCTTCCGAATCTGGTTTTATTTCTGGAAGCACTGGCGATCGCACTTATTTTTATTACCATACTCTAGAAGATATCAGGAATCAACTTTTAATAAATGATTTTGACATTATTAAATTGTTTGACATAAATTATCCAAAAGCTGATAATGTAGAAATTCACACCATAATAATTGCTAAGAAAATTGGATAATCAATTCAGAAAGTGATTGTTCATATTAATGATACTATAATCTATATAATTTAAATGATCAACATAATTCAGCAATTAAAAGATTTACTAAAGGAATATGGACGAATAAAATGATATATAAATGAAAAAAAGCGTCCAACAATTTCTAGCAAAACCAAAGAACATCTTTCTAATAGATGCTGTTGGAGCATTACTCACATTTATATTGCTTTTTCTCGTTCTTAGAACTTTCAATACCTTTTTTGGTTTATCAAAAACCACTTTAGAATATCTTTCTTTACTGGCACTCCTTTTTTCAATTTATTCTCTTACCTGCTTTTTTCTAGCAAAAAATAATTGGAAATTGTATTTAAAAATAATCTGTACCGCTAACATACTCTATTGTATTTTGACATTTGGTATTTTATTATCTAATTACAAGAGCATTTCTATATTTGGTATTATTTACTTTTTAGGAGAAATCGTTGTTATAGCCGGACTTGTATTTCTGGAAATAAAAACGATTAGAAAATAAATCCAATCCAAGGGTTTCAACATTCTCTTTTTAAAATTCCGAAGGAATGATTCATATTGTAGAAACGGATTTCAATCCGTTAGAGAACGAAAAATTTTTATACCTAATCGATAAACCGGATTGAAATCCGGTCCTATAATATCGATCGAGCCGTTGGCTCTTCGTTGATTTCTCCGCAATTAGATTTATCACTAAATCCTAAAGAATTTTCAAAAAATCCTATAACGCATTTTTTGGTCGATAAATCTGTTTGTATACAATTTAGCTTTAAAAGTGAACACTTTTTAAATTGTAGTTTTTTTCATTCATATTTTAATCGCTAAACAACAAATTAGATTCGTTAAAGTGAAATATTTACCTTACAAATAATATTTTAACATTTGTTTAAATAAATTAGCTACGGTTTTTCTTACTAACCAAAATTGAACTAATAAATTTTAACCAAAAACAAATTATCTATGCAAGTATCTAAAATTCTGGAAATACTAATTGCGTTAGGTTTATTTTACTTTCTCTTTAGTACGCTCGTTTCGTTGCTCTTTGAATGGTACTCCTTCAAAACCCAAAAAAGAGGCCGATTCCTTTACGAAACAATTCTTAAACTATTAAACGATCCTGTCAACAAAAGCTATGGTGCCAGCTTATACAGCCACTTTAGCATTGATCAGCTTAAAAAAAACAGGGATTCTTACCCGCAATACATTTCATCTGATATGTTTGCAGATGCCTTGATTGATATTATTGGAAGTCAGTCTGAAACCACAAAATTTGAAAATATTTTTGATCCAAAAGGATCTACAAATCTAGTAGATGTTAAGCTAGTCGAAGAACGTATTGAAGATCCTTATAAGAGATTTAAAAAAGGACTTGATCAAATGAATTACAGTCCATTAAAAAGTTATTTAAGGGCATTCTATGAAAAAACGGAAAACTATACTGAATTAAAGGAGAAAATCACCAAATGGTTTGATGACTATATGGAAAGAGTGAGCGGCTGGTATAAAACAAAAACAAAAAGAAGTTTACTTATTATAAGTTTCTTAGTTTGCTTGGCGCTGAATGTTGATTCTATTACTCTAATTAAAAAATTAAATTCTGATGACAAGTATCGCAAAGATCTTGTGTTAATAGCCGAAAAAAAGGCACTTGAGAATAAAATTAATGCTCAAAAAATTGATTCAGTTGATATTGCTAAAAATATAGAAAGCATCAAATCAGTAATTACTCAAATAGAAGATAGCTCTCTTCCAATTGGATATAATTCTGATTTTTTAAAATCAAAAGAAGAAAAGTTTTTGCCAATGTTGTTGTGGTGGCTTTGTGGAATTATAATTTCAGCATTTGCTCTCAGTTTTGGAGCGCCTTTTTGGTTTGAAGTTATGGTTAAAGCAATTAATATTAGAAGAGCCGGAATAAAACCATCCTAAAATTATACAATCATGAACGATATATATAACATTCATTCGCACATCTTTACAGGAAAATGTGCCCCGAAAGACTTTTTACAGGTAGCTGCTAAACTTGGAGACGGAGCTTCTACGTTTCTTAAATGGTTAATATTAACCCGACCTGTCTCTTGGTTAATTACAAAATTGGGAAATTTAATTCCGAAAAGGATTTTACAATTCCTAAAAATTGGTGTTATGGCTTCGCAAAAAGAAGTTTTTCTTGACTTGAAAGGAGCTTATGATAATTCTGAATACAGCGGAATAAAAATCATCGCTCTTACTATTGATATGGACTATATGAGTGATCCTAATAAAAAACCTGAAAAAGATTTTAACTCCCAAATACAAGATATCTACAAATTAAAAAAAGAATACCCAAATGACTTATTCCCTTTTTATGGCGTAGATCCAAGAAACCCGGATATTAAAAACCTTGAAAATCTTAAAAAAGCAATTGAAAGTAAAACCTTTGTTGGAATTAAATTATATCCCGCAAACGGCTTTTTTCCTTTTGATGCACGATTAGACAGTCTTTATCAATATGCCGAAAAAAATAACATTCCTGTTATGACGCATTGTACACGCGGCGGCAGTTATTATTTAGGTAAAAATGTCTGGTCGGTTATTCCTGACAATCCTACATCAGTAAATCCGGCACATCCTTTAATGCCTGTAATTACAGCCCGTATTGCTGCTTATAAAAAGGCTTCTGACAAATCATTTCGAGAAAATGCGAGAGCATGCAATCTTTTTTCGCATCCTGAAAATTATATTCCTGTTTTAGATAAATACCCTAAACTAAAACTTTGTATTGCGCATATGGGAGGAGATGTTGAAATATTGGGTGTGAAAAACCCAGATGCAAAAACTGCCAAATTGTTTCAGGCAGCAAAAACTCTGGAAGGTAATCTAACATCATGGTATGACATTATCAAACAAAAAATCCTGATAGATAAATATCCTAATGCGTTTACAGATATTTCGTATTCGTTGTGCGATGAAAATTGCATGATACAGTTATCTAGTGATTTGAAAAATGGTCTTATCCTCCCAGAGCGGGTTTTATTTGGAACAGATTATTTTATGGTTGCAAAAGAAAACGCTGAACTAAAAGTCGTTGCCGTTGGTCAAAGGAATTTAAGCGGCTATTTTGATCAGTTTATGAGTGCTAACAATAAAAGTTATTTGTTTTAAGATTTACAAAGTATAAATCAGAAAAAAAATGTTCAAAAAAGAAAATATAATTAAAGAATTAGAAAAAGGAGAAAAGTCTGGATTTGTAAAAAATTTCAATCGCAATTCTTTTATCAAAGAGATGGACCTGAAACATTCGCAAAAAAACTGTAAAACTAGAATCCAAATCCTAAAACTTTTTCCAAAAATTGTATAAGGCTTTTTCCTGATTTCTGAAGTAATTTTAATATAGAAATTTAAAAACTCAGAATCATGCAAAATAAAATTACAAGATTGTTAATGGTATTCGTTATACTATTTTCATTTACAAGCTGCGAAGTTATTGGAGACATTTTTAAAGCCGGAATGGGATTCGGGATATTTATTGTGATTTTTATAATTGCAATTGTTATCTGGATCTTTGCAAAAATGTTCGGTAGTAAATAGTAATAAATAAAAAAATAAAAAATCCCAAACTCCAGATTAAACTTGGAGTTTGGGATTTTTTTATGGATGTAGAACTTTGTCAAAGTTTTAAACTTTGACAAAGTTCTAAGATCAAAGATTGGAATTTGGAATTTAAAAATTAAAGATTATACATCTTCTTTCTTTGTTCCTGAATCTTTTCATCATCAAGATATTCGTCAAATGTCATGTAACGGTCGATAACTCCGTTTGGTGTTAATTCTACGATTCTGTTACCCACAGTTTGTGCAAACTCGTGGTCATGTGTTGTAAAAATTACAGAACCTTTAAAGTTTTTCAATGAGTTGTTAAAAGCTGTAATAGATTCCAGATCTAAGTGATTTGTAGGCTCATCAAGCATTAAAACGTTAGCACGCTCCATCATCATTCTGGAAAGCATACAACGTACTTTTTCTCCTCCAGATAAAACTCGGCTTGTTTTTAAAGCTTCTTCTCCAGAGAAAATCATTTTCCCTAAGAAACCTCTAATAAATACCTCATCACGCTCTTCTTCTGTTTTAGCGTATTGGCGTAACCAATCAACTAAAGTCAAATCATTTTCGAAGAAAGAATGATTTTCAGCAGGAAGATACGCTTGGTTTGTTGTAATTCCCCAGTCAAAAGTTCCAGAATCTGCTTTTTGGTTTCCGTTTAAAATTTCGTAGAAAGCTGTTGTTGCACGTGAATCTTTAGAGAAAAGAACGATCTTATCTCCTTTTGCCATATTCAAATGAACATCTTTAAACAATAGTTCACCATCTACAGATGCAGATAAGTGTTCTACATTTAAAATCTGATCCCCGGCTTCACGATCCTGATCGAAAATGATCGCAGGGTAACGACGGCTTGAAGGTTTGATTTCAGAAATATTCAATTTAGAAATCATTTTTTTACGAGAAGTTGCTTGTTTCGATTTCGCAACGTTGGCGCTAAAACGACGAATAAATTCTTCAAGCTCTTGTTTCTTCTCTTCTGCTTTTTTGTTCTGTTGTGCTCGTTGCTTTGCCGCTAATTGGCTAGACTCATACCAGAACGTATAGTTTCCTGAATAGTGATTGATTTTTCCGAAATCAATATCAGAAATATGTGTACAAACCGCATCTAAAAAGTGACGGTCGTGAGATACTACAATTACAGTATTTTCATAGTTTGCTAAGAAATTTTCTAACCAAGCGATTGTCTCGAAATCCAAATCGTTGGTAGGCTCATCCATAATAAGCAAATCTGGGTTTCCAAAAAGTGCCTGCGCCAAAAGCACACGAACTTTAATTTTTCCTTCCAAATCACCCATTGTGGTATAATGATGCTCTTCGTTAATTCCTAAGTTAGACAACATTGCTGCCGCATCAGAGTCAGCGTTCCATCCGTTCATTTCTTCAAACTGAACTTGAAGCTCCCCTATTCTGTCTGCATTTTTATCGTTGTAGTCTAAATAAAGTTCATCCATTTCTTTTTTAACAGCATACAAAACTTTATTTCCCATTAAAACGGTTTCCAAAACGGTATGCTCATCAAACAAGTTATGGTTTTGCGTTAAAACCGACATACGTTTTCCCGGTTCTAAATGAATATGTCCCGAAGTTGGGTCCATATCTCCCGAAATAATTTTTAGAAATGTAGATTTTCCAGCACCATTGGCTCCAATAACGCCGTAAATATTTCCGTGAGTGAATGTGGTATTTACTTCGTCAAACAAAATTCGTTTGCCAAATTGAACTGATAAATTATTGACTGTTAACATGAATGTCTTTTTAATTAATTTGGTGCAAAAGTAGTGAAAAAGGTTCAGAGTTGCAAAGGTGCAAAGGGACTAAGTTTTTTTTATGCGAACGAGGATTTTCTCGCAAAGTCGCAAAGACGCAGAGTTTTGTTTCATCCAAATGATTATTACTCAATCTTGTCATTTCGAGGAACGAGAAATCTCCGCGAGGAACTCGACAAAGATTAGCTTATTATTGCGGAGCTGCTTACGAAGATTTCTCGTTCCTCGAAATGACAAAAATGAGGTTACTTTGCGAGATTAATTCAACTACAGTTTGCTTTCTTTCGCCAAAGCCACTTCTAAGCTTTCGAAATTTGGCAGGACTTTAGAAATTAATCCTTCTTTGTTTAAAATAAAATGTGTTGGAAATGAATTCAATTGTAACGATTCATTCATGTATTCTTTCATATTTGGAATTACTGAATATGAAAGTGGTTTTCTCGCTAAGAATGTTTTTAATTGTTCTGCTGAATCTTCGGCTAGACTTATAAATAGAATATCTTTTCTGTCTTTGTATTCCTCAGTTAGTTTATTTACCTGCGGAAATTCTCTTATGCATGGCGTACAATGTATATACCAGCATTTTATCACGATTATTTTTCCTTTCATGGTTTCGTTTGAAACTACATTTCCATCTAAGTCTTTAAATGAAAATAGCGGAAAAGCAGTTCCTTCCATCTTATAATTCTTAAGAGCGTCAAAACCTATTTGGTTGATCGTTGCTTTTATACTGGTATCTGTTTTGGGCTGAATTTTGAATAGCTTATAATAAAAAACCGCCTCTTCTGATTTTAATCTAATTGGAATAAAATTTCCATTTGCTAATTGATCTAAAAAAGCTTCTTTGGAAATTTCACTTGAAGAAGAATCAAGTGCCGTAAAATCTCTGGAAAGCATTATATTTTTACTTTGATAAGCTGACCAATCACTGAAAGTTTTTTGAATTTGAATTGGATTTACTTCTGGATTTCCGAATTTATTTTGACTGAAAGAAGAAGTAAAAATTAGAAATGTGATTATAATGGTGATTGATTTTTTCATGAAGATTTTATGCAATAATTCTGGAGTCAAAAGTACTTAAAATAGTTTGCAATTTGGGGTTAATCATGAAGAAATGGCACGCGGATGATACGGATTCGCTATCGCGAAAACGCGGATTTATGCGGATTTTATTTACTTTTTTTGTCAGGCTGAGCGGAGTCGAAGCCTACGTTCTAATTGGCGATCCTTCGACTCCGTTCAGGATGACAAACGTGACTTGAATATTAATGACTTTATTATGAAACTGAATGCCCTAGCCCTGATAGTAGTGGAA
>NZ_DLHA01000059.1 GCF_002482975.1 Flavobacterium sp. UBA7680 | reverse complement strand
ATGATATCAAAAAATTATTCCCAATTATCTTAGAAGGAAAATCAGATTCTGCTTCTATGGATATGGTGGTTGAACTTTTATTAATGACAGGTCGTTCATTGCCAGAAGCGATGATGATGGTTGTCCCTGAAGCTTGGGAAAAACACCAGACAATGTCTCCTGAAAAAAGAGCGTTCTACGAATTCAACTGCTTGTATTATGGAGCCTTGGGATGGTCCTGCTTCTATCCCATTTACAGATGGTAACGTAATTGGTGCTTTATTAGACAGAAACGGATTGCGTCCTTCTCGTTATACATTAACACACAGTGGTTTCGTGATCATGTCATCAGAAATTGGTGTACTGGATATCGATCCGGAAGATGTAATTCAGCACGGTCGTTTAGAGCCAGGGAAAATGTTCTTGGTTGATATGAACGAAGGCCGTATTATTGAAGACGAAGAAGTTAAAAAAGCGATAGTTACAAAACGTCCGTACCAGGAATGGTTAGACGCTAACTTATTGCCTTTAGCAAAAGTTCCTTATACGAACAATCCAACTCCGGTTGAGAAATTAGATTTCCAAACAAGACAACGTTTATTTGGTTATACAATTGAAGATTTAAAAACAATCATCAACCCAATGGGAGGTCAAGGAGCTGAAGCAATCAGTTCTATGGGTAACGATACGCCTTTGGCAGTATTATCAGACCAGCCTCAATTGTTATATAACTATTTCAAACAATTATTTGCTCAGGTTACTAACCCGCCTTTGGATGGTATTCGTGAAGAAATTATTACCGATATTAGTTTAGCTGTTGGTGGAGATTTCAATATTTTTGAAATTGAATCTAAACAATGTAAAAAATTAAAAATCCAAAATCCGGTTATCTCTAACGAGGATTTAGATAAAATTAGAAACATTGATCACGTAGATTTCAAATCGGCTACAATTTCTACTTTATATAAAATAGAAAAAGGAGTTAACGGTTTAGAGCGTGCGCTTGAAAAATGTGTTCAGGCAACTTACAAAGCTGTTTCAGAAGGATGTAATGTAATTATTTTATCAGACAGAGGTGTTAGCGAGCAATTAGCTCCAATCCCTATGTTATTGGCTTGTTCTTACATTCACCACTCTTTGAACATTTTACAGGTTCGTTCTAAATTCGGAATCATTATTGAATCTGCAGAACCTCGTGAACCTCATCATTTTGCTTTATTGTTCGGATACGGTGCAAGTGCCATCAATCCTTACATGGTAAACGAAATCATTCACGATCAGGTAGCGCAAGGTTTCATTACCGGGGTAAAAGCTGATTATGCTGTTGTAAACTACAACAAAGCGATTGCAAAAGGTATCGTTAAAATCATGAACAAAATTGGTATCTCTACATTACATTCATACAGAGCTGCCCAGATTTTCGAGATTTTAGGTTTAAACAAAACATTTACTTCTAAATACTTCCCTTACACGCCATCAAGAATTGAAGGAATTGGTTTAATGGAAGTGGAGAAAGAAGTGAAAAAACGTTTCCAAAAAGCTTTCCCGAATTCAAAAGTGGCAAGTTTGCTTTCTTTAGAAATTGGAGGTATTTACAGATGGAGACGTGGTGGTGAAAAACACATGTTTAATCCAACCACTATTTCTAAATTACAACAAGCGGTTCGTTTAAACAGCCCTGAAAGTTATAAAGAATACTCAAATGCCGTTAATGAGCAAAGCTCAAACTTAATGACCATTAGAGGTTTATTTGAATTCAACAACCTTGATCCAATTTCTATTGATGAAGTAGAACCTTGGACAGAAATTGTAAAAAAATTCAAAACGGGTGCAATGTCTTACGGATCTATCAGTAGAGAAGCACACGAGAATTTAGCGATTGCAATGAACAGAATTGGCGGAAAAAGTAATTCTGGAGAAGGTGGAGAAGATCCAAAACGTTTCCAGAAAGAAATTAACGGAGATTCAAGAAACTCTGCAATCAAACAAGTTGCTTCGGGACGTTTTGGTGTTTCGATCAATTATTTGACAAACGCTAAAGAAATCCAGATTAAAATGGCTCAGGGAGCGAAACCTGGTGAAGGCGGACAATTACCTGGAGAAAAAGTGGTGCCTTGGATTGCTGAAACAAGAAATTCTACACCTTATGTAGGTTTGATTTCACCTCCGCCTCACCACGATATTTACTCAATTGAAGATTTATCTCAGTTGATTTATGACTTGAAAAATGCAAACCGTGAAGCACGTGTAAACGTAAAATTAGTTTCTGAAGTTGGAGTTGGAACCATCGCTGCCGGTGTTGCCAAAGCAAAAGCTGACGTTATCTTAATCTCTGGTTATGACGGAGGAACGGGAGCTGCACCTTTAACATCTTTACAACACACAGGTATTCCATGGGAACTTGGTTTAGCTGAGGCGCAACAAACTTTGATCTTAAACGATTTAAGAAGCCGTGTAGTTTTAGAGTGTGACGGACAGTTAAAAACAGGTCGTGACGTTGCTATTGCAGCTTTATTAGGAGCTGAGGAATTTGGTTTTGCAACTGCACCGCTTGTAGCTTCTGGATGTATCATGATGAGAGCTTGTCACTTAAATACTTGCCCGGTTGGTATTGCAACTCAGGATCCTGAATTGAGAAAAAATTTCAAAGGAACTCCAGAGCACGTAATCAACTTCATGTATTTCATTGCTGAAGAGTTAAGAGAAATCATGGCACAATTAGGTTTCAGAACTTTAAAAGAAATGGTTGGTCAGTCACAAAAATTAAATGTGAACAAAGCAATCAAACATTATAAAGCAAATGGTTTAGATTTATCACCAATTCTATACAAACCGGAAAAAGCGAAAACACAGCCAAATCACAATACAACACAACAAGATCACCAACTTGAAAATGTATTAGATTTTGACATTATCAAAGAAGCGATTCCGTCTATTTATAGAAAAGAAAAAACAAGAGTAACATTTAAAATTAAAAATACAGACCGTTCTGTAGGTGCGATTTTGAGTAACGAAATCTCAAAAATTTATGGCGCACAAGGATTACCTGATGACACTATTTTAGTTGATTTTGAAGGTTCTGCCGGACAAAGTTTTGGTGCTTTTGCAACAAACGGATTGTCGTTTAAAATTCACGGAAACTGTAATGATTATTTAGGAAAAGGTCTTTCTGGAGGAAAACTAATTGTAAAAGTCCCTCCTACTGCAACTTTCAAACCTGAAGACAATATCATTATTGGAAACGTTGCCCTTTACGGAGCTATTACCGGAGAGGCTTATATTAATGGAATGGCCGGAGAGCGTTTCTGTGTTAGAAATTCTGGAGCAACAGCAGTTGTGGAAGGAATTGGAGATCACGGATGCGAGTACATGACCGGTGGTACAGTAGTAGTTTTAGGAAAAACAGGAAGAAACTTCGCAGCTGGTATGAGCGGTGGTGTAGCTTATGTTTACGATCCAAATAAGAAATTCGACTCAACAGTTTGTAACATGGAAATGGTTGCATTCGATCCGTTGGAAGAAGAAGACGTTACAAAACTAAGACGATTGATCAAAAATCATTCCTTGTACACAAGCAGTCCATTAGCAAAAAGAATTTTAGCAGACTGGGAAAATCAACAACAGCACTTCGTAAAAGTAATGCCAACTGATTACAAGAAAGCATTACAAAGAATTGCAGAAGAGAAAAAAATAGAAGAATTAATTGCTTAATAAAACATCAATTTCAAAAATCAATTTCAATTACAATGTCTTCCTGAGCGAAGTCGAAGGATTTGGAATTTGGGATTTAAAAATTGAAATTTTAATTAAAATGTCATGGGTAAAATAGGCGGATTTAAAGAATATAACAGAGCCGACGAAAGTAATTTAGCAGTAGCAGAACGTGTTTCTAACTACAACGAATTTACTATTCCGTTAGCAAAAGATAAAGTAAAAGAACAAGGTTCAAGATGTATGGATTGTGGTATTCCTTTTTGCCACAGTGGTTGTCCGTTAGGAAATTTAATTCCTGACTTCAACGACATGGTACATCAGGAAGAATGGCAGAGTGCATTAGAGATTTTACAATCGACTAATAACTTTCCGGAATTTACAGGACGCTTATGCCCTGCTCCATGCGAAAAAGCATGTGTATTAGGAATCATCAAAGATCCTGTATCAATCGAAAACATCGAGAAAAACATTGTTGAAATTGGTTTTGCTGAAGGCTGGATTAAACCACAAACTCCAAAAACAAGAACTGGTAAAACAGTTGCCGTTATTGGTTCAGGACCTGCGGGACTTGCAGCAGCACAGCAATTAAACAGAGCTGGACACACCGTTACCGTTTTTGAAAGAGACAATGCAATTGGAGGTTTATTACGTTACGGGATTCCGAATTTCAAATTAGAAAAAGGAATCATCGACAGACGTGTAGCGATCCTTGAAGCTGAAGGAATCACTTTTAAAACTAATGTAAACGTTGGTGTAAACTTTAGCGTAGCAGAATTAAACGCATTCGATTCTATCGTTTTATGCGGAGGAGCAACAGAAAGAAGAAGTTTGCCAACTAAAGGAATCGAAAGCAAAGGTGTTGTTCAGGCAATGGATTTCTTAACACAGCAAACTAAAGTTTTATTTGGAGAATCAATTCCAGATCAGGTTAAAGCAACTGGTAAAGATGTAATCGTTATTGGTGGTGGAGATACTGGTTCTGACTGTATTGGAACTTCAAACAGACACGGAGCTAAATCGGTAACTAACTTTGAGATTTTACCAAAACCTCCTGTTGGAAGAAGTGAATCAACTCCTTGGCCTTTCTGGCCATTGCAGTTAAAAACTTCATCTTCTCACGAAGAAGGTTGTGACAGAAACTGGTTAATCAATACTAAAGAATTCATTTCTAACGATAAAGGTGAATTAACGGGATTAAAAACGGTTGAAGTACAATGGAAAATGACTCCGGGTCAACGTCCTGAATTAATTGAAAAAGAAGGTTCTGAGAAAATCTGGCCTTGCGATTTAGCTTTATTAGCTCTTGGATTTACAGGCCCAGAGAAAACATTAAGCGAGCAATTAGGTCTTGAATTAGATTTTAGAAGCAACTATAAAGCACATAATTATCAAACAAACGTTCCTCACATTTTCACTGCGGGTGATATGCGAAGAGGACAATCATTAATCGTGTGGGCTATTTCAGAAGGTCGCGAAGCAGCAAGAGAGGTAGATTTGTTCTTAATGGGCTCTACCAACCTGCCTACTAAAGGAAGAGGAGATTTACCGAGTTTATAATTTTTTATAGATTCTAAGATACTGAGATGCTAAGGTTCTAAGTTTTTTTCCTTGCATTTTATTAAATCTTTATTCCAATAAACAACATAACTACTAACAAACCCTTGAATTTATATTCAGGGGTTTTGTTTTTAAATTTAGCCCGCGGATTTAATAGATTAAACAGATTTATGCGGATTTTTTTATCTTTATTTTAAATCTTTATTTATCCAATTGATCCGTACAATTGGCGGCTAATTTTTTTATAAAAATCCGAAATAAAGTACTTTTTGTTTAAAAACAAACAATTTGTTACAATTTGTTATTTTTCTATAAATAATTTGCAGATAGTTAAAAGTGTAATAACTTTGCCCAAAATGATTTAAAAATGCAAGCAAAAGATTTACTGCAGTTAGCAGACCAATTTGGAAGTCCATTATATGTTTATGATGCCGAAAAAATCCAATCTCAGTACAATAGGTTAACTAAAGCTTTCTCTAAGGTAGAAAACTTAAGAGTTAATTACGCCATGAAGGCATTGTCAAACGTTGCGATTCTTCAGTTATTAAAGAACATGGGGTCTGGTTTAGATACTGTATCAATTCAGGAAGTTCAGTTAGGACTTCACGCTGGCTATGAACCCGAAAGAATTTTCTTTACACCAAACGGAGTTTCTCTAGAAGAAATCGAAGAAGTTGCCGCAATGGGTGTACAAATCAATATCGACAATTTATCTATTTTAGAGCAATTCGGAACAAAACATCCCCATATTCCAGTATGTATTCGTATCAATCCACACGTAATGGCGGGCGGAAATGCTAATATTTCAGTAGGACATATCGATAGTAAATTCGGAATTTCTGTTCACCAGATTCCGCATATATTGCGAATTGTTGAAAATACAAAAATGAGCATTGTTGGAATTCACATGCACACAGGATCTGATATTTTAGATATCGAAGTATTCTTGTATGCTGCCGAAATTTTGTTCGATACTGCAAAACACTTCAAAGATTTACAATTCTTAGATTTCGGAAGCGGATTCAAAGTGCCTTACAAAAAAGACGATATCGAAACCGACATCGAAGAATTAGGTAAAAAATTATCAAAAAGATTCAATTCTTTCTGTGCAGAATATGGCAGAGATTTAACCTTGATTTTCGAACCAGGAAAATTCCTTGTGAGTGAAGCAGGTTTCTTCTTAGCAAAAGTAAACGTAGTAAAACAAACAACATCAACAGTTTTCGCCGGAATCGACAGTGGTTTCAACCACTTAATCCGTCCAATGTTTTACGGTTCACAACATTATATCGAAAACATCTCAAACCCAAAAGGAAAAGAGCGTTTTTACTCTGTTGTAGGTTACATTTGCGAAACTGATACTTTTGCCAACAACCGCAGAATCTCTGAAATTACAGAAGGCGATATTCTTGCTTTCAGAAATGCCGGAGCATATTGTTTCTCAATGTCTTCGAACTACAATTCAAGATACAAACCAGCCGAAGTTCTTTGGATGAACGGACAAGGAATCTTGATTCGTGCACACGAAACATTCGAAGATTTACTTAAAAATCAAATTCCGTTACCGCAAGAAGTTGCTGCAACAGTTTAAAATAAAAAAAAAGAGAATATCACCGAAGTCCCGTTTCTTAATTGAAGCGGGATTTTTTTATTGTAGATTTCTGACTTTAGATTTTAGATTAAAATTTAACCTCAAAGCTTTGCGAACTTAAAACGCTCAAAGAAGCAAAAAAAATCTTGCGTTCTTTGCGTTAAAAAAATAGAATTTGGAATTTAAAAAATTGAACTATTAAAAACATAACCACTTGATAAACAGGTAAAAATACTCGATTACAATTAAAAAGATATAAGTATTTTTGACTTATCTTCTTGATTTATAGAAACATAAATCTTCGTTACTACTATTTGCCAAAAAATAGAAATATTAGTCTTCTCCACAATAAATAAACTATCTCGCCAAATACTTGATAAAATTTATATTAACTAATAATTCAATTTAAAGACATGAAACTTATAAAAATTGGCTCAACAGGAAATGACGTTAAAAAATGGCAGTTTTTTTTAACCGGTTTAGGATTGTATAAAGGAACTGCATCTGGAGTTTTTGATGAAGCTCTGGATTTTTCGACCAAAGAATTTCAAAAGGCACACAATCTAAACCCAGACGGTAAAGTGGGAAATTTTACGATTGGAGCCGCTATGTTACTCGGTTTTGGAGTCGTTGTAGATGATGAACAAAACATTACGAATGACAGTTTTCCTCCAAAACCAAATTTTGAGCCTATTGTTTCAAATGCGGATAAACAAAAAATATTTGGAGAACTAAAATTTAAATCTGCTCCTTTACCGGATAATCCCGAAAATATTATAATTACCAATAATTGGGATAAAGAAAATATTATAAAAATCAAAATTCCGCAGCTCATAAAAATTAAAGGTACAGACACTGTTTACTTTCATAAAAAAGCCGAAAAACAATTAATAAATCTTTGGGCAGAATGGGATAAAAATAAACTACTTCACCATGTTTTAACTTGGGAAGGCTCATACAATCCGCGATTTATTAGAGGAAGTCGAACAACTTTAAGTAATCATGCATTTGGCACAGCATTCGACATAAATTACAACTGGAACAAACTAGGCGCAGTTCCTGCTTTAGTGGGACAAAAAGGATGCGTTCGAGAATTAGTCGAAATTGCAAATGCAAATGGTTTTTATTGGGGCGGACATTTTACAAGAAGAGACGGTATGCATTTTGAAGTTGCGAAAATTTTAAAATAATTCCATGTTCCAAAAAGTTTCCACAATTTTTAAATATCTAAACATCTGTCAGGCTGAGCGAAGTCGAAGCCCACGCAAAGTAACCGCAGGATTTGTCAATAATTAATGCTTAAAATAGAAATTCAATAGTTTTTATTATCACCCAAAAACATAATAACGTTTGTTGATTATAAAAAGTAAAAGTATGTTCTTTGTATAATCTTGAAATAAATCAATTATGAAGAAAAAACTTTTTATTCTTATCTCTATTTTGGCAATAAGCTGTAACAATGACAAAACTGATACTCAAACTGACAAAACTTCTATAAATTTAATCACAGGGATTAATCTTAGAGAAACCTCTGACGATTCAGAGTTACAGTTACAATTCGGGAACCCGAATATTTTAACAAATAACAAGTTTTTAATTTATCCTAATCCCGTAAATGAATCCGTTAACATTTTAGCACAAGAAAATGTTACAGATGTATGGTTAGTATCAGCAAATCCTGAAAAAATTTATCAAGATGTAAATTTCAACAATATTTTGAATACAAATTTATACAGCGAACAATCAATTATCTCGCATTCAATTTTTTCTTCTAACAAGCAATCCTCAAAGAATTTTAGCATAAATATCAGCAGTCTTGCAAAAGGATATTACAAAGTATTCATTAAAATTGGAGGAATAATTTATTGGGATAACCTATATAAATATGAAAATGGAGGAGATAACGAAGAACAATTCAATACAATAAAAAATTTTTGGACTAAATGAATATAAAAAGTCACACTTTATTTTACTAGTACAGGCATCGCACTCTCATGAACACAAGCTGAAACTCTATTGGCACAAGCGTGACGCTCTTGTTATCAAAAGATAATCCCAATTAAATACTATGAAAATCATAATACGAATATTATTTTTTATTGGACTTTTTCTTTTAATTCTCAGCTATTTTATCACTCCATATACTATCAACGAGGAACCATATATAGTGGTTGACGAAGATGGAATAGGATTCTTAAAAATGCTATATATTGTCACTAGCATTATTTTTGGATATCTGTTTTTTGCATTTCTTAGAGTTTTTAAAAATAAAGGTTATTTAATTTTTTCTTTCGTTTTTCTTATTCTTAGTTTAATATATTTAGGCAAAATGTTTTTGTATTTTGATTCTTTTTTAGAATAAAGAATCCTCGGAGGAATTTAGTTTCGAAATCAAAAAACAGCTAATAAATTACTAATGAAATTTGGAATTAGAATACTATTGCTTTCAATTTTTGACTTTATAATTATTTGGCTTTGGGTTAAACAAATGAATCCAGATCCAAGTATTTCCATTGCAGAATTAATACTTGTTCCTTCTGTGGTTGTATTAAACTTAGTAATTGCATTAATTCTATTTTTCTTAAATCGGAAATTCGTTTCGTTATTTTTAATTAATGCAGTAATTGCGGGAATACTAATGCATTATTTATTCGCTAAAGGCATTACCAGATATAAAAATGAAAGATTCGAAAGCTGGGAATTTAATTTACAAGATACAACCTACGAAATTACACATTCGAAAATTGATAAAACTTTCAGCATTAGCGAAAGTACTAATCCAGGATCTTCAACTAGTTTTTTAGATGGCAAATTTATTGAAAAAGAAGAGATTTACTTAACAACTGACTCTACAGAATACAAAATCAAAAATGGCTATCTTTATGGTTTTAGAAATGCTACAGACAGTATAAAATTGACAAAAATAGAATGATCAAAAACTAATATGTCAACATAAAATTTCAATAGATAAAGATTAATTTCTATCAGAAAAAACATATTTTTATTTCATTCAAATAAAGAAAAAATTAAATACCTTTGAATTATGAGCACAGCAACAAAACCAAAACACATTGGCAGAAACATTAGCCGAATCAGAGAACTTCGAGGTATGAAGCAAGAAGCACTTGCGCAGGCAATTGGTACAAATCAGCAGGCTATTTCTGGAATTGAAGGAAGCGAAACTATTGACGAAGCAAAACTTGCAAACATTGCAGAAGCACTTGGCGTTACTGTAGAAGCCATCAAGAGTTTTTCAGAGGAAAATGTATTTAATTATTTCAATACTTTTAATGAATCTGTTACGGGAAGCTTTATAACTAATAATTCTTGCAATTTCAATCCTCTTGATAAAGTTGTTGAACTTTACGAACGTTTAGTTCAGGCTGAAAAAGACAAAAACGAATATTTAGAAAAATTACTAAAAGGAAAATAATTCCTCAACAATAAAATTCTACAAAAGCACAACTATCTTATGATTTTGTGCTTTTTTTGTAAACGAAAAACAAACTAGCAAAAAAAAAACAAAATGAAACCACAAATACGAATCCTACTTTATTCAATTCTTTTCTTTTTATATCTTACTGCAACTTCCCCTTTATTGTTGCTGGGCGAAAAATTAAAAACAGATCCTTATTTAACTTTAGGTTGTGGGTTTGCCGTTCTTAATCTTATATATGCATTTTTAGCTTTAAAATGGAATCCTATATTAAATATACTCTTCGCTGTCGGGATTGCAGCTTTAGCCTTATTTCTAGCTCTGAAATTTACAAACTTACATTTGCTTTTAAATTACGATCCGTATCAGGTTAAAACGGCAATATTTGCCAATGCTTTGTTTTCTGTTATTTTTTGGGAAATTGTTTATCAGGTGAAAATTAGAAGAGGATAAAAAATATGAAAAACCTACTTTTCTTAGTACTCTTTTTATTCTTTTTCCAAACATCTTACTGCGATGTTGTTCCCGAAAACACACATTATTATGGAAAATGCGTCAAAATAATAAACATAGATGAGTTTCCTGATTATTCTTTTATTGGCTATATAAAGCAGGTGTCAGGAGACCACTCTACTGAATCGTATATTATAAATTCTAAAGATTGTATTCACAAAGGATATAAATTCAACATGTTTTATATCGTGGCTGCCAAGAAAAGCTATCTTTTAAATAAAAATTTAGATAATCTTAATTGGTTAGAGGATAAAAATGTTCTAAAAGCTAATATTTCTATCGGCAGCGAGGGCGGATATACTGATAATGACGACCCAATGTCTTTTCTCGAAGAACAGTATAAAATTGTAAAACTTACCAAGACAAGAATTATATTATATAAATGCAAAGAATTATTTGAATATAGTAATGGAGAACCATTTTCGGTAAAAGAATATGCTTATGAAGAACAAAGCAAAAGCGATGTTTATCCTTTTAAAAATGACGACAGAGTAATTGAAATTTATCCAAACACTAAAATATTTCATTTTTTACTCGCATTGCTGGTTACAATTTTCTTCGAAACCCTTATTTTATTTCTTCTATTTAAAACCAAATACAAGAAACTAAACATAAGCAGCAGATTATTGTTAATTACAGGATTCATAACTTCATTTTCAACTTTGCCTTATGTTTGGTTTGTTTTTCCTGCCTTTATAACATCAAGATTTCCTTATATTGCATTTAGCGAATGTTTTGCAATTATTGTCGAATCAGTTATAATTTATAAATTACTTAAAATAGATTTTAAAAAGGCACTTTTAGCTTCTTTAGTCTGTAATGCAATCTCATTTTCAATAGGACTGCTTATTAATTGGAATAGTGTTTATGATATTATTCTGAACTTTATATACTCCTAAATCAATCCTTAACTAAGATTTTTTTTAAGATAATGAAAATAAAACTTGTATTAAATTCCCGAATAATTCATATCATTTTTGGTGTTCTACTACTAACAATATTTAGTAATTGTAGTAAAGAAAATAATGATGATGTCATGAAACAGTTTGAAAATGACTTTAATGA
Organism: Flavobacterium sp. UBA7680; assembly: GCF_002482975.1. Classification (GTDB taxonomy): domain Bacteria; phylum Bacteroidota; class Bacteroidia; order Flavobacteriales; family Flavobacteriaceae; genus Flavobacterium. The sequence goes on along the minus strand of NZ_DLHA01000059.1, from coordinate 57,288 downwards.
TTCGATAACAAAATACAAAGCCGAAAAGTTTGAATATAAATTCGAAGCACTTGTACAGCAGACCTCTTATATATTTGACTCTAAAATAAAGCTTTTAAAATATTCCCACGAACCTGAAAATGGTTTCATTCAATCATTAGTTTTCTTCGATTCTTCGACTGATTCCATTCAAAAAATTATTAGACGTGAAATAACCCCTGAATGGAAAAACAACAGCTTTAAATTAGAAGATTCGTGCGATACTACTTATGTACTTTTTTACAGTCCTAAAAGAAAAGTATTAAAATACTTTGATAATAAAGTAATCGATTCTTCATCTAATGAAGCTTTATTAAAGAAAGACATAAACTACATTAAAAAAATGAAAGTAGATACGGAGAAAAAATACAACTATAAGTAATCTATCTTATTCTAAATATTTACTCTTGTTTTCCAAAGTTGAGAATCAAAACCTTCAAATAAAAAACCTATTTTTAATATTCCAAATCAAAACCAAAAACCTATGAAAATTACGATTCCCCTATCGGCATTATTCTTATTATTTACGGCAAATGTATTCAGCCAGACTCTTACAGATTTAAAACTAAAAGCTAAAGAAATTCCAAAAGGCTACGCTCCTAACGACGGTCAGATTTGTGTTACTCCTCAAGCTTGTAATTTTTATACTGATATTGAAACCTACAGCAACATTGTTGGAACCGTAAAAAGCAAACAAATTCAGAGTTTTAAAAACAGAGCAGACAGCGGTTCTATTATGTATTTTGAATTTGATCACGTTTTTAAAGGCGACAGATTTTTACAGGGATTATTATGGGGAAAAGACGGTCAGCCAACAGATGAACATCCGGAAGAATATCTGGCAAAAGGAAAATTTCTAATCATCTGGAGTTTTCATCCTGACAGCCCAATCAAAGAAAAATCTGAGGCTAAAATAGAAGCGATTTTAAATAAATAACAATCTTTATTGATCTCCAAAAAAAGAAGTAAATGAAAAACCATAAATTTTCTAAAATTATTCTTTTCATCTTTTTACTACTCACGTTTATAAGCTGTGAGCATGCTGTAGACTGTATAAAGGAAAGAAAGCCTAATTTGATTTCTAAAGAATTAAAAACGGGATCTGTTTTTGTAATGTACAATGATAATGTAACTTACGAAATGTTAAACACACGTACAGATGAATATCGAATTGATTCTGCATCAATTGAGGGAAATCTTCCTCCCGGGCTTAATTACAGTATTAACAATCACAATGTAACTCTTAGCGGCATACCTAAAAAAAATGGTACTTATGAGTTTACTGTTTCAATAACCGTTACTCCGCTTAATGATAATGATGAAACTGATAGTTTGTGCGAAAGCAGTACTTCCAAAAAATACAAAATAACAATTCAATAAATACTAACAGCGACAATAATACAACTATGAAAAACACTGTAGAAATTGCCAATCGTTTTAGAGAAACTATTTTAAACGGAACCTGGATTGCGAATACCAATTACAAACACCAGCTCGAAAATCTAGACTGGAAAGTTGCTGTAACTCCCGTAAAAAATCTCAATACCATTTCAATTTTGGCGCAGCACATTCATTATTATATCAATGGAATAAATAATGTTTTTAAAGGCGGTCCGTTGGATATAAAAGACAAATTTAGTTTTGACTTCCCTCCTATTACTTCGCAGGAAGACTGGCAGACTTTTTTAGATAAATTCTGGAATGCTGCCGAAGAATTTGCTTCTTTTATGGAACAAATGTCCGACGAAAAATTAGATCAGGTTTTTGTAGATGAAAAATACGGAACGTACAAAAGAAATATCGAAGCCATGATTGAACATAGTTATTATCATTTAGGACAGATTGTTTTGATCAGGAAATTATTGACAAAATAAAATTAAAAAACATAAAAAATGAAAACAAAACTACTAGTCTTAATAACCATTCTTTGTTTGGTAAGTTGTAAAGAATCGAAAAAAATTGAAAGAGAAAATGAACCAACAATTTATGGTGTAGAAAGTGAAGATAAAGAAATGAATGCTGCAATTGAAAAAGCCAATCAAACCTTAAATGATTTCAATACTGGATTATCAAATCCTAAAGCAGAAAGTCTGGCTTTAAAAGTTGAGTTTGCAAATTCAAACGGAATCGAACATATGTAGGTTGGTAATATTGAGTTTAAAGACGGTAGATATTCAGGAATTTTAAACAACGATCCTGAATACGTTAAAGAATACAAAGCAGGTGATAAAATAGATATTGATCCTTCAAAAATTAGTGATTGGATGTATATCGAAAACGGAAAACTATTTGGTGGTTATACCATAAAAGTTTTACGAAATAGAATGACCGAAGAAGAACGCAAACAATTTGATGCCGAAAGTGGTATGCAAATCGATTAAATATTGAAGTGAGCCTTTGAATTATCAATTAAAATACTTTGCTTCATTTCTTATGAAAAATTAATGTTCTGGCTTAGCCCCGATAGAGCCGATATCCTCGTAATGAAATGGAGAGATAAAGGCGAAAGCGGGACTAAAAGTCCTTCTAGAAAATGAAATTCCCTGCTTCTAAAAAATTTAAAAAAGGCATAGTTGTTCAAAGTTAAAAAAGATATATTTACACCTTCAAAATGAATATCATGCAAAAAATTACTTTTTTATTTTCTATATTATTTTTAGCCTTTTCTTCATGCGGCGTTAAAACAACCCAAGCTTTAATAAGTGACGGTAATTACGACGGCGCAATTGATCGCGCTGTAGAAGCTTTGAGAACCAATAAAGATTCTAAAGGAAAACAAGATTATGTCTTTTTGCTTGAAGAAGCGTATGCAAAGGCAAAAGACAGAGATTTGCGTGATCTTGATATGATGTCAAAAGAAGCCAATCCTGCAAATGCAGAACGTATTTACAATACTTATTTGCAGCTAAATAACCGTCAGGAAAAAATTCGTCCTTTATTGCCTCTTCGTTTATTGAAACAAGGAAAAAATGCGAGTTTTCCGTTTGATAATTATTCAGATCAAATTGTGAGCAGCAGAAATGCACTTTCGAAATATTTATATGAAAATGCTTCGGCACTTTTAAAATCAAAAAACAAACTGGATTTTAGAAAAGCGTATGATGATTTTTTCTATTTGGAAAGCATAAACCCAAATTACAAAAACACCAAAAAACTGATGGACGACGCTCAGTTTAAAGGAACTGATTTTGTGGATGTTTATGCTAAAAACGAAACCAATATGGTGATTCCGAAACTGCTTCAGGACGATTTATTGGATTTTAAAACGTACGGACTGAACGATAAATGGACAGTTTATCACAATGCGAGACAAAAAAATATAAATTATGATTATAGTTTAATCATCAGTTTTAAGGAGATTTTTATTTCGCCAGAGCAGATTAAAGAGAAGGAATTCATTAAAGAAAGACAAATTAAGGATGGTGTAAAAACACTTCTTGACAGTCGCGGAAGACCTGTAAAAGACAGTTTAGGAAAAGAAATAAAAGTAGACAATTACAGAACACTTCGTGCCAATATTTACGAGTTCAGACAATTTAAATCTTGTCAGGTAACGGCAAAAGTAGATTATGTTGATTTAAGAACGAATCAGTTACTGCAGACTTTTCCTGTAAGCAGTGAGTTTATTTTTGAAAATATTTATTCGACTTATAAAGGTGATCGAAATGCCTGCGACGATAACTACGTTTCGTATTTTAATAAACGTGCCGTTCCGTTTCCGAATAACGAACAAATGGTTTATGATACTGGCGAAGATCTAAAAGCAAGACTAAAAGATATTATTGTTCGAAATAAATTTAGAGGATAATTTAACACTACACAAAAGGCGCATTTCATGCGTCTTTTTTCTTTTATAAACTTCTCACATTAAAAAAATTGCAAAAAAATAATTGCGCAACCAAAAAGTTGCTTATATTTGCAACTGATTAGTTGCGTAAATTATATTTAAAATGAAACGAGATATATTTCAGGCCATTGCCGATCCTACCCGAAGAGCAATTTTAGTTTTGGTTTCTGCCAATGCATTAACTCCAAATGCGATTGCCGATCAATTTAATACCACAAGACAAGCCGTTTCGAAACATATTAAAATTTTAAACGAATGTGAGTTACTCGACGAAAAAAAAATAGGGCGGGAAATTTATTATCAGCTAAAAATTGAAAAAATGAAAGAAGTTGACCAATGGCTCGAACAATTCAAGAAGATCTGGGAAAGCCGTTTTAGCCAGCTGGATCAAGTATTAATTAATCTAAAATCTAAAGAAAATGAAATCTAATCTATTAATGAATTTTACTGTAGACAAAGAAAATAAGACTGTAAATATAAAACGTGAGTTTGACGCATCGTTATCAAACGTTTGGTCGGCTTGGACAGAATCTGAAATTTTAGACCAATGGTGGGCACCTGCTCCGTTTAAATCTAAAACAACAGTTATGGAATTTAAAGAAGGTGGAAAAAGATTATATGCCATGGTTGGGCCGGAAGGTGATGAACGCTGGAGCGTTTTTGAATATACTTCGATTTCTCCAAAAACAAACTTTAAACATTCTACTACTTTTTGCGATGCCGAAGGAAACCCAAATTCAATTTTTGGAAGTTCGTATTGGGATTTAACCTTTTCTGAGCAAGGTGATTTGACAGTTGTTGATATTGCAATAAGACGAGACAGCTTTGAAGAATTAGAAAAAATAATCGAGATGGGTTTCAAAGAAGGAATTACAGCAACTATGCAAAGTCTGGATAAAATCTTTGAAGCACGAAAATAAAATAATAATCATTTAAAATCTTAAGAATATGAAATCAAATCTTTTAATGGATTTTACTGTAGACAAAGAAAATAGTACCGTAAATGTAAAACGTGAGTTTGACGCTTCATTAGCAAACGTTTGGTCTGCATGGACAGAACCTGAAATTTTAGATCAATGGTGGGCTCCGGCTCCGTGGAAATCCAGAACAAAAAGCATGGATTTTAAAGAAGGCGGACGCAGAATATATGCTATGGTTGGCCCTCAAGGTGAGGAACATTGGGCAATTGCCGATTTTACTTCGATTAGTCCGAAAACTAATTTTAAATATCTGGATGCTTTTAGCGACAGCGAAGGAAACTTAAATACTGATTTTCCGAGATCAAACTGGAATGTGAATTTTTCTGAGCAAGGAAATTCTACTATTGTTGATATTGCTATCAAACATGAAAATTTATCTGATTTGGAGAAAATCATTGAAATGGGTTTCAAAGAAGGGTTTACAATTGCAATGGAAGGTTTAGACGAAATTTTTGCCGGAAAAGCAAAATAAATGTGTTCAAATGATAGGAAAGACGAAAGCTGCAAAAAATAAAAATTGTAACTTTCGTCTTTTTACAAATCATTTTTACTTCTATAATGAACCAATTTTTTACCCTCACTTTTTTATTTCTTTCCGCAAATCTAATTTTCAGCCAAAACAGCAAATCTAAAACCGTTGAAACGACTAAACCTTTTGTTTTAGGTGTTATAGATGAAATTCAATCTAAGGAATTAGGCGAAAATAGAATTTTAAACATTTATCTTCCTGAAGGTTATAATCCTAAAGATCAGGAAAAATATCCCGTAATTTATTTATTAGATGGTTCTGCCGATGAAGACTTTATTCATATTTCGGGTTTAGTTCAGTTTAATAGTTTTGAATGGATCAATCAGGTTCCAAAATCGATTGTTGTAGGTATTGCAACGGTCGACAGAAGAAGAGATTTTACTTTCCCTACAACTGTTGAAAAGGATAAAAACCGATTTCCAACAACCGGACATTCAGATAAATTTATTTCTTTTATCGAAAAAGAATTACAGCCTTTTATTGATAAAAAATACAAAACCAACAATTCTAAAACGATTATCGGTCAATCTTTAGGCGGATTATTGGAAACCGAAATCTTATTCAAAAAACCGTCTCTTTTTAATAAATATGTAATTGTAAGCCCAAGTTTATGGTGGGATAATGGTTCTATTTTAAATCTGGATTCTGAAATTTTTCAGGAGAATTTCAAACAAAATGTTGAGATTTACATTGCTGTAGGCAAAGAAGGACTTGCACCAACCCAAATGCCGAGAGTTATGGAAGTCGATGCTAATTTATTGGCCGAAAAAATAAAGGCATCAAAAAGCAAAAACATCAAAAGCTATTTTGACTATTTCCCTGCAGAAAACCACGGTACTATTTTACATCCGGCGGTTTCGAATTCTTTTAAATTCTTTTATCCACAAAACAAAGAATAAAATGAAAATAACAGAAGAAAATAAATTAGATAATCCCGTTTGGAATTCACTATCTGAAAGCCACGATAAATTTGCTATTGACTATAACGGAACCAAATTTTATAATCCTGATTATTGTCCGTTTGGAGGATTTTTAGACCTTGAAAGTACTTTAGAATCAGCAGAAAAATATGCTTCATTATGTGAAAATTTCTTTATTGTTGGCGAAAAACCCAAAATCGCTGACACTTTGAAAATTGTAAAAGAACTAGTTTGTCTACAAATGATTATTCATAAAAAAATTCAAATAACATTTGATAATGAAATCATTAAACTGAATGAAGAACATGCAGCAGAATTATTCGATTTAGTAAATTTAGTTCAGCCTGGATATTTTAAAACCAAAACATCTTTGTTAGGTAATTATTACGGAATTTTCAATGATGGAAAATTAGCTGCAATTGCAGGCGAACGCATGAAAATGAACAATTTTACAGAAGTCAGCGCTATTATTACGCATCCGGATCACACCGGAAAAGGTTACGCTAAACAGCTGACTTCGCACGTTGCAAACAATATTTTTGATGAAGGTAAAATTCCGTTTTTGCATGTCGTTGAAAGTAATATAGGAGCTGTCAAACTCTATGAAAAATTAGGTTTTGTTACCCGAAGAAAGATGAGTTTCTGGAATATTTCTAAAAAAATCTAAAATTTACTTTTCATTAAAGAACTAATTCAAGGTTCAAAAAATAATAAGAAATTTCACTTGAAAAAATGCAGCAGATTATTAAAAAACTCTATATTTAACCAAAATTAAACATTACCAAAAACCACAATTTTGAAACAAATGAAACTACTTAAATTTCTATTTCTAGCATTGTTTATTACTTCTTGTTCTAATGATGATGCACCTGTAAATAATTCAGATAATGAATCTTTACTTAAAGAAATAAACCCAGATTTATTTTACTCTGACTTTGTACCTGTTAATCCGGGAGTAATGAAATTTACTTTAGAATATGATTCAAACCAAAAACTAACGAAAAAAAATGGTGGTTTTTTTGCTGTTGCAGGTTCAACTGGTTACAACAGAGTGTACACAAAAGATGTTTATACTTCTTTCGTTTATTCAAACAATACAGTAACCATTGAAGATTTTTCGACCTCTCCAGATTTTCAAGTAGGGAAAAACACCAAACTAATTACTTTAAATTCTGCAAATCAAATTATTGCAAAAGAAATCCCAAATACATCCAGTCCGTATTTGGCTAAAAAACAGATTTTTACATATAGCGAAAATAAGCTTATAAAAATAACTACAACTTATCCAAATGTTCCTTATGACGCTTCAGATCCAAATGATTATGTTAGATCTTATGCGGAGAATTTTTATTACGATGCAAATGGTAATTTGACAAAAACCGAATATCTGGAATTGCATAATGGAGTAAGTAAAGGTGAAAAAATCATCAGAACTTTTGAAGATTATGATAACTCAACAAATCCTTTCAAAAAATTACAATTATTAGAGGAATGTTTCTATCGTTCTCTTTCAAAAAATAATTACAGAAAATATACAGAAATTAAGTACTATGATGCTGCTTTGAGCTATGAAAGCAGCAGAACCTGGGTTTTTACTTATGAATCAAACGGACAAATAATTATCAAATAAAATGATTAAAAAATTGCTGCCTTTTGAAGAATTATTTTACCGTTCAAAACTAACAAAAGAAGATCTTTTATTGCATTTACAAAACGAAATTGAAGCTGAAAAATCTTTTGGTTTTGGCGCCAATAACTTTTCATATTCTAAGCCTTATGTTGGTAAAATTTTTAATAATAGTTTTGAAATCAAAAGAGCTATAAACTATAGAAATTCGTTTTTGCCTATCATAAAAGGAGAAATTAAAGAGGATATAAATGGCTCTAAAATAATTGTAAAAATGAGTTTGGTTGAACTTGTAAAAGTTTTTATGATTATTTGGCTTGGCGGTGTTTCTATCGCATGTATAGCCGTAACATACAATATTTTATTCAACAACGGACTTAATTCTGAAGCTGGATTTTTTATGTTTATTCCTTATCTAATGCTTATATTCGGAATTGCAATGGTTGGATTTGGTTTTAAAATTGAAAGTAAAAAAAGTGCTCAGGATTTAGAAACAATTCTTCAGGCAAAAATAATAGAACGATAAAACAGTAATTAACTTTATTTCTTTCTTATTATGACACCAAATAAACAAACCGTAAACGAATACATGGCCGCTTTTAGAGTAAGCGATCATGACAGAGTTCTTGCTTGTCTTACAGATGATGTAATTTGGGAAATGCCCGGAATTTATCAGCATGTGGGAAAAGAAGCATTTGATAAAGAAATTGAAAATGAGAACTTTGTAGGCAGTCCAACGATACAGATTATAAAATTAATTGAAGAGAATGATATCTTAATTGCCGAAGGCGCTGTTCAGGGAAACATGAAAAACGGAAATAAACTCGATGCCGTTTTTTGCGATGTTTTTGAAATGGAAAATGGAAAAATTAAAAAGCTTACCTCCTACTTAATGTCAAAAAATGCCAATTTAAAATTTGAATAACTTGATATTCAAATCTTAAAAAATATTTTTTTTATATCTTTGCAAAACTAAATAAACCGCACAATCTCTATGTGAATAAAAATTTCTTTCGGACAATTTTAAGGTAAGCCATAAAACGGCTTGCTCATTTGTTTATTCCTTAAAGAAAGAAATTATGGTTATTTTACAGAATATCTCATACCTACATTCAAACAAAGATTTGTTGTTTGATAAAATTACTTTTACAGTTAATCATCACGAAAAAATTGCTTTAATTGGCAATAACGGCGTTGGAAAATCAACATTATTAAAAATTATTGCAGGTGAATTACAGCCTGCTGACGGCTTATTAAAAACAGATTCGAAACCCTATTATCTGCCGCAGATATTTGGGCAGTTTAATCATCTTACAATTGCTGAGGCTTTGCATGTTGAAGACAAACTAAATGCATTGCACGAAATCCTTAACGGAAATGTTTCTGAAGAAAACCTCAACATTTTAAACGACGACTGGACAATTGAAGATCGCTGTAATGAAGCGTTACAATATTGGCAATTGAATGATTTAAGTTTAGATCAAAAATTAGAAATATTAAGCGGCGGACAAAAAACAAAAGTTTTCCTGGCCGGAATTTCAATTCACGAACCTGAACTTGTTTTACTTGATGAACCGAGTAATCATTTGGATATTTCGGGAAGGGAATTATTATATGGTTTTATAAAAAACACTTCTTCAACTTTAATTATAGTAAGCCACGATCGAAAATTACTGAATTTATTAAATTCTGTTTACGAATTATCGAAACACGGAATTACGGTTTACGGCGGTAATTATGATTTTTATACCGAACAAAAGCAAATCGAAAACAACGCCTTGAGTCAGGATATCCAGAGTAAAGAAAAGGCTTTGCGCAAAGCGAAAGAAAAAGAACGTGAAACGCTCGAACGTCAAAACAAACTGGATTCCCGCGGCGAAAAAAAGCAAAAGAAAGCAGGAGTTTCGAGAATTATGATGAATACTTTACGTAACAATGCCGAAAATAGTACAGCAAAAACAAAAGGTGTTCATGCAGAAAAAATTGGCGGAATCTCAAAAGATTTACAAGAATTGCGTTCGGCTTTACCGGATATTGATCAAATGAAATTTGGCTTTGACAAAACCAATCTTCATAAAGGCAAAATACTTTTTACAGCGACTGAAATTAATCATAGTTATGAAGATCAATTGTTATGGAAAACCCCACTTAGTTTTCAAATTCTAAGCGGACAGCGTATTTCCTTGAAAGGTTTAAATGGTTCTGGAAAAACGACTTTGATAAAAATAATCATGGGCGAATTACAATCCAAAACAGGAACTGTCTACAAAGCTGATTCTAAAATAATTTACATTGATCAGGATTATTCGCTTGTTGAAAATCAAGTTTCGGTTTATGAACAAGCTCAGAAATTTAATGTTTCGGGGTTACAGGAACATGATATAAAAATGAAACTGAATAAATTTCTGTTTTCGCAAAATGACTGGAACAAGCCTTGTTTCGCTTTAAGCGGAGGAGAAAAAATGCGTTTGATGCTTTATTGTTTAACGATTAATAATCAGGCTCCAGATATTATTATACTGGATGAGCCAACAAATAATCTTGATATTCAAAATATCGAAATCCTGACAGCTGCAATTAATGAGTACAAAGGGACTTTAATTGTGGTTTCGCATGATGTTCATTTTTTGGAAGAAATCCATATTGAGGATTTTATTGAGTTGAATTAAAGGTACAGTTTGTCATTTCTCGTTCCTTGGAATGACAAGACTGCGCAGAACTTTGTCAAAGTTTCAAACTTTGACAAAGTTTTCACCTCAAAGCCTTACAATCTAAAATCTAAAATCAGAAATCTAAAATCAGAAATCTAAAATCAATTACCCCAGCCATCCCTCACGATCCAAACTTCTATATTGAATAGCCTCCGCAATATGCTGCGAAATTACAACCGGAGCATTATCTAAATCCGCAATGGTTCTCGCAACTTTCAAAATTCTGTCATATGCTCTTGCAGAAAGATTTAAACGTTCCATGGCGTTTTTTAAAAGCTCTTTTGATTGTTCGTCTAATGCACAAAACTCACGGATTAGTTTACTGCTCATTTGAGCGTTGTAATGGATATTTTCTATGTCTGCAAAACGTTTGGTTTGAATTTCACGCGCAGCTGTAACACGTTTACGAATTTCAACACTGCTTTCGGCTTTACGGTCGTCTGCCAGTTTATCAAACGGAACCGGAGTAACTTCAATATGAATATCGATTCGGTCTAAAAGCGGACCTGAAATTTTACTCATATAACGCTGCATTTCGTGCGGCGATGAAGTATTGGGCATACTTGGATCATTAAAAAATCCACTCGGACTTGGATTCATACTCGCCACAAGCATAAACGATGACGGATAAGTTACCGTAAATTTAGCTCTCGAAATTGTAACTTCACGATCTTCAAGCGGCTGACGCATTACTTCTAAAACATCACGTTTAAATTCCGGCAATTCATCCAAAAATAAAACACCATTATGTGCCATAGAGATTTCTCCCGGCTGCGGATAACTTCCGCCGCCAACCAGCGCCACATTCGAAATTGTATGATGTGGACTTCGAAACGGACGCTGATTCATCAACCCAACTTCTTTTAATTTTCCGGCAACGCTATGAATTTTAGTCGTTTCAAGTGCTTCGCGCAAAGTCATTGGAGGCAAAATACTGGGAACACGTTTTGCCAGCATTGTTTTTCCTGCTCCGGGCGGACCAATTAAAATAATATTATGTCCGCCTGCAGCCGCAATTTCCATACAGCGTTTTATACTTTCTTGTCCACGAACGTCAGAGAAATCAAATTCTGGGAAATCTAGGGTTTTGTAAAATTCAGCTCTCGTATCAATTACAGTTGGTTGAAGAATTCCTTTTCCTGCAAAAAAATCAATTACTTCTTGCAGATTCGAAACGCCGTAAACATCTAAACCGGCAACAATTGTAGCTTCTTTTACATTTTGGATAGGCAGAAAAAAACCTTTATAACCTTCTTCTTTTGCCTTTATAGCAATAGGCAAAGCGCCACGGATAGGCTGTAAACTTCCGTCAAGAGAAAGTTCACCCATAATAATATATTGTTCAATTTCTGGTGCTTTTATCTGATCTGAGCCAACCAAAATTCCCATTGCAAGAGGCAAATCATAAGCAGAACCTTCTTTTCGAAGGTCGGCCGGTGCCATATTTATGGTAATTTTTTTCCCGGGAAAACTTAAGTTATTATTTTTGAGGGCTGCCGCGATTCGGTAACTACTTTCTTTTATGGCATTATCCGGAAGACCAACTAAATGATAACCAATCCCTTTATCCATATGAACCTCGATCGTAATCGTTGTTGCTTCAACTCCAAAAACGGCACTTCCGTAAACTTTTACTAACATAATATTCCTTTCATTAATTGTTTTTAAAACTAATGAAAAAATATTAAAATGTAAATATTTTATTACAAATAAAGAATTTTAAAAATTAAAGTCATAAATTTATATCCGAATAAGACTTTTTCAGACATATTTGATATGCTATTTTTTTCTGTCAATAGACTGGCAAGTTACCATTATTCCATCATCATAATTTCATCAACAATAGATTTTTCGATATAAAGCGCCCTTACGGGAGTAAACTTTTTGTTTATGCGCTTTTCAAATATCTCAAATTCTTCTTTTAGTGATGTTTTATTTGAAGGAAGAGGATAAGTCATATTGTACTTAATATCAATATTTTTTTTCTCAATGTTAATAATAATGAATCCCTTATCAAGTTCAACAAATGTAATGTCGATTTTATCAACAAAACCAAATATTATATAATTTTCAATTTGGTTTGATGTCGTAGAAAATTTTATAGAAGGTATTAATGATGATAATGGATTTCCGCTATTAGTTGTAACATTTTCTATCAAATCTTTGACGTTATCAAAGTCCCAAGAAAAACCTTCAAATTTATTTTTTACATCAATTTTTGGTGCAACTTTATTTTCCTTGAGAATGCCCCAACAAGTTACAATAAGTTTATCCCCATTAGGATATACCCAAGATATTAAATGTGAAGAATGATTGTGAAAGTTAGATTCAAAAAACATTAATTCTTTAAAACAATAGATAACACCCGAAATTGTAAAAAATAACCCCAAAACATTAAATGCATTAAAATTGTTATATGCTGTACAACAAAAAAATGCAAACAAAACAAAGGAAAATAACATTCCTAATTTGATTACTTTTGATTGATTTTTTATCATCTCTTCCATTATATATAGTTTAATGGTTATATGAATTTGAGGTTTCATAATATCTGACATAATTTGAGTTACCTCAAGATTATTTATTTATGATAAATTCACACAAAGCTACCAAATATTAATTAACAACATAAAATTAATTAACTGTATTTCAAATACTTAAGACTAAAATAATCAACCTCATATCATAATACTATAAAAATTTGAAATAGTGTGATGTAGACTTCTAAACCGACGCTGTCAACCCCGCTTCTTTCAATTTTCCAGCAACAATTACATATTAAAATCGCAACTCAATCTGCGTTTTAATCTCCTCAACAATCTTACTCAAATCCAAACTATTTTGATGTGACCAAAGTTCACTTTCAATTTGATTATTTTTGATACAATTGTTACACTCCATAATTTCATGAGCATAACCTTTCCCAAGAGTCGGCAAATTATAAACTGATTCTTGTTCTTCTTTAAAAACAGAATATCCATCAGCCATAAACCAAGGCGAATTTAGTTCGATTCGGCCTTTTGTTCCGCTAATTAAAGCTTTCATATCAGATTCTGAAACTATAGAAGAATGTAAAATAGATTGGGCTTTTTCATATTGTAAAATCATGGAAGTCTGTAAATCAATTCCATTTTTATGATGAACAGCTTTTGCGATTATCTCTTTCGGAATTCCGAATACTATATAGGAGAGAAATAATGGATAAACGCCAATATCAAATAATGCACCGCCTCCGCGGTTTTTATTAAAAAGTCGGCTTCCTTCAACATCATTTCCTATAAAGGCAAAATCGGCTTTTATGTAATTGGGTTCACCAATAATTCCACTTTCAACTTTTGCCAAAACATCCTGAACAGCCGGAATAAATCGTGTCCAAAATGCTTCCATAAAAAATTTATTATGTTTTTTAGAAGCCTCGATCATACGTTCGGCATCTTTATAAGAAAGTGCAATTGGTTTTTCGCATAAAACATGTTTACCGCTTTCGAGTGCTTTTATAGATAATTCAGCGTGCGAATCGTGAGGCGTTGCGATGTATACAATATCCATTTCCTTGTCTTCAAAAATTAAATCATAAGAATTATACATTCTCATAGCATTGAATTTGGCTCCAAATTCCTCTGCTTTCAAAATATCTCGTGAAGCAACAGCAAGTAATTCTGCATCTTCAACCAATAATAAATCTGTTGCAAATTGATGTGCAATGTTTCCCAATCCAATTATTCCCCACTTTATTTTCTGATTTTTCATTCTTAAATTTTAATTATAAAAAGTGTTAAAAACATTAAATATAATTCAACAATAAATCCAATTAGATGTTTTTAGATAACAAACAACAAGTTTAACTCAAAAAAGTGTATTAAAAAAATAGGAAAAATATTCGATTTGAAAATCAAGTAAAAAAAAACGCTGCTAAAATGTAAATTTTAAGTATGTTTTAACAAATACATTTAAAATTTAGGGGGTTAAATTTAAAAATTAACAAAAATTAAACATTAGACTCTATTTTATTAGGGGGTATTAAATCATTTTATACTTTTATCAAAAATTTTAAAACTAAATAACTATGCGAAAAATTATTTTAAGTGTGATTCTTATCACTATTTTGGTACTAACCTTTATATCGAATTTCATCATCGCCGATAACCCAATTCCGGCAGAAGCTGTAAAGTTTGATACGGGAGATACGGCTTGGATGATCGTTGCAACTGCTTTTGTATTGTTAATGACTCCAGGATTAGGATTTTTCTACGGAGGTATGGTAGGTAAGAAAAACGTTATCAGTACTATGCTTCAAAGTTTTATGGCAATGGTAATTGTTACAATTTTATGGGTTGTTGTTGCTTTTGGATTAGCTTTTGGTCCTACAATTGGAGGAATCATCGGAAATCCATCTTCTAATTTATTCTTTGAAGGTGTTGGAACAAACACTGCATGGAGCCTTGCACCAACGATTCCGTTTATGTTATTCGCATTATTTCAGGCCAAATTCGCCATCATTACTCCTGCGTTAATTACAGGTGCTTTTGCAGAACGTGTACGTTTCTGGGCTTATTTGTTATTCATGGTTTTATTCATAATTGTTATATATGCTCCTTTGGCTCACATGACTTGGCATCCAGATGGAGTTTTCTTTAAAATGGGAGTTCTTGACTTCGCTGGTGGAACTGTAGTACACATGAGCGCTGGTTGGGCTGCATTAGCCGGAGCTATCTTTTTAGGAAAAAGAAAAATTCAAAAAGTTAATCCTGCGAGAATTACTTATGTATTATTAGGAACAGGTTTACTATGGTTTGGATGGTTTGGTTTCAATGCAGGATCTGCATTAGGATCAAATGGTTTAGCTGTACAGGCTTTAGGAACAACTACTGTTGCTGCTGCCGCTGCTGCAATGGCTTGGGTTTTCCTTGATAAAATTTTAGGTCACAAATTATCTGCACTTGGAGCTTGTATTGGAGCTGTTGTAGGTCTTGTTGCCATTACTCCTGCTGCTGGTTTTGTTAGCATTTCTCATGCAATCTTCATTGGTTTATTTGCTGCAATTGTAAGTAACCTAGTAGTAAGCAAATTCCCTAAAGGAAAAATCGACGATGCTCTTGATGTATTTGCATGTCACGGTGTTGGTGGTATGGTAGGTATGTTATTAACTGGTGTTTTCGCTTCAAAAGCTATTAACCCAGTTGTTGGTGATAACCAAGGTTTAATCTTCGGAACTCCAACTTTATTTATCAACCAATTAACTGCTTTAGTTATCGTTTCAATCTTTGCTTTTGTAGGTTCTTATATTTTATTCTTTGTTGTAAATAAAATTACTCCTCTAAGAGTTACTGAAGAAAAAGAAGAATTAGGTTTAGATATCTCTCAACACGGAGAATTCTTATAAGAAATTAATTTTTATATACTACTTGCTGATAAAAAAAGCACTCTATATTATTTAGAGTGCTTTTTTGTTTGAATTAACTTCAACCGATTTAAATATATATTTTAGATTTTAGAGTGTGGATTTTAGATTAAAACTTCATATCGTCAAAGATCTAAAGACAAACTTCTTAAAACATAGCCCGCGGTTTCAACCGTGGGACGCATAGAATAGAGGTTTGATGTTGATTCTGCTCCCGCGATTTCAACCGTGGAAAACATCATAAAATCGAGATTTGATATTGATTGTGTTCCCGCGGTTAAAACCGCGGGCTATGTTTTTAATGCCGTTAAGATTTTAAATCTTTAGAGAGATTAAGAATTAGAAGATCTCTTAATTCATAACTCCTAACTCACAATTCATAACTTATTTAAAATTAGCAATTCCCTCTTTTAACCAATTTAAATATTCATCTGCACTTACATAACTAATTGTTGGTTTAGAAGTATGTAGATTATTTCCTTCTAAGTCTGTAATAACATATAAAGGCTGCGTATTGGTTTTATATTTTGAGATCATAAAATCTGTCCATTTATCGCCAACTGTAATGATTTTGTCTCCGGCAGCGGTTACAAATTGTTCTTCTTTTGGCAATTCACGTTTGTCATCAACATAAAGAGAAATTAAAACAACATCATTTTTTAGGATTGGTAAAATCGTTGGTTCAGACCAAACGTTGTTTTCCATTTTTCTACAATTTACGCAGGCATAACCCGTAAAATCTAACATAATTGGTTTATGGATTTCTTTTGCATAAGCTAATCCATCTTCGTAATCGTGGAAAACCATAATTCCGTGCGGGCCTAATTCTGCACCTTCAGGAAGTCCTTTTACATCGGCACTCAAACCTGAGTTACCAGATCCTCCTACTCCAAACGGACTTTCGCTATATTGCGGCGGCGGCGGAAATGCACTGATTAATTTCAACGGTGCTCCCCAAAGTCCCGGAATTAGATAAACTGTAAATATTAAAGTAAGTAATCCCATATACAATCTTCCAACTGAAATACGTTCTAACGGGCTATCATGAGGTAAGGTAATTTTTCCAAATAAATATAATGTCATTGCTGCGAAAATTGCGATCCAAATCGCTAAGAATACTTCCCTTTCTAAGAAATGCAATTGTAAAACTAAATCGGCGTTTGATAAAAATTTAAATGCAAATGCTAATTCTAAAAAGCCTAAAACTACTTTTACGGTATTTAACCAGCCTCCAGATTTTGGTAATGAATTTAACCATCCCGGGAACATAGCGAACAACATAAACGGAAGTGCTAATGCAGAAGAAAATCCTAACATTCCAACAGCTGGAGCAATACCTCCATTTGTCGCTGCTTCAACTAAAATCGTACCTACAATTGGTCCTGTACATGAAAAAGATACAATTGCTAACGCTAATGCCATAAATAATATTCCTATTATTCCTCCTCTATCGGCTTGCTGATCAGCTTTGTTTGCCCACGAATTTGGAAGCATAATTTCAAAAGCCCCTAAAAACGAAGTAGCAAAAATAACTAAGATCACAAAGAAGATAAGATTAAACCAAACGTCTGTAGACAATGCATTTAGGGCATCTGCACCAAATATTTTAGTAACAATCAATCCTAAACCAACATAAATTACAATAATAGCAATGCCATAAATAATAGCATTTCTTATTCCAGCAGCTCTCGTTTTACTTTGTTTCGTAAAAAAGCTTACTGTCATTGGAATCATTGGAAAAACACATGGCGTCAATAATGCGGTAAATCCAAACAAGAAGGCAACAAAAAATATAGACCATAAACTTCTTGTAGGTGCCGGAGCAGGAATTTCTTCTTTAGCCTGAGCTAACTTTTTATCTGTTTCTATTACTTGCTTTATCTCAGAAGCAGGAGCTTTTTCAACAGTATCTATTGCTAAACCAGTTCTTTTAGTTTCGTCTAATTGTGCTGGCGCTATAACCGGAACTTCATCCATTTTAAAGGTTGAAGGAACTGCAATAGAAAATTTCTTATTTGAATTGATACAAACTTCTTTACAAACCTGAAAATCAAAATCAACATCAACCGTTTTTAAATTCGGGTTAATGATTTTAATTTCCTGCTCGATATGTGCTTTTCCTTCAAAAAAAGTTTCATTTACACCAAAAACGTCATTAAAAGCAGTTCTGGTTTTACCTTCTTTTGCTTTTCCTACTAACTCGTAATTTCCTTTTTGGTTTTTAAAAGCGATTTCTAATGCAAGCGGTCCGCCTTCTGGAGTGAATTGCGAATACATATGCCAGTCTTTTTCAATTGTTCCGTCGAAAATTAAAACGGCATTATTTCCTTTTTTTTCAATTTTAGAAGTCCATTTTACTGGTTCCAAAATTTGAGCATTACTTGCCAAAGCAAAAAAGAAAAACAGAAAAAAGACAGTGATTTTATTCCAGATATTTTTAGAAAATATCATTTGATGGTTTTGATTAAAGTTCATTATTGCAATTCTATTTTAAGTATTTTATTTGTGGTGTTTTTTATTTTAAAACGTTCATCCTGTCGAATCCCAACAATCCAAACAATTTGATTATCAGACGCTAAAATCCATGTTTTTTCCTTTTCGATCAGCGATAATTTTTCATCTTTAAAAAGTTTACTTACTTTTTTAGACTTTCCATGCATTCCAAAAGGCTGAAAAACATCTCCCTCATTCCATCTACGTAAAATCAAAGGAAACCGGATTTTTTCGGCGTCCACAAAGATAGCTTTATTTGAATCTATTGTAATGTCGTCTACCTGACAAAGCTTCAATTTTAAGGGAAAATTAACTTCTGTATCGTTTGCAGCAATTTCAAATTCTTCTTTTTCTGATATTTCTGAAACCGGGCTTAAAATCAAAGTTTCTCTATTTTTCAATAATCGAAATTCTGAAGAAAGAACTTGTTTTCCTGATTGCCCTTCGACTAAATCGTAAATATCATTCCATGCCGAAAAGCCAAATTCATTCAGCCATTGGTACAAATACGATTTATAATTGGGTAGTTTTTTCAACTGATTCAAATCGAAATGAATATCATCGCCAGATTCTTTTGCAACTTGCTGATAAATCATAATCGACGCATCTTCGACCATAACCTGCGATTCCTGCAAATACGATTGTGTTTTTTGAAATGCGTTTAAAAAATTAGGATTGATTTCTTTAAGAATAGGAACTAAATCGTGACGAATTTTATTTCGTAAATATTTATTAGAAGCATTACTGCTGTCTTCTCTCCATTCGATATTATTTTCTTCGGCGTATTTCAGAATTTCTTCTCTTGAAAATGGCAAAAGCGGACGCATTATTTTATCGTTTTCTTCTGGGATTCCGGTTAATCCTTCTAATCCTGTTCCGCGGGTTAGATTAATAATAAAGGTTTCCAGATTATCATCGGCATGATGCGCTGTTAAGATATAATCGAAGTTTTTTTCTTCCAGAAGTTCATAAAACCAGCTGTAACGAAGTTCTCGTGCCGCAACCTGAGTCGAAAGTTTATAATCTTTTGCAAATGCTTCGGTATCAAACTGCGTTATAAAAACGGGAATGTTATTTTGATCGCAATATTCCTGAATAAAATTCTGATCGCCGAAACTTTCCAAGCCGCGAAGTTGGAAATTGCAATGCAAAACAGCAATTTCATACGGTAATTGTTTTAGTAAATGCAATAAAACCATACTGTCTAAGCCCCCGCTAACAGCGAGAAAAAGCTTTTTCTCGGCTAAAAATGGAAATCTGAATGTGATATGGTTTTGGAATTTTGAAAGCATTTGATAAAAGTAACAAATTAAATTTTATCTATTTTTAAATGAAATGTTAAGCAACCATTTTTTTATTTGCCACGACTCGAGCGATAGCGAACAGGCGAAGCAATTACACTAATTTTCACGAATTATTTTTTTTGCCACAGATTAAAAGATTTACACAGATTTTTTTAATCATTTTAATCCTTTTAATCTGTGGCAATATTTTTTACATCAAATTGAAGAAAAAATTAGTGGAAATTCGTGCAATTCGTGGCAACCCAACTTTACTGTAAAACTTCGTGCATTGCTTTAGCTTTTAGCAGACATTCTTCGTATTCTTTTTCTGGAACTGAAAGGGATGTTATGGCGCTTCCTACTGAAAATGAAGCATATTGCTTTTCCTGATTGTATAGTATACTTCGAATAACAACATTGAAATCAAAATCACCTTCGGGCGTAAAATAGCCAACGGCACCGCTGTAAAGTCCGCGTTTGGTTTCTTCCAGATTTTCTATGATTTTCATAACCGAAATCTTTGGAGCGCCCGTCATACTTCCCATCGGGAAAGTTGTTTTTAAAACATCTACCGGAGAATATTGAGGATCTAATTTTGATGTTATGGTCGAAATCATTTGATGAACCTGCAGGAAAGAATAGATTTTGCAAAGCTCTTCAACTTCAACAGAACCTTTTTGTGCGGTGTGCGATAAATCATTCCGAACCAAATCTGTAATCATGATATTTTCGGCACGTTCTTTTGCGTCAGATTCGAGGAATTCTTTTGATTTTTGATCTTCTTCCAAATCTGAAAATCGTCTTGAAGTTCCTTTTATAGGCTGAGAAATAATTTTATCTCCTATTTTTTTCAGATACCGTTCTGGTGAAGCAGAAAGTAAATATTGTTTGTGATTTTTGAAGAAAACTGAAAATGGTGCTTGTGAAATTTCATTCAGTTTCTTAAATTTCTCTAACGGATTAATTAGAGCATTTTCGGCAAAAAATTCCATACAAAAGTTTGCCTCATACATATCGCCTTTATGAATATGTTCGAGCATTTTAGTAACTTTTTCTACATATAATTCTTTTGAAATACGTTGCTCAATTTTTAAAGATGCGACACTTTCGACTTTTGTCCCGAGGCTTCGGGATTGACTTTCAACTATCTCATTAAAATCATCTTCAACCTCATCATCACAAAGTAGTAAATATTGAATTTCAAGCTGATTTTCCTTTAAAATAAATATTTTTTTTGGCTGAAAAAAGAATAAATCCGGAAATTCTAATCCGTCAAAATTATTTGATTTTAAGTCTTCAATATTATTTTTTAAATCATAAGATAAATAGCCAAACAGCCAGTCTTTAGTAGTTTGCTGGTATTGTTTTAAGTCATCAAAAGCGTTGTGAAAATCAGTTTTTAATGATGTAAAAGCATCAACAGCCAGTAAACAATCAAAACTTGAATATTGCTGCGGATAAGAATTACTGTCTAAAAAAATGACTTCACGAAATTGCTGTGCCCAGGTTAAAAGCTGTTGTTTAAACTGCTCTGGGTTTGAAATAGGCTTGGTAATAGAAACTCTCAAAAATGAATGGATTTTTAAATTTCAAAATTACAACAAAAAAAGACCTTCGATAAAAGATTCCATAAAAATTATTGGCACGCTTTTTAGTACATCGATTTTATATTAATTCACAAACGTTTTAACAAATCAACCGAATTAATATCAGCCAATTATTTTATTTGTTAATCAAATTTTTAAACCTTTATGAAAACAACTGCAAAATTAGGTTTGACTGCCTTAACTATTATTACTTTATTATTTTCCTGCAAAAAAGCAGATTACGATTCTGGGGAATTAGCCGATGCTAAAATGGCCGCAGATACTACTGCAATTTCATCTTCTGCAGCCGTCGAACAAAAAGACAGCAAACAGAAATTTATTCGAACTGCTGATATTAAATTCAAAGTTAAAAACGTCGTCAAATCTACTTATGCAATTGAAAACGCTGTTCAAAAATTTGGTGGTTTTGTTACTTATACCAATTTACAAAGCAATATTCACGATCAGATTAAAACTAAAATCAGTCAGGACAGTACACTTGAAACTACTAAATATTCTGTAGAAAATAATATTACAATTCGTGTTCCTAATACAAGACTTGATACTATTATTAAAACGATTGCCAAACAAATTGACTTTTTAGATTACAGAATTATAAAGGCCGATGATGTTTCTATAAAGTTACTTGCCAACCAGCTTTCGCAAAAAAGAGGCGCTGTAAATGAAAAAAGAGTAGAAAAAGCGATTGACTCTAAAGGCAAAAAAATAAACGATGTTATGGATGCTGAAAATACGCTGGCTAATCAAAAAGAAGAAAACGATAATCGTATTATTGAAAACTTATCTATGCAAGACCAAATCAATTTCAGCACCATTACTTTACAGCTTTATCAAAACGAAACCATCAAACAAGAAATAACTGCGGGCGAAAAAGACAGCGCAGCTTATAAGCCTAATTTAGGTATTCAAATTATTGATGCTTTAAAAAGCGGGTGGTACATTTTGCAGGCAATATTAGTTTTCTTTGTTAACCTTTGGCCAATTATATTACTGATAATCAGCGGATTCTTTCTTTACAAAAAATATTATAAAAAATAAGAAAAGTGTTAATAAAACAACAATTTCATAATAAAAAATTCGTTATATTTGATATAGCATTAAACTAATCCCAAAATAGAATATTATTGATTGTTAAATTCTCAATGAAACGAAGTTTAAAAATAGATTCCAGCGTTTTATTTGAAGAATATTGATTTGAATTATCAGCACACTAATTATATCATTTTAACCTATTAAAAATTCTAAGTATTATGAAAATTGCTACTATTATTGTCCGCGTTTTGATCGGCCTTCTTTTGCTGTTTGCTTCTATTTCGTTCTTTTTTAAACTTGCGCCGGAACCAGAAACAACAGGTAATTTTAAGGCTTTTAATATGGGTTTAGTTGCTTCAACTTATTTGCTTCCCCTTGCAAAAACAGTTGAATTGCTTTGTGGTCTTTCATTTGTAACAGGTCGTTTTGTGACTTTGGCAAATATTCTGATTTTACCAATTACGATCAACATCTTATTTATCAATTACTTTTTAGCTCCGGAAGGTCTGCCAATTGCGGCGTTGCTTTTTCTAGCTAATTTATTTTTGATTTACAGATATTGGGATAATTATAAAACTGTATTTACTCCTTGAGTTTGTAAAGTATAAAAACAATAAAACCCGACATTTAAAATGCCGGGTTTTTTATTTAATTTGCTTTATCGTGATTTACCCAAACCAAATCTGATATGTTATATCCTATTTCCTGGGCTTTGATTAAAAAATCTGCTTTAATACTTTCTGGCATTGTAGTTTCTCTGGAAAGTATCCAAATATAATTTAGGCTCTCGCCTGCGACAAGTGCATATTTGTAATCGCTGTCTACTGCAATAATATTGTATCCTGAATAAAAAGGACCAAAAAATGAGACCTTGAGCATACCAACATTGTCTTTTTTGACAAACTTGGCTTTCCCGATGCTCTGTTCCCATCTGTCTTTTTTGACATCATAGCCCTTATTATCGACTCTAATGGTACCGTCATCGTTAAGAGAATATTCGGCGGTAACATTGTCTAAGTTTCTTTCCCATTTGTAATCTAATCTTGCTATTTCAAACCATTTTCCTAAATACTTTGCTTTATCAAAATTGATAACAGCAATAGCTTTTTTAGGAATAGTTGAACCACAAGAATAAAGAACGAATGCAATTCCTGCTCCTAATAGTACCGGAGCAATATATTTGTTTTTCATGATGTAATCTTTTTATTATCATAAAGATACCATCTGAATTACACATCTAATTTACAAAATTTTTCTTCAAGTTTATATTTTTTCAGGCTAAAATTTAAACCCAAATAAAAACCCGTTAGAATTAACTTCTAACGGGTTTAAAATATAATTTACGTAAAAATTATACGTGTATAGCTCTGTTTTCAGTAGCTGCTAATGCTGCTTCTTTTACCGCTTCCGCGAAAGTTGGATGCGCATGGCTCATTCTTGAAATATCCTCAGCAGAAGCTTTAAATTCCATTGCAGTAACCGCTTCAGCAATTAAATCAGCTGTACGCGCTCCAATCATGTGAACTCCTAAAACCTCATCTGTTTTTTCATCAGCAAGGATTTTTACAAATCCATCTAAATCAGCACTTGCTCTTGCACGTCCTAACGCTTTGAAAGGGAAACTTCCAGATTTGTATGCAACTCCTTCTGCTTTTAATTGCTCTTCTGTTTTTCCAACCGCAGCAACTTCCGGCCAAGTGTAAACTACACCAGGAATTAAGTTATAATCGATATGTGGTTTTTGACCTGCTAAGATTTCAGCAACCATTGTTCCTTCTTCTTCCGCTTTGTGTGCCAACATTGCTCCACGAATAACGTCACCAATTGCGTAAATGTTTGGAACATTAGTTTGTAAATGATCATTTACTTCAACTTGTCCTCTGTCTGAAATTTTCACTCCAGCTTTGTCAGCGTTTAATCCGTCTGTGTAAGGACGACGACCAACAGAAACTAATGAATAATCTCCTTCAAGAGTGATTGTTTCTCCTTTTGCATTTTCAGCCTGAACGGTAACAGCATCGCCGTTTCTTTCAACTGATTTTACTTTGTGAGAAACGTAGAATTTCATCCCTTGTTTTTTCAATACTTTAGTTAATTCTTTAGAAAGAGAACCGTCCATTCCAGGAATGATTCTGTCCATGAATTCAACTACAGAAACCTGAGCTCCTAAACGTAAGTAAACTTGTCCAAGCTCGATTCCGATAACTCCTCCACCAATAATTACTAAGTGTTTTGGAACTTCTTTTAATTCTAAAGCTTCAGTAGAAGTGATGATTCTTTCTTTATCAATTTTGATGAATGGTAAAGAAGATGGTTTTGATCCTGTAGCAATTACAGTATATTTTGCTTCGATAGTTTCTGAAGTTCCGTCAGCTTTTGCAACTGTAATGTGCGTTGCGTCTACGAAAGAACCTAAACCATTGAAAACAGTAATTTTATTTTTTTCCATTAAGTAGTTAATTCCACCTACGGTTTGATCTACAACGGCTTGTTTGCGCGCGATCATTTTCTCTAAATTGATTTTTACATCTCCAGAAACTTCGATTCCGTGATCTGCGAAATGAGCAATTTCAGCATAATGATGAGAAGAAGATAATAATGCTTTTGAAGGAATACAACCTACGTTAAGGCAAGTTCCGCCTAATGAAGTATATTTTTCTACAATTGCAGTTTTGAAACCTAATTGTGCGCAACGAATTGCTGATACATATCCGCCAGGACCTGAACCTATAATGACTACGTCAAATGAACTCATAGTATTTTGTTTTTATTTTAGCGGTTACAAAATTAAGGAATAAAGTTCTGTTTGAAGTTTAATTTTCAATGTTTTTTGCGTGAAATTTTGGGTGTGGGTTTTCTGCCACAAAGGCTCAAAGACGCAAAGTTTTTTTGTTTTTTTAATCTCGCAAAGGCGCAGAGCGGCAAAGTTTTTTATACATAATGTTGAATAAATAGCGTCCAGCTTTAGCTGGATGAAAAATAATGCCATGATGAGCGGCTTTAGCCAAATATTTTCAGTTTGGCTAAAGCCCATTTCCTATTAAACCCAATTCCTCCAGCTGAAGCTGGAGGCAATTCAATAAAAATCCTAGAACCTTAGCATCTTAAAAAGAAATCACCGTTGAATTCTTAACTTCACTAATCATAAACATACTCTGCGTGCTTCCAATATGCTGCAAACTTGTGAGTTTGGTAACTAAAAATTCCCTGTAAGCTTCCATATCTTTTACTAAGACTTTCAGAATATAATCATAATCGCCACTAACGTGATGGCATTCTAAAACTTCGTTTAGTTTAATGACTTCGCTTTCGAATTTACTTAGAAATTCTTTAGTGTGCTGAATTAATTTTAGATGACAGAAAACCACAAAACCTTTTTCAATTTTAGTTTTATCTACTAAAGCGGCGTAGTTTTTAATTATGCCTTCGCGTTCGAGTTTTTTTATTCTTTCATAAACCGCCGTCACAGAAAGATTGAGTTTTAAAGACAATTCTTTGTTTGTTTTTTTACTGTCGGTTTGAAGTAAAACCAGGAGTTTTTTATCGATTTCGTCTAAAGTCATGTTTGTGTCATTGCGAGGAACTAAGCAATCTCATCCTCTGATTAATATTTATTGCTTGTTTTAAAAAGAAAGAAAATCTAATGGATTACGCTTTTCACATCAAATTTAGATTAAAAATCATTATAAATACATTTTAATAGTTTTAAAATCTAATTAATCATTACATGATTGATTAATTTTCTAATTACAATTTACTTTGGCTAGAATTTCTTTTAAAAACGAGAGTCCTAGCCCAGATTGAAGTGGAAAGCCCGGAGGAAAAAGGGCATAAGTTTCTTGTTTTAAAAAAGCGACCAACGGAAGCTCTTTTTAGAACATTAGAAACTTTGACTTTTTTACGAGGACTTGAAACGTAAAGCTGGAATAGCTCTTAAAAAAAATGTTTCAGGTTTCAAGTTTCAGGTTGTTGGAACTTGAAACCTGAAACTTGAAACAAAACAAACAAAAACCAACTATATGAAAAACTTTAACCCAGCAGATAAAATTCAGGATTTGCAGTACTTTGGTGAATTTGGCGGTGTGAATCCGTCGATTTCTGATTCTTCGACTTATACTTTTCTTTCGGCGAAAACTATGTTTGATACTTTCGAGGGAAATATGGAAGGCTGTTATTTGTATTCGCGTCATTCGTCGCCGAGTAATTTGTATTTAGATCAGGCTTTGGCAGCGATGGAAGGAACAGAAACAGCAAATGTTTCGGCTTCGGGAATGGGAGCGATTACGCCTACTTTATTACAGCTTTGCGGTGCGGGCGATCATATCGTTTCAAGCCGAACTATTTATGGCGGAACTTACGCTTTCCTGAAAAACTTTACACCAAGATTCGGGATTGAAACTAGCTTTGTTGATATTACCAAACTTGATGTTGTAGAAGCTGCAATTACGCCAAATACAAAAGTTTTGTATTGCGAAACGGTTAGTAATCCTTTATTGGAAGTTGCTGATATTGCTGGTTTGGCTAAAATTGCTAAAAGACATAATTTAAAATTAGTTGTCGATAATACGTTTTCGCCATTATCTGTTTCTCCTGCTAAATTGGGTGCTGATATCGTGATTCATAGTTTGACGAAATACATTAACGGAAGCAGCGATACGGTTGGCGGTGTGACTTGTGCATCGAAAGAATTTATTAATGCGTTGAAAAATGTAAACTCTGGTGCGAGTATGCTTTTGGGACCTACAATGGATAGTTTGCGTTCGGCAAGTGTGATGAAAAATCTTCGTACGCTTCATATTAGAATTAAACAGCACAGTCATAATGCCCATGTTTTGGCTGATAAATTTGAGAAAGACGGTTTAAAAACGGTTTATCCGGGATTAAAAAGTCATCCAAGTCATGAATTGTACAAAACAATGATTAATCCGGAATATGGTTTTGGGGGAATGATGACGATTGATGTTGGTACTTTGGAAAAAGCCAATGAATTAATGGAGTTAATGCAAGCCAGAAATTTAGGCTATTTAGCGGTAAGTTTAGGTTTTTACAAAACGTTATTCAGTGCGCCGGGCACCTCAACTTCAAGCGAAATTCCGTTAGAAGAACAACACGAAATGGGATTAACGGATGGTTTGATTCGTTTTTCTATTGGTTTGGATAATGATATTGATCGTACTTATGAAATGATGAAACAGTGCATGGTTGAGCTTGGGATTTTAGAATTGTCTAGCCCGCGGGTTTTACAGGTTTAACAACTCTTGTTTGTCATTTCGACGAAGGAGAAATCTCCGCGAGAAGCTCTACAAAGATTGGATTCTCATTACGGAGTTACTTGCGGAGATTTCTCCTTCGTCGAAATGACAAAACCATATAAAAAGCCGTTCTTAAGAACGGCTTTTTATTTATAATTTATATCTCTTAACTTATAACTTAGCTAAATTTAGTTTACTATTTTTTCTACTGTAAGTAAAGTAAATAAACAACCCAATTAACAACCAAATTGTAAAGTAAATCCAATTCCAAACGCTTAATTCGGCCATCATGTAAAGACAGCAAATTAATCCTAAAAGTGGAATTAAAGACAAGTTTCTTCTGAATGCCCAAACGGCTAATCCAACTAAAACGAATAAGAAAATCCACATTGGGATTTTGTGTTTGAATAAGCTAAATCCTGATTCATATTTAGCAGAATCATCAATTGGCAAACCTTTTACAACCTCAGCATACTTAGTTTCATTATCTTGATATTGTCCTAATAAATGATCTAAATCTGAAGTTTCAGCAGTTTTATTGTTTACTTCGATGCTTTTTAAATAATTGAATACTTTTTCAGATTCTGTTTTATCTAAAGAAGTTACGATTGTTGTTGCATCGTTTATTTGTGTCTCATTATTGATAAAAGCCATTGTAGCTTTATTGTTGAAAGCAAAAGCATAATACAATCCTGCGATCATTAAAACCGGTAAAATATATTTTGAATTTACGTAAGGTGTTTTGAATTTTCCCCTTGGAATATCTGGTTTATTTTGCAATACTAAAACTCCCGCACAAACTAATACAAAGGCAAATAAAGTTCCGATACTACATAAATCGGTTACCATTGTCAAATTCAAAAACAAAGCCGGAATCGCTACTACAAAACCTGTTACAATTGTAGCAAATGATGGAGTTTTGAATCTTGGGTGAACGGTAGAAAATTTCTTTGGTAATAAACCGTCACGACTCATACTCATCCAGATACGAGGCTGTCCCATTTGGAAAACTAATAAAACGCTCGCCATCGCCACTACTGCACTTACGGCAATAATTCCTGACATCCATTTTAAGTCTAATTTATCGAAAACAAATGCAAGAGGATCTCCAACATTTAATTCGTGATATTTTACCATTCCGGTTAAAACCAAGGCAATGGCAATATATAAAATTGTACAAATGATAATCGCCCACATCATTCCGCGTGGTAAATCGCGCTGTGGATTTTTACATTCTTCGGCAGTTGTTGAAATAGCATCAAAACCAATATAAGCAAAGAAAACGGCAGAAACTCCTTTTAAAACCCCTCCAACTCCATTTGGAGCAAACGGATCCCAGTTTGCTGTATCTACATAAAATACACCAACGGCAATTACTAAAAGTACTACGCAAAGTTTTACCACAACCATTAAGTTACTGGCGTTACGAGATTCTTTCATTCCTCTGTAAACCAAAGCTGTAATCAAAATAATAATGAATAATGCAGGTATATCAGTAACAAAATGAAAAGATCCTATTGTTGGCGCAGTTATCCACGCTGTGTGTGCTTGCTGTAAAGCGACACTTAAATTTTCGAATGATTTTCCACCGCGCATTAAAGCTTCGGCGTCTTTAAAACCGTTTGAAGCGGTTAAATAATCCATTTGAATCCACTGCGGTAAATGAATTCCGCCGCTCTGGAGCAGTCCCGTAAAATAATCACTCCACGATATGGCGACCGTTATATTTCCTACGGCATATTCCATAATCAAAGCCCAGCCAATAATCCATGCAATAATTTCTCCAAAAGCAACATACGAATACGTGTAAGCACTTCCTGAAACCGGAACCATCGAAGCAAATTCGGCATAAGCAAAAGCTGCAAAACTACATGCCAAAGCTGTAAACAGAAACAAGAAAATAACAGCTGGTCCGCCGTCTGCACTGGCTTTTCCGATTGTGCTAAAAATTCCCGCTCCAACAATAGCCGCTATTCCAAAAGCAGTTAAATCTTTGGTAGTCAAATGTTTTCCAAGCGCATTATGACCATCTGATTCGTTCTGAGCAACTTGCTTCAGAATATCCTGTACTGTTTTCTTTCGGAATAAACTTGAAAATGCCATATATGTTTTGTATTATAAATTAATTTAATTCAGTTGTTATGGTTTTATTTTGCAAATAATGCAAAAATTATCCTTATTTCAAATATATAAAACGATTTTGTTTTTACTGAAGTTTTTTTTTGCCACAAAGACGCCAAGTCACAAAGTTTTTTTCTGCCACAGATTAAAGGATTTTCACAGATTAGAAATCTTAAATTAAATCTGCACAATCTGCCAAATCTGCGTGAAAAAATCTTTTAAATCCGTTTAATCTGTGGCAAAACTTAAAATAAAACAAAAAATCCGTGTTAATCCGCGTTTTCACGAAGTGAATCCGTGTCATCCGCGTGCTATTTCTCAACACAAACAATTCCTTAAAATACTAACAGGATGCTGTGCCTCACGTTTTGTTCCATCATAAATTTGATGGCGGCAGCTCGTTCCTGCAGCGGCGATTTTTACGTTTTCGGCGGTGTTGCGCACTTTTGGAAAAAGCGTGTCCTCGCCCATTTGCATGCTCACTTTATAATGTTCTTTTTCATAACCAAAAGAACCCGCCATTCCGCAGCAGCCCGAATTGTAAATCGTAACTGTATTATTTTTAGGAAGATTCAGCATCGCAAAAGTAGCTTCTACAGAACTCAAGGACTTTTGGTGACAATGTCCGTGAATTTTAATTTCTTTTGTTTCTTCAGAGAAAGAATCCGGCGTTATTTTTCCGTCGATAATTTCTTTTTTGAAAAATTCTTCAATTGTAAAAGCATTTTGAGACAAACGTTCTGCGCTTTCTTTATCCGAGGCCAATCGTAAATATTCATCTCTAAAAGTCAAAATTGCCGAAGGTTCAATTCCAATTAACGGTGTGTTACTCGAAATCAAATCTTTGAATATATTGACATTAATATCCGTTATCTTTTTCGCTTCTTCCAGAAATCCTTTTGAAAGATAAGTTCTTCCGCTTTCTTCGTGATTTACGATTAAAACTTCATAACCTAATTTCGTCAATAATTCAAAAGCATCGATTCCGATATTTACGTCGTAATAATTAGTAAATTCATCTACAAATAGGTACAATTGTCCGTTTGGAAAATCTGTGCTTTTAGGTTTATTATTTTCATACCATTTTCTAAAAGTCTTTTTCGCCAAAAGCGGAACTTGTCTTTCGGGCGCAATTCCCATTGATTTTTTGACAAGCGACTGATTCGAAATAAAATTCGTAATCGACGGAAACAAACTTCCCATTTTGTTCAATTTTGCGTTGTTGGCAAAAATTTTACTTCTGGTCGAAAATCCATTTGCTTTTTGATATTGGTATAAAAATTCAGCTTTAAGAGTTGCAACGTCAACATTACTCGGACATTCGCTGGCGCAGGCTTTACAGCTTACACACAATTCAAAAACTTCGTATAATTCTTTCTGGTCAAATTTGTTTTCTTTCTCAGAATACGTCAAATATTCTCTTAAAGCGTTTGCTCTCGCACGAGTCGTTTCTTTCTCATTTCGCGTTGCACGATAACTCGGACACATTGCTCCTCCCGCCGATGGCATTTTTCTACAATCGCCAGAACCGTTACATTTTTCGGCTGCACGTAAAATTCCTAAACTATCTGAAAAATCCTGAAACGTTTTAATATCCGGTTCTACCCTTCCTGAAATGACACGATGGTTTTCATCCATTTTCAAGGCATTGACAATCTTTCCGATATTTAAAACCGAATTCGGGTCAAACGCTAATTTGATTCTTTTCAGCAATTCGTAATTTTTTTCGCCAATCATAAACGGAATAAACTCGCCGCGCACAATTCCGTCTCCGTGTTCACCGCTTAAGGAACCTCTGTATTTTTTCACCAAATGCGCTACTTCGGTCGCAATAGTTCTGAATAATTTTAAGTCAGATGTTTTCTTCAAATTCAAAACCGGACGCAAATGCAGTTCTCCCGCACCCGCATGCGCATAATAAATCGCTTCCTGTCCGTGACGCAACATCATTGCCGAAAATTCCGCAATATATGCTGGCAAATCACTTAATTCAACCGCTGTATCTTCAATCGAATCGGCTGCTTTGTTGTCGCCTACAATACTTCCTAAAAGTCCAAGTCCAGCTTTTCTCAATTCGTTGGCTTTATCAATATCAGCTCCGTAAATTTTTACGAGCGCGTAACCAAAGTTATTTTTTTCTAAATCGGCAATTAAAGCGTTGGCTTGATTTTCTGCATCTTCTAAAGTGTGAGACGCTACTTCAAAAAGCATAATTGCTTTTGGTTCTCCAACCAAAAAGAATCGGTTTTTAATGTGTTCACGATTCGTTTTGGTACAATCCAAAATCGTGTCGTCGATCATTTCGCAAGTATACAAATGATGTTTCATCGCCACGACAACAGATTCCAAAGATTCCTGAATCGTATGATAATGCCCGACAACCATAATACTGTGCGCTGGCGGTAAATCGTCAACTTTTAAAGTAATTTCGGTTGTAAAAGCCAGCGTTCCTTCACTTCCGCAAAGTAATTTTCCTAGGTTTATTGTTGGTTCTGTTCCACCAAATAATTCTGATCTTAACAAAATATCAACGGCGTAACCTGTATTTCGTCTATGAATTTCCGGTTTCGGAAACTCTTTTATAATTTCTTCCTGATTTTCTTTTACTGAAAGCTCGTCGTAAACGCTTTTGTAGATTTTATTTTCTAAAGAATCGCCTTTGGTTTTCTCAATAAATTCCGCCGAAGTCAATTCGCCAAAAGCCACTTCTGTTCCATCGCTTAAAATCGCTTTTACCTCAGCAATTTTATCACGCGTAACACCATAACGAATCGAAGTTGTTCCAGATGAATTATTTCCCACCATTCCGCCAATCATCGCTCGGTTTGAAGTTGATGTAATGGGCGCAAAGAAAACGCCGTGCGGTTTTAAATATAAATTCAGTTCATCGCGAATAACGCCGGGCTGAACCGTAACCGTTTTTTTCTCGGCATCATAACCTAATATTTTGGTAAAATGTTTCGAAACATCAACCACAAGTCCGTCTCCAACTGCTTGTCCGGCAAGTGAAGTTCCGGCCGTTCTTGGCGTAATCGAAATATTATGCTGCGCTGCAAAGCGAATTAACCTGCTGATATCTGCTGTCGATTTAGGCAAAGCCACCGCATTTGGCCGAATCCGATACACTGATGCGTCTGTCGAATAAAGTGTTTTATGAAGATCATCGTATAAAAGTGTGCCTTCGAGTTCGCCGGCTAATTGCTCTAAATGAGATTGGGTCAACATGTAAATGGTGCTTTTCTTAAAAAATAATTGCTCAAAAACTGAGACAACAAATATAAAAATATAGCTGCTTAAAATGTATAAAATGCCGATTTATCTTAACAGCCCGTCAACATTTTATAAAATTAAAGCCAAATTCTGTAAAGCACCAAAATTGGGAAATAGGTAATTTTAAGATTTTACTTTTTACGCCTTACAATTATGGAAAATTTCGTTCAGGACGTCTTCAAACATTTAGAAAACTATTATTACAGCATTGTCGATCTTACACCAAAATTTATTCTCGCCATTGTTGTCATTCTCGTTTCGTGGTTTATTGCAACCCGAATTGGTATTTTTACAGGAAACCGACTCAAAGCCAGAATGCACGACCGACTTCTCGCGACTTTTATTGCCCGTTTGATTAAATCGGTTTTGATTATTATTGGAGTTTTGTTCATGTTCAAAATTATTGGTCTTGACGGGATCGCCCAAAGTATGCTTGCCGGAGCCGGAATCTCGGCTTTTGTAATTGGTTTTGCCCTTAAAGATATTGGCGAAAATTTCCTTGCCGGAATTCTGCTCGCTTTCAAACGTCCGTTTTCTATTGGCGACATTATCGAAAGCAACGGCGTAAAAGGCGAAGTCATCAACCTCAACCTCCGCGATACCGAAGTAAAAAGCGATTCGAAAATCATTTATATTCCCAACGCACTTTTAATTAAAAATACGCTTATTAACTACAACAGCGAAGGTTACCTTTTGCAGACTTTTACCGTTGGTCTCGAATATGGTTCTGATTATGGAAAAGCCATCGAACTCGTAAAAGAAGTCCTAAAACGAAACGAAGAAGTAACCGAAAAAGATCATGAAGACGCAGCCGTAATAACTGATATTTCTGGAACGATTATTCAGCTAAACATTCGTTATTGGGTAAAAACAGGAACCAGCAGAAAAAGCGCCGAATGTCGTTCAAAAATCATTGCAGAAGTTTTGAATGTTTTGAAAGAAAATGGATTTGTTTTGAAATAGGTTTCTTTTTATGAGGGACAAAGGTTCAGAGTTACAAAGGCACAAGGGTTTTTCTCTTCAAACCTAATTGTCATCCTGAGCGTAGTCGAAGGCTTATGGAAACGTAAATCCTATTTTTTGGAATTTGGAATTTAAAAATTGGAATTTTAATAAGGAGCAATTTCCTGCTGTCCGCTATATCTTTTACGCCGAACCCCGGCGCAAAAGGATGCCGCTTCCATCAGGGCTAGGACACTCGTTTTCATAAGAAGATTTTAGTGAAATATAAATAGATAAAGTCGTTTCAAAACTTCAAATAAAAAAACAATTAATCCAAATCCTGCAATAATATAAACTCTCCAACTTCGCATTTTAGTAATTGAATTCATTTCTAAACCTTCTTCTTCTAGTTTTTTAGATTCTTTTATATCTCCTGATCTAATCCACCAAATTAAAAAACCACAAAAGATGATTCCAGCAATTATCTTTAAAATATTTTCGTCTTGTATATATTTCATTTATTTGAATATTCACTTTTGTAAAAATAACGTTTTATATTTACCATGCAGATATGATTTAGTTTCTTTCTAGTCCTTTTTTAAACAATTAACATATAATATTTTTCTTACTTTTAAAATATTTTTTTGATATCTTTACAATCCTAAACACAAAGAAACATGATATCAAAAAAGCTTTTGCCCGTGCGGTATGGTGGCGGTATTGGAAACAACTGCAACGCACTTTGTGGCGTAGGACACCTTAGCTGTGCGGGTTCTTTTCCTAAACACAAAGATTATGAATGTAAACACAATTTCAAAAGAAACTCAAATCAGGCTTTTGAATTTTTTCAACGACAGAATTGAACCTGAAGAAATGGCTAAAACACTAAGGCAAGTAAATTTTACACTTGCATTAGGCGTTATGAGCGAACACGAAGAACTTCAAAACGAAATCACCAAACTAAGAGATAGTTTTTACTGGCTCAATGAATTAGCTGAAACTTTAAATCCTTATTTGGATTTGGAGTAGGATTTAAAAAGCAAAACCTCGATTTAAAATCGAGGTTTTCTCTTTTAGTAATTGATAAACTTTGTGGGCACGAGCGGGACGCTCGCGCTAGCAGAGAGATTCTTGATTCTTGAAAACTAATTTAAGACGCTAGCGCGAGCGTCCCGCTCGTGCCCGCAAAGTATTTCCAGCATTAGATAAAAAACAAATGAGCAGAAAATATAAATTTGGAGAAAAAACTGGAGCATATTTTATCAGTTTCGCTACAGTTTATTGGATAGATGTATTTACAAGAGAAGAATATTTTGGAGCAATCATTGAATCTCTAGATTATTGTCGCAAACATAAATCAATGGAAATTTATGGATATTGTATAATGCCAAGTCATATTCATTTAATTTTTAGATCAGGAAGTGAAGATCCTTCGGGATTGATAAGAGACTTTAAAGGATTTACTTCTAAAAAACTGCTTAAAACAATCGAAGAAAATCCTCAAGAAAGTAGAAAAGAATGGATATTATGGATGTTTGAAAAAGCTAGAAAGAAAAATAGTAATGTAAAATTCAGGCAGTTTTGGCAGCAAAATAATCAACCTATAGAAATTTGGTCTCTAAAAGTTTTTGAGCAAAAGCTAAACTATATTCATAACAATCCTCTTGAAACTGGTTTTGTTACTAATCCGATAGATTGGAAATACAGTTCTGCAAGAAACTATGGAAATAATGATCAGACTGTTTTAGAAATTGATATTAATTGATGTTCTGTGCGGGCACGAGCGGGACGCTCGCGCTAGCGGAGTAGAAATTAAAATAGTATAAAAACAGAAAATCTTGATTTTTAAAATCAAGATTTTCTGTTTTTATCTTTTCAGAGGCTAGCGCGAGCATCTTGCTCGTGAACACAAAGTTGAAATTAAGTTTTCTTTTATTTAAAATACAAAATCTTTAAATCAGACAAAACATTGTTTACCCACGCTCTTTTAAAAAGCTTTCAAAATTTAATTCTTTATAAGGAATTTCAATTTTAAGCCAATGCAATTTTTCTTCATTTTTTATCCATTCATTAAAAATTGTATTTGCATTATTATCCTTATACCAATAAACTCCTTTATTCAGAATCAAATCTTCTAAAAGTATTTCATCAATACGATAAATATCTGCATCAGAACTAATTAACTCAAGCATGCTTCTTTCAAAATTCAGAACTCTTTCATAATACAATTTATGATTTAAAAATTGACTATATTTAATAGATAGCCAAATGAAGTTAACTTTTCCTTCAAAATAAATGGTAATCTCTTCGTTTGCTATATTCCCTTCAAAAACGTTAAATTCAAATCCTTCATCTGAATCCATTTTATAAAAGAAAGTGTTTCCAAATTTTTCAATATTATACTTAATAATATCATATAATTCAGAATCATTTTTATTTATTTTATACAATATTAAATGCATAATTTAGATTTAAAAAGTTCAATAATTCTCTTCACGATATAATAGCACCGCTAATTTTATGGCTAAAAGCAAAACTCTTAATTAAATTTAAAGATTCATTTATAAACTCTTTCTCTTTTTCAAGAACTTCTTCGTTATTGTTTTGGAAATCAAGAAGAATTAAATTTTCTTTGAAATCAGAAACATAAATATTTACATTTCGTTTAAAAATACTTACAATTTCATTTTCCTCTTCAAGAGTAAATTTCTCTTTTACTTCAAATTTGATGCTCAGATCAGGGAAATTATTGAAATTTAAATCCAATTCAAATGGGTCATTTGAACTTGTATGCTTTTTCGGCTTTTTATATTTTATATATTTCTTTAATTCTTCTGTTGGAAAATCTGAACAAAAGAAAAAATCAATTTTCCCTTCAACATCCTGCTTATGGATTTCGAGCTTTTCCTCAAAAAAATCAGATTTCCAGCAAATGGTTAAACTTCTGGTACGAGAATCTGGGCTGATAATTTCTGCATTACCAAAAACATAATTATCCTTTTCCCTTATCTCTATTTCTTCCATTCCTAAAAATAAATTATAGAAATATTTCTCAAAAAGATTTTCATAATCGAGGTTCTTGATAAATCGTTCGCCCAACTGCTTTGATAATTCCTTTTTAAAACTTTCTGAAAACCCGTATTGTTCTTGATTATAATAAGAAACCCAATTTTCCATTTGATCTTATTTTGATGAATTCCTGTTGCTCTAATCCTTCCCCCAAATCCTAGTATTCAAATCCAGTTCATGAACAATATCATGCATGAATCTCACAATCGAAAGATCGCCGGAAAGTAAATCTGGATCTAAAAGCGAAGAATGAATAGGCGCTTCAAAATAATTTTCGGACAACGGAAAAGCAATATACATTTTAGAATGAATAAACGAAACCGAAATCGTTTCGTCGCATTTGCCGTTTAAATCCAGAATTCTTTCCATCATGGCAGGCGTTAAAATATATCGTGCTTCAATTTGGTTACTCGAATAGGTTACAAATTTATTGCTGAAATCGATGTTTTCTAATTCGATAACATCGGTGTTTCCAAAACTAAAAACATTTTTAGAAAACCAGGAACCAAAAGCTTCTCCAAAACCTTTTGGACGAACAACAGTCGAAACATTGAAATTTTTATTGAAATCGGCTACAAAAACAATTCCTTTAAAAATGGTATGCCATTGTGTACGGGTTCCGTTTTTTGTGCTTGTTTCGGTTTTGTATTCGGCGTGAACTTCGGCAAACCAAAAAGAAGTTTTATCGTTTGTTCCGCTTATTAAATCCTGTGTTTTATAACGATCAGATTCGGTTGTAAAAAGCTCAGAACTTCTAAACTCATATTCCGGAAGTCCGCTTCGAGGCGTTATCGTTAAACTTTCATTGATATTCTTCAATGCAGATCCTACAACATTGGTTTTATAAGCCATTTTGTATTTCTTAACATCGTCACCAATTCTAAAATGCATTACGATGCCAGTAATGGCAGAAACGGCAAATCCCAGAAAACCTAAAGTCGGAAACCTGATCAATAAACCAATTACCATAAATACAATGGCAAGACCAAATAAAATGTAGGTGGTTTTATAGGTTTCGGCAATTTTTTTTCTCTCAACTTCTAATGCATTCAAAACCTCCTGCAAGGCTGAATTGTTACTAATTCCTGAATCCATTAATTATTGAAAAGTTCTTTTGCACTAATATTTTTACGTTCTTCTTCTGGCGTTGCTAAAACATCAATTTTAGTATAATTCAGCATTCCAGCAAACAAATTTCCCGGGAACATCATAATAGCGTTATTGTAACTTGTAACCGAAGCATTATAAGTTCTTCTCGCAGCCGCGATTTGTTCTTCACTTTCTGTCCAAGTGTTTTGTAAGTTTAAGAAATTTGTGTTGGCTTTTAAGTCCGGATAATTTTCAACCGTTACCATTAAACCTTTTACAGCTGTGCTAAGTTCAGTATCTAAACTTGCTTTTTCGGCTTCGGTTAAAGAACCTGAAGTTGCTCTTGAACGAAGTTCTACGATTTTAGTTAAAGTACTTTGTTCGTAATTGGTATATTGTTTTACAATCTCAACTAAATTCGGAATCAAATCAAAACGTTTTTTCAGCATTACATCAATAGAAGAAAAAGCATTCGTAACCTGGTTTCTTTTTTCGATAAGGGAATTGTAAATGAACACTCCAATTATGATGAAAACAAAAAGAATAACAACAACAATCATGGTTTATTTTTTTAATTGGTTTGAAGCAAATATATAAAAACGGGAATAAGTTTTTCTTTTATTTTTCAATTACAGTCAGGCTTCATAATTAATTCTCGTATAAACGCAAAAAAAGCCCAACCGAATAGTTGAGCTTTTTATACATAAATTCTATAATTTTATTTCTTCTCTTTCAACAGCTTTTCCAATTTCTCTTTTGTTTCTGGAATTTCTTTTAGAATTAAAGCTTTTTTAAAAGTTTCTATCGCTTTTGCTTTATCACCTTTTTCAAGATATAAATCGCCAAGAGAATCATAACAATTGGCACTTTCAGGATAGTTGGTCGTATTAAGTTTAAACAAGGTCTCAGCTTTTGCTAATTGTTTAGCTCCCATCATTTGGTAACCCAAATTATTAATTTGGTTTTCGCCCGGCTTTACAACATAGCCCATGTTTTCAGAGACATTTTTGTAGTGCGCTACCAAAAGTGAATCTAATTTAAAATCAGGATTTTTTAATTCGCTGTCGTAAATTTTAAGTTTATAGAACTCAAAAATAAATCGAAGTGCATCATATTCACCAATCAAACGTACTGAAGGATGATTGTCATCTTCATAAAATTTATATTTAAAACGCAATTGGTTCTTTTTATTTTTAGACAAATCTTTAATAAATTCTAAATTGCTTCGAAGAAGCGCTGTCGTTTGGGTTGTATCTTTTTGAACACTTAATGTATCAACACCTTTTTCTAAACGATTTGCCATTGCCATATACAATGTTTTTCCTTTGTAATTTTGAGTCGGTAAAATCGTTTTGGCGTCTTTTACCACTTTTTGGTGATCCCACCACAACGAAGCGTCAAGAGAAACATACGAATTAAATAAATTCGGATTATGCAAAAAAGTATTCATAACTGTTAAGCCTCCAAGCGAGTGACCAATAAACGTTTTATAAGATGCAGTTGGATAATTGGAATCAATATACGGAATCAATTCTTTCTCGACATATGACATAAATTTTTCGCCGCCGCCCACAATTTCAGGTAATTCTTTATCTGTACCTATTGTTAAATCAACCAATCTGTTTTTGTGCAGAATACCAACCACAATCATTGGCGGACAAAGATTCGATTCCGCCATATGTTCTGTAATGCTCACAACGGTGTTGAAATTTTCACTTCCGTCTAATAAATAAATTACAGGATAATTTCCTCTGTCTTTGATTTTATTTCCACCGTTACTACTCGGAATATGAATCCAAACTTTACGCTCTTTTCCTAATATTTTGGAAGATATCGTTTCTTCAAATCCATTTACAAAAGGGCTGTTTTCCTGAGCTGTGACAAAAAAAGAGAGTAGTAGAAAAGTAATGTAGTAAAAAAATGATTTCATAATTTAAGTTTGATTGTTTTGAATTGATGACTAAAATTCAACAAAGTGTTTTTGAGGAATTTCGAAGGCAAACTTAACCAATTAATTGTACAATTTTTTCTGCATTTTTAATCATTATTCATTTAGCTGTCCTTTTTCGGAATAGTGAATTTTACAAATAAAAAAACCCTTTTTCACTATATTTATATCTAAAATAATCTGATTTTAGCGTTACCAAATAAAAAACTTCCTTAAAACTTCATTTTAATGAATAAAAATATAAGCGCTCTTTATGAAATTGCTCAAAAAGAAACCCGAAAAATAATCGGTTTAATGTCAGGAACTTCGCTCGACGGACTCGATTTGGCTCTTTGTGCAATTTCTGGCGAAGGCGAAAACACGGTTGTGAAAATCGAACAATTTGAAACTATTGATTACAGCGAAGACATTAAAACCGAAATCAGAAAAGTGTTTGCTAAAAAAACAATTGATTTTCAGCATTTGGTTTTACTTAATGAATGGATTGCAGATTTGCACGCAGGAATGATAAACGATTGTCTTTCAAAATGGAATATTTCCGCAAATGAAGTCGATCTAATCGCGTCACACGGACAAACAGTTCTACATGCGCCAAAGTTTTTACATCAACAGGAAAAATTTCCAAATGCAACTTTACAAATTGGCGACGGCGATCATATTGCGGTAAAAACCGGAATTATCACTTTATCTGATTTCAGACAAAAACACGTCGCAGCAGGCGGCGAAGGTGCACCTCTTGCGGTTTATGGCGATTATTTGTTATTCAGCAAAAAAGGCGAAAACCGAATTATGCTCAACATGGGCGGAATCGCAAATTTCACTTATTTACCGGCTTCTCAAAACACCGAAGAGGTTTTTGTAACCGATACCGGAACTGCAAATACTTTAATTGATATTTTCACCAAACAGTTTTTCCCTGAAAAAAGTTACGACAAAGATGCCGAAATCGCTAAAAGCGGAACTATAAACCAAAAACTT
This sequence comes from Flavobacterium sp. UBA7680, assembly GCF_002482975.1. Classification (GTDB taxonomy): domain Bacteria; phylum Bacteroidota; class Bacteroidia; order Flavobacteriales; family Flavobacteriaceae; genus Flavobacterium. The sequence continues at coordinate 16,171 of NZ_DLHA01000059.1, read as the reverse complement.
TTAAGCGAATTAAAAAGCAATGCTTTCTTTCAAAAAAGTTTCCCTAAAACGATTGGTCAGGAATTATTTAACCACGAATTTGTGAACTCAGCTTTGGTGAAATTAGGTTTAGAAAACATTTCGGCACCAGATTTGCTTGCGACTTTAACACGCCTTAGCGCCGAGACAATTGCCGAAGCGGTTTTGTTTGTTGTACAAAATACTAAAACCCCAATCGAAGAGTTTACAGTTTATATGTCTGGCGGAGGCGCACGAAATCCGTTATTGGTGAGCTGGTTACAGGAATTATTGCCTTGTAAATTTGAGAAAAGCGATATTCTCGGAATTTCAGGCGATGCCAAAGAAGCCGTTTTGTTTGCTGTTTTAGCTAATGAAACCGTGGCGGGAGGAAATTATAATTTTGGATCTAAAAAAGGAATTCCATCCGTAACAATGGGAAAAATTTCCTTTCCAGATTAAATAAATAAGTTTGCCACAGATTAGAAGGATTAAAAAGATTAATCCAAATAATCCTTTTTAATCTGTGGCTATAAAAAAAGATTACCACGAATTACACGAATTATCACGAATTATTTTTTAATACTTTGAGAATAAAAAATTGGTGGAAATTTGTGTAATTCGTGGCAAAAAAACATTTAAAATAAAATTTAGCAGAATTCATTGAATTCCTAGCAAAACAAACTATTTTTGGTTCTTGTTAAAATTAAAGATTAAAATGCATAAAAATCAGCACTTACTATACTCAATCATACTTTTATTTTTCTTTGGATTAAAATCTAACTCACAAGAAAAAATAATGCATCCTAAAAATGAATTTAGAGGTGTGTGGATTGCGACTGTAGTAAATATTGACTGGCCAAAAACAGCCACAGATAATGTTGAAAAAGAAAAAGCTGATTATTTAGAAATTTTAGACACCTATAAAGAATTAAACTACAATGCTGTTATCGTTCAGATAAGAAGCGTTGGTGATGCTTTTTATCCTTCAGAATTTGCGCCTTGGTCTAGATTCCTGACAGGAAAAGAAGGCGTAGCTCCAAATCCGTATTATGATACTTTGGCGTGGATGATTGAAGAAGCGCATAACAGAGGTTTTGAATTTCACGCTTGGCTGAATCCGTATCGTGCGACTTTCGATTTAAATAAAAACCTTTTAAGTCCAAATCACGACGTTTTTAAACATCCGGAATGGATGATTGAATACGGCGGAAAATATTATTACGATCCTGCATTGCCAGAAGTTCAGTCACATTTAACAAAAGTCGTGAAAGAAGTCGTTGATAAATACGATATCGATGCGATTCATTTTGATGATTATTTTTATCCATATGCCGTTCCCGGAAAAGTTTTTAACGACTCCGCTTCGTACAAAAAATACGGCGCAGGATTAAGCCTTCCTGATTGGCGTCGTGCGAACGTGAGCAACTTTGTGCATACAATTTCTACAACTATAAAAGAAAGTAAACCGTGGGTTCAATTCGGAATCAGTCCGTTTGGAGTTTGGCGAAATAAATCGGTTGATCCAAAAGGTTCAGAAACACAGTCAACCGCAAATTACGACGATTTATATGCCGATCCTGTTTTATGGATGGATCAAAAATGGATCGATTATATCTTGCCTCAATTGTATTGGAGCATGTATAATCCAAGAGCTTCTTATTCAAAATTAGTAAAATGGTGGGCAGAAAATTCTAATAATACGGCTGTTTACATTGGTCACGCTTCTTATAAAATTAGAGCCGACGGTGATAAAAGCTGGAATTATGTAAGCGAAATCCCAACCCAGATTGATTTTGCCAGAAGCACTAAAAATGTTTCCGGAAGTGCATATTTCAGCGCAAAATGGTTCATGAACAAAAACTTAGATCTTGTTCGTCTTCTGGAAGACAACCAATATCGATATCCTGCGCTTCCTGCCGCGGTTCCAAATTTGAAACGTATTATTATTGATACACCAGTCATTACAGATTTTGCAAAAGACACTGTAAATTATTCTTTCAGTATCAAAAATCCGTTGAATACGAAAGTGCGTTATATTGTAATTTATGGCGGAGAACATGTTTCGAAAGTAAATACAGCTGATGCCTCAAAAATAATTGACAAAGTAAGAGCTGTTGAAAAAGACGGCTTTATATCATTTTCTATTCCTGCAGAAAAAATCGATATGTATAAAGCTTGTGCTGTAACATTTATTGATTATTTTGCGAACGAAAGCACCCCAACTGCTGCCGACTTAAAAAAGAATTTTAAAATCTATTCACCTGCTCAGCCTAATGAAAACAGATAATAAACCCTGGTTCTGGATTCCACTTCTTAATTTTGCGTCTGGATTGCCTTACGCCGTAATTATCTCGGTTTCGGTAATTATGTACAAAAATTTAGGTATTTCAAATGAAGATATTGGCGTTTACACCAGTTTATTATACTTACCGTGGGTTATAAAACCTCTTTGGAGTCCTTTTATTGAATTAAACGGAACCAAAAGAAAATGGTTTTTATCGATGCAGTTATTGATTTCAATTGCCTTTTTATTAGTCGGATTTACGATTCCAACCAATGGATTTTTCATGATGACATTAGCAATTTTCTGGGTTGCCGCTTTTGCTTCTGCTTCAAATGATATTGCGAGCGATGGCTTTTATTTATTGGTTTTACCAGAAAATCAGCAGTCTTTTTTCCTTGGAATCAGAAGTACTTTCTATAGACTTTCAATGCTTGCAGGAAACGGATTAATTGTGCTTTTAGCAGGATATTTAGAACAAAAATATGGTGATAATACCAAAGCTTGGTCCTATACAATGATTGGCGTTGGTTTATTAATGACTTTTATAACGATTTATAATTTTGTTTTTACTCCAAGAAATGAAATAAATGTTGTAGCTCATAATAAAGACCATCATCAAAATTTCGGTTCTATATTTGCCAGTTTCTTCAAGAAAAAACAAATCGGTTTAGTTTTAGCTTTTATTCTGGTTTTCAGATTAGGAGAATCGCAATTGCTTAAAATGTTAAGTCCATTTTTATTAGACGGAAAAGAAGTTGGCGGGATGAGCCTAACTACTGAATCTGTTGGGATTATTTATGGAACTTTAGGAATTTTTGCTTTAACAATTGGCGGAATTTTGGGCGGAATTGCCATTTCTAAACATGGTCTTACCAAATGGATGCTTCCTATGTTTTTGGCTATGCATCTGCCAATTCTTGGTTTTATTGGACTTGCTCATTTTCAGCCCGAAGCAATTTTTCATCTTCACATAAATCTTTACTTTTTCGAAATAAATTCTCCATTAAATCTGTATACTTGTATTACCGTAATTTTGGAACAATTTGGATATGGTTTTGGATTTACAGGTTTTATGATGTTTTTAATTCATGTTGCCGAAGGAGAATCAAAAACAGCACATTATGCACTTGCAACCGGATTTATGGCATTAGGAATGATGCTTCCGGGAATGTTGAGCGGTTTTATACAACAATTTTTAGGCTATCAAAACTTTTTTATATGGGTTTTTATAGCGACAATTCCAGGTCTTATTTTATCACGTTTTTTAATTTTCCCGAAAGATTTTGGGAAAAAATCTGAAGAAGTTTAACCCCAAATCAAACTCTTACTTATGGAAATCAATGAAAATTTGCAGGCCGAACGCAACTTAAAAGGAGCTGAGTTCGAAAAAACCGGAAATCTTGAAAAAGCAATTGAATTATATGAGGAAAATGTCGCAGAAAGCTTTAAAGGAAATCATCCTTACGATAGATTAGCAACAATCTACAAAAACCAAAACGATCTTGACAATGAAATCAGGGTTTTAGAAAAAGCTATTGTGGTTTATGAAGAAATCACAATCGAAGACCGACTGGAAGGTTTGCCAAAACTTTTCCGTTTTAAAAACCGATTGGATAAAGCAATTGAAACTAAAAAGCAATTAGCTAAACAAAAAAAGGCAAAATTGAAATAAAATACCGATCTCTAAACCTGCAGTGAAAAGATGAAAACAAAGATTTGCATAATAACATTGTTTATGGTGCTGCTATTATCTTGTGGACATAATAATGAAAAGAAAAATAAACTGCCGGAAAAGAAACAACCTGTTACAAAAACATTTGAGCAAAAAGAAAAAGAACGTTTAGAGAAAAAAGCCGAAATTGAAAAACAGGAAAAGATAGATAGTTTAAAATTAGATAAAATTCTATTTAATGCTTTGAAAATTGCCACTCAGGAAATTAACCAAAAGAAATTCCAAAAGAAATACAAAGTTAGACCTGATAATGAATATGACGTTGAAGTTGAAATAAATATAGATTGCTATTTTGCAAAAAACAATCCTCATCTCATTATCCGAAGGTTAGAGCCAAATAATGTATATATCGATATTTATTCGAAAAATGGAAACAAATTCGTAAAAGTTCTTTCTCATAAAGAGTGGGCTATGACTTATGAAAATGACACAATAAAAGACATTAATGGTGACGGCTTAAAAGATTTTGTTGTTAATTGGTATGGCGCAACTGGATGCTGCCTAAAAGCCTTCAGTAATATTTATTTGTTTAGAAAGGATAAAAAAACATTTTCGAAAGATTTTGAATTCATAAATCCTACTTTTTCTCCTAAAGAAAAAATAATACGAGGAGTTGAATATGGTCATCCTGGACATACAGCAATTTATAAATATAAATGGAACGGTGAAGCAGTCGATACTTTAGAATATGTTTACTATGAAACTGACAAAGAAGACAGAAAAACCGGGAAAATAATTATTTCAAAAAAAGAAGCTTACAGTAAAAATAAAAAAGACATAAGAATATTAAATTCAATACCTGTTGAATACAAAAACATTGAAGGTTTCGATTGGTTTACAGGAAAAGGTTATGAATAAAGAAAATTATAAAACAAGAAGATGATTAACTTAAAGCGAACTAATTCAGATGATCCCGATTTTATAAAGCTGGTGGCTTTATTAGATCAGGATTTAGCGATTAGAGACGGAGAAGATCATGCGTTTTACAATCAGTTTAATAAAACTGACAAAATAAAACATACGATTGTTTATTATGAGAATGATGTTCCTGTTGGCTGCGGCGCTTTTCGCGAAAAAGAAAGCGACAAGACCGAAATCAAACGAATGTATGTTCATCCTGATTTTCGCAAAAAAGGGATCGCTTCAAAAGTTTTAGCCGAATTAGAAATTTGGGCTAAAGAAGCTGGCTATACTTATACTATTCTCGAAACTGGGAAAAATCAGCCCGAAGCCATAAATTTGTACCAAAAATTAGGTTACACAATCATTCCAAATTATCCGCCTTACGAAAAGATGGATAACAGCGTCTGCATGAAAAAGACTTTATAATAATGAAAATTACAGCCGAAGCATTACGACAAAGAATAGGACAATTCTTTTTTCCTGCCGTTTTTATAAACGATACCGAAGAAAATATTCAGGAAACCGAACGTTTAATAAAAGAGCACAATATTGGCGGACTGACCTTTTTTCACAGTCGTGCGAGCGCTGCAACCAATTATGAAAGCAAGAAAAAAGTTGTTTTTAATGATGACAGTTATCAAAAAATAAAAGAACTTATTGTTCGTTATCAAAAAGTCGCTTCTACTCCACTTTTAATCAGTATTGATGCCGAATGGGGATTGGCAATGCGTATCGAAAAAACACCGCAATATCCGTATGCAATTACACTTGGCGCTTTGCCGGAAAACAAATCTGATTTAGTTTTTGAAGTTGGAAAACAAATAGGTTTAGATTTAAAAGCTGCCGGAATTCAGTATAATTTATCGCCTTTGGCAGACATCAACAATAATCCAAATAATCCTGTTATTGGATATCGTTCCTTTGGTGAAAACAAAGAAAAAGTAGCCAATTTTTCGGTTGAATATTTAAACGGAATGTCTGAAGTTGGCGTTTTAGGCTGTCTGAAACACTTTCCCGGACACGGAAATACCAATGTCGATTCGCATTTAGGATTACCCGTTTTAAAGGAAACTCTGGAAGAATTATTAGAAAACGAATTATATCCGTTCATTAAAGGAATCGAAAATAATGTCGATTCGATTATGATTGGACATTTGGCAGTTCCGAGTTTAAATGATGGAAAAGATACATCGGCAACATTATCAAAAGCTGTGATTCAGGATCTTTTACGAGACAAATTAGGTTATGATGGTTTGGTAATTTCTGATGCTTTAAATATGCACAGCGTTTCAAAATTATACGAAACCAAAGGTCAGCTGGAATGGGAAGCTTTTAATGCCGGAAATGATATTTTATGCTTCGCCGAAAATGTTCCCGAAGGAATTGAAGCTATCTTTAGAAATGCATCTCCAGATCGTATTTTCAAAAGCCATAGCCGAATCATGAAAGCTAAAGAAAAAGCAGGAATTCTTTCTGGAAATACCGCTGCTTCGGGCGAATTAAATTTCAAAAAAGCATCCGAATTAAATCTGAAAATTGCTCAAAATGCTATTACAACTATTGTTGATAATTCAAATTTAGAATTAGCATTTGAATCTCAGAAAAAAAATAAATTAGCTAAACTGAGTTTATATAAAAATACCGAAAATACATTCTTTAAAACTTTAAATTCAGAATTAAAATCTCCGGAATTTTCTTTTGAAAATTTAGAAGTTTCGGATATTTCTGCAATCAAAAAACAATTAGAAAATTTCGAAACTATTTTGATTTCATTGTTTGTTCCAAAGGCAAAACCTGCGAATAATTTCGAAATTAACGATGAAGTTTTAGAACTGCTTTCTGATTTACTTCAAACCAAAAAATGCATTGTTTACGTTTTCGGAAATCCGTATGCTTTACCAATAATTCCGAATCTAAAAAAGGCTTTAGGATTAGTTGAGGCATATCAGGATTTTGAAGAGTTTCAAAAAACAGCAGCAATTCAATTTTTAGATAAAATTTCTTCAAAAGGAATTCTTCCAGTAAATATTGATATCCAATAAGTTAAAAAGTTAAATAGTCAAAATTTATCAACTTATAAATTTTTATAATCACATCTTATTGTAAGAATCTGTACTTATCGCCTACTTTTGCACCAGAAATAAATTTTTAACGTTAAAACGAAAAATATGTCTTTAGTAGGAAAAAAATTCCCAAGTATTGCAGTAGATGCTATCTCAGAAATGGGTGATAATTTAAAAATCAACATTTTTGAAGAAGCAGTAAACAACAACAAAAAAGTATTATTGTTTTGGTACCCAAAAGATTTCACTTTTGTTTGCCCAACTGAATTACACGCCTTTCAAGCTGCATTACCAGAATTTGAGCAAAGAAATACTATCGTAATTGGTGCTTCTTGTGATACAAACGAAGTTCACTTTGCTTGGTTAAATACTCCAAAAAACAATGGTGGAATCGAAGGTGTTACTTACCCAATCTTAGCTGATACAAACCGTAACTTAGCTAACATTTTAGGTATTCTTGATATCGAATCTACAAGCTACAGCGAAGATACTGATTCAGTTATCATCGAAGGTTCAAACGTAACTTACAGAGCTACTTACCTTATTGACGAAACTGGAAAAATCTTCCACGAAAGTGTAAACGATATGCCATTAGGACGTAACGTAAACGAATACTTAAGAATGGTTGACGCTTACACTCACATCCAGACTAAAGGTGAAGTTTGTCCTGCAAACTGGGAAGCTGGTAAAGAAGCTATGTCTGCAGACAGAGTTAGTACTGCTGAATACTTAAGCGCTAATTAAGCTGCTAAGATACTAAGGTTCTAAGATGCTAAGTTTTTTAACTTAACTTTTGAATCTTATATATAATTCTACAATAAAAGTCAAGAGATTCTAAGATTAAACTTAGATCTTAGAATCTCAACGACTTAAAAAAACATCAAATAAATCCACACAAAGTTATTCGGTTCGAGAGCAAACTTAGCATCTTAGAACCTTAGCAACTTAGTGTCTTAAAAATAAAAACTATGTTAATCGACTTAAACGAAGATACGTTAGCAGATTTAGTTGCTAAAAACGAAAAAGTAGTAGTACAATATTCAGCATCATGGTGTGGAAACTGCCGTATTATGAAACCAAAATTCAAAAAATTAGCAACAGAAAATGAAGCTATCACTTTTGTTTTGGTTGATGCAGAAAATTCTCCTGAATCAAGAAAATTAGCTAATGTGAGCAACCTGCCTACATTTGCAACTTTCGTAAACGGACAATTAGTTGGAGAAACTCAAACTAATAAACAAGAAGTTTTAATCGACCTTGTAAACGCAATTGCTTAAATTTAGATTAGTTAGACTTACTTAGATTTTTAGACTTCTTAGATGTTGTCTAAATTTTAAAAAAGTCTAAGAAATCTAGAAATGTCTAAAAATCTAAGAAATCTAAACATGAAATTACCAGTAATAAAGCAATTAACGCAGTTCATCGAAGAAAACGATCAGGATTATATCATTGAAACGATTGAAGTTCTTGAAGCTATGACCGAAATTCCTTCTCTTAAAGACGAAGAATTAGATGTAATTGGCGAATTGATTTCGAATATGTACGGTGCTCTTGAAGTACACAAAATGGTTTCTCAGGGAACTGATAAAAAAGAAGCTTTAAACGCGTTCATGAAACGTGTTTTAGGTTCGATCGATAAATAATATCGGCCTCTTTTTCAAATAAAAAACAAAAAAACATGACTGAGAAAGCGTTTCTGAAAAGAGACGCTTTTTTTTGTTGTGGCAAATGGCACACGGATGATACGGATTCACTTCGTGAAGTCGCGGATCTAAACGGATTTTTTTTGTTTCATACTGAATGATAATGATAAAGAGAAATAAATCCGTTTAGATCTGCGTTTTTGCGTAAGCAAATCCGTATCATCTGCGTTCAATCTATACAGAAACCGAGATAAAAATTCACCTCCTTAATCTCACCTTAAACCCTTAACAAATACTTTTAGATTCAAATATTAATCCTTACTTTTGAACCTCATTAAAAAAAATTATCATGGCTTCAATAACATTAGGAGGAAATCCAGTTCATACATCAGGCGAATTACCAGCAGTTGGTTCTAAACTTGCTGATTTTAAATTAGTACAAAATGATTTATCAGTTGCTTCTTTAAGCAATTTCGCTGGTAAAAAATTAGTTTTAAATATTTTCCCAAGTGTTGATACAGGAACTTGCGCGGCATCTGTTAGAAAATTCAACCAAAGTGCTAGCGGATTAGAAAATACTACTGTTTTATGTATTTCAAGAGATTTACCTTTCGCTCAAAAACGTTTTTGTGGTGCCGAAGGTTTAGAAAATGTAGTAAACTTATCTGATTTTCAAACAGGATCTTTTGGTAAAGCAAACGGTTTAGAAATCACTGACGGACCTTTAGCAGGTTTACACTCAAGAGTTATTATTGTTGTTGATGCAAATGGAACAATTACTCATACAGAACAAGTTGCTGAAATTGCAAACGAACCAAATTACGAAGCAGCTTTAGCAGCACTATAATATTTTCCACTAAATGGAGTTTCAAAAAGATAATACCTTTGTTACAGGTCGCTTAAAAAGTGTAACTTATGCTTTTAAAGGGGCTGTAAAACTGATAAAAACAGAACACAGCGTTATGGTACAATTCTCACTGGGAATTGTGATGACTATTGCCGGGTTCTATTTTCATATATCACAAACTGAATGGCTATGTCAAACCTTAGCCATTGGTTTGGTTTTAAGCATTGAAGGATTAAATACGGCTGTTGAAAAAATCGCCGATTTTATCCACCCCGATTACAGCAGACGAATTGGGTTTATTAAAGATATTGCTGCAGGAGCGGTATTTTTTGCCGCGATGACAGCAATAGCGATTGGTTTGATAATTTATATTCCAAAATTTATATAGGCGGAACGCAAGAATGGCAAAAACAAAAAAAGAAACTGTAGACAAAAAAACCGAATCAAAAGTCGCCAGCATTAGATCCTGGTCATTATCCAAACAACAAAAATTTGTTTTGGGATGCCTTTTGGTACTCTTTTCTATTGCATTATTAGTTGCATTTATTTCGTTTTATGTCAACGGACAATGGCAGACAGACCAAAGTGCTGTTAGTCAGCTTGGAGACCGTGAAGAAGTGGTGCAAAACTGGCTCGGAAAATTCGGGGCTTTTCTTGCAGACTTAATTGTATACCGAGGTTTCGGTCTTGCCTCTTTTATAATTGTTCGTTTATTCTTTTTAACCGGATTATTTCTGGCATTAGAACTTTCGACCAAAAAATTAAAAAACACTTGGTTTTGGGATTTATTCGCCATTATCGTTGTTTCTATTTTATTTGGTTTTTTTGCTACTTCGGCACCAGAACTTGGTGGAACAATTGGTTATGAATTAAATCTTTTCCTTCAGGATTACATCGGGAAAACCGGAACTCTATTAACCTTACTTTTTGGATTAATCGTTTATTTGATTTTCAAAATAAAAGTATCTCCGGAAAAAATTCAGTCTTATTTTGATTCCACTAAAAATGAATTAAAATCAGAATTAAATTCTATCAAAAAACCTCAACAAGATTTAGAACCTGAAAGTGCCTATAATTTAGAAGAATTTGCGATTGAAGAAGATCCGGAACTGGATAATATTCATTTAAAGACAGATGATTCTAAATTCGAAATCAACAAAGAAGCTTTAAAACCAACTATTAATCATTCATCAGAAATTGAATTAAATCCGATTTTAAAACCAATTCAGCCAAAACAAGAACTTCCATTAGTTTCTCCTGATGAAGCGTTTGTAATTGAAAAGGCCGAAGAAGAAGATATTATCGAAGAAAATCTTGCTTCTCGCCTTGTTGCAGATTTCGGATTATTTGATCCAACTTTGGATTTATCCAATTATAAATTCCCAACTATCGATTTATTAAAAGAATATTCGACTGGCGGAATTACTATTAATCAGGAAGAATTAGAAGAAAACAAAAATAAAATTGTAGATACACTTCGTAACTACAAAATTGAAATTGCACAAATTAAAGCAACCGTTGGTCCATCGGTAACTTTATATGAAATTGTACCGGAAGCCGGAATCAGAATTTCTAAAATTAAGAGTTTAGAAGATGATATTGCTTTGTCATTATCAGCTTTAGGAATACGTATTATTGCACCAATTCCTGGAAAAGGAACAATTGGTATTGAGGTTCCTAATAAGAACCCTACTATGGTTTCGATGAAAAGTGTGATTGGATCGGCTAAATTTCAAGAAGCTGAAATGGAACTTCCAATCGCTTTAGGAAAAACTATTTCGAATGAAACTTTTGTTGTCGATCTTGCCAAAATGCCTCACTTATTAATGGCGGGTGCAACAGGACAAGGAAAATCGGTTGGATTAAATGCGGTTTTAACTTCGCTTTTATACAAAAAACATCCGGCAGAAGTAAAATTCGTTTTGGTCGATCCGAAAAAAGTAGAACTTACGCTTTTCAATAAAATAGAAAGACATTATTTAGCGAAACTTCCAGATACAGAAGATGCTATTATTACTGATAATGCAAAAGTGGTCAATACTTTGAACTCACTTTGTACCGAAATGGACAATCGTTATTCTTTATTAAAAGATGCAATGGTTCGTAATATTAAAGAGTACAACGAGAAATTCAAAGCAAGAAAATTAAATCCAGAGGCCGGACACCGATTTTTACCTTATATCGTTTTGGTTGTCGATGAGTTCGCCGATTTGATTATGACCGCTGGAAAAGAAGTCGAAGTTCCGATTGCTCGTTTGGCTCAGCTGGCCCGTGCTATTGGGATTCACTTAATTATTGCAACACAAAGACCTTCTGTAAACGTTATTACAGGTTTAATTAAAGCCAATTTCCCTGCGAGAATTGCATTTAGGGTAACTTCAAAAATTGACTCGAGAACAATTTTAGATACTCAGGGAGCTGACCAGTTAATTGGACGTGGAGATTTGCTATACACAAATGGAAATGACGTAACGCGTGTGCAATGTGCTTTTATAGACACGCCAGAGGTTGAAAAAATTACAGATTTTATTGGTTCGCAAAAGGCGTATGCCACAGCATATTTGCTTCCAGAGTTTGTTGGAGAAGAAACTGGCATTAATCTTGATATGGATATTTCCGAAAGAGATACCTTATTTAGAGAAGCTGCAGAGATTATTGTTAATGCACAGCAAGGTTCTGCTTCTTTACTGCAAAGAAAATTAAAATTAGGTTACAACAGAGCCGGTCGTTTGATCGATCAGCTGGAAGCAGCGGGAATTGTTGGCCCATTTGAAGGCAGTAAAGCAAGAAGCGTGAACATTTTAGACTTAAGTGCTCTTGATCAATTCTTTAATAATGAACAAAATTAATCCAATCATGAGAACAAACATTCAGGAAATCAAAAACAATTCTATCACTAACATGACTAAAAAGTGTTTTCAAATGGCAGTTATCTTGCTTTTGAGCTTCACTTCTATTCAAGCTCAGGATAAAAAAGCCAAAGATTTATTGAACGAAGTGACTGCTAAAATAAAAAGCTACGATAATATTGTTATTGATTTTAAATATTCTCTAAACAATGCAAAAGAGAATATAAATCAGGACAGTAAAGGAAATGTAACCATGAAAGGAAATCAATATGTATTGAATTTTATGGGCGTTACTAAAATTTTTGACGGACAAAAAACATACACAATTGTTCCTGAAGACGAAGAAGTTACAGTTTCTAAAGTAAATGAAAAGGATGATAATGCCATCACGCCTTCAAAAATGCTTACTTTCTTTAATTCTGGTTATAAATACAATATGGATATTGTACAAAATGTAAAAGGAAGAAAGATTCAATACATTAAATTAGTACCAACTACTGGAAAAGATCAAAGAAAAGAAATTCTTTTAGGTATTGACGTTCAGACAAAACACATCTATAATTTGATTGAAACTGGAAAAAACGGAACAAAAACAACTTTAACCGTTAATTCTTTTAAAACCAATCAGCCATTATCAAAAAATCAATTTACCTTTGTAGCGAGTAAATACCCGAAATACTACATCAATAAATTAGATTAATCAGAAGGTTGAAAATACTAGACAAATACTTATTAAAAACATTCTTAGTTACATTTACTACTGTATTTGTAATCCTTTTTTTCATATTCATACTTCAAACAGTATGGCTATTTATATCAGAACTAGCAGGTAAAGATCTCGACTTAATATTGGTCGTGAAATTCCTGCTTTTTTCTATGCCCCGTATTATCCCGCTGGTTTTACCACTTTCGGTTCTTTTGGCTTCCATCATGACTTTCGGAAATTTAGCCGAGAATTATGAATTTGCTGCCATGAAATCTTCTGGAATCTCGCTTCAAAGAGCAATGCGGGTTTTAATTATTTTTATTTTCGTTTTGAGTATTGTAGCGTTTTGGTTTGCCAATAATGTTATTCCTTTTGCCGAATATAAGTTTGTGAACTTCCGTAAAAACATTGCACAGGCAAAACCGGCCATGGCTATTGCCGAAGGTCAGTTTAATGATGTTGGGACGTACAACATTAAAGTCAACAAAAAATCTGGCGAGAACGGAAATATTCTTACTGGTGTTACTATTCACGAAAAGGCTAACAATTTTGGAGAAAACAAAACGGTTATTAAAGCTAAAGACGGAGAATTAATCAGTAATGAAAAATCAAGTATTTTAAAACTGGTTTTAAATGATGGTTATTACTATCAGGATGTTACTCCAAAAAAATACGAAGAGCGCTCTAAACTTCCCTTTATAAAAGGAGCTTTTAAAAAGCATATCATCAACATCGATTTATCTGAATTAAATAAAGTTGACGACAGTAAAGAAAGTATTGCCGGTACAAATGCAATGCTTAATGTTAATGAATTACGTTATACTTTAGATTCATTAAACAAAAATCTGGATAATGAAATTATCTCATTTTCTGAGAATATAAATCAACGTGTTGGATTTAGAAGATCAGGTACTATGGTTACTGATAAAGCGAAAAAGAAAAAGACTTTACCAAGTGATCTTTTGTCTTTGTATAACAATAAAGAAAAAGTTGATGTTTTAAAAATGGCGAGCAGCAATGTTACCAGCAACGTTTTCTCTATCGAATCTACCCAAAAAGATTTAAAAGACAAACAGCGAGAAATAAACAAACACTTAACGGCTTTGTATGAAAAGTTTGTTATTGCTTTTGCGTGCTTTTTAATGTTCTTTATTGGCGCACCTCTAGGAGCTATTATTAGAAAAGGCGGACTTGGTTTACCAATTGTTTTTGCGGTATTAATTTTTATTACCTTCCATTTCATCAATACTTTTGGAAAAAGATTATCGCAGGAAGGCGGAATGACTCCTTTTATGGGTTCATGGATGTCGTCGTTCATTCTTTCTCCATTAGCAATATTATTAACCTATCGTGCTACAAATGATAACGGATTAATTAATTTTGATGCAATAACGCCCCCAATATCACAATTATTTCAAAAAATTTCCGAGCGGTTTTCACCAGCTCAAAACAAACAATAATTATGTCAACAAAAATTCAACTTAATACCATTGAAGAAGCTATAGAAGATATTCGTCAAGGTAAAGTAATCATTGTAGTTGATGATGAAGATCGTGAAAATGAAGGTGACTTTTTAGCTGCTGCCGAAAAAGTTACTCCTGATATGATCAATTTCATGGCTACTCACGGACGTGGATTAATCTGTACACCACTTACAGAAAGCCGTTGCAAGGAACTTGATTTACGTGCCATGGTTACTAATAATACAGATCATATGGAAACTGCTTTTACGGTTTCTGTTGATTTAAAAGGAAATGGCGTTACAACTGGAATTTCTGCCGCTGACAGATCTAAGACAGTACAAGCATTAGTTGACCCAAATACAAAACCGCATGATTTAGCACGCCCAGGACATATTTTTCCTTTGATCGCTAAACAAGGAGGTGTTTTAAGAAGAACAGGACATACTGAAGCTGCAATTGATTTTGCAAGATTAGCAGGATTTAAACCTGCAGGTGTTATCTGCGAAATTTTGAATGAAGACGGAACAATGTCTCGTTTGCCTGAACTTATAAAAGTGGCTAAGAAATTTGATTTGAAATTAGTTTCGATTGAAGATTTAGTTGCTTACAGAATGCAACATGATAGTCTTATTATTAAAAAAGAAGATTTTGATATTGAAACCCGTTTTGGAACTTTTAGATTAAGAGCTTACGAGCAGACTACAAATAAACAAATTCATATTGCTTTAACTAAAGGAACATGGAATTCCGGAGAACCTATTTTGACCAGAATTCACTCTTCTCAGGTTAATAATGACTTATTAGGAACATTAACTAATAATGCAGAACAGCAATTAGACGATATGTTTAAGGTTATTAATGAAAACGGAAAAGGTGCTGTTATCTTTATTAATCAGGATATGACAGCTGTGAATTTATTAAACAGAATTTCTGAACTTAAAACATTACAAGCTACAGGAACCTTAAAAGCTCCAAAAGTTATCATAGACAGTAAAGATTACGGAATTGGGGCTCAAATCCTTCACGATATTGATATTTCTAAGATTAGACTGGTTTCGAACACTGAACAAACAAAACGTGTCGGAATGATTGGATATGGCCTTGAAATCACTGAATACGTAACTTATTAATCTTTATGGGCACATTAGAAGAAAGAATTTTAAAATCTGAAACACATATTTTCAAAGCAGTTTTCCCGAGTACAACAAATCATTATGATACTTTATTTGGAGGAACTGCGCTTCATTTAATGGACGAAGTGGCTTTTATTTGTGCTACTCGTTTCAGCCGTAAAAAAGTAGTTACAATTTCTACAGGTCAAATTGATTTCAAAAAGGCGATTCCGGCAGGAACTTTAATTGAATTGGTTGCAAAAGTTGTAAGCGTGGGAAGAACAAGCTGTAAAATTCACGTCGATATTTTTATGGAACAAATGTATTCTGAGCTTCGCGAAACGGTAGTTTCAGGAACTTTTTCGTTTGTTGCTGTTGATGAAAATAAGAAACCAACGCCAATTTTAGACAATTTGGATTAATTTTTTCAAAAATCCATTTTTCGTAAATACTGATAACTAGACACTTGTAAATTATTTAAAAAAAGTTTAAAAAAAAGTTTTCAGAACCGAAAAACCGTCTTATATTTGCACCCGCAATCAGGCAATGATAGCGACATACTGGAGAAA
>NZ_DLHA01000001.1:10044-72905 GCF_002482975.1 Flavobacterium sp. UBA7680 | reverse complement strand
TATATATATATATGTATATATATGTATAAAAAACAAACCCGACACGTTTTTAAAAACTGTCGGGTTGTGAGAATAAAATCTAATCTTATATAGTATACTTATATATGTATACTTTTGTTTAGACTGTCGATTGCTTCTTTTGTGATTTGAATACTTTTTAGTTTTGCCTGATGATTGAAGATTGGACTTGTTACCATTAGTTCATCGATTCTGGCGTAGTCTATGAATTTTTTCAAATCGGTTTCTAATTGTTCTTTGTTTCCTGTGAAAGTTCCGGCTGTCATTTGATTGACATGGAAACGTTCTTGTTCGTTCATGATGTCATCTAATGACGGAACTGGCGGCTGTAAACCTTTGCGGTCGTTTCTAATTAAGTTTAGGAACATTTGATACAGACTTGTAGACAATAATTCTGCTTCTTCGTTTGTGTCTGCCGCAATGATATTGACGCAGGCCATTGTTTTTGGTTTATCTAAAAACTCTGAAGCTTGGAAATTTTGACGATAGAATTCAAATGCCTGAATCATCAGCTTCGGCGCAAAGTGTCCTGCAAAAGCATAAGGTAATCCGTAAGCTGCGGCCAAAGCCGCGCTGTCCATGCTTGATCCCAAGATCCAGATTGGAACTTTTAGACCTTCGGCTGGGAATGCACGCACTTTTCCTGTTGCATTTTCACTTGAAAAATACTCTTGAAGCTTGCTTACGTTTTGCGGAAAACGCTGTGCCTGATCAAAAAAGTCTTTTCGAATTGCTTCGGCGGTTGGCTGATCTGTACCCGGTGCTCTTCCTAAACCTAAATCGATTCGGTTTGGATAAAGCGTTTCCAGGGTTCCAAATTGTTCGGCAACTACTAAAGGAGAATGATTCGGGAGCATGATTCCGCCAGAACCTACACGGATATTTTTTGTCTGACTTGCTACATAACCAATTAAAACCACTGTTGCTGTACTTGCAACGTGTGCCATATTGTGATGTTCTGCAAGCCAAAATCGCTTGTATCCTAAAGTATCTGCTAATTGCGCTATGTCTTTTGTTTTTTGAAATGTTTCTGAAGCGTTACTATCCTGAGTGATGATAGCGAGGTCTAATAATGAGACTGAAATTGGGTTTTTCATATAAAAAAATGCTAATAAGCAAAATTAACTCATTTATACGGATGCCTTTTGTTTTCTAATGTTAATAGATTTATAATATTTCTAAAACCTTTCAAAAATGTAATTTTTAATAATTAATTATTGTTTTACGATAATTAATTATACATTTGCAATATCAATCTAACTTTTCAATATATGAAGACAACTCATATTGTATCCAAAATATTATTTTATTTTACCCGATTTTTGTCTGTGGTTTATTTCTTTTTGGCCGGATATTCTGTTTTTACATTAATTACAGGATTGTTTCTGACATTTAAAGACAACGGAAAGTATTTTCAGGTTTGTTATCCTTTTACTTCTCATCCTTTAATGCTTGGGGATTACAATTTGCCTTATATTCTTTTTGATTTTTTGGCTCCGTTGAGTTTGTACGGACTTTTCTTTTTATTGAGCAGTAATGTTTTTAAGGTATTTTTTCAGCCTAAATTATTTACTACAAACGGAATTTCTCATTTAAGGCGTTTCTATTTATCCAATTTATTAATTCCGGGTATTGTAATATTTGTGGCTTTCTTTTTTGTTCCGCTGGATAATGAAGTTTCTCTTTTTATTCTATTACACGGAATGCTTGGCGTTTTCGCTTACTTTTTAGCAGCCATATTTAAACAAGGTTTAAACCTTCAGAACGAACAAGACTTATTTATATAACCATGCCAATAATTGTAAATGTTGATGTAATGCTTGCTAAACGCAAGATGCAGAGTAAAGAGTTGGCAGAAAAACTAGATATTACGCCTGCCAATTTATCGATTCTAAAAACTGGAAAAGCAAAAGGAATTCGGTTTGATACTCTCGAAGCTATTTGTAAAATATTAGATTGTCAGCCTGGCGATATTTTAGAATACGTGGCAGAATAGCTTTCTTTTAAATCTTATTTCACTCCTAAATAAATCGGTTTTTGAAGCCGACAGGCATTCTATTGCCTAAATTTTTCAAATCATAATTTAATTCAATCATCAAAATCAATCAAAAAATGAACAGTTTATCAATCCAAAATCTCAGCAAAACGTATGAGAATGGCACTAAAGCGATTGACCAATTATCGCTTGAAATTACAAACGGAATGTTTGGTTTACTTGGGCCAAACGGCGCCGGAAAATCGACTTTAATGCGAACTATTGCCGCTTTGCAGGAACCTACTGCTGGAATTATTGAATTTAACGGAATTAATATTCTGGAAAATCCAATGTACATCAGGCAAAATCTGGGCTATCTTCCACAGGAATTTGGCGTTTATCCTAAAATTTCGGCTTATCGCCTGCTCGATCATCTGGCAGTTTTAAAAGGAATTGTTGATAAAAAGGAACGACACAATCAAATTTTGTATTTATTGCAACAGACTAATTTACTCCAGCATAAAGATAAAGCGGTTCATTCTTTTTCCGGCGGTATGCGCCAAAGGTTTGGAATTGCTCAGGCTTTGTTGGGAAATCCGAAGATTATTATTGTGGATGAACCAACTGCAGGACTTGATCCGGAAGAAAGAAACCGATTTAATAATTTATTAAGTGAAATTGGCGAAAGCATTATTGTAGTTCTGTCAACACATATTGTGGAAGACGTTCGCGATTTATGTCCTAAAATGGCAATTATCTCTAACGGGAAATTGATTTTGGAAGGAAAACCAAATGAAGCAATCGATTCTTTAAAAGGTAAAATCTGGATAAAGACGATTGAGAAAGCAGAACTGAAAGACTATCAATCGAACTTTAATATCATTTCGTCCAACTTAAATTCAGGAAAAATCAATATTCATGCTTTCTCCGATGAATGCCCAGATTCTGGTTTCGAATTGATGTCGCCAGATTTGAGCGATGTTTATTTTAGTGTTTTAGCTCAAAATCAACTTAAAAATTAGTGTTATGCTTTCTAAATTAATTCAATTTGAATGGCATAACAATACCAGAAGCTGGACTTTTTATGCCACGTTTATTATTTATTTGGTTTTAGGATTTTTTGTGAGTGCTTTTGCGAATTTTTCTTTTTCGGGCGCTTACAAAAATAGTCCGTATGTGCTTACGTATGCGATTGGCCTGATTTCGCTAATGACGATTTTTTCGATTACACTTCAGGTTGCGCAGAGTTTTTTAAAAGAATATGAAACGAAATTCGATTCGATTATTTTCTCCTCTCCTATTTCTAAGTTACATTATTTGGCTCCTAAATTTATTACTGCATTTATAATCGCCGTAGTTTCTTTTGGAATGTTTATCGTCGGAATGATCGTTGGGCATCAAATGTCATGGCTTTCTAAAAGTGAGATTGGTCCTTTTGAAATTATCAATTATCTCTGGCCGTATTTTGTAATTGTGATTCCGAATATTTTCTTGTGCCTTGCAATATTGACGGCTTTGGCCTGGCTTACGCGAAGCAAACTTTTTATTTATGTTGGCGGTTTATTAATTTACATCTTATACATCGCAGGTTCAATTTTTTCGAATTCGCCAATCTTTGCAAATGCTTCACCGTCTTCTGCGAAAGCCATGTCTTTGGCAGCAAAAATAGATCCGTTTGGTTTGGCAGCGTTTTTAGAACAAACGAGGTATTGGACTTCGATTGAAAAAAATACCGAACTGGTTTCGCTTTCGGGGAACTTTTTATTTAACCGATTGTTGTGGATTTCGGTTTCATTGCTTTTACTTTTTGTTTCGTATCGATTATTTTCCTTCCGAAAAACAAAAACTAAAAAGATAAAAACGCCAAAAACTATTTCAAAAGAAGTAAAAATTCTTTCTTCGGAAATTCCAAAAAACATCGAATTCAAAACTTTTAGACATAATTTTGCTGTTTTTAAAAGCAATATCAAGCTGGATATTTTTTTAGTTCTTAAAGGAATTCCGTTTTTATTGATTGTTCTTCTATTTTCGGGATTAATGGCAATCGAAATTTCGGATGAAATTGACGGCGGAATCCGATTAGCCGAAAAAATTACGGATACGGCTTTGATGATTTCCACAATAATGGATCGTCTGCCTTTTATTCTAATCTTGATTCTACTTTTTTACAGCAGTGAATTATTAAACCGAAGCGAAAATTCGAGATTTGAAATGTTGGAAAATACCGCACCTTATTCTCTGTTCGTAGTTTTACTATCCAAATTGACAGCACTTTTTATCATTCCGCTAATCATTATTAGTATTAGTATTTTAATCGGATGCGCCTTTCAGATTGCGAATGCGAATGCTTCAATCGAAATTGGTCTTTATCTTTCTTTATTTTATTATCTCGGATTTCCGTTGATGCTGATTTCGATTTTGGTAATTGCAATTCAAACTTTTATTAAAAATAAATACATCGGCCTTTCGGTTGCTGCTTTTGTCTGCATTTTGTTTTGCACGGGAATTGGAGAACAATTGGGAATTTCACATCCTTTACTGCGATTTGGAAATGCTTTTAAAACGGAATATTTTGATTTAAATGGTTTCGGAAAATATACTTTTCCGTTTCATATTTCGATGTTGTACAATTTAGGATTGGCTTTACTGCTTCTTACTTTGACAGGAATTTTGTGGAAAAGAAATACTTCAATCCTAAAAACCTTTCGAAGAAATTCATTTAATGGCTTTCAAAAAACAACTTTTACTTTCGGGGTTATTCTTTTTATTGGTTTCGGGAGTTATCTTTTTTATAAAACGAATATCGAATATCCATATTTGACCGAAGACGATCAGAACAATTGGAGCGAGAAATATGAAACTCAATTTAAAAAATATACCAATCTTAAGCAACCTACGATTGTTTCTATAAAAAGTAAAGTCGATTTATTTCCTGAGGAAAATCGTTATGAGGTAAAAGGCGTTTATGAATTGATCAATAATTCTGAAAAACCTATTGATAGTTTACTCCTATATATAGATCGAAATTCGAAACTGACTTCTGTTGAAATTCCGAATTCGAAAAATCTGGACGATGTTTCGGCATTTCAGCATTATTGGTATCGATTGGAAAAACCTTTAGAGCCTCAGCAGAAAATAAAAATGAGCTTTTCTTTTGAGTCTTCCTGGTCGCCATTTAAAGGACATACTGCTTTTAATTCTATAATCGAAAATGGTTCGTTTATGCGAATAAGCCGTTACTTTCCACTTTTTGGTTATCAGGAATCCAATGAAATCAGCAGTAAAAAAGAGCGAACAAAAAGACATTTGAAACCGCAGACGCCTCTTAAAAAACTGGAAGACAAATCGGAAATTAGATATGATTTTGTTGATTATGATGCTGTGGTTTCGACTTCTAAAAATCAAACCGCGATTGGTGTTGGAGATTTAATTGGGAATTGGAAAAAAAGCGATCGCAATTATTTTCATTATAAATCTAACGGTAAGATTCCATTTCGTTTTGCTTTTTCTTCTGCCGAATATGAAATTCAAAAAACGAATTATAAAGGTATTTCTATTGAAGTTTTTTATGATGAAAGACATTCGAGAAACATTAAAAAACTAATTCAGGATGTAAAAAATACTTTAGATTACTGCCAAACTAATTTTGGTAAATATCCGTACAAAACAATTCGTTATGCCGAAGTTTCTGCTTTCGCCGATGGATTTGCTGCAACTTCATATCCGTCGACAGTTTTTATGAAAGAGAATTTCGGTTTTTACAGCAACCTCAACAACAAGGATAAGGAAGATGTAATTAATCAATTAACGGCTCATGAATTGTCGCATGAATGGTGGGGGAATTCACAAATAAGTCCGGAACAAAAAGAAGGAAGCTGGATTTTGACTGAAACTCTGGCGCAATACACCGAACTGATGTTGTATGAAAAAGAACATGGTTTGGAAAAAACGCTGGAAACTTTAAAAATTCACCTGGATTTATATTTGAGCAGCCGAAGTTATGATCTTGAAACGCCTTTGTATAAAACGAATTACGAAACCCCGCATTTACCTTATGATAAAGGAATGCTGATAATGCATCAGCTTCGGGTTTTAATTGGTGAAGAAAAAGTAAATCTGGCTTTGAAAAATTTTCTGAATCATTATAAATATCCAAATCCGTTTCCTGATTCTGAAGATTTATTAAAAGAATTTTATGCTGTGACGGATAAAAAACTACATTCTAAATTAGATGAAATGTTTAAGCAGATTATCACGTATTCCTCAAAAATAGAATTTGTTTCAAATAGTAAAAAGAATGGTTTTTATGAAGTTTCTTTTAAAGCTGATTCTAAAAAATATAAAGAAAATGCAACTGGAGAACGAAAACAAATTGCAAACGATACCACTATAGATATTGGAATTTATGATGAAAACGGAAAATTGTTTCTTTATCCTTTTACTATCAAAAACAATAAAATTGAAGGTAAAGTTAAACTCAAAACAAAACCTCAACGCATTGTTATTGATCCGTATTTAATGAATATTGATACTTTTATAAAGGATAACGAAAAGGAGATTGATTAGTTTTTTTGCCACGAATTTCGCGAATTTCCACTAATTTTTAATTTTAGTGTTTCGCAAATACTCAAAACATAGCTCGCGGTTTCAACCGCGGGAAACGTTACGAATTGGGTGTAATTATATATTGTGTACCCGTGGTTGAAACCACGGGCTATGTTTGAAATAAAAACCATTCAAAAATAGGAATTAGAGAAATTCGTGAATTCGTGGCAAAAAAAAATCATTTTAATCCTTTTAATCTGTGGCAAAAAACTTTTATTTCAATTGAATCAAAATCTGTTTGTGAGTTGTTTTTCCGTCGTCTTTAATTTTTAAATCTTTATTGGATTCGATTTCAAATTTTGAAGAAGTATCGATTGCTAAAGAAATATCTTTATGTCTAAAATTTTCTGGGATTTCAGGCAGTTCAATCGTAACTTCAATTTCCTTATTCTTTTGTTTGTAATCAACTTTAATTCTGTCTCTTAACCAAATGTATTCGTAAACTTCCTGCCACGGCGCCATCCAGATAGAATCGTTTCCTTTTGCACCATATTTATTGGCAAGCGTTGTCATATAGTATTTAAAATCAGGAAAGCGCATGCTTAAATTCCACAAATTTGTATTTCCTGTTCCGTGGGTAAATTCGTTAAACCAAACTGTATTAGGTTGTTTTACAATTGAATCTATGGTTTTTAAATAACGATCCATCGTTTTAAAACTCGTTGTGTCTTTTGAACTCTGTACAAAAGTTCTAGCCGTAATCATTTTATCTAAATTTACTTTTGAATCTACATTAAAAACTGGACCAACACCATAATAAGACGCAACCGAAAAATGCCCGTTATTAAGCGCCTCTTTTTCATATTCCAAATAATATTTCTCATCACCTTCTCCGCCCGGAACCACAAAATGCGACATTGTAAAATCCAGATTTTGTTTTATCGATGTGGTATTTTCGGTTACTTCTGTCAAATAATTTGTGCCGTGTTTTGTTGCGTGGTGAAAACCGTGATTCAAAATATCCCAGCCGGCATTGTACATTTCTTTAATTTCCGGCCACGAAAGATGTCCGCGGTTTGCTGGTAAATCCCGAACTGAACCGCCGTTTACTGCCAAAGCCAGTTTAAACGGTATTTTATTTCCGAATCCGTCTGAATAAAAAAGACCTTTTGAAGTTGTTCCGTCTCCTCCCTGATCAATTTTCCATTCGTTTTTATCTGGATTGCTGATTTTTCCTCCATTCAATAACGGAAAAGCGGTTAAATAAGCAGATCGATATCCATCATCAAGCGTAAAACTGTATGCAAAATGTTTGTTGAATTTTAAAGGAGCTGGTTTTATTTTGACTTTATTGTCTGATTTCAATTTGATTTTAAAGGAAATAGTTTTCGTTTTTGTTGAATCTGTTTTAGTAGTATAATCATTTGCAAAACAAACAAATGCTGAATTAATTAGGAGAGCAAAAGTGAATAAAAAGGATTTTATTCTGGAATGTGGTATTTTCATTTTAAGGTTAGAATTAGAGGTTCTAAAGATACATTTTCTTTAAACATAAATTCAATGATTGTGATTAATTGAACGCGGATAAAACGGATTCACTTCGTGAAAACGCTGATTGACACAGATTTGATTTTTTAGATGATAAAATAGAAATAAAAAATCCGTTTTTATCCGCGTTTTCACGAAGTGAATCCGTAAAATCAGCGTCTAATTTTAGCTAACTATAATAACTAGTAAGCTTTAAAAGAATGATATTTCAACACATTAAAAGTATTTAACGAAATATAATAAGTCTGATTAAGGTCAAAAAGCAGGAAATCCTCTATAATCAATACTTCGCAAAAGGGCATGTAGATTGTATTTTAAAATACAACTAAAAAATCCTGCTATGTATCTATCTAATACAAAAACAATTGTGTTTATTTCGGGAGCTTTTGTGAGCCATTTTTATTGGGAAGAATGGATTACTTTTTTTGAAAATAAAGGATACAAAGTTGTGGCTCCGCCCTGGCTTCATAAAAATGATTCGGCTGAAAATTTAAGAAAACTAAATCCGTGTGTGAAAATTGGATCGATTACTTTATTTGATCTTTTGTGTTATTATACCGAAATTATTGAAAAACTTCCAGAGAAACCTATTTTAGTTGGACATTCTTATGGCGGACTTTTAGTGCAATTATTAGTTCAGAAAGATTTAGCTGAAGCTGGGATCTGTATCAATCCTTTTCCGCCAAAAGGTTTTACGGCTTTAAAATTTTCATTTTATAAAAACATTATACCTTTTTCATTTGGTATTTTTTCTTCTAAAAAAACTTTCATCTTATCATTCGAAAATTGGAAAAATATATTCTTCAACATTGAATCAATAAAGGAACAAAAAACGGAATATGACAAATTCATTATTCCTGAATCTAAAAAAGCGCTACGAAATTTATTTTCAAAAAATGCCAAAATCAATTTCAGAAAAAAACATGTTCCGCTCTTTTTTATTTCTTGTTCTGAAGACCAAATTATTTCTCCGAAATTGGTTCATTGGAATTTTAGAAAACATAGAAACCTGCATTCCATAACATGTTACAAAGAATTTAAAAACAAAAATCATTTTGTAATTGTTCAGAGCGAGTCGCAGGAAGTTGCAGAAAGTGTTGCAAGATGGATTGAAAAGGTTACCTAATTTATTTTTTAAACACATAGAAACATAGGTTTTGCTGTTGTTAAAAGGCGTTTCACTTGCATTAACAAACATAGATCTATGTGTTAGAAACTAGTTTCTTTTAATTTTCTTTTTATAGATAAAGAAAAACTATGTTTCTATGTGTTAAGTATTTTATACGGTAGATTAACTTATTTCTCGCTTAATTTCTAATTTCTTGATTTTTGAATTTAAGGTTGAAGGATGAATATCCAGAATTTCGGCTGCGCCGCCCGCGCCGGAGATTTTTCCGTTACATTTTTTAAGAATATATAAAATGTAATCACGCTCGTTTTCTAAAATGGTTTTAATCGAAAAAGAATCGGTATTTTGCTGTGCATGCATTTTTGACGAAGGCGAAAATTCAATTGCTTTAATTGTATTTCCTTCTGTGAGCAATAATGTACGTTGTATAAGATGTTCGAGTTCTCTAATATTTCCCGGCCAATCGTAATTTGTTATTTGCTGTAAAGCATTATCAGAAAGCGTTGGCACTTTTCGACTCATTCTTTCGCTGTAAACTTTTATAAAATAATCTGCCAGTTCAGGAATATCTTCTTTTCTCTTTTTTAATGAGGGAACCATTATTGGGAAAACATGTAAACGATAATATAAATCCATTCTAAAACGTCCGGCAGCAACTTCTTCTTCAAGGTTTTTATTGGTTGCTGCAATAATGCGGACATCAATTTTTATCGGCATCAATCCGCCTACACGTTCTATTTCGCGTTCTTGTAAAACACGCAATAATTTTACCTGAAGTTCTAACGGCATTTCTCCTATTTCATCCAAAAAAATTGTTCCGCCGTTTGCCAGTTCAAACTTCCCTATTCGTTTTTCTAAAGCTCCTGTAAAAGCACCTTTTTCATGTCCGAAAAGTAGTGATTCAGCTAGATTTTCAGGAATCGCACCACAATTTATAATAATTAATGGTTTGTCTTTTCTTGGCGATAAATCGTGAATGCTTTTGGCAATTTTTTCTTTTCCAGTTCCGCTTTCTCCTAAAATTAGAACCGAAGTATCAGATGGCGCGACTTTTTTGATATAATTAAAAACCGTTACCATTTGTGAGCTGTTGCCAATTATTCCTTCAAAACCTGATTTTGTGTTTTCGATTTTTTCTTTTTTCTGCGGAATTTCTTTTGTTTCAACAATTATTTTTTCAGAAGAATAAAAACGGGAAATAAATTGGGAAAATGTATTTTCAAGATTGGATAATAATTTCAGATTTTCATCGGAATAAACATTAAAATTACGGCTGTAAAACGTAAAACAAAAACGCTGCGAAAGTGCAATTGAAAGTGGAAAAACCAAATATGATTTGATTCCGAAATTATGCGAAATAATTCCTTTTATCGGCGCGGCCTGAAAATTATTAATCAGCGATTCTTCACTGTAAATAATTGGTTTTATGTCTATTTGAGATTTTACGTAGGTTTCGTTTAACTCTTTTATGGATATATCGGCAATTTGAGAAAACTTTTGTACGCTTATAATTTGGTACTGATCGATATTTTTTCGGATGATTCCGAGGTTCGAATATTGTTCTGCATTTACAAATCCAACTTCTAAATAATCAAAGCAAATAAAAGTTTGAATGATTTTGGCAAAAGCCAATAAAGCTTCTTCGAGTTTCAGGTTTGAATTGATTAATTCTGTAAGCTCATTTTTCAATTCTAATTGCTGCATTAACTGCGATTCCAGACTGTATTTTTGTCTGTAAAAAGCAATTTCGAGCGTTGTTAGAATATCTTGTTCCCTAAAAGGTTTTACAATAAATCCGTATGGCTGTGTAGTTTTAGCCTGGTCCAGAATTCTCTTGCTTGAATTTGCTGAAATAAAGATAAAGCCGATATTTTTTTCCTTTAAAATATGTGCCAGATAAATTCCGTTTTTATCTCCTTTGAGCATAATATCCAAAAATACCAAATCTGGTTTTTGAGTCTGAATTGCATCCAAAGCCTGATCGACAGAACGCACAATTCCTATAACATTATAATTTGCTTTTTCCAGAATTAGCTGCAAATCATGTGCTTCAATAAATTGATCTTCAACAATTAGTATTTCTTTTTTAAAGTCGGTTTCGTCAGATTGGGTGCTTTTATCAGACAAGGTTCCCATAAATGTAGTATTATTTATATTATAATCTTTATAATTCACTGGCATAAAATTAGTTAAATAATACCAGTAATCTCAGTGTTTTTGAAAATTTAAATCAAAAAAAATCACATTTAATGTGAATTTTCTTGATATTTTTCAAAAAAAGCACACTTCTTTATTTCTATATTTGTTTACTAAAACCAATCCAAAAAACTAATTTTTAACAAATTATGAAACGACCGTTTACTTTCTATTTGATTTTGTTAATTACCAATTCATTATTTGCACAAATAGCCCCTGCAGTTGCTAAATATGATCTTGCTAAAAAGAGACTATTAATACAATCGTGTTCGATGTATTTGTATAATGCTAACCAAGGCGCAATAGATGTCGATAGTGCTGTAGTTGTTGCTTGTAAAGCCTACAAATTGCCTGTTTCACTAAGCTATACTGAAGGCTTTAATGATGGTGCAAAATTAATTGGAAGTGAGTTCATAGATAAAGGAAACATCACTTCTGTACTAAAGCTTTTGGCTAAATCAAAAGGTGAAGACCAAATTAAATTATTACTTCAGTTAGGAAGTTTTTATCTTTTTAAGCCCGGAACAAAACCACAGGATTTACAAAATGCAAAACTTTATATTGATAAAGCAGTTCTGGCAAGTAATCAGATTAAAGTACAAAAATGGCAGCATCGAAGTTTGCTGTTATTAGGCAAATATTATTATCAGGCTAATAATCAACCGGAAGGAAAAAAAATATTTTTACAGGTTATAGATGAATGCCGAAAACAAAATGACAAATTAGGTCTTGCCGAAGCTTTAGACGCTTACGGAACTCTTTTATTCAATCTCGATCCCGAAAAAGAAAAAATACTGCAAGAAGCTGTTTCGCTTTACGCCTCTTTAGGTTTAGAAGAAAAGAGAATAGAAAATTACATGAAGATTACAACAATCTATTTTTGGACAAATAAAATAAACGAAGCTAAAAAAAGACTGTATCAAAATTTAGTTGATTTACGAAAAATTGGTTTTACACATCAGCAATTTGCAGAAACTACAATTGCTTATATTGAAATGGCAATGCACAATACCCCAAGCGCATTATATTATGCTCTAAAAAGTGTAAAAAGAATGGATGCCGAAAAGGATTATACATTTGGTGACATTTTTTATATGCGTTTGGGAGATGTATATAATCATTATGGTCATCACGAAGAAGCCTTAGAATTGTACAAAAAGAGTATCGAAATAGGCCAGCATACTATTGATACCGGCACTTGGTACAAAAGTTTTTATAGTGCTGTAGCGGCTTTATCCTTAAAAGGAAAAACTAAAGAAGCGATTGTTTATATTAATTCAATGACAGAAAAGCATCCTCCTAAAAGCACTTTTGATAAAATGTCTGTTGCCTATGTTAAAGCCAATTCTTATGACGAAATAAAGGATTTTGTTAAAGCCGAAAAATACTTTAAAGAAACGGCTTATTATGCACAGCAGTTAAATGGTCCGGAAACTTTTAGAGAAGTCATTCACGAATATATTATAATAGCTCTTTTTTATATCAAAATAAATAAGCCTCAAGAAGCTAAATTTTATTATGATAAAGCTGCCGTACTTTTAAAAACCAATGACAAATATAATTCGCATGCACTTCAGCTTTTATTGTATAAAACAGATTCGATCAATGGTGATTTTAAAGGTGCTCTAGAACGTTTTAAAGATTACAAAAAAATAATGGATTCAACTCATGGAGTGGATAAAAACAAACAAATTGACGAACTTAAAATTCAATATGAAACGGCTAATAAGGAACAAAAAATTAAACTTTTAAATAATCAGGATAAATTGCAAAAAAGCGAATTGCAAAAATCAAAACTATTGAATAGTGTCTCTATATGGAGTTTAGTATTGTTACTCGTAGTGATTGCATTATTATTTAACCGATACCGATTAAAACAACGAAATCACGCCAAACTTGAAATCAAAGAAAAAGAAATCAACCAGAAAAACATTAATCTAAAGCATTTACTGGATGAGAAAGAATGGCTGTTGAAAGAAATTCACCATCGTGTAAAAAATAATCTGCAAACTGTAATTAGTCTGCTGAATTCGCAGTCTGCTTATTTAGAAAATGATATGGCTTTGTCGGCGATAAAAAACAGTCAGCACAGAATTCATTCGATGTCTTTGATTCATCAAAAACTGTATAATTCCGAGAATATTTCGACAATCAATATGCCTAATTATATTAAGGAATTGGTCGAATATTTACGAGATTCTTTTTCGCTTGGACAGAGAATTCGCTTTGAAGTAAAAATTGATCCGCTGGAATTAGATGTGGCACATGCAGTTCCGCTTGGGTTAATTTTGAATGAAGCGATTACGAATTCTATTAAATATGCTTTTCCCGAAGACCGAACGGGAATGATTTATATTACGCTTGAAACTATAGCCGAAAATCAATATGTTTTGACTATTTCTGATAATGGAATTGGCTTTGATTTGAACCTCAACGATAAAAAAGCAAACTCTTTCGGAATGAGCCTGATAAAAGGTTTAACGGATGATCTTGAAGGAAAATTGACTATGGAAAATAATAACGGAACGATTTTGAAAATCGAATTTTCGCAAGAATTTCCGCTGAATCAAAAAAGGAAAATGATTTAAAACCTACATTTGTACATCAAAATACCTACTTGGTTTTAGCTTATCTGCAAATGACACACAAAATTTTAATTATAGACGACGAAGAGAAACTGAGAAGTCTATTGGCACGTATTATAAAATCGGAAGGATTTGAAGTTTTTGAAGCCAAAGATTTAAAATCAGGTTTTAAAAAACTGGAACAAACGGATATTGATGTTGTTTTATGTGATGTAAAACTGCCTGACGGAAACGGCGTTGATTTTCTTCAAAACATAAAAGGAAGTTTTCCGCTCACGGAAGTTATTCTGTTAACTGCTTTTGGAAATATTCCAGACGGCGTTCAGGCAATGAAAAATGGTGCTTTCGATTATATTGTAAAAGGTGACGATAACGATAAAATTATTCCGCTTCTTTATAAAGCGATGGAAAAAGTTCATTTGCAAAAGAAAGTACAGCAACTTGAAAAACGTATCAACGATAAATATTCCTTCAGCACTATTGTTGGAAAATCAAAAGGAATTGAACAGGTTATTGATCTCGCACAAAAAGTAGCGAAAACAGATTCGACTGTTTTACTTACAGGAGAAACGGGAACCGGAAAAGAAGTTTTTGCACAGGCCATTCATGAAAACAGTAATCGCGTCGGGAAATCTTTTGTGGCTTTAAACTGCAGTACTTTTAGTAAGGAAATTTTGGAAAGTGAACTTTTCGGACACAAACAAGGCGCTTTTACGGGAGCTTTAAAAGATAAAAAAGGTTTTATTGAAGAAGCCAATGGCGGAACTTTATTTCTGGATGAAATTGGAGAAATGCCAATTGATCTTCAGGCTAAGTTATTGCGCGTTTTAGAAACTTCCGAATATATTCCGGTTGGCGACACCACTCCAAAAAAATCAAATTTCAGATTAATTGCGGCTACAAACCGAGATTTAAAAACAGAAAGTGATGAACATCGTTTTCGTTCTGATTTGTATTTTCGTTTGAATATCTTCGAAATTAAACTGCCTTCTTTAAGAGAAAGAATTAAAGATATTGCGGTTTTGACGCATCATTTTGTTAAACAATTTTCTGAAAAAACGAATAAAAAAACATTACATATCTCAGATGATTTTCTGCAGAAATTAGAAAACTATTCCTGGCCGGGAAATATCCGTGAACTTAAAAATATTATCGAAAGATCAGTTATTTTGAGTAATGGCGATACTTTAACTTCAGATGTTCTGCCTTATGAAATGCAACATCAAGCTGAAAAAAGTAACAAATCAATGTCAGCTTTCTCCATGCAGAGTGTTGAAAAACTTCATATTCAAAAGGTTTTAAATTATACTAAAGGAAATAAAGCAGAAACGGCTAGATTGTTAGAAATTGGAATTGCGACTTTGTATAGAAAACTAGAAGAATATAATATACAGCCGTGATTCTGCAAGGTTTTCAAAACCTTGTAGGTTTAGATTTTAAATAATTTGAACTTTAGACTTAAATAGAATACCTACAAGGTTTTGAAAACCTTGCAGGAATTGGTAATAATCGAAATAACCTTATCATTTCAATAAAAGCTTATCATTTTGATAGGCTTTTTTTATGCCTGATTTTTGGCACACAACTACATTCCTTTTATTGACAGCACTTTAGCTATGACTTGATTTTTTCGGAACATATTTTGGCATAAGGAGGAAGAACATTAAAAATTCATTCCAAATGAAAAATCAAGTAACCTCAATCTACAAACAAGCCGAACGGTTTGCTGAGATAACCAAAAAATCTATTATTTCTGGAAACATCGTTCGAGCAAAAAAATGCTTGGCACTTGCTGAACGTCTATTTATAACCGGAAGCATCGAAACTAAAAATGCCATTTCTAATGTGTATGTTTTTTCGGTTTCTTCTTTTATGGAAGTCCGTCACTGCAATATTTCACATCTTTTTCCACAAACGCTTAAAGCGGAATATATCAAGCAGGTTAATGCCTCTGGCGTTTAATTGGTTAACTGTTTAATCGTTTAATCGCTCCAACATAATCTAAAATCTGAAATCTGAACTCTAAAATAATTACCTATGATCACTTTTCTTTTACTCGGACTGGCCGTCGTGCTGTTTGCAATTTGTTTTCTCTCTGTTGAATTTTTTGAAAAAATCTAAATCATGACCGCACTATTTATTATTTCAATCGCCGTTTTCGTGTATTTGGTTTATGTATTAATCAAACCCGAAAAATTTTAATAATGTAAAAAGTTATAAGTGAGATGTTAGATGTTATGCGTCCATCTCCTTTTACAAATTACATCTTACATTTTACAAAAACTCACATATTATGAACACAGAATTATTAGGCGTCATTGGTATTTTTATCCTAACCATTGTTTTAGCGATTCCATTAGGAAAATATATTGCTAAAGTTTATTTGGGAGATAAAACACTTCTTGACCCGATTTTCAATCCAATTGAAAAATTTATCTTTAAAATCAGTGGTATTAATTCCACTGAAGAAATGAACTGGAAACAACACTTAAAAGCACTTTTAAGTATTAATATGGTTTGGTTCTTTCTTTGCTTTTTTGTCTTACTATTTCAGGGTTCTTTACCTCTTAACCCGGATAACAACCCCTCTATGACGCCTGATTTGGCATTTAATACTGCTATTTCATTTTTAGTCAATTGTAACTTACAGCATTATTCAGGCGAAAGCGGGGTTTCTTACCTTTCACAAATCGTCTTGATGTTCCTTCAATTTGTTTCTGCCGGTATCGGTATGGCTGCTGCTGCAATGATTTTTACAGCAATGAAAGAAAGAACAACAGAACAATTGGGCAATTTTTACAATTATTTCATCAAAAGCTGTACTCGTATCTTATTACCGCTTTCAGCAATTGTAGCTATTGCGTTAGTTTTCAGCGGAACTCCAATGACTTTTGAAGGAAAAGATGCTATTACAACGTTACAAGGTGATCATGTAGAAGTTTCTCGCGGACCAGCTGCAGCCTTTATTGCTATTAAACATATTGGTACAAATGGTGGTGGATTTTTTGGAGCCAACTCAGCTCATCCATTAGAAAATCCAACTTATTTTACTAACCAAGTTGAACTTTGGGCACAAATGATTATTCCGTTTGCCATGATTTTTGCACTTGGATTTTTCCTAAACAAAAGAAAATTATCAAACATCATATTTGGTGTAATGACGGTTGGGTTTTTACTTCTGGTTGTTCCAACAGTTATAAGTGAAATCAACGGAAATCCAGCTATCGAAAAAATGGGTATTGCACAAGCAACCGGAGCGATGGAAGGAAAAGAAGTTCGGTTTGGACCCGCAATGTCAGGTTTCTGGAGTATTGCTACAACGGTAATCTCTACAGGTTCTGTAAACAGTATGCACGATAGTTCAATGCCTATGTCTGGTACTATGCAGTTATTATCAATGATGGTAAATGCCTTTTACGGCGGATGTGGTGTTGGTATTTTGAACTACTATATTTTCATTATTCTGGCTGTATTTATCTCCGGTTTAATGGTTGGTCGAACCCCGGAATTTTTAGGGAAGAAAATCGAAGCTCGGGAAGTTAAAATTGCTGCTTTTATTGCTATTCTTCACCCTTTATTGATATTAGCGGGAACTGCTTTAGCATCTTATTTTGCTGCGCATGACACTGCAATGGGTTATTGGTTTAACGGAAACGCAACAGGATGGCTAAACAATCCAGGAAATCACGGATTCTCAGAAATGTTATACGAATATACTTCAAGTGCTGCTAACAACGGTTCTGGTTTTGAAGGTTTGGGAGATAATAATCCGTTCTGGAATATTACTACAGGAATTGTATTACTGCTAAGCCGTTTTATTCCAATCATTGGTCCATTAGCAATTGCAGGTTTATTGGCAGGTAAAAAATATATCCCAGAAAGTGCAGGAACTTTAAAAACTGACACTTCAATTTTCGGAATCATGACTTTTGCCGTAATCGCAATTATCGCTGCTTTATCATTCTTCCCAGCGCTGGCTTTAGGTCCATTGGCAGAATTCTTTACTTTAAAATAACAATTCATTTTTCAATGCTGAAAATATTTTAAACACATAGAAACATAGTCTTTTCTTTATCTAAAAAAGAAAATCAAAAGAAACTAGTTTCTAACACATAGCTATGTGAATGTATACAAGTGAAACGCCTTTACCACAAAGTAAAAATCTATGTCTCTATGTGTTTAAATAAATCAGTTAAACAAAATAACATAAAAAATGACAACTAATAAATCCACATCATTGTTTGAAAGTAAACAAGTAAAAGAAGCCTTAGCGCAATCTTTTGTGAAGCTTAATCCAAAAATGATGATCAAAAATCCGGTAATGTTTACCGTAGAAATTGGAACAGCCATTATGTTTGCTGTCTGCATTTCCATATTAATGGGAGCAACTGATCAAGGCAGTTTTATTTATAATCTAATTGTATTCTTCATTTTACTGGCAACGCTTTTATTTGCCAATTTCGCCGAAGCCATTGCCGAAGCAAGAGGAAAAGCACAAGCCGACAGTTTAAGAAAAACCAGAGAAGAAACTCCTGCAAGACAAATTTTACCTAACGGAGAAATTAGAAACATTAGTTCTTCAGCATTAAAAAAAGACGATATTTTCGTTTGTGAAGCTGGAGATTTAATTGCTGCCGACGGAGAAATTATCGAAGGTCTGGCAACAATCGACGAAAGTGCCATTACCGGAGAAAGTGCTCCTGTAATTCGGGAAGCTGGCGGAGATAAATCATCTGTTACCGGAGGAACAAAAGTATTATCTGATAAAATTAAAGTAAAAGTAACTTCTGAACCTGGCGAAAGCTTTTTAGATAAAATGATTGCTTTGGTTGAAGGTGCGAGCCGTCAGAAAACTCCAAACGAAATTGCCTTAACCATTTTATTAGCCGCATTTACTTTGATCTTTGTGATTGTGTGCGTTACGCTAAAACCGTTTGCCGACTATGCCAACGCACCCATCACGATCGCGGCTTTCATTGCTTTATTCGTGTGTTTGATTCCAACTACAATTGGAGGTTTACTTTCTGCGATTGGTATTGCGGGAATGGACAGAGCGTTGCGTGCTAATGTAATTACAAAATCGGGGAAAGCGGTTGAAACTGCCGGAGATATTGATGTATTGCTTTTGGATAAAACCGGAACCATTACCATTGGAAACAGAAAAGCAACCAATTTTTATCCAACAAAAGGAATTTCTTTTGATGATTTCGTGAAATCGGCTGTTTTGAGTTCGCTTGCTGATGATACTCCGGAAGGAAAAAGTATTCTCGAGCTAAGTGAGATAATCGATGTAAAAAATGAAACGAAAGCCAGCTTTTTAAAAACTACTTCTGATATTTCACATACCATCAAATTTACTGCAGAAACCAGAACTTCTGGAGTCGTATTAAAAGACGGAACTAACATTCGTAAAGGTGCTCAGGACGCTGCAAAAAATATTGCACAGCAAGCCGGAAATGCATTTCCAGAAGATACTGCGCAACAAGTAATCACAATTTCATCGAACGGAGGAACTCCATTAGTAGTAATCAAAAACAATGAAGTTCAAGGTGTTATCGAACTTCAGGATATTATCAAAACCGGAATGAAAGAACGTTTTGAGCGCTTGCGCAGAATGGGAATCAAAACGGTAATGGTTACTGGTGATAATCCGCTTACAGCTAAGTTTATTGCCGAAGCAGCTGGTGTTGATGATTTTATTGCCGAGGCTAAACCTGAGGATAAAATGAATTACATCAGAAAAGAACAAGCTGAAGGAAGACTGGTTGCCATGATGGGTGACGGAACAAATGATGCTCCGGCTCTTGCTCAAGCCAATGTTGGAGTTGCCATGAACAGCGGAACACAAGCTGCAAAAGAAGCAGGAAACATGGTCGATCTTGACAATGATCCAACGAAACTAATTGAGATTGTTGAAATTGGAAAACAGCTTTTAATGACTCGAGGCACTTTAACTACTTTTTCTATTGCAAATGACGTTGCGAAATATTTTGCTATTGTTCCTGCTCTTTTTATTACTGCGATTCCTGCGTTGCAAGGTTTGAATATCATGCATTTGCACAGTCCTGAAAGTGCGATTTTATCAGCGGTAATTTTCAATGCGATTATCATTCCGATATTGATTCCGCTTGCGCTGAAAGGGGTTGATTACCGACCAATTGGAGCTAGTGCCATCTTAAAAAGAAACCTTTTGATTTATGGTTTAGGTGGTCTAATTGTTCCTTTTATCGGAATCAAGGTTATTGATTTGTTGGTAGCTCTATTTATGTAAACAAAAGTTGCTAAGGTTCTGAGATGCTAAGGTGCTAAGTTTTTTTCTTAGTTCCTCAGAATCTTAGTCCCCTAGAACCTCTAAAAATGAAAAAAATGAAAAATCTATTTTCACTATTAAAACTTACCGTATTTACTTTGATTTTGTTTGCGGTTATTTATCCTTTAGCGATTTACGGAATCGCACAATTGGCTCCGAATCAAGGGAAAGGAGAAACTATTTCGGTTAACGGAAAAGTGGTTGGCTATCAAAAAATTGGTCAGAAATTCGATAAGTCGAATTATTTCTGGGGAAGACCTTCGGCTGTTGATTATAATGCTGCCGGAAGTGCCGGAAGCAACAAAGGCCCAAGCAACGCCGATTATTTGGCTTTGATTCAAAAAAGAATTGATACGCTTTTACTCGTTCATCCGTACTTGAAAAAATCTGATATTCCATCTGATATGGTTACGGCTTCAGGAAGTGGTTTAGATCCGAATATTTCTCCGCAAGGCGCTTTGATTCAGGTAAAACGAATTGCTAAAGAAAGAAAACTGGATGAAACTAAAGTAAAATCTTTGGTTGAATCTAAAATTAATACTGCTGTTGTAGGTCCTGAAACGGTTAATGTTTTGGAATTGAATGTGGCACTTGATCAGTTGAAATAATACGTTTTTAAACCCGACAGGTTTTGAAAACCTGTCGGGTTTGACAGAGTGATTCACTCATTTAATGTCATTGCGAGGAACGAAGCAACCTCACTAACAATTATACATAAAGTTGACTTTACAAATGTGATTGCTTCGTTCCTCGCAATGACAAATCGAGACGTTGATCTTATAATTATACCTACAAGGTTTTAGAAACCTTGCAGGAGACAAAACGCCTTTTTACCCCAAATGCCCTAGCCCCGATAGTAGTGGAAATCCTTTTTCTGGCTTCTTTAGCCAGGAAAAGATTGAAACGGATAGCGGGATTAGCTCCTAAAAAATCTACTAAATAAATAATAGAATAC
The DNA here is from genome assembly GCF_002482975.1 of Flavobacterium sp. UBA7680. Lineage (GTDB taxonomy): Bacteria > Bacteroidota > Bacteroidia > Flavobacteriales > Flavobacteriaceae > Flavobacterium. Next base: position 51,644 of record NZ_DLHA01000001.1, on the reverse strand, counting down.
CACAAAAATGAAAAAAATAATACTTACTGCTTTAATCGCTTTTGGTTTTAGCAATTTACATGCACAAGAAGAATCAAAAAGTCCGTTTACGTTTTCGGGATATGTAGACGCTTATTATAGTTATGATTTTGCAAAACCGGAAGATCATACGCGTCCGGGATTTTTTTACAGTTATAATAAAAGTAATGAGGTAAACCTGAATTTAGGTATGGCAAAAGTGAATTATTCGAAAGAAAATATTCGAGGAAATTTTGCCTTAATGGCTGGAACTTATGCCGAATATAATATGGCTGCCGAGCAAGGTTTATTGAAAAATGTTTACGAAGCTAATGTTGGTGTAAAGATTTCGAAAAGTCATAATTTATGGATTGATGCGGGAATTATGCCTTCGCATATTGGTTTTGAAAGTGCGATTGGAAAAGACTGCCAGACTTTAACGAGAAGTATTATGGCTGAGAATTCTCCTTATTATGAAACGGGAGTTAAAATTGGTTATACTTCTGAATCTGGAAAATGGTATTTGGCGGGTATGTACTTGAATGGCTGGCAGCGAATTGAGAAAATAGAAGGAAATCAAACGCCTGCTTTTGGGACTCAGGTTACCTACAAACCGTCTGATCGAGTTGTTTTAAACTGGAGTACTTATGTTGGAAACGAACAGCCGGATATCGACAAAAAATGGCGTTATTTCAATAATTTCTATGGACAGTTTAAGGTAACGGAAAAAACAAATGTTACGGCTGGTTTTGATGTTGGATCACAACAATCAGCTAAAAGCAGTAATAAATACGACACTTGGTTTTCGCCAGTTTTGATTCTGCAATACAAACCAACAGATAAAATTCAGCTTGCAGCTCGCGGCGAATATTATAGTGATGAAAAAGGTGTAATTATCGCAACTGAAACGCCAAATGGTTTTAAAACTTACGGATTTTCGGCTAACTTTGATTACTTAGTTACTGATAATGTTATGTTTAGAATTGAAGCGAGAAATCTTTCAAGTAAAGATGAAATCTTCACCAATAAAGACAATCTTCCAACGGACACGAATACGTTTGTAACGACTTCGCTGGCGATTAGTTTTTAGGAGAATATTTCTTGCCACAGATTACACAGATTAAAAGGATTTTTTAATCGCTTTGTGTAGATTTATTTGCCACGAATTACACAAATTTTCACGAATTATATTAAATAAAAATTTGTGTAATTCGTGGCTAAAAAAAAATCCTTCTAATCTGTGTAATCTGTGGCTTAAAAAAAACTTTGTGACTTAGCGCCTTCGTGGCAAAAAATATGGAAAACGAAAATAATAACGCACAGCACTTTCTCGATTTAATTCAGAAATCACGAAAGGGAAAGTTTAAAATCTACATTGGAATGAGCGCCGGTGTGGGCAAAACTTTTCGTATGCTTCAGGAAGCGCATTCGTTATTAAAAAACGGAATCGATGTAAAAATTGGCTACATCGAAACGCACATGCGAAAGGAAACGCATGAATTATTAGCCGGTTTGCCTATAATTCCGAGACGGACCATTTTCTATAAAGGAAAAGAATTAGAAGAACTCGATGTTCAAGCAATTATCAATCTCAGACCCGAAGTCGTTATTGTTGATGAATTAGCGCACACGAACATTGAAGGAAGCAAAAATGAAAAACGCTGGCAGGATGTTTTAGAAATTCTGGAAGCTGGAATTAATGTAATTTCGGCAGTTAATATTCAGCATATTGAAAGTTTAAATGAAGACGTAAAACGCATTACCAACATTGATGTTCAGGAACGTATTCCAGACAATGTTTTGCGATTGGCGGATGAAGTCGTGAATATCGACTTAACATCTGAAGATTTAATTGCGCGTTTGAAGGAAGGAAAAATTTATACTCCGGATAAAATTCAGACGGCTTTAACGAACTTTTTTAAATCGGAACAAATTTTACAACTTCGAGAATTGGCCTTGAAAGAAGTAGCGAGTCAGGTCGTTCGGAAAGTTGAAAATGAAGTTCCGAATCTTCATGCTTTACGACATGAGAAACTTTTGGCCTGCATTAGCAGTAATGACAAAACAGCTAAAATTGTAATTAGAAAAGCGGCACGACTCGCAAGTTATTACAACGGATCGTGGTATGTTTTGTATGTAGAAACGCCTCAGGAAAGCAGTACGAAAATTGCTCTGGATAAACAGCGACATTTAATTAATAATTTTAAACTCGCCGTACAATTAGGCGCAGAAGTTATTAAACTAGAAAACAAAAATATTGCCGATGCGATTTTAGCAACAGTTGAAGAAAAACAAATCACAACTGTATGTATCGGGAAACCGCATTTGAATTTATTTAAAGTAATTTTGTCTACAACAATTTTTAGACGTTTGCTAAACAAACTGTCATTATCAAATGTTGATCTTGTTATCTTATCGTGAAAAAATATTAAACCATATAAGTGATATAAGTTCATTTTAATTAGGATGTTTGGTTTGCCACGAAGGCGCTAAGACACAAAGTCTTTTTTAATCTAATCTTTGCGTGCTTTGCGAAACCTTTGCGCCTTTACGGTTAAAAAAAAACAATTCTAATATTTTCTTATATTACTTATATGGTTCAAAAAAAGTTCAAAAAAATTAAATGTTTTATAAAATGAGAATTAAAACCAAATTGAATCTGGGAGTTGGGTTGTTATTTTTAATGATCATCATACTTTCGTTAGTTAGTGGTTATTCTGTTTTTTTGATAAAAGCAGACACAGAGAATATTCTGAAAGCGAATTATAATACGCTGGAATATTCACGAAATATGATTTTGTCTTTGGATGAAATTAAAGCGAGCCCTGATAGTAAGATTCATGTTTTCAAGGAATATCTTGAAAAACAAACACAAAATGTTACCGAACCAGGAGAAAAAGAAGCAACTGCCAGTCTTGAAAGAAGTTTTGCTCTTTTAGAGAAAAATGGTTCTAATGAAGCTTTAAAAGCACAGGTTAGACAGGACATTTTTGCTATTATGAAATTGAATCTGGATGCCATAAAACAGAAAAGTGATATTGCCAAACATACCGCTGAAAATGCTAATTTATGGATTGCCATTGTGGGAACTTTATGTTTTTTAATTGCTTTTAATTTACTGATCAATCTGCCCAATAATATTGCCAATCCGATAAAGGAATTAACACTGAGTATTAAGGAAATTGCCAATAAAAACTATTCAGAACGTGTTCATTTTACGAGTCATAGCGAATTTGGAGATTTGGCAAAATCGTTTAATACAATGGCGCAGAAACTTCAGGAATATAACGATAGTAATTTGTACAAACTCTTTTTCGAAAAGAAACGACTGGAAACTTTAATCAATAATATGAACGATCCTATTATTGGTCTGGACAATGAAGGAATAGTTTTGTTTGCCAATGACGAAGCACTGAAAATTATTGGTCTGAAATTGGAAGATGTTATTGGAAAATCTGCTTCTACTCTAGCCTTGTCGAATGATTTGATTCGTTCTTTAATTTTAAAAGAGGATTCAGATTCCCCTAAAAAACAACCGCTTAAAATTTACGCGCACGGAAAGGAAAGTTATTTCGAAAAAGAAATTCTGAATATTACCATAATCCCAACGGGAGAAGAAAAAGAAATCAATATTGGCGATGTAATTATTCTGCGAAATATTACGCTTTTTAAAGAACTGGATTTTGCCAAAACCAATTTTATTGCCACAGTTTCGCACGAATTAAAAACACCAATTGCGTCTATAAAATTAAGTCTTCAATTGCTTGAAAATGGTAAAACGGGGGACATGAACGAAGACCAGAAACAATTAGTAGAAAGTATAAAAGATGATAGTCAGCGCTTATTGAAAATTACGGGAGAATTGCTTAATCTATCTCAATTAGAAACCGGAAATATTCAGTTGAATATCGAAAAAAGCAGTCCGCATGAAATTGTAAATTATGCTGTTGAAGCGGTAAAAGTTCAGGCTGATCAAAAACAAATAAACCTTTTAATTGATGCCGATGAAAATCTGCAAGACGTAAAAGCCGACAGCGAGAAAACTGGCTGGGTTTTGATTAATTATTTGTCAAATGCGATAAGATATTCTTCTGAAAAAAGTACGATTATCATCAAATTAAAAAAAGAAAACAATCAAATCGTATTTCAGGTTATCGACACCGGAAAAGGAATTGATACAAGATATAAAGACAAAGTTTTTGATAAATATTTTCAGGTTCCGGGAAGTCAGAAATCCGGAACGGGATTAGGTTTAGCGATAAGCAAAGAATTTATTGAAGCGCAGAATGGAAGCGTTGGTGTAGAAAGTAATTTGGGATTGGGAAGTACGTTTTGGTTTTCGTTAAAGGTTTAGATTTTTTTTCCTGCCACGAAGGCACTAAGACACAAAGTTTTTTTAAGTCTTTTTTAAATAGCTTTGTGCCTTAGCGCCTTCGTGGCAAAACTTTTTTTACGTATTCGAAGTATTATTCTTAATCTCCCTAACTTCTCTTTTTAATTCTAAAAGCAAATCCTTCATTGCTCCTGTTTCTGTGATTTCTTGTTTTTTATCCGAACGGCCAATATTACATTCGTATTCCCAAATCTCTAAAATATCAGAAGCTTTCACTTCATAATTTGGATAAAAACTATTATCCGATTCTAAAACCAAGGCGTTCTTTTTGTTTTTATTGAGACGCTTATATACCATTCCTTCATTCTTGGTAATAAGAATATAGGTTTTTCCATCCATCACCTCTCCTAGCTTTTCCACATAACGGCCAATAATAATAGAACCATCTTCGTGTGGAGGCATTGAATCACCTTCAACAGGAAATCCGCGATGTTTTCCCGGTCCTAAAAAAGGTAGTGTAATTTGCTGTAAACTTTCAATATATTCCGGATCAGCATATCCGTTTAGATAACCTGCTTTTGCTTTTTGAGATACAATTTCAATAAAGTTTTCTCCAAAACTATCCACTTGAATGGGTAAAATAAGTCGATTGCCTTCCAGTTTTATCAAATTTTGCACATCAATTTTACGTATATCGACAGATAATATCAAGTCAATACTCATATGAAAATATAAGGCAATTTTCTTTAAAATATCATACGGTGCTTCCGAAGTTCCATCTTCGTATTTAACGTATCTTCCTCTAGTAATACTAAGGTTCTCAGCTAATTTCTCCTGCGATATTTTATGCTTAACCCTCAATGCTCTGATGTTATCTGAAAATAAGGACATAATTAATTTGTTATAATTTGGAACAGCAAATATATGAAAAAATGTTATCAACTGTACTAATTTTGCTTTATACAAAAAAACATTTTTTTGAAGTGATTATGAAATTGAGCAATATAAATACCACAAAATCAATAGAATTGTACATTCCGGATGTAAGTTCAAAAGTAAAATTACCTTTTTTTGACGTTGGTATCAGCGCAGGTTTTCCTTCGCCTGCTGATGACTTTATCGAATTATCGATTGATCTCAATAAAGAATTTATCAAACATAAATACACTACTTATTTTGCCAGAGTAAAAGGGCATTCTATGAAAAATGCCGGTATCAATGATGGCGATTTATTGATTATTGATAAAAGTCTGGAGCCGCAAAATAATAAAATTGCTGTTTGCCAAATTGATGGCGAATTTACCGTAAAACGTATCAGAATAGAAAAAGACATTATTTGGCTTATTGCCGAAAATGAAGATTATCAGCCTATAAAAGTAACTCCGGAAAATAATTTTGTGATTTGGGGAATTGTGGTTCATTGTATTAAAACTTTTTAAGTTGAATGTCACGCTGAGCGAAGTCAATTGTCAGTCTGAGCGAAGTCAAAGACCTTTATACAATGAAGCCCTTCGACTTCGCTCAGGGTGACAAAACAGAAATAGAAATAAAAAAACACATTTAGAAAATGTTTGCTTTAGTCGATTGTAACAATTTTTACGCTTCTTGCCAAAGAGTATTTGAACCGCATTTAAGAGGAAAACCTATCGTTATTCTCTCTAACAATGATGGTTGTGTTATTTCGCGTTCAGACGAAGCTAAAGCTTTGGGTATTCCAATGGCTATTCCGGCTTTTAAGTATGAATCTGTTTTTAAAGAAAAAAATATTTTTGTGTATTCTTCCAATTATCCGCTATATGGAGATATGAGCAATCGGGTTATGAATCTGCTTCGAACTTATACTTCCGAAGTCGAGATTTACAGTATTGATGAAGCTTTCCTGAAATTTTCGGGTTACGATTTATTTGATTTGAATACCCTGGGCTTAAAAATGCGAAAAGAAGTCACTCAAGGAACAGGAATTCCGGTTAGTATAGGTTTTGCGCCTACCAAAGCTTTGGCTAAAATGGCGAATAAAATTGCTCGAAAATTTGCCGATCGTACGCAGGGTGTTTATTGTATTGATTCTGAAGAAAAAAGAATTAAAGCATTAAAATGGACTAAAATTGAAGACGTCTGGGGAATTGGAAGAAAACATGCTAAACGCCTTAAATTAAAAAAAATCAACACGGCTTATGAATTTACACAGCTTCCAGATGCCTGGGTAAGAAAAGAAATGTCTGTAGTTGGGCTTCGGTTAAAACATGAATTAGAAGGAAAACCAACTTTAGGATTAGAAGAGGCCGCAGATCGTAAAATGATTGCCACTACGAGATCTTTCGAAAAAAGGTATACTACTTTTGAAGAAATCTCAGAACGAATCAGCACGTTTACAGCTTCTTGTGCTGAAAAATTAAGACGCCAGGAATGTCATTGCAATATGGTAACCGTTTTTATCCAGACGAGTTTTATAAAGAATGAAGAATCACAATATTCACGAAGTATTACCATCACTACTGATTTTCCAACCAATTCGACAATAGAACTTAATGAGGCTGCACAAAAGGGTTTTAAAGCTATTTTTAAAAAAGGCTATCGTTATAAAAAAGCGGGTGTAATTGTAATGGGCTTAACGCCAAATAGTGAAACACAGCTTAATTTATTCGAAACTTCAAATCCTAAACATCAGCCTTTAATGAGTGTGATTGATAAAATGAATCAGAGTTACGGTAATAATAAAATTAAATTCGGCGTACAATCGTTGGGACGGCAATGGAAAATGAAGCAGAACAGATTATCTCCTAAATTTTCTACTTTACTCAAGGATGTTATTACGGTTAAAGTTTAAATATAAACAACAGAAAAACAATCGGTTTTACGTTATATAAAGATGAAAAATACGGAATATGCCATAGTCGATATTGAAGCCACAGGCGGGAACGCCAGTGGCAGCCGCATTACAGAAATTGCCATTATTATTCATGATGGTAAAAATGTACTTGACCGTTATGAAACACTCGTTAATCCGGAGCAGGACATTCCTCCTTCTATTTTTGGATTAACAGGTATTAATAACGAAATGGTGGCTAATGCACCTATTTTCGACGATATTTCAGAGAAAGTATTAGAAATGCTTACTGATCGTGTTTTTGTTGCTCATAATGTAAACTTCGATTATTCATTCGTTCATCATCAACTTGAAAAAGCGGGGTTCAAATGGTCTGCAAAAAAACTTTGCACCGTTCGTGCAGCCAGAAAAATCAAACCGGGTTTAGGTTCTTACAGTTTAGGAAATCTTTGCAACTCCTTAAATATAGGCTTAGAAAACAGACACCGTGCGGGCGGAGACGCAGATGCAACTGCTATTTTATTTTCGCTTTTACTGGAATGGGACGATGCGGGAGAAATCGATAAAATGATCAAAAAAACGGCACAAGATCAGCGTTTGCCGCCGAATCTTCCGCCTGATGATTTTAATAATTTACCCGAAAAACCTGGTGTATATTATTTTTATAATCAGCAGAAAAAAGTGATTTATGTAGGGAAAGCCATCAATGTAAAAAAACGTGTGGCTTCGCATTTCAGCGGTAACAATATTAATCCGCAAAGGCAGCATTTTTTAAGGGATATTCACGGAATTTCCTTTGAAATCTGTGGTACAGAATTAATGGCGCTTTTATTAGAATGTACGGAAATTAAAAAACTCTGGCCAACTTACAACAGAGCCTTAAAACGCTTTGAGGCGAAATTTGGAATCTACCAATATGAAGCGAGAAACGGTTATAAATATCTCGCGATTGGAAAAGTCAGTAAATTTCAAATCTGCATTCATGAATTTAACAGCCAATATGATGGAATTAATTTATTGAGAAGTCTGGCAGAACAGTTTGAAATCGATCATAGATTCTGCAAATACACAAGGCCGGAAGAAGGAGAACTTTTTCAAAATAATGAAATAAAAGATCTGCCTGATGTTTTACTTCACAACGAACAAGTTGATAATGCTATTGATTTTTTATTAACCAACAGACCCACTTTTGCTATTATAGATAAAGGAAGATCTAAAGACGAAAGAAGCTGCATTTGGATTGAAAACGGGCATTTTCATGGTATGGGATATATTCCGTCAGATATTTCAATTCATGATCCATTAGAAGTAAAAAACTATACTGAACCTTATAAAAGCAATCAATATATCGAGCATTTGATTTTTGCTTACGCAGAAAAACATCCGGGGAAAGTGTTCTTTAATAAACAGTTCCTGAAATAAGAATATTAAATCTATACAGATTAAATGCTTAATAATCAGTAAATTTAATAATACAACTAATTAAATGTACCATGAAAATAGCAACATATAACGTAAACGGAATCAACGGTCGCCTGCCTGTATTATTACGCTGGCTTGATGAAGCTGCTCCAGATATTGTGTGCCTGCAGGAATTAAAAGCGCCACAGGATAATTTTCCGCTTAAGGCGATTAATGATGCCGGTTACAATGCGATTTGGCACGGACAAAAACAATGGAATGGTGTTGCAATTCTGGCTCGAAACATGGAGATTGAAGAAGTAACCCGCATTCTTCCGGGAGATGATGAAGATGTTCAAAGCCGTTATATCGAAGCTTTGATTAATGGAATCGTAATTGCCTGTCTTTATCTTCCAAACGGAAATCCTTTGCCGGGACCTAAATTTGAATATAAACTGAAATGGTTTGATCGTTTGCATGAACGCGCAGAAACTTTATTAAGTCTAAAAATTCCCGTAATCTTGATTGGTGATTTTAATGTTATGCCAACGGAATTAGATGTTTATAAACCCGAAAAATGGGTTAACGATGCGCTTTTCAGACCCGAGGTTCGAAAAGCTTTTGCGGCTATAGTTTCGCTAGGTTGGACAGATGCGATTCGGAAATTATACCCTGACGAGAAAATTTACACTTTTTGGGATTATTTCAGAAATGCTTACGAACGAAATGCCGGTTTAAGAATTGATCATTTTTTACTGAGTCCGCAAATAGCTTCAGTATTACGTTCGGGTGGTGTTGACCGTCATGTGCGAGGCTGGGAAAAAACAAGCGATCATGCTCCTGTTTGGATTGAAATTGACAAAAAATAAATGGAAAATGACATTATTTAACGACACCGAATTATTTACCGCAGGTTTGGCAGGAAAAAAAGTATTTGACATCCCTGATTCTGAATTGATTTTGATTGATAATTTCTTCACTAAAGAAGAATCTGATCGTTTTTATGAAAGACTGCTTCGTAAAACAAAATGGAGAGAATACGAAATGGAAATTTACGATAAAACCTATACGGTTCCCAGAATGATCGCCTGGTATGAAGACAAAGATAATCCCGGAGCAGACCCAAAAGGTCCCGACTGGAATTATGAATTACTAAAGATTAGAGGCCGTGTAGAAAAAGAAACACAGCTGGATTTTAATACCGTTTTGCTTAATTTATACAGAGATGGAAATGATGGCGTGGGCTGGCACAGCGATAAAGAACACAATACGGGCCCAAACCCGGTTATTGCTTCGGTGACTTTTGGAGAAACCAGAATGTTCAGGCTTCGTCATAAATTTAATAAAGATATTCCGCAGGTCGAAATTCCGCTGCATCATGGATCTTTTTTGCTGATGGCGGGAACAACAAACAGTTTTTGGCAGCATCAGGTTCCTAAAACGGCACGGAATGTTTTACCCAGAATCAACCTTACTTTTAGACAAACCAAACGTAGTGTATGATTTATAAACAATTCAAAATGAGTTTTTTCACCATTTAATAACGATGAGGAAAATTCTGTCGAAAAAAGTTAAAATACTGATTGTATGAAGGTTTTATTAGGCAGACCCTTTCTTTTTTACTAGTTTTGCAACCCTTTTTTAAAATATAATACCAAAATGGCTTATTCAAACAATGATTTATCGCGTTTCTTAGATGCGCAAAATAAACTTTATCTTACTGCCCTTGCTGAGATCAAAAAAGGAAAAAAAGAAACACACTGGATGTGGTTTATTTTTCCTCAGATTAAAGGATTGGGTACTAGTGATACTTCAAATCTTTATGCGATTGCCGATCTAAAAGAAGCTTCAGAATTTTTGGAGCATCCTATTTTAGGAAAACATCTTATTGAAATTTCTGAAATTTTATTGACTTTTAAAAGGAAATCAGCTGACGGGATTTTGGGCGATTTAGATGCTCGAAAATTACGTTCTTCAATGACGCTTTTTTCAATGGCCGAAAATACGAATCCGATATTTCAGGAAATTTTAGATGCTTTTTTCTCCGGAGAATCAGACCCGCTTACAATATCTATTATTAATTCAACTATAAAATCATCTACTGAAGCTGTTGTTATATAATTATTTATAACATTCATAGATTTTTACGTATAAAGGCACTGCATTATGTAGTGCCTTTTTTGTTTTTATCTGCTGCTTTTTTGCCACCAAAAACACGAAAATATAAAGTTTTATATTTATATTCTATTTAATTTTACCTTGCATAAAAAACCAAATCATGACCGAAAAAATCAAAACCCTTCAAATTATTCACCTTGCCATTTGTGCAGGAACAATTGTCGCTTATTTCTTTTTAGGTGAACTTTCTGTTGAAAAACTAAATATTCCCAATATTGATTCATCATCATTGGTGTATGTTTTTATTCCCGTTTTAGCCTTTGTTTTGAGTACTTTTTTATTCAAATCACAATTAAAACAAATTGATCCAAAACTGAAAACGGAAGACAAATTACCCATTTATCAAACAGCATCAATAATGAGATGGGCAGTTCTGGAAGGCGCTGCTTTTTTAATCTTATTTTTAAAACCTGATTTCGTATTATTCGGAATCCTTATTATCATATATCTTATTTTCCTAAGACCTACAGAAGAAAGAATTAATAACGATTTAAAAGGTCTTTAATTCTTAATTTTGCCCATGGATTTTACAGATTAAACGGGTTTTCACTGGTTATTATTTTTGAATCGCATAATAAAAAAAGACGGCGTGAACCCGTTTAATCCGCAAAATCCGTGGGCACATTAATCAAACTTTTTGAAGAATTTTATTTTTGATTATAAATTTGCTGTACAAAAAAAGCGCCTTGATAATCTCAAGGCGCTTTTTTTATTTATAAAGTTTGAAACTTGAAACCTCAAACTTGAAACAAAAAAACTATTCTTTTGGTTTTGTTAAGTAGTAAACCGGAATTCCTGTTAGCATAATTAAAACTCCCCATCCGCAGGTTGAGAATTTTGTGATTAATAATGAAACACAAATTGCCGCCGCTATTATAATATATAACATTGGTAAAAATGGATATCCGAAAGCTTTATAAGGTCTTTCTGCATCTGGCATTTTTTTACGCAAAATAAAGATTCCGTAAATTGTTAAAATATAGAAAATCAAAACGATAATGATTACGAAATCTAATAAATCACCGTATTTTCCAGTCAAACACAAAGCCGAAGCCCAGATACATTGCGCCCAAAGTGCCCATGCAGGAACACTTGATTCATTTAAAACAGCAGCTTTTTTAAAGAACAAACCATCTTTTGCCATTGTATAATAAACTCTCGCACCAGCCATAATTAATCCGTTGTTGCAGGCAAAAGTCGAAATCATAATCATGATTGCAATAATCAACGTTCCAATATTTCCGAAAATATATTGTGAAGCTACAACTGCTACACGATCAGATTTTGCTGTTGCGATTTCGTCTAACGGAATTACAGCCAAATACATGATATTGGTTAATACATAAATAATCGTTACAATAAAAGTTCCAAGAAATAAACTGAAACCTACGTTACGTTTTGGATTTTTAATTTCTCCTGCAATAAAAGTAACACCGTTCCAGGCATCACTTGAAAATAAAGATCCAACCATTGCTGCAGAAATTCCTGTAATTAAAGCCGTTCCACCAATTGGAAACCAAGAACCTGTTTCTTTATTAAACGAACGTGTATTCCATGCATCTGCCCAGTTGGCATCCCAAACCGAAGCTTTTGCAGCAAGCGTTAATCCAAAAACAATTAATCCCAGCAATGATAAAATTTTGATAATCGTAAGAACGGTTTGAAGAATTTTTCCGTTTTTAACCCCGCGACTGTTAATATAAGTCAATAAAATAATCGTAAAAATCGATACTAACTGCGCTGCATTTAGTTTAAATGAACCAATTTCATAAAGTATATTTTCATCACTCAAAGGTTCGTATAGATAAGCAGCAAATTTTGAGAAAGCTACTCCAACCGCTGCGATTGTTCCGGTTTGAATTACGGCGAAAAAACTCCAGCCGTATAAAAAGGCAATTAATTTGTTGTAAGCTTCTTTTAAGTATACATATTGTCCTCCGGCTTTTGGGAACATTGCACTTAATTCGCCATAACTTACGGCTGCGATAATGGTAATTAATCCTGAAATCAGCCAAATTAAAGTAAGCCATCCGGCAGATCCAACTTGCCTGGCGATGTCAGCACTTACAATAAATATTCCAGATCCAATCATAGAACCCACTACAAGCATGGTTCCGTCTAATAATCCTAGTTCTCTTTTAAAGTGTTCTTGGTTTTCTTCTTGCATTTTTTTGGTTTTTGGGTTGGTTAAAGATATACTTTTTTCTGAAATTTTAGATTTTCTGTTATAAATTTTAGGTTATTAAAAATATTTTGGGCGTATCCCTCCGGGTCGGGCTATCCACTCTATCTTTTATGGTGAACCCCACCATAAAAGGATGCCGTTTCTATCCCTTACGCAAACTTTTCCATAAGAACTTTTTTTGAATAAAAACTTCAATTACGGTTTTCCATAAAATATAACTTATTGAGCTATTTACATTTGAAAATCGAAAACTTAAAAAAATTCAATAATAACATGGCTAGAATCATTTTACAAAACGACAATATAAATTTTAGCACAGATAAGCAAAGCTTAACAAATGGTTTCATTAGTGATCGAGATCTTTTAAAAAAACGCTCAAAAAAATATCTTGATCTTATTGCGGGATTAGATGCTAAAACATTAACTGATACAAAAGGAATGGATGAGCTTATAAAAGCTATTCAGGAAGAATTTGGTACGGCTGAACTTTCTAATTTACCATTGGGAATTCTTTCTAAATGTTTTTTAGGGCATCCATATGAAGTACACACATTGGATTTAAGCGGAAGTCAAATTATTAAGCACTACAAGATTACCGAAACAATGGAAGCTGAATTCGAAAAAGCACGATCTGTTGCTAAGCATAATGCTTATGCTATGGTTGAAATTTATAAAGACAAAATCATTTTAATAAGAGAAGACGGAACAGCAACAAAACTATAACATTAATAAACAAATAACTATGTCTCAACAAGTAATCTCATATGCAGACCTTTCGATTATAAATAGTGCGTTAAGGTCAATTAGTTCAGATATGAAAGGAGTTCATTCTGAATTAGGAACATTAAATTTCAAACAAGATCAATTAGAAAGTGAGTTGGTAAAACTAGCAGATTCTTTTGCTGATTTTGTAGAAGCTGATATAAAACACAAATCATTACAGCTTGCAGAAACGCGCCAAGGAAATTTAAAACAAGACCTGCAAATTAGATTTGGTTATTATGCCGAAGTCAGAAGAATGGCAACAGGTATCTTACAAGGTGTTGACACAGGTGTAATAGGTGAAGATACTTTAAGATTTACAACCGAAGAAGTAATGATAAAAGCACCTGGATATTGGTTAGCACCTGCATTAGTTTCTTTAACCGCCTGGATACGAAACGATAAAAGCACTACCGAAAAAGCTTTGAATGAAGCTTTAAAAAGAGATGATTACAAAACTACACTTTTCTTCATGATGGTCATGCGAAGATTGACAAGAAATGAGGCAAGTTTGAAATGGCTTGAGCGTTATTTTATGCATCAAAATCCACATAATCTTGATAGAGAATTCATTATCATTCTTGAAGCAGTTACTACAGGAGTATTCCCGCCAGCTGCAAGACAACTAATGATGGTGAATGTTAAAAACTGGCTTGATCAACTTACACAAGGTGATCAATTTATAAATGAACAAAAATCGCAATGGGTTAATTTTTTTACAGCATTAGGTCCTTTATCTGAAGGTAAATATCCTTTATTAGAAAAATTTTCAAGCAATTGGAATTCACTTGAAAATTCCTTAAAAGAAGCCAAAACACATGATATTTTAAATACACATTTTAAAAATATCATTTCTTCATCTGCTGATTTTTCAAAAGGAATTAAGGTACAATTAGATGAAATTTTATCTCTGCTTGTTACCAACTTTGATGATGAAGAGTTGCCATTACAAGAGCAAGTAAGACTAAACCAACTTATTATTCAAATGGATGGTGACAAAAATGCTGCCCAATCTTTAATGGATGCCGAAAAACATATTTTTGATGAAAAGGTAGATTTTTTACAACTTTTGACAAATGCATCCTTTAATCCTGAATTATCCGGAGCAACTAAAGTAACCCAGGCTCTTGCAGTTTCAATAAGTCAGCCTTGGATATTAGAAGCATACGACACCTTTACTGCTCAAAGTAGAAATAACATCCCTCAATATATTGAACTTTCAATTGATGATTTTAAAGCCTCTACAAAAGATGGAAGTGAAGAAAATGAGCTTTTAAAAGAACAGGAATCTTATTATGATAAAATTTTAGAAACAGAATTAGGCAAAATCTCTTTTCCTTATGCAGCCATAATTATTGGAGTATTAATTTGTTTTCTTGGTTTATGGGCTTTTAGTCTTCATGCAATAGTTGGAATTCTAGGTTGTGGAATTGGCGGCGTTATAATCTGGAATTCGGTTTCGACATATAAGAAAGCCAAAAATAGAGTTATTGAAAATGTGGAAGAGCGAAAACAAAAAGCAAAAGAAGTTTTAAGAGGCTGTATTGCCGAAACGGTTGACTATAGAATAGAACACACTACAGAAGACAGTAAGGCAGAACAAGTAAGAGCTCTTATTGCATCAATTACTCCAGAAGATTTTTCAAGCGTATCACACGAAACAGCTAGAAATATTATTTAATTTCAAAAAAATCAATCATGACAAAAATAATTTTAGATAATCATTCAGAAGAATCTGAAGATAACATGCAAGAATTGAAAAAAGAAATCAGCATTAAGCCAAATCTTTTTCAAGGCAGAACGGAAGCCGAATTACAGAACGCAAAATTTCCAGAATGGGATATTGTACCTCCAAATCAATTTATTAATCCCAGAATTAAAGCCCAATGATAAATGGTCCAACAACATATTCTGAATGGGTAAATCTACTTAATCAATTTGCAAATGGTGACGATTCAGTTTTAGATCAATTAAACAATGGGACATTTTTAATTGATGCCGGAACTGCTAATCGTTTTTATTCGAAAATTGAAGAAGTATATAAAAAACGGAAACAAAATTGGCTGGATAAATTTCAAAGATCTTTTCAATTACAAAATCTGAAAACCGAGGATGATTTTGAAATTGCCTTAAGAAACGGGAAACAAAACCTTATTCTGTTAGATCGTTTTATCAGCATACAGGGTCTACCTGAAGATTTAAGAAAAACATTAAAAAAAGATCTGGAGGATTTTATTACTGAAATTAGAACATCATTAAAAAAGAATAATTCTAACACTTCAAAAAATGAAAAAATATTAATGTTACTAAATTCTTTTCAATTCAATACAATTTCTACAGAAATCAAGTCGGATCAAAAAAATAGTAGTGAAACAACCGCTTCAACGGGCAGAAAAATAATATTCTAGATGGCAAACAAATCAGAATTCAAAACTTCGCTTTTGCGAATGTTTAGAGCAAGAATACCTTTTATATCTATCAAAAGTATAGAGCGGGCAAGAGTACTGGAAGTTATTCAACAATTAGCAGAAGAAATCAATATTCCCATTTATTATCATAATTTATCTCAAGGAACTATTGATATTAAAACAAAAAAAAGTGTCAACGATGATCGCTCAGTTGCCGGTGGTTTAGACTATGCCGTTCAAAATATTTCGCAAAGACAAAATTTGACATTTGTTTTTACTGAAGTAAGTGATATTGAAGATGATAATTTAGTTTCGAGACATCTTTATGATTGTGTAGTTCAGGCTATTGAAAGAGGTGGAAGTATTTGTTTAATTACCACCAAATCTATTTGGCCTCAATTACAGCGATTAGGAATGACCATTACACTGGATGCGCCTAACGAAGATGAAATGTTAGAAGTTGTTAAAGAATGTGTTACTCCTTATAAAGGTTCTATTCCGCTCGAATGGGATGAAACAGATTATAAAATGGCTGCAGCTATTTTAGCAAATATGACCAAAATAGAGGCCGAAAATGTTTTAGCAACTCAAATGGCCAAAGGTTCTTTAACCAAAGAAGATATTAAAGAATTAAGTAATGCCAAAGACAAATTATTTAGTGATATATCAGGTCTGGAAAAGGTAAAAATTGACTCTTCTACTCTATCCGTTGCAGGATTGACAGGATTACAACATTGGCTGGATAATCAAAAACAACTTTTAACAGCAGACTTAAAAGCGAGAAAAATGCGACATCCAAGAGGTGTTTTACTTGTAGGAGTTCCTGGATGCGGTAAGTCTTTATCTGCCAAATTTATTGCTGCAAATTGGAACCTTCCATTATATCGTCTTGATCTTGCTGCTATTCAGGGACAATATCTCGGACAATCTGAAAACCGACTAAAAGAAGCGTTAGCATCTGCAGATAATGCCGCACCTTGCGTACTGTGGATTGACGAAATTGAAAAGGGCCTTTCTGGTGCAACTGGATCAAATGACGGAGGGACTTCAACAAGAATGGTTGGACAGTTTTTATTTTGGCTGCAGGAAAGTATGGCAAAAGTTTTTGTGGTATCTACAGCAAATGACGTTAGTAAATTACCTCCTGAACTATTACGAAGAGGGCGTTTTGATGAGTTATTTTTTGTTGACTTACCCGGAGAGATCGAAAGGAAAGATATTATAAATCTTTATATAAATCGTAATTTATTAACCCAGCCTTCACCAGCTACATTAAATCAACTTGTTGAAATTTCGGATGGATTTGCAGGTTCGGATATTGAAGGTGCGGTAAGAGATGTTGCTATTCAGGCCGTGATTCATGGAGATAATCTTGTAGATGATAATCTTTTCGAAAAATGTTTTAAAAACATTGTTCCACTAAGTAAAACCGCTCCAGAAAAGATTGAAGCAATTAGAATCTGGGGACGTGAACGAGCAGTTCCAGCATCTGGGGTTTCTTGGGAGACTTCATCTAATGATAAGATAACAGGAAAGCGTTCTATTATTATTTAAATTGATTAACTTTTATTTCTAATATTCCTGTATTACAATACATTAAACTGCAAATATTTTTTGCAGTTTTTTATTTTATACTATTAAACAAAAAATCATGCTTTACTATAACATTTTTCATCAAATAAAGTAACAATCAAATGTTGTTTTTAAATTTACAATTATTTAAAACAAACATAAAATTTTAATTATCAATTGTTTAAATTTTAAATATAAAAATAAATAAGAAAAAAACAACCGCTTGTAAAAAGATTCATATTTTTTACTAAATTTGGTAAAAGACTCAATAAGTCTTAAAATTTAAGTATTTTTATTAACAATTGTTTATTTTTAATCTTTAAAATAGTCAGCCTCAATACTATTCTAAAAAGAGAAAATCATACAAGCTTGATATAGACCGGATATTAATATTAACCTACTAATATGAAAATCATAGACAAGATTCGATCTTTAAAGAGCTTTCGTTTGCCTAATGTTTTTATTTTAATTTTGATCGTTTTTATTTCATGTGCATTGTTAATTTGCATCAACTTTTTAACGATCAAAATATTATCTGCTAACAGGGCATATGTAAACGGAGAATCTCATTATTCTAAAGGGCAAAAAGATGCTTCACTTCATCTTATTACCTATCTATACAACAAAGATCCAAATCAGTATAAACTATATCTAGAAGAACTAAAAGTGCCTCAAGGCGATGGTATTGCCAGAAAAACACTTTTAAAAGCCGGTGACAATAAAGTAGCAAGGCAGGGTTTTACAATTGGTCGAAATCATAAAGATGATTTAGATGATCTAGTTTGGTTGTTTGTTAATTTTAAAAATGTTCCGTTTTTAGCAAAAGCTATTCATGAATGGGAACAAGGGGATGCTTTAATCGAGAAACTTTTTATTATTGGAACTCAAGTTAATGCTAAAATCCAGCATAATACTTTAACAGATGCAGATCAAATAAGTTTTCTTCACCAAATAAGCAGTATTAGCGCTAAACTTACTATTAACGAACGTAATTTTTCCAGTACGCTAGGAGAAGGAACTCGTAAAATCAAAAACTTGCTTATCATTACTAATTTTATTTTCACTTTAATAATCATTTTAAGTGTTTGTTCTTATTATTCGATAATGGTAAAACGTTTGATTGTTTCCAAAAAGGAAATTGAGGTTAAAAATGAAAATCTAATTTTAGCAAATAACGAGTTAGATCGTTTTGTATACAGTGCTTCGCATGATTTAAGATCACCTATAACTTCTTTAAAAGGCTTGATTGAAATTACACAGCTGGAAGATGATGTTGATCAAATAAGAGATTATCTGCGTTTGATGTATCAGAGTCTTGCGAAACAAGATCAGTTTATCAGCGATATTATTGACTATTCTAAAAATAAAAGGAAACAAATTATTATGGAACCTGTAAGTCTGCAGGAGATTTTTAATGAAGCTATTTCGCAATTGATGCATATTGAAAATGCCAGCAAAATAACTTTTACACAGGAATTATTAGTTGACAAAATTGAAAGTGACGGCCTGCGTTTAAAAATCATTATCAGCAATTTACTTTCTAACGCTATCAAGTACGCTGATAACACCAAACAAGAAATGTTTATTTCGATTAAAACTTATATACACGAAGGTTTTAACAATATTGAGGTCTCTGATAATGGAATTGGAATTAACGACGACTGCAAGGATTATATTTTTGAAATGTATTTTGGAACAAACAAAAATAAAGGCTCAGGGTTAGGTCTTTATATCGTTAAAGAAGCGGTAGAAAACATTAAAGGAAATATTTCGGTGTTTTCTGAAAGCAATATTGGAAGTAAATTTATTGTAACAATACCAACTTCTTATGGAGCTTAAACCTTTATTTCTATTAATTGAAGACAATTTAATTGATCAGCTTGTTACAAAAAAACTGCTGAAAAAAGTTCTGGATATCGATCAGATTTTTGTTGCCAATAATGGACTTGAGGGCTTGCAGTGGATTATTAAAAATAAAAAAATCTGCCACTCTTTAATTATTTTATTAGATATCCAGATGCCGATAATGAACGGTTTTGAATTTCTGGATATATTCGAAACTCTAAACGAAGAAATTAAAAACGAAATTCAGATTTTCGTAATGTCTTCTACTTTAGATCAGGAAGAAATCAACCGAATAAAAGACAATATATACGTGAAGGATTTTTTAAATAAACCCTTTCCAATTGAAGAATTAAAGAAACAGCTTACCAGCTATTTTTTATTCTAAAATACGATTGATTTGTGAAAAAGCTCTTTGGTAATAAGCTTCTTTGGTTGAAGAAATCATAACACCCCCATGAGTCGAAGAATGAACAAATTTGATTTCACCGTCAGCATTTTCAACTACCATTCCGACGTGATTTATATGGCGTCTTCCGTTAGTTTTAAAGAAAATTAAATCTCCTTTTTGCGCTTCTGTAGTAGCTACTTTTGTACCAATGCGAGATTGCTCGATGGAGCTTCTTGGCAGTTTTATATCAAAATTTCCGAAGGTACAGAACATTAAACCTGAGCAATCAAAACCTGCTTTTGTAGTTCCGCCAGAACGGTAACGGGTTCCGATATTTTCTGTTGCATTTAGAATCAATTGATCAATTAAATCAGAGTGATTGCCATTGTAAACAAAAGTTGAATCCTTTTTTATGACTACTGTATTATCTGCAATTTGAGTTGTAGGTGCAGTAGTTGGATTTTCTAATTGAGGCACTGGAGAACTTACTGCGTTTAATGCATCAGCTTTTTCTTTAGTTGTCCTTATTTTTAAAACGTATCCAACTGGAAGTTTCCCTTTTATAAATGGATTTTGACGTTCTAATTCTTTTACCGTTATTCCGTATTTCTTTGCTATTGCGTATTTTGTTTCTTTTGGCTGGACTTCTACAACTAAGTCAACATCTGTAGAAGGAACTATTTCTGTTTTTTCAGGTTCGGGGTTTTTTACTGTACTCTCAGAAACTGTTAAACTACTATTTGATGGAATTATAATTTGCTGACCTATTTTCAATCCTTCTGTTTCTAATGTAGGATTTGCTTTTTTCAAATCATCAACAGAAACATTATATTTTTTTGATATTCCCCAAAGTGTTTCTTTTTGCAAAACTTCATGTGAACCGGGGTTATTATTGGCAACTGTTTGAGGAGTATTTTGTGGAGACTTTGCGTTTTTATTCGGAATTAATAAAATCGAATTGAGTTTTAAAACTTTAGGCGCATCTGGATTTGCTTCTTTAATATCTTTAGCTTTTAATCCGTATTTTTTAGCAATTACAGTAAGGTTTTCTCCTTTTGAGATTTTATGTTTGATAAATTTTTCCTGAGAAAAAGCTCCAACACTGAAAAAAAACAATACTATAATTAATCTAAAAACCATATTTACCTATTAAAGTTTATTACTCCTTTTTTAAGTTTAGATACTATTTTAAACTCAAAAAAGCGCGAATATATTACCTAAAAGGCGAATTTAACTTTTTAAACTAAAAAACAAACCTTTTTTAACAACTAATTTACTTCAAATTAACAAGCTCGGCATAAAAATTGAGCCAACTTTTTGAACCGCAGTTTTTTAATAATATTCATAGAATTTGCAAAAACTGAAAATAACTTAACCTTAAAACTTGTGAAAAAACTACTTTTTATTTTTCTTCTATTTCCAATATTTTCAATTGCTCAAGAATTAAAAGGAATTGTTATTTCTGTCGATAATCAACCTGTTCAAGATGTGAATGTTTTTTATTTATCTAAAAACACAACGGCTTTAACCGATAAAAACGGGCAATTTAGTTTAAAAGACGGATTGAACTTTCGTGAAAACGATACTTTACAATTCTCTCACATTAGTTACAAGACAACCAAAATCACCGTAAATAAGCTTAGAGAAGCAAATTTTAAAGTTATTTTAAAACAAAAGACTGAAGATTTATCGGAATTAACGATCAAAGCTAATCATGAGTTAAAGCTAAAATCAAAATTAAATTATGAGTTATTAGCATCTCTCAAAAATCCTATTTTCTCTTTTGGATCATTTTTAAAAGATGGCAAAATTTATGTAATTGGCGGAAATGGATCCCGCGAAGCTGATTCCTGGAAGAAACTCGCCGCAGAAAAAGTAGAGCCTACATTAAAAGACCTTCAGGATGAATTAAGTCGAAATGCTACTTTTCTATTTTACAAAGGAGATTTTGCTGCTTACGACATCAAGAATGATATCTGGGAGATTTCACCAATTAAATTCACAAAAAGAGCGCATCACAATATTCATTTATATGACAATTCCATTTATGTATTAGGCGGAAAAAGAATTTCTGTAAATGGTAAATTTGAATATTTACAAGATCAAATCGAGGTTTTCGACCTTACTAAACAAACCATAAAAGTTGATAATACGAATCCGCATCAGGCTGCTGATTTTGCTTCATTTACCTATAAAGATAACATTATTGTAATGGGCGGTTCTGTAAAAATGACCGAAAGCGGTAAAAAAGATTTTACCAATAAAGTGCATTTATACAATATTGGGACGGGTTATTGGTACGAACTTTCAAATATGTCAACAGCGAAAGAAGTAAATGGAATCCTAATTGGTGATCAAATATTTTTAATTGGAGGAAATAATGGAAAGCCTTTATCAGAAATTGAAACTTTTGATTTAGTTTCCGAAAAATGGCAGACAGAAGGTCATCTTTTTTCGAGTATGGAAAGACCCGCTATTACTTATCATGATAATATCATCTACTTTTTTGAAGACCAAAAAATGTACGTCTATGATACAAAATCAAAAGTATTAAAAGAATATCTCGTTGATCTTCCTTTAAAATTTAGTGCATTGCATTTTTACAATGATAAATTGTACATCATTGGCGGCTATACTTATACTGATTATTCTAAAACACCATCTGATAAAACCTATAGTATTTCAATTGAAGAATTTGAAAGAACGAAACCAAATCGGATTAAAACTTTATATCAGGAATCAGATTTGGCTAAAACTAATTAATAAGCTTATTTTCTTTAGTACAAATAAAAAACGCTCTGTTTTCACAGAGCGTTTTTGGTATATAATAAATCTTAAAGATTAAGCTTTTCCAGCTGCAATTAAGTTTAGTGCAGAACCTGCAACGAACCATCCAATTTGTCCAGCGTTATAAGTATGATTAGCCAAAATAATTGATTTTGTACCATCTGCGTGAACAAATTCTAACGTTAATGGTTTTCCCGGAGCAAATTCAGTTAAATCAGTAAAGTTGATTGTATCGTTTTCCTGAATTTTATCGTAATCTGCTTCGTTTGCAAAAGTCAATCCTAAAAGACCTTGTTTTTTAAGATTTGTTTCGTGAATACGGGCAAACGATTTTACTAATACTGCTTTAACGCCTAAGAAACGTGGTTCCATAGCCGCATGCTCACGAGATGAACCTTCACCATAGTTATGATCTCCCACAACGATAGACGGAACTCCAGCCGCTTTGTATGCACGTGCAACAGCAGGAACAGCATCGTATTGTCCTGTTAATTGATTTTTAACCGAGTTCGTTTTTTGGTTAAATGCATTTACTGCACCAATCAACATATTGTTAGAAATATTATCTAAGTGCCCGCGGAAACGTAACCATGGTCCAGCCATAGAAATATGATCCGTAGTACATTTTCCAAATGCTTTGATTAGCAATTTAGCACCTGTAATGTTTTTTCCATCCCAAGCATCAAACGGAGCTAATAATTGTAAACGCTCTGATGTAGGACTAACTACAACCTGAACGCCTGAACCATCGGCAGCCGGAGCCTGAAATCCCGGATCTTCGGCATAAAAACCTTTAGCTGGAAGCTCATCTCCTGTTGGAGCATCAAGCATTACTTCTTCACCGTCTTCGTTGATTAATTTATCTGTTAATGGATTAAATCCTAAATCTCCGGCAATCGCCATTGCAGTTACTAATTCCGGAGAACCTACGAAAGCTAATGTATTAGGGTTACCGTCTGCACGTTTTGAGAAGTTACGGTTGAAAGAGTGTACAATTGTGTTTCTTTCTTCTTTTTCTGCTCCTTCTCTATCCCACATACCAATACATGGTCCGCAGGCGTTAGCAAAAACGGTTGCTCCAATTTTATGAAAAGTATCAATAAATCCGTCTCTTTCAATGGTTGAACGAACTACTTCTGAACCCGGAGTAATGGTAAACTCGGCTTTTGTTTTTAAGTTTTTATCTGCAACTTGTCTTGCTAAAGAAGCTGCACGAGAAATATCTTCGTAAGAAGAGTTGGTACAAGAACCAATTAATCCAACCTGAATTTGTAACGGCCAGTTATTTTTGATTGCTTCTTCTTTCATTTTAGAAATTGGAGTAGCTAAATCTGGCGTAAAAGGACCGTTTAAGTGCGGCTCTAATTGAGATAAATTGATTTCGATAACCTGATCAAAATATTTCTCTGGGTTTGCATAAACTTCTGGATCTCCTGTTAAATAAGAAGCCACTTTATCTGCAGCCTCTGCAACATCAGCTCTGTTTGTAGAACGCAGGTAACGACTCATAGAATCATCATAACCAAAAGTTGAAGTTGTAGCTCCAATTTCTGCTCCCATGTTACAAATAGTTCCTTTACCAGTACATGACATAGAAGTTGCGCCTTCTCCAAAATATTCAACGATTGCACCAGTTCCTCCTTTTACAGTAAGAATTCCGGCAACTTTAAGAATAACATCTTTTGGAGCTGTCCATCCTGATAACTTACCCGTTAATTTAACTCCAATTAATTTAGGAAATTTAAGTTCCCAAGCCATACCCGACATAACGTCTACGGCATCAGCTCCACCAACACCAATGGCTACCATTCCTAAACCTCCTGCATTTACCGTGTGAGAATCGGTTCCGATCATCATTCCTCCTGGGAAAGCGTAGTTTTCAAGCACTACCTGGTGAATAATTCCTGCTCCCGGTTTCCAGAAACCAATTCCGTATTTATTAGAAACCGACGATAAGAAATCGAAAACTTCATTACTTTGTGTTTTTGCTCTCGCTAAATCGGTTGCAGCGTCTACTTTTGCCTGAATCAAGTGATCACAGTGAACCGTTGTAGGTACTGCCACTTTAGATTTTCCAGCGTGCATAAATTGTAATAATGCCATTTGAGCCGTTGCATCCTGACATGCAACACGATCTGGTGCAAAATCAACATAATCAACTCCTCTTCCAAACGCCTTTGTTGGATTTCCATCCCAAAGGTGATTGTATAAAATTTTCTCCGTTAAAGTAAGTGGACGACCAACAATCTCGCGTGCTTTGTCAACACGACCTGGCATGTTCTCATACACTTTTTTAATCATTTCAATATCAAAAGCCATAAGTTATAATTGTTTTTGTTTTTTTTATTTTGAACATGACAAGTTACAAAAAATAGAAGTGCCAGAAAAGAAAAAGCCCGAGTTTATCACTCGGGCTTTTGAAATATTAATAATCGTAAGATTACATTACTAACGACTTATTAGAAGGCGCAAACTTAGTCAGGTTAATACCTTCAACCGCAGTTGTATATTCAGCTAATGTTGGAGTTCTACCCAAAATTGTAGATAAAACTACAACTGGTGTAGAAGAAAGCAATGACTCTCCTTTTTTACCTTCAGTATCTTCTACAACTCTTCCTTGGAAAAGACGAGTTGAAGTTGCCATTACTGTATCACCTTTTGCCGCTTTTTCCTGGTTACCCATACAAAGGTTACATCCCGGACGCTCTAAGTATAACATGTTTTCATATTCAGTACGTGCAGCACCTTTTGGAGCATTATCGTCGAATTCGAAACCTGAATATTTTTGTAAAACTTCCCAGTCACCTTCAGCTTTAAGCTCATCTACGATATTATATGTAGGCGGCGCAACAACTAGTGGAGCATTGAATTCAACTTTACCGTTTTGTGCTTCAACATTTTTCAACATTTGAGCAAGGATTTTCATATCTCCTTTGTGAACCATACAAGATCCAATAAATCCAAGATCTACTTTTTTCACTCCTCCGTAAAAAGAAAGAGGTCTGATGGTATCGTGAGTATATCTTTTAGAAACATCAACGTTATTTACGTCTGGGTCAGCAATCATTGGCTCAGCAATCAGATCAAGATCAACTACAACTTCAGCATAATATTTAGCATTTGCATCTGGAGTTAAAGCTGGTTTCTCTGCAGATTTAATCTCTGTAATTCTCTTATCAGCTTTGTTGATTAATCCCTGAAGAACACGTTTTTCATTATCCATACCTTTATCAATCATGATCTGGATTCTTCCTTTTGCAATTTCCAATGATTCAATTAAAGTATCATCTTCAGAAATACAGATAGAAGCTTTTGCTTTCATCTCTGCAGTCCAGTCTGTAAATGTAAAGGCCTGGTCAGCAGTAAGTGTTCCAATGTGAACCTCAATAATTCTACCTTGGAAAACATTTTCTCCACCAAATTGGTGAAGCATTTGCGCTTGTGTAGCATGAACCACATCACGGAAATCCATGTAACTTTTCATATCTCCTTTGAATGTTACCTTTACAGATTCCGGAATTGGCATTGAAGCCTCACCAGTAGCAAGAGCAAGAGCAACAGTTCCTGAATCAGCACCAAAAGCAACACCTTTTGACATTCTTGTATGAGAGTCACCACCAATAATGATAGCCCACTCATCAATCGTAATATCGTTAAGTACTTTATGGATAACGTCTGTCATTGCATGATAAACACCTTTTGGGTCACGAGCTGTGATCAAACCAAAATCGTTCATGAATTTCATCAATTTTGGAATGTTTGCCTGCGCTTTTTTATCCCAAACCGAAGCCGTGTGACATCCTGATTGGTATGCACCGTCAACGATTGGTGAAATTACTGTTGCCGCCATAGATTCTAATTCCTGAGCAGTCATAAGACCTGTAGTATCTTGTGAACCTACAATATTAACTTCTACACGAACATCAGAACCAGCGTGTAATACTTTACCTGCGGGTACACCAACAGCGTTTCTGTTAAAGATTTTTTCTACAGCTGTAAGCCCTTGTCCTTCAATAGAGATTTCTTTTGATGGAGCAAATACAAGCGGAGCTTCAACATTTAAAATTTTCGCTGCTAATGTTTGAAGTTTTTTACCAAACACGATAGCGTATGAACCACCAGCTTTAATGAATTCCATTTTTTGAGGCGTAAATGCCTTAGAAATGTCAATTAATTCCTGATCGCCATTATAAAGTTTTTTCTCTTTAATGTTGATTGTTAAAACTGTACCTGTTTCAACAGAATAAGTTTGCTCTAGGATTGGCTCGTCGTTTTCGTTACGAATAACATTTCCATCAGCATCAACTTTTTTAACCCAGTTTTTAAGGTCTAAACCAATACCACCGGTAACATCTACAGTTGTTAGGAAAATTGGAGAAATTCCGTTTGTTCCACCAACAATTGGCGCGATATTAACGAATGGAATATATGGGCTTGCTTGTTTTCCTGTCCAAAGTGCCACGTTGTTTACACCTGACATTCTAGAAGAACCTACTCCCATTGTTCCTTTTTCAGCGATCAACATTACACTTGCATCAGGATGTTGTGCTTGTAAAGCTTTAATTTCTTGCTGCGCTTGAGGCGTAATCATACATTGACCATGTAATTCACGATCTGAACGTGAGTGCGCCTGATTACCCGGAGAAAGTAAATCTGTTGAGATATCACCTTCACCAGCAATAAAAGTAACTACTTTAATTGTATCTGCTACTTCTGGAAGTTTTGTAAAAAACTCAGCCTGAGCATAACTTTCAAGGATTTCTTTTGCAACTGCATTATTGTTTTTGAATGCCTCTATTAAACGGTCAGTATCAGCCTCATAAAGGAAAACTTGTGTTTTAAGAACTTTAGCTGCTTCTTTTGCAATGGCAGCGTCATTTCCTAAAGCTAAATCCAGCAATACCTCTATAGAAGGTCCGCCTTTCATATGTGATAATAATTCAAAAGCAAAAGTTGGTGTAATTTCTTTTACTACAGCTTGCCCCAGAATAATTTCTTTTAAAAACTTGGCTTTTTCACCAGCAGCACTTGTTGTTCCTGGTAAAGTATTGTAAATGAAAAATTTAAGAGAATCTTCTCTGTACTCGTTATCTAAATCTTTAATTTGTGCAATAATTTCGCTTAATAATTCAGCGCTATCGATTGGTTTTGGGTGAAGTCCCTGATTTTTACGTTCTTCAATCTCTTGGATATAATCCTTATAAATATTCATAATTAAGGCAGATTTATTTTTTTGTTCGCAAATTTAATCATTAATGCGGATAATTAAAAATAATATAATAGAAGTCGCCTTTTCAAAAATTATTATTGTTAAAAAACGATTTTCACTGCTTGTTTTTGTCAAAATATCAATTTTGTATTAAAAAAATGAATTATTGATATTTTAAAATCTTTTCTTTAACAAAGTCGAAATTTGGTGTTATAAAGTAAGTGAGATTTTACCTCTATTTTCGCAAAGAATAGTTCTAAATAAACAATTATAACGTTATAGTTGCGATTTTTGACGTCTGTTTTTAGTCTTTTTCCCGAGTTAAAGTTTTATCAAATTTCACATTAAAAAAAGTTCATAAAATATTTGTAATTCAATTTTTCTTTTAACTTTGCAATTCAAAGTTCTTTCAAAAACACAAAACTATGAAATACAAATTAGAAAATGCGAACGATTACATTAGTCAAATTGGTGTGGGCTTTAGTGTCTTTACCAGTTTATTCAGTGGCTTTTTTTTATTGATTTTATTATTAAATGAAAACACTAAATTTTTCGGTGCTGGAGCATTAGGCACTCTTACATTGATAATGGAGTTTATTTACGGAGTTACCGTTACATTTCTTATTCTTAGAAAAAGGGAGAAATACCTTCATTTAACTCCTTTTCTTATACTTAACTGGTTTATTGGATGTTTCTGCCTAAATATTTTCGTACCTATATTTGAAGATCTTCCGTTCTGGGTTTACTTCACCATTTTACTCTTTTTTATTAGTAATTTTTTCATTTACCAAAAACCACAAGAAAATAGTTTTATTCTTTCTATCTTTTTTATAAATGGATTATCTTATAGTTTAATATTGTATTTCACATTTTATCTATTGCCCCTTACACCCTTTGCCTGCATTGGAATTCTATTATTAGGAATTGGTTTTTATGCATTAGTCCCTTTACTTGTTTCCATTATCCATATAGTAACTATAGCTCGTTATTTTCAGGAAAACAAAAGACATTTGATTTCATTCATCGCAGGTTTTGGGTTTATTTTAGTTCTCTTATTTTCTTTTGTTATAATGCTTGACAGAGAAAGCAGGCTTATTAATGTTAGACGTCCCATCAGCTCTTTTACTTCAAATGAAGATTTACCCAATTATATTAAAATATCACAAAGTCTTGAACCTAACTTTTTAAATGAAATTTTACTCAAAAAAGACATCGTTTATACTGCCCCTGAAAAGTACTTTGATTACGATCTTGGTTCTTTTGGAATTCAACAATTTAACGAAAGAAAAATCCACAATCCTTTTATTACAATAGCTTACATTTTTTGTGAAGATCTTAATCTGAGCCAAGACGACCGAATTAATATTCTTAAATCTAATTTTGACAAACGATTAGAAACCGAAGAAAAGTTGTGGAGCGGTGAAGATTTGATTACCAAAGACATCAAAGAAGATGTAAAATTATATCCAGACAGCAGGCTTGCTTATACAGAAATTACTATGGATATTGCCTGTGATAAAGATACATGGAGAGATCAGGAAGCCATTTATTCTTTCCAGCTTCCTGAAGGTTCTGTTGCAACTTCACTTTCATTATGGGTAAACGGTATTGAAAGAAAAGGAGTTTTAACGACAAAAGAGAAAGCAGAAAAAGCATACAAACAAATTGTTGGTGCAGAAAGTCGCGATCCATCTTTAATGCAATGGAGAGAAGGAAACAAAGTTGTTGTGAGGGTTTTTCCTGTAAACTATAAAACGCCAAGAACTTTTAAATGCGGCTTCACTACTCCTTTAAAAGTTGAAGATAATAAATTGAAATATGAAAGCCTTTCTATTAAGGGCCCAAATATATCAAATGCTTCTACAATTTCAAGAATCCAGATGACAGGAAAAAGTGATGTAGAGACAAGTAAGAATTTTAAACTGCAAAATAATTTCTATATCAATGAATCAAAAGGTCTTGATGATTGGGAGGCAATGATACCTTTGAGCAAAATATCGAAGTTAAATTCTTTTGCATGGAAGGATAAAATATACGAGGTAAAAGAGAGTCAAAAAGTAAATATTCCTTTTAATGCATCAGAGGTCATTTTAGATTTAAACAGCAGCTGGACTTTAAACGAAATAGAATCATTTGTAAACGTAAAAGGAAAGGAATTTTATGTGTATGATGACAAGGAGAAAAAAGAAATAAACAAAGAAAACTTCGAAACTGTTTTTCTAGATTTCAAATACTTGCATTATTCTTTATTACCCTTATATACAATCAAACAAAATAGTTTGATTATAACCAAATCCGGAAATTTTTCTGCAAATTTTGAAGAACTTAAGGAATCTGAATATTTAAAAAAGATTCGAAGTCAGACTAAATCACAAAACCTGAAAGTTATTAATATTTCTGGAGAGATTAATCCGTTTTGGCAGACTGTAAAAGAGCAAAAATATGTAGATTTTTACGAGACCAATTTCAGAAATAGTTTAAAAATGCTGGAAGAAAATTATTTCATTAAGTATAAAACTGCTGATAATGTGGTCAATATTGAACCTTCAAACATTTCGATTCAGGAAAAACCAAAAGACAGTACTATTAAAAGTAATGGACCAAATCATATTTACAGAATGTATGCTTTTGGAAAAGTTTTAGAAGAACAAATTAAAATTCAGAATGATACTTTAGCCGCAAATCAATATGTAAACCTTGCAAAAGATGCCAATATTGTAACGCCAATTTCGTCTTTAATTGTTTTGGAAACGGATGCAGATTACAAAAATAACGGAATCGAGAAAAATGTGGATACTCTTGGCAACGCTTCGATTAAAAATGACGGTGCGGTTCCGGAACCTCATGAATGGGTAATGATTATTATTGGCTTGACTACTCTTTTATTTTACTATCAAAGAAACAAAAAACAAAAAGCTTAATAAAAGTTTTACTGCAGTCACACGCCAAATTAATTGCTATTCTTGCTATAATCATGCTTTTAGTTCTAAACTATAGTATTGTATCAACAGGACTAGACAATAATTTTTTTGGCGTTATATTTTCTATTTTCCTATTTCTTTATGCAGGAAGAAAAACTACTTTAAGAATAAGTTATCCGCTGCTTGCATTAATTTTTTTATTAGAATTTATAAGCTACAGACTGCATACAAAGTCATTGCATTTTCATGCTCTTTTGTTATTTGGATGTTTTGTTTATTACAGCTTTACCCAAAAGTTTTCTTTTATCGCTTTTATCTGTCTCTTTTTGTTTTCGTCAATTTTTGATCAGTTATTCAATTATTTAACTGTCGAAATAAAACAGACGCTTTGTTACGGAGTGTATTTAACATTAAAAAATTTCATTCCGATAACTAAAATAGAAGGTGTTAATTTTTATATCAATAATGCAAAAGTTTCGATAGATACCGCTTGTATGGGTTTATCGATGTTTAAAACGGGATTATTATTCGGAGCTTTTTTATTGACTTTAGAAGAACGCAAAAACCAAAAGTATTTCAACATTCTGCAAATTTTATTGTTTTGCTGTATAATAGTAGTTCTGAATATTATCTCCAATTATTTCAGAATTATCACTTTAGTTTTATTCAATTGTACCGAGGAAAATATACTGCATCACACTATTGGAATTATGTGTTTTATATTTTATCAAATTGTTCCTCTTTTATTTCTAATACGATTCTTTAATCCCAAAAAAGAAAGCATAACCGGCAATTCATTTTTTCCAAAATTTTCACCAATGATAATTGCGACCGGAATATTGTTTATTACTAGTTTAGAGCTTAAAAAGGAGCAAAATTATTCGCTGTTAGAAAATCTTAACCCTCATTATAACATTAAAAAAGGAGTCTGGGTCAATAATGAAGTTTTTAAGATTGCAGCTCCAGAAACCTTAACTTATATAAAAACACCTATTCACAAACCTTTAATTTGCTGGACAGGAAACGGATATAAAATCATTGAGTCTAAAGAAATCATGAGAAGCAATGAAAAAATATGGCTGACGAAATTAGAAAAGAATAATATTAGATATTTCTCTTATTGGTGGTATGAATATGACAATAAAAAATACACATCGCTTACCGAAGTTTTACTGCTAAAACTTTTTCACAACAAAACGGTACGTTTGATAAACGAAACTAGTATTAAAGAATTGAACTAAAAAAAAAGCCTGATTTAAAAATCAGGC
Source organism: Flavobacterium sp. UBA7680 (assembly GCF_002482975.1). Classification (GTDB taxonomy): domain Bacteria; phylum Bacteroidota; class Bacteroidia; order Flavobacteriales; family Flavobacteriaceae; genus Flavobacterium. The sequence goes on along the minus strand of NZ_DLHA01000001.1, from coordinate 19,563 downwards.
TTTTTAGATATATCTTACATCAGCTTTTTAATAATAACTTCTTCCGTTATTCCTTCAGCGTCTGCTTTGTAGTTTTTAATAATTCTGTGGCGTAAAATTCCGGTTGCCACTGCTTTTACATCTTCAATATCCGGTGAAAATTTACCATTGAAAGCGGCGTGAGCTTTTGCTGCTAAAATTAAGTTTTGTGACGCTCTTGGCCCAGCTCCCCAATCTAGATAATTCTTTACAAAATCATTTGACAAAGCATTATCAGGACGTGTTTTACTTACTAATGTTACTGCATATTCTATAACATTATCTGCAACAGGAATTCTTCTGATTAAATGTTGAAAATCTATAATTTCCTGCGCTGTAAATAATGGATTAACTTCTACTTTATTATCAGATGTAGTTTGCTTTACGACTTTTACTTCTTCTTCAAAAGTTGGATATTCTAATTTAATAGCAAACATAAAACGGTCTAATTGCGCTTCTGGCAAAGGATAAGTTCCTTCCTGCTCAATTGGGTTTTGTGTTGCCAGTACAAAATAAGGTAAATCTAATTTATAATTTTGTCCTGCAATTGTTACCGAACGTTCCTGCATAGCTTCCAATAAAGCTGCCTGCGTTTTTGGCGGCGTTCTGTTGATCTCGTCAGCCAAAATGATATTAGAAAAAATTGGCCCTTTTATGAATTTAAATTGTCTGTTTTCATCTAAAATTTCACTTCCTAAAATATCCGAAGGCATTAAATCCGGTGTAAACTGAATTCTTTTAAAATCTAAACCTAAAGCTTGAGATAAAGTATTAATCATTAAGGTTTTTGCCAAACCAGGAACACCAATTAAAAGAGCATGTCCTCCTGAAAATATACAAAGTAAAATTTGGTCAACAACGGCATCCTGCCCTACAATGATTTTTGCTATTTCGTTTTTTAATTCGTTGCGTTTCTGAACTAAGTTATGAATTGCTGTTACGTCAGACATTTATGAATGTATTTTAAATTAAAAAGAGTTAGTTAAATGAATTCATAAAACTAACTCTTTTTCTTTATTTAATAAAAATTATTTTTTCAACCAATTGTTAGCAAACGTACAATCTCTGTACTCTCCAATAATTTTGATATATGTATCTTTAATTTTAGTATCAAACCATTTTGCAATTGCATTGATTTGTTTTTCTTTTAAAGCTAATTCTTTAATTTTCGTATAATCTTTAGCGTAGTCAGCAGTATGCTCGTCGATTCTGTTTGTAACAGTTATTAATTTATACGTTTTCTTTCCTTTATCATCCGTATTTAAAAGCGGCTGAGAAACTTCATCATCTTTTAAATTAGAAACCTGACCGTATAAAGTTGGATCCATTTTAGTTAATTCAAAACGAGTATCTTGAGTATTTGGGTTTATTAAAGTTCCTCCGTTTGCTCTAGTTTCTTTTTCGTCAGATTCTGTTCTTGCAGCCTCTGCAAAAGTAATTTGCTTGCTTACGATTTTCTCTCTAATATTAGCCGCTCTTTCTTTAGCTTCTTTCAAAGCACTTTCAGAAACTACCGGAGCAATTAAAATATGTCTTAATTCAACTTCCTGTCCTTTTATTTTGTCAACCATTATAATGTGGAAACCAAAAGTAGTTTCAAATGGCTGAGAAATTTCACCTTCCTGCAAACTAAACGCAACATCTTTAAACTCTTTTACGAAAGGCGTTTTACGAGTCATTTTATAATAACCTCCATTTGGTGCAGATCCCGGATCCTGAGAGTACAAAACTGCTTTTGTAGCAAAACTTGAACCTTCTAAAACATCTTGTCTAATAGCGTTTAATCTATCCTTAACTTTCTGTTTATCTTCGTTAGAAACTTTAGGTTCAGTAACAATCTGCGCTACTTCCATTTCAGCTCCAAAAGTCGGCAATTCATCTTTAGGGATTTTTTTAAAAAAGTTACGAACTTCCTCTGGAGTAATCTCTACATCTTTTACAATTTTATCTCTCATTTCTGAGGCTAATTTTTGCTCTTTTAAGATGTCAGCAAAATATGTTTTAAATTCTTCTACAGAACTCTTTTTATAATATTCTACCACTTTGTTGATATCGCCAACTTGCTGAATCATATAATTCAAACGCTCTTCCATCATCCCTCTAACTTCAGCATCACTAACAATAATACTATCCTGAATGGCCTGGTGTGCGTATAATTTATCTTCTAAAAGTTTACCAAGCATTTGGCATCTTGTAATATCTTTAGTATTACCACCTTGGCTTGCAATCTCTAAATAACCTTTATCAATATCAGAATCTAAAACAATATAATCTCCAACCGTAGCAATGATACCGTCAATTTTTTGTTTTCCGTGTACCGTTTCTACCGGCTTTTCGGCTACAACATCCTTAATAATTTCCTGTGCTGAAATTACTGAGTTGAAAAAAAATAAAAAACACATTGTTAAGACTACCTTATAATCAATTGTTTTTAGTTGCAATTTTTTTAATGACATTATTTTAAATTTAATTTTTGGATGTAAAGATCTGTATTCTAAATTTTAATCGGCTATTATTTATTTTCAAAAGTTATTCTGAAAACTAAATAATGAACTTCTGTTTTCTTTTATAAAACGAACAAAAATAACAATTCAATTACATAATACAACTATCAGCCATAGTATTAACAAAAAATTATGTGGATCGTATTTAAATTCACGATAAGAAGTTTAATTCTCCAATCTTTTTCTTTTTCAAAAAGCTGTTAACCTCAAAACCGCCAAAACAATATCTATTGATTTTCAAGCCTCTAAAAAAAAGTTGTAAACACTACAACGTTTTCGTTGTAAAACTATTTTCCTACAAAAACAAATCGAATCAAAAAACTCTTACTTTAGGTGCGTTATTAATAATTTATAGCGGCAAAAAATAAGAATATCTTGTTTTTAAAGTCTTAAAATTAGCAATTTCAAACTTTATTAATTTAACCTTAACCACAATCTATTATGAAAAAACCTATTGTAAGATTATTTTTTCTTACTGCAATTACAACCTTTTTGTATTCATGTACAAATGAAACGAATGATGTTGACGCTAAAGCAGAAAGTCAGCAATTTAAGATTATCAACGTCACTAACCACGATGGAAAACCTTTTAGCACCGGAGCTTCTTTATCATCTCCAACCGGAAAATATGTAGACAATCCGGGCGGAGGCGTAATGATGCAGGCTTTTTACTGGGACGTTCCTGCGGGTGGAAACTGGTGGAATACTGTAAAAGGAAAAGTGACTGCCTGGGGAAATGCTGGAATTGGCTCTATCTGGCTTCCACCCGCTTCTAAAGCTCAAAATGGAGCATTTTCTATGGGATATGATCCAACGGATTATTTTGATTTTGGAGATTACAATCAAAATGGAAGTACCGAAACTCGTTTTGGTTCTAAAACAGAATTAGTAAGCCTAATAACGTCTGCTCACACTGAAAACATAAAAGTGTATGCCGATATCGTAATTAATCACAATAGCGGCGGTCAATCTGAAGCAAATCCATATACAGGCACTAGCACGTGGACAAATTTCAGCGGTGTTGCTTCTGGAAAATTTACACGTAATTATAATGACTTCTATAAAAACAGCTACGGAAATAATGATGAAGGCGCTTTTGGCGGTTTCCCTGATTTATGCCATGCAAATCCTCATGTTCAGGATTGGCTTTGGCTGAGAGCTGACGGAGTTGGTAAATATTACAAAAATACCATGAAGTTTGACGGATGGAGATTTGATTACGTAAAAGGATTTGGCGCGTGGGTTGTAAATTCATGGAACGCTAATGTAGGCGGATTTTCGGTTGGAGAATTATGGGATTCGAATGTAAACGTATTAAATGACTGGGCAAACGCTGCTAACAGCTCTGTTTTTGACTTTGCATGTTATTATAAAATGAATGATGCCTTTGACGGTAACAATCTGGCGCTTTTAAATGATGATATGATGTGGAAAAGAAATCCGTATAAAGCGGTGACTTTTGTAACAAATCATGATACAGATGAAATTTGGAGCAAAATGCTGGCGTATTCGTATATTTTAACTCACGAAGGATATCCAACCATTTTCTACAGAGATTATGAAGAATGGCTGGATAAAGCGAAATTAAACAACTTGATCTGGATTCATAACAACAAAGCAACGGGTACAACTTCTATTTTATATTCTGATAATGATGAATATGTGGCAAGAAGAAACGGTTACAACGGAAATCCGGGATTAGTAGTTTACATCAATAATTCTGATGCTTGGCAGGAAAGATGGATTCAAACCAATTGGGCTAATACACAGATTAAAGATTTTACAGGAAATTCAACTTGGTACCCAACAACTCAGGCTGATAAATGGGTAAAAATTCAATGTCCGCCAAAAGGATATTCTGTTTGGTCAATTAACCAATAATTTATTTTTCAATATCAATGTAAGGCTGTTTTTAAAAACAGCCTTACTTTTTTGTAAAAAGTACTGTTTTGAAAAGTTATCGCTTTCAATTTAAGAACTGAATATTTTTATTAAGCCGTAATTAATAGTACTTTTGCAACCTATTTATACAAAATATGAGCTTTTTAAAAGAAATACAACGCAGAAGAACATTTGGAATTATATCGCATCCCGATGCCGGTAAAACAACATTAACGGAAAAATTATTGTTATTTGGAGGGGCGATTCAGGAAGCTGGAGCCGTAAAAAATAATAAAATTAAAAAAGGAGCAACGAGTGACTTTATGGAAATCGAACGCCAGAGAGGTATTTCGGTTTCGACTTCTGTACTTGCTTTTAATTATAAAGATAAAAAAATCAATATCCTTGATACTCCGGGACACAAGGATTTTGCCGAAGATACTTTTAGAACTTTAACCGCAGTTGATAGTGTAATTGTAGTTATTGACGTTGCAAAAGGGGTTGAGGAACAAACGGAGAAATTAGTTGCTGTTTGTAGAATGCGTAACATTCCGATGATTGTTTTCATCAATAAGTTAGACCGTGAAGGTAAAGATGCTTTTGATTTGATGGATGAAGTGGAACAAAAACTGGGGTTAAAAGTTACGCCATTAAGTTTCCCTATCGGAATGGGTTATGATTTTCAGGGAATTTATAATCTTTGGGAAGAAAACATCAATCTTTTCAGCGGAGACAGCCGTAAAAATATCGAAGAAACTATTGCATTTTCTGATGTTCAAAACAATCCTGAATTAGATAAAATTGTTGGTCAAAAAGCAGCAGAAAAACTTCGTGAAGAATTAGAATTAATTGATGAAGTTTATCCAAAATTTGAACGTCAGGATTATTTAGATGGAAAAATTCAGCCAGTATTTTTTGGTTCAGCTTTGAATAATTTTGGAGTTCGCGAATTGTTAGATTGTTTCGTGGCAATTGCTCCGTCTCCAAGACCAAAAGATTCTGAAACTCGTTTGGTTGATCCGGCAGAAGAAAAAATGTCTGGTTTCGTATTTAAAATTCACGCTAACATGGATCCGAAACACCGTGACCGTTTAGCTTTTATAAAAATTGTTTCTGGAACTTTTGAAAGAAACAAACCTTATTACCACGTTCGCCAAAAGAAAAATTTAAAATTTTCAAGCCCGAATGCCTTTTTCGCAGAGAAAAAAGAAATCGTTGATATTTCTTATCCTGGAGATATTGTTGGTTTACACGACACAGGAAACTTTAAAATTGGAGATACTTTAACTGAAGGCGAAGTAATGAGCTTTAAAGGAATTCCAAGTTTCTCTCCGGAACACTTTAGATACATCAATAACGCTGATCCGATGAAAGCTAAGCAATTAGAAAAAGGGGTTGATCAATTAATGGATGAAGGTGTAGCACAGTTGTTTACTTTAGAGCTGAATAATCGTAAAGTTATTGGAACAGTTGGAGCGCTTCAATATGAGGTTATTCAATATCGTTTAGAGCACGAATATGGTGCGAAATGTACTTACGAAAACTTCCCTGTTCATAAAGCTTGCTGGGTAAAACCTGATGATGCTAAAAATGAAGAATTCAAAGAATTTAAACGTATCAAACAAAAATTCCTTGCTCATGATAAATATGGTCAGCTGGTATTTTTAGCCGATTCTGATTTTACCATTCAAATGACGCAAAGTAAATATCCAAGTGTGAAATTATACTTTACTTCTGAATTTGATTAATCATTTCTTTAGAAAATACAAAAGGCTGTCTATTATTAGACAACCTTTTTTCATTACATCCCCAACATTTTGTTTTATTGATCTGTATAATTAATTCCTAATCCGCCGGCAATAAAAATTTTAGTCAGCTCATCTGCATCAATAATTATATTTTGTGATAAAACATTATTTTTAACTGCTTTTATAGTAAAAGGTATTTCTTTTGAAAGATAATAATCGCTTCCTGAAATCGTAACTATTAGTGTTTTGCTATTTTTTGAAACTTGCGCTGCTATAGAAAACTCTCCTGTTTTTGGATTTACTTTCACAGGAGTTTCTGAACCATTAACAGATAACATTAAATCTGGATATGTTTCTTTATTAAAAGGTTTATGTGTTTTTGCTTCTAATAATTTTCCTTTTATCGTAACCAGAATTTCTTCATTTACAGTTTGATTAGAAACCACTTTGCCTAATCTATACATTGGCTCTGCACAGGCTTTTTCAATTTTAACAGGTTCTTTTTCTTGTGCGGTAAGATTTGATGCAAGCAAAATAGTTGCTGCAACTGCCGCATATTTTAAAGTATTTATTTTAGAAGTCTCGCTGTATTCAAACTGTTCTTCAAGCTGTGTTGTTTTTAATCGTGCACAAATATTTGCATCTTTATTTCCGGCAATGAATCTAGCAACTTCAGAATTTGATTTTTTACTTAAATCGATCACATTTTTCATGCATGAATCACAAAACGAACCACCTGCATTAGGAATCATTTTATCAAAATTTTCAGAACAAGGATTTTTTATTTCTAAGGTGAATTTCTTTTTCATACTATACTTTATTTAAGTTAAAACCTTTGTTAATGGTTCTTACTTATATAGAGTACATTTTAAATAAAAAGGTTGGGAAGAGATTAAAATATTTTCAAATTATAAATTGATTCATTCGTTTTTGAGCATAAAAAAAGCGCTAATTTGATTAGCGCTTTTTTTTAATTTGAATTAAATCAACCTTACTAAGTCATTATATTTCAAAAATTAATCTTTCATAGGCAGAGCCAAATTAGAACAATATAACTACGCAGGGAAATTTAGTCGATTAAAGTATATTAAATCAGATTAACTGCATTTATTGTTAACTCTAAAGCAAAAAAAGCCCCATTAAAATGGGGCTTTAAAATTTATGCTTGTCCTGCCGGACCAAAATTAAGCGGTATTGGTACTTGTTCCGTTTCTTTGATTTCGCCATGAGCGGCCTCAAATCTATGGATATTTTCACCTATTGCTCTTAATAATCTTTTAGCATGTTGTGGTGTCAAGACAATTCTTGACTTTACCTTGGCTTTAGGAATACCCGGCATAATGCTGACAAAATCTAAAACAAACTCTGATGATGAGTGATTGATAATCGCAAGATTAGAATAAATTCCTTCTGCAATACTTTCGTCTAGCTCAATGTTAATTTGCTCTTGTTGTTGTTTCGGATTACTCATAGTTTCCTAATTAATAAATGTATTCTTCTTTATTAGCCATCATTTCATTGTAATCGTCTTTAGATCCTACGATAGTGTTATCGTATTCTCTCATACCAGTTCCCGCAGGAATTCTGTGTCCAACAATTACATTTTCTTTTAATCCTTCTAAGTCATCTACTTTACCAGCTACTGCAGCTTCGTTAAGTACTTTCGTTGTCTCCTGGAATGAAGCCGCAGAAATGAATGATTTAGTTTGTAACGAAGCTCTTGTAATACCTTGTAGAACTGGCGTTGCAGTTGCAGTAATTACGTCTCTTGCTACAACAAGATTTTTATCATTTCGTTTCAATAATGAATTTTCATCACGTAAATCACGAGGAGAAATAATCTGACCTGGTTTCAATACAGCAGAATCTCCAGCGTCTTCAACTACTTTCATACCATATAATTTATCGTTTTGAACGATGAAATCTTTAGTGTGAATTAATTGATCTTCTAGGAATAATGTATCTCCTGGATCTTGAACTCTTACTTTACGCATCATTTGACGAATAACTACCTCAAAGTGCTTGTCATTAATTTTTACCCCTTGTAAACGGTAAACCTCTTGAATTTCATTTACCAAGTACTGTTGAACAGCAGCCGGTCCTTGAATTCTTAAGATATCATCTGGTGTAATTGCACCGTCAGACAATGGAACTCCCGCCCTTACGAAGTCATTTTCTTGTACTAAGATTTGGCTAGAAAGTTTAACTAAATACTTTTTAATTTCACCAAATTTAGATTCGATAACGATCTCACGGTTACCTCTTTTGATTTTTCCAAAAGAAACAACACCATCAATTTCAGATACAACCGCTGGGTTTGAAGGATTACGAGCCTCAAGCAACTCAGTAATTCTTGGTAAACCTCCCGTGATATCGCCTGCTTTAGAAGAACGACGTGGAATTTTTACTAATACTTTACCTGCTTTAATTTTCTCACCGTTTTCAACCATTAAGTGTGCACCTACTGGTAAGTTGTAAGAACGAATCAATTCACCTTCTTTACCATAAACTAATAAAGTTGGGATTAATTTTTTGTTTCTAGCCTCAGAAATTACTTTTTCCTGGAAACCAGTCTGCTCATCGATCTCAACTATGAATGATTGTCCTTGCTCTAAATCCTCGTAAGCAATCTTACCAGTAAACTCAGAAACAATTACACCATTATAAGGGTCCCACTTACAGATTACAGTTCCTTTAGCAACAGTTTCTCCATCTTTAACAAAGATACTAGAACCATAAGGAATATTATGTGTATTTAAGACGATTCCAGTTTTCTCATCAACTAATTTTAATTCAGTTGAACGTGATACTACGATATCTACCGCATTACCTTCACTGTCTTCACCTTTAACCGTTTTTAAATCTTCAATCTCAAGTCTACCATTAAATCTTGTAATGATACTAGATTCTTCAGAAATACCTCCGGCAACCCCTCCAACGTGGAACGTACGAAGTGTTAACTGTGTACCTGGTTCTCCAATAGACTGAGCTGCAATAACTCCGACAGCTTCACCTCTTTGTGTCATTTTTCCAGTAGCTAAGTTTCTACCGTAACATTTAGCACAAATACCTTTTAAAGCCTCACAAGTTAATGGAGATCTAACTTCTACTTTTTCAATAGGAGAAGCTTCGATAGTTCTCATAATTGCTTCAGTAATTTGTTGACCTGATTGAACCATTACTTCATTAGTAAGTGGATTTATAACATCTTGCAATGCAACACGTCCTAAAATTCTTTCTCCTAATGATTCAACGATTTCCTCATTTTTCTTCAAAGCAGAAACTTCAACACCTCTTAAAGTTCCACAATCTTCGATGTTAACAATAACATCTTGAGAAACGTCATGAAGCCTTCTTGTTAAGTATCC
>NZ_DLHA01000001.1:4805-9845 GCF_002482975.1 Flavobacterium sp. UBA7680 | reverse complement strand
TTTCATTGCTAATTCTGTTAACTGCGCATTTGCTGAAGTCCATACGTCAATAACTTGGTTGTAACGCTCGTTATTCGTAATAAGACCCATGTTATAATTCACAGAAATACCTTCAACTTGCTCTCTGGCGTCTGCAATTAATTTTGTTTTTTGTTCTGGAATTCTAATATCACCTAAAGAGAATGATAAACCTCCTCTAAATGCGAATTTATAACCCATATCTTTCATATTATCCAAGAAAGCTGCCGTTGTAGGTACATCAGTCACACTTAAAATGTGTCCGATAATATCTCTAAGGTTTTTCTTAGTCAATACATCATTGATATATCCAGCTGCTTCAGGTACTACTTCATTAAATAATACACGTCCTGCAGTTGTTTGAATAATTTTGTACACTAATTCTCCAGCGTCATTAAAATCTTTTGCCCTAATTTTCACACGAGCATTCAATTCTAATCTTCCTTCGTTTAATGCAATATTTACTTCTTCAGCAGAATAGAAAGTCAAATCCTGACCTAAAATAATGTGATCTTCTGTAGAAATACGCTCTTTGGTCATGTAGTACAGACCCAAGACCATGTCCTGAGAAGGTACCGTAATTGGAGCACCATTTGCAGGGTTCAAGATATTGTGAGAAGCCAACATTAATAATTGAGCCTCTAAAATAGCTTCTGGTCCTAAAGGTAAGTGAACCGCCATCTGATCCCCGTCGAAATCGGCGTTAAAAGCCGTACAAACTAATGGGTGTAACTGGATCGCTTTTCCTTCAATTAATTTTGGTTGGAAAGCCTGAATACCAAGTCTGTGCAAAGTAGGAGCACGGTTCAGTAATACTGGGTGTCCTTTAATTACGTTTTCAAGAATATCCCAAACTACCGGCTCTTTTTTGTCTATGATTTTCTTAGCAGATTTTACTGTTTTTACAATACCTCTTTCAATCAATTTACGGATAACGAAAGGTTTGTATAACTCAGATGCCATGTCTTTTGGCAATCCACATTCGAATAATTTTAACTCAGGACCAACAACAATTACCGAACGAGCAGAATAATCCACACGTTTTCCAAGTAAGTTTTGACGGAAACGTCCTTGCTTACCTTTTAATGAGTCAGATAATGATTTTAATGGTCTGTTAGATTCTGTTTTAACAGCAGAAGCTTTACGAGTGTTATCAAATAATGAATCTACAGATTCTTGTAACATACGTTTCTCGTTTCTTAAGATAACTTCTGGAGCTTTAATCTCCATTAATCTTTTCAAACGGTTGTTACGGATGATTACACGACGGTATAGGTCATTCAAATCTGAAGTTGCAAAACGACCTCCATCAAGCGGCACAAGCGGACGTAATTCTGGCGGGATAACTGGAACCACTTTCATGATCATCCATTCTGGACGGTTTTCGCGGTTTTCGTTAGACTCACGGAAAGACTCAACAACTTGTAATCTTTTTAAAGCTTCAGTTTTACGTTGTTTAGATGTTTCGTTGTTAGCGCTGTGTCTTAATTCATAAGATAAAGCATCTAAGTCAATACGAGCTAATAAATCCATAATACATTCTGCTCCCATTTTGGCAACAAATTTATTTGGATCTAAATCATCTAAATATTGGTTTTCCTGCGGAAGAGTATCTAAAATATTTAAATATTCTTCTTCAGTTAAGAAATCTAGTCTTTGTAAAGATTCTCCATCTGCATTTTTAGCAATACCTGCTTGGATTACTACGTATCTTTCGTAGTAAATGATCATATCTAATTTCTTAGATGGAAGACCAAGGATATAACCAATTTTGTTTGGAAGAGAACGGAAGTACCAGATATGAGCAATTGGCACAACAAGGTTGATGTGTCCTACTCTGTCACGACGTACTTTTTTCTCAGTAACTTCAACACCACAACGGTCACAGATGATACCTTTGTAACGAATTCTTTTATATTTACCACAAGCACATTCAAAATCCTTAACAGGTCCGAAGATTCTTTCGCAGAAAAGTCCGTCACGCTCTGGTTTGTGAGTTCTGTAGTTGATTGTTTCTGGCTTTAAAACCTCTCCTCTTGATTCTTTCAAGATAGATTCTGGTGAAGCCAATCCAATAGAGATTTTGTTAAATCTTTTAATTGGATTCTTATCTTTATTATTTCTATTATTCATCATAGTTTTTACTATTGATTTACTTGCTATTAAAAATTGATTTAGATTCACAATCTACATCTTTCAAAAAGTTACCTTTTAAAAAGAGTTAAATCATTACGCTTACCACGAGTTACTTCTCTAAACTTCAAACTTAGTTTGAAGCGCTAGTTATAAAATGCCTTGCATTATTATAAAAAATCGGAACGGGTTACGGGTATAAATCTTAAAAACTTAAACTTTAGTAAACAGCTTAAGTCTCAGTTTTCGATTTACATCGAATACTGAGACTATCACTGAAAATTATTTTTATTCTTCCAAACGAAGATCTAATCCTAGACCTTTCAATTCGTGCATTAATACATTGAATGATTCTGGTAAACCTGGTTCTGGCATAGTTTCACCCTTAACGATAGCTTCGTAAGTTTTAGCTCTACCAATAACGTCATCAGACTTAACAGTTAAGATTTCACGTAAAGTACTAGAAGCTCCATAAGCCTCAAGTGCCCAAACCTCCATCTCTCCAAAACGCTGACCTCCAAATTGAGCCTTACCTCCAAGTGGCTGCTGCGTAATCAATGAGTATGGTCCGATAGAACGTGCGTGCATCTTATCATCAACCATGTGTCCTAATTTAAGCATGTAAATTACACCCACAGTAGCTTTTTGTGCAAAACGCTCTCCAGTTCCACCATCATAAAGATAGGTATGTCCAAAACGTGGTACGTTAGCTTCATCAGTCAAGGCATTGATTTCGTCAAGAGAAGCACCGTCGAAAATTGGAGTAGCAAATTTTCTACCCAAGTTCATACCAGCCCATCCAAGAACAGTCTCATAAATCTGACCAATGTTCATACGTGAAGGTACCCCAAGTGGATTCAATACGATATCTACCGGTGTTCCATCTTCTAAGAAAGGCATATCTTCATGACGAACGATTCTAGCAACAATACCTTTGTTACCGTGACGTCCTGCCATTTTATCCCCTACTTTCAGTTTACGTTTTTTAGCGATATAAATTTTCGCTAATTTCAAGATTCCAGATGGTAATTCATCTCCAACTGTAATAGTGAATTTTTCTCTTCTTAAAGATCCTTGTAAGTCGTTCAGCTTAATTTTATAGTTATGAATTAAATCATTAACCATTTTATTTGTAGCATCATCAGCAACCCATTGACCTTTGCTTAAGTGAGCAAAATCCTCTACTGCGTAAAGCATTTTTTGAGTATATTTTTTACCTTTTGGTAAAACTTCTTCACCCAAATCATTCATTACACCTTGAGATGTTTTTCCGTTAACGATCAAGAATAATTTCTCAACCAATCTGTCTTTTAATTCAACAAATTTAGTTTCGAATTCCATTTCTAAAGCGCCTAAAGCATCTTTATCCTGAGTACGTTTACGTTTATCTTTTACGGCTCTTGCAAATAATTTTTTGTCAAGAACTACACCATGCAAAGATGGAGAAGCTTTTAATGAAGCATCTTTTACATCACCTGCTTTATCCCCGAAGATTGCACGAAGCAATTTCTCTTCCGGAGTAGGATCTGATTCTCCTTTTGGTGTAATTTTTCCGATCAAAATGTCGCCAGGCTTAACCTCTGCTCCAATTCTAATCATACCGTTTTCATCTAAATCTTTAGTAGCTTCTTCAGAAACGTTAGGAATATCGTTTGTTAACTCTTCGTTTCCTAACTTAGTATCTCTAACCTCTAATGAATAATCATCAACGTGGATAGATGTAAAAATATCATCACGAACTACTTTTTCAGAAATCACAATCGCATCCTCGAAGTTGTACCCTTTCCATGGCATGAACGCAACTTTTAAGTTTCTACCTAAAGCTAATTCTCCATTTTGAGTAGCATATCCTTCTGATAATACTTGTCCAGGTATAACTCTGTCACCTTTTCTTACGATTGGTTTCAAGTTAATACTTGTACCTTGATTGGTTTTTCTAAATTTAATAAGGTTGTATGTTTTCTCATCAGCATCAAAACTAACCATTCTCTCGTCTTCTGTACGATCGTATTTAATAGTAATGATATTAGCATCAACATATTCAACAGTTCCATGCCCTTCAGCATTGATTAATACTCTTGAATCTGAAGCTACCTGACGCTCTAAACCTGTACCTACAATTGGTGCTTCAGGACGGATCAAAGGAACTGCCTGACGCATCATGTTTGATCCCATCAACGCACGGTTCGCATCATCATGCTCCAAGAAAGGAATCAATGACGCAGAAATCGATGCAATCTGGTTAGGAGCAACGTCTGTATAATGAACTACAGATGGTTCAACAACCGGGAAGTCACCTTCCTCACGAGCAATAACATTGCTAGCAGTAATTTTACCAGTTTCGTCCATTTCAATGTTTGCCTGAGCAATCATTTTACCTTCTTCTTCTTCAGCACTTAAGTAAATTGGAGTACTTTCTAAATCAACTACACCATTAGTTACTTTACGGTATGGAGTTTCGATGAATCCCATTCCGTTTACTTTTGCATAAACACCAAGAGATGAAATCAAACCAATGTTTGGTCCCTCAGGAGTTTCAATCGGACATAAACGACCATAGTGAGTATAGTGAACGTCACGAACCTCGAAACCAGCTCTCTCTCTCGAAAGTCCACCTGGTCCAAGTGCAGAAAGTCTTCTTTTGTGTGTAATCTCAGCTAATGGATTCGTTTGGTCCATAAATTGAGATAACTGGTTAGTTCCAAAGAAAGAGTTGATAACTGATGATAATGTTTTAGCATTGATCAAATCAATTGGTGTAAACACCTCGTTATCTCTAACGTTCATACGCTCTCTAATAGTTCTAGCCATACGTGCTAAACCTACACCGAATTGTTGAGACAATTGTTCTCCAACTGTTCTAACACGACGGTTTGATAAGTGATCAAT
>NZ_DLHA01000001.1:3808-4719 GCF_002482975.1 Flavobacterium sp. UBA7680 | reverse complement strand
GTAAGCACTTGCTTTTCCATTGGGATATCTAAACCAAGTTTTTTGTTCATTCTGTAACGACCAACTTCACCTAAGTTATAACGTTGATCAGAGAAGAACAATTTATCTATAATACCACGAGCAGTTTCCTCATCAGGCGGTTCAGCGTTACGCAACTGACGGTAAATGTGCTCTACAGCTTCTTTTTCAGAGTTTGTTGGATCTTTTTGTAATGTATTGTGGATAATAGCATAATCTGCTTGGTTATTATCCTCTTTGTGTAACAAAATAGATTTAACGTTAGAATCGATGATTTCTTCAACATTATCTTTGTCGATAATTGTATCACGATCAAGGATGATTTCGTTACGTTCGATAGAAACTACTTCTCCAGTATCCTCATCAACGAAATCCTCATGCCATGTATTCAATACACGTGCAGCAAGTCTTCTTCCAATATATTTCTTAATACCAGTTTTAGAAACTTTAATTTCTTCTGCTAAGTCGAAAATTTCAAGGATATCCTTATCTCTTTCGAAACCGATAGCACGGAATAAAGTTGTTACAGGTAATTTTTTCTTTCTATCGATATAAGCGTACATTACGCTGTTGATATCTGTAGAGAATTCTATCCAAGATCCTTTAAAAGGAATTACTCTTGCAGAATAAAGTTTAGTTCCATTTGCGTGGAATGACTGTCCAAAGAAAACCCCAGGAGAACGGTGTAATTGTGATACTACTACACGCTCAGCACCATTGATTACAAAAGTACCGCTAGGAGTCATATAAGGTATTGTTCCAAGATATACATCTTGTACAATAGTTTCAAAATCTTCGTGTTCTGGATCTGTACAGTATAGTTTTAACCTGGCTTTTAAAGGCACACTATAAGTAAGACCTCTCTCTATACATTCTTGAATTGTATAACGTGG
>NZ_DLHA01000001.1:3305-3729 GCF_002482975.1 Flavobacterium sp. UBA7680 | reverse complement strand
TTTTCCATGAAGGTGTTGTATAACCCTTCGTTGCCTCTTTCGTCAGATTTCGTTTCTAATTGAAAGAAATCTTTAAAAGATTTAACCTGAACATCTAGGAAATCCGGATAGTCAGGGATATTTTTTGTAGAGGCAAAATTCAATCTTTCAGTCTGATTTGTTATCATCAATGGACAAAATTTTGATTAAAAAAAAGTAATTTTTTTGTGTAAAAACACACTGCTTAGTTTATACTTTCTTATTAAAATCAATACATCTTTAAAAATAAACAGATAAAATCAGTTCCATTTTTTTTCTTCGTATTGATCAAAAACTTTTTCGTATTTTAAACTATTTGATAATAAAATTTAATGTATTTTATTATACGAAAAATGGTTTAGGCCTTTGAGTGTTAACTCAGGACCTAAACCTAGTTCTTAAAACT
>NZ_DLHA01000001.1:0-3149 GCF_002482975.1 Flavobacterium sp. UBA7680 | reverse complement strand
ACTGCTAATTTAGAAGCACCAGCTTCTTTTAATACAACTGTAAATTCAGTTTGTGCTTCTTCAGCAGCACCTTCTCCACCACCAGCAGCAACTACTACAGCTGCAGCAGCAGGCTCGATACCATACTCGTCTTTTAATATTGTTGCTAATTCGTTAACTTCTTTAACTGTTAAGTTAACTAATTGTTCTGCGAATTGTTTCAAATCTGCCATTTTTTCTATCGTTTAAAATGATTTGTAAAAATATAATTTATTTATTGTGCGCTAATTAAGCAACAAGGAAGCAAGCTTCCCTGTCTTGATTATTATGCTTCCGTTCCTTCTTCGCTTCCAGCGAATTTGTTTTGTAAAGCAGAAATAATTCTTTGAGCTGGAGATTGTAATAATCCAATAAGTTCTCCAAGTAACTCTTCTTTAGATTTAATAGTTGCTAATGCATCTAATTGATTATCTCCAATGTAAATTTCATTGTTAATAAAAGCACCTTTTAAAACTGGTTTATCAGATTTCTTACGGAAATCTTTAATGATTTTTCCAGGAGCATTAGCTACATCAGAAATGAAAATAGCACTATTACCAGTCAAAACTGAAGGTAAATCACCATAATCTGTAGAAGAAGCTTCCATTGCTTTTGCAAGCAAAGTGTTCTTTACAACTTCTAATTTAATACCAGCTTTAAAACAAGCTCTACGTAAGTTTGAAGTTGTTTCTGCGTTTAGTCCAGAAATATCCGATACATAAATAATATTTGTACCAGCTAACTGCGCAGTTAAATTTTCAATCGCGATTGATTTTTCTTCTCTAGTCATACTAAAAATTTTTAACTACCAATTATACTGCTTTAGGATCCAATGCAATAGCAGGACTCATTGTGCTTGTAAGGTGGATACCTTTAATGTATGTACCTTTAGCAGCAGTTGGTTTAAGTTTTATTAATGTTTGAATAATTTCGTGTGCGTTGTCAACAATTTGCTCAGCTCCAAAAGAAACTTTACCAATTCCTGCGTGAACGATACCAGTTTTATCAACTTTAAAGTCAATTTTACCAGCTTTAACCTCTTGAACAGCTTTTGCAACATCCATAGTTACAGTACCTGTTTTAGGGTTTGGCATTAAACCTCTAGGTCCTAAAATACGACCTAATGGACCTAATTTACCCATAACAGCCGGCATAGTGATGATAACATCAACATCTGTCCAACCATCTTTAATTTTTTGTAAGTAATCGTCAAGACCAACGTGATCTGCTCCAGCTTCTCTTGCTTCAGCCTCTTTATCTGGAGTAACCAATGCTAATACTTTAACATCCTTTCCTGTTCCGTGAGGTAAAGTTACCACACCTCTTACCATTTGATTCGCTTTTCTTGGATCAACACCCAAACGCACTGCGATATCAACAGACTCATCAAATTTTGCAGAAGCAACAACTTTCAATAATGCCGCAGCATCTTTTAGAGAGTATAATTTGTTCTTTTCAATTTTTGAAGCAGCCTCTTTTTGCTTTTTTGTTAATTTTGCCATGTCTTTTTCTTAATTAAAAAGGAGCATCTCCTGATACAGTTATACCCATAGATCTAGCTGTTCCAGCAACCATACTCATTGCTTTTTCTACTGTAAAAGCATTTAAGTCAGGCATTTTGTCTTCAGCAATAGCTCTAATTTGTTCCCAAGTAACACTAGCTACTTTTTTACGATTAGGCTCACCAGAACCAGATTTTAGCTTTGCAGCTTCCATTAACTGAACTGCTGCTGGAGGAGTCTTAACAACAAAATCGAATGATTTGTCTTTGTACACAGTGATTTGCACTGGACAAATTTTGCCAGGTTTATCCTGAGTTCTAGCATTAAATTGCTTACAGAACTCCATGATATTAACCCCAGCAGCTCCTAAAGCAGGTCCAACCGGTGGCGACGGGTTCGCAGCACCTCCCTTAACTTGTAGTTTAACTACCTTACTAATTTCTTTAGCCATTTTTAAAAAATTTAATACACAATCAATTGGAAGCGATTGTGATAGATATTATATGTAACAAAAAATTATACTTTTTCAACTTGCATAAAACTCAATTCTAATGGAGTTTTTCTTCCGAAAATCTTAACCATTACTTCAAGTTTACGCTTTTCTTCATTGATCTTTTCAACCGTACCGTTGAAACCATTAAAAGGACCATCGATCACTTTTACCGTTTCACCTAAGCTGAAAGGAATAGCACGAGTATCTGTATTTACAGCTAACTCATCTACTTTACCTAACATACGATTTACCTCAGATAATCTCAAAGGAACAGGTTCTCCTCCTTTAATCTCACCTAAGAAACCAATTACACTTGTAATAGATTTAATAATATGAGGTATCTCACCAACTAAGTTAGCTTCAATCATAACGTATCCAGGAAAATACACTTTATCCTTGGACATCTTTTTTCCCTCTTTTACAGTAACTACTTTTTCAGTAGGAACTAAAACCTGGGAAACATAATCCTCCATCCCTAGTCTGGCAATCTCGGTTTCGATGTAAGCTTTAACCTTGTTTTCCTGGCCGCTTACTGCTCTAACCACATACCATTTTTTCACATTATTATCTGCCATCACAAAAAAATTATCCTTTTAACCAGTTAAAAAATCCAGCCAAAGCTTTTGCAAAAAATTCGTCTACTCCCCAAGTTGCCAAAGCGAACAGAATCGAAAATACAGCCACAACAATTGTCAATTTTTGAACTTCAGCCCAAGCTGGCCAAGTAACATTTGACTTTAATTCTTCGAAAGCCTCTGATAAATAATTAGTAACTTTTGTCATTTGATATAATTTTTATTGCACGGGCGGAGGGATTCGAACCCCCATCAACGGTTTTGGAGACCGCTATTCTACCCTTGAACTACGCCCGTAATTAAAAGCCAGTGATTTCGTTAAGAAAATCAACTGGCTTTTTATAATTTGTTATAGGATTATCCTACGATTTCAGTCACCTGACCTGCACCTACAGTTCTACCACCTTCACGGATAGCAAAACGCAAACCTACGCTCATTGCGATTGGGCTTAATAAAGCAACATTGATAGTCAAGTTGTCTCCTGGCATTACCATCTCTACTCCTTCTGGTAAAGTAATAACTCCTGTTACGTCAGTTGTACGTACGTAGAACTGTGGACG
>NZ_DLHA01000011.1 GCF_002482975.1 Flavobacterium sp. UBA7680 | reverse complement strand
TGCAAATGTAAGACAACATTCCATTTCTCACAACTATTTTTTCGCTTTTTTTTAAGTTTTTTTAATCTTTTCTCTAAAACACTTCACAATCAAACGAATAGAATTAACAAAAAATTCATATTCAATTTAAAATCCATTCCAATTGACGCAAAATTTGAATTTATTCAAATAAAGAGTAAATTTGCTACATTAACTAATATTAAACAGAAAATGAACAAAAGAGTTGTTATCGTTTCTGCCGTTAGAACACCTATCGGAAGTTTCATGGGAGGGTTATCTACCGTACCCGCACCACAATTAGGAGCTGCTGCTATAAAAGGAGCCCTTTCAAAAATTAACCTAGACCCAAAATTAGTTGATGAAGTTTTCATGGGGAACGTAATCCAGGCAGGGGTTGGACAAGCTCCGGCTCGTCAGGCTGCCCTATTTGCAGGATTATCAAACGAAGTTGCTGCCACAACAGTAAACAAAGTCTGTGCCTCTGGAATGAAAGCTGTAATGTTTGGCGCACAGGCAATCGCTTGCGGTGATGCAGAAATTGTAGTAGCGGGCGGAATGGAAAGCATGAGCTTAATTCCACACTATGTACAAATGCGTGCCGGAAACAAATTTGGTCCTGCAACAATGCTCGACGGAATGCAAAAAGATGGTTTGACAGATGCTTACGATAACAACGCAATGGGAGTTTGCGCTGATTTATGTGCAACTGAATATAACATCAGCCGTGAAGAACAGGATAATTTCGCCATTCAGTCTTATGAAAGAAGCGCAAAAGCCTGGGATGCCGGAAAATTTGACAATGAAGTTGTTCCTGTTGAAGTTCCACAAAGACGCGGCGAACCAATTATTGTTTCTAAAGATGAAGAATATACCAATGTAAAATTGGATAAAATCCCTTCACTAAGTGCTGTTTTTACAAAAGACGGAACAGTTACTGCAGCAAATGCATCTACAATAAATGATGGAGCCGCAGCTTTAGTTTTAATGTCTGAAGAAAAAGCAAACGAATTAGGAATTAAACCTTTAGCTTACATAAAAGGATATGCCGATGCTGCACAAGAACCAAAATGGTTTACTACAAGTCCGGCAAAAGCGTTACCAAAAGCTTTAGACAAAGCAGGAATTGCAATTGGCGATGTTGATTATTTCGAATTTAACGAAGCTTTTTCAGTTGTTGGACTTGCCAATTCAAAAATCTTAAATCTTGATAACAATAAAGTAAACGTAAACGGTGGTGCAGTTTCATTAGGACATCCTCTTGGTTGTTCAGGAGCTCGTATTATCGTAACTTTACTAAACGTTTTAGAACAAAACAATGCTAAAACCGGAGCTGCTGCAATTTGCAATGGCGGCGGTGGTGCATCTGCAATTGTTATCGAAAGAGCTTAAAATAATATTTCATTAGGAGTTATTAGAAATTAATAACTCCTAATTTTTAACTAATACATTATCTAAATGTTCGGAATCTGCAATCTTGCCATAGTACCCGTTCGATCTGAGCCTAGTGACAGAAGTGAAATCGTTACACAACTTTTGTTTGGCGAACACATCGAAATTTTAGAACGCCAAAATCAATGGGCACGAATAAAAATTCAGTTTGATGATTATATAGGCTGGGTAGATTCTAAGCAATATCAGATAATTTCTCAGGAACAGTATAATCAGTTAAGTAAAGAAGCCATTATTTTGAATGCAGATTTGATTGATTATATCACTGCACCAAACAACCTATTACTTCCAATTCCGCTTGGAGCCTCTTTATCTTTTCTGAATAACAGCGAAATCAATACTTCTAATTTTGATTTTGAAGGAACCAAAACAAGTGGCATAAAACCAAAAAGTGCCTTAATAAATACCGCTTTCATGTATTTAAACGCACCGTATTTATGGGGCGGAAAAACACCATTCGGAATCGATTGCTCTGGTTTTACACAAATGGTTTACAAACTAAACGGATATAAAATTCATCGCGATGCATCACAGCAAGCGCTCGAAGGCGAATCTTTAAGTTTTATTGAAGAAAGCGAAGTTGGTGATTTAGCCTTTTTTGACAACGACGAAGGCAATATTATTCACGTTGGAATCATTATGGAAAACAATTACATCATTCACGCAAGTGGAAAAGTACGTATTGACCGTTTAGATCACACCGGAATTTACAATCCAGAATTAAACAAACACACTCACAAACTACGTGTAATTAAGAAAATCATTTAAAAACACAAATTCCACGAATTACCACAAATTAAAAAATCCTTTTAATCTGTGAAATCAGTGGCTAAAAAAATTCGTGCAAATTAGTGCAATCCGTGTTTATGCACTAATACGAATCGTTTTTCTAAACTCCGAAGGGCTATTCCCTCTTTGCTTCTTAAAGAATTTATTAAAGTGGCTTTCATCTGTAAAACCAAATTCATAAGCAATTTCGTTAATACGCTTATCGCTAAATTGTAAACGATGTTCAATCAGCTTCGTTTTATAATTACTAATATATTGCTGCATCGTTTCGCTGGCATGTTTCTTAAAATAACGTCCCAAATACGTATTCGAAATTCCGAAATAATCACTTATTGATTCCGCTTTAATTTTCTCCGGATAATAAATATTCGTCTGAATATATTGCAAAATATCCATCGCTCTGGCTTCAGAATTAATATTTACCTGCTCCGGTAAATACTTCGCAATATTTCTTGCCACAATAATAATCAATGTATTAACCAATTGCTGAATCAATTCCTTATTATAAACATCCTTATCCTGATGTTCACGAATAATAGCTTCCACCATTACTTTCACCAAACATTTATCAGCATGATTTTTTAAAATGCAACCCGGCTGATGATTGGCATTTTGCAGAATATATTCTAAACGCTGAATATTCTCATTTTGCAGACTGGAATTCTTCAAATAAATATCATTAAACCTCAAAAAGAAAAACTTCGTTTCGGTTTCAATTGTAAAATTATGACAATCCTCAGGCGTCAATAAAAACATATGTCCCGCATCATACTCAAAAATATTTTTGTTGATACACTGCGTTCCTGTTCCCCCCAAAATATAAACCAATTCAAAGAAATTATGACGATCTCCAACATCCGGATATTCCTCCAATGTTTCAAAAGATACTGTAAACGGTTCGTATAAATTTTCTTTTTTCATAATCTGCAACAATTAATTCAGGATGCAAATATACCTAAAAAAGACAAATATATACAATTTAACACTTAAAAAAATGGTATAATTTTGTCAAATAATTTTAAGACATCAATTTTAACATCATGGAATATAGAAAATTAGGCAACTCAGAACTTAAATTATCAACTATAACTTACGGTGCATTTGCCATTGGCGGAAACATGTGGGGCGGAAACGAAAAGAAAGATTCAATCGACTCCATTCACGCTTCTATCG
Organism: Flavobacterium sp. UBA7680; assembly: GCF_002482975.1. Taxonomy (GTDB): domain Bacteria; phylum Bacteroidota; class Bacteroidia; order Flavobacteriales; family Flavobacteriaceae; genus Flavobacterium. The sequence goes on along the minus strand of NZ_DLHA01000011.1, from coordinate 59,029 downwards.
CTCACGGCGTAACCACAATTGACACTGCTCCTTTTTACGGATTTGGTTTAAGCGAAGAAATGATTGGCGAAGCTTTAAAATCTCAAGATCGTTCAAAAGTGCAATTACTAACCAAATTTGGTTTGGTTTGGGACGGAAGCAATAACGGAAAAGGAGATTTCTTTTTTGATGCCGATGACAACGGAAAAAAATTACCAATTTACAAATACGCTTCAAAAAACAACATCATAAAAGAAGTTGAAGAAAGCTTAAAACGTCTTCAAACTGATTATATCGACTTATTGCAAATTCACTGGCCAGACTCCACTACTCCAATTCAGGAAACTATGGAAGCGTTGGAAATCCTTATTCAACAAGGAAAAATCAGAGCTGCCGGAGTTAGTAATTACAATGCAGAACAAATTAAAGAAGCACAAAAAACAATTCAGTTAGCTTCAAATCAAGTTCCTTTTAGTATGCTGAATCAGGCAATTCAAACTGATTTAGTGCCGCTTACGATTCAGGAAAACATCGGAATTATTGCTTACAGCCCAATGGAAAGAGGCTTGCTAACTGGAAAATATTTTACCGACAGTAAATTAAAAGATAACGATCATAGAAATGGTTATTTCGGCCAATTCGATCTTCAAAAAGTAAAAACATTGGTAGAAGAATTAAGTTCACTGGCAAACGCAAAACACATTTCAATTTCACAATTGGTTTTACGCTGGACAACTTTACAAAAAGGAATCACAATTGTTTTAGCCGGAGCAAGAAATGCAGAACAAGCGATTTCAAACGCAAAAACAATGGATTTCGATTTATCAGCTTCAGAACTTGATTTCATTAATCAGGCAATTTCGAAACTTCAATAATATTTTAAACACATAGGAACATAGATTTTTCTTTATCGATAAAGGCGTTTCACTTGCATTAACAAACATAGTCTGCACAATCTTGTCATTACTCGGAATGACAATTTTGAGAACTATGTGTGAGAAACTAGTTTCTTTCAATTACCTTTTTTAGAAAAAGAAAATCTATGTCTCTATGTGTTAAAAAAAAACTCTCAAAAATTTAAATAATTAGAATTTGGGCGTGTCCCAAGGGCCGGGCTATCCGTTACAATCTTTTGTACCAAACCCCGGCACAAAAGGATTTCCACTCCTATCCCTCACGCAACCCGAATTCATCAGAACAAAAAGTAAAATGAAGAAAATATTTATCATCAACGGAAGTCAAAATTTTGCACATTCAGGCGGAAAATTCAACGAAACCGTTACCGACTGGACAATCGAATACTTAAAAAACAGTAACAAATTTGAAATTAAAACAACCGATATCAAACAAGATTTTGACTTAGACGAAGAAGTAGAAAAATTTGTTTGGGCAGATGTTGTTGTATATCACACACCGGTTTGGTGGTTTCAGTTACCAAATCTTTTCAAAAAATACATCGATGACGTTTTCACAGCCGGACACCAAAAAGGAATTTACAAAAGCGATGGAAGAAGCCGAGTAAATCCTGACATCAATTACGGAACAGGCGGACAATTACACGGACGTAAATATATACTGACTACAAGTTGGAATGCGCCTGCAACTGCCTTTACACTTCCGGGAGAATTTTTCGAAGAAACATCTGTAGACGAAGGAGTTATGTTTGGTTTCCATAAAATGAATAAATTTGTAGGTATGGAAAAACTAAACAGTTTCCATTTCCACGACGTTGAAAAAGGTGCAACTGCAGAAAACATTGTCATCTTCAAAGAAAACTACACCAAACACTTAGAAGAAACTTTTAAAAATTTATAATCATGATCTCTATCACCGCAATTATAAAAAGTAAACAAGAAAACATTGAAGAAGTTAAAACCTTGATTCAAAACCTTGTTACACAAACCAGAAAAGAAGAAGCCTGCGTTCGTTACGATCTTCACACAACTGATAATGTATTCATTATTTGGGAAGAATGGAAAGATCAGGCAGGACTTGATATACATAACAATCAACCACATTTACAAGATTTTATTGCAAAAAGCGAAGCATTAACTGCCGCGCCAATTCAAGTTTACAAAACAATCCAAATACTTTAATAAATAAAGCTATGAAAGCACTTTTTACCAATACATACGAATCTGAGTTCGTAAAAACTGAGATTGAAAAACCAACTCCTAAAAAAGGAGAAGTTTTAGTTAAAATACACGCAAGCGGCGTAAACCCAATCGATAACAAAATCCGACTTGGACTTTCGCCTTATGCATCACCTGTTTTACCCGCTGTTTTAGGAACCGATCTTGCCGGAGTAATTGAAGAAATTGGTGAAGGCGTAATGGAATTTAAAGTTGGTGACGAAGTTTACGGACTTGCTGGCGGCGTTCTTGGTCTTCAGGGAACTTTAGCAGAATATACCGCTGTAGATGCAGATTTACTAGCTATAAAACCTAAAAACCTAAGCATGAAAGAAGCAGCAGGAATTCCGCTAGTATTGCTTACAGCTTGGGAAGGTTTGATTGACAGAGCAAGAGTTCAAAAAGGAGATAAAGTTTTGGTTCACGCAGGCGCAGGCGGCGTTGGGCATATGGTAGTACAATTAGCTAAAATTTTTGGTGCCGATGTATACGCAACGGTTTCTTCTCAAAAAGCAGAAATTGTAAAATCGTATGGAGCAACCGCGATTGATAAAAACACACCAGTTGAAGATTGCGTAAATCAATACACAGACGGAAAAGGTTTTGATGTTATTTACGATACCATTGGAGGTCAATCTTTTGATGATTCACTTAAAGCTATTCGTCATTACGGCCAAATCAGCAGCTGTTATGCTTTCGGAACTCATACATTAGCAATAAGTTCACTTCGTAATGCAAGTATTCATGGTATTTTTGTTTTACGTCCAATGATTGGCAACGAAGGAAGAAAACATCATGGAGATATTTTAAAAGAAACAACTAAGTTTATTGAAGAAGGAAAACTAAAACCATTAATTGATCCTAGAACATTCACTTTAGACAACGCAATGGAAGCTCATAAAGCTGTTAGTGATAATTCTGCCATTGGAAAAATTGTTGTAGATATCATTTAATTCTTTCTAGGATATATTTCAAAAAAAACTAAATTGCTTCATAATTAACAACATAAATATGAGCAATTACCATTTAGCAGAAATTAATATTGCCAAAATGAAAGGAGTCGATATCAACGATCCAATCATGAAAGAATTTGTAGATAACCTGGATTTAGTAAACACTTTAGCCGAAAACAGTGAAGGATTTGTCTGGCGTTTAAAAGATGATTCCGATAATGCCACGAATTTAAATCCATACAATGACGAGCAAATAATTATAAATGTTTCGGTTTGGGAAAACATTGAAACCTTAGAAAATTATATGTACAAAACTTTTCACAGCGAGTTTTTAAAGCGCAGAAAAGAATGGTTTCTTAAATTCGGAAAAGCACACACCGCCATGTGGTGGATTCCTAAAGGAAATATTCCTACTCTGGAAGAAGCGGTAGAAAAATTAGATTATTTACAACAAAACGGAGCATCAGAACTTGTTTTTAATTTAAGAAGCAAATTCCCTGCTCCTAAGCAAATCGCATAGTTTTTTTGCCACGAATTTCACTAATTTACACTAATTTTTATTCTCATAGAAAAAAAAATAATTCGTGAAAATTCGTGAAATTCGTGGCAAACCTTTTATTTAATCCCACCAAAAGCCCCAAAACACATATTCTTATGTAAAATTTCAACGCTTTTAAAACCTACTTTTTTCATCAAATCCAATTGGTAATTCATTGATCTTGGCGTATCTTCTTTGGCGATATAATCAAATACATTTTGACGATATTCTGCCCCTCCTATTCCTTCTAAATATTCCCCGTAACGCTCCCACGTATATTCATTCAACAAATCAGTATCCTGCGTGATTAAATCAGAAATCATAAAACAACCGCCTGGTTTTAATAATTTAAACAACTTTGTAAAAGTAGTTTCCCAATCTTTGTCGTCGCGTAGATGATGCAAAACGGCTCCAGCCAATATAATATCAAAACTATTTTCCTCTAAATAAACTTCCCGAATATCTCCTTGTTTAATTTCAACTTTTCCGTTTGTTGCAGCCGAAACTCTTTCAAAAGCTTTATCCAACATTGGTAAACTCAAATCGACCAAAGTGCAATTTAAATCTGGCAATTTAGACAACATCATTAAAGTGTAATTTCCGGCACCGCAGCCAATATCTAAAACATGAGTAGCATTTGGAACAATTCGTTTTGAAGCTTCCGTAATTAATTCTAATGAAACTTTAGCATCAATTGTAGACAACTGCCCCGTTTCTAAATTCGAAAATCGTTCGACATCATTATCAAACCTTTCTCTGATCTCTGCAATAGTTGATTTTTTCATAGCTTTTGTTTTAGATTGCCCACGGATTTTGCGGATTAAACCCGTTGGCGTAGATATTATTTAATCTTTATATAAAAACAAATTAGTGCAAATCTGTTTCATCCGTAAAATCCGTGGTCCATTATTTTTTTTCAAAACTATCCTTTTCATAAATACTTTAAAAATACTATTTTTATCAATTAATAATACTTTTAAAGTATCATGGAATTACGTCACTTAAAATATTTTCTGGCTGTAGCCGAAGAACTGAACTTTACGAAAGCTTCAGAAAAACTATTTATTTCGCAGCCGCCATTAAGCCGCCAGATTATCGAACTCGAAGAAGAACTTCAGGCGAAACTTTTCATTCGGAACAATAAAAAAGTAGAATTGACCGAAGCTGGAAAATATTTCGAAAAAGAAGTCAAAACACTTTTTCAAAATTTGGAACATATCTCTTTAAAAACAAAAAAGATTGCCGAGAATGTTTCAGGCGAATTCAGGATTGCTTATATCAGCTCTATTTATTCGGCAGTTATTTCCGATTTAATAAAACATTTAAAAATACAATTTCCGTATGTGAATTTCAAGCTTTTTGAAGTTTCTACCACAAAGCAAATCGATGCGTTAGAACAAGGAAAAATCGAAATGGGAATTATACGTTCTCCTATAAAATCTCCTAAAATAAAATCGCATTTATGGTTTCAGGATGGATTTTCAATTGTATTTAATAAAAATAACATTCAGCTGAAATCTGAAAAAGAGATATTAAATTTAAAAGATGAAACTTTTGTATTTTTCAATAAAGATTACGCACCTCATTATCATGAAGTTTTATTAGAGCTTTGTGCATTTTATGGCTTTACGCCGAAGATAATTCACGAAGCCAACAACATTAATTCAATAGTACAATTAGTCAAAAACGGATTAGGAATTTCGATTGTTCCTTCAAATATTGCAAAGAATAATCAAGATCCTGAAATTGGTTTTATCGAATTGAAAAAAGTCAATTTGCGTACAGATGTTTCGATAATTACATCAAAAGAAGATGAATCTGAAATCACTAAAGCCGCTGTTGATTTTTTATTGAAGAAAAGTGGTTCACGCTAAGATTGCTTTATAATTTAATCTCGCAAAGTCGCAGAGGCGCAAAGTTTTTTTTGAGTTGCGTCCAGCTTTAGCTGGATGGAAAAATAATTAAGTTTAAAAGGCTTTAGCTAAATCTGTAGTTTTTTGGCTAAAGCCTTTTCTAATTCAACTTTTATACCTCCAGCTAAAGCTGGAGGCAATTGAAAAAATCCTTTTAATCTTTTTAATCTGTGGCTAAAAAAAACTTTGCGCCTCTGCGACTTTGCGAGATTAATCAAAAACAATTCGTGAAAATTCGTGCAATTCGTGGCAAACAAAAAAATCGTTACAATTTATCACACCAATCTCACTCATAAAAAGAGAACTTTTAAATACCTTAGCAAATTATAATTCTACAAAATAAAATCAATAAAAATGGCTGAACAATCTTCAATTCAGTGTCCAAACTGCGGAACTCCCATCGATGTCAATGATGTATTAAAACATCAATTGGAAGATAGTATACGCAAAGAATTTCAACAGAAAGCTACCATCCAAAATAAAGAATTAGAACTCAAAAACGAGCAGTTCGAAAAAGCAAAAGCCGAATTTGAAGTAAAGAAAAAACAGGAAAATGAGCTTTTTATTGAGCGTCTTGAGAAAGAGAAAAAAACAGCCGAAAAAGAAATTACCGAAAAACTAAAAGTCAAACTAGAAGAAGAAAACAAAGATCGTTTGCTTTTAATGGAAAAAGAACTCTCTGAAAAATCAGAAAAAATCAGAGAATTAAATAAAATGGAAGGCGAAATTGCAAAATTACAGCGTGAAAAACTGGAAATGAAAGAAGCAATTGAAGCCGAAGCACAAAAGCAATTAAACGCTACTTTGGTGTTAGAACGTGATAAAATCCGCAAACAGGAAGAAGAAAAAAACGAGCTGAAAATCAAAGAATATCAAAAACAATCTGACGATCAAAAAAAGCTGATCGAAGAAATGAAACGCAAGCAGGAACAAGGTTCTATGCAATTACAAGGCGAAGTAATGGAATTAGCGATCGAAGAATGGCTGGCAAATAATTTCCCTCTTGACAGCATTGATGAAATCAAAAAAGGTGCAAATGGTGCCGATTGTCTTCAAATTGTAAACACCCGCGAACTGCAAAATTGCGGTTCTATTTATTACGAAAGTAAAAGAACAAAAGCTTTTCAGCCTTCCTGGATCGAAAAATTTAAAAACGATATTAGAACAAAAAGAGCCAATATCGGTGTTTTGGTAACCGAAGTTATGCCGGCCGGAATGGAACGTATGGGAATGCGCGACGGAATCTGGATTTGTACGTATGAAGAATTTAAAGGTTTAAGCGCTGTTTTACGTCAGTCACTAATTCAGGTAAGTCAGGCCGTTCAGGCGCAGGAAAACAAAGGCGATAAAATGTCGATGTTGTACGATTTTTTAACCAGTAATGAATTCCGTTTGCAGATTGAAGGAATCGTAGAAGGTTTTACGCAAATGCAAGGTGATCTTGATGCGGAGAAAAGAGCGATGCAAAGAATCTGGAAACAACGTGAAAAACAAATCGAAAAAGTAGTTCACAACACTTTAGGAATGTACGGATCAATTCGTGGTATTGCTGGAAAGGCGGTTCAGACTGTACGAGCTTTAGAATTGGATTTTATTGAAGGTGATGATGAAGATCCTAAAGAATTATTGGAATAACAATGTGAGATGGCACGCGGATTTAACGGATTCGCTTACGCGAAAACGCGGATTTGCACGGATTTTTTTTATCTTTTTCTTTGCGGAATTATTAGTGCGATTTCTCGTTCCTCGAAATGACAAAATAAAAAAGGCTTCGAAATTAATCGAAGCCTTTTGTGAATTAACCTTTTTTGAAAGACATTGTAAGACCAAATTGATTAGAAAGGTAAAGTTTGTTATTTTCAATAGAATAACCAGAAGTCGTTCTTAATAACTGCATAAATTCACCTTCTTTTTTTGCATCACATTTTTTAGTTTCTGAAGTAAGATTAGGAAATTTAAGTTTTCCTGCACCATCAGATTCTAAACTTCCTTTAATACCGTTGCATCCTGTTGATCCAGAAAAACTTGATGAAGTTAATTCTAATTTTGGAGCACTTGAAAAGTCTTTATCCGTAATTACTTTTCCGTTTAAATTCTCTAAAATCCAGGTTTGTTGTAATTTCTTTTCAATTGCGTTTTCGTTAGTTACAGCTACTGAATTTGTAGTTTTACTTGATTTGCAGCTACAAACTAATGATACAGCAACAAACAACATTAAAATCTTTTTCATGTAAAATAAATATTTATAAGTTTTATTTTACAAAAATATTCCAGCTTTAAGTCATTTTTATGTTACTATAAGTCATTTTTAAACCATTATAAGACATTTTAAAAACTCAAAATTATCAATCTACTTTCTTAAAAACCAAAAGTTTACCTGAAGGATTCGACAAAGTCAATCGGTTATTTTCAATACTATATGTAGTCGTATTTTGAAGAGCTTTCGTAAATTCTCCTTCTTTATTTCCCGGTGCACAAGCCATTAAAGTCGAAATCACTTTAGAGAAACGAAGTAAATCTTTTTCATAAAAAATACTTCCGCTTATCGCATTACAACCACCGTAACCCATAAATCTATTTTCAGAAGAGTTGATTTCAATTCGTGGCAATTCTCTTTGAAAATCGGTTATGAAAACTTTAAATCCGTTGAGTTCTTCCAGAACCCAAATATCATGTAAACGATAATCGGTATTATACTTTCCGCAGCCGCCAATCTTTTTAGTTTCTAATTCAGCATTATTTTTAATTTCTATCGAAACTTTATAAGGAGAAATAGCTCCCGACATTGAATTTTGACAATCTACCTGCTGTATTGTAATAGTCGCTGTCGAAGTTTCATTAGCAACTTTATACATCTTAACATTAGCATCCATTGCTTTAACTGCATCAACAGGCGCAAAAAAAAGTTTTTCTTTTCCCGTAATTAAAGAGGTGAAAATGATTTCTTCATTTCCCATCTTTAAGCCCCAAAACGGCTCATTTCCGGTTGCAGTAAAATAATATTTCATTTCATCTTCCTGAGAACCATATTCAGAAATAGTTTTAGTATCCGAAGTTTGGCCCGTTGTAGATTTACAGCCCACAATTAAAGAAAATACGAACAAAAGTGAAAATATATTTTTCATAACATTTTATTTGAAATAAGACCTTTTAACAAAATACAAGTAAAATTCTTATGAATTTACGACATTATTTTGAATTTCTTATTTAGAATCTTTTCAAATTTAAAATAATTATCACTCTTCCATTTCGCTAAAAACCCGCACTACGTAAAAGATTACGATCAAATACGTATTACGGAAAAACTATATCTACTTAAAAAAATAAATACCATACGTATTTTTATAAGTATTAATACTTATATTTGCGTAGTAATACTTAATTAAAGAAATCATGATTAGAGTAATAGTAGTTGGAAACGGCATGGTTGGTTATAAATTTTGCGAAAAATTCATTGCAAAATCAGGACAGGAAAAGTATCAAATTACCGTTTTTGGTGAAGAACCAAGGCGTGCTTACGACCGTGTTCATTTAAGTGAATACTTTGGAGGAAAAACGGCCGATGATTTATCATTATCAACAACCGAATGGTACGCCGAAAACAACATTATTCTAAATACATCTGAATTAATTACAGATATTAATCGTACCGAAAAAACAATACATACCCATTTAGAAAAAACACATACGTACGATTACTTAGTTTTAGCAACAGGTTCATCAGCTTTTGTTCCGCCAATTGACGGAGTCGAAAAAGAAGGCGTGTTTGTATACAGAACTATCGAAGACTTAGACGCTATTATGGCTTATGCCAAAAAAATAAAACAAAAAGGTGCAACCGAAGCCGCTGTTCTTGGCGGAGGATTATTAGGTCTTGAAGCTGCAAAAGCCGTGAGGGATTTAGGATTGAATCCGCATGTTGTCGAATTTGCCCCGCGCTTGATGCCGAGACAATTAGACAAAGGCGCAAGTGATATGCTGCAATCTAAAATTGAAGAATTAAATATTGGAATTCATCTTAACAAAGCAACGCAATATATTGATGGAAAGGAAAGTATAACAGGAATGATGTTTGCTGACGACGAATTGTTAAAAGTAGACATGTTGGTTATATCTGCCGGAATTAAACCTCGCGACGAATTAGCTCGAGTTTCTGGACTTGAGGTGGGTTTAAGAGGCGGAATCGTGGTAAACAATCAAATGCAGACATCAGATCCTTCTATTTATGCGATTGGCGAAGCGGCACTTTACAATCAAAACATTTACGGACTTGTTGCTCCAGGTTACGAAATGGCCGATGTTGCTGCCGAACAAATCTTAAATGGTTCTAAAACCATGAGAGAAACCATCGATATGTCGACACAATTGAAATTAATTGGTGTCGAAGTTGCGAGTTTTGGTGATCCTTTTGTTGAAAATGAAAACGTAACGGCCATTATTTATGAGAATAAATTAAGCGGAGTTTACAAAAGAATCAACGTTACCAAAGATTCTAAAACGCTTTTAGGCGGGATTTTAGTTGGAGATTCAAGTGATTATAATTCACTTTTCCAGATTTACAGTAACGCAATGGCACTACCTAAAAATCCGGAAGATTTGATTTTAGGTTCTCGCGACGGATCTGAAGGTTCAAGTTTAGGAAGTGTAATGGATTTGCCAGACACCGCAGTAATTTGTTCTTGCGAAAATGTTACGAAAGGGGCTATCTGCTGTAAAATTTTAGATGAAAGCTGTGCTAGTTTTTCAGATGTTGTAAAAGCAACGAAAGCTACTTCTGGGTGCGGTGGCTGTAAACCAATGGTTTCAGATTTGGTAAAAGCCACTCAAAAATCTTTAGGAAAAGAAGTAAAAGAAGTGATTTGCGAGCATTTCAATTACAATCGTCAGGAATTATTCGATTTAGTAAAAATCAATAAATACGAGAATTTTTATGATGTTTTAGATCATCATGGAAAAGGCGACGGCTGCGAAGTTTGCAAACCTGTTGTCGCTTCGATTTTCTCAAGTATTTACAACGATACAGCAAACAAACACGTTACCACTCAAGATACAAACGATAGATTTTTGGCTAATATTCAACGTAATGGAACTTATTCTGTAGTTCCCAGAGTTGCCGGAGGCGAAATTACTGCCGAAAAATTAATTGTAATTGGCGAAGTAGCTAAACAATTCGATTTATATACCAAAATTACCGGAGCGCAACGAGTTGATTTATTTGGAGCGCATTTAAGTGATTTACCAAAAATCTGGAAAATATTAATTGATAACGGTTTTGAAAGCGGACATGCTTACGGAAAATCACTTCGTGCCGTAAAAAGCTGTGTCGGAAATGCATGGTGCCGTTACGGAATGGACGACAGCGCCGGATTTGCCATCGAACTTGAAAACAGATACAAAGGAATTCGTTCTCCGCATAAATTAAAAGGCGGTGTTTCGGCCTGCATTCGCGAATGTGCAGAAGCAAGAGGAAAAGATTTCGGATTAATCGCCGTTGAAGGCGGATGGAATTTATACATCGCTGGAAATGGCGGAGCAAATCCAAAACATGCCGTTTTATTAGCCGAAAAAATCGACAAAGAAACGGTTATCAAATACATGGACAGATTCTTAATGTATTATATCCGTACCGCTGGCCCGCTGATTAGAACTTCGACCTGGTTAGAAAAATTAGACGGAGGTTTAGAATATTTAAAACAAGTTATCATCGAAGACAGTTTAGGAATCTGCGAAACATTAGAAGCCGAAATGCAGACTCTCGTTAACACTTTTGAATGCGAATGGAAACAAGTTTTAGAAAAACCAAGATTATTAAAACGTTTTAATCATTTCGTAAACTCAGACGAGAAAGACGACAATGCCGTTTTTGTTCCACTAAGAGATCAAAAGGCGCCAAAAGCGTGGACTTAAAAAAATTGTTTTAATCTCGCAAAGACACAAAGTCACAAAATCAAATTGCAAAACTTAAGAAAAAAACTTAGCGACTTTGCGTCTTTGTGGCAAAACATCATAAAGCTCCAAAAAAAAAACAAAAAAATATCAATAACGTTTGCTGTCCTTCTTACCCTCTTTTTTACTGCGCCATCAAAACTCTCTTGATTGTAAAAAGAGGGCTAAGAAACAGGAAATCAAAACAAAATTACAATGGAAGAAATCTTAAATCAATACGAAACAGTCCATGCAAACGACGCTACAATTTGGTTTAAAGCGGGCAAAGTTGAAGATTTCCCGACCAATCGCGGCGGCTGCATTAAATACAAAAACAAGCAGATTGCAATTTTCAATTTCACACGCCGCAACGAGTGGTACGCGTGCCAAAACGCGTGTCCGCATAAAATGGAAATGGTACTTTCAAGAGGAATGACAGGATCTACAGATGATATCCCTAAAATCGCCTGCCCAATGCATAAAAAAACATTTTCTTTGGTTGATGGTTCTAACTTAAATGGCGACGATTTTAAAATTGCAACTTATCCAATTAAAGTTATTGAAAATGAAGTTTTTGTTGGATTTGTAGATTAATTTTAAAGCCACAGATTTCACAGATTAAAAGGATTAAAATTTTTTGCCACGAATTTCACGAATTAGCACGAATTAAATTAGTGGAATTCGTGAAATTCGTGGCAAAAAAACTTAACACCAGATTAAATCTGTGAAAATCCTTTAATCTGTGGCAAAAAACAAAACAATAATTCGTGCTAATTCGTGAAATTCGTGGCTAAAAAAAACTTAATTCCGTATCTTTGAAATCTATTATCAAACCAAAAAATGACTACACCTTTTCAAAAAGCAAGCGAATGGATTGATGCTGAAAACGCTCAGGATCCAAACTTCGAAACCGACCAAAACAAAGAATATCCAAAAGAATTATTGTATTCAAACAGGATGTACGAAAGACTGATGCAGTTTGAACCCAATGCATCCGAAGAAATCCAAATTGCGTCAAAAGCGCAACATATCTGCCGATGGAAAGTCGCTCGCGAATCGTACCCAATGGATCGTGTAGGTTATTTGAAATGGAGAGAAGAATTGAAAAAATTCCACGCTAAAACTACAGCCGAAATTCTTGAAAAAGCAGGTTATGATCAAACTTTTATCGATCGCGTTTCTTTTTTAATAGAGAAAAAATTACTTAAAAAAGATCACGAAACACAATTATTAGAAGATGTTATCTGTCTTGTATTTTTAGAATATTATTTAGAACCTTTCGTTCATAAACATGACGAAGAAAAACTAAAAAATATCATCAAAAAAACCTGGGATAAAATGTCGGATAAAGGTCATCAGGAAGCCTTAAAAATCAATTATTCTGAAGAAAATTTAAATCTTATAAAAGCATCTTTAGGATTGTAAACTGACTTTATGAAGAAAAGCAATCAGGAAGAAGATAAAATCACATTCAAAAATTTACGCCGCCTGTATTTTTTTGCACTTCTTACTATTGCCTTAACTATAATTATCAGTCAGGTTTTAGTTCAGTATAATCTGAATCAGCAGTTAAGCGATTCTAAAATCATCAACTTTTCGGGAAAACAAAGAATGCTGAGCCAGAAAATCGTCAAAGAAGTTCTGATTCTGCATTATGTTTCTGATACTGCTTCAGCTAAACAAATTTCACATTTACAAGATGTTTTATCACTTTGGAAAAAAAACCAAAATGCACTCGAAAACGGCAGCGACAGTTTGGCTTTTCCAAAAGAAAAATCAGAAACACTCAGCAAATTATATCTGGAAATCAATCCAATTTTCAATAAAATTGCACAAACAACCGATTCGTTTTTATCGAATTTAAAGCAGAAAAAACAATCCGCAGTAAATCAAAAACTGGTACAGATCATTTTAGAAAATGAAGGTTCTTTCCTTTCAAAAATGAATCAGATTGTAACGCAATACGATCTCGAAGCACACGAAAAAGTAACCGAACAGCGCAAAATAGAATATTGGATTTTTGGCTTTACTTTATTAGTTCTCCTTTTAGAATTCTTTTTCATTTTCAAACCCACAAACAAGAAAATAGAACGATTAATTACAAGACTTTTATCTTCTGAAAAGAAAGCTTTAAAACTAGCTTACGACACTGAAATTATTAGCGAAATCAAAGAAAATTCGGTTAAAGAATTAAAATCGCTCAACTACGCAATGGAGAACACTTTACTCTATTGCCGAATTGCGCCCGATGGTTCGATTATTCATATTGGAGAAAAATTTGCCAAACTTTTAAACTACACCAAATTTTCATCCAACAAAAAATTCTCTGAAGTTTTAACTGTTGATGAAAAAGAGCAAATCAATATTGACCGACTTATTTTCGAAAAACAAAGAAGCGGCTGGCAGGGCGAAATCAAAATTTTAAACAAAGAAAATCAAACCATTTGGTTAGATTTATCAATGGTTCCCGTAACTATTAAAAAAGACGAACTTGAACTTTTGATTGTTTGTTTCAACATTACCGAACGCAAAAAGGCACAGCGCGAAGTCGAACGTTTGAATCTTGAAAACACCACCGAAAAAATCAATCAGCAAAAGATTATTTCGAGCAAAATTGTTGAAAATCAGGAAAACGAACAAAACCGAATCGCCAAAGAAATTCATGACGGAATTGGTCAAATGCTTACGGGTTTGAAGTTCAGTCTGGAAAGCATCAATTTAGACGACAGAGAAAAATCGGAACAAAAAATTGAATACCTAAAGAAACTTTCGCTAGACATTATAAAAGGCGTCCGCACCGCAACTTTCAACTTAATGCCTCCGGAATTGAGCGATCACGGAATCGTTTCTTCTTTGGCAAAACTAACTCAGGAACTTTCAAAACTAACTGGAAAAGAAATTCTTTTCTACAACAAAACCGATTTCGACCAGCGTTTAGATTCTCTAATCGAAATCAACATTTATCGTCTTACACAGGAAGCCATAAACAACGCCATAAAATACGCTGAGTCGTCGCATATTATTGTACAACTTTCACACAGCGAGACACTTTTAAGCGTAATTATCGACGACAACGGAAAAGGTTTCGACATCAATTCTGTCGATAAAAAACGAAACAGCGAATCTGGAATGGGATTATTATTTATGAAAGAAAGAATTCAATACATCAACGGCCGCGTTTTCATCAACTCAATTCCGGGCGAAGGAACGAGAATTACTTTTAATATTCCGATACTGAAGTAGAAATTCTAAATTTTTAAATTCCAATATTTAAGTACCAAATTCCAATTGCGTAAAGTATTGTCAGGCTGAGCGAAGTCGAAGCCCACGCAAAGTAAATCCACAATCAAAAAAATAAAAATAATTATCTGGGCGAGCCACCATCCCAATAAGAGGGCAAATTTACTTTGTCTTTATTCGCCCTCTTATCGGGATGCTGTCGGGCTATCCGGGCTACTTCGGTAGCTTCCTCCTATCCCTCTCGCGGGCAAACGTTTTTAGAAAGAAGATTTTAATTTCATTGAGAGTTAAAATAAAATAAATCAATTGCCTCCAGCTTTAGCTGGAGGTATACAAACAAGTATTAAAAAGGCTTTAGCCAAACTAACACATTTGGCTAAAGCCCTGTTTTTATCAATCTATAAAACCTCCAGCTAAAGCTGGAGGCAATTAAAAACCAAACTTTGTCAAAGTTTTAAAACTTTGACAAAGTTGACCACATTCTTGTCAGGCTGAGCGAAGTCGAAGCCCGCGCAAACTTAATCGACAATCTTTACAGAGCTACTTACGCAGGCTTCGACTTCGCTCAGCCTGACAATACTAAGTCCAATTTTGCAATTTAAAATTTCCAACATTAGAAATTTTAATGTTAGAAATTAAAATCTAAAAAATTACGTATATTAGCGTCTTCTTTATAGATGAATATACGTAAAAATCCAGAATCTAAATTAAGTAAATTATGAGTAATATCATTCGTGTAGTGCTGGCAGATGACCATGTTTTTGTTAGAGACGGAATCAAATCTCTATTGGAAAACGAAGCAAACATTGAGGTTGTAGGTGAAGCAATTGATGGTGCTGATGCACTTGAAGTTGTTGCCGATACAAAACCCGATTTACTTATAGCCGATATTCGTATGCCAAACTTAACCGGCATCGAACTAGTAGAAAAACTTAGAAGCGAAAATAACAACATAAAAATCATTATGCTTTCGATGCACGAATCGGAAGAATACGTATTGAAATCCATAAAAGCCGGAGCCGATGGTTATTTACTGAAAGGTTCGAGCAAAGAAGAATTTTTAAAAGCACTTCATACGGTTTCTGCCGGCGGAAAATATTTTAGTGGCGATATTTCATCTATCTTAATTGGTCAATTGACAAATTCTTCTAATTCATTAGAGCCGAAGCAAAACTTAAGCGATGAAATGATGATTACCAAAAGAGAAAAAGAAATCCTGACTCTTTTATTATCCGGAAAAGGAAACAAGGAAATTGCCGAAGCGCTGGATATTAGTAAACGTACAGCCGAAGTACACCGTTTTAACTTGATGAAAAAACTGAAAGTAAAAAACTTAATGGAACTTTCTAATAAAGCAACTGAGTATTCTTTGATTTAAAAATACGTATAAATACGTAATTATTTTTCAAAAACTGCGTTTTAGCATGTTTTAACTAAGTTATAGTACTTATTTTTACAAAAAATATAAGTGCTATGAAAACTACAAACTCATTATCTCAATCACACAAAATTTTATTTTTGAACACATTGGCTTTTACCGTGTGTTTTGCCTGCTGGACCTTAAACGGGGTTTTAGTAACCTTTTTAGTCGATAACGGAATTTTCCACTGGAGCGTTGTTCAGGTGGGATGGCTTTTAGGTATTCCAATTCTAACGGGTTCCATTATGCGTCTGCCAATTGGAATACTGACAGATAAATTTGGAGGAAAATATGTTTTTTCACTTTTACTCCTTCTCAGTTCGATTCCGTTGTTTCTCCTTCCTTACGCCGACAGCTTTTTTATGTTTGCATTACTAAGTTTCTTCTTCGGAATGGTTGGAACAAGTTTTGCAGTCGGAATTGGATATACCTCAATTTGGTATCCAAAAGAATGGCAAGGTCGCGCTTTAGGTATTTTCGGAATGGGAAATGCCGGTGCCGCTATCACAACCTTTTTAGCTCCTTCCCTATTAAATCACTTTTCGATCGATGATCCGCAAAACGGATGGAAAATACTTCCTGTTATTTATGCTGTTTCTTTAGTTGTAATAGGAATCGCTTTTTTGATTTTCACACAAAATAAAAAGCCGGAAAACAATACCAAAACAGTTTCTCAAATGCTGGTTCCTTTAAAATCAGCCCGTGTTTGGCGTTTTGGAGCGTATTACTTTTTAGTTTTTGGATGCTTTGTAGCTTATTCACAATGGTTGTTGCCAAATTTCATGAACGTTTATCAAACTAGTTTAGTTATGGGTGGTTTATTTGCTACGATGTTCAGCCTTCCTTCTGGCGTAATCAGAGCGTTTGGAGGTTATTTATCAGATAAATTTGGTGCAAGAAAAGTGATGTATTGGGTTTTAGGATCTTCAGTAGTTTTAAGTGCTTTATTAGCCATTCCGAAAATGGAAATAACAACTACTGGTCCAGGTGTTTTAGCAACTAAAAAAGGAACTATTACTGCCGTTACAAATGATAAAATTAAGATTGGTGAAACAGACTTTGCAGTCGCACAGAAAAAAGAAAACAATGCCGAAAATGCAATTTTTCCAACTTCAACTTCATGGCAGCAAGTTGTTGTCGCAGAAAACCAAAGCGTAAAGAAAAAAGAACTTTTGGCTAAAGGAATTACCGTTATTAAATTTGATGCTAACATGTGGGTTTTCCTGGTTTTAGTAATCCTAATAGGAATTTCATGGGGAATTGGAAAAGCAGCAGTTTACAAACATATACCGGAATATTTTCCAAATGAAGTGGGTGTTGTAGGCGGAATGGTTGGAATGATTGGCGGATTGGGCGGTTTCTTCGGGCCAATTATCTTTGGCTATCTATTAACTGCAACCGGAATCTGGTCAAGTTCATGGATTTTTATTCTTCTTTTTTCAACTGGATGTTTGGTTTGGATGCATTATGCCATTACCAAAAGTGTGAGCAAAAAACAAGCTAAAACAGTAAAAACAATTGAAAAACAGCAACTTGTACCTGTTACCAATTAAATAACAAAATAAATGATTTTTATCATTAACAAAGACTTAATTTTCTTATAATTTTACGCCATCAAAAAATTACCAGTTTTATGAAAAAATTAAAATTAATCGTTCTATTACTTTTAGGCGTAACTGCTGCACAAGCGCAAGAATTAGATGTAAATTTACAAATAAGGCCGCGTTTTGAATATCGAAATGGATATAAAGCTCTTTTACCAGAAGGTCAAAAAGGTACATCGCAAATCTCACAGCGTTCTCGCTTAAATTTCAATTATAAACAAGAAGATTTAATTGTAAAATTAACGTTGCAAAATACCAGAACCTGGGGAGATGTAGTTCCAGCTGCAACAGCAGATAAAAATGGAGTTGCCGTTTTTGAAGCCTGGGCACAATATAATTTCACTGAAAAGTGGAGCGCCAGAATGGGGCGTCAGGTACTTTCGTACGATAATCAACGTATTTTAGGAGAACAAGATTGGGGACAACAAGCACAAAGTCATGATGCACTTACAGTTTCGTTTCATACCGAAAAACAGAAATTAGATTTTGGAGGAGCTTATAACTCTACAGCCGAAAATTTAATTCAGACTCCTTATACAGTTGCAAACTATAAAGCTATGCAATATGCATGGTATCATAACCAATTTAACGAAGCTTTTGGTTTGAGCTTTTTATTACTGAATACAGGTTACGAATATGCTCCTAATCCTAATCCTGAAAACAAACTATTAGTAGATTACACACAGACTTTTGGGCCTTATTTAGCTTATAAAAAAGGCAAAATCGATACTAATTTTTGGGCATACGGACAAACAGGAAAAAGCACAGATCAACAAGTAAGCGCTTGGAATGCTGCTGCTAACTTTGGGTACCAAATAACAGAATCTTTTAAAGCTGGTTTAGGATATGAATTCCTTTCTGGAAAAGATACAAATGACGGAAGTACTGTTATTAAATCTTTCAATCCTATTTTTGGAACCAACCATGGTTTTAACGGTTATATGGATTATTTTTATGTTGGAAATCATTTAAAGAATGTTGGTTTACAAGATGCATTTGTAAAATTAAATTACAATGTAAACAAATGGCAGTTTGCTTTGATTCCGCATGTATTTTTATCTGCTGCTGATGTAGTAACACCAGCTGAAAAATTAGATTCATATTTAGGAACGGAGATTGATGCAACTTTTGGATATAACTTCAAAAAAGACATTACAGTTTCAGGAGGTTACTCTCAAATGTTTGGTTCTAAAACTTTAGAATTTATTAAAAATGGAGATGCCGGCCATACTAACAATTGGGCATGGTTAATGATTTCTGTAAATCCTAGAATTTTTAGCTGGAAAAAATAATTTTTCTTCAAAATTCACTCAAATATTTTACCCTTTTCCTATTTCGGAAAAGGGTATTTTTTTTATTTACAAAAAACTTACGATATCTCGTTTAATTAATTATATTTGAATCGATTACGAACCCCAAATTCTATCCCCCAAATGAAACAATTTTTAAAACTATCAATGTTAACCTTCATTGTTACGCAGCCTGGTATTGGCCAAAAATACAATGATGCTTTAATTTCAAAAAACTCTGAAATTAATTTCGCAAAAACACAAAAAAGAGGCATTAAAAAAGACAACATTATTTATTATGTTGAAAATGATCTGCAAACCATTTCGGCCTACAAAAGAAGTAAACTAAAATGGCAGACCAATGTAATTTCTGCTTGCGGAAAACCAAAAGTGGGACAACCTGAAATAAGATATGTAGGATATAATGCTGACAAACTGCTTATCGTTATTGGAAAACATAATTTTGCAGAAATTGATATTAATAGCGGTGTAACAACATTTGTTGGATAAGATTAAAATTAACAAGCACTATTTAATCAAATTTTCTAAAATATAAATTTTTAATTTACCCTTTTTCAGTTTTGGAAAAGGGTATTTTTTTTGTAGAAAGCACAAATACTTTTAATATTAAATTAGGTACATTTGGATAAAGATCATCAAGAAATTAAAGAAGTTTATTCTATGAAATTTAAAAACATACTTATTCTATTGGTTTTCATAATCTTGTTTTTTATAATTGGCTTATTTTATGACACAGAGTACAGAATTTTAACTCGAACCCTTGTATCTCAAATTGCTAATTATGACTTAATATTTTATGGAGGAAAAGAGTTTAGATTTTTTATTCCTGACTTCGGTTTTATATTAACACTAATTCCAATCGGTTTTTATATAATTACTAAATTTAAAAACTCGGTAAAAACTACCTTTATTTCAGTTTTATTTTTTATTTCTCTTCTAATATTATATTACTTTTTCTTTTGTTATTTAGAATCTCAAATTATAAAATACACAACTGTAGCTGACAATAAAAACATTTACTATTATCATCACAGCAACGTAAATTATAGATTAATTGCCTTTTTATCAATTGTTGCATCTTTAATTTCAGAATACTTTCTTCTGTATATTAGGAAGGATAGAATTCAAACCTAATCAAAACCTCTCAAGTTTAAATATTCAAAATCCCATATAACTTCTCCACAAAATGAAACTCATAGCTTGGAATTGCAACATGGCATTCAGAAAAAAAGCAGAATTCATTCTAGCCCACAATCCTGATATTGCCGTAATTTCTGAGTGTGAAAATCCTGAAAAATTAAAATTTCCAAACGGAACACAATTACCAAACGACATTCTTTGGTACGGAACAAATCCGCATAAAGGACTTGGCGTTTTCTCTTATAGCGATTGTCGGTTTCAATTGCTGGATTGCCATAATCCAAACTTTAAAAATATCTTACCAATAGCCGTAACTGGCGGAAAATTAGATTTTATCTTATTTGCAATCTGGGCAAACAATCCCGAAGACAAAGACGGACAATATGTAACTCAGGTTTGGAAAGCCATTAATTACTATGAAGATTTAATTAAAGAAACCAAAACCATTTTAATTGGCGATTTCAACAGCAATACCATTTGGGATAAACCTCGAAGAGAAGGCAATCATACAACGGTTGTAGACAAATTAGGAGACAAAAATATTTTTAGCACGTATCATAAATATTTTAATCAAATTCAGGGTAAAGAAGAGCATCCAACTTTATATCTTTATAGACACGAAAACAAACCGTATCATCTGGATTATTGCTTTGCTTCAAATGATTTTATTGAAGTCCTGGAAAGTGTCGAAATAGGAACTTATCAAGATTGGACTGCACTCAGCGACCACAAACCTTTAATAATTAAATTCAATATATAAACCATGAACAACTGGACTCAGCGATGGGACGACCGTTACAGCAGCGAAGAATTTGCGTACGGCGAAGAACCCAACAATTATTTAAAAGAACAATTAGAAAAACTAAATCCCGGCGCTATTCTTTTCCCTGCTGAAGGCGAAGGACGAAATGCCATTTTTGCAGCAAAATTAGACTGGAACGTTTCCGCTTTTGATATTAGTGAAGAAGGAAAAAACAAAGCTATTCGTCTTGCCGTAGCAAACAATGTTTCAATTGATTATCAAGTTGGCGAATTAGAAACGCTGGATTTTCACACAGATCAATTTGAAGCGATTGCTTTAATTTACGCTCATTTTCCGGCAGAAATTAAATCGGCTATTCACAAACAGCTTGATAAATTATTATGCAAAAATGGAATTATTATTTTTGAAGCGTTCAGCAAAAAACATTTAGAATATCTTGCTATAAACGAAAAAGTAGGCGGTCCAAAAGATATCGAATCTCTATTTTCTATCGAAGAAATCAAAAGTGATTTTCCGAATTATGAAATCATCGAATTAGAAGAAAAAGAAATCGAACTTAACGAAGGTTTATTCCATAACGGAAAAGGTTCTGTAATTCGTTTTATTGGCAGAAAAAAATAAATCATACTCGACGTGGAGACGCACTGCGGTGCGTCTCTACAAAAACCCCCTCTCTTCTTTATGCTCAAAAAATCATTAAAAATACTTTTAGGATTTACAATCTTTTTAATGATCTCAATTATCTATTTACTAAGCGATTTCAATGCTATTTATAAAAATGAAGAGTTTTTATTTATAACCAAAGAATTAAAAAATGCTCAAAAAGAAGAATTAAAATCTTTCATTTTTACTTACAATACAATTTATGGAAAAATAAAAGAGCCAGGTTGTCCTTGTCAAAACACTGCAAACAATATTCGAACCGATACTAGAAATACATCTTTATTAAAAAGAGCTCTTTATTGGCTAAAAATAAAAAAAGAGTTTAGTCATGATGAATGTGTTAAATTCGTTTTAATACACTACGATTTTGGGTTTGATAATATTGGAATAAAAGATGCTTCCAAATTTTACTTCAAAAAAGATTTGAAACAATTGAATGAAAAAGAAATAATAACTTTAGTGGTTATGCTTAGAAATTCAGCATTATACAATCCTATTCGAAATAAGAAAAGACTTGATGCTAAAGTTTTATTATTTGAAGAAATACTTCATAGCAAATAAGTACTAATACGTAAATAGCCTAAAAATATTTATGCTCCATAATTTCAGAACGCAATTCTGAAACTCCCAAAATCCCGATACGTTTTCCAACCGTTTTTATCAAATCTTCTTTTTTCAAACTTGAAATAACACGAATCGCCTGTTCTTCTGTCGTTCCGGCAAAATCAGCGATTTCTTTTCGGGAAAGATCAATATCAATTAAACCATTGATTTGTCCAAACTTACGATGAATATAAAGCAGTAAATCAATCACACGTTCACGAACATTCATGTGAGCAATTTTACGAATATTGTTCTCGCTTTTGTTTAGTTCTTCGGCATAAAACAACATTAAAGCATACGTAAATTCTGGAACTTGTTTTAAAATATCAAGCATCGTTTCATTGCTAAAATTACATAAAACCGTATCTTCCAGCGCATAAGCACCAATTAAGTATTTTTTACCTGTTCCAAATCCGCGAAAACCTATTGTATCTCCGTTTTTTGTGAGGCGTACGATTTGTTCTCGTCCGTTTATTCCGGTTTTTACTGTTTTTGCTTTTCCTTTACAAATAAAGTAAAGTCCTTGCAGTGGCGCACCTTCCGTAATAAATTGATCCGATTTTTTGCAGACAATATTCTGCTTTTTAGAAACAAACTGACTCATTTGTTCTAAATGCAGATGTTTCTTGATAAAACAATTTTCATTGACACAAGAATAACAAGCGGTTTGTTCTTCTTTCATGAGTCCAAATTTTTATCGGATTAAAAACTAATTTGTTGTTCCTCATTTAATTGGATCAAAAATAGAAAAATAAATTTAAAAAATACGTATTTATACGTAAAAATACTTATTTTTGTATAAGTGATTTATCTAAATCCCTGCAGATTCAAGAAATAGTATCTAAAAAAGAACTGTAATGCAAAATACCAAAATCAAAACTACCTGTTCTTATTGTGGCGTTGGCTGCGGCATAATCGTAACCAACGATGCCAAAAACGGCGTAATGGTAGAAGGCGACAAAGATCATCCGGTTAATAAAGGAATGTTATGTTCTAAAGGAATGAATCTGCATTACGTAGTTAATGATACTTCAGACAGAATTTTATATCCGGAAATGCGTGGTAGCAAATCTTATCCGCTTGAACGTGTAACTTGGGATACCGCACTAGATCGCGCTGCCGCTGTTTTTTCTTCTATCATAAAAAAACATGGACCAGACAGCGTTGGATTTTACATTTCGGGACAATGTTTAACTGAGGAATATTATCTGGTAAACAAACTCGTAAAAGGTTTTTTGAAAACCAATAATATCGATACCAATTCCCGACTTTGCATGAGTTCTGCCGTTGTGGGCTATAAAAAGACTTTCGGAGAAGATTCTGTACCAATTGCTTATGATGATATCGAACTTGCCGATACACTTTTAATTACTGGCGCAAATCCGGCTTGGTGTCATCCAATTTTATTTCGAAGAATTGAAAAACACAAAGAGAAAAATCCGAAAACAAAAATAATTGTAATCGATCCGAGGCGAACAGATACCGCCGCTTTCGCCGATATACATTTACAAATTATTCCCGGATCAGACATTATTTTATATCATGCCATTGCTAAACGTATTATCGAAAAAGGATACGTAGATCATGATTTCGTTAAAAATCACGCAGAAAATTTCAAACAATATAAAGACTTAGTTTTAGGAACTTCTTTAGAAAAAGCTTCTAAACTTTGCGGAATTCCGGTAAACGATATAAAACTCGCTGCCGATACTATCGGAAAAGCAAAAGGATTCCTTTCGTTTTGGGCAATGGGTTTAAACCAAAGTGCTGTTGGCGTTGACAAAAACACCGCTTTACTTAATTTATCTCTTTTAACAGGACAAGTTGGAAAACCAGGTTCAGGGCCTTTTTCTTTAACCGGACAACCCAACGCAATGGGCGGACGTGAAGTTGGAGGAATGGCAACGCTTTTGGCCGCGCACAAAGATATCGCCAATCCAACGCATAGAAAAGAAGTCGCAGATTTCTGGGGCGTTGACGAACTTTCAGATAAACCGGGATTGACAGCAACAGAAATGTTTGATGCCTTAGAATCGGGAAAAATGAAAGCCGTTTGGATTATTTGTACTAATCCGCTTGTGAGTTTACCTGATTCCAGAAGAATTGAAAAAGCACTTCAAAATGCTAAATTCGTAGTCGTTCAGGATATTTCGCATAATGCCGATACCGCAAAATTTGCCGATTTACTTTTACCTGCCGCCGGATGGTTGGAGAAAGAAGGAACAATGACCAACTCAGAACGTCGTATTTCTTATCTTTCAAAAGGAATAAATGCGCCGGGAGAAGCACTTCCGGATATTGAAATTCTAATTCGTTTTGCTAAAAAAATGAATTTTCACGGATTCAATTTTAATAATGCCGAAGAAATCTACAAAGAACATTGCGCACTTACCAAAGGCACAAACATCGATATTTCATTCTTAAATTATCATCGTTTAAAAACCGAAGGCACTTTTCAATGGCCCGTTCCAGATTACGGACATCCGGGAACTCCCCGTCTTTTTACGGATAAAAAATTCTATACGCCGTCGCAAAAAGCCATTTTTAACCTTCCGGTTTCAATAGAAAATACATCGGTACAACCAAATGCTGAATTTCCGTTTATTTTAACAACGGGAAGAATTCGCGATCAATGGCATACCATGACAAAAACCGGAAAAGTATCGAGATTGTTGACTCATATTCCGAGTCCGGTTTTAGAAATAAATCCA
The DNA here is from genome assembly GCF_002482975.1 of Flavobacterium sp. UBA7680. Classification (GTDB taxonomy): domain Bacteria; phylum Bacteroidota; class Bacteroidia; order Flavobacteriales; family Flavobacteriaceae; genus Flavobacterium. Next base: position 34,135 of record NZ_DLHA01000011.1, on the reverse strand, counting down.
ATTGATGCTTTTAAAAATGAAATTAAAAATGGTGATATCGTTACCGTTACAAGTAAAAATGGCGAAGTCAGAGTAAAAGCAAAAGTTACGGATTCCATTAAAGAAAAAGTAGTTTTCCTGCCGATGCATTGGGGAAAACAACTCGAAAATGATTTAAACCGAACCAACAATTTAACGAATACAGTTGTTGATCCCGTTTCAAAAGAACCTGATTTTAAATTCACAACCGTTTCGATTACGAAATATGTAAAACCATTTCAGAAAATTGCAATTGTTGGTGCCGGAGCGGCTTCTTTCAGATTCATTCAAAACTACCGTGAATTCAATACAACCGATGAAATTATTGTTTTTTCGAATGAAATAAATCCGTTTTACAATCGTGTTTTACTTCCGGAATATATGACGGGAGAATTTACTTGGGAACAGCTTTTAAAAGTAAAAGACGGCGAAGCTTTAAATAAGCTCAACATTACCATGAAAGCCGGAGTTGCGATTGATAAAATAGATACAACCAACAAAATTATAAAAGACAGTTTAGGCGAAACGCATACTTTCGATTCCTTAATTCTAGCTACCGGAAGCCGTCCGTTTATTCCGGAAAACGCACAGCTTCATCTTCCGGGCCGATTTACTGTAAGACGAAAAGAAGATGCAGATCGTTTAAAAAAACATCTTGACAGCACTAATCTTCCGCCCGAAGAACAGCATGTTGTGATTATTGGCGGTGGATTATTAGGATTAGAATTGGCCGCCGCTTTAAAACATAAAAAAGTAAAAACAACCATAATTCAAAGAGCTTCCCGTTTAATGGAACGTCAGCTGGATTTAATTTCCAGTAAATTATTGTCCGAAGAAGTGCAGCTTCGTGATATTCAGATTTATTTTGATAATGAAGTCAGTACCGTTTTTGAAACCGATAATCCAAACGAAATTGAAATCGCATTAAAAAGCGGCAGAATCATTACCGCAAATGCCATTGTGTATACCATCGGAACAATTCCGAATATAGAAATTGCCAGAGAAAGCGGTCTTTCCTGCGGACGCGGCGTGAAAGTAAATCAGTATTTACAAACTTCAAATCCAGATATTTTTGCGATTGGAGAAATCGCCGAATTCAACAATAAATTATTCGGAATCACTTCTGCAGCCGAAGAACAGGCTGATATTCTGGCTAACTTTTTAGCGGGCGATATCAGCAGTTATTATAAAGGTTCAATCTTAATGAATATTCTGAAATTAGAAGATATTAATTTATGCAGCATTGGAGAAATCTTAATTCCTGAAAATGACGATTCCTACGAAGAAATTGTCTTTTCAGATCTTAAAAAACGCTATTATAAAAAATGCATCGTAAAAGATGATTTGCTTGTGGGCGCGATTTTAATGGGCGATAAAAACGAGTTCGCCGAATTCAAAACGATGATCGAAAGCAAAATCGAATTATCAGACAAACGCAATTTATTATTAAGAGGAAGCTCAAGCGCAAAACCTGTTTTAGGAAAATTAGTCTGTTCCTGCAGTCAGGTTGGAGCCGGAAACATCGAAGAAACAATAAAAAGCGGTGTAAATAATTTCACCGATTTATGCAAAAACACAGGTGCCGGTTTAGGCTGCGGAAGCTGTAAAACAGAGGTTAAAGAGATATTGGCGAAGTGTAAAGTTTAGTTGATTGTGTTAGATTGTGTTGATCTGAACGCAAAGTTCACAAAGGTTTTTCGCAAAGTTTCGCGAAGATTTATATTCTTTGCTTAAGATTATTTTCTACCGAAAAAAGTTCACAAAGCTATGCGCTAAAATCTTTACCAAATGCTTTGTGGACTTTGGCAACTTATTAAAAATAAAGTAAAAAACCTTTGCGAAACTTTGAGAAAAACCTTTGCGAACTTTGCGGTAAAATGTATGTTCAAAGTAAAGCAACCTGAAACAAAGAAAACCTGAAACAAAAAACAAATGGAGTTGACAAGATTAATAGTAAAAGGAGGCGTTATTTCGCCGGGAGAGTTGAGAGAAGTCGTTAATATGGCTGCAGATCAAGGACTTGATTCTATTTCGTTTGGTTCTAGACAAGATATTATTTTCCCGAAAGGTTTTAAATCTTTGGATAAAACCGCTTTAGGAAAACATCATTTTGTTTATCCCGATCAAAAAAGCGGAAATAATATTGTTTCCTCTTACGTTTCAACAGATATTTTCAGAAATACCAATTGGCTTACGGGGAATAAATTCCTTTACATTTTAGAACTTTTTAAAGAACAGCCCAAACTTAAAGTAAATATAAACGATCCTAAACAACAACTGGTTCCGTTATTTACCGGGCATTTAAATTTTATTGCTTCAGAACACGAAGATTATTGGTACCTATATATTCGTTTACCAAAATGGGAACGTATGGAAGTTTATCCCGTTTTGATTTATAGCTGGGATATTGCCAAATTTTATTACGAAATCGAAAAAATTACTGCCGAAGAATCCATCGGAATTGATTTGATTTTCAATCTCGTAAGCGAAGTTTTAGACACTAATAACAGAACGATTGACAAACCTTTGAACATTCCGTTTTATCCGTTTCCGTATTACGAAGGAATGAACAGAATGGGAATCGATCAATATTGGCTTGGTCTTTATTGGCGAAATAATTTATACGATCTCGATTTCCTCAAAGAAATGTGCGATTTGTGTTTCGACTGCAAAATCGGGAAAATTTGTATCACGCCCTGGAAATCATTTATTATAAAAGGAATTCCAAAAGACCGAAAACTGGAATGGGAAAAATTCTTAGGCAAAAGAGGAATCAATGTTCGACATTCTTTACTCGAATTAAACTGGCATTTACCCGTTGCTATGGAATGGGCATTGAACTTGAAAACTTTTTTAGTCCGCACGCTCGATCAATTTGATATCAGTACTTACGGATTGAATTTCGGAATATCCGAATATAATCGTGACGGACATTATTTTACTTCTATCGTAATTGAAAAAAACGAACTTCCTTCCGCTTTAGAATCCATAAAAATTCGCGATACCTATAATGTATTGTTTGCGAAGAATTTCGACCCAAATACACGTGAATACATTGTGCATTCGCAAGACATTGACAAACTCGAACTTCCAACGATTTTAATTGAATTAAGCCGAAAATATTTCAATGAACTAGGAAATGCAACAACAGAATCCACCGAAAAAACGCAGAAAAAAGAAAAACCGCAACAAGATATTTACCAATGTCAGGAATGCTTAACGCTTTATAAACCTGAATACGGAGACGAAAGTCAAGGTATTCCAAAAGGTATTTTGTTTACAGATTTAGGCGAAGATTACTGCTGTTCCTTATGCGAAGCACCAAAAAGCAATTTCAAAATTCTGGACACGAGCGATAGCGAACTAGCGAAGTAAATTGCCAAGAATTAAATCTTAAACTAAATTTATTCAACCAATTTCTGCCCTAATAATGCGATTAAGTTTTGATTTAAATCATTTGTTTTTACTCCGGAAACAGAAAAGAATTTTCTATCAAAATCTTCAACAGTTACAATAGCTTTTTTTATAATTTCTTTTCCTAAATCTGTAAGTACAACTACTTTGGCTCTTGTATCTGTAGCATGTTCTTCTCTGGCAATGAAATTCTTTTGCTGTAAAGTTCTTAAAACTGTAGAAGTTGTCATTGGGTCAATTTTAGTATTTGCCGAAAGCACAATTTGTGTAACCTCTTGTTTATGAATCGTAAGCCAATGTATACTAGCCATTAACACAAACTGCGAGTGCGTAATATTATATTGCTCTAAAGCCTTTTTGATTTCGCGCTGCCATAGGTTTGTTACCTGCCACAACAAAAAACCAGAACTTTCTTCTGGCGTTTCAACACTAAATGTATTATCTTCTGATGTACTCATTTTTTATTTTTTATTGTGAATTTTCAGCAATGTTAGAAATCATTTTTGAAGTTATAAAGTTAAAATCATTTTCATTGATTTCAAAGAATCCATAACGAAATGGATATCCCCACGATTTTTTATTGGGGATAAACACCAAATTCTCAATCAGCGGAAGTATCGAAACTTCATTGCATTTCATAAATTGAATATTTCTTCTAAAGGGTACAAATTTTTCAGTCATTTCAAATGCATATACTTCATCACCTACTACTTTTCCTAAAGCTGTAAAAGATTGACATTTTTCATTTCCTTCCATTGTTATTTTAGAGGAATAAATTAAGATCTGATCTTCTTTCTGCATTCTTTTCAACGGACCTTCTTTTCCATGGCAGACTTGAATAAAACCTCCATTTATAGCTCTTTGTGCATGTTCTCTTGAAATCGTGGCTATCCAATACTTTTTTGCTCTCATAATTTAGAAGCTGCTTTTATTTGTTCCTGAACATCAACAGGTAAATTATCAACAATTTTTTTCGCTACTAATTTCACCCAAAGAAAACCTAATAATCCTTTTACGGTTATAATATTCGTAATCTTCAATCCGTCTGGAGTTTCTTCAAATAAATGTTCATCATACATTTTGGCTAATGGAAAATTAGTTACATCCAGAAATCCTTTATTTTCTAAAACTTCGAGTAATTCAACTTTTACATTCGGCCCGCCTTTTGGTCGTAATAAAAAATGATTTCCTTTTTCAAAGTTTCCTTCCAATTTAGCATATTCAATACCTGTATCCCAAGTATGCCAATTATTGACGTCTGCAAACAGATTCCACATTTGTTCTTTTGTTACCTCTTTTGTAATTATTGAATGAGATTTTGACCACATTTTGTTTCAAATTAAAATTAATAAGTGCAAATATAATAAGTACGCTTATTAAAAAATAATTATTTATTACATTTTTTCTGTATTTTTTCAATTAAAACCTCAATTTTCCAAGTGGAATTGTTAAGAGATTTATGTTTTTAATTTCACTTAAAAAGACAAATATTTCACTTTCAAATACTTAATACTAAATTTTATCAAAAAACTTAACATTGGGAGACTTGTTTTATAGTTATCTTTACTTAACTGTAAATTAACAATTTAGTTACATTGTTAATGATAATCCTCATTAAAAGCACTAAAAATATGGAAAACAAGAACGAAGAAGTAACCCCAGAGAAAATCGATTCACCTACAACAGAAAATACTCAGCCAGCGGCAGAAGCTGTAAAAACTGAAGATAAAACACCTGCTAAAGCTGCTCCAGCTAAAACTGCTGCTCCAGTAAAAACTACTGCAACAGCTAAACCTGTAGCAACAACTGCAAAACCAGCTGCAACAGCTGTAAAAAAAGCAGCAGCTACAGCAAAAGCTCCGGCAGCATCTGTTTCAAAAACAGCTGTAACTACAGCAAAACCGGCAGCACGTAGAGCTCCTGCTAAAAAAGTATTGACTCCAACTATTAAACCGGAAGCAGTAAAAACGGTGGTTACAAAAACTGCTGTTTCTGATGCAAAAGAAGAAAACACAAGCGGAACAACTACAACTGTAGAAACTGCTAAAAATAAATCTGATAAAAAAGTAAAGAAAGTGAAAGACAAAGAAAAGGACAAAGCAAAAAAGAAATTAGCTAAGAAAAAAGAGAAAGCTAAAAAAGACAAACAGAAAGAAAAAGCTAAAAAAGCAAAATTAAAAGCTGCTGCTAAGAAAAAAGAAAAAGCTAAAAAAGCAAAAGATAAAGCGAAAGCAAAAAAAATTGCTAAAAAGAAAGTTAAGTCTAAAAAGAAGGCTAAAGCTAAAAAGAAAAAATAATATCTAAGAAAGGTTTGACTTTAATAAAGTTGAACCTTTTTTTATGCGTTCCAGTCATTGCGAGGAACGAAGCAACCGCACTAACAAAAAGTACGTTGATTACAATAGTGTGATTGCTTCGTTCCTCGCAAGGACAATCTGCACGTATTATCTTTGTCAAAGTTTAAAACTTTGACAAAGATTCTGTTGAAACCTTACCCCCCAATCGCAATCATACTACGATTATCAAAATGTTTTGCAGGATCATTCATTTCATCAATTGTAACCATTCCGGCGCGGACTTTCTTTTTATTTTGAACAGATTGAGAAATTAAATTCGTAATCGATTCGCCATTTCTAAAAGGCGTTAAAAGATCCGTTTCTGAATTCGAAAAAAGACAGTTTTTAATTTTTCCATCAGCCGTTAAACGAATTCGGTTGCAACTGTCACAAAACGGATTTGTAATCGAACTTATAATTCCGAAATCGCCTTGAAAACCTTTTATTTTATACGTTCTGGCCGTGAAGTTTTTTTCGTCTTCCAGTTTTTGAATTTCATCAGCTGAAAATGTATTTCCGACCAAAGATAAAATCTCATTTTGAGAAACCATTTTGCTTCTGTCCCATTCATTTCCAGCAAACGGCATAAACTCAATAAAACGAACAGAAATCGGCAGAAATTGTGTCAGTTTTACAAAATCAACAATTTCATTATCATTAAAACCTTTCATCAAAACGACATTCACTTTGACCTGAAAATCGTTATTCAAAAGCAAATGCAAATTATCAACAACTTTCTCAAACTGATTTCTGAGTGTTATAGAATGGAATTTAGACGAAACCAAAGTATCTAAACTCAAATTGATCTTTTTGACTTTAAACTGTTTTAAAACATCAATATGACGATCAATTAAAATTCCATTTGTGGTTATAGAAAGTGAAATATCTAGAGTCGCTAATTTTGCAACAATTTCGGGAAAATCTTTTCTTAACAAAGGTTCGCCTCCTGTCAATCTAATTTTGTCAACACCATTTTGCACAAAAGTTTGAGCGATGCCAAAAATCTCCTCGGCCGTCATTAAACTGGCTTTTGGAGAAAGCGTAATTCCGTCAGCCGGCATGCAATACGTACAACGCAGGTTGCATTTTTCCAGCAGCGAAATGCGCAGGTAATTGTGTCTGCGCCCAAAACCATCCGTCAAAATTGTGTTAGAGGCTGTCATGATTTTTTCCTTTTAAAATATGAAAGACGTGCATTACATGCGGAAAAACAGCGTCCATCGATTCTCTCGCTCCGTTTGTTGAACCCGGCAAAGCCAAAACTAAACTTTTACCCAAAGTACCGGCTACAGTTCTTGAAAGCATTGCATACGGCATTCTTTGCTGTCCGTAATCGCGAATTGCTTCTTCGATTCCCGGAATTCTACTTTCTAAAATTGGCGACAAAGCTTCCGGCGTTACATCTCTTGGAGATAATCCCGTTCCGCCCGTAAAAATCACCAGCTGATTATCTTTTGCGTAAGCTTTTGTTCTTTCCTGAATAATATCTAATTCATCAGGAATAATTTCATAATGCGAAGTTTCAACTCCGTACGAATCTAATTTCTCTACAATAATTTTTCCAGATCGATCTTCTTTATCTCCTGCAAAAATCGAATCAGAACAAACAAAAACCGCTGCTTTTATAGCATTCGGAAATTTATTTTTGAAAGAAGATTTTCCACCTTCTTTATTAATCAATTTAATGGTTGAAATTTCAATTTCTTTATCAATTGGTTTCAGCATATCATACATCGTAAGCGCGACAATCGATGCACCGTGCATGGCTTCAACCTCAACTCCGGTTTTGTAAACGGTTTTTACATTGAAAATAATCTGAATCTCCAATCCTTCAATTTTATATTCGACCGATGTAAATTCAATTGGAAGCGGATGACAATCCGGAATAGACAAATGCGTATTTTTTACCGCAAATAATCCTGCCGTTTTTGCCATTTCGAGCACATTTCCTTTCGGAACTAAATTATTCACTACCGCATCAATTGTTTCTTGTCTGCTGACTTTTACAATTGCCGTTGCAGTTGCTTTTCTTAATGTGCTTATTTTATGCGTAATATCTACCATTCTGTTTTATTAGGTATTTTGTTTCCAGGTGAATGTATCGTTTTCAAATATTTCTTTACCAAAAATCGGCACATCGGTTTTAATCCAGTTTACGATTGCTTCTGTTGCTTCATAAACTTGTTTGCGTCGCATCGCCGAAACAAAAACAAACAAACAAATTTCGCCTGCTTTTACAACGCCCAAACTATGGTAAATGTGCATACAGGTTAAATCGAATTTGGCGAAAGCTTTTTCGCGAATCGTGTGCAAAGCTTCGTTTGCCATATCCGTGTAAGCTGAATAATCAATCGCCACGACTGTATTGTCGTGAATTACATCGGCACGAACTTGTCCTAAAAAAATATTGTGCGCCCCAATTGTATGTTTCGATTGGTGTTTCGCAATCGACTCGGCTATAAATTCAGGAGAAATTGGCCCTTCTACAAATACATTTTTACTCATTTTTTATGTTTTTTTTGATAGCCACGAATTCACGAATTTTTATTTTATTCAATCTGTAAAATAGTGTCAAATTTATCTCGAATTATTAATTATAAATTTTAAAAATCACTCAACAAACTTTTCAATTCTTTAGTTCTGTCGATTGTCATTTGAGTTCTACAATCTATATACATTTTGTTTGCTATAACTCCTCCTTCATCTTCAGAATAGCTTTGAAATTTGCAATTTGAATCTCTAAACTTTATCCAGTCTTTTTGTGCAGTAACCAAATTTGCCTGATCATTTGCCGTTAGTTTCTTTTTCAACTGATTATAAACGGTATTCAACTCTTTATCTGCTTTTTCATAAATTTTATATAATTCTGTTTCGCCTGTATAATCAACCTCTTTTTGGGAAAACATAAATTGTGTAAAGCAGAAAAACATAAATAATACGAATGAGGTTTTCTTCATAATTTAAATTGAAATGGTAGTTTTTTCTTTTATTAAATCTTTCATTGCTAAAATACCTCCAGCAACGCTTTTTATATTTTTAAATTGATACTTTTGAAGTAACTCTGCTGCGACTTTACTTCTAATTCCAGATTGACAGAAAATGTAAATCGTTTGGTTTTTATCCAGTTTTTCAATTTCATTTTCTAGATTAATTAATGGAATCTGGATTTGATTTTTTAAATTGATTTTTGGAAGTTCCTCTTCATTTCTAACATCCAAAAATAGAACCTCATCATTATTTATTTCATCCAAAATCGATTCAAAATTAACTTCTTCAACTTCAGATTTATAGTATTTTTCTTCGAATGATTCTCTGCTTATTGACTTAAAATCACTTTTATCAAAATCATATTTTTGCTGTTCGTTATTGAGAATATTATAAACTAATATTTTACCGCTTAAAACTTCTCCAATTCCGAGAATCATTTTCAGAACTTCATTTGCCTGAAGCATTCCGATAATTCCAACCGAAATTCCGGTTACTCCGGCATCTTCGCAGTTTAAAGCGTTATTGTTTTCATCTGGATACAAACATCTGTATGTTGGTCCGTTTTGATAATTGAAAACTGAAACTTGTCCTTGAAATCTAAAAATTGATCCGTAAACCATTGGTTTATTGGTTAACAGACAAGCATCGTTTATTAAATATTTAATTGAAATATTATCTGTTGCGTCAACAATAATATCATAGTTTTGAAATAACGAAATGGCGTTTTTACCTGATAATTTCTCTGCAAAAGCGTTGACTTTTACCAGCGGATTCAATTCTGAAATCATCAGTTTTGCTTCTTCGACTTTGGATTTTCCAACAGCCGAACTTTTGTAAATCACCTGACGATGTAAATTCGAAATCTCAATATCATCATCATCTACAATCCCAATTTCGCCAACTCCGGCAGCTGCTAAATAAGGCAGAATCGCCGCTCCCAAACCTCCGGCACCAATAACCAAAACTTTCGCTTTCGATAATTTGTACTGACCATCCTCTCCTATTTCAGGAAGAATCATTTGTCGGTTGTATCGGTTTGATGCACTCATAAATTAATTTTTATCCTCCGGCAAACGGTGGTAATAAAGCAACAATATCACTTGTTTGTAAATTGTAATCTGCTGCTTTTGAAATTATTTTTTGATTTACTGCTACGCTGAAAGAAAGCGATTCAAATTGGTATTTTTCGTTTAAATCATGCAATAATTTTTGCAAAGACAATTCTTCGGAAAAAGATAATTTTTCGAATTCACATTTTGTCTTTTCAGCGACAGCTCCAAAATATTTAATCTCGATCATTTTTATAAATTTAAATTCTGAAAAATGAATTCATCTTCAAAATGTTCCTGAAAATAGGAAATCCAGCTTGAAGTATTTCTCACTACTTCGCCAATCACAATAATAGCGGGCGATGATATATTTTTTTCAGCAACCAATTTAGTGATTGTATTGATAGTTCCAATCACTTTTTGTTCTGAATTTTTTGTTCCGTTTTGAATAATTGCGATTGGTAAATCATCATTTCTGTTTTCCTGATAAATAGAAATTATTTCATCCAATTTATGCATTCCCATCAAAATAACTACCGTCGCCGCCGATTTTGAAGCCAAAAGAACATCTTTTGATAATTTATGATCTGAAGTTGTTCCGGTAATTACCCAAAAACTTTCGGCTACTTTACGCTGTGTCAAACTAATTCCAACGGAAGCAGGAACAACCAAAGCAGATGAAATTCCGGGAACGATAGCAGTTTCAATTCCAAATTCTTCTGCAAATTCGATTTCTTCGCTTCCTCTTCCAAAAACAAACGGATCTCCGCCTTTTAAACGCACTACATGTCCGTGACTTTTTGCCATGGAAACAATCAAATCATTAATCTGATCTTGTGTATAAGCATGACAGCCCAATCGTTTTCCAACAAAAACAATTTCTGCATTTGATGCATATTCTAATAATTCTTCGTTGACCAAAGCATCGTACAAAACTACATCGGCACTTTTTAAAGCTTTTATGGCTTTCATCGTAATCAATTCAACGTCGCCTGGGCCTGCGCCAACAATCGTCAATTTTGGTGTTTTTAAGTTTTGCATAATCTTTAACTTAAATTGATATTCAGATCATTTAATTCGTCGGCCGAATTAATATTCGTCAAATGAAAGTTTTCACTTTCTTCTATATTCAAAATTTGATGCGGCACTTTTGCCAATAAATCCATCATTTTTAATTCATCTGAATCAATCGCATTTTTAATAATCGGAACAATCTTTTTTGAATAAATCCCAATTAATGGATGTGTTTTACTTTCGGAAGCAAAAACGGTTATTCCGGCTTCTTCTGTATGTTTTGAAATTAATTCGGTTAACAATTCAGTCGAAATCAACGGAATATCACAGCTTAAAATCAAATTGAATTCGGTTTCAGAATGGGATAAAGCGGTATAAATTCCGCCTAAAGGACCTTTATCTGAAATAATATCGGGTATTTTTTCATACGGCAGATAATCGTATTCTTTTGATGCCGTAATTAGTTTTATTTGTTCTGTAATAGGCAAAATCGCCTTAATTATATGTTCTATAAATGGTTTTTCCTGAAACAGCACTAATCCTTTTTCAGACTGCATTCTGGAGCTTTTTCCTCCGCAAAGAATAAATACTGATATATTCATAGTTTCTTTTGTTTCAAATTTCACGTTTCAAGTTTTGCTCATATTTGTCAGGCTGAGCGAAGTCGAAGCTCACGTTCCAATTGGAGCGCCCTTCGACTTCGCTCAGGGTGACAATTTTTACTTCAAGGTTTTGCCAATCTTTGTCTCCAGCGGTTAAAACCGCTGGCTATGTTTATTTAGCAATCTTTTACATTTGCTTTTCAAATATTGCCCGAGGTTTCAACCTCAGGGACGTATTATGAGCGATTTTTCTTTTTCAATCTCAAGGAAAAATCAATTTGACGCTTGCCATCAAAATAACCGTTCCTAAAACCATTTTTAATGTTCTGTTAGAGAAAGAACCACTTCCGTAAAATCCGCCTAACATTCCTCCTACAACTGCAATTGGAACCAAATAAAAACTTTCTATTGGGATTGTTTTTCCTCCTAAAAAGAATCCTAACATTCCGGCTGTTGAATTCACAAAAATGAATAAACTCGAAACCGCTGCCGATTCTTTTACTGATGCCCATCCTAAGAATAATAAAATCGGACTCAGGATAATTCCGCCGCCAATTCCTAACATTCCTGACAATAAACCTATCGCAAAACCAATTACCAATGCGATTGGAAGATTGATTTTTACTTCTTCTTTTTCTTTAAAATTAAATACTCCAAACAATCTCAACGCTGCGAAAACCAATACAATTCCTAAAACTATTTTATAAATCGCATTGTCTAAAGTTATAAATCCCCCGATAAATGCTGCCGGAATTGAGGCAATGGCAAACGGATAAAACAGCTTTGGTTTAAAATAATTCTTTCGATAATAAAACAAAAATGAAATACTCGAAACAAACAAATTCAACAACAAAGCCGATGGTTTCATAATCGAAACCGGAAAAGCAAAAATGCTCATCAATGCCAAATATCCAGATGCGCCGCCGTGACCTACACTAGAATATAAAAACGCAATAACGATTAATGCGAAACTAAATAGTAATATGTTTTCGGAACTTAATAGGTTCATTATTTTTTTGTTTCAAGTTTTCTTTGTTTCAGGTTTCAAGTTGCTAAGCTATATGTTTTATATTACACACTGCTTTTCATCCTTAATACCAAAAAATCTATTTTCTATACTCTTTATTCTATTTTCTTTTTCTAAAAATCTAAATTCTGAATTCTAAAATCTAAAATTCTCTTAATCAATCGGTAATAATGTTACTAATTGGCCTTTTTTATATTCCTGAACATCTTCCGGCACAATAAGTAAACTGTTGGCAACGGCAAAAGTGTTGAGCATTGCTGAACTTTGTCCGTCGAGAACGGTGACTTTTGTTTCGTCGTATTTTGCTTTTAAGAATAATGTTTTTCCTGTAGTATTCTTAATATCCGAATTTAATTTTCGAACTACTTTGGTTTTATAAATTTCCGAAAATCCTAATTTATTTTTGATTGCTGGTGAAACATAAATGTAAAAATTCGTCAGCGATGAAGCAGGATTTCCCGGCAAAGCAAAAACTAGAGTTTCATTTTTTGAACCAAAGAACATTGGTTTTCCGGGTCTTTGATTGATTTTATAAAACAATTCCTGAACACCGTTTTGCAATAAAGCTTCTTTTACGAAATCATAATCGCCTACTGAAATTCCGCCGGAAATTAAAACAACATCGTATTTTTTCAGAATACTTTTAAGCGCATTTTTTGTCGCTTTGAGATTATCTTTTACTCTGTAAACTTTTGTTTTTTTGATTCCGATAGTTTCCAGCGCTGCTTCCAGCATAACCGAATTACTTTCGAAAATTTTTCCTTTTTTAAGCTTTTTCCCTGGTTGTACTAATTCATTTCCGGTTACTAAAATGGCCACTTTGGGCTTTTTGTAAACCTCAACTTCTGTGATTCCTAAACAAGCTAAAAATCCAATTGCTGCGGGCGTTATTAAAGTATTGGCTTCAAAAACTACTTCGTCTTTTCCAATTTGTTCTCCTTTTGGACGAACGTTTGACAATTTTTCAGGCATTGTAGCAATCAAAATTGAATCTTTATTTGCCATTACATGTTCCTGCATTACAACTGTATCTGCATTATCGGGAACAAAAGCGCCTGTAAATATTCGAATTGCTTCGGTATTTTTTAGCTTTATATTCGAATGATCTCCAGCCTGCGAAGTTCCAATAATATCATATTGGTGTCGAATACTGTGCGTGAATGCATATCCATCCATTGCCGACTGGCGAAACGGCGGCATGTCGATTGGCGAAATTACTTTTTCTGCCAAAACATAACCTAACGCTTTGCTAACCGGAATTAGCTTTGTGGACATTTTTTTGCTGTTCGCCTCAATAATCGCTATAGCATCTTCTACTTTAATCATTCGTGTTATTTTTACAAGCAAAAAATACTTATTACAAATATAAGTATTTTTACTTAGTTAAATCAATTAAGTACCTAAATTTTTTAAAAATATAAATTTAGCTTAATTCTTTTAAATACCGAGCGAAAAAATCAAATAGCTTTTAAAGTTGAAGTGTTTGATTTACTTTCTTTTAAAATTACCTTTTGGAAGGTAATATAACCACGCAAAACCAATAAAAAATAGTATTGCAGAAGCTATAAAGGCGGGAATTAATATTTCTTTGTTATTTTCTAATGCATTATTTAAGGATGCATATAAAAGCCAGATTTGAATGCTGACATTTAAAATCAGAATAAAAATAAGTGTCGAAAGTATATTGTTCAGCTTATTAGGGTTAGCGCGGTTTTGGCTTCGTCTAAAAGTACTCATATCTATAAATTTTAATTATACAGTTTAGCTGTCTTTTTTCTCTATCATTGCTTTTACAAAAACAGCATTTTCTTTAAATACTACTTCTAACTGCGGTAAAGCTCTTGGCGGCGGGCCCGCAATTACATCGCCTGTCATGGCATCAAATGAACCTTCGTGACAAGGACAATGTATAATTCCGGTTCCGGGTTTGTAAAATACGGAACATGAAAGATGCGTACATTTTTGTTCGTAAGCTCTAAAATCACCGCTTTCTAAGTGAATTAATATGTATGGAATTGTACTTCCTTCTAAAACAAAACCGCGAGTTCCGCCCACGGGAACATCTTCTTTATTACAGATAAAATGTTCGCCTTGTACTTCTTCTTTTGGTAAAAAAAGTGCTTTTGCAGTAACAAACCCAGTTCCTACCATTAATCCGCCGGAAACAAAAGTCAGGAATTTAGCAAAATCGCGTCGGCTGACTTGTGTTGATTCCTGCTTTTTAATAGGGAAATCTTTTTTCCAGTTTTGATTTAAATTATCTTCTTTTGACATGATTCTGGTTTAATAAATTCTTAATTCTGTACTGCCTTTTGGCATCATAATATTCACTTTTGTTTTAACTTTTTCCTGTCCAAAAATAAAGTTGTTGACTGGCGTACTATTCGGTCTCATTTCTTCGATTTGTTCTCTTGTTCCATAAAACAATGCACCGCTTGGACAAACTGTAGCGCACATTGGTTTTTTACCTACGCTTGTTCTGTCGTAACACATTGTGCATTTCATCATTAAATCGTATTCTTCAACTTTTTTAGGCACTCCAAATGGGCAAGCCATAACACAGTTCGAACATCCTATACATCTTTCAGTATTTGCTGTATGCACTATACCAAATTCATCTTGCGAAATTGCATCAGCCGGACAGACATTAGCACAAACCGGATCTTCGCAATGCATACAAACCTGAACTGTGGTTTGAATTGTCGACGAACGATCTACATAATTTACGCTTATTAAAGTTTGCTGGCCATTGGTTTCACATTCGGCGCAGGCCATTTCGCAGGCTTTGCAGCCAATACACCGCTGCATATCTACAAAAAACTCTTCGTTTGTATTAAAATTGGTCAAATTCATAACTTCATTTTTTTATAGATTAAACACTTGCATACGCTTCAGATTCTTTGGCTGGCGGTGCTATTTTCCCCTGCGGATCTAATAAACAGGCGCAGACTTTAAACTCCGGAATTTTAGAAATCGGGTCTAAAGTTCCCGGCGTTAATTGATTGGCCGATTTATGTCCCGGCCAGTGATACGGAATGAAAACGGTATCTTTTCTAATGGTTTCTACAATATTGGCAGGGAATGTTCCTTCGCCTCTTCTTGTTGCTACTCTTACTAATTCTCTTTGTTTGATTCCGTATTTTGCTGCTAATTCAGGATGAATTTCTAGCATTGGTTCCGGAAATTGATCTACCAGTTTTCCAATTCGGCGTGTTTGTGTGCCGCTTAAATATTGTGAAACGACACGGCCTGTTGTTAGTGTTATTGGATATTCTTCATCGGTAATTTCGCCCGGAAGTTTATAAGGCGCGGGATTAAAATGCGCTTTTCCGTCTGGGGTTTTAAACTTTTTATCTTCCCATAATCTTGGCGTTCCGGGATGATCTTCTGTTGGACAAGGCCAAAAAACGCCCATATTGTCTTCTACTTTTTTATACGTGATTCCGAAATAATCTGCTGTTCCGCCTTTTGAAGCGACACGCAGTTCGTTGAAAATTTGTTCACTATTATCGTAAGTAAATTTATCTTCTTCGCCTAGTCTTTTTGCTATTTCTAATAAAATTGAAGTATCGGTTCTTGCTTCTCCCGGAGGCGTAACGGCTTGTCTGATTCTAATCACTCTTCCTTCTGCAGAAGTTGTTGTTCCTTCTTCTTCTTCCTGTAAAGATCCTGCCAAAACAATATCGGCATGACGGGCTGTTTCATTTAAAAAGAAATCGATACAAACGTAAAATTCTAATTTTTCTAATGCTGAACGAACGTAATTATTGTTAGGAAGAGAAACCAGCGGATTGAAACAAATCGAAATTAATCCTTTTATTTCATCTCTATGAATGGCTTCAATAATTTCATACGCTGTTAGTCCTTTTCCGGGTAAATCTTTTTCATCGATTCCCCAAACTTCAGAAATATATTTTCTATGTTCCGGATTTTCAATATCACGGTTTCCTGGCAATTGATCGCATTTATGTCCGTGTTCTCTTCCACCCTGACCATTTCCTTGTCCGGTAATTGTGCCGTAACCGCAATATGGCCTTCCAATTCTTCCTGTTGCCAAAACGAGATTGATACAACCTAAAACATTATCAACACCTTTTGAGTGATGTTCGATGCCGCGTGCATGCAGTAAAAAGCTTGTTTTTGCTTTTCCCCATAATTCTGCAGCAGCTTTTATTTTTTCTTTATCGATTCCGGTAATTTCTTCTGCCCATTCTAAAGTATAATCTTTTACGGCATCAATTGTTTCCTGAAATCCTGATGTATAATTATCAATAAAATCATGATCCAGCATATCATGATCTACTAAATATTTCAGCATTGCGCCGTATAAAGCAGAATCTGTTCCGGGTTTTACATCCAGATGAATATCGGCAGTTCTGGCAAGCGGAATCATTCTTGGATCGATTACAATTAATTTTGCTCCGCGATCTCTTGCTTTCCAAATCCAATGTGTTAAGGTTGGGAAAGTTTCACTGATATTAGCTCCGGCAACAATAATTACTTCGGCATATTCTAAGTCTGAATAATTGTTTGAAGCGCGGTCTAAACCAAATGCTTTTTTATTTCCGGCTCCGGCGCTTACCATACAAAGTCTTCCGTTGTAATCGAGGTTTCTTGTTTTTAAAGCTACGCGCGCAAATTTTCCAACTAAATAACTTTTTTCGTTGGTTAATGAAACTCCAGACAACATGGAGAATGCATGTTGTCCGTATTTTTCCTGAATGCGTTTTATTTCAGAAATGGTTTTATCCATCGCATCATCCCATGAAATTTTTTCAAATCCTTTTCCTTCCACTCTTTGTATCGGATGCAAAAGTCTGTCTGGGTGATTATTTTGAAGATATCTTTGAACTCCTTTTGGGCACAAACGTCCTTCATTAAACGGAAATTCCATCCACGGTTCAAAACCTACTACTTTATTTTCTTTCACTAATAACTGAATTCCGCATTGCATTCCGCAAAAGCAGCAATGCGTTTTTACAACGTCATCTGGTTCGTCTCTTCCATTATAACCATCCACTGGTGCATAGTTTAGATGTGGTCCAAATGCTTCAATTATTTTTTCAGTTGATACGGGTAGTTTTGCCATGTCTAATTTTTGTTTGTTTTGTTTCAAGTTTCAGGTTTCACGTTCTGTGTGGAACTTGAAACTTGAAACCTCAAACTTGAAACTATTTTTTTCTATCCAAATAAATTTCCGCCTTCTAGTCTGGCTTTTAAATGTGCTTGTGCCAGGCGGGATCTTTTCCCTTCTGGGCTTAAATCGAGGTGAGAAGTTCCGTCTTCGTGGGTGAAATCAAAACCTAATTCTTTGGTTACGATTTTTAAATCATTGATGTGAAGCTGGGTTGCAAATTCTTCTCCGGTATGCGGACAAACTGCCATTCCTTGTTTAATTCCTTCTTTTTTATAAATGTGTGCTCCAATTTGTGCGGGACGCTGAATGATATGAAAGAATTTCCCAAACGGAATCCAGATCAAAAACATAATTACAGTTACAGCATGAATTACGGCTAAGAAATCATATGCAAAACCTTTCATGAACTGATAGGAATACGTTAGACATAATCCGGTAACTGAAATGGCGATTAATAAAATCAACGGCAATAAATCACCTTCAAAAGTTTGGGTTGCAATTAATCCAGGGTTTGTTAATCTTCTTCTTAAATAATAAACTGAACCTATAATTACTAACCACGAAGACCAATTTAAGGCATGAAAAATCAGAAATGCCAAAAAGGAATTTATCTGAAAATCCATCATTTTAAACCCGAAGAAATGTGCTTCGTAAATGGAAATTGAATTTGGTGCCAATGTAAAGTGAATCCATCCAAATGTAAGCGGGATTGTTATGGCAAAAGCCGATAAACAGCCTATTGCAATACAAAAATGGGCAAACCAGCGCCATTTGCTTCTTGGATAAATAAACTTTTGTACGACAATATTTTGTACGGATTCTTTTCCCAGAAACCATAAATGAGAAATTATTTTTCCGGTAAAAAGGAATTTAAGGCTTCTTTTAAAATACATCCATGTTGGAGGTCTTTGCAGCCAAACGGTATAACGATATACGATTCCGAAGAAGGCGAAAACGGTTCCGAATAAATAGGTAACTAATGCTGCATCAAAATTTTGTAATTGTCTTGATCCGTAAAACACTAGTATGATTGTAAGTATAGAAACTAGTATTGCAACAAGTAAGGCTTTGGTATTGTACGTTTTATCTTTCATCCTTAATTTTTAATTTAATGATTACTTCTTAACTTGGTTTTTCACAATTTTTACGATTGTAGAACCACCAATTGATACCTGTAGCTAATATAGTGAAAAAACAAACACCAATAAATAATTGATTTACAGTACCATTAGCAGAAATATTATTTCCAATTAGTTTAGAAAATATAAAAGGTCCAAATGCTGCAATTGCGGCTGTCCAGCCAATTACGCCTGCTGCCTGACGTTGATTTTCGGCAAAAATAATTGGGTATTGTCTAAAAGTTCCTGCGTTTCCAATTCCGGTAAAGAAAAACATACCCAAAATTACGGCTACAAAAAGAGGAAACTGATCCATGCTTGTTGGCGCAACCAATCCTTGCGTTACCAATATAATAGCTCCCGCTAAAATCCCTAAACCTGTTATAGTTGTTAAGATAGCTCCGCCCACTTTATCAGCCACAAATCCAAAACCGATTCGGCTTGCTGAACCAATTAGCGGGCCATAAAATGCATATACTAAAGGATCTGGTGCATTTGGAAAATCTCCGTATAAAAATTTAATCATTAATGGAAAAGCTGCTGAAAGTCCTGCAAATGTTCCAAAAGTCATTACATACGTAATGGTGCAGTACCATGTATGTTTATTTGAAAATATATCCAGCTGTTCTTTAATAGAGGCTTTCATTGGAATACTTCTCAAATAAAACCAGCTTACAATGGCTAAAAGAATTAAAAAAGGTGCAAACCAAAATGCTGCTGACTGTAAATAGATTGGTGTATTTTTAACGGCTGCATTTTCCGGGCTTATTTGATTTAATATTTTTTCTGCCAGTTTTGGATTTGCATTGGCAATTGCTTTGGCCTTTGCTTTTACAGGCAATGAAGCAAAAACAATTGTTTTATCTGTAGAATGTATTGCTGTACTTACAGAATCAACTACATTTTGTTTTACGTTAGAAAGTATTTTGATTTGTATTTCTGCATCAAGTGATCCAAAAACTTCTTTTTGTTTTTCTACAGTAGAGTTTTGAAAAACAGTTATAGCTTCTTTAAAATCTATACTTGTAAATACTGTTGATGCTCCGTAGATTCCGACACTTATAATAAGCGGCGTTACAAATTGTGCTATCGAAACTCCAAAATTTCCTATTCCGGCCTGAATTCCCAGTGCTGTTCCTTTTAATCTTTTTGGGAAAAACAGGCTTGTGCTTGGCATGTAAGATGAAAAATCGCCTCCTCCAAAACCTGTTGTAAATGCTAAAACAGCAAATACCCAAAAAGGTGTGTTTGTATCCATAACGGCAAAACCAATTCCGATTACGGGAATTAATTTAATTGCTGTTGCAAATGAAACGACGTGACGTGTTCCAAATATGGGTAATATAAAAGTGTGAATTATTCGCAGCAATCCGGCTGCTAATCCGGGAATTGCGGTTAACCAAAAGAGCTGATCTTTAGAGAAATTAAATCCTAAGCCGGGTAATTTAACGGCTATTACGCTCATCATAAACCAAGAGGCAAATGATAATATTAATGTTAATGTTGTTATTGTTAACGTTCTCCATGCAATTTTACTTCCGCCAGAGTTCCAAAATCCTTCATCTTCCGGTTCCCATTTGTCTAACCAAGTTTTCATTATTTGTATTTATTTAAATTATTTATCTTCTATTTCTTTTGTAAATTCTGGTGATTTGCTTCTCAAAGCTTTAATTATCGTTCTGTGCATCCATAGCAGACAAAGCACAGAAACTATAAAAATGAAGATCCATGAGCTCGTCCAAAGTCCTGTGTAGTTGAGAAGATATCCAAAGATTATTGGGCCGAAGAATCCGCCGAGTCCGCCAATTAAACCTACCATTCCACCCACAACTCCCACTTCGTTTGGAAAATATTCGGGAATGTGTTTATAGACAGCGGCTTTTCCTATTCCCCATGAAATACCAATTAGAATTACTAAAACCAGATACACCCAAAGATTAGCGCTGAAGTTTATTTGTGTAATTCCTTTCGCCAGTAATTCTTTCTTTTTGACTTCCTGATTTTGCTTTACCACAATTTCCTGCCATGATTTTTTTACTGGAAAAACAGATTCGGTACTTACGTCTGAATCTTTTTTAGTATTGATTTGATGTGTTTTATCGTTTACGTTTATTTTATCGGCATAAACTTCTGTTACAACTCCATTATTCATTGCCAAAACGCCCGGGCCTGCGGTATAGATTTCCATTTTTGGAAACATTAATAAAAAGCTGATTGCTATTGATGATCCTAAAACCCAATACATTACTTTTCTGGCTCCAAATTTATCTGAGAGATATCCGCCGAAAGCTCTGATAACGCCTGACGGTAAACTAAACAACGTTGCAAACATTCCGCCCATAACTAATGTCGTGCTGTACACATTCATAAAATTGGGAAGCAGCCATTGTGAATAGGCTACAAAAAAACCAAAGACTAAAAAGTAGTAAGCACCAAAACGCCAAACTCGCAGGTTTTTGAGCGGAGACATTAATTGTGGGATTGTTTTAGAAACTCCGGGATTGGTTTTATTTTTTGCAAAAACAATAAAAAGGATTCCTATTATTACCAATGTTGCGGCATAAATTACGGGAAGCATTTTCCAGCCGTTTATTGGGTCTTTTTCAGATAAATAATTTAGCAAAGTTGGTGCAATAAAAGTGGTAATTGCGGCTCCGGCATTTCCCATTCCGAAGATTCCTAACGCTCTTCCCTGCCATTCTTTTGGATACCAGATTGAAGTATATCCAATTCCGACTGCGAAACTAGTTCCTACCAATCCAAAGAAAAAACTCAGCAAAGCAAAACTTAAAAACGAATTGGCAAAAGGCAGTAAAAAAAGTGGAATGGAACAGAGTAAAAGTAAAATCGAGAAAACAATTTTACCGCCATATTTGTCTGTTAAAATCCCTATTGGAAGTCTGAAAATTGAACCGGAAAGAATTGGAATTCCTAACAGCCATCCTGTTTGAACAACTGTAAAATTGAAAATTCCTTTATCAGTTAAATAGGTTATTAAAACTCCGTTTAATGTCCAGCAGGCAAAACATATCGTAAAAGCGAGCGTATTTAAAAATAAAATTCGGTGGGATTGAGATAAACTGCTCATAAAACTTTAATCTATTTTGACTTGATGAGGCATAGTTCCTCAATTATCAAAAACAAAATTAAAGCGATACATTCTTACAGAAAATGATATATATCATGTAAAAAAGATATTTTTATCTTTAATAGAAATACAACTCAAAATACTGAAAATAAACATCTAAATTTATTTGCATAAAAAAGCTTTTCTCCTTTTTGTAAGAGAAAAGCTTTTGTAAATTTTGAGTTATAATTTTTTAATTTTTTCGATCCATATCTTTTGCGTATTCCGGTGATTTCTCTTTCATTAGATTTACTACGATTCGATGCATCCAAATCAAACAAATTAAGGATATGGCTAAAATAAACATCCAGGAACTGGTCCAGAAACCGGTAAAACTTAAAAGATATCCAAAAATGATTGGGCCGAAAAATCCACCGAGACCACCAAGTAATCCGACCATTCCGCCAATAACTCCTACTTCGTTAGGGAAATAATCGGGAATATGTTTGTAAACCGCCGCGGCACCAATTCCCCATGCGGCACCAATTAAAATGACTAATACAAGATATACCCACATATTGGCTTCAAAATGAATTTGTGTGATTCCTTCTGCCAATAAATCTTTCTTTTGAATCTGCTGATTTTGTTCGACGACAACTTCCTGCCATGATTTTTTAGAAGGGAAATATTTATTGTGTACCGCGTTTTTGTCTTCCTGTGCAATTTGATAGGTTTTTCCTCCTGCTATAACTTCATTTTCTGAAACTTTAGTTACGGTTCCGGCTTTTGAAGCAACAAGTCCTGAGCCTGAAGTTGTGATATCCATTTTGGGAAACATTAGTAAAAAGCTGAGTACAACTGAGGAACTTAAAACCCAATACATTACTTTTCGCGCTCCAAATCTATCCGATAAAAATCCGCCATACGCTCTGATTACGCCTGACGGAAGGCTAAATAAAGCGGCAAAAAGTCCGCCCATTACTAAAGTCGTATGGTATACATTTAAAAAATTGGGAAGCAGCCATTGCGAAAAAGCTACAAAAGAACCAAAAACCAGAAAATAGTATAATCCGAATCGCCAGACTCTGGCACTTTTAAGTGGTTTTAATAATTGCGAAACTGTTTTAGACTGTGCTTCTATTTTTTTATTTTTTGTAAAAATCAGAAATACGATTCCCATTAAGAGTAAAGCGCTTCCGTAAATTACGGGAAGCCATTTCCACCCGTTTTCAGGATCAGTTTCTGAAAAATTAGTTAATAAGGTGGGTGCAAGAAATGTGGTGAGTGCGGCACCGGAACTTCCCATTCCGAAAATTCCTAAGGCCCTTCCCTGCCATTCTTTTGGATAATAAATAGAAGTGTATCCTACTCCAATTGCGAAACTGGTACCAACCATTCCGAACAAAAAGCTTAAAATGGCAAATGTCCAAAAACTGTCTGCAAATGGTAATAGAAAAAGCGGAATTGAGGATAAAATCAATAAGCATGAAAAAACAGGTTTTCCGCCAAATTTATCGGTTAGGATCCCCATTGGCAAACGCATAATTGAGCCTGTTAAAATTGGAATCCCAAGCAGCCATCCAATCTCGACGACGCTCCATTCAAAAATTCCTCTGTCGTTTAAAAAAGTAACTAATACGCCGTTTAACGTCCAGCAGGCAAAACAAACCATAAAGGCTAACGTGTTGAAAAAAAGAATACGGTGTGATTGTGAAAGATCTGCCATAGAAAATACTTTTTAGTAATTAATGATTAAAAACTTATTGTGTATAACCTGATGTTTTTTTTGGCGAATAAAATTTCAGTCTGTCTTTGTATGTATATATTAAAATTAAGAAAAAAACCTATTAAAACATTAATTATTAATCTTTTAAACTCTAAAAGCAGTTTTTATAAATCTGAAGTTTTTTTCTAATTTTTTGAATTGAAGTGCTTTTCAAGACATTTTTGGGTGTTTTTTAATGTCTTAAAAAGTAATTTAAGACATTAAAAACTAGCAAATTAAATGAAAAATATTACAATTTATTATTACGTCAAAAAATATTTTTAACATTTTTAAAAATAAAAAACAACAATCAAAGTGTTTATTATCAATAACTTAAATTAAAAAATAAATTAATTGAAGCATAATATTTGCACCGTTTAAAAAAAAACTTTAGTAAACTTTTGGTTTTTATTAGATTAAAATTAACTTTGTCTATAGGATTAGTAGAGTTATAAATAATATTCGAAACCAAAAAAACTATATTTTGAAAACAACCGAAAGCATATCGTATTATATTCTTCCAAAAAATGATACTTATAACAATTGTTGTTATATGTGCTTCTGTTGTTAATTACCAACGCAATCCTTTCGTTATTAGATTAAATTCTAAATCTAAAAAACGAAATCTCAATTTCACCAC
Organism: Flavobacterium sp. UBA7680; assembly: GCF_002482975.1. Taxonomy (GTDB): domain Bacteria; phylum Bacteroidota; class Bacteroidia; order Flavobacteriales; family Flavobacteriaceae; genus Flavobacterium. The sequence continues at coordinate 9,960 of NZ_DLHA01000011.1, read as the reverse complement.
CAAGATTACTTTTATTGAAAATACAATCATCTAATTGATGCATAAAACTGCAGCAAAAGGATTTTTGAATATACCTATATTTTAAAAAGAAAACAATTAATCAACTAAAAAACAACCAAAATGAAAACAATGCAAACCTGTTGCTGTAAATAAAAAAAGCCATTTCTGCGGCAACAGAAATGGCGAGGCTTAAAGAACATTTATCACTAAATCAAGGACACAATTAGAGTGCTGAAAATTCAGCTCTCAGGGCGCCTTGTTAATTACTTAAACCATTACAAAGAAATGAAAAAAAATATAAACCTCATTTTATGGGTTACAATTTTGTTAACATCCCTGCAATTTCAGGCACAAAATACAACACCGCTTATCCAATCTAAACTCGACGGAACGGTAGTCGATGACATTACAAATCAGCCAATTATAGGTGCATCAGTAACAATTAAAGGTACAACTCACGGTGTACAGACAGATGCTGAAGGAAAATTTTATTTTCAAACGGGTCAGAAATTTCCTTACACCTTAATCGTAAGTTATATAGGATATAAGAAACTAGAAATTATAGTAGAGAAAAATCCGGTTACGATTCATTTAAAAGAAGAAAGACAAGAACTGGACGAATTAGTTGTTGTAGGTTACGGAACTCAAAAGAGAAAAGACATTACAGGTTCTGTAGCTTCTGTTCCAAAGGCCAATTTATCTCAGGTAACTTCATCAGCAGATAACTTATTACGAGGCGCTGTTGCCGGTGTGGTAGTTACACAAAGTTCTGGTCGTCCGGGTGCTTCTTCAAGTGTACGTATTCGTGGAGGAAACTCAATCACAGCGGGTAACGAACCTTTATATGTAGTTGACGGAATTTTGATTTACAATGACAATAATAACAGCTCTGCCGGAATATCTAACGCCGGAGCAAGTTTGAATGTTTTGTCTACTATAAATCCTGCTGATATTGAATCTATTGAAGTTCTTAAAGATGCGTCTGCAACTGCAATTTATGGTTCTCGTGGTGCAAATGGTGTTGTTATTATTACGACTAAAAAAGGAACAAAAGGACAGGATAATATTTCCTACCAAGGTTATTTTGGATTTCAAAATGTTTCGAAAAGACTTCACGTAATGAATGCCAGCCAATGGGCTAGTTTACGAAATGATGTTCAGGCAAGTATTGGTCAGGCTCCATCTTTTTCTGCAGCGCAGATCGAAGCTTTTAAAACTTCTGGAAGCTACGACTGGCAGGATGCAGCGTTTAGAACTGCTGCTCCGGTTCAAAATCATCAATTGTCATTTTCTGGAGGAGACGAAAGATCAAGATATGCAGTTTCTGCAGGATACTTTGATCAGGAAGGTACTGTTCTGGGATCTGATTTTAGACGTATCTCTCTTCGTATCAATTACGAAAGAAACTATTCTCAAAACTTTAAATTTGGTATTAATGCTAATTACAGCAACTCACTTTCTAATGGTATAGCCAATAACGGAAGCGGAGGAAGAAATCCAAACCCTTTGGTTAGTGTTTTGTTAACTGCTCCTGTAGTGCCAATTAGAAATGAAAACGGAAGTTATAACGTAACTAACAATCCTTATGCAACTTCTGTTAACGGTTTTGTTCCAAACCCTATTAATGATTTGGAAAATACAATTAACGAAACTAAAATCAACAGAATTTTAACCAGCTTATTTGGTGAATACAAAATCACTAAAAAATTAACAGCTAAAGTGGCTGTAAGCGGTGACGTAATCAATACAAAACAAAACTATTACGCCCCTGCAAATACTTCAAACGGTGCAGGAACAAAAGGTTCAGCAGCTGTTGGAGACAGATTGGTAAGTTCTGTACTGAATGAAAATACTTTGAACTATAATACCAACTTCGGTGAAAACCATAAATTCTCAGCATTAGGAGGTTATACACTTCAATATACACAAGGTGAAGTGGTTACAGCGGGAGCTAATACATTTGTAAATGATGCCAATACCTATAATGCACTTCAGGATGGTGTTGCGGTAAAACCTGGCAGTGATGCTTTTGAAAGTGTTTTAAAATCATGGCTGGCGAGAGTAAACTACTCTTATAAAGGAAAATACAACTTTACACTTTCTGCCCGTGCCGATGGTTCTTCAAGATTTGGTTCGGAATCACTTTGGGGTTATTTCCCTTCAGCAGGTTTCTCTTGGAATATTACGGATGAAGAATTTGCAAACAACATTAAAGGTGTAACGGAGGCTAAACTTAGACTTACGGCCGGAACAACAGGAAATCAGGAAATTGGAAACTATTTAGCTTTGGCTCAAATGGGATCTGTAAACTATTCTTTTGGAGGAACATTATACACTGGACTTGCCCCTACCCGATTGGCAAATCCGGACTTGAAATGGGAAAAAACAACGCAGTATAATGTTGGTTTAGATTTATCATTATTAGAAAGAAAAATCAATTTTGTTTTTGATGTGTATTACAAAAAAACAAACGATTTGTTAATCAGCGTTCCGGTACCGTTAACTTCTGGATATGCAAGTGTACTTCAAAATATTGGAGGTGTTGAAAATAAAGGTATCGAGATTGGTTTAACAACAGAAAATCTAAAAACAGAAAATTTCTCATGGAATTCAAATATTGTTTTCTCTGCTAACAGAAATAAAGTTGTAGCTATTGGAAATGGAGTAAATCAGTTTTTCCCTGTAGTACCAAACGGTTCTTTATTACAACAGCAGCCGGTTACGGTAAAAGTGGGATTACCATTAGGAACTTTTTGGGGATACAGAACAAATGGAATTTTCCAAACTCAGGAAGAAGTTAATACACAGCCAAAAATCAACAGTTTAGCGAACACAAAAGTGGGAGACAGAAAATATGTTGACACAAACGGAGACGGTGTAATTACAGCTCTTGACAAAGGAAACTTAGGCTCATCTCAGCCAAAATTTGTTGGAAGTTTCAGCAACACGATTTCCTATAATGATTTCGATTTGAACTTCTCGTTCCAAGGTTCTTATGGTGCAAAAATCTTCAATGCATTAAATCAGCAGTTAGAAATTTCTACACTTGGAACAAATGCTTCAACAGCTTTAGTTGACCGTTGGACGCCAACAAATCCAAGTAATGAAATCCCAAGAGCAACAAGTTCTCCATTAGGAATTGTTTCTGAGCGTTATGTTGAAGATGCTTCTTTCTTACGATTAAAATTAATTACTCTTGGTTATACATTACCTAAAAGTACCTCTAAAAAACTGGGAGCAAAAAGTGTGAAATTCTATGTTTCTGCCGAAAATCTGGTTACATGGACAAAATATAAAGGATATGATCCAGAGGTAAGTTCATACGAACAAAACAACTTATATCCGGGAATTGATTTTGGTTCCTATCCAAACTCAAAAACATTCATCTCGGGCTTGAACGTAACTTTCTAAGTAAAAAAAATATATCAAAATGAAAAAGATTATAATAACATTCCTTTTAAGTGCCGGACTATTTGTATCGTGCACGGACCTGGAGGTAACACCAACCTCTTTTGTAACCGAAGATAATTACTTCATCACCCAAGATGATGCTGTTGCGAGTGTAACTGCAGTTTATGCTTCTTTAAGCCTTGATCCGGGAGAGCAGAGTTTATTCGGGAGAAACCTTTATTTCCTTACAGATATGGGTTCTGATTATGCTGCGGCCGGAGTTTCTGCAACAAACCCTCAAGTTAGAGCGATGAGCAGTTTAACACATGATGCTACAAATGACCGTGTACAAGTGGCTTGGAGACAAATTTATGCGGGAATCAACAGAGCGAATGTTTCCATTGATAATATCCCAAAAGTATCTGGTTCTGAAATTGTAAAAACAAGATTAATCAACGAAGCAAAGTTTATCCGCGGATTACTTTATTTTCAGGCTGTTCGTATTTGGGGCGGTGTTCCAATTGTTTTACATGAACCAACTTCTATTCAATTAGAAAGTTTAAAATCAAGAAGAGAATCTGTAGAGAATGTGTATGCACAAATTATTTCAGATTTAACTGCTGCCGAAAGTTTACCTGCAACTTATGGTGCTGCAGATACTGGACGTGCCACTTCTGGAGCTGCAAAAGCTATTTTGGCAAAAGTGTATTTGACAAGAAAAGATTATCCAAATGCTATTTTAAAGGCAAGAGAAGTAATTAATGGCGGATACGGTTATGCTTTGTTCGAAAACTTTCAGGACATTTTTACGAAAACAAAAAAGAACGGAAAAGAACATATTTTCTCTGTTCAGTTTGAGCCAAACCAAGCAGGAAACGGATCTAGCGGAAGTACTTTTCAGGCAACATCTTTTACCGGATTTACAGCAACGGAACCTGCTGATATTATTTCAGATGTAGCCTTATTTTATGATATTTATCAACCTGGAGATACTCGTAGAGATGTAAGTTATGCTAAACAATTGCTTAACCCAACAACCGGAACTTTATATACTTTCCCTAAACCAATCTTTAAAAAATATCTGGATTTAAGCAATTTGGCAACGCCGTCAAACGTAGCTATCAATTTCCCTTTAATTCGTTATGCAGACATCTTATTGTCTTTGGCGGAAGCCATAAATGAGCAAGGTGCACCAACTGCAGAAGCTTATGAATTAATTAACCAAGTAAGAAGAAGAGCTTACGGAAAACCAATTACAACACCGGATGCTACTGTAGATTTAGTTGGATTAAACCAAACCACTTTTAGAGCTGCAATCCAAGAAGAACGCAAAAAAGAATTTGTTCAGGAAGGACAACGCTGGTTTGACTTAGTTCGTTGGGGAACTCTAGTTACTGAAGTTAAAAAAGTTACGGCTAAAAACTCAGTTTCAGAAAGAAACAATTTATATCCGATTCCGCAAAGCGAAAGAAATATTGATCCGGTAGGATTGCCACAAAATCCAGGTTATTAATAAAATGATTAAAAAACTGTTCATCCTTGCCCTTTTGGCTGCTGCACAATCTCACCTTTTTGCACAGAAAAAGCAGCCTAACATCATCGTCATTTTGGCGGATGATTTAGGTTTCTCAGATATTGGTGCTTTTGGCTCAGAAATTAAAACGCCAAACCTGGATAAACTTGCTAAAAACGGGCTTATTCTAAACCAGTTTTATAATGCAGGCCGCTGCTGTCCTTCGCGGGCTTCATTGCTCACGGGCTTGTATTCGCATCAGGCAGGTATTGGCGATATGGTTCAGGACAAAGGAGTTCCGGCTTATCAGGGATATTTAAACGAGCATTGTATCACCATTGGGCAGGCACTTAAACAGGCAGGATACAGTACAATTGTTTCAGGAAAATGGCACGTTGGTTTAGTGCCATCAGCCTGGGCGGTTAATAGAGGATTTGATGATTCTTTTACATTACAAAACAACGGAAGCAGTTATTTTAACTCGCAGCCTTTATATAACGACGGAAGAAAAGTTACTTTTTTGAAAGGAGATAAAGAAATTATTCGCACGGATACTTCTACTTATCTGACTCAGGAAATAACCAATTTTGCCATCAGTTCTTTAGAAAAACAGCACAATCAGCAAAAACCATTTTTCCTGTATGTTGCTTATAATGCGCCGCATTGGCCCATTCAGGCATTGCCGGAAGATATTGCAAAATACAAAGGTAAATACCTCGAAGGCTGGGATAAATTGAGAGCAAGCCGTTTTAAAAAATTAAAAGAACTAGGAATCATTGATAAAAACTGGGACTTATCTAATCGTTTTGAAAAAGTGCCGGATTGGGAAAAACTAAGTGCCGAAGAAAAAGATAAATGGGATACCCGAATGGCAATTTACGCCGCTATGATTGACAGAATGGATTCCGGAATTGGAGAAATCCTGCAGAAAGTCAAGGCGTTGGGAGAAGAAGATAATACGCTTGTTCTTTTTCTTTCGGATAATGGCGGAAGTGCTGATGATGTAAAAAACTGGAATTATGTTACACAAAAAAATGGAACACCAGGTTCAGCTGCGTCGATTGATAGTTATGAAAGTCCGTGGGGAAATGTGAGCAACACGCCTTTTCAACTATTCAAAAAGAACACTCACGAAGGCGGAATTGCTTCTCCTTTTATTGCTTACTATCCAAAGCATATTAAGGCCGGAACAGTAAGTAACAGAGTAAGTCATGTGATTGATATTTTCCCGACTTGTCTGGAATATGCAGATTTTCAATACCCGGATTTATTTCAAGGAAAAAGCCTTACTCCTTTAGAAGGAATTAGCTTAAAAAAGGAATTTGAAGGACAACAATCTAATGCGCATGAAGCTTTGTTTTGGGAACATGAAGGCAGCAAAGCAGTAAGAAAAGGCCAGTGGAAAGCAGTAGCCGAAAACAATCAGCCTTGGGAATTGTACAATCTTGCTGAAGACCGAACAGAAACAAAAAACGTAGCAAAATTAGAACCGAAAATACTCCAAACCTTGATTGAGTTACATCAACAATGGTCAGTAAAAGTAGGTGTCGAAGATTGGAATAAAATAAAATAACTCGCTGTGTATAATATTTAAACACATAGAAACATAGATTTTATAACTAAAAAAGAATGCAAAAAGAAACACATTTCTTTCACATAGTTAAACTCTGTGCATTTAATCTAAGTGAAACGCCTTTTTTGAGAGGACAGAAGCTATGTTTCTATGTGTTAAAAATAACATCAACGAGTTAAAATAGCAGAATTAAACAGTGATTACGAATTAAATAACTAAAAATTTAATCTAATGAAAAAGTTTAAAAATAACATTGCAATCAAAAGTCCGCAAAAAGGACTTTTGATTACTGCATTGCTTCTTGCACAATTGAGTTTTGCGCAAACAAAACCAGAAGATTTTAAAGGAGTTATTGGCAAAACCTTAGCCGAATCAAAAGAATATTGGCCGGAACCAGTTACGCCTCCTAAAGGTGCCCCAAATGTCGTTTGGATTATTCTGGACGATGTAGGTTATGGCGCTTCAAGTGCTTTTGGAGGTCAAATCGAAACTCCGGTTTTAGAGAGTTTAGCCAACAACGGATTGCGATATACCAATTTTCATACAACAGCAATTTGTGCTCCTACCCGCTCTGCTTTATTGACCGGAAGCAATTCGCATAAAGTGCATGTTGGAGGATTCTCACACACCATAATGTCGGCAGGATTTCCGGGTTGGGACGGAAGATTACCCTCTAAAAACGGAACCGTTGCTGAGATTTTACGTGATAAAGGATACAACACTTTTGGCGTAGGTAAATATGGGATAACGCCTGACGAAGAAGCAACAGATGCCGGACCGTTTGATCACTGGCCAACCGGAAAAGGATTTGAACATTTCTACGGCTTTTTGGGTTCTGCTACAGATCAGTACAAACCAGATTTAATTGAAGATCAAGTTCATATTACGCCTGACGGAAGACATCTTAGCGAACAAATTACCGATAAAGCAATTAGTTATATTCAGAAACAACAAAAAGCAGCACCGGGGAAACCATTCTTTTTATACTATTCTCCCGCAGCCGTTCATGCACCTCATCAGGTAGCTCAAAAATGGAGCGATCCGTATAAAGGAAAATTTGATGATGGTTGGGACGCTTACCGAGAAAAAACACTAGCTAATCAAAAGAAATTAGGAGTTATTCCTGCCGATGCTGTTTTACCGGAACGCAATTCACTTATTGCAGACTGGAAAAAATTAACGCCGGATCAGAAGAAAGTATATTCAAAATTCATGGAAGTTTATGCCGGATATTTGACGTATACCGATTATGAAATTGGAAGATTGATTACTTATTTAAAAGAAAGCAATCAGCTGGAAAATACTGTTGTTTTTGTTTTAATTGGCGATAATGGAGCCAGTAAAGAAGGAACACTTCAAGGGGCTGTAGACAGACAAACCTATGTAAATGGTGATACAGAAGAAAAAGTATTCCAAAATAACTTAAATAGAATTGGTGAAATTGGAACAGCTCAAACATACACCAATTATCCTTTGGGTTGGGCTCAGGCTACGAATACACCTTTCAAATACTGGAAACAAGATGCCAATTCTGAAGGAGGAACACATAATCCGTTGATTGTTTATTATCCAAAGGGAATCAAAACTCCGGGAATCAGAACGCAATACAGTCACGTAATTGATATTTTACCAACAACTCTTGATATTTTGGGCGTTAAAGCACCGGAATCTATTAGAGAAGTTAAGCAAGACACCATTCAGGGATATTCATTTTACAATTCCTTGAATGATTCAAAAGCTGTTTCCTTACATAAAATTCAACATTATTACATCTTTGGATCAAGAGCCATTTATAATGACGGCTGGAAAGCAGCTGCGGCACATCATCCCAATTCAATTGAAGTAAAAGAAGCTTTGAATAATAAAGTAAATCTTCCGCCAAGTGATTTTGACAAAGATGTTTGGGAACTATACAACATCAACGAAGATTTTAACGAAAGAAAAGATTTGGCTAAAAAATACCCTGAAAAAGTAGCCGAATTAAAAAAACTTTTCGATCAGCAAGCTAAGAAAAACAATTTATATCCTTTAATAGACTGGCAGGATGTTTACCTAAGAAAAATACACAAAACGCCGTCTACCGAAGGAAAATCTGCTCAGGAATTATTAACCAAAGCAAACAAGTAAAAAAATTTACTCAAAAACTCTACTAAATCCATAGATAAATAAATATTAAAAAAAAGAAATAATGAAAAAATTTGAAATTAACTCAAAAATCAAAAACTCTGGAAAAGGGCTTTTGATTACTGCACTGCTAGCTGCACAATTTGGCTTTGCACAAGATACTCAAGAGTTCAAAGGAACAATTGGTAAAACATTAGCCGATTCAAAAGAATATTGGCCAGAGCCTGTAAAAGCGCCAAAAGGTGCACCAAATATTGTCTGGATTTTATTAGATGATGTTGGATTTGGAGCTGCAAGTGTTTTTGGCGGTTTAATCCAAACGCCAACTTTTGAAAATCTGGCTAATAACGGTTTACGTTATACCAACTTTCATACAACCGCAATTTGTGCGCCAACGCGTGCTGCATTATTAACCGGAAGAAATTCTGGAAGAGTGCACGAAAGTGGATTTTCACACACTATTTTATCGGCTGGTTTTCCTGGCTGGGACGGAAGAATTCCATCTGATAAAGGAACAATTGCAGAGATTTTACGTGAAAACGGATACAACACTTTTGCCGTTGGTAAATACGGTGTAACTCCAGATGAAGATGCTACAGATGCAGGTCCGTTTGACAGATGGCCAACCGGAAAAGGTTTCGATCATTTCTACGGATTCCTTGGTTCTCAAACTGATCAATACAATCCTGATTTAGTGGAAGATCAGGCACATGTTAAACCAGACGGACGTCACTTAAATGAATTAATTACAGACAAAGCAATCAGCTACATTAAAAAACAGCAAAAAGCGGCACCTGGAAAACCATTCTTTTTATACTATGCACCGGGAGCTGTTCATGCACCTCATCAGGTTGCTGAAAAATGGATCGAGCCTTACAAAGGAAAATTTGACGAAGGTTATGATGTGTACCGTGAAAAAGTATTAGCAAACCAAAAGAAATTAGGAGTTGTTCCTGCAAATGCGGTATTGCCAGAACGTAATACACTTATTACAGACTGGAAAAAACTAACTCCGGATGAAAAGAAAGTATACGCAAGATTCATGGAGGCTTACGCAGGATTCCTGACTTATACAGATGCAGAAGTTGGAAGAGTTGTAAATTATCTAAAAGAAAGCGGACAGCTTGACAACACTTTGATTTTTGTTGCTATTGGTGATAACGGAGCAAGTAAAGAAGGAACTTTACAAGGAACCATTAACCAAAGTTTATTTTCTCAAGGAAAAACAGAAGCAGAAAATCTTCAAAGCAATTTAAATAATATTGGAGAAATTGGAACTGCAAAAGGTTTAAATACAAACTATCCGTTAGGATGGGCGCAGGCAACAAACGTTCCTTTTAAAAACTGGAAACAAGATGCA
>NZ_DLHA01000022.1 GCF_002482975.1 Flavobacterium sp. UBA7680 | reverse complement strand
AAACGTTTACGAACACCAAAGTTATTTTCTTCTACTTTTTTCTGAGCACGTTCGATAGATTTAGTCATCATAGAATGCTGAATAACTTCACCTTCTTTCAATCCCATTCTGTCCATCACTTTCGCAACTCTTTCAGAACCAAATAAACGCATTAGGTTATCTTCAAGAGAAACATAAAATTGAGAACTTCCCGGATCTCCCTGACGACCAGAACGACCACGTAACTGTCTGTCAACACGACGAGAATCATGACGCTCTGTACCCACGATTGCTAAACCTCCGGCAGCTTTTACTTCTGGAGATAATTTAATATCGGTACCACGACCTGCCATGTTTGTTGCAATAGTTACAACTCCGGCTTTACCAGCTTCTTCAACGATTTGTGCTTCTTGCTTGTGCATTTTAGCATTCAATACGTTATGCGTGATTCCTCTCATTTTAAGCATACGGCTTAATAATTCTGAAATCTCTACAGAAGTTGTTCCAATCAATACTGGTCTTCCAGCTTGTGATAATTCAGTAACATCTTCAATAACAGCGTTGAATTTCTCACGTGTTGTTTTGTAGATATAATCTTCTTTATCTTGTCTCAACATACCACGGTTAGTTGGGATTTCAACAACATCTAATTTGTAGATCTGCCATAACTCTCCAGCTTCTGTAACCGCTGTACCAGTCATACCGCCTAATTTGCTGTACATTCTGAAATAATTCTGTAATGTAACTGTAGCAAATGTCTGTGTTGCAGCTTCGATCTTTACGTTTTCTTTAGCTTCGATCGCTTGGTGTAAACCGTCAGAATAACGACGACCATCCATGATACGACCTGTTTGCTCATCGACAATCATAATTTTGTTGTCCATGATAACGTATTCTACATCTTTTTCAAAAAGAGCATACGCTTTTAAAAGCTGTGTAAGAGTGTGAATACGCTCGCTTTTTACTCCAAAATCCTGGAATAATCTTTCTTTAGCTTCAGCTTCACCGTCTTTGTCCAGTTTTTGTTTTTCGATAGCAGCGATTTCAGTTCCAATATCCGGAAGTACGAAAAAGTCAGCATCTGTATCTCCTGAAAGGTATTGAATACCGTTATCAGTCAATTCTACCTGATTATTTTTTTCTTCAATTACAAAATACAAAGCTTCATCCACTTTATGCATTTCGCGATTGTTATCCTGCATGTATTGATTTTCAGTTTTTTGAAGCAATTGTTTAATTCCTTCTTCACTTAAAAATTTAATTAATGCTTTATTTTTAGGTAAACTTCTGTAAGCTCTTAATAATAAGAAACCACCTTCTTTAGTATTTCCTTCTTTGATTAATTTTTTAGCTTCTGCCAAGAAACCATTCGCCAACTGACGTTGTTGTGCAACTAAGTTTTCGATTTTTGGTTTCAATTCATTAAATTCATGACGATCTCCCTGCGGAACTGGTCCTGAAATAATAAGCGGTGTTCTTGCATCATCAATTAATACAGAATCGACCTCGTCGACAATAGCATAATTGTGTTTTCTTTGAACTAAATCGCTAGGCGAGTGTGCCATGTTATCTCTTAAGTAGTCAAAACCAAACTCATTGTTAGTTCCGTAAGTGATATCAGCATCGTAAGCTTTTTTTCTTTGTTCTGTACTTGGCTGGTGATTATCGATACAGTCTACAGATAAACCGTGAAATTCGAATAAAGGTGCTTTCCATGTGCTGTCACGTTTTGCTAAGTAGTCATTTACCGTTACTAAGTGAACTCCGTTACCAGTCAAAGCATTTAAGTATAATGGAAGTGTAGCTACTAAAGTTTTACCTTCACCCGTTTGCATTTCGGCAACTTTACCTTCGTGCAAAACCATTCCACCAATCAACTGAACATCATAGTGAATCATGTCCCAAGTGATGTCTTTTCCGGCAGCATTCCATTTGTTAGCCCAGATAGATTTTTCACCATCAATAACAATATATGGTTTTGTTGCAGAGAATTCGCGGTCTTTTGCAGTTGCAGTAACCTCGATATGAGAGTTTTCTTTAAAACGACGAGCCGTTTCTTTTACTACAGAAAACGCTTCTGGAAGAATTTCCAATAAAGTTTTTTCAGAGATTTCATAAGCTTCTTTTTCAAGAGCGTCTATTGCATCATAAATATCTTCTCTTTTGTCGATATCCTCAATATTTTCAACTTCAGCTTTTAGAGAAGCGATTTTAGCATCTTTATCTGCCCTTGCTTCTTTAATTTTTTCTTTAAAATAAGCGGTTCTCGCTCTTAGTTCGTCATGAGATAAACTCATTAAACTAGTTTCGAAAGTCTTAATTTTGTTTAAGTAAGGTTGTAAAGCTTTGACATCTTTTTGAGATTTATCACCTACAAAGACCTTAATGATGCTATTTATGAAACTCATAATTTATTTGTATTTCTTTATTATATAATATGTATTTGAACCAAAAAAAAAGCCTCTATGATGAGACTTTTTCCTTTGGTTTATTTTTTAATATTCATCCTCATTCCAAAGATAATCTTCGTCTGTTGGATAATCAGGCCAAATTTCTTCCATTGATTCATATATCTCGCCTTCGTCTTCTATTGACTGAAGGTTTTCTACTACTTCTAATGGAGCACCAGCTCTAATAGCGTAGTCAATAAGTTCGTCTTTGTTAGCAGGCCATGGCGCATCACTTAAATAAGATGCTAATTCTAATGTCCAATACATCTGTTATCTGTTTAGTTTGTGCAAAAATAAATTTTTTACTGAAAAAGACAAGTAAAATTTGATTTATTTTAATAAAATTTAAGAACGTCCCTTGTTAAATTCCAATATTTAAATTTCAAATTCCAAAAAAGGCGTTTAAAAATCAATATTTAAATTCCAAATCCCAATGTTGGAAGGTTATTTTTGTATGTTTCTAAATTCAAAAGAATTTAATTTTTTCTTTGGAATTTGGGATTTCAAAAATTTGGAATTTGCAGAAAATTTATTTTCTGGGTATCCATTTCACTTCCTCCGCTTTAAGGTCTGAGGACAACTTTCGTGCCAAGACAAAAAGGTAGTCAGAAAGTCGGTTTAAGTACATAATTGCGATTTCGGGAACGTGTTCATTATGACTTAAATGTACTGCCAAACGCTCTGCGCGGCGGCATATACAGCGGGCAATATGACAATGTGACACGGTTGGATGACCGCCCGGTAAAACAAAATGAGTCATTTGCGGAAGACTTTCTTCCATTTTATCTATTTCGTTTTCGAGTAATTCGATATCCGAGTCAATTATTCCGAGATTTTTTAAGCGGAGTTCTCCGTTTTTTAAAACTTCTTTTTCCTGCGGAGTTGCCAAAATGGCGCCTACAGTAAAAAGACGATCCTGAATTTCTATTAAAATAGTTTTATAACTCGAATCGATTTCCTGATCGCGAATTAATCCGATATAGGAATTTAATTCATCAACAGTTCCGTAACTGTCAATTCTGATATGATCTTTAGGAACACGCGTGCCTCCAAAAAGAGCTGTTGTTCCTTTATCGCCTGTTTTGGTGTATACTTTCATTTTTTTAAAAGATGCTAAGGTTCTGAGATGCTAAGATTCTAAGTTTTTCTTCTCTTTGGGTTAATCTTGTTTCTTTAGATTCTATCCCGATAGTTATAGAGACTAAGTTTGCGATGTGAATTATATAAAGGTGTTACTTGCAATTTTTATTAGTTTTCCCATTCGCCATCTTCTTCTGCTTTTTTCTTTATTCCATCAATTAATGATTTCTCATCAATTATTATTTTTTCGCCTTTATTTTTCTTGAACTCTATAAATATCATGTATAGTGTGAAATTATTCCAATTGTATAATTTGTTCACTACAATTTTTTTCTTTGTGTTTTTAAAAACTAAAGTGTATCCTTTTACATATCCTGTCTTTGATACGCTAACCTTAATTTGGATGTTTACTGTTTTAATATCAAAGGTTTCAATCCAATCATTATTGAAATTGCTCCCGAAAATATTTAATTTTTCATTATCAAATTCTATTTTATATACAAAAACTTTTGATTCATTATAGATTAAGTATAATGTCACAAATAAAAAAAAGAGAATAAAAAGTATAGAAATAATATTAAATCCAGCTTTATTTATTGGGATCAATGTAAATATTAGAAAAACTAAAATTTTAATTTTTATATCTTTTCCAAACCTTTTCCTAAATGGAATTTTTTCAGTTTCAAATGTAATTTTTTCCACAGATTTATTCGATTTACAAAAAAAAACGAATAATTATTTCGTCGTGTCACTTTCAATTAAACCATCACGCAAACGAATAACTCTGTGTGCGTAGGCAGCGATATCTTCTTCGTGAGTTACTAAAATTACAGTATTTCCTTGTGCATGAATATCTCCAAAAAGCTTCATGATTTCTACAGAAGTTTTGCTGTCTAAGTTTCCTGTTGGTTCATCGGCCAGAATAATCGAAGGTTTATTGACCAAAGCTCGGGCAATGGCAACACGCTGGCGTTGTCCTCCAGATAACTGATTTGGCTGGTGATCCATTCTGTCGGCTAGATTTACTTGTTTTAAAACCTCAGTTGCTCTCGCATTTCTGTCTGATTTTGAATATCCGGCATAAATCATCGGTAAAGCAACATTGTCTAAAGCCGTAGTTCTTGGTAAAAGATTAAAAGTTTGAAAAACAAATCCGATTTCGGTATTGCGAATTCCGGCTAGTTCATCATCACGCATTTGGCTGACATCTTTTCCGTTTAAAACATAACGTCCGGAAGTTGGTGTATCCAAACAACCTAATAAATTCATTAAAGTTGATTTTCCAGATCCCGAAGGTCCCATTAAAGCGACATATTCGCCTTTGTTGATTTCTAAATTAATTCCTTTTAAAACATAGACGATTTCATTACCAAGTACAAAATCTCGTCTTATGTCAGTTATTTTAATTAATGGATTTGCCATTTCGTTTTACAATTTTGGATTTAAAAGTACAAAACACTTTTCATAAAAATGATAAGTAGTTTAGAAATGGATTTTGTTACAAAAGCTTTTTAATAGATATGTATTAAAATAAATATGCTTTTTAAAGCAGAAACGGTTATATCATTTCCGATTGATTTTGCATAATTGTCATTATTTTATGAATTTTATAGTATTAAAATGTTTTTAAATTTTCAAACATGACAATAATGTAATTTGTTTGCTTAGCTATTTGGTAAATTTGATTATAATTAATTAAAACAATCAGTATTATGAAAAATATTCAAATGGTATTAGGAATCGCATTAATTGCATTAAGCTTTACATCGTGTAAAGATGAAAAACAAGAACAAGCTCAGAAAAAAGTTGACGCTTATGTAGCTTACGTCGATTCAGTTAAAAATGTTTCAGCAGAAAATTTAAAAGCAGACTGGAAAGCAGTTGATGCTGAATATGACAGAAGATCTCAGGAAGCTCAGGCAGCGTTAGCAGATTTAAAAGATAATTCGGCTGCGACCGAAAAAATAAATGCGAGCAAAGTTAAATATGAAGAGTTTAAAAATGAGATGACCACCGTTTTTGCCCCTCCAGCTCCAAGTCCGAAACAACAATTAAGAAACGCCTTATTTGGTGAAGGAAAAATTGGCGATGATATGAATTTTGACTGGGTAAATGCTAAAAATATTCACAGTGTTTATCAACAATTTGTTCACACTGTTGAAGATAACAAAGATAAATATTCAAGAGAAGACTGGGATGAAGTTAAACTAATGTATGAAGCACTTGACAGCCGTAAAAATACAGTTGAAAAAGAAGGACTTACATCTGAAGATAACAGAAAAATTGCCGGTCTAAAAATTAAATTTGCACCAATGTATACTGTTAACAGAATGGGTGCAAAATCTGAAGAAAATAAAGAAGCTAAAAAATAATTGTAAATATTTTGAATTAGTAAAAAATGACAATCAGAAATGGTTGTCATTTTTTTTATGCTTTTAATTTAAACTATTTAATTTAAACTAATACTTGTCACTTTTGATATACGGTTTCATTCCATTAGGAATGTTTCGTAGGTAGAAAGAATAGAGGCTAGACACGATTTACGTTCCGTAGGAACGTTTGATTTTGACATCGCTATTTTAAAATCAGGCATATCAAACGTTCCTACGGAACGTAAAACGATGATGAAAATATAATTTTCTACCGACGAGATGTTCCTACGGAACAAAGAATTATTTTCCAATTAGTTTTTCAAGCTTTGCCATCATTTCATCTTTCTCTTTCAGCATACGCTCATATAATGCAATTTTTTCTTCATGCAATTGAATAATCTTTTCAATTGGATTGTAGTTATTAATTACTAATCCAGTTGCGTGATCATGGGCGTTGAACGTACTTGCAATAACATTTACTGCCTGCTCTTCATCAAAATTTTGAAAAGCTTCAACAGGAATTTTCAAAGAATTAGAGATTTGTCTAAGCAGTTTATCTTCAATTACATCTTTTTGTTCGAGTATAGAAATTTTCTTCTGGTTCCAGTCTTCTCCCAAATCATAAGCCAAAGCTTCCTGTTTGATGCCAAGCATTTCTCTGAAGCGTTTTACGTTTCTTCCCTGATGAATTTTCTGTTCCATAATAAAAGTCTTTTTTCTAAAGGTTCAAAGATAAAGCTATCTGTGCTAAAAGTGTGAATTTCAAAGATAAAAAAACATCTTATAAAACGGCTGTTTTGTCAGATATTATATCCCAATTTAGAAAATCCTAATTCTCGAATTTTCTTAAATCTTGTAAAAAGAGTTCCCAAATGCTTTCTTTAAACTTATTTTTAAAAAAGCCAAAATGCCCAATATCTTTTACGCCAAATTCTTCGGCTTTTAAATGTGTTCTGGTGACTTGAGCGTTTTTAAATTGTGAGGCAATCCAGTTTATTGCAGGAACAGTTGCATAAAAATCATTGTCAATACTATAAGATACGATTTTGCATTTAATTTTATCATAATGCTCTTTTACATTGTCGATACAATCAAAATGATAATTTGGTTTTTTGCACCATTTTGCCCATTCCAGAGCCATTTCTTTTGGTAAATCTTCCATACGGGTAAAATGACTGGAAGGTAAATAATTGAAAATTCTGCAAAATAAAGGTATAGTAACATACCACAAGAATTGCATTTTTAGTCTTTCAAATCCTTTCCAATGAATCCAGCTTCCGGATTGTGAAACGGTCATAATTACACCGTCAAATAAATTATTTGAAGGAACTAAACCTATAAGCTGGCCGCCAATACTGTGTGTTATGATAAATATTTTGCTGTCAGGCTTTTTATTCTTGACATATTGAACCACACTTTCAAAGTCGTTTTGAGCCCAGTTTGTTGCGGTTGTAGAAAACTTTTTTAGAGATTCTGGTTTTGAATCGCCAATTCCGCCATAATCAAAGGTGAAAACAGAATAATTGTTTTTAGATAAAAACTTTGAAAAATTGTGATAATAATTTTGCTTTACTCCTGTGGCAGAAGCAATAATAACACAATTAGCATTTGGATTGTCTGAAAGAAATTCAGTTACAGCTATTGCATATTGTAAAGGTGTATCAATTTTGATTGCATTCATATAAACTTCGTATAGTAACAAATGTAATAAAAATTGTATACTGAAATTTATTAGGCGCGAATCACAAAATGTTCTTTTTCCTGTTCGTATCTAAAAAATACAAAACCCCATTGAAAAGTATCGATCGTAACTTTTACTTTTGGATAATTTTTTATAATCTCCCAGGCTTCTTCCATTTCCGGTGACCAATGTATATCGTCAAAAATCCAAACCGAATCGTTATTTATCGTTTGCAGTAAAATTTCAAAATAAGTTAAAGTTGCTTTTTTTGAATGATTTCCGTCAAAATATATTAGATCGTAACTCTTAGAATTTAGGTTTTCTGAAATTAAAAAAGATTCAAATTCTGAAATTATATTTTCGACATTTTTGCAATCAAATTTGTCTAACTGATTTTGGGCTGTATTTGCCGTATTTGGACAGCCTTCAATTGTAATAACCTTTGCATCAGTATTTCCTAATGCAAGGGCAGCAGTTGCCAAGCCTAGCGAAGTACCAATTTCAAGAATATTTTTTGGCTGAAAATAATTAGTGACGCGAAATAATAATTCAGCGCGTTTTGGAGAAATTCCGGCTGTAGATGCGATTTTAGAAATCTGTCTTCTGTTTGATTTAAAGACTTTAGAGCCTGCGCCAAAATCAGTTACTTCAATAAAATTTTTATTTTCAAGAAGCGATTTTCTATAATTTTTCAGAATCAAATATTCGCGTTTTGGCTTCTTATCATAAAAACATTTGGTAAGCAAACTAAAAACAAAAGGCGAATGAACACCATGTTCGTTTTTAGAATTCCAAAGAAATTTTAAATAAGATTTGATTTGAAAAAGCATGCCGAAATTTTGAAAATATCTTAATTAATTGATTTTAAAGTAATATCAAATACCAAAACAGATCCACCCGGAATTCCGTTGTAATCTCTGCTTCCGTAACCTAAATGCGCGGGAACTAAAAGAACGCCTTTTCCTCCCGGTTTAAAAAGTTTAATTCCTTCTTTCCAGCCTTGAATTACCTGACTTAAACCAAATGCAATACCTTTTTTATCTTCTTCTTTCGGTACGTCTTTGTCGCTTTCATCAAATACATTTCCGTTTGTAAAATAACCTTTGTAAACAACCGTTACATTTGCGTTAGCATCAGGAAATTTTTCGCCTTCCCCTGGCTCATTTATAATATAATATAAACCAGAATCTGTTCTTGTTGCAGTTAAGTTATTTTTAGCCAGGTAATCTTTAATTTCTTGTTCATTCTGAGCGGTATAATCTTTAACTTCATCTTTATCTTTAGAACAAGAAACGAAAAGAGTCAATGCTAATAATGCTGTTAAAAGTTGTTTCATATTTTATTTTTTTGAAATAATTAAATATTTTGTTTCACAGAGATTCACAAAGAAAACGCAAAGATTCACAAAAAATTTCGTGCACCTCTGTGCTTTCTTTGTGAATCTCTGTGTAAGTAGCTTATCCTTCGATTTTAGCCGAAAGTTCGAACCAACGTTCTTCTTTCGCTTCGATTTTATTGATTATGGTTTGAAGTTCATTTGCTTTCTTTTCAATATCAGCATCAGCAACTTTTCCATCAGCAAATAATTGCTCGATTTTAGTTTTTTCGATTTCTAAATCTTTGATTTCTCTTTCGATTTTTTGATATTCTTTTTGCTCATTAAAGCTTAGATTTCCGGTTGGATTATTTTGTTTCCAATCTTTCTTTTCAGCCTTGTTTTCTTCTTTTTGAGCCACATCGGCACTGTCTTCATAAGCACGGAAATCAGAATAGTTTCCTGGGAAATTTTCGATTTCGCCTTGTCCTCTAAAGATAAATAAATGATCAACAATTTTATCCATAAAGTAACGGTCGTGCGAAACAACCAATAAACATCCCGGATAATCTAAAAGAAAACTTTCCAGAACGTTAAGCGTTACAATATCCAAATCGTTTGTTGGCTCATCAAGAATCAAAAAGTTTGGGTTTTGAATTAAAACCGTACATAAATACAAACGTTTTAATTCTCCTCCGCTTAATTTTTCGACATAATCGTATTGTTTTTTCGCATCAAAAAGAAAACGTTCCAATAATTGCGAAGCCGAAATAATTTTCCCTTTTGCAAGCGGAATATATTCTCCGTATTCCTTAATAATATCGATAACACGCTGACCCGGTTTTGGGTTAATTCCAGATTGTGTATAATAACCAATTTTAATCGTATCTCCTTTTACAACTCGGCCGCTGTCTACCGGAATTGTTCCAGTAAGCAGATTTAAAAAAGTAGATTTTCCGGTTCCGTTTTTACCAATAATTCCGATTCTTTCACCACGCTGAAAATCAAAACTAAAGTTATCCAGAATAACACGGTCTTTGAATTTTTTAGAAAGTTTATGAAGCTCAATAATTTTGCTTCCCATTCTTTCCATATTAATTTCAAGCTCAACCTTATTATCTTTTCGTCGGCTTTGTGCTTTTTCTTTAATTACATAAAAGTCATCCTGACGCGATTTAGACTTGGTTGTTCTCGCTTTTGGCTGGCGGCGCATCCATTCTAATTCTTTAACAAATAAGTTTTTAGCTTTGTCAATACTAGAATTTTCAGAAGTAATTCTTTCTTCTTTTTTCTCTAAATAATAAGAGTAATTTCCTTTGTATTGGTATAATTTTCCGTTGTCTAATTCGATAATTTCGTTGCAGACACGCTCTAAAAAGAAACGGTCGTGCGTTACCATAAACAACGTAATATTTTCTTTGGCAAAATAACTTTCAAGCCATTCGATCATTTCAAGATCTAAATGGTTGGTTGGCTCATCCAGAATCAATAAATCAGGACGATTGATTAATATGATCGCCAATGAAAGACGCTTTTTTTGTCCTCCTGAAAGATTTTTTACTTTAAGTTTAAAATCTTCCAGTTTTAATTTGAATAAAATTTGTTTGTACTGCGTTTCAAAATCCCATGCATTATGCTGATCCATTCCGTCAAAAGCTTTTTGATACGCTTCTTCGTCATTTGGGTTTTCAAGCGCTTTCTCGTATGCTTCGATTATTTTAAGCGTTTCATTATCAGATGCAAAAATGCTTTCTTCAATCGTAAGTTCATCCTGCAGATTATTGTCTTGCGAAAGAAACGCCATTCTAATTCCTTTTCTCAAAACAACTTGTCCCGTATCCGGTTCGTCTAAGCCATTAATAATGCTCATAATGGTTGTTTTACCAGAACCATTTTTGGCAATAAAAGCGATTTTTTGGTCTTTGTTGATTCCAAATGAAATGTTGTCAAAAAGGACTCTTTCGCCAAATGACTTCGAAATATTTTCTACAGATAAGTAATTCATTATAATTTATTGCCTAACAAGGCTTTTTATGTTTTTAAAATTAAAGAGGTCTCTAATTAGGTCTCTAATTTTAAATAGGAGTTTAATTACGACGCTGCAAAGATACTCCTTTGAATGAAACAAAAAAAGATAGATAGACTATCTAATATTAAAACTTATGTAAGGTTAATTTAAGCTTCTTATATATTGGTTTATTTGAATAAAATAAGTGTTTCGTATTTTTTATCTCGTTATTAACCAGAGATCAAGGGATAAAGCACCACTGCCGTTGATGACAATAATTAATAATATAGAAAGAAGCATAACAAAATATTCAATTCCTTCGCCTTTTTTGTTTCCTGACCAATTCATTGCCCAGCCATCTGAAGCATGAAAAAATAATGCTCCGGTAAAAATGATAAAATTGACACCAGCGGCAATTCTTCCTAAACAGCCAAGTATTAATAATATACTTCCAATGGATTGGCCAATAATAATTAACCATGCAAGTAAACAGGAATATTTTTCGATTTCATACTGATGATGGTTTCTTTTATACCGACGCCGCCGCCTAAATCATCAAACCAGCCGAAAAGTTTTTGCATGCCGTAGGGAAATATAATAATCCCAGCCACAATTCTTAAGAAAAAATAAACATA
Organism: Flavobacterium sp. UBA7680; assembly: GCF_002482975.1. GTDB lineage: Bacteria > Bacteroidota > Bacteroidia > Flavobacteriales > Flavobacteriaceae > Flavobacterium. Next base: position 78,463 of record NZ_DLHA01000022.1, on the reverse strand, counting down.
ATTTGTATCTGTTTGAAGAAGTTCAATCATAGTTATTTCATTTTAAAAGTAAAAATAAGTAATAAAACAACTTTCTTGAATGTTAGTCAGTTTTTATTCTTTTCATAATATCGGCAAATTCAATTCCATCCAGAAAAGCGACAACTTCTGTTATTTTTCCATCTTTCATTTTCATATACCATGAATAAGAAGATAAGTAAGGCTTGCCGTCCAGAGCCGTAGCTTCTCCATCCCACAATGCGATCACCATATCTTTATCTGCAAAAATATTTCGTACGGTAGGTTTTATTTTGACTTTTAATTTTTTGTTTAAAGGAATAATTACCTGATCCAGAAATTCCTGTTTTGAATTGTATGTTTTCGAATAAGGAGTAGAACCTGTGATTTCCCAGTGCATATCATCGGTAAGCAGATCGAAAAAATTAGGAGTTCCGTTGTGCCATTCCTGAAATGCATTTGAAATAATCTCCTTATTTGAAGATTCTTCGTTACTGTAATTTTGTGCATTTACTGCGTTTGAAAATATAATCATGACGAATATTGTTATTAAAAATTTCATTAGAATAGTTTTAAGATTAGTTTTTAACGAAACACAAGCCCGGAATCCCGGGCTTGTGTTTAGAATTTTGGAAATTAGATAGTATTTTCCCAGGCTTTTAACTGATGGTCTTTCAACATATCTTCGATTACTTTAGGTACAACATTTCTGAATTTCCCTTCATCAGAAGGTACAATTTCAATCATACGATCGATCATTTCTGTTGGATCCATTTTTCCTTCAGGGGTTGCGAAGAAATCATCAAAACCTTTGCGTAAATCGGCTCTTTTTGTGAAGTTCACGTCATCATCTAACCAACGGAACGGGTTGTCTGCCATTGTTTCATTATAACCAGTGTAGTATGCTCCAGGGTTAATTGTTTGAATTTTGATGCCGTAAGCTTCAAGTTCCTGCTGCATGGCTTCTGCAAGAGATTCCAAAGCATGTTTTGTCGATACATAAGTTCCCCAATTTGCAGGTGTAAACAATCCGCCCATTGATGAAGTAAATACTACTTTTCCTTTTTTACCTTCTTTTACCCATCTTTGTACAACTCCCTGAGTAAGAATTAATGGTAAAAAGACATTCACTTCATAGTTCTTTCTCACAATATCTACAGGTATTTCCCAAACCGGTCCGGCTTCACCCATTCCTGCATTGTTCCAAAGAATATCAAAATCCCATTTTAAAGCTTGTTTAATATCGTACTGATCTGTAAGATCCAGACGTTCAACTCTTATTTTGTCAGTTAAACCTAATGCAGCAACTTCTTCACGAAGAGGAGTTACCTGCGATGAAACATGAACGGTTGCAATAATGTTGTGTCCGTTTTTAGCCATTCCTATTGCAGCTCCTTTTCCAAATCCTGAACCTGCACCTGTAATTAAAATTGTTTTAGTTTCCATTGTATTAAAATTTTATTTGTTATTGATTAATTATTGAATTTGATTTAAAACTTCTGCTCCGGCTGTTGCGATTTGAAGATCTTCTGGAACTGCCCCGCCTGAAATCCCAATATATCCGATGATTTCGTTATTTTTTAGAATAGGAAGCCCGCCTGCAAAACCTACCAATCCGTCATTTGTAGCAGACATTCCATAAGTACCGGCTTCCGGTTTTAGGTATTGACCCACGTTTTCACTGCTTGTTCTGAACAAACTTGCCGTTTTTGCTTTTTTGATGGCAATGTCCATTGATCCTAAAAAAGCATCGTCCATTCTTTCAAAAGTTTTTAAATGCCCTGCAGTGTCTAAAACTGCAATGTTTGCATTAACATTTAGTTGTATCGCTTTTGCTCTTGCTTGTTGTACAACTTGTCTTGATTCGTTAAGATTGATTTCCATAATGTTATTATTTAATTTTTGTTGTTTCATTTTGATATGACAAAGTTGCGCCAGATTGAGATGGATCTTTATAGGAAAAAAATGCTCGTTTTTATGAAAATCAAACCTTTTTGATGTTGCTGTTTTTTCATAACTTTAAAAAAAATATATCCCAAAAATGAAAACAAGTTTAGACCTTAAAGAAATAGACCATCTTCGCAGTTTTCCGGAACTTACACCTATTTACAGAGAGGCGCATGATTCTAAACAAATCAAAGTGTTTAATAGGGAAGTTGAGGACTGTAGAAATTACCTGTCTGCAAACCGAAGGGATTTTTATAAAATTTTGATGATTACAGGAGGTGACGGAATTTTTACGCTAGGTCTTAATAAATATCGTATTGATAAACCAACTATTATTTTTATCCATCCTAATGATATTATTTCGTGGCAGAAAATCTCAGGTGAATCGGCGGGATATTATCTGTTATTCAAAAAAGATTTCATCAATCATCATCCCATATTGAAAGCTGCAATAGAAAGGCAGCCGCTGTTTAGCGAAAAATCGAAAAGCGTGATTTCTATTGAAGAAAATGACTTGCCTGGATTTACAAGACTTTGGGAAAGCATGTATAAGGAACAGGAAAACCAACTGGGCGATGAAGCAATTCAGGCATATATTCAATTATTAATGATTGAAAGTTCCAGAATGCTAAAATCTCCAATTCCAGAAAGTACAGGAGAAGATTATGATCATATACACCGTTTTTTCGGATTGCTGGAAGATGAGGTTTCAGGTATAAATTTTGAAAAACCTATCAGATTAAGGACAGCGCAGGAATTTGCAGATTCAATGCAGCTTCACCCCAATTATTTAAACAGGATTCTTAAAAAAAGAACAGGACAAAATGTAAGTACCCATATTAAAGGACGACTTCTCGATGAATGCAAAGCTCTTCTTTTACAAACCAGCTGGAGTTTAGAGCAGATAAGCTACGCTGTGGGTTTTTCAGACCAGCCAAATTTCAACTTCTTCTTTAAAAAAAATACTGGTTTTACTCCCAATGCCTTTAGAAGAACAACATAGTTGATTTATCCAGTAACTGGCTTTCTTGCTTTATAAAAGTGAAGTGAATACTTTTTCTTAAAAACAGCTTGTAACATTTTACGACTATCTCCGACATATTTAAAAATTTAATTCCTTAAATATGAGTGAGAAAGAAATAAACACTGGTGGTTTTGAAGATTTTAAAATAAACACAAAAATCAAACTTGCGGCATTGTGGACTTCCGTAATGTTTTGTTATATCTATGGAGATTATTTTTCGCTGTATGTTCCAAAAAAAGTCGAAGATTTTATAAGCGGAGATACATTGCTGGATTCTCCTATGAAATTATTTCTCGCAACACTTTTAATGGCAATTCCGGCCTTAATGATTTTTGCATCGGTAGTTTTAAAACCAAAAATAAACCGCTGGCTTAATCTCATTTTCGGAATTATTTATACCGCAATAATGCTGTTAATAGCGTTTACCACAACTGGAGCCTGGTGGAGTTTCTACATTTTTCTCGCAATAATAGAAAGTATTTTGACTTCAATCATATTTTGGACTGCACTTAAATGGCCAAAACAAGTTTAAATTTAAAGATAAAAACATGAATCAAGAATCAAAACTATCGTTTAGAAATACAGGAAGAGTCGCGGGTTTATTATATTTAGTAGTTGTAATAACCGGAATTTTTAGTTTAGGATATGTTCCTTCAAAATTAATTGTCTGGAGTGATGCTGCTAAAACTTTTACTAATATTGCTAATTCTGAATTTCTTTTCAGACTTGGTATTGTAAGCGGCTTAATTTGTTACACTTTCTTTTTATTTCTGCCTTTGGTTTTGTACAAGTTATTGAAACCAGTTCATAAAACTTACGCTGTATATATGGTTGTTTTAGCGATTGTAAGCGTACCGATTTCTTTTGTAAACATGCAGAATAAATTTGCAGTACTTTCTGTAATTAGTTCAGGCGGAGAAGAAAAGGATTTGGTAATGTTTTATTTAAATCAATATGATTACGGAAATTTAATTGTTCAGATATTTTGGGGACTTTGGCTGTTTCCGTTAGGATATTTAATTTTTAAATCTGCAATAATCCCGAAGTTTTTAGGAATATTATTAATGCTTGGCTGTGTTAGTTATTTAATAAATTTCTTCGGAAATGCATTGTTTTCAAATTATTCTGACCTCGGAATATCTTCGTATGTAAGACTTCCGGCAACTCTTGGAGAAATTGGAACGTGTTTATGGCTTTTAATAATGGGAGCAAAAAATAATTCAGATGCATTTTCTACAGAATAAGACAAATTTAATTATTTAGATTTGCGATTAAATAATTGTCTTTATGTATTCTATACTCAATGCAATAATTTGCGGCGCAGCTTTTTTACTAACATTTATAATTTTTGTAAATCAAAATAAGGTCAATATAAAAGCCAATCGCTGGTTTGGATCTTTTATATTTTGCATTTTTTTAATCTTACTTGAAGATGTTATTATAGATAGCAAAATACTCAGGGAAGATGATATTTTGAATCAATTAATAAATATCTCCAGTTTTGTTGTTGCTCCTATATTTTATTTAAGTGTAAGCTATTATATTGAGCCCGTTAGAAAATGGAAAATAATTGATTATTTTCATTTTTGTTTTGCCTTTCTGATTTTTACTCTGCTCATTCTTTCGTGGATAATAGACAGTAAAGCAGAACCGGAAGATATAAGTCCTGAAATTGAACAGAAAACCATAGCAATATTTAATTTTATTTTCAGTCTGTACGTTTTTATATATTGTTTTCTGGCTTATAAAAAGATTATCAAACATGAAAATACAATTCGCCTTTTAAATTCTGTTTCCGAGAATCTGGATTTAAAATGGCTTAAAAACATTATTGTCGGCGTTATTTTTATCACGATTTTTTGGATTCTGGATATTGTATTTCAAATATCCGAAGGAAACAAAACCTTTGATATTCTAACCAGTTTAATTTACTTTTTATCTATTTTCTATATCACTTATTATTGGCAGAAACAAAAAGAAATCTTCCCGTATAGTTTAGAAGAAAAGAAAGAAATAGAAACTATTATTGTTGAAACTTCTCTGCCGGAAGGCAAACGAAAACAATTATTAAATCATGAAGAATTAGAAGAACACAAAAGCAGATTATTACAATTGATGGATGCCGAAAAACCTTATTTAGACTTTGAGTTAAATTTAGTGAAACTGGCAGCTTCCATGAATATATCCACACACATACTTTCATACGTAATCAATAATGGATTTGGTGAAAACTTCTATCAATTTATAAACCGATATCGAATTGAGGAAGCCAAAAAACTTATGGCAAATTCTGAAATGGATCGTCTTAGTTTATTAGGAATTGGATTTTCTGTAGGCTTTAATTCAAAAACGGTTTTTAATACCACATTTAAAAAAGTAACTGGACAGACTCCTTCAGAATATAAAAAACAAATAGGTTCTACTTTATAAATCAGAACGACCAGCCTTTATTTTTAGGGCATTTTTGCTGAAAATTTTAATCTAAAAAAAATGAAATCAGCAAAAAACATTCTTCTAAAAATTAGCCTAAGTTTATTCTTTATATTCGTTTCGTGCGATAAAGACAGTGATAATAATACTGAAACTTTAAAAGAAACAAAAGTCGATTTAGGAACTCATAAATTGATGACTTATTCGATTATTCACAACTCAAAATATTTGGTAGTTTTAGAATCCGGACTTGGAGACGGGCATTCTGTTTGGGACGAAAAAAAAATACCAATAAAGCTAAACGAAAAATTAGATGTCGTAACGTATGACAGAGCCGGTTATGAAAAATCTGAAAAAGACTCAAAGCCAAGAAATATAAATCAATTGCGAAGCGAGTTAGAAACCGTAATTAATAATTTCTCGAATGGAAGAAAAGTTATTCTTATCGGGCATTCGCTTGGCGGAATGATTATTAGAGATTATGCTGTTAAAAATCCCTCCAAAGTTGCCGGATTATTATTTATAGATCCATCGCACGAATATTATAATCAGCTTTCGCAAGAGGAGGAAGATATGCTTTATAATCTTTGTAAAACTACTTTAGGAGCAGATTCCGGAGCAGCACGCGAAGCCAGAGAATTAATAGAAGATTCTGAATATATGGCCACACTTCCGCATTTGCCAAATATTCCTGTAATTGTAATTTCAAGCTTAAAAGTTGATGCATCTACTTCTGAATCAGATAAACAAAAATGGTTTAAGGCGCATGAATTATTAAAAGACGGAGTTTCTGATTTTACGCATATTACAACAACAAAATCAGGACATTATATTATGAATGATGAGCCAAATCTGGTAATAGATAATTTTAATTTGCTTTTATCTAAAATTAAATAAAAAATGATTTTGTGGGATTTGGTTTTAATATATCTGAGGATAAAATCGAATCCCGCAAAAGTTTTATTTATGAAGATAAGAATTAAGCAAAGCACTCAAATCTAAATAATGAATTTGCTGCGGATTATTTAGAATGGGTTTTCGAATCAAAGATTCATTGGTAATAAAATAATGAAGACCATCTTTTGTCGCAATTCCTTCTATTTGATGGAATGGAAGCTTAAGATCAATTTTTCGTTTATTTCCCGATAAAAAGTCATTGTTTTTGAAATCGTATAAAAGATAAAGAAATGATTTTCCTGTTTTAGAATAACCGCAAAGAGCTATGATTTTCTTTTCTTCAAAATATGTCGCGCCCGTAACTAAACCTTTTGTGTCAAGCGTATTTTTAAATTGTGCGATATGATTTCCGGGTTGATTGGGTAAAACGTAAATGCTGGTTTTAGACGATTTCCATTGTTTGGTAAACAAATAAATACTGTCTTTAGAAACTACAAAAGCCTCACAGTCAAAATCGGTTGAATTTGGTTTTTGTGCTGAAATATCAGTTTGGTCAGCATATTGAAATAAGATTTTTTCGATAATGGGATTTCCTTCTAAAAATGATTTTTTTTCAATTTTCAGGATATTTAAATCCGTTCGGTTTCCGCTATAATTATTTCCAAAATCTCCAATATATAAATACGAACTGTCTTGTGAAATTTCTTCCCAGTCATGATTTATAACCTGATCCAGAATGATTTTCTTTTTGATTTTCCCCAAAGAATCTAATCCGTAAATTGTTTTATCGTGATCGTCATTATGAGTCCACAATAAACCATCAAAAGCAATGAGTCCCGAAGTTTCTTTAATCGAATCGCTTAGTCTAATCGAATATTCAGGTCTTAGTTTTAAACTTTCATAAGTACAGCTTCCATCGTTTTGCACTGCATTTGGATTGTAATTTTTTGAAAGCACATCTGTACAGCCTGAAGTTTGGGCTTTGACTGAAGAAATACACAGAATAAAAAATAGTAGAATCCGTAGCATTTTTTATGCTTTAAATTGAAAAAAAATTAGAATCTAAAAAACTGATTATTGGCGATAACTTCTTTTAAGTTTTCAACCGAATCAATTTTTATTTTTTGATGTAAAGATTCGATATGATTGCTGTGATGCACATCGGTTCCTGAAAAATCATACATTCCTTTCTTTAATAAAAGCGCAGCAGTTTTGGTGATTTCGCTGCCATAATAACCCATAACAGCCAATAAATTTAGCTGAAATAAACAACCTGCTTTCTTTAGCTTTTCATATTCTTCAAAGTTATTATGAAAATATAAATACCGTTCCGGATGCGCCAAAACCGGAATATATCCCGCAAGCTGTACTTCAAAAATAATCTTATATAAGTTTAGCGGCGCACTTAAATACGATATTTCGACCAATACATAATTGTCTTTTAAAGTTAAAAGCTTTTCTGTTTTTACATGATTTTCAAACCAGTCATCCATAAAATATTCTGATGCTGCCTTAAACGGAATATTGATGTTCTGCTCTTTCAATAAAACTTCAGTTTCCTTTTGTCGGTCTAAAATATCCTGTTCAGCATTATCCCAGACAAAATGATTAATGTGCGGTGTAGTAACAAATTGAGAAATTCCCAATTCCTGAAATGCCTTTACAAGTTTTATTGTTTTTTTGAGAGATGATGCGCCATCATCAATTCCCGGAAGCAAATGGGAGTGAATATCAACATAATTGCCCGCCAGAAGGTCTTTTAAAAAAGGTTTTGATTTAAAGAATGATAGCATAAGTGCAAAAGTAAAGAATTGATGTTGTTTTTATTTCTGCTTTAAAGAAATATTGCAAAAGAAAATTTATGTAACAATGTAACCGACATTTTAGAATTATATTATATTTGATAAAAAAGTAATATTTTATGAAAATTAAAGAGAATTTATATAATCAAAGGATTATTTCGATTGACGCTTTACGCGGAATTACCATTTTTGTAATGATATTTGTAAACGAACTCGCAAGTGTCAAAAATGTGCCGCAATGGATGAAACACATGCCCGCTGATGCCGATGCAATGACCTTTGTCGATTTAGTTTTCCCAGCTTTTTTATTTATAGTTGGAATGTCAGTTCCGTTTGCCTTTAATGCCAGATTGATAAAAGGAGATAGTCCAAAAGTAATCTGGACACATACTTTAAAACGTGCTGTAGCCCTAATCATAATTGGTGTTTATATGGTCAATGCCGAATACGGTTATGATGCGACAAAAATGATAATCGCACCTGCTTTTTGGGGACTTCTGGCTTATGCAATGCCAATTCCTATTTGGAATAAATACCCAAAATATTTTTCAGTTTGGTTAAAATACATCCTTCAATATGGCGGAATTCTGGTTTTAATTACGCTCTACTTTTTATACGTTCAGGAAGAAACCGGAAAAACAGGAATCACGCCAAAATGGTGGGGGATTTTAGGCTTAATTGGCTGGGCTTATCTTATTTCGGTAATTTATTATTGGCTCGTTTCAGGTAGATTATGGGCTATGATTGCTTTTCTTGTAGTTTGTGTTGCGGCAAATTCTGCTAATTTGACAAAAGGTTTAATTATGCCGGAATGGCTGCATTTTATTGCCGGACATTTAACACATGTAACTTTAGTAACGGCTGGAATAATAATTTCACTGCTCTTTTTTGACAAGAAAATCGAAAATAAAATCAATTGGCCCGTAATAGGATTCATTGTTTTGTTTTTTGCTGTTGGCTTTTTTCTCCGCCCACATTACGGAATCTCAAAAATACAAGGCACGCCTTCGTGGACATTGATTTCTGCCGGAATTTGCAGCGTTTTGTTTTACTTTTTGTATTGGTTAATGGAAGTTAAAAAACAAACCAAGTGGAGTGAATTTTTCATGCCCGCAGCAGCAAATCCGTTATTGATTTATATTCTGCCAGGCGTTATTTATTATTTTAATCTCGCATTCAAAATTCACATTATACCAGAATATTTCCGTGAAGGAGTTCCGGGAATTATTTGGTCGCTGGTTTTCTCAACAATAATGTTATTCGTAATGAAAATCTTCAACAGGTTTAAAATTCAGCTTCATTTATAGTTTTATTAAAACCGATTTTTGTAACGCAAAGTTCGCAAAGGTTTTTTCGCAAAGTGCACAAAGTTTTTTTCTAAGTGAGTTTTTCAAACTGCAAAGTTCTCAAAGCTTTGTGTTGATAAAGCTTTGAGAACTTCAGCTAATTTTTTAGCTGCAACTTAAAAATCTTTGTGCACTTTGCGAAAAAACCTTTGCGCTCTTTGCGTTAAAAATAATTCATTCAGAGAGAACCTAAAACTTGAAACAAAAATTTCTTATCGAATTCTCTTAAACGCGATCGGCCCATTTCTTTTTTTATTGTCTACAAAAGTTCCTTCAAGTTTGTTTCCATCTTCAGACAATATTAAAGTATGCGTTCCAGCAGTTGCACAGCCTTCAATTGGTAAAGTCACATCGACGGTATACGTAATCGTATCACCTTTTCTAGTGCCAATGCCGCTTTCAACAAACTTTTGTCCCTTCCATTCTAAATAATGCGAAAAAATAACCTTCCCGTTTTGTTCAGAAATAATCGCTACAGCATTTTGAACGCCAGGATTTATATCTTCCCAAACACCATTAATATCTATTTTTTGAAGAACCGGTTTACTTTGGCTAAAGCCAAAAAATGAAAAAAATGCTGTAAAAAGTAAAAAGAAAAATCTTGTTTTCATGTTTTTTAAATTTGAACTATAACTGATTTTATTTCTAATGTCGCACCCGAAACCGGATTGTAATTCACAAAATTGAATTTACAGAGATTATTAATATCTAAAGTCTTTCCGTTTGGATCGCCGTCTTGTTTGAAATCCGTCCACGGAATTTTTATGGTTGTGAATTTTTTAGCAGAAACAGGCAAATCTATTCTTGGATGCGAGCCGCCGTGCACACATCCCGTTCCTTCAGCGTTTCCTTCACGTGCCTGCAATTTTATTAAATGCGATGATTTATACGTAATACTTAGATATTTTGAACTTTCAGACAAATTTGTTGGTTGTCCATCATTCGAATCAGATTCTGTAAGCATCACATTCAGCTCAATTTCTCCAACCGGATTATCTTTTGCTGTAACTTTAATTATGCCTTTTTCTTTTCGGATTTTATTAATTGTTTCTTGATTTTCTTGCGCCGGACCAGCAATGTACCAAGTCGAGGTTTTTACCAAATCTATATTAGAATTCGAAACTTCTTCCGCGGAAGCGAAACTTAAAATTGCAAACATAAAAAAGAGAGAACCAAGTAAAACAACTGCTTTGACTTTCATTGAAAAAGAGATTTTGATTTACTTCAAAAATAGAATTTTCTTTTTATTTATTTCAGAAGAAGCGTATATTCTGAATAAAATTTTAAATTTGTAAGAAGTTGTATCTGAAAAACTTACGTTATGAAAAATGCAAAACTTCTACTAGGTTTCTTTTTCTTTTTTCAAATGCATTTCGGCTATTGCCAAAACGATTCCATTTCAAATAACAACAAAGACATTCTGGATGTTTTGTACAAGCTTTTTAATAAAAATGATTCATTACGAAAAAATCAGGATAAAAAAATAGCCTTTTCATTACTTCCCGTTCCAATCGATGCTAATAAAAATGCCGGTTTGGTAGTTTCATTTTTAACCACTTTTTATCTCGGTGACAGCAACACGACCAAAATGTCGCAGGTTTCATTTTCGCCCTATTTTAGTTTTACCAAACAATATGTTTTTCCCATTCAAACCTATATATATACGAAGGACAATTATTGGAATTTTATTGGTGATTATCGCTATATGATTTATCCTCAGGATACGTACGGTTTGGGCGGACATAATACAGATAAAAAAATGTCAACTCTGGATTATCAGCAATGGCGTTTTTATCAATTTGCAACCCGAAAAATAATCGGAAACTATCGACTTGGACTCGGATTGTTATTTGATAATTACCAGAATATTTCTGAAGAATCATATATAGATGAAGAAACCGATTACTCTAAATATATGAACGGCGATTTTTCTAACGAAAGTTCCTTCGGAATCGCCATTCAAGGACTTTATGATTCCAGAGAAAATAATGTAAATCCTGAACAAGGTTTATATGTGGAAGCAGATTACCGAATTAATACGAGCGGAGTGGAAGGTAAAAAATGGAATTCTATTTATTTTGATGCCCGAAAATACCATTCTTTCCATAAATTTAAACATCGGGTTTTGGCTTACAGAGCTTTTTATTGGTCGACTTTTGGTGGAAAACCGCATTATTTAGATCTGCCAAGCATTGGCTGGGATCGCGACGGAAGAACCGGACGCGGCTTTACCCGAAACAGATTTCGCAGCAATGCGCTGATTTATTTTGAAACTGAATATCGAACTGATATCTCAAAAAACGGTTTTTGGGGCGCTGTATTTTTTACCAATGTTTCCTCCGTTTCAAAGTTAGATACGTATCAATTTAAAAAATGGAATCCTGCCATCGGAACCGGATTACGCATTAAATGGAACAAGAAAAACAACAGCAATTTAGTACTTGATTACGGAATTAGTAAAAACGATTGGTCATTGCGGTTAGGTTTGGCCGAAAATTTCTAACTTTCCCCAAAATCAATTACAAAAAATTCAATGCAATTATCGGTTATCATTCTTAATTATAATGTGCGTTACTTTCTGGAACAATGTGTTTTAAGTGTTCAGGAAGCAATTGCCGGTCTTGATGCCGAAATTATTGTTATCGATAATAATTCATCAGATGACAGTTGTTTGATGATGAAAACCCAATTTCCGGAAGTAAAATTGATTCAAAACCAAGAAAATTTTGGTTTCCCAAAAGGAAATAATATTGGAGTTGAACAAGCCAGCGGAAAATACATCTGCATTTTAAATCCCGACACCGTTGTTGCCGAAGATACTTTTACTAAAATTTTGGCTTTCGCCGAAGAAAAACAAGATTTAGGAATCATTGGCTGTAAATTAATTGACGGAACAGGAAGTTTTCTGCCCGAAAGTAAACGCGGCATTCCATCGCCTTGGGTTGCTTTTACCAAAATCTTTGGTTTGTATAAAGTATTTCCAAAATGGAATCTTTTTAATCAATATTATGCACAGCATTTAAATGAAAATCAAACCGGAAAAGTGGAGATTCTCGTTGGTGCGTTTATGTTTTTAGAAAAAGATTTATACCAAAAGTTAAACGGTTTTGATGAAAACTGTTTTATGTACGCAGATGATATTGATTTGTCTTACAGGGCACTTTTGCTAAAAAAATCCAATTATTATTTTCACGAAACAAGCGTCTTACATTATAAAGGTGAAAGTACCGTTAAAGACGAATTGTATATGAAACGTTTTCAGGATGCAATGAATTTTTTCTACCAAAAGCATTTTAAAAAATCATGGTTTTTTACCTTTTTTATACAAGTTGGAACCTGGTTTTTTTCATTTGTAAAAAAGTTTCAGGGAAAACCTAAAATAAAACCGTTGCCGGAAAGTTATATTTTATACTCCGAAAATGAGAATTTGTCTGAAAAGTTGGCTTCGATTTTAGAAAATAAAGTTAGTTTTTTAGATTTCAAAAAAGAAAAAATGGTAAATTCGTCGCTGATTTTAAAGGGAAAAAAGACAGAGATCATTTTGGATAATCACTATGTTTCATTCAAAAAATGTATCAATATCATAGAAACTCTTAAAGATAAGAACATTACTTTTAAGATTTTCCCTAAAAAGACAGATTTCATTATTGGAAGTAATTCTAGAAATGACAGGGGGCAAATCAGAAAAATTAAGTAAAAATTATATTAAGTGTAATTTATATTTAAAAATTTCAGTAATTTCGCAATCAGAAAATCAAAATCACCCTTTAGAATAATAATATGGCAAGATTTGAATTAAAGCTTCCTAAAATGGGAGAAAGCGTCGCTGAAGCAACCATTACTAACTGGTTGAAAGAAGTGGGAGACAAAATTGAAGCTGATGAAGCTGTACTGGAAATTGCAACGGATAAAGTTGACAGTGAAGTGCCAAGTGAAGTATCTGGAATTTTAGTTGAACAATTATTTGGCAAAGATGATTTAGTTCAGGTAGGGCAGACTATTGCAATTATCGAAACTGAAGGTGGTGATGCGCCGGCTGCAACTCCAGCTGTTGAAGCTGCTGCTCCTGCAGAAGCTGTAGAAATCGAAAAAACAATTGAAGCAGTAAAAGAAGAAGTTGCTGCTCCACAAGATTTTTCAGGATCAGAAAAATTCCTTTCTCCTTTAGTAAAAAATATTGCAAAAGAAGAAGGTGTTTCTCTTGCTGAATTAGATAATATTCAAGGTTCAGGAAAAGACGCCCGCGTAACGAAAGATGATATCTTAAAATATATAGAAGACCGCAAAGCAGGTGTAGTTCAAGCTCCAAAAGTAGTTGAACAAGCACCAAAAGCAGTGGTTGAAACTCCAAAAGCTGCTGTTGAAACTGCGAAAGCACCAGAACCAGTAGTTCAAAAAAGCCAGCAGGCAGTTCCGGTTTCTGTAAATGGCGGTGACGAAATCATCGAAATGGACAGAATGCGTAAACTGATTTCAGGTTACATGGTAGCTTCTGTACAAACTTCGGCTCACGTTCAGTCGTTTATTGAAGTTGACGTAACGAACATTGTAAAATGGAGAGATAAAGTTAAAACGGCTTTTGAAAAGAGAGAAGGCGAGAAGCTGACTTTTACACCAATTATGATGGAAGCGGTTGCAAAAGCTTTAAAAGATTTTCCTGGAATGAATATTTCTGTTGATGGCGAGTATATCATCAAAAAGAAAAATATCAATTTAGGAATGGCAGCTGCGTTACCAAACGGAAATTTAATTGTTCCTGTAATTAAAAATGCAGATCAGTTAAACCTTGTTGGAATGGCAAAAGCGGTTAACGATTTAGGAAACCGTGCAAAAGCAGGAAAACTTAAACCAGACGATACACAAGGCGGAACTTATACGGTTACAAATGTTGGAACTTTTGGTAGTGTTTTTGGAACGCCGATTATCAATCAGCCGCAAGTTGGAATTCTAGCTCTTGGAGCAATTCGTAAAGTTCCTGCGGTTATCGAAACTCCGGAAGGAGACTTTATCGGAATCCGTCAAAAAATGTTCTTGTCGCACTCTTACGATCACAGAGTTGTGGATGGCGCATTAGGAGGAAGTTTTGTAAAAAGAGTAGCAGAATATTTAGAAGCTTTTGATATAGACAGAGATTTCTAATAGATTCATAAATAAAATTTAAAACCCGAAAAATTTAAAAGTTTTTCGGGTTTTTTCGTTTGTAAGAAAAACAGAAAACCGACTTGTTTTGTTTTAATTTTAAACGTAAAATCAACAAAAAAAGCCAATTTTGGTCAAAAAAATAGAAATTTGGGCGGGAACTTTGGCTTTAAAAATTTACATTTGTAATCTTATAAAAATTAAAAATGGAATTAAAACTTAACAAACCAATTTGCTTTTTTGATCTTGAAACAACTGGAATTGACATCGGTAAAGATCGAATAGTAGAAATTTCGATATTTAAAGTTTTCCCAAACGGAAATAAAGAAAGTAAAACCTGGCTGGTTAATCCAACAATTCCAATTCCTCCACAAACTACAGCCGTTCACGGAATTACTGATGAAAAAGTAGCAAACGAACCGACTTTTGCAGAATTGGCACCGCTGGTTCATAATATGATAAAAGACAGCGATTTGGGAGGTTTTAATTCAGATCGTTTTGATATTCCGTTATTAGCAGAAGAATTACTTCGTGCCGGAGTTGATTTTGATATGAAAAATAAAGTTTCTGTAGATGTTCAGACTATTTTTCATAAAATGGAGGAACGTACTTTAAGTGCTGCTTTGAAGTTTTACTGCGGAAAAAGTCTTGAAAACGCACATTCTGCAGAAGCAGATACCATGGCAACTTACGAGATTTTAAAAGCACAGTTAGATCGTTATCCTGAACTGGAAAACGATATGAAATCATTATCTGAATTTACAACTCGTAAAAAAATCGCCGATTTTGCCGGAATGATTGCTTTTGATAAAGACGACGAGGAAATTTTTACTTTCGGAAAACATAAAGGTGCAAAAGTTTTAAAAGTACTGGAAACAGAACCAGGTTATTTTAGCTGGATTCAAAACGCCGATTTTCCTTTGTACACCAAAAAAGTTTTGACAGGAATTAAATTGAGAAAATTAAATACGAAGTAAAGGTGCTGAGTTGCTAAGATTCTAAGACGCTAAGTTTTTTTTTAGTTTTCTCAGAACCTTAGCAACTTAGCAACTTAGAATCTATACAAAGAATGAAAATAATCTGTATCGGTAGAAATTATACCAATCATATTGAAGAGTTAAAAAACGAACGTCCAGACGAACCTGTGGTTTTTATGAAACCGGATTCGGCGGTTTTGTTGAAACAGCATCCGTTTGTAATTCCGGAATTTTCTCAGGAAGTTCATCACGAATTAGAAATAATTGTGAAAATTAATAAGGTTGGAAAATATATTGAGCCTAAGTTTGCACATAAATATTATGATGATATTAGTGTAGGTATCGATTTTACTGCCAGAGATTTACAAGATAAATTAAAAGCAAAAGGACTGCCTTGGGAAAAAGCAAAAGCATTTGACGGTTCAGCAGTAATTGGAGATTTTTTACCAAAAAGTGATTTTGTTTCGCTAGAAAATCTTACGTTTGAGCTCAAAAATAATTCTGAAACAGTTCAAAAAGGAAATACAAGTTTTATGCTTTGGAAAATTGATGAATTGGTTTCTTATGTTTCTCAGTTTTTTACCTTAAAAATTGGAGATATTATTTTTACAGGAACGCCAGCAGGTGTTGCGCCGGTTAAACCAAATGATGTTTTGGAAGGCTTTTTAGAAGATAAAAAATTATTCAGAATACAAGTAAAATAATGGCTTTAAAGTATAATCTTTCGAAAGTGTATGCGCTTTCAGACAATGACCCCGAATTTGTAAACGAAATTCTAAAATTATTTGTTACAGAAGTTCCTGAGGATTTAAAACAAATCAAAGAAGGAATTAAGAAAAAGGATCATAAATACGCTTATTCGTATGCGCATAAAATTAAACCTACATTAGACTTAATGGGGTTAAATGTTGCATTTGAAGAAATCCTGCAAGTCGAAGCGTGGACAAAGGCAGAAGGAAAGAAAAAAGATATTATCGAGACTTTTAAAAGTATAAAAGTGCAGGTAAAAGACGCAATTAAAGAAATCAAAAAAGATTTTGACGTCTAAAATTCATATAATTCCGCTTTTTTAAACTGAAAAGCGGAATCATTTTCTTTATTTTATTTCAATCCATTTTTCTGGGTTTTAACTTTTTATTAAAAGATAAAAGAAATTGTCTTTTAAATTTTTCTGCCTCAAATCATTTCCGCAATCCTACTTCATAAATAAACTTATACCTTTATAAGTAAAACTTTTAATACTATGAAAGCAACAATAGTTACCATTGGAGATGAGATTTTAATTGGTCAAATTGTAGATACAAATTCAAATTTTATAGCCAAAGAACTGGATCGAATAGGTGTCGAAACTTATGAAATGATTTCAATAAGTGATGATAAACAGCATATTTTAAACACTTTTGCGCAGCTGCAAAACAAAGTTGATATTGTAATTATTACCGGAGGTTTAGGGCCGACAAAAGACGATATCACTAAAAAAACTTTCTGTGATTATTTTGACGACCAGCTGGTTGTAAATCCTGAAGTTCTGGCTCATGTAACAGAACTTATCGAAGGATTTTATAAAAGACCCATTTCGCAGTTAAATAAAGATCAGGCTCTTGTTCCGTCAAAATGCACCGTTCTTCATAATAAAATGGGAACTGCGCCGGGAATGTGGATGAAAAAAGAAAATACCGTGTTTGTTTCGCTTCCGGGTGTTCCGTACGAAATGAAATATCTGGTAGAAAATGAGATAATCCCCAAAATTGTAAAAGAATATAAACGTCCTTATATTATTCATAAAACCATTTTAACATACGGTCAGGGCGAAAGTTTAGTCGCAGAACGTATTGAAAACTGGGAAAACAATCTGCCTGAATTTATCAAATTGGCGTATCTGCCAAATCCCGGACGAGTTCGCTTGCGTATGACCGCCCGAGGAACTGATAAAGAAGAATTAGAAAAAGCAATTGAAGAAAATGTTCAGTCATTAGATGCTATAATTCATGATATTATAGTGGGTTACGAAGAAAATGAAACGATTGAAACGGTAGTGGGTAAATTGCTGGCTAAAAATAATAAAACTATTTCGACAGCCGAAAGCTGTACGGGAGGAAAAATTGCTTCGCTTTTGTCATCTGTGCAAGGAGCGTCAAGATATTTTAAAGGAAGTGTGGTTTCGTACGCAACAGAAGCAAAGGTCAATGTTTTGGGTGTTTCGCAGGATTTAATAGACCAATTTTCGGTAGTTAGTGCTGAGGTTGCAGCAGCTATGGCTTTGAATGTGAAAAACATACTAAAAACTGACTATGCAATCGCGACAACCGGGAACGCCGGTCCGTCAAAAGGAGACTCAAAAGCTGAAATTGGTACTGTTTTTATCGCTTTGGCTACACCAGAGGGAGTAATCACAGAAGAATTTAACTTTGGCCAACCACGTGAAAAAGTGATAGATAGAGCAACTATTAAGAGTTTAGAAATATTACAAAAAGAAATTTTAAAAATTGTGCAATAATTTTTTGCTACAATGGTTTATTTTTCTTTTCTTTGCACCCTGATTTTGAATAACGATAAAAGATAAGTATAATGTCAAGAGTTTGTGACCTTACAGGTAAAAGAGCGATGGTAGGAAATAACGTTTCTCACGCTATGAACAAAACTAAGAGAAAGTTTTCTGTAAACTTAGTTAAAAAGCGTTTTTATCTTCCAGAAGAAGATAGATGGATTACTCTTAGAGTAGCAGCATCTACGATAAAAACAATTAATAAAAATGGAATCACTGCTGTTTTGAAAAAAGCACAGTCAGAAGGATTTATCAAATAATCTTTTCCTAAATAAATATATAGCAAGATGGCAAAGAAAGGTAATAGAATCCAAGTAATTTTAGAATGTACTGAGCACAAGACTTCTGGTGTTCCAGGAACTTCTAGATATATTACAACTAAGAACAAAAAAAATACTCCAGACAGATTAGAGATTAAGAAATTTAATCCAATCTTAAAAAGAGTAACTGTTCACAAAGAAATTAAGTAATAATTAGAGATTTTTGTAAATCTCAATGGTTTGGCCATTAGAGTTTTATAAAAGCTTCAAATAACATTTGAATCATGGCAAAGAAAACCGTAGCATCGTTACAAACATCTTCTAAGAGATTATCAAAAGCCATCAAAATGGTAAAATCTCCTAAAACTGGTGCATATACATTCGTAGAATCTATTATGGCTCCTGAAGAAGTTGATGAATTCTTGAAAAAGAAATAATTACAATTACAATATATAGAAAAGCTACTTTCATTCGGAAGTAGCTTTTTTATTTTTTATATTTGTTTAAAATTTTATAGAAACCAATCAATTTGTGTTTTTTTTAAACATTTGTTCCCATCAGAGTCTTTATCTTTACTTGTTTAAAGAAAACAATAGAAGGATCGATGCAGTTGGGATTAAATTAAACAAAAGGCGTTCTATAAACATTAAGATTGTTTCAAAACTCTTAGAAACAGTCTAAAACTAACAATAAATTAAAAATGAGTTTTTTTAAAAAATTATTCTCTACCGAAAAAAAAGAGACTTTAGATAAAGGTCTTGAAAAAACAAAAACTACTTTTTTCTCTAAGTTAAGCAAAGCTGTTGCAGGAAAATCTAAAGTCGATGATGATGTTTTAGATAATCTTGAAGAAGTTCTGGTAGCTTCGGATGTTGGTGTAAATACAACATTGAAAATCATTGAAAGAATCGAAAAACGAGTATCTGAAGATAAATATTTAGGAACAGAAGAATTAAATCAAATTCTTCGTGACGAAATTGGCGGTTTATTATCTGAAACCAATACAGGCGAAGCAACCGAATTTGATATTCCAAAAGATAAAAAACCTTACGTTTTAATGGTTGTTGGAGTAAATGGTGTTGGAAAAACTACAACAATTGGTAAACTGGCTTATCAGTTTAAAAAAGCTGGTTATAAAGTGGTTTTAGGTGCTGCCGATACTTTCCGTGCCGCTGCAATCGATCAGTTACAAGTTTGGGCAGATCGTGTTGGCGTTCCAATCGTAAAACAAAATATGGGAAGTGACCCGGCTTCTGTAGCTTTTGATACTTTGCAGTCTGCTGTGGCTCAAAACGCTGATATTGTTATTATTGATACTGCCGGACGTTTGCATAATAAAATCAATCTGATGAATGAATTGACAAAAGTGAAACGTGTAATGCAAAAAGTGGTTGCCGATGCACCTCACGATGTTCTTTTGGTTTTAGACGGTTCAACTGGTCAAAATGCTTTTGAACAGGCTAAGCAATTTACTGCTGCGACAGAAGTAACTTCATTAGCAGTAACAAAATTAGACGGAACAGCAAAAGGTGGTGTTGTAATTGGTATTTCAGACCAGTTTCAAATTCCGGTTAAATATATTGGTGTTGGCGAAGGAATTGAAGATTTACAAGTCTTTAATAAATATGAATTCGTTGATAGTTTCTTTAAATAATTTATAATGAGTTTTTCTTCTTTTAAAAATATATCGGCTGTTGCTTTTTATTTTGCAAGCGTTATATGTTTTGTTTTAGCAAATGTTTTGAAAGATAATAGTCTTTCTTTTTATTACGTTTTATTAGTTCTTGGGATTGGTTTTTTCTTTATGGGAGTTCTTAAAAGGTTGAGAACTAAGCAATAATTTATTGGCACATTTTTGATTATGAAATACTGCTTTTTTGTTTTTCTTTTTATTGTGCTTTCTTGTACAAACGGAAAAAATGAAAATAGTAATAATCAAAAAGTAATTGTTATTCAGCCTTTAGGCAGTTTTAAAACGGAACAGGCTAAAAAGGTATTTGAAGAAATTAAAGCTATAAATCCAAAAGTAGTTTTAAGATCAAATATTTCGTTTCCTGAAAATTCCTATTATAAACCAAGAAATAGATACCGTGCTGATAGTATTATTAAAAGTCTTAAGGATAATATTGGCAAAGATTCCGTAATAGTTGGATTATCAAATTCGGATATTAGTACAACTAAAAACAGAATTAAAGATTGGGGTGTAATGGGGTTAGGTTATAGACCCGGAAAAGCCTGCGTAGTCTCAGATTTTAGATTGTCTGTCAAAAATAAAAATCAACAGTTTTATAAACTGGTTTTACATGAATTAGGTCATACAGCGGGTTTGCCGCATTGTGCAATAAAAACGTGTTTAATGCGTGATGCTGAAGGAGGAAACCCACTGGATGAAGAAAAAGATTTTTGCAATAATTGTAAAAGCTTTTTAAAATCTAAAGGCTGGCAATTGATTTAAACTTTGTGCAGTGCTTTTATTTATACAAAGCACTAATTTTTTCCCATAAAACTTTATCAAAATCAGATAGAGCCAGATTTTCATTATCTGCTGCATCACCCATTCTGATAACTACCATTTTTTTACTCGGAATTACATAAATCTTTTGATCGTTTTTTCCTAAAGCCATAAACATATCGCTTGGTCCGGTTGGAATTACGCTTCCTTGAAAAGTAAGTTGTGATTGTGGTAAATGATAAGAGCTTTTACCATTTAGCCACCATAAATAACCATATCCTAAATTAATATTTTGTGAAGTGGTTGTGGCTTCATTGAAATAGGCTTCATTTAAAATGATATTATTTTCCCATTTCCCTTTATTCAGCATTAATAGCCCAAAGCGTGCCATGCTTCGTGAAGTACTTGCAAAAACGCTGTTTACATCAATTTTTAACCAGGTACCATTCATCCCAATTTTATCTCTTAATTTAGCATTGAAATAATTTTCCCAAGTCTGCCCGCTTGCACTCGCAACAACATCTTGCAATTTTACATAAACATTGTGATAAGCCCATCTTGTTCCTGCATCGGCTTTATAGATTAGATCTGTAGGATCTACATCATCGGTTGAATCATCAAGTCCAGATGTCATAGTTAGTAAATGCTTGCAGGTAATTTTGTTTTCTTGTGCTAAAGTTTCACTTGTCCAGCCGGTGCCAATATACTGAGAAACTTTATTGTTGATATTTAGTAGGTTTTCCTGTTGAGCGATTCCTGTAACAGTTGAGGTTAATGTTTTTCCGGCGCTCGCCCAATACCAGT
Organism: Flavobacterium sp. UBA7680; assembly: GCF_002482975.1. Taxonomy (GTDB): domain Bacteria; phylum Bacteroidota; class Bacteroidia; order Flavobacteriales; family Flavobacteriaceae; genus Flavobacterium. Next base: position 56,843 of record NZ_DLHA01000022.1, on the reverse strand, counting down.
TTGTTGAAGCGGTATGTCCGTTAAAGTAGTTTTCTAAAACGATTCGGCCATTTACTAAAATGATAAACGATTTGGAATGTTTTAGTTCTAAGTAATCCAGAAGTGGCTGTACAGCACTTTGGTTCCATTTTAAATCGGCTATGGATTTTGTTTCCCAAGTTGTTCCGGTTAATGGAGGGAAATACATGCTTTCTGATGGAGTTGGAACCGGATCTGGTTCTGCTGAATCTTTGCTGCAGCTTATCAATAATAAGGCTGTCAGGATTGTAAAAATAGTTTTGGTCATGGCTTTTGTTTTTGGTTTGGGGTTTGACCAAAAATATGTAAAATAGTTTAATGAGTGAGAAAACTTATTTTAGATGTTTAACCATGAAGTGTTTTATTTAAGTTCCCACTTTGTGCCATCTGTAAAAACTACATAATAAGCTCTTACTTTAATAATACGGTTTGCATCTGTAGAAAAATCTTCCCAGATTTTTGAGCTTGTTTCGCCTGTTTTTAATAAATAAGCTATTTCACCAGTAGACCTGCCTTTTCCATAGAAATATCTGCCATTTGCAGGTTCATCAAATGAATTTTCGCAATACCATTCCAGTTTAATTGCCTGAATGCTCTTTTTGCTTGAATTTTTAAAGACGATTTTAATGTCTTTATGATCGGAATACTGCGCTCTCGTTAAGGTGGAAGCTACAATTGTAACTGGTGAATTTTTTGAATTTTTGTTTTGTAAAAAATCATCTTTTATGGAAGGAGTGCTATTTTCTTTTTCTTCAGGCTGATGGTAATTATTTATTTGAACATACACAGGTTTAGTGTGTGCAATGTTTTTTGGTTTTGTTTTACTACATCCAAAAATTAAGAGCAGGGTGCTTAATGCTATTATGAAATATTTTTTCATTCTATTTAATAAAAGGATTTATGTATGAAGTTTTTAATTGAAATTATCTTCTTTAAAGGAAAATGTAACTGAAATAATTTTGCTGCAAAAGTCTGATAGATTTGCCTAAAAATCTGCCATAATATGACATAAGACTGTTAAAATAGGCTTTTTTAGGGTGTGCAAATATTTAGAGAATAAAGTCTTAGAAAAATGAGATAATTATCGATTAAAATATTTCTTTTGAAATTTATAAAGTTACCTTTGTAATTCACTAAATTTCTTTTGAAAACAGGAGTTCTAGCCCTGATGGAAGCGGCATCCTTTTATGGTGGGGTTCACCATAAAAGATATAGCGGACAGCAGGAAACAGCTCCTTATTAATATTATATTTTATTATGAAAAATGCTTTTATGATTTTGGTTTTGTCGCTTTTGTTTGTAAGCTGTAAACAGGAAATAAAACCGGCAGATATTGAAAAACTAAATGGTTATTGGGAAATTGAAAAAGTGGTTTTTGATAAAGGGGAGGAAAAGGCTTATGGAATGAACGAGAACTTTGATTTTTTTAAAATTAAAGGAGCTAAAGGTACTCGTACTAAAGTAATGGCGCAGCTTGATGGAACTTTTTTAACTACTGATACTTTTGAAAATGTTTCGGTAAGATTTACGGATAAAGGTACTTTTCTGGATTATAATACCGATTATGCCAAATGGACTGAGGAATTAATCTCGATTTCGGATGAGGAGTTTGTGGTTAAAAATGATCAGAACAAAGAATATTATTATAAAAAAACGGGACCAATAAATATTTTAAACGATGGCAAAAAGACTAAATAACCAAAGTACGATTGGGGCTGTTTTACAACAAATTATTCAGGTTAATAAATTGCAGCCCGGAATGGATCAGATTGATGTAAAAGAGGCGTGGGGAAACCTAATGGGAAATGGTGTGAAAACGTATACGAGAAATGTTATTTTGAAAGGAAGCACGCTGTATGTGGAACTTGGATCGGCTGTTTTAAGAGAGGAATTAAGTCACGGAAAGTCTAAAATCGTTAAAATGATTAATGAAGAGCTTGGACGTGAAGTGGTAAAAGATGTGGTTTTGCGTTGATTAAATTGTGATTTGAAACTTAAAAATAAATTTTACACTTCCATTATGGAAGTGTTTTTTTTATGATATATTTGAGCATTAAGCATTTTTTTTATAAATGCCTGATTAATAATAAACAAATAAAAAACAAAACCAAAACATGAAAAAAGTATTACTTATTTTAACTGTATTATTTGCCTTAACTAGTTATTCACAAAAGAAAAAAGTTGCTGTTGTTTCGTTTTATACGGATAAAACAATCGATCTTTCGGAATTGGGTTTAAATGGATTGGCTGCGATAGCTGATTTAGGAAACAACCCAAATTTTAACCTTTCTCCAATTTTAGAGAAATATCACAATGCATTTTTTAATGATTATTCTAAAAAATTCCCGTTTGATTTACTTCCTGAAACTGAAGTGACTCAAAAGCCGGAATATATTGCTTTTACTCCTAAATTTGCAAGAGAAGGCGGAGAAAGCGGTACTATTATTAACTATCCTGGATATAAATATATTTATGAAGGAATGAATGGTTCTGCAAATGAAGTAGCTTCCTCTACAATGTTTAAAGAAGTTGCTGATGGTGTTTTATTTACAGAAATTCATTTTGCTGTAGTAAAAGGATTTGCTGTTGGTGGAACTGGAACAATAAAAATGAAAGCTTATGCCAGAATCGCTTTGTATGATAAAACAGGAAAAAAAGTATTTGCTTTTTCTGAAGGAGCAAACTCTAAGAAAACTGGAACAATCGTAGGTGGAGTTCCTGTTTTAAGTCTTGATAAAGTATTGCCAATGTGCGAAAGTGCATTAGAAGAGCTTTTGAAAGATCTTGATGAAAAATTGGAAAAAATTGTTAAAAAGTCAGACAAGCTTTAATCAATATTTGATATAAAAAAATCCCGTTTCATTTGAAACGGGATTTTTTTTATTATATAAGTTCAGTAATCTAAAATCTGAACTCTACAATCTAAAATTATTAGAATTGCTCTCTACCTGCAAAGTGGAATGCACCTTCGATTGCAGCGTTTTCGTCGCTGTCAGATCCGTGAACTGCATTTTCTCCAATAGAAGTTGCGTATGCTTTACGAATAGTTCCTTCAGCAGCTTCAGCTGGATTTGTAGCTCCAATTAAAGTTCTGAAATCTTCTACTGCGTTATCTTTTTCTAAAATTGCAGCAACAATTGGTCCACGAGACATGAATTCAACTAATTCTCCGTAGAAAGGTCTTGCAGCGTGAACAGCATAAAATGCCTGAGCATCAGCAACAGTTAATTGAGTTAATTTTAATGAAACGATTTTGAAACCACCATTAGTGATCATTGCTAAGATATTCCCGATGTGTCCGTTTGCAACAGCATCTGGTTTAATCATTGTAAAAGTTCTATTTGTTGCCATTTTATATTTTATTAAATTTTGTGCAAAAGTAGACTTTTTTTGTGAATTGATTTTAATAAATTCATAATTAAAACATGGTAGAATGATGTTTTAACCAAGAAAAGCTTTTTTTTAAACCATATAAGTTATAGTAGAGATGCACTGCAGTGCATCTAACACAAAGTAGGATTAAATTAAAAAAGACGCACTGCGGTGCGTCTCTACATATATGGTTAAAAATTTATACTTTGAATATTAATTTGTTTCTGTAGAATATCCACAAAATAAAAGTCCAGATACACACGTAAACTAATGCGCCGGCTAATGAAGCGGTCATTGGGTTACTGAAAAATGGTGCAATCCAAAAGCTGTATAAGTAATTTAATAAATTGATTTTTTCGCCAGTTTTATGTGGATTTTGAAGCTCAATCATTACTAATGCCTGCGGAATTATCTGCGAGGTAAAGAAAACGATCATTGGGTTTACGCCCCAAATTAAGAACGGTTTAAATCCTTTTTTATAATCTGCAATATCAATTATATAATATAAAATGGCTAAAAATGTTGTGGCTAATCCGGTAGTGTATAAAACATAACTGCTTGTCCAAAGTGATTTGTTTATTGGGAAAACAATATTCCAAAGCAAACCAGCAATGATTAAAGCAACTCCGGCAATTGCCATTTTTTGTGCTTTCTTGGTTTTAGGAGAATTTTGCTGTAATAATTGACCAATTAATAAACCGATAATTCCGTTTACGATTGACGGAAGTGTACTTAAAATTCCTTCTGGATCCCAAGTTACAGTTCCGCGATACATATGTCCTTTCAGTAAAACGCTGTCAAGCCATGATGCAAGATTTGTTCCTTTGTCTAGATTTGCGTCGCCAATTCCGGGAACAGGAATTAAAGTCATGATTGCCCAATATCCTAATAACAAAACGATTCCGGTTATGATCTGCGTTTTTTGAGATGTTTTTAAATACAAAAGCGAAACAACAAAATAAACAATTGCAATTCGTTGTAAAACTCCAGGAAGCCGCACACTGCTGTAGGCTTCGATACCGCTGTAAGCCAAAAACAGATAAATTATCAGAATTGAAAATGCTAGAATGTTTTTGATTTTTGAACTGAAATTTCCCATTAAAGCATAACCAACCCCAATAGTAATGGCAAGTCGGCCAATTAAAAGCGGAATTCCTTCAAGTCCGAACAATTGGATTTTTCCAAAAAAGTTAAAGAAAATTCCCAAACAAACCATTCGTAAAGAGCGAACTAAAATTTTGTTGAAAGTGGTGCCATCATAAAATTTATCAGGCATTGCAAGCGGAACGGCAACTCCCATTATAAAAACAAAAAACGGAAATACTAAATCTGTAGGTGTGCAGCCGTGCCATTCGGAATGTAATAATGGCGGGAAAACATGACCCCAATCTCCGGGGTTGTTTACAATGGTCATTAATAAAATTGTTAGTCCACGAAAGACATCTAGCGAAATTAAGCGTTCTTTTACCATTGGTTTTGGGTAAATTGGTTAGTTAATAATTTTAAAAATCGCTATTTGGTTTGAAATAATAATTTTGAGAAGATAGGTGGTTATTTAGTTCACAAGAATTATTACTTTATTTTTTTGCCACGAATTACGCGAATTTCCACTAATTTATATTCTTTGAATAAAAAAAAATCGTGGAAATTCGTGCAATTCGTGGCAAACTATTTTAAATTGTTATGATGTTAAAATTCATTTCTAAAGGTTTCAGTTTTTGCAGTAAAAGCGGTACTAATTGTTCACCTTTTTCCAGATAAAATTCTGAAAAATTACTTTGACGTTCCTGTAAACTATTATTTGGGAATAGTTCACATTGCAAATCGGTTATGCGCTGCAATTGATCGCTTAGTTTTCTTTTTTGTGCTTTTAATAAACGCTTTTCTAAATTTTCAAGACCTTTTGTCTGTTTCACTTCCTGAGCTTTTACAGCTCCAGAAAATGATTTATCGGTTTGATTTGCTAATTCATAAAGATATTGAAATTGGGTTTTCAATATTTCTTTTTGAGGTGTTAAATCAATTGGAAATGCAGAAATTTTGTGAGTAATCGTATTTATTAAATTTTCTTGTTTGGTAAAAAGATCGCTCCAGCTTAAGTTTAATTGATTTGCTTTTTTTTCTTGTTTTTCGGTTGCCAGAAGAACAGAGTTACGAACCAAAATCATTGGAAAAGTAATTTTTACGGCATCAAAAAAAGATTTTAATTCCAGCCAATAAGCAATTTCTCCGCCTCCGCCAATGTAACATAGATTCGGAAGAATAATTTCCTGATAAAGCGGACGCATAATAACGTTTGGGCTGAATTTTTCAGGATGATTTTCTAATTCAGAAAGAATTTGTTCTTTAGAAAAGGAGATTTTTGTGTTGTTTACAAAGTACTTATCTTCTTCAAAAATGATTCTTTCACGCAGATTATCTTCAATATAAAATAAATTAATCTCACGTGGATTTACCTGAACCGTATATTCTTTTAATTGCTCGATAGTTTCCTGAACAGCTTTGTATGAAGTCTGTTTTTCTAATTCTTCTTTTACATACGGGATAAAAGCACTTTTTAAATCGCCATCGTCAGCATCTATAATTACTAAACCATAATTAGCAAATAAACTGTTTGCTAAAAAACGTGTTGCATCTGCAAGGTTATCGTGTTTTAAATAAGCGTCTTCAAAAAGCTTTTTTAAAGTATTGGCGTTTGTACTTGAACCTAATTCTAGAGAATAAATTTCAAAGAATTCATCTAAACCTTCAGTTGAAAGTCGGCCAACTGGTCCGTTACTTTCTTTGTTCCATCTGAATTTTTTTCCTTTAAAATTAAAATAGTTTATTTCTTCAAAATCATGATCTTCTGTCGCCATCCAATAAATTGGAACAAAATTGTACGATGGATATTTCGATTTTAATTCCTTAGTAAGATTAATGGTCGAAATGATTTTATATAAGAAATACAATGGTCCGCTAAATAAGTTTAACTGATGTCCGGTTGTAATTGTAAAGGTATTTTCGAGTGCTAAAAGCTCAATGTTTTGTTTCGTTGAGTCAGAAATTTCGATGCTTTGATATTGTTTTTTTAAAGTGGCAACCAAAGGAATTCGGTTACTGTTATCAAAGTTGCCTGCTTTTTCGGCAATCTGTTTTTCGAAATTCTCTAATGTTGGAAAATTGTTGTACAGCGGTTTCAATTCTGATTTTTGATCTAAATAATCTTGTATCAATTTAGAGAAATATCCAGAAGTTTGATAGCTGATACAGTCGGTAGGCATAATTTTAAATTTATTTTTGACAGCTGTAAATTTAATGAAAATATACAGTTAAAATCGGTTTTAACTATTGCTTAAGATTGATTTTTATTTTTTGTTTTAAAGTTCCTATAATCAGCTTTTTAATTTTGAGTAAATTCAACACTGTTTAAAATGCTAAATACATGGAATTTGTTAAAAATACAGAAGTGTTTCGAAACTAATTGTCTCAAATGTGAAATATTAATAACGAAACTATATTTTTGTAAACAAAAAAAGATATACCTGAATTTGCATGGAAACAAACCTTAAAAAGAAGAACTCACTTAAACATGTTCTTTTTGGAAGCCTAATTGGCACCACAATTGAATTTTTTGATTTTTATATTTATGCCAATGCCGCAGTATTGGTTTTTCCTCAATTATTTTTTCCCGGTTCAGATTCAAAAATGGCGACTCTGGAATCTTTAGCAACTTTTTCAATTGCGTTTTTATCACGCCCGCTAGGTTCTGCCTTTTTCGGACATTATGGAGATAAAATTGGGCGTAAATTTACTTTGGTTGCTGCTTTATTAACCATGGGGATTTCGACAGTTACAATAGGGTTTTTGCCAAGTTATGCCAGTATTGGTGTTGCAGCTCCTTTACTATTAATGTTATGCCGATTTGGGCAAGGCGTTGGTTTAGGAGGTGAATGGGGAGGAGCTGTTTTATTAGCTATAGAAAATGCACCGCCAAATAAACGTGCGTGGTACGGAATGTTTCCGCAACTAGGTGCTCCAATAGGATTGCTGCTTTCGGGTGGAACTTTTTTATTGTTAACCGATTCCATGAGTAATGAAGATTTTATGGATTATGGCTGGAGAATTCCGTTTATTGCCAGTTCATTACTAGTTGTTGTTGGGTTTTATATCCGAACAAAAATTACAGAAACTCCATCTTTCGAAAATTCTAAAAAAGAGCAGGAAGAAGTTAAAGTTCCTTTTTTGACAATTGTGAAATCGTATAAAAATCAATTGATTTTTGGAACGTTTGCGGCCATCACGACATTTTTAGTTTTTTATTTGATGACTGTTTTTACATTAAGTTGGGCAACTTCAGATTTAGGGATTGTTAAAAGAAATGGGTTATTAATACAATTATTTTCGGTATTATTTTTTGCTATTTTTATTCCGGTTTCTGCTGTAGTTGCAGATAAAATTGGCCGACGTAAAATGCTTATTATAGCTACAGCAGCTATTGCGATTTTCGGATTTTTCTTTTCTTATTTTTTAAGTTCCGGAAACATTGTTTTAGTTACTACTTTCGCTTGTATCGGAATGGCTTTAATGGGATTCACTTATGGGCCTTTAGGAACTTTTTTGTCGGAGTTGTTTCCAACGAATGTTCGTTATTCTGGCGCATCACTAACGTTTAATCTAGCAGGAATTCTGGGAGCAGCTTTTGCGCCTATGATCGCAATTTGGCTAGCCAAAACTTATGATGTAAGTTATGTTGGTTTGTACTTAACGATTGCTGCAGTTATTTCTTTAGTTTCATTTTTGGTAATTAGCAAAGAGGAACATAAATTTTAAATAATAGAATTTCTAAATTTCTTGAAATAAAAAAAAAGCGCAGGTTTTTAATCTGCGCCTTTTTATTTGAAATTATCTTTTTAAACTAAAATGTCCCCTAAATTCTGTCCCGTTTAATCTTGTAACAGTAAACCAGTAATCTGAAGCTGGTTCCTGATGTCCAAGATAAGTTCCGTCCCAAGAAGCGTTTGGAACTAATTGTTTTATTAATTTTCCATAACGATCAAATATCCTAATTACTGTGTTTGGCGCTAAATAAGCGGAATCAATCGTCCAATGATCATTAAAGTTGTCATTATTTGGCGTAAAGAATTTTGGAAAAGGCAGTTCATCAACAAAATTTATACAATCGCCAATTGTTGCCTCAAGAATATTTATCGAAACTGGAATTCTGTCACTTTCGCAATTATTTATGGTTTGCGAAGCGTAATAAATAACTCCATTTTCAAGAGATGTAGATTCTGATAATGTCATGTTTGAAGAACTACTTTCGTACCATTTTATATTTTGTCCTGTAATATCAATATCTTTAATTAATGCATTTTTTTGAATGCAAAATGTCTGTGGCGAATCAGCAATTGGAATTTGAGTGTCTTGTATTTTCACAGTAACGGCAAATCTTTCACTTTCGCAGTTATTTAATGTTTGCGTTGCGTAATAAATGCCGCTTTGCAGTAAAGTTGTTTCTGATAAACTGTTTCCATTTGTTGCTGCATCATACCATTTAATAGCTGTTCCGGTTATATTAAGATTCTCAATTGTTGCAATTTCATCGATACAAAATTGTTTATTATTATTTCCAGTTGGCAGCGGAGTATTATAAACACGAACTAAAACAGGAGTTCTGTCACCTTCACATCCAATTGTTTGTGAAGCATAGTATGTCCTGTTATCTTCTAATAAAGTGGTATTTGGCAAACGGCCAGCAGAGAAATTGGTATCGTACCATTTTATATTTTGCCCAGACATTTGAATATCGGATAATTTTGCATTTTCTTTTTTGCAAAATTCTGTATTTCCATTTAATACTGGTGCAGAAGGCGTATTTACTATTGAAACAGTAATTCCGAGTCTTTGACTTTCACAGCTATTTTCTGTCTGTGAAGCATAATAAGTTTGTCCATCAACAAGATTTGTAGTTTTGGTTAATAAAGAACCATTGTTTAAAGAATCGTACCATTTTATTGCAGTTCCCGTAACCTGAAGATCTGCAATAGTTGGATTTTGTCCTGAACAAAATGGTTGATTTATATTTCCTGCTGGAGGAAAAGTAACCTGAATATTAATTGTAACAGGAACTCTTTCACTTTCACATCCGTTTATAGTTTGTGAAGCATAATATGTTGCTTTATCCTGAGCTACAGTTGTTGTAGGCACAAGTGTTCCTCCTGTTAGGTTACTGTACCATTTTATATTTTGTCCTGTAATTTGGATATCGTTTACTGTAGCATTTTTGTCAACACAGAAAGTTTGAGGACTATTTAGAATAGGCTTTTGAGTAAAACTTGTAAAAGGAGTTATGGTAACTGTAGTTGCATTTGAAACACAGCCTTTATTATTTTTTATTTTGATAAAATAAGTTGTAGGGTCAAGATTTGATTTAGTTGCAACTGTAGTCCAGCTAACACCATTATCGAAACTATACTCTGATGCAGTATTGGTAATTGTAATAGAGCCTTTAAGATTATTGCAATCGGGCTGTGTAGTTGTAAATGTAGGACTGCTTGGATAATCTGTTGGAGGATTTATAGTTGTAGATATTGAAGCAGATTCGCAGCCACTGCTATTTTTAACACGAACCATATAGATCCCAGGTATTAAATTTCCGGAATTTGGATTGGCTGAATAATTTTTACCATTGTCAAAACTATATTGATCTGCTGTACTTGTAATTAAAATTGAGCCAAAAGGATTACTGCAAGTAATAGGCTGGGTAACATTTAAAGTTGGAATTGAAGGAGCATTTGGCGCTGTTTTGATGGTTGCTTTATATGCAGCAGATGGGCAACCATTTGTGTATTTTATTCGGACAGAATAATTTCCAGGAGATAAACTGCTGGTATTATTGGTGTTCCAGGTAATGCCATCGTCAAAACTATATAGATTTGCAACTGTAGAAACCATAATGCTGCCTGTAGCCGAATTACAGCCAGTTGGGTCTGTAACTACAACTTGTGGTGCTTCAGGAATAACAGGTGCAGCTTGTATGGTTACAGGTGCAGCGAGAGAAATACAACCCGAATTGTATTTAATGATTAAATTATAGGTTCCTGCTGATAGATTAGATTTTGTATTAGATGTTCCAAACGTGATTCCGTTATCAAAACTATAAAAATCGGCTGCAGTATTAATGGAAATTGATCCTGTAAAATCGGTGCAAGTGGGTTGAGTTGTTGTAAAAACAGGAGCCGAAAGTGGCGATAATGGCGATATCGTGACTGGAGCAGCATCTGAAACACAACCTGTTGAATTTTTAATTTTTATGAAATAAGTACCCGGAGAAAGATCTGTTTTTGTATTAGAAAAAACGTAGGTCAATCCGTTGTCATAGCTGTAAGTTGCTGCATTTGTTGTAATAGTAATAGAACCTTTTGATGAGCTGCAACTTGGCTGAATAGTAGTAAAATTTGGAGCCGCAATAGTAGTACCAGAGCTCAAATTGACAACAGTTGTTGATGATACGCAACTATAAGAATCTGTTTTAATTTTAATAATATAGGTACCAGCACCAACATTTATTTTCGTTGGACTTGTTGTCCAGCTGTTTCCGTCATTGAAACTATAACTTATAGCCGATGTTGTTATGGTGATACTACCATCAGTGGCTCCACAGGAAGAAGGTTGAACTATCTTTACAGTGGGTGCGGCAGGAATAGCAGGAGGATTATATATATAGACATAATTGCCGGAAGAAGTACAGCCTAAAGTGTTTTTTATTAATACATTGTATGAGCCGTAAGTTAAATTTTTCTTTACAGGATTTGTAGTCCAATTTAATCCTCCATCAAAACTATATTGGTCTGCAGTAGAATTTACTATTATAGTTCCACTAGGAGTACTACATGTGGGTTGAATAGCACTTACATTTGGCGAAGGCAGATAATATGCATTTATGTACACATATTGTGAATTTGATATACAACCCAGTGCGTTTTTGATAAGAACGTTATAAGACGAACTTGCAGGATTTAATAAAATTGGATTTTTGGTCCAAGTGTTACCGCCATCAAAACTATAACTGTCCGCAGGAGTTGTAACGGTAATGCTTCCCCCATCTCCACAGCTGGGCTGTACTATTTTTATGTTTGGGTTAGGAAGATAGTAAGGATTAATGGATATTGATAGAGCATTAGATTTACAACCCGCAGCATTTTTTATCATAATATTGTAATAACCAGAAGTAAGTCCTGAAAGAACTGGGTTTGTTGTCCAGGTATTACCATAGTCAAAACTATAAGAACTTGCAACTGTTGCAATAGTAATGTTTCCATTGACGCCGCAACTTGGCTGGATTATTGTAAAATCGGGATTAGGTAAATAATATTCTTGCAGACTGACAGATGTATTATAAGGGTAAGATATGCAGCCAGAAGTATTTTTTACAGATAAATAATAACTGTTTGGACTTAGATTAGTAAATACAGAATTAGTACTCCATGTTCTGCCTCCATCGATACTGTATTGTGCTTCAGTTGAAGTAAAAGTTATACTTCCTCCAACACCGCAAGTAGGCTGTGTTGCTTTAAAAGTAGGAGCTGGGAGATAAAAATCTTCAAGCGATACCGAGTTGTAGTTAGAGATACAACCTTTTGCATTCTTAATCATTGGGTAATAATATCCTGCTGAGAGATTCGAAAAAACAGGATTTGTTACCCAATTATTCCCATCTATACTATAAGAACTACCGGTAGTAGTAATGGTAATACTGCCTTTTGTTCCACATCCTGGCTGAACAATAGTTGCTTTGGGCGGTGCCAGCTTCAAAGAATCCAGATAGATGTAGATGGCATTGGATATACAATCAGCTTTTTTTATCAATAAATAGTAAGATCCCTGGCTTAAATTATTAAAAATATTACTTGTACTCCAAGTTGATCCATAATCAATACTGTAATAATCTGCAGTAGTGTTGAATGTAATATTGCCAATATTTCCGCAACTTGGATTGGTAGCTGTATAGTCCGGATCAGGAAGATTTGCGCTTTTAATTGAAACACTTATAGAGTTAGAAACACATCCTAAACTGTTTTTTACTGCAATGTTGTAATATCCATAAGAAGTAAGATTTGACAAGGAAGGAGAAGTTCCCCAAGTGTAACCTCCATCAAAACTATAGAAACCAGCAGCTGTATTTATTGTAATGCTGCCAGAGGTTGTACAAGTCGGTTGAACTACAGTATAATCAGGTATATCAATATATGGATTACTTAAATAAACAGAGTTTGGATAAGAGGTACAGCCAAGCTTATTTTTTATAAGTATAGTATAAATACCAGGAGGTAATGACTTAGAATTTAGAGTTGTCCAAGTTACACCATTGTCAAAACTATAAAAATCAGATAATGAGTTGACAGTGATTTTTCCATTTGTACCACAAGTTGGCTGTTCCGAGCTAATAATTGGCGAACTCAAATAAGGTTGATATAAAGAAACATAAGATGTACCACTTATACATCCTGCACTGTTTTTAATTTTTATTTGATAACTTCCAAAAGGTAGAGTTTTAACATTATTACTAGTCCAAGTTGCACCATTATCAAAACTATAGGAATCTGCCACTGTAGTTATAGTAATGCTGCCATCTGTGCCGCAAACAGGCTGTTCTGTTGTATATTCAGGATATGAATTTGTAAAATCATTTAAATATGCGTAAGTATAATAGGAAGTACAACCTAAAGCATTTTTAATTCCTAAAGAATAGCTTCCCGCATCTAAATTGCTCATTTTGTTATTTGTAACCCATGTGGTTCCTCCATCAAAAGTGTAAAAATCTGAAAGGGTATGAATCGTAATACTTCCTTTTACATTACAAGCGGGTAATTCGATTGTATAAGTTGGAGTTTCCAACGTATTACTACTAATAAGTACATTGTTTGCCGACGAAATACAGCCTTGTAAATCTTTGGTGCGAATTTTATAATTTGCCGGTAAAAGATTATTAACAGTAGGATTAGTTACCCAAGTTGTACCATCATCAAAGCTATAATATGCAGCTGGAGTTATAATGGTAATACTGCCGGTATCTCCGCAAAATAAAGGATTGGTATAACTGTAATTTGGATACAAAGTAGAAGCCGCTGTAATGGTTACACTTTGAGAATAGGAAGTACATCCATTTACGGTCTTTATTTTTACTAAATAGATTCCAGGATATAAATTGCTTTTTGTGTTGCTTGTCTGCCAAGTTGCACCATCATCAAAACTATATTGTGATGCTGGCGAAGTTACTTTTATTGTTCCTGTGGTAGAAAAACAAGAAGGCTGCGTAATTTGCAAAATAGGAGAGACGGCGGTTTGACTTGGCTCTATAGTAACACTTGCAGTGCTGGCGCATCCAAAAGAATCTTTGACAGTAACAGAATAACTTCCTAACGAAGTTACCGTAATACTTTGTGTGGTTCCTCCTGTACTCCATAAATACGAAGCTCCTGGAGAAGAAGTTAGCACAGTGCTTCCAGAACACACATTTAAGATACCTGTAATATTAGCTGTGGGGTTTCTCACCTCTAAATCGGCAGAAATTATTTTGTAGCAAGTTGCATCTCTGCTCACTCTAACAAAAATAGAAGTACTTGAACTTGGATAACTTGTAAAATTGGAGATAGCATTCAAGTTGGACTCTGCTTCTTTGTAATTTTTGAAATAACTAAAATTTAAACCCGTTGTAGAAGGAACAATTAAAGAATTTAATGTAGATAAATTAAAATTTTCAGTTCCGTCACGGTTTGCATCACATTGGGATATTTTGGCAGTAGTTACATTAATAGTACAACTTGAAGAACAATTTAAAAAAGAAATATCCCAGCCAGGATTTGCGTCAGGATCTGTAGCAGAATCAAATGTGGTTCCTGAACATGAAGTTCCAGAAATGTTATAGTCTATTTGTACGCCTACATTATAATTAGTATTTGTAATATTTGGAAAATCACTGGATTTTAATGTAAAACAGAACTTTTTATTTGTCGTGTCTAAGCTTGAAGTAGTTGATGTACTATAAACAGATACATTATTAATGTTGTAAACATTTAAAGTGATTTTTTTTACTGATGCAGAAATTCCTCCAGAATTAGGAATCGTATAATTACCGCAAACTGAAATTGGTAAAGTTGGACAAACTTTATTTAAAGGATCAAGTTCTATAGAACCTTGCAAATTTTCTGCAGAATGTAAGATACAAACATCATCAACATACATATATCCAAAATGACCACCCAATCCACACCTTGAAGCCATGAATTCAACGGTAAATTCTTCATTGTTTGGAATTGAAGAAATGTCCAATATTCCTGATTGCCAATTGGTAGTGTATAGAGTAACAAAATCAGAATATTGACTTGGAACCTTGCTGAAAATGCAATTTTTTTCATCTCCTACCAAACAAAATTCACTAATAACTTTCTTATTTTTATCTAAAATTCGTGCTTTTACAAAAGCTTGATTATCCGTATGACTATTGTCGTATACACTTTGTATTACTGCTTTGTAGTTAAATTTTAGATAATTTTCATTATTTGTTTTAAACCTTTTACCCTGAACAATAGAACCATAGGTAGAAGAATTCTCATAATTAATTTTAAGAGCATATTGATCAAATGCTTTAATATCTCCCATATAGGGATCAACCAAATTGGCAGAAACAGTAGTTGCCATAATATCCATATTATTAGGATTATAGCGATTGATATAGGAATCGGCAGTATTACTAATCGATTGGCATTGCGTTGGACCCGGAGGGTCACCTATTGTGTAAAGAAAATTTTTAAGATAGCTGCTGCCATTTACAGTCTCATATTGTTCAAAACCTCCATTAGTACACATTTCAACCCCTTGAAGAGCAGCTGCAGTTTTTGAAGTCAAATTTACATCTTTTGAATTTAGAATTACTTTTTTTAAATCCAAGATTTCTGCTTTCATCCTTTCCTCCCTAATTTTCAAAAATTGTTTTTGTTCTTCCAAATTTTGAATTAGATGGCCGTGTTTATCTTCTAATAAATGTTTGTTAGAAGAATTCGGATTAATTTCTTGCGTAAAAACACAAGAATATTTGATAAAAACAATAAATAAGAGTAAAGTTCTAAGCTTCATTTAGTACAATTTTGTGGGCAAATATAGCCAAAAAACTATGCCAAAAAACTTAAAATATTTGGTGAAGTTATGTTAAATAATTAGGATTGATTTCTTTTGTCAAATGATTCCAAATATCCCGTATTTTTGCAAAAAATAAATTCTTTTGAAAACGAAACTTTTTGTAATTACACCGCCATTTACACAACTGAATACTCCGTATCCGGCGACGGCGTATATAAAAGGTTTTCTGAATACAAAAAATATCGAATCGGTTCAGGCAGATTTGGGAATTGATGTGATTTTAGAATTGTTTTCGAAGAAAGGATTACATGATTTGTTTCAAGTTTCAGGTTCAAAGTTTCAAGTTGTTGGAAATGAAATCTCAGACAACTCTAAACGTATTTTTGCTTTACAGGATGAATACATTAAAACGATTGATCCTGTAATTCAGTTTTTACAAGGGAAAAATCCAACTTTGGCTTTGCAGATTTGCCAGGAAGATTTTCTGCCGGAAGCTTCTCGTTTTGCACAATTAGAAGAACTCGATTGGGCCTTTGGAACAATGGGAACTCAGGATAAAGCAAAACATTTAGCAACTTTATATCTTGAAGATATTTCTGATTATATTGTAGAATGTGTCGACGAAAATTTTGGCTTCAGCCGATATGCTGAACGTTTAGGTCGAAGCGCCAATTCTTTTGATGAATTATACAATGCTTTACAGCAATATCCAACTTACATCGACTCGATTTTAATTTCAATTTTAAAAGAAAAAATAGAAGCTGTAAAACCTACATTATTTTTAATTTCTGTTCCATTTCCGGGTAATTTATATAGCGCTTTTAGATCTGCACAATGGGTTAAACAAAATCATCCTGAAATTAAAATTTCGATGGGAGGCGGTTTTCCAAATACTGAATTACGTTCACTTTCGGATAAACGAGTTTTTGAATTCTTCGATTTTATTACTTTGGATGATGGAGAAGTTCCGATAGAAGAACTTGTTGAAAATTTGTCATCCCGAGCGGAGTCGAGGGACGAGAAGCGTTTCAAAAGAACATTTCTATTAGAAAATGGAGAAGTTGTCTACAAAAACAATTCTTTAAAACACGATTATAAACAAGCTTACGTAGGAACGCCTGATTATTCAGATCTTGCTTTGGATAAATACATTTCGGTTATCGAAATAGTAAATCCAATGCATAGAATGTGGAGCGACGGACGCTGGAATAAACTCACAATGGCTCACGGCTGTTATTGGGGAAAATGCACTTTTTGTGATATTTCACTAGATTATATAAAAGTTTACGAACCCGTTGCGGCAAGTTTGCTTTGTGACCGAATGGAAGAATTGATTCTGCAAACGGGTCAAAACGGTTTTCATTTTGTTGATGAAGCTGCACCACCGGCTTTAATGCGAGCTTTAGCTCTCGAAATTTTAAAACGAAAGCTAGCCGTAACCTGGTGGACAAATATTCGATTTGAAAAAAGCTTTTCTAAAGATTTATGTTTATTGCTAAAAGCTTCCGGCTGTATTGCTGTTTCAGGAGGTTTAGAAGTAGCTTCAGATAGATTATTGAAATTAATTGACAAAGGTGTAACGGTAGAACAAGTCGCAAAAGTAACCCGCAATTTTACCGAAGCAGGAATTATGGTTCATGCGTATTTAATGTATGGATATCCTACGCAAACCATTCAGGAAACAATTGACAGTCTTGAAATGGTTCGTCAGTTGTTTGAAGCAGGAGTTTTACAATCAGGATTTTGGCATCAGTTTGCCATTGACGGCTCATAGTCCGGTTGGATTATATCCAGAGCAATTTGGCGTGACTAAGAAAGACAGAATCTAATAGGAACTTTTGCCAACAACGATATTGAATATACCGATTCAACTGGAATCAATCACGATAAATTCAGCTTCGGATTAAAGAAATCTCTCTTTCAATTTTATGCACGGAATCTGTTTTGACTATGAACTGCAAGATTGGTTCGATTTCAAAATTCCGAAAACAAAAATTCATCCCGATTTTATTTTTAATGCGCTAGAAGAACAAAACGATTTCAACACAAAACCAAATGCAAAAGTAGTTTGGCTTGGTGGAAAACCTTCGGCAGAAATCTTCACCAAATCAAAAAAAGGAAGAAGCTGGGAAATGATGTCGTCAACTTTTCATGATAAAAAAGAAAGCTTTACCATTCAAACCAGTAAAGAAGAAGGCGAATGGTTAATTGATATCTTAACAAAAATATCAATTTCGAATACCAAAAATTATACTTTTCAGGAAGTTAAAAATGATTTCGAAACTTCATTAGAAGATTTTGAATTATTTTGGTATTCGAAACCAATCAATACTTTGCGAGAGTTTGGGTTACTGGTTTTATAATAAGAAAGTTGAATTAGTTTTTTGTTACCCAATAATGAAAATCTCTTTCTAAATTGTAGGCCATTCTGTTAACACTTCTTCTAATTACAAAGTAAGGAATACCTAACATAATTGACATATGAAAAAGTAAAAACGGCAAAAAAATAAGAGAAACATTATCGCCAGTTAATATCATTCCAGTAAAAGCGATGAGATAGAAAAAAACTATAAAGGCAAAAAAGATAATCATTCTTTTTCTGAAACCAATAATTTCAGCATCAATAACTAACTTATCATTTTCCTGAATTAAATTTCCGTTTACTTTTGCAAAAGAATAACCAGTATCAAATAATCGTTTTCTCCTTTTCAAATCAAACGAATTATTTTCAATATTACCTTTGTATTCATTTCTACTGGATTGAAAAACTTCAAAAGGAACGTAACCCAAATCAGATTCATCAACATTGTTTCTAAATTTTTGAATAAAATCTATTTTTGAAACAGGTAATTGTATTGTAATATCTTTAACTAATTTTATTTTCCTTAAGAAATTATTCATCTGTTTTTGGTTGGATTAAGAGCCAAATATAGTATTAATACCGAAACGGGAAATAGCAAAACGAAACTATTTTTCAGTAAAAATAGAATGTATTTAAGATCAATAATCTACACTAGTTCCGTCACTCGGAATAGCAACTTTAGACAAAAGATTATTCTCAGTCAATGCCTTTCTTAATTCTTCACGAGTTGTTGGGCAGTGATTTAAAGCCTCAAGATGGTTGGCAAAAACTTTTCCGGGTGCAAGTGCTGTAAACTTCAAAATATCATTCATCCGCATCAATAAAGGCTGTCCAATATCCAGTCTGGCAGTTCCGCAGGCAACCGTTGCGATATCGGGTTTGAGTTCGATTAATGCTTTTTGGACATCATCTGTAAAAATAGTATCAGAACTTATATAAACCGATTTTTCGTTTGCAAGTTCAATGTAAAATCCCATTACATTTCCCATCAATTTTGCAATCCAACCGTAACCATGAAGAGCGGGGATTCCAATAATTCTTCCATCTAAAAAAGGCTGAGGTTCCCAATAATTTAAAGTCTGTACAATATTAAGACCTCTTTGTAAAAGAGTCTTTTCATCTTTTGCACTGCAGATTACAGGAATGCTTTTTCTTCTTAAAAATACTTCTCCGGCCTTATCAATATGATCTGGGTGTAAATGCGTAATTAAACAATGAGTTACATTGCTCAAAATTTCCCTGCTGTTTTTAGGCAGAGCCACTAGAGGATTGCGTTTTGGATTGTAACGAAAAATAGTAAAAGGAGCAATTGTTTTTCTCTTTCCTAACATCGGATCTACAAGAATAACATGCTTTTCTGTCTCAATAACCAATGTGGCATTTCGCAAATGATGTATTTTCATATCTGGAAAATTAGAACTTAAAAATACAAAGATTTTTCAAAATCTATTTACAGATTATTCTTTATTTTTAACAGAATTGTGATTATTTGAAAGAATACACTTTACAATTACGCTATAGAAAATCTAAAACCAATTCCGTGCAGGTTTTCAATCGAAATGCCTTTTTCGTTCGATAAAATTTTACGCAGGCGCGAAATAAAAACATCAAGACTTCTTCCCATAAAATAATCATCAGTTCCCCAAAGTGCAGTTAAAATCTGCTCTCTTTTTAAAACTAAATTTTTATTGTCAAGAAACAATTTTAGCAATTCGGCTTCACGTTGTGTAAGTCCGACTTTTTCTTCATCATTAAAAAGAATAAAATTTTTGGTGTCAAATTGATATTTTCCAATTTCATAAACCGATTTTCCGACTTTATTATTCTTTTGAGAACGTTTCAGGAAAACTTCAATTTTCAAGATTAATTCCTCAATGCTGAAAGGTTTTACCAAATAATCATCGGCACCAAGACGAAGTCCTTTTATACGATCTTCTTTTAAAGTTTTAGCCGAAAGAAAAATGATAGGAACGTCAGTATCGATTTTCCGAACTTCTTCTGCCAGTTCAAAACCATCCATTTTGGGCATCATAATATCAAAAATACAAACGTCAAAATCTTCATTTTTGAAAGTTTCCAAACCAGATTTTCCATTCGTACAATGAACCACTTCATAATTGTTTTGTTCCAAATTATCTTTGGTCAAAAACGCCAGCGTTTCGTCATCTTCGGTATAAAGTATCTTGAAATTTTTCATTTTTTATAAGGAATAGACAAAGTTATAGTAACTCCGTTTTCAGTATTATTTTCAGCTTTTATTTTCCAGTTTTGCAAACTGCAGATTTCTTTTACGTAATATAATCCCAATCCAAAACCATTTACTTCATTACTCTTTTCGTTTTGAATCCGGTAAAACTTATCAAATATATAAGATATTTTTTTAGTAGAAATTCCAATCCCGTTATCAACAAACTCCAATTTTAAAATGGAATTCTCCTCATAAATTCTAATCGTAATTTCGGGCTTTTTATTGCAGTATTTAACCGCATTATCTAAAAGATTGTAAATCAGATTTCCAAAGTGAAAAACATCTGTTTCTAATAAATATTCCTTAGAAGGGCTTTCTATAGTAATAACAGCTTCAGGATATTTTAGCTGAATATTTTCAATGGCTTCTTCAATAACCGGAATAATTAAAACAGGTTCTTTTTTTAATTCTAAAGGCGCATAGTCTGATTTTGCAATATTTAAAATCTTTTCAATATGATGATTCAGTTTATTGCTTTGATTGATAATAATCTCCGTATAAGTATGCAGTTTTTTATCGTCCTTAATAGGATTTTGTTCGCTTAAATATTTGGAAGCAATTAAAATAGAAGATAAAGGCGTTTTAAATTCATGCGTCATATTATTGATAAAATCACGCTGTAATTCAGAGTATTTTTTTTGCTGCAAAAGCGTAAAAATCGAATAAACGTAAATCAATAAAATTAAAATCAACATGATCGAAAGCACAAACCAAAAGCGCATCGAACTAAATAAATAAGTCGTTTCATTAGGAAAACGAACTGCAAAATAATAGACTAAATTTTTATGCTTCGGGAAATAAACCGTCTTTTTACATTCTGATTTTTTTTTCGACAAAGAAATATAATCGCCGTAAATCATTTCATCACTTTGGCAATTGTACATTGCATATTCAAAATCCGTCGTAATATTCATTTTTTTGAATTCTGTTTTTAGATAAAATTCTAAAATATCAGGTTCAAACTCATTATCGACATTTACAATATAATAATCATTCGAAATTTTCTGTACAGGACTTTGCGCCGGAAGTTCGTGGCTCGTTCCTTCATACAGTTTTTTTGCCACTTCAAGAAGTGCAATATGAGCTTTTTGACTCAGCTTTTTCTGCTCTATCGTAAAAGCCTCTTTTGTCCAAAGCAATTGCGCCACCAAAATACTAATAATGGCGACCAATCCCAGAACGATAATACTATTGAGTTTATTAATTTTCAAGAAAACAGACTTTTGAGAGTGTAATATTAATCAAAAATATAGTTAAAAACGGCGATTAACAAGTCATTAACAAACATTTGAAACCGCTTAACAGCGATTTCTTTTTGTCTGAAATATCTTTGTAATGTAAATATCGAACTATAAACCATTAATATATTTAACTATGAAAATCATCAAAATTTCTATGCTGGTTTTGGCTTTAAGCCTAATGTCTTTTTCAGCAATTGCTCCGGTAAAATCTTTAACAGCTGAAACAAAAATTACTGAAACAGCTTCGACAATTGTTTGGAAAACAGAAACAATCGATGTTGGAGAAATTCCACAAGGAACTCCAAAAGCAATCGTTTATGAATTTAAAAACACAGGAAAAACTGCCGTTGTAATTACACAAGTTCAAGGTTCATGCGGTTGTACAGCAACAGATTATACAAAAGAACCAATTTTACCTGGTAAATCTGCAAAAGTAACAGCAACTTACAATGCAGCAAACAAAGGCGCATTTACAAAAACAGTTACTGTAACAACAAGTGCTGAAACTGCTCCAAAAATACTTACGTTAAAAGGAACGGTTATTTAAAAATAAAGGTTAGTTATAAAGTGAAAGCTCCAGAGACATTACATATCTGGAGCTTTTTTATTTTGAAATTACATCAATACATTTATAAAAACGGTTCGTATAATGTTCTGTATCAAGAGATGTAATCGTAACCTGCTGCGCTTTTCCGGAAGAAGCGTGAATAAACTTAGAATGCATTCCGTCAGCCTCGCAAATTATGCCAAGATGACCAATTACGGTTTTGTCTTTATAGCCGTAAAAAACCAAAATATCTCCAACTTTAAAATCTTCAGGTTTTAACGCCGTTCCTAAATTTTTATATCCGCTCGAACTTCTCGGCAAGGTCATCCCAAAATTCCCAAAAACATAACTCACAAATCCAGAACAGTCAAACCCTTTTTGCGGATTACTGCTCGCATATAAATAAGGTGTTCCCAAATATTTTTTAGCAAAAACTATTATAGAGTCACGATCTATTGCCGATTGTTCTTTTCGAATTACACTTTTATTTTTCTCTTTTGAAGTAAAAGAAGAAAATAAAACAACAGAAAGGATGAAGATAATAAAGTAAGATTTCATTTTTTAAGTAAGAAAATGTTTAGTTGCTAAGATAGAACGTTATTTTTCTAAATACAGTATAGATTGTAAGAATTAGCAATTAAATGATGTGTTTACGTGGTGTTTTTTTATTACTTTTTGATGTTTTAGTATCTTTATGTTTATTAAGTTTCAAATATATTTGTGAATCGTATTTATATTTTAACAAATAAATTATGTTTCCAAAAAAAAACGCCCTTTTAATTCTGTTTTTGCTGATTTCACTTGTTTCGACATCACAAAACCAGGATACTTTTCTTTATGCGGGAAGAGTTGACAAACTTCAAAATAATCAAGTAATCTTAATAGGAACTGCATCTTCTGTATCTTTTAATTTTACAGGAAATGAATGTTCAATTTCGCTTCAAAGTGTTGATGCTTATGAACATCATAATTATATTCAGTTGGTTTTAGACGGAAAATATATTGGAAAAATCAGAATAGAAAAAGGAGCAGTTCAATCATTTTCAATAAAAATAACTTCCAATAAAAAAGAACATCATTTAGAAATTTATAAAAATACCGAAGCTCAAAGCGGGAATATTTTATTTGCCGGAACAACTGCAAAACTGACTTCAATTTCATCCAAAAAGAAAAAGAAAATCGAATTTATAGGTGATTCCATTACTTGCGGTGCGGCTAGTGATCCGTCGGATATTCCGTGTGATAAAGGCGAATATATGGATCATCATAATGGTTATTATGCTTACGGACCAAGAATTTCAAGAGAAATTGGTGTTGACTATTTAATGAGCTGCGTTTCAGGAATTGGAATTTACAGAAACTGGAACGACGAAAACAAAGACGAAGCTATAATGCCGGATGTTTATCCTAATTTGTATTTGACCAAAGATTCCTCAAAACTAAAATACGATTTTGCTTTTCAGCCTGATATTATAAGTATTGCTTTAGGAACAAATGATTTTTCTGGCGGAGACGGAAAAAAAGAACGTCTGCCTTTTAATCCCGAAAAGTATGTTTCGAATTACATCAACTTTATAAAAATGCTTTACGAACACAATCCAAATGTGCAGATTGTCATTACAAACAGCCCAATGGTTGGTGGAGAAAGAGCAGTTGTTTTTGAAGATTGTCTGAATAAAGTGAAAAACGCTTTCGCAGAAGACAAAACACATAAGCCAATTCAGATTTTCAAATTCAAACCAATGACGCCAAAAGGCTGTTCAGGACATCCTGATGTTGAAGATCATAAAGTTTTGGTAGATGAATATGCTCCATTTTTAAAAAAGCTGTTAAATGAAAAATAATATACTTAAGCTTATTTTCTTTTTTATGATTTCAAATATCATAACAGCAAATGTTACGCTTCCGAATATTTTTGGAGATAATATGGTTTTACAGCGTAATTCTGAAGTAAAAATCTGGGGCTGGGCAAATCCAAAAGAAGAAATTAAATTAGTTTCAAGCTGGAACAATCAGGAATATAAAGCCGTTACAAGTAATCAGGCAAAATGGGAACTTGTAATTAAAACTCCAGAAGCCGGCGGACCTTACACAATTTCTATAAAAGGATATAACGAAGTTGTTTTAAAAAACATTTTAATTGGAGAAGTCTGGATTTGTTCTGGACAATCGAACATGGAAATGTCTGCAAGCTGGGGAATCGAAAATGGTGATGAAGAAGTAAAAAATGCCACGAATCCGAATATTCGATTTTTTACCGTTTCAAAATCAACAGCAACAAGTCCGCAAAATAATGTATTAGGAAATTGGGTTGAATCGACTCCCGAAACCATGAAATATTTCAGCGCCGTTGGCTACTTTTTTGCTAAACGTTTACGCGAAGATTTAAAAAATGTACCAATCGGATTAATTTCATCGAACTGGGGCGGAACTCCAGCCGAAATCTGGATGCCGGAAGAAGTGATTCAAAACGATCCGGTTTTATTAGAAAATGCCAAAAAACTATACGAACAGGAATATGGTCCGCACCAACCCGGACGTGCTTATAATGCGATGATTGCTCCAATTGTTGGATTTAAAATTGCCGGAACAATTTGGTATCAGGGAGAATCAAATGTAGGTTCTTTAGTTTACGATAAAACACTTTCGACTTTGATTACTTCGTGGAGAAAAAATTGGAACGATGATTTTCCTTTTTATTTCGTTCAAATTGCACCATATAAAACAGGAACAAATAATTTCTCGAATGTTACGGTTAGAAATTCTCAAAGGAAAATTTTAAAAGAAGTTCCAAAAACAGGAATGGTTTTGACTTCGGATATTTCAGATACAATTGATATTCATCCAAAGAATAAAAAATCAGTTGGAATTCGTTTGGCAAATTTGGCTTTAGCCGAAGTTTATAAAGCAAATTCAAATTTGGTTAACGGCCCGCTTTTCAAAGAAATTAAAATCGATAAAAACAAAGTAACCGTTTCTTTTGATTATGCTGAAGGTTTGTATTTCAAAAACAAAATTTCGAATCAATTTGAAGTGGCTGGAGCCGATGGAAATTTCTTTCCTGCAGAAGCTTCAATAAAAAATAATCAGGTGATTTTGACAAGTAAAAAAGTAACAACCCCAGTAAGAGTGAGATTTGCGTGGGGAAATACAACACAGTCAGATTTGTTTAATAAAGCAAATTTGCCGGCTTCTTGTTTTATCACGGAGTGAATTGATTTTAGATTTTAGAATGTAGATTTTAGATTTTTTTGCCCACAAATTTTACTGATTCAACTGATTTGCGCAGATGTTTTTGCTCGCTTTTGTCAGGCTGAGCGAAGTCGAAGCCCCGCAAAGTTTTGGAAAAAAAACTTAGAATCTTAGTACCTCAGAACCTTAGCACCTCAAAAAAAACTAACCATGAAAAATAAAAAAATAATAATTATTGGGGTTTTGTCCCTGTTTACTGTTGGAAATATGAATGCACAAAAAAAGCCGTATTTGGATAAAAACAAAACTATTGAGCAAAGAATTGATTTGCTTTTGCCTTTGATGACATTGGAGGAGAAAGTTGGTCAGATGAACCAATACAATGGTTTTTGGGATGTTACGGGACCAGCTCCAAAAGGCGGGACGGCTGAATTAAAATACGAACATTTAAGAAAAGGTTTAGTTGGATCAATGCTGACGGTGCGCGGTGTAAAAGAAGTTCGTGCCGTACAGAAAATTGCAGTTGAAGAAACACGATTAGGAATTCCGTTAATTATTGGTTTTGATGTAATACATGGTTATAAAACGTTAAGCCCGATTCCGTTAGCAGAAGCAGCAAGCTGGGATTTAGAAGCAATTAAGAAATCGGCAGCGATTGCGGCAGATGAAGCTTCGGCATCTGGAATAAACTGGACTTTTGGCCCAAATGTCGATGTAGCAAATGATGCGCGCTGGGGACGTGTGATGGAAGGTTCGGGAGAAGATCCGTATTTGGGAAGTAAAATTGGTTACGCCAGAGTAAAAGGTTTTCAAGGTGAAACAATTGCCGATTTAGCTAAAGTAAATACCATTGCTGCCTGTGCAAAACACTTTGCGGCTTATGGTTATGTTGAAGCAGGTTTAGAATATAATATTGTTGATATTAGCAACTCTAAATTGTATAATTCGGTTTTGCCTCCTTTTGAAGCAACTGTAGAAGCCGGAGTTCGTACGTTTATGAATTCGTTTAATACTTTAAACGGAGTTCCGGCAACCGGAAATGCATTTTTGCAAAGAGATATTTTAAAAGGAAAATGGAAGTTTGATGGGTTTGTAATTTCTGATTATGCTTCGATTCGTGAAATGATTGCGCACGGATATGCAAAAGATGAAGCCGATGCAACCGCAAAAGCTGTAATTGCAGGTTCTGATATGGATATGGAATCGTATTTGTATGTTGCAAAACTAGTTGATTTAGTAAAATCAGGAAAAGTAAAAGAATCTTTGGTTGATGATGCCGTTCGCAGAATTCTTCGTGTAAAATTTGAATTAGGATTATTTGATGATCCATACAGATATTGCGATGAAAAACGCGAAAAAGCAGTTGTGGGGAGTAAAGCCAATAATGCCGGCGTTTTGGATATGGCGAAAAAATCTATCGTTTTGTTGAAGAACGATAAGAATTTATTGCCACTGAAAAAATCAGGACAAAAAATTGCTTTGATCGGCGCTTTGGCAAATGATAAAAACAGCCCGCTTGGAAGCTGGAGAATTGCAACAGATGATAATACAGCGGTTTCGGTTTTAGAAGGAATGCAGCAATACAAAGACAATCAATTGGTTTTTGAAAAAGGAGCAGATTTATTAAAACAAAAAGCAACTTTTCTAACTGAAACTGTTTTCAATACTACAGATAAAAGCGGATTTGAAGCAGCAAAAACAGCTGCAAAAAATGCTGATGTTGTAGTAATGGTTTTAGGTGAATATGGTTTCCAAAGCGGAGAAGGAAGAAGCAGAACGGATTTGAATCTTCCAGGTTTACAGCAGGAATTATTAGAAGAAATCTATAAAGTGAATCCAAATGTAGTTTTGGTTTTAAATAACGGACGTCCGTTGAGTATTCCGTGGGCTGCAGAAAACGTTCCGGCAATTGTTGAAGCCTGGCATTTAGGAACGCAAACTGGAAATGCGGTTGCACAGGTTTTATACGGAGATTATAATCCGAGCGGGAAATTGCCAATGTCTTTTCCTAGAAATGTAGGTCAGGTTCCTATTTATTATAACAAATACAGTACAGGAAGACCAACAGACAGCGATAAAAATGTTTTCTGGTCACATTATATGGATGTGGAGAAAACGCCTCAATTTCCGTTTGGTTTTGGATTGAGTTATACAACTTTTGATTATAAAAATCTGAAATTAAATAAAACTGCTTTCGCAAAAGGAGAAAAAGTTCAGGTTAGTGTTGAGGTAACAAACACTGGAAATTATGATGGAAAAGAAGTGGTTCAATTGTATATTCATGATGAATACGCAAGTATCGTTCGTCCTATAAAAGAATTGAAAGGTTTTGAATTGGTAAGTCTTAAAAAAGGAGAAACTAAAACGGTAACTTTTACTTTAACAAATAAGGAACTTGGTTTTTATGATAACGAAGGAAATTATTTAGTTGAACCGGGAACTTTTAAAATCATGGTTGGAGGAAGTTCTGATAAAGGTTTACAAGATGGTTTTGAGGTAAAAGAGTAGACGTTTTTGCCACAAAGGCACTAAGTCGCGAAGTTTTTTAATCTCGCAAAGTCGCAGAGTCGCAAAGTTTTTTTTAAAATTTAAGATTAATAGCGTCCAGCTTTAGCTGGATGAAAAATATTAACGCAATCAAAAGGGCTTTAGCCAAACTTTGTAGGTTTGGCTAAAGCCCTTTGTAACTTCCAATCTTATTCCCCTAGCTGAAGCTAGGGGCTATGTAAAAAAAATCTTTGTGACTTAGTGTCTTTGTGGCAAAACAAAAGCATTATTTTTCTAACTTTAAATTCTATTAAAACTCCAACCTTTAAACTAAAACAATGAAATATAACAGATGCGGAAGAAGCGGTTTATTACTTTCAGAAATTTCCTTAGGATTATGGCATAACTTCGGTTCAGTAGATAATTTTGAAAATGCGGAAAGTATTGCCGTAGAAGCTTTTGATAAAGGAATTACCCATTTTGATTTAGCGAATAATTACGGTCCGGTTCCGGGTTCTGCTGAGGAAAATTTTGGTAAAATATTATGGCATAATTTTCAGGGAAATCTGCGTGATGAAATTGTGATTTCTACAAAAGCGGGTTATACAATGTGGAATGGCCCTTACGGAGACTGGGGTTCGAGAAAATATTTATTATCAAGTTTAGATCAGAGTTTGAAGCGAATGAACGTTGATTATGTAGATATTTTTTATTCGCATCGTCCAGACCCAGAAACGCCAATTGAAGAAACTATGATGGCACTTGATCATGCTGTTAGAAGTGGAAAAGCCTTGTATGTTGGAATCAGTAATTATTCGGCGGAGCAGACTCGTGTTGCGGTTGATGTTTTAAAACAATTAGGAACACCTTGTTTAATTCATCAGGCAAAATATTCGATGTTAGAGCGTTGGGTAGAAAATGGTTTATTGGATGTTTTAGAAGAAAAAGGAGTGGGCTGTATTGCATTTTCGCCTTTGGCACAAGGACTTTTAACAGATAAATATTTAAACGGAATTCCTGAAAACTCAAGAGCGCATAATCCAAACGGACATTTGAAAGAAAATGAAGTTACGGAAGAACGTATTCAGAAATTGATTCAGCTGAATGAAATTGCTCAAAATAGAAACCAGTCTTTAGCACAATTGGCTTTGGCATGGCTGCAAAAAGACAAACGAATTACTTCTGTTTTAATTGGTGCGAGTTCTGTAAAACAATTGTGTAATAATATTGATTGTTTGCAAAATACAGTGTTTGCAGAAGATGAATTGAATGCGATTGAGAAAATATTAGCGTAAATATATTTTTATAAAACACATTTCACACAATGCATTTCACATAACGCATATTGTAGAGACGCACAGCAGTGCGTCTACGTCCAGTTTACGTCGTGTATATTTTTTGCGCATAAGACGCACAGCAGTGCGTCTCTACGGAAGATAGGGATGAATAATATTTTTATTTTTTAATTGTAAACGTCGGTATATTCGTTGCACATAAGACGCACTGCTGTGCGTCTCTACGAAAAATAGGGGGTGGATGATATGTTATTTATATTTTACAATATATTGAGACAGAATTTTACATGTTCTTAAATTACTTATATGGTTTAAGATTACTTTATTTTTTCAATTTCAAATTATAATCTTTTACAATTTTCAATGTCGATTTATCCGAAGAAAAAACAGAATTCAAACCTTGAGGTTCCTGCGGCGGATCTGTCGTTAACGGATCGCCGGGGTTCCATTTTCCGTCTTTGTTAACTGCTTTTCCTTCGCCGCCAAATCCCCAGAAATTTGCTGCTTGTAACGGACCGTTATTTTTTACACTTTCGGCAACTCTGCCAAAAATATAATTGTAGAAAATATCTCTATTTACAACAGAAGATCCTGCAATTAAATTTTCGTTTTCTCTCGGTAAACCAAATTCTTCAATAATAATAGGGCGTTTTAAATTGTTTGCGACTTTAATGTGATCGTCAATATATTTTCCCGCATTTTCTAAAGTTGTTGTCAGCGTTTTTTCAGCATTATCTGCTTTAAACCAATTCCAGTTTTTTGGCCAAATATGCATTGTCAAATAATCGATATTCGGATTCTGATGTGTGCGTTCAAAAATTTCCATGCTGTCATTTGAACTGTTTTTGCCTTCAGAACCAGTCGAGATTAAGTGGTTTTTGTCTAAGCTGTCAATTAAATCGACAATGTTATTTAGCCAAACTGTGAATTTTGCTTCGTTTTCTGGTGTAAAGGTTCGGGGTTCATTTCCAACCTGCCACGCCATAATGGTATTATCTTCAGTATATTTCTTTTTAGAATAGGAATTTGTTCTTCCAATAATAAATTTTACATGATTTTCTAAACCTTTCATACAAGGTTCGCAACTATGAAATTGTTCTGTATACGACATAAATTGTGGCCACGTATTGGGCGGAATCGCCGGAACCGGAATTGGACCTTTTCCATTCCATTCTAAATATTGTGACATTCCGCCAGACCATTCCCAATTGTTTGTTAAATATAAAACGGCATACATTTTACGTTTGCTCATTTCGTTGATTATAAAATCAAGTCCGTCCAGTAAATCTTCATCGTATTTTCCCTGTTCGTATTGCAGCGCCGGACGAACGGTGAAATCGTATTTCCCGCCATCGCCGCCAACTAAAATTCTTAGATTATCGATTCCGTTTTTTTGCAATAAATCCAGTTCTCTAATTAATCTTTTTCTGTCGCCCACTTTTTTGGATGCCAGTAAGCTTCCGTACCAATAATTGGTTCCAATGTAAGCGTATGGTTTATCACCTTTATAAAATTGGTTTCCTTTTACAGTAATTTTTTCCTGCGCCTGACAAGCGATTACAGAGAGAATTAAAGCAAAGCTGAGGTTTTTTAGAAATATGTTTTTCATTGTTTGTTTTTTAGTTGTGGGTGAGATGGCACACTGATTTTACTGATTTAAACAGATGAAAACAGATTTTTTTATTATTTACATTGTTTATAAAATAACCGTGAAAATCCGTTTCATCTGTGAAATCCGTGTGCCATCTAAACACAAGAATTATTTCGGCATTTCATACATTTTCGGCAGGGAATTCAATAATGCTGATTTTGTTTTGGTACTAAAAGTTTTAAAATCTGCGGCATTCGAAACCGAACCATTTGGAACATAATATCCGTCGCTGTTATTGTTCCAAAACATTACATAACTCACTTGAATATCATTTGCTGTTAAAGCGTCGTATAAATAAGTCGAAAACCAATTTGTAACTGGCGGAATTGAACTTGTAACTCTATACCCCGTTTCGGTTAAAGCGGCGATTTTTACTTTGGTTTTAGCAATGTCAGAGATCATTTTTAGTTTTGCATTGGCTTTGCCAGAACCTGTAGAGCCTTGATTAGCAAAATCTCCGTAATTATCCATTCCCAGAATATCGACATATTTATCACCTGGATATCGGCTTAAATAACTGCTTTCTGTTGTATATGAGTTGTCTGGAGAAAAGGCGTATAAAATGTTGTGAACGCCTTTTGTGTTTTTCAAATAATCAACGGTAAATTGATAGGCTTGTTTGTATTCATCGGCAGTGCAGTAATTTGCGCCCCACCAAAACCAGCTTCCGTCGAATTCATGAAATGGTCTGAAAATTATCGGAATCAATTCTCCGTTTGAGCCTTTTAAATTTAAAACTACGCTGGCTACTTTATCTAGTTTTTTCTTGTACCATTCGTGATTGGTTCCGCCCGGTAAAATACTTTTAAAAGCTGTTGCTTTTTCTTGTGTCGACATATCGGCGGCATAAAAAGATTCGTCTTTAAAAGGTTCTCTTATATGCCAGCTGAACGTGTTGATTATGCCTTTCGCGTAAGCGGCTTTAACATCGCTTGTAATTTTTACTTCTTGCTGATAAAACCAGTTATCGGCCTGATTGTTATTGTTTTTATCGGTAATAAACATAAAATCTGAACCTAAAACAGCAGGATCAAAACCTGTGTTTTTTTTGATGTCTGAATCTCCTCCGGCATCCTGATAAAAACCATTAAAAGCATCTTGCTGACCAATGGCCACGTTAGTTTGTGCCAGTCTTTTTAAGTTGTAGAATAAAGCTGTGGTTTCTTTAGTTGCGTTTGCATCAACCATATAAGTTGGTGCGTTTTGTGTTGTTAACGGATCGCTTTGTGTTGGCGGATCTACTATTATTATAGTTTCGTCTTCTTTTTCGTTATCGGAAGAACAGCTTGCAAATGCTAAAATAGATAGACTTATGCAGGCTATTTTTAATATTGATTTTTTCATCTCTTATTTTTCGGTAGTTACTGAATTTTGTTTTAAATACTCTTCTTCTAAAAGAGTGGTAACTTTTACGTCATCAAAATAAATGGTGCCGTTGGTTTGTGCGAGAGCAAGCATAATGCGGACTTTTTTTGCATCGGCTGGAATTTTTACCGTTTTTTTATAATTCGTCCATTCGGTTGTTCCTTTTACCTGGGCAAAAGTTTCGGATGTAATTTTTTTATCGGTTAAAGTTGTAAACTCTGCAATTGCTGCTCCGGCTTTGTAGGCTTCTTTTTGCTCTTCGATACTTTCAGATTTAATCCAAACGCTGAATTCCAGAGCATAAATATTTTTTGGGATGTTTATGGTTTGATCAACAGCTTTCCATTCTGCTCCCACAAACTGATTGATTGCGGCACAGCTTTTTCCTGATTTTTTATCATACGGAGTTATATAGGCCGCGTCGCTGCCGTTCCAGTTTACAAATTCATATTCAAAACCGGGGTTTTTGACAAGGTTGCCTTGTGCATTTGTTATTGTAGTTAGAAATAATAAACTAAAAAGAAAGAGTGTTTTCATAAGTAATATTTTTAATACAATTGATTGATTATTAGTGTTTAAATATCACTGAATATCATTTATAAAAGAATTTTTAACACATAGAAACATAGATTTATATTTAACTTAAAAAAAATTAAAGAAAGAAACTAGTTTCTCACACATAGCCTATGTGTACTAAATACAAGTGAAACGCCTTTGAAGACAGAGAGAAGCTATGTTTCTATGTGTTCAAATTAATTTCACTCAACGATTTTAAAGTTTTAACCTTTAATTCTCTGAATCAACTCCATACAAGCTCGGCTGTTATGATAAGGACATTTCCAGAATCCGGCTTTGTCTTTTTCTATTAAAGAATAATCTCTGTAAATTCCCCAAAACCATTCGCCATTTTTAAGATCGAGAATGTGTTTTTTTATGAATTTCCAGTTTTTAAAAACGATTTCCAGATAATCTTCATTTCCGGATAATTGATAAGCGTTGTAAAAACCAATTAAGGCTTCGGCCTGAACCCACCAATGTTTTTCGGCAATTAATTCATTTTTTTCGGGATCAAATTCATACCATAAACCTCCGTCAGTATCTAAACCTTCTTTGGTAACTTCGGCAATTTGAACAGCATGTTTTCTATAATTGGCAACTAAATTTTCATCTTCTAAAATCTCAGCACATTGCAATAAAAGCCAAGCCGCTTCGATATCGTGTCCGTATGAAATTACGTCCGGTTTTTCGATCCAGTTTTCATCAAAAAATAAACGAAGATGCCCGGTTTCGGTATTAATGAAATGCTTTTCAATTGTTTCTAATAGTTCGATGCTGTTTTTTCGAAGCGTTTCATCTTTCCATACTTTATACAAATTTGCATACGCCTCAATAATATGCAAATGCGTGTTCATTGTCTTTTTTTCGTTGGCATCTTTATCACTCAAACGCAAATCTTCAATAGGCTGCCAATTTCTTGTAAAAGCTTCAAGATAGCCTTTGTTTACAGGATCGTAACTGTGTTCCTGAATTTTAAAATATAATTTTTTGGCTATTTCTAAAGCTTTTTCATCTTTAGAAATAGCATAATATTCCGTTAAACCATAAATCGCAAAGGCTAAGGCGTAGATTTGATTTTTGGTATCTTTTGGCGTTTTATCAACATTAATACTCCAAAACAAACCTCCAAATTCAGCGTCATAAAAATATTTTGAAAGAAAATCAAAAGCTCTTTCGGCAATTTTTTTATGATTTTCTTTTTTGGTGACTTGATAACTTGACGAAAAAGTCCAAAGAATTCTTGAATTCAAAACAGCACCTTTTTCGGCATTGGCAATTAGATGATCGTTGAAATCAATCTGCCCAATAAAACCTTCGTTTTGAGTATCAAGTGTATGTTTTATCCAATAATTTAAAATAGAATCCAGCTCTGTTGTTAGTTCCGTTTTTAGCTGTTTTACAGTTGTACACACGATACTTAAATTGCGTTATTTTTTTCAATTTGATTGATGATAGTTTCTACTGAACCTGCAGAAATAAAAGTGTCTGCGGGAGTATTGATAACATAATCAACTAATTTTTCTACAGAAGAAACAGCAACGTGCATTCTTGTATCTGATGATGCGTAATAAACGTAAACAGTTCCGTCAGTATCTTCGATCCATCCGTTTGAGAATAAAACATTTGATACATCGCCAACTCTTTCAATTCCTTCTGGGCCCATAAAATGTCCGGCCGGAACGTGTGTCACTTTCGAAATATCATTTAAATCGGTCATGAACATATATAACGTATAGCGTAATCCTGCAGCGGTATTACGAACGCCGTGTGCAAGATGTAACCAGCCTTTTTCTGTTTTGATTGGGGCAGGGCCAAGACCATTTTTTAATTCGTAAATGGTATGATATTGTTTACCAAAGATGATTCTTTCTTCTTTTACAACCGGATTTGTCATATCGTCAACATATCCTAAACCAATTCCGCCGCCGCTTCCTACGTCAATAAATCCGTCTTGCGGACGTGTGTATAAGGCGTATTTTCCGTTTACGAATTCCGGATGTAAAACAACATTTCGCTGTTGTCCGGTATTCGAAATTAAGTCCGGTAATCTTTCCCAATTTACTAAATCTTTTGAACGTACGATTCCTGCATTGGCTACAGCCGAACTTGTATCGCTTTTTGGTGCTTTTGGATCTTTTCTTTCGGTACAAAAAATACCATAAACCCAGCCGTCTTCATGGTTGATTAAACGCATGTCGTACACGTTTGTATCTGGTTCTTCGGTTTGTGGAATTACGCAGGGTTTATCCCAAAACTTGAAATTATCGACTCCGTTTGGACTTTCTGCAATGGCAAAAAATGATTTTCTATCAATTCCTTCAACACGAACTGCCAAAAGATATTTCCCATTCCATTTCATTGCTCCGGCATTGAAAGCGGCATTTACTCCAATTCGTTCCTGCAAAAACGGATTTGTTTTTTCGTTTAAATCAAAACGCCAGTTCAACGGAACGTGAGATGCGGTAACAACAGGATTTTTATAACGTTCATAAATCCCGTTTCCAGCATTTTCTTCCGGAGTATTTTTTCGTTCGATTAGTGCTTTATGTTCTTTTTCTAATGCTGCTTTTCGATCCAGAAAAGTAGTCGAAGAGGTTATTGTTGTCATTTTTGATTCGGTATCTGATTTATTTTTATTTTGTTTGGTCTCTT
Organism: Flavobacterium sp. UBA7680; assembly: GCF_002482975.1. Taxonomy (GTDB): domain Bacteria; phylum Bacteroidota; class Bacteroidia; order Flavobacteriales; family Flavobacteriaceae; genus Flavobacterium. Next base: position 21,735 of record NZ_DLHA01000022.1, on the reverse strand, counting down.
TTTTCGTTTAAATCTTGTTCTATCGTTTGCAGTTTTTCTTCAGATAAAGGATAGAATAATATAAAAGCGACTGATATTGCGGCTGCGATTGCAGGAAGTATGCTTAACATTAATTGAATTCCGTTTTGAGTTACGGCAGTTTGTTCAACATTGGCTTGGAAACCATAATAACCTAAAAGCCATCCGGTTCCGGCTCCGCCAATGGTCCATCCAAATTTTTGTGACATGGATGAAGCTGAGAAAACTAATCCGGTTGCTCTGCGGCCTTGTTTCCATTCTGAGTAATCGGCACTATCTGCATACATTGACCAGATTAATGGGAAAATGCAGCCTGCACAAATGCTGATTAAAACCTGAAAACTCATAATTAGGAGAACATCTTCTTTTCCGAAGAAATAGAACGCTAAACTTAAAATCGAGGCAACTGCCATTGCACCAAAAAAGGTGTTCTTTTTACCGATTTTGTTGGCGATAGGAGTGGCGATAATTACGCCGATAATATTGGCAGCTTGTCCCAAAACCAAATAAATGGAAGTTGGTGTCATATGGAAATCTGTTCCAAAAAGCGTGAAATCAAAATTTACAGCGCTGCTTACATAATATTTAAAATAGTAAACTGCCGCACCATCTCTAATGGAGTTAAAAACTAAAGTCCCGATTCCGGCGCCTAATAAAATCCACCACGGTTTATTTTTTAAAAGATCTTTTAAATCTTCTTTTAAGTTTGATTGTTCGTTTTCGATAGGTTTTACTCTTTCTTTTGTGAAGAAAAAACAAGCCCAGAAAAATGCTGTTGTAATTACTCCAAAAACAATAATTGTTGCCAGCCAGCCTGTTTTAGAATTTAAGCTTCCGCCGAAATAATTTACAAGCGGTTCAATTAACCAAAGTGCCAAAAGACTTCCGCCAAAAGCAAAAACCATTCGGTATGATGATAATGTGTTTCTGTCTTTTCGGTCAGATGACATTACGCCCAAAAGTGATGCATATGGAACGTTGATTAAGGAATAAATCATCATCATTAAGGAATAAGTTACGTAGGCGTAAATTATTTTTCCTTTTTCGTCAAAGTCCGGCGTGTAAAAAGTTAAAACCCCAATTACGGCAAAAGGAATGGCAACCCATAAAAGATAAGGTCTGAATTTTCCCCATTTAGTTTTTGTTCTGTCGGCAATGATTCCAACAATTGGATCAAAGCAGGAATCCCAGATTCTGGTAATCAAGAACATGGTTCCTACAACGGCAGGTGCCAATCCGAAAACATCGGTATAGAAAAACAGAAGATACATACTAAAGATTTTCCAGAACATTGATGACGCAGCGTCTCCAAGTCCGTAACCGATTTTTTCTTTTAAACTAATTTTGTCGTGCATTGGTTATTTTTTAAAGGTTGTAAAGTTTAGTTTGGGGCAATTATTTTAATGTTTTTTTGACGCGGATAAAACGGATTTACTTCGTAAAAACGCGGATAAAAACAGATTTTATTTTTGAATTCTTTAGAACGCAGATGGCGCGGATTTTTAATTTTTAATTCTCAATTTTTAATTTTTTTTAAGTCTTTTTCAAATAAGGTTTTGTCGAGATTGTAATATTCGATGAAATCTTTTTCGCTCGTTTGACCTTTGAACGGTGCGTAATAATGCATTTTTTGCTCTTTTTCCTGCCAGCCGTGATTTCGCCATAATAAAACATAGGATATTTTATAATCGCCAATGGCTTTTGAGAAAGTTCCTGTCCACCATTTTGGGTCTGGAATTGCTTCGTAGCCCGCTTCGGCAACGGCAATTAGTTTGTGTTTTTCAAGACCTATTTCATTTAAAATTTTAAGCTGATTTTGAACTTCTGCAATAAATTTTGTTCCTTCTTTATCATTGTTGTTTTGATATGAATCGAAACTTAAAATATCTGCAAAATTATCTCCGGGATAATTGGTTAAAAAATCTTCTTTTGAGTTGAAACTTCCTGTGTTGTAAACATAGATTAAATTATGAACGCCTTTTTTCTGCAGGTATTCAAATGTAAATTTCCATGCGTTCTTAAATTCTTCGGGAGTACAATTTCCTTTTCCCCACCAAAACCAACCTCCGGAAAGTTCGTGATAGGGTCTGAATAGAATTGGAATATTTTTTCCTTTTTTATCTTTTAAAGAAAGAAGGAAATTCGCTGCTTTATCTAACCACGAAGTAAATTTTTGATGATTTTCTCCACCCGGTAAAATTGTTTTTAGAGAGTTGAGCGTGTTATCCCACGCACTTTTTCCGGTTGCGGGATTATCAAAATGCCAGCTTATCGTTGAGATTCCGCCTCTTTCATTGGCCTCTATAATATATTGTTTCATTTTGACGAAAGGAATTCCGTCTATATTATTGGCATCGTCTTTTTCTAAACCTGCAATGTCCCAGCCGTAAAGGGCAGGATAATCTCCAACAACATCTTTTATATCACTTCTTCCGTTTTCATATTTCCAGTTTACGCCGTAAGCTAAGTCGTCCTGGTGACCAAAAAGATAACCGCTTTGTGTAAGCTGATTCAGTTTTTTATATAGCGAAACGGTTTCAGGTGTTGCTTTTTTATCTGAAAGTGACAAATTCGTATTACTATTAATAGACTGCGCAGAACAAGAAGTTCCTAGTAATGCGGTGGCTAAAAGTTTAAAAAAGTATTTTTTCATTTTCGAAAATATTGTTTTTCAGTGCATTCTCAACTTCTGGTTTGAAATTGTCAACTTGCTCCTGAAACTGAATTTGTCTATTTGTAATTCGGTATTGTTTTCTTTATAAAATTATTAAAACTATAAAAAGTTTGAGTATTAAAAATGATTAATGTTTATTATTAATACTGATTTTGTAAAGTTGATAATTCTATTTTTCAAAGATAAATGTATGTTTATAGCGTAATTAATATTATTTTATCAATTATATATCATATTATTGCAGGAAAAAATCAACTGATATCATTTAAAAACAGTTTTAAGAGATGAGTACTGCTAAAAATTTTTATAGAGAAATCGCTCCGCTTTCTGCCGGAGATAGTTTTTTGGTGTTTGACAGAGTTAAAGATAGTTTTGATTTTCCGGTTCATTATCATCCTGAATTTGAGATCAATTTTATTTTAAACGGAAAAGGAGTAAGGCGAGTTGTAGGTGATAATATTGAAGAAATTGATAATGTCGAGTTGGTTTTGATTGGGCCAAATTTATATCACGGCTGGGAATTGAATAAATGTACCAATAAAAAAATACATGAAATTACGATTCAGTTTCATAATGATTTATTTCATGAATCTTTACTGGCCAGACGTATCATGAATCCAATTCGGGATATGTTTAACAGATCTATCCATGGAATTTTATTCTCTAAAAAAACTGCCGAAGAATTAACTCCAAGATTGGTAAGGCTTTCTAAATTAGATGGTATGGACTATTTCCTGGAAATTACTTCCTTATTATATGATCTTGCGAATTCGAGAAATCAACGATTACTTTCTACTTATACGGTTGATTATGATAAGTTTGATGATTACGATAAAATGAAATTGGTTTACGAATATGTACAAAAACATTTTGCTGATAAAATTACTTTAGATGATGTGGCGAGTGTTGCGAGTATGTCTATAATTTCTTTTAATCGTTTTATAAAAAAGCGTACCGGAAAAACTTTTGTCAATTATATTAATGATATCCGCATAGGATATGCCGCCCGCTGGCTTGTTGAAAAAGATATGAGTGTTTCTGAAGTGGCTTTTAAATCCGGCTTTAATAATATTGCGAACTTCAATCGTAGCTTTAAGGCTATTAAAAACTGCACACCTAGTCAATATCGTGAGGATTTTTCTGGATTAAAACGTATTTTATAGTGATACTTTTTTTGCACAGATAAATATTATTTTTAACGAAAACGTTTGATTTTTACGATTTCGTTAACTTTTCTTTATAGTTTGTAGTTGTTAAGGGTGGCTTCATTGCGAATAATTCAATATTTGCATGGTTTTATTTTATTATGTGTTTTTTTAAGGAGATATAGTAAAAATATTATCATTAAATGATGTAATACTATCGATTTGATAATCTCATCTGTTATAGATTTGTTAAATAATTTCGAAGTAAAAGTTTCCCTTACTGCTGAATTATGAATTGAACAAATTTAAACTAACCAAACACTTATTATGAAAAAACTAATGACTAACTTTATTCATTGGAACGCTAACCACAGAGCGGTTCCTCTGATTTTATTTTTGTTACTGACAAGTAATTATATTACTGCTCAGAGTAAAGTATCGGGAACGGTATCTGATGAAAAGGGTTTATCGATTCCTGGTGCCAATATTTCGATAGCAGGATCAAAGACAACAACTTCAACTGATTTTGACGGTAAATATTCTATTGATGTTCCTGCAAATGGAACTTTAGTATATTCATTTATTGGATTTAATACGCAAAGAATTGCAGTTGATGGTAAAAAAACAATCAATGTAATTTTAAAATCAAGTGCTGAAGACTTAAAAGATGTCGTTGTAATTGGTTACGGTACACAAAAGAGAAAAGATGTAAACAGTGCTATTTCCAGCATTAGTTCAAAAGATATTGAAAACCTAAAAGTTGCTTCGTTTGATCAAATGATGCAGGGTAAAGCAGCGGGGGTTGTTGTAAACAGCAATTCTGGTGAGCCGGGAAGTAACGTTTCGGTAAGAATTAGAGGGGTTTCGTCTTTAACAGGAACAAACGAACCTTTGTATGTAATTGATGGTGTGCCAATTTCAGGAGATGCAAGAAACTCATCAACTTCTGGAAGAAATGCTCAGGGAAATTCTAACTTTTCTAATAATGGTAATATCACCCAAAGCCCTTTAGCGCTTATTAATCCAAGTGATATTGAATCTATTGATATTTTAAAAGATGCTTCGGCAACTTCTATCTATGGTTCTCGTGGTGCAAATGGTGTTGTAATTGTAACTACAAAATCGGGTAAAAAAGGTACTGGTAAATTATCTTTCGAGAATTCTTATACCATAAGTAATCTGCCTAAAAGACTTCATTCTATGAATCTGCAGGAATATGCTAGACATCAAAATGCTTTATCTGCAGTATATGATCCAACTTCTTACAGACCTGAATTTGCTCATCCTGAACTTTTAGGAAAAGGTACAGACTGGCAGGATGCTATTTATGAAACAGGACTTATGAGTTCAAATCAGCTTTCTTTTTCAGGTGGTAAAGAAGGAGTGAATTATTATATCTCTGGAGGAGTTTTAAATCAGGAAGGAATTGTTATTGAATCTGGATTTAAAAGATACAATTTTAGAGCAAACATTGATGCTAAAGTAAATTCATTTATAAAAGTTGGAGTTAATGTAAGCGGCGCTATTACAGATGAAAAATTAACGCTAAACGGACAGTTTAACGGAGTTGTAGCGACTTCATTATTAGCAACTCCAGATGTTGCGGTTAGAGAACTTTCGGGAGCTTTTGCCGGACCGCCTGCTGGTGGAGCAACATCTTTTGTAAACCCTGTTGCGACTTCTTTATTAGGATCAAATACATTGGTTAGAAAAAATTACTCAGGAAATTTCTATACTCAGGTTGATATCATAAAAGGTTTGGATTATCGTTTTGAAGCGGGTGGCTATATATATGACAATTTAGGTGAAAGATTTGATCCAATGTATTCTTTAGGAAATGCAGTAAAAAGCTTTGCCAATTTATATCACAATCCTTCTACGGGTAATTCATGGAACTTAAAAAATATGCTTACGTATAGAAATACTATCGGCAGACATAATTTTACTATTCTTGCGGTTCAGGAGTCAAACAGAGCACACTGGGAAGGCTATACAATAACAGGTTATGGTTATAAAGATAATAATGATAAATCATTAGCGGCTTCTGATTTATCAAAAGCGGTTACAAGTGGAGTTTACTCAGGAACTCAGACTTTGGCTTCTTATTTAGGAAGGGTTGTTTATGACTTTGGTGATAAATACAGCGTTACCGGAGCAATAAGAACAGATGGATCTTCTAAATTTTTCGTAGGAAATAAATGGGGTGTTTTTAGTTCTGCGAGCGGTTCTTGGAAACTTTCTCATGAGGATTTTATGGAAAGTACAAGAAAGTATGTTGATAATATTAAACTTAGAGTGGGTTGGGGACAAACTGGTAATAACCAGATTGGTAATAATCTATACGATTCTAATCTGCATATTATTAATAGTACAATGGGAACTTCTTACTTGCCATCAAATACGGCTAATAAGGATTTGAAGTGGGAAACTCAGGAACAGACGAATTTAGGATTAGATTTTACAATGTTTGATTCTAAACTTTCTGCAACGATTGATGTGTATCAAAAAGTTTCTAAAGATTTCTTGTATCAGGTTCCTTTGCCAAACTTCCTTTCTGGAGGTGGTGATTATGAAGGTGGTGTAAATCCTCCGTCTTTTAACCTTGGAAGTATGAAAAACAGAGGTATTGAGGTTACACTTAATTATACACAGCAATTTACACCAAACTTTTCATGGAATGCAAGTGCAAACTTTACAAAATATGAAAATGAAGTTACCAATATGGCGGGCTTAAACATTGTAAAAACAATGGGAACGCTGGCTTATAATACGGTAACGGTATCAAGAACTCAGGAAGGTTTACCAATTGGTTCATTTATAGGTTATCAAGCAACAGGAATTTACAGAACAGACGAGGATTTATTGACGTATGGCCATGAAATTGCTGGAGGAACAAGAGTGGTGCTGAAAAACGGAACCAATTCATTATTGCCAAACTTTGTAAAAGGAGACGTTATTTATAAAGATCAAAATAATGATGGTATTATTGATACGAAGGATTTAGTTACTATTGGAAATCCAAACCCAAAATTCACTTACGGATTTACAAACAACTTTAAATACAAAAATGTTGATTTGTCTATTTTCCTTCAGGGAACTGCCGGAAATAAGCTGATGAATTTAACTCGTATGTCTGGTACTTTGAATAGTAATTTAGGAACTAATTATTTGACTGATGCTGCTGATTTTTATTCTGCGGATAATTTAGATGCTTCACTGCCTAGACCTTCTGCTTACAATGACATCAACAATGCAGTTTCGTCAAGAATTATTGAAGACGGTTCATACTTGAGAATTCAGAATGTAACTTTAGGATATTCACTTCCTTCTGACATCATCTCAAAAATAAAATTAACAAGATTGAGAATTTATGCTTCTGGACAAAACCTATACACTTTTACCAAATATAAAGGGTACGATCCTGAAGTAGGTTCTTATAATCAAGATGCATTATTATCGGGCGTTGATAATGGTCGTTATCCTGTGCCTAGACAAATATCTTTTGGTTTTAATGTTGAATTTTAATACGAAATTAATATGAAAAATATAATAAAAAGAAGTAGTGCTATAGGTTTGACACTACTGATGTTAATATCTTCTTCTTGTTCTCAGGACTTTTTAGATGTGCCTGCAGAAGGAGTACCAACAATAGGAAACTATTACGATTCTGATGTGAAACTGGATAATGCTAGTAACGGACTTTACGGAATCGTTTGGTTTAATATGAACAAAGAAGGTTTTTATGGTATTACCGATGTTATATCGGGTAATATGTATGCGGGACCTTATAACGAATTTGGAAAATTTACAGATTTGAGTTTTACGAATTCACAGTCTTTTATTGGAGATTCATGGAGATCTTGTTTTGGAGCTGTTGCAAATTGTAACTCTTATATCAATACTTTGCCGCAAAGTGTTGGTCCAGGTGTAAGCAGCGAAGCATTAAACAATGCTTTAGGTGAAATGCATTTTATCAGAGCTTTTTCATACTTCTTTTTGGTAAGATTATGGGGCAACGTGCCAATTATTGAAAACAATGCCGATTATTCTAAAAACTTTGTGATTCCAAGTAATCCTACATCAGATGTTTATACGTTTATTGAGAACGATTTGAAATTTGCTATTGCTAATTTAAGATCTAAAAACAGAGGATCTGATTATGCTGCAAATGCACACGTTTCTAGCGGTTCTGCAAAAGCGCTATTGGCAAAAGTATATTTGTATCAAAAGAAATATGAATTAGCAAGAGCTCTGGCTCAGGAAGTAATCAACAGCGGCGAGTTTAAGTTATTGGGTGGAGAAGAACTTCCAACAAAATCTTTTGCTGATTTATGGCTTCAAAAAAATAACAATAATGAAGAGTCTATCTTTTCATGGCAATGGACAGGAGCGGGAACTTATTTTGAAGGAAACTTTTCAAACACCCTGTTTGCCCCAGAGAACAGATTAGTAGAAACTTCTTATTCAGGTCAAATTGCACCGTCTCAGGATTTAATTTATAATGTTTATGAGCCGGGCGATAAAAGAAGAGCAGAAACATTTATGCTTCCTGGAGATTATTATCCAAACTTAACTTATGCACAAACACTTGCAGTAGATTCTCCAAAACTTTTAGGATATACTTTTGCAGTAGAAAATGAAGCTCAAAATTCAGGAGCTGGTTTGAAAAAGTATGTAATCGGGAAAGAGAATTTACCAATTACAGGACCATTCAATGCGCCATTTAATGGAGAAAGCAGTATGAATAGTTATATGATGCGTTATGCCGATTTACTTTTAATTCATGCCGAAGCGATATTAGGTTCACAAACCGGAAGCACTTCAGATCCTGCAGCTTTAAAATCATTTAATGCAGTTCGTAAAAGAGCGGGTCTGCCAATTAAAGCCTCAATTTCATTTGATGATATCTTTAAAGAAAGACGTGCAGAGTTAGCTTGCGAAGGAGATTATTATTTTGATTTAGGACGTTTGCCATTTGCAAAAGCAAAAGCAATTTTAGAAGCTCAAAACAGAGGAGATAAAGTAACGCCAAAACACATTACAATTTCGGCAACAAATCTTTTACTGCCTTATCCTGCAGATGATTTAATTAAAAATCCAAAATTAACAGAAGTAGCACCGTATACTTTTAAATAATTTTTAAAAATAAAAATATGAAAAATATAAAAATTGTTTCGTTAGCAGCGTGCATGGCATGGATGTTATCTTTAATGCTTTTTACTTCATGCTCAAGTGATGATAACAGTGCTGAGGCTTCTTCTGGTGCACCTGTAATAGAGTCTGTTATGCCTTCGGGATATAATGCAGATGGAACCCTTAAACCCTTAACTCCGGTAACATTAGTAGATCCTAAAAACTATTATGTAATTCACGGAAAAGGATTGCTTTCTACTAAAAAAGTATACTTTAATGACTTCGATACTTATTTCAGACCAACATTTGTAACCGATACGGATATCATTATATTGGTTGATGAAGATACGCCTTATGCAAATGCTTCAAATCAGTTAAAAGTGGTTACAGATAGAGGAACTGTTGTTTATAATTTGACAGTTGCGCCTCCGGTACCTACATTTAGTGGTTTCAATTCTATCAATTGTGCAGAAGGAGATCAGGTAATTATTAAAGGTAAATATTTCTTAAATCCTGTAGTTACTTTGGCAGAAACAGCAACACAGCCTGCAGTTCCTGTTACCGTAGTATCTTCAACTTTAGAGCAGATAGTAGTAAAAATTCCGGCAAATGCCAATCACAGATATCTTTCTGTTGCCAATATATCTGGAGCAGCCGTATCAAAAGAAGCGATAGGAACAGCCTTGTATGATGATATATTATATGGTATGCAATGGGGAGGTCCGTGGGCAGGCAAAGGCGTTAATTTTGCTTATGATAAAGATTCTTATCAAGGCGAAAAATCATGGCAGTGGGAATTTGGTCAATGGGATGGAGGAAACTGGGGCTTCAATGTCGATTTAACTCCATATAAAGCATTGCGTATTGCTATAAAAGGAACAAAAACCGGACGCGTTAATTTCAGCGTAAATGGCGGTGTAAATTATGTTTTACCTGTTACAAGTACATGGGTTTATCTTGAAATTCCTTTTAGCGATTTAGGAAACCCTACAAGTCTTACAATGCTTACATTCCAGGAATCAAATAATGATGGTGGTAATACTGTGTTATTTGATGATATAGGATTCGTATTAAAATAAATAAAATTGCTTTTTTGAGTTAGTTTAAGATATTCCCTAATTGAAAAGTTAGGGAATATCTTTTTATAATGTCTTTTTTAAATTTTATAAAATGAAGAAAATTATTTTAGGATTAGCTTTATGTGCTTCAATTTTCGGCTTCAGCCAAGGAAATACACATACACAGGCAGCAGGAAAATTTGAAGGTTTAGCCATGACGCCGCCAATGGGATGGAATTCGTGGAATACTTTTGCCACCAACATTGACGAAAAATTAGTAAAAGAAACAGCAGATATAATGGTTTCATCTGGATTGGCCGCTGCGGGTTACAATTATATTGTATTAGACGACGGCTGGATGACCAGAGAACGCGATGCAAATGGAGATTTAATTCCCGATCCTGTTAAATTTCCCAGCGGAATGAAAGCGCTAATTGATTATGTACACAGCAAAGGTTTAAAATTTGGTTTGTACAATTGTGCCGGAACGCAAACCTGCGCCGGATATCCGGGAACGCGCGGTTACGAATATCAGGATGCCCGTTTTTATGCTAAACTTGGAATTGACTTTTTAAAATACGATTGGTGTAATACAAAAGGAATAACTGCGCCAGAAGCTTATACAACCATGAGTAATGCATTAAAAACGGCTGGAAGACCAATTGTTTTCAGTCTTTGCGAATGGGGCGATAATCAGCCGTGGGAGTGGGGGAAACCTGTTGGAAATCTTTGGAGAATTTCCGGAGATATTTATCCTTGTTTTGACTGCGAATTCAAACATCCAGAAAATTGGTCGTCTTGGGGATTTATGAAAATTGCCGAAATGCGAAAAGACATTCGTAAATATTCCGGCCCAGATCATTGGAATGATTTTGACATGATGGAAGTTGGAAACGAAATGAACGATACCGAAGATAAATCGCATTTTGCTATGTGGTGTATGTTGTCGTCGCCATTATTTACAGGAAACGATTATAGAAAAATGTCAAAAGAAACGCTGGCGATTTTAACCAATAAAGAGTTAATCGCCGTAAATCAGGATAAATTAGGAATTCAGGGTTTCAAACATTCAGCAGAAGATGGTTTAGAAGTTTGGGTTAAACCTCTTTCAGATGGAAATTGGGCAGTTACTTTTTTAAACAGAAGTGAGGTTACTAAAAAAATTAATTTCGATTGGAAAAAGAATGCAATAAAAGATGTAGATTTCGGCTATGAAGCTGATTTTAATAAAACTACATTCAAATTAAAGAATCTTTGGACAAATAAAGATTCAGGAAATACGAAAAAGAATTTTACAGCAGAATTAGCTTCACATGATTGCATAACATTAAAATTGTCTCTTTAAAATTTAAATTTATGATGAGGTTTAAAAAATTAACTACGATTTTATTCTTATTAGTATGCTGCTTTTCCCAAGCGCAGTTTGTAAAAAAACATGGACAATTAAGTCTTCAGGGAACTCAGTTAGTAGATAAAAACAATGAACCCATTGTTTTGCGAGGATTGAGTTTTGGATGGCATAGTATGTGGCCAAGATTTTATAACGAAAAAGCCGTAAGCTGGCTCAAAAAAGATTTCAATTGCAATGTAGTACGGGCCGCAATGGGAATCGAACTCGGGGATTACTCCTATACTAATGATCCTCAGTTTTCAAAAGAAAAAATCGAAGCCGTAATAAACGGAGCCATTAAATCTGATATCTATGTAATTATCGACTGGCACAGTCATAATGTTAATTTAAAACAAGCAAAAGCATTTTTTGCAGAAATGTCTCAAAAGTACGCCAAGTATCCAAATATAATATATGAGATATTTAACGAACCCGATTATGAAACCTGGTGGGAAGTAAAAACCTACGCCGAAGAAGTAATACAGGTAATTAGAGAAAATGATCCCAACAATATTATATTGGTAGGATCACCGCATTGGGATCAGGATGTTGACCTTCCGGCAGAAGATCCAATTTTAGGATACAATAATATAATGTATACCATGCACTTTTATGCCGCAACGCACGGCAAAGAATTAAGAGATCGTACGGATCAGGCGCTAAAAAGAGGAACTCCTATTTTTATATCTGAATCTGCCGGAATGGAAGCTTCTGGCGACGGACCTTTAAATGTAAAAGCATGGCAGGAATATATTGACTGGATGGAATCAAAAAAGTTAAGCTGGATAACATGGTCAGTTTCAGATAAAGATGAAACTTGTTCCATTTTGCAAAAAACGGCAAAGTCAGATGGAAAGTGGAAAGATGAAGATTTAAAAGAATCTGGAATTAAGGTTCGGGAATTTTTAAGAAAATATAATACGCAAGAATAAAAAAACTCTTTTATATAATAAGGAAGCCTGTTCAAATTTGAGCAGGTTTTTTTTGTTTTATAAATCATTTTTTGAGTCTCAAATTACATCTTTATCGGTTGTTTTGAGTATTTTATTTTTGTAAGAATTTTTCGTTAAGCTTTAGCATTGTTGGATTTCGTGGGTATTTGGGGTTTGATTTTATTTTAAAATTTTATTTTTAAATATACCCCTTAAAATTATGGGGTAATATTTTTTTAAAGTGTTTTTTAGGTGTTTTTTAGTTGATTTTTGTGTTTGTATTTTTGTTTAACCCTTGTTTTTTGGTTTAAAATGCTAAAAATACGTTGTTGAATTTTCAAAAACAAAACGCTATTAATGTCAAATAACGATTATTGGCAGTTTAATTTTTGTAATCCATAATTCTTCGCTGTAAATACCAAAAAAGTACTTTCCAATTATTCTACTCATACAAAAGTTAATAAATTCGCTAATGAAAATGAAGAGGTTTTAGGGGGAGATTCAAGGTTTTAAAAAATGACTTATACTATTAAATAGATATATAAACGATTAACTAACCAAAATCAAATTAATAACTAAAAACCAATTAACACATGAAAAAAGTATTTTACATTTTAGCTGCCACTTTAACGAGTTCTTTTGCTTTTGCACAAGAGGATGAAAAAGCAACTTCACCAGCAACTACATGGGGAGGGTCTGCGGACGCTTACTATAAATATGATTTTTCTAAACAAATGAACGGATTAACGAGCTTTACCAACTCTCAGGATTCGTTTGAATTAGGAATGGCTTCGATTGAAGCAAGTCATACTTTTGGAAAAGCTTCTGTTTTTGTAGACTTAGGTTTCGGAAAAAGAGCAGGAGAGTTCTCATACAATGAAACAACAGATAAAGATATAAACGCTAAATTTTTAATTAAACAATTATATTTCACTTACCAAATTACTGAAGAATTTAAAGTTGTTGCCGGTAGCTTTGGTACACACATAGGTTATGAAGTATTAGATGCCGTAGACAATAAAAACTACAGTATGTCTTATGCTTTCTCTTATGGACCATTCTTTAATACTGGGGTTAAAGCACAATATACAGCTGGTAAATTCACTGCTATGTTTGGTATAACTAACCCAACAGATTTTAAATCAGCAATGGATGCTGGTTCTACTCAAAAAACGTATATCGGACAAGTAGGTTTTGTGGGTGATACAGGAAGTGCTTATTTAAACTTTACATCTGGAAGTACAAATCCAATTCCTGGAAGTACAATACCAGTATCAAACGAAAATAAAACTCAGTTCGATTTGACTGCTTCTAAAACAATAAGTGACAGTTTCGGACTTGGATTTAATGCAACTTACGCTAAAACGAAACATGATTTCGATAGTACTTTAGATGGTGAGTGGTTCTCATTAGTTGGATATGCAAATTATTCATTCAGCCCATCTTTGCTTTTAGCATACAGAGTTGAATATTTTGATGCAAAAGATGCTGCTCCAAGTTTAGGAACATTAACTGGATCTAATGTGTTTGCAAACACAGTTTCATTAAACTATAAAGTTGGAAAACTAACAATAATTCCCGAGCTAAGATACGACGCTGCTTCTGAAGATATTTTCTTAGACAGCGATGCTGCTCCAACAGGAGGATCATTCTTCGCTTTACTTGCTACAACATACTCTTTCTAGAGATAAAGATTGATATTTTTTTTTTTTTTGGAGCTGTCGAAACATACTAATGTTTTGGCAGCTTTTTTATTAGATTTTATTTGCCACAGATTAAAAGGATTAAAAGGATTTTTTTTCTGCCACGAATTTACTTCGTCTGTTCACTATCGCTCGAGTCACGAATTTTCACGAATTAAATTTTGCTTAATTTTTTTATATCATTACACAAAGTATCGTTAATGAAATTTCTTAACAGAAACCTTGAAATTCATTTCTTGCATACAGTTTACACCACAAATAATTAGTGAAATTCGTGGCAAATAAAACATCAACCCAAAGAGTAAAAAATCTTTTTAATCCTTTTAATCTGTGGCAAAACTTAAATTACCAGCATAAAAAAAGCCCATTTCTAAACCTTTAGAAATGCGCTTTTTATGTCTTTTAAAAACAACTATTTATTGCAGTTGTTTTTTGTATATAGAATATATCGTATCAATTGTTTTGCGATCAAGTGTTGACGTTGCATCCGTTTGAATATAATGCAATTTGAAAGCCTGAATAGCTGCAGAAAGATTCTTTGTATTATAACCAATAATTCTCAATGCAGGTTCGATTTTAAAGTCAAAAGGTGCTTCTTCAAGAACTTCATCCGGCCAGATTCCGAAACCTTTTTCGGCTAATGTTTTCCATGGAAATAAAGCACTAGGATCTTGTTTCCTTCCCGGAGCAATATCAGCATGACCTAAAAAGTTTTGAGTCGGAATATTGTAATCCTTTTTAAGTTTTGTCAACAATGCAACTAAACTGTTGATTTGTGCTTCAGTAAAAGGTTTAAAACCATTATTGTCTAATTCAATTCCTATAGAAGAAGAATTTAAATCAGTATTTTTCCCCCAAGTAGATGCTCCCGCATGCCACGCTCTTAAATAATCGTTCAGCATTTGAACTACTTTTCCATTCTCAGAAATTACATAATGAGCACTTACCTGAGTTTTAGTTTTGGTAAAAGTATTTATAGTCTGCTGAATAGAATCCTGAGCAGTATGGTGAATAACAACGAAACTAGGTTTTCTTAAGTTGAAATTTACAGTTCCAATCCATTCTGTACTAATACCGTTTAATAAAGCGGTTGAACCCGTTTTAGACAACGTATCTTTTATAATACCCAATTGCGAAGCGTAAGTAGTATCAATAATTAACGGACTTATCGACGGAATAGTTTGTGCTTCTTTACTCGTAATTTGATTTTCTAAATTCTTTAACTGCTGATCATAAGCTTTTTCAGTAGTCTTATACGGATTTGTTGAGCAAGAAGTAATGATAATTGCTAAAAACAAATAACAAAAATGTTTTTTTGCCATGGTTAGTTACATTTTATAATAGAATTAGAACAATTATTCCTGAACTTTTTCAGCTGGTTTTTCTTCTTCTTTGTCCTCTTTTGAATCTTTATCTTTTTTCTTTTTTGATTTAGTCTTTTTAATTTCCTTAAAATCAGCCATGAAATTAGTGTACTTCTCTATTTGGTCCGGATTTAAAAAAGCAGTAACTTTTTTGGTCATGCTTTCTTTTAAAGCTTTTAACTGCTCCATTTTTTCATCCTGGCTGCTGTTTTCATTTTTTATAAGAATTCCTTGTTCTCTTAAACCATCGGCAAAAACGTTTGTAATTGCAATTACCTGAAGTTCATCAAGATTTACCGCAGGTTTCATTTGCTCAACAATTTTTGCAGCTGTTTCCTCAACAGGTATTTCTTTTGGTTTGCTGGTATTGCCTTGCGGACCTCCCATCATACTTCTGTCCATACCCATTCCGCCGCCTCTTCCGTAGCCGCCTCCACCATAGCCATTGCCGTAACCATTACCATATCCGTTTCCATATTGAGCCGAAGCAAAATTGAAACAGAATAATGTAAAAACTAATATAATTAAGTTTTGAGTAGCTTTCATAAAGTTGTTTTGTCTAAGGTTAGCACTAGTTTTACGGTAAATTTAAGCAGGTTCTCCGTATAAATCAAATTCTGTAGCTTCAATTATCTTGATATTAACAAATTCGCCTGTTTTTACGTAATGTTTAGATGCATCTATTAAAACTTCATTGTCAACATCCGGGCTGTCAAACTCCGTTCTGCCCACAAAATGTGCACCTTCTTTTCTGTCAATAATACATCTAAAAACTTGTCCAACTTTTTCCTGGTTCAAATCCCATGAAATTTGCGATTGTAATTCCATAATTTCATTTGCTCTTGCTTGTTTTACATCATCAGGAACATTATCCTCTAATAAATAAGCATGTGTGTTTTCTTCATGAGAATAAGCAAAACATCCCATTCTGTCAAACTTCATTTCCTGAACAAAATCTTTTAAGATTTCGAAATCTTCCTGTGTTTCACCTGGGTATCCAACAATTAAAGTAGTTCTAATTGCCATTCCGGGAACGGCAGCACGGAAATCTTTTAACAATTGCGTTGTTTTAGCCTGAGTTGTACCGCGGCGCATTGATTTCAAAATTGAATCTGAAATATGCTGCAATGGAATATCAATATAATTACAAATCTTAGGTTCGCGTTTCATTAATTCCAAAACATCCATTGGGAAACCTGTAGGATAAGCATAATGCAAACGAATCCACTCAATTCCTTCAACAGCTGCTAATGCTTCTAACAATTCTGCCAGATTTCTCTTTTTATAAAGATCTAAACCATAATACGTCAAATCCTGAGCAATCAGTATTAATTCTTTAACGCCGTTTTTAGCTAAACCTTGTGCTTCCTTAACTAATTTTTCAATTGGCTGCGAAACGTGAGAACCACGCATTAACGGAATTGCACAAAAACTGCAAGGTCTGTCGCACCCTTCGGCGATTTTTAAATAAGCATAATTTTTAGGAGTAGTCGTTAATCTTTCTCCTAATAATTCGTGTTTATAATCAGCTCCTAAAGCTTTCAATAATTGAGGTAATTCAGTAGTACCAAAATATTGATCAACATTTGGAATTTCTTTTTCTAAATCAGGTCTGTAACGTTCAGATAAACATCCGGTTACAAAAACTTTATCAACTAATCCTTTGTCTTTCTTGTCTGCATATTCCAAAATCATGTTTACTGATTCTGCTTTTGCATTATCAATAAAGCCACAAGTGTTTATTACAATAATGTTTCCTTCATCCTTAGTTGCCTCATGAGTTACTTCTTTTCCGTTTGCACGAAGCTGACCCATAAGTACTTCACTATCATATACATTTTTTGAACACCCAAGAGTGATTACGTTAATTTTGTTCTTTTTTAAAGACTTGGTTCTCATACTTTTATAAATTGGAGTGCAAAATTACACTTTTTTATTCAAACACCGCTTGTTTCGGTTTCTTTTAGGTGTTTTTTATGAAGAGCTTTTTAATGTTTTGGGTAAAAAAAAAATCCGCCAAGTAAAAACCTGACGGAAATTTCCATTCATCTATTTAATTTTAATTACAATTCAAATAATAAAGTCAAAGAAACATTGTTCAGTGTTGAGGTAATGTTTGCTCCATCAGTAAATCCTTGAGAAAAGAAACCTTGGTTAGATTTTCTTTCTGCATAAGCATAAGCCAAGTCTAATTTAGTTGCTCCAAAGTTATAGCCTAAACCTGCAGAAAAACTATTTAAGTCTCCAACAGTGGTTCCGTTTTTATAAGGACTTCCTTCAAAACGATATCCTCCTCTAAGGCTTAATTGTTTTATTTTAAATTCAGCTCCAACTCTTAATTCGCCATTAGTGGTTAATTGATCGCTTATGTAGCCATTTGTAGTTCTAAAATCTGGATCATTTGTTGGTTTAAATTTTGCATTACTGTAGTCTTTAATGGAGTAGTCAACACTAATTAAACCTGATTTACCAAATATGTAAGCTCCACTAAAAGTAAATTTCCCCGGAGTTTGTAAAGTGTAAGGCTCGTAAACGTTTGGATAACCAGGATTTAAATTATAAAAATTCTGTACCCCGCCTGTAGCCTCTGTAGTCGTATAAACACTTTGAGATAATTCGTCATATAATTCGTACCATGTGTTTGATTCGTATGCTAATCCCAGTCTAAAAGCTTCAGTAACCTTAGCGATTGCTCCTAATTGAAAAGAGAATCCGTTACCGTAAGTATATAAATCGTTATTAAATGTTACATCAGAAATAGTTGGTGTTCCAGTAAGAGGGGCGTTGTTAAACTCATAAAAACTACTAGATCTTCTGTAGTCTGTTACATGCACATTTAAGTTTGCTCCCAAATAAATACGATCATTATATGATGTTGCAATGTTAAAACTTACCTTACTATTGTAGCCTCTTTCGTAAACATTGTTTTCTTGATAATAACTTTGTCCGGGTTGTAATCCTGGTACGTTACTTGTATATAGAGTGTTTTCTTGGTCATTTGGATTTACAGGTAGTATAATTTTTCCATTAACTCCAAATCCAGTTTGCTGTTCAAAGTAAAATTGGTCAGCGTATGGGATTTGTGTCGCATCACCTAATGGAGTTCCATTTGCATAAGATAAGAAATAATTAGCTATAGAATTATTAGGGTTTCTTCCTGCAGAGAAAGTATTGCTGTTAAAATTATTTGTATTTTCATAGCTTGCTCCAATTGCAATTTTATTCCATCCTTTATTGTTGGGATTTCTGTCTTTGAAAACAAAAACTCCACCAGCCTGATTTAGGATGAAAGAATTGTCTTTGTCTTGGGTTTCGTTACTGTTGAAATATTTTGAACCATTATTAATGTTTTGATTGCTTAATGTAATTCCAACTTGATTGTTGTTGAAAATTGCAGATCCAGCCGGATTCACGGTTGTAGCAGACAAATCACCTCCCACAGCTCCAAAAGCACCACTCATTGCTCTAAATCTTGCAGTTCCGGTTATGTTATCTTGTGAATATCGTAAAGCATCAGAAACATCCTGAGAGTGTGAGACGCTGACAGTTAGTCCTGTAATTAAAAGGAATAATATTTTTTTCATTTGGGTAGATTTTTAAATATATAAACTAGATGTGGAAAAGAAGGAAAATGTTACCTTCTTCCACCTCCACCTCCGCCGTATGATCTTCCACCGCCGCCACCGCCGCCGCCAGATGATCTCATGCTTCCGCCGCCTCCGCTGTTCATTGAGCGTGATGGGCTAGGAGAGTAGGTTCTCGAAGTACTGCCGTTGTTACCATTGCTGTAACTTCTTGTGTTAGTAGTTGTGCCTGATCTTCTGTTAGAGTAATCGTAGCTGTTACTTTGACCTTGAGAATAACTTCTTCTGTTTGTAAATGTTGGACTGCCAGAATTGTAAGTTCTTCCGTTTACAGCAGAGCTTCTTCTGTAATCAGAATAACCATTAGATCTGTTAGTGTAGCTTCTGTTTGTTGTATAGCTTCCTCTGTTAGTGTAGTTTCTGCTGTTTACAAAGTTTCTATTTGTAGCATAACTTCTGTTTGAAGCGTAGTTTCTGCCTCCGTAGTAAGCTGCAGATCCTCTTCTTCCATAGCTGTAAGCGTAGTTACCGTAGTAACCGCCGCCCCAGTATCCAGGATAACCCCATCCAGGTCCCCAATATCCAGGGTATCCCCAAGCGTAACCAGGATATCCCCAGCCGCCGCCCCAATAACCGCCGTATCCCCATCCGTATCCGTAATAAGGGTATCCCCATCCGAATCCTAATGACCATGTTGGGTCAGAATAAACGTTTACTGAAACATCTGAATTACTGCTTCCCCAAGCTGGGTAAGAAGCTACAGCAGCTGTTTGCGTGCTGTCGCTTTCAGAATAATTACCATAATTGTCTACATCTGTAAAAATTTCAGTAGGCTGGTTATCATCTTGCAGTGACTTGAAGTAGTCTTTATATTGATTGTTTGCGTTTGTGGTATTTGTTTGAGCATATCTGTTGGTAGAATTACCATATACTCCATCATTATCATTATATGAAGTGTTTTGGTAAGAACCACAGGATACTGCTAGAAAACTCAGTAATCCAATTAAGTAAAAAGAACTTGAGTTTTGGCGGAGAGTAATATAAGTTTTCATATCTGTGGTGTTTTTTATTGTTGCACATTACAAAAATAGTTAGTTTTGTCAAACTATTTAGTTAAAATTATTAAAACAAAATTTGTGCCAAACTATATAATATGAGTAAGAACCTTACTACGCGATCAGAAGATTATTCTAAATGGTATAATGAGCTGGTTGTCAAAGCAGATTTAGCTGAAAATTCAGGAGTTAGAGGGTGTATGGTAATCAAACCATACGGATATGCAATTTGGGAAAAAATGCAGGCAGAGTTAGATAGAATGTTTAAAGAAACAGGACATCAAAATGCTTACTTTCCTTTATTTGTTCCTAAAAGCATGTTTGAAGCTGAGGAGAAGAATGCAGAGGGATTTGCAAAAGAGTGTGCTGTTGTAACACATTATAGATTAAAGAATGATCCAGATAAACCAGGGAAGCTAATAGTTGACCCTAATGCTAAATTAGAAGAAGAACTTATTGTTCGTCCTACGAGTGAAGCAATTATCTGGTCTACATATAAAGGATGGGTTCAGTCTTATAGAGATTTACCTTTATTAATTAACCAATGGGCGAATGTGGTTCGTTGGGAAATGCGTACACGTTTATTTTTAAGAACTGCCGAATTTTTATGGCAGGAAGGACATACGGCTCATGCTACAAAAGCAGAAGCTATAGAGGAATCTGAAAAAATGATGAATGTATATGCTGATTTTGCAGAAAACTTCATGGCGATTCCGGTAATAAAAGGTTTTAAAACTGAAACAGAACGTTTTGCCGGTGCAGATGAAACCTATTGTATCGAAGCGTTAATGCAGGACGGAAAAGCATTACAGGCTGGAACTTCTCACTTTTTAGGTCAGAACTTTGCAAAAGCTTTTGATGTGAAGTTTGCAAATGCCGAAGGAAAACAAGAATATGTTTGGGGAACTTCTTGGGGAGTTTCTACCCGTTTAATGGGAGCTTTAGTAATGACACATTCTGATGATCAAGGATTGGTATTGCCTCCGAACTTAGCGCCAATACAAGTTGTAATTGTTCCTATTCATAAAACAGATGAACAACTGGCTGAAATTACTACAGCGGTTAATGAATTGGCTGCTAAATTGAGAAAGCTTAAGATTTCGGTTAAATATGATGACAGAACGACACAAAAACCAGGATTCAAATTTGCTGAATGGGAGTTAAAAGGTGTTCCTGTTAGAATTGCTGTTGGACCAAAAGATTTAGAAAACGGAACTTTTGAGGTTGCAAGACGTGATACATTGACAAAAGAAGTTGTTTCCGGAGACGGAATTGTTAATTATATAAATGACTTGTTGGAGCAAATTCAAACAGATTTATTTAATAAAGCATTAGACTATCGTAATACGCATATTACGGAAGTAAATAGTTTTGAGGAATTTAAAGAAATTTTAGAAGGAAAAGGTGGTTTTGTATCTGCTCATTGGGATGGAACTGCAGCAACCGAAGAAAAAATAAAAGACTTGACAAAAGCGACGATTCGCTGCATTCCTTTAGATGCTGTAGAAGAGGC
This sequence comes from Flavobacterium sp. UBA7680, assembly GCF_002482975.1. Classification (GTDB taxonomy): domain Bacteria; phylum Bacteroidota; class Bacteroidia; order Flavobacteriales; family Flavobacteriaceae; genus Flavobacterium. Next base: position 166 of record NZ_DLHA01000022.1, on the reverse strand, counting down.
GGGAACCTGTGTGTTTACTGGGAATCCTTCATCAAAAAGAGTGCTTTTTGCTAAGGCGTATTAAAAATTTTTAATTTTTTTTGCATCAAGTATTGTACATCTTAAAAATAGTTGTATTTTTGCATCCGCATTAGAGAAACACGGTCCGTTCGTCTATCGGTTAGGA
>NZ_DLHA01000058.1:311186-325088 GCF_002482975.1 Flavobacterium sp. UBA7680 | reverse complement strand
ATCTAATCCGTAAGCAAGTGCAGCAGCAGTTGGCTCGTTGATGATACGCATAACTTTAAGACCAGCAATTTCACCAGCTTCTTTAGTAGCTTGACGTTGTGCATCGTTAAAGTAAGCAGGAACAGTAATAACTGCTTCAGTTACAGTTTGACCTAAATAGTCTTCAGCAGTTTTTTTCATTTTTTGAAGTGTCATTGCAGACAATTCTTGAGCAGTGTATAAACGACCGTCAATATCCACACGTGGCGTATTGTTGTCACCTTTTACAACACTGTAAGGAACTCTTTTTGCCTCTTCTTGAGTTTCAGCAAAAGTGTGTCCCATAAAACGTTTAATAGAAGCAATCGTTTTTGTAGGATTCGTTACCGCTTGTCTTTTTGCAGGATCACCCACTTTAATTTCTCCACCTTCAACAAAAGCGATGATAGATGGTGTAGTTCTTTTTCCTTCTGCGTTAGGGATAACAACTGCTTCGTTACCTTCCATTACAGAAACACAAGAGTTCGTCGTACCTAAGTCAATTCCGATTATTTTACCCATTTTTTATATATTTAATTTTGATTTATTTTTTATAACTCAGGTGGCATAAGTCAATCTTTGTGCCAAGATAAAAAACCAAAGTAAATTGTCAGTTTTAATATTGGCACAACAATAATCATCTGACAACATGACATTTTTCAAGACTGACAACCATGGCATAAGCCTATAAATATGTCATAATTAAGGAGCTTATTCCCGCTATCCGCTATATCTTTTATGGTGAACCCCACCATAAAAGGATGCCGCTTCTATCGGGGCTAGGACATTTGTTTTCATCAGAACTTTATTCAAAATAATATTAAAATAATTATATTTAGCCCAAACAAAATTCATACTTATACGCCATGATAGAAAAATTAAGAGAAGATTTTGCAGAGTATCAAAAAAAAAGCAGGCTCGATAAAAACGAAATAATAGAAAACCTCCCTTTTCCAATTGAATCCAAAAATGAAATAGGCAGAAAAATTATAAAAGAAATTATCACTTCTAAAAATAGTGATGACATGGAGTTTTGTCTTTTGTTACTTTGGATAACAGACGAAGATGAAGACTGTATAGATCTGCTTCACGAAATATTATTAGAACCTTGGCATGAAAAATATCACGATATCATTCACGATCTGCAATGGAGGCAGCACCCATCCAGTGTGCCTACAATTAAAATCGCAATGCAACAGAAATATCCTTTTCTGGAAGCTTACAGCACCGGAACAGGGCAATTTATAAATCAATGCGGACATGCATTAAAAAGCATTGGAACTGAAGAAGCTATAGAGGCAATAAAAGATTTAGCCAAAAACTCAGAAGATCCTATTGTTAAAGTAGAAATGATTTATCGACTTAGTAAAATATTTCCAGAAGATTATCCAGAAGACGAAGATCTCCCAAGATGGTATGACTTCGACTAATAAAAATCAATTATACTACTAGTTAAGCTCAGTTTAGTCCCAAACTCGCTATAACAATAGGGCGTTAGAGGTAATTTTATACAATCGAAAAAAATTAAATTTAAACAAAGAATATGGAAAACTCAAATGAAAACGAGTCGAAAGAAACATTGCCGACATTTGCTATTTTATTAATTAATATTTTAATTTTTATTATTTACCTATTTATAGGATTTAGTTCTGATTTACCAGACAACATAATTGGGTTTATACTATTTATACATGTTGTAATTTGTATAGTTTTTGGTGGAATTTCGAAACGTTCAATTTGGTATATTACTGCAGGAATAATTGCTTTGCCTCTTATTTCACTTATTTTTAGTTATACTTAAATTGCAGTAAAGTCATTAACCAAAAATGACAACTGAATTAAGTACATTAGCATTTTTCTAAATCAAAAAAATGGAAAATTACAGCATTATAATATTCATACTCGCCATCGTTATCGGTTTATCTGCCTTTGCCGATAAAGCAAGACTTCCCTACCCTATTCTTCTAATAATTGTTGGAATCGCCATTGGTTTTATTCCAACCATGACCGAAATTCAAATTAATCCAGAAATTATTTTTTTGATATTTCTGCCGCCATTGTTATATGATGCTTCGTTTAACATATCTCCAAAGGATTTCAAAACCAATCTCAATACAATTGGGACGCTGGCGATAACTTTAGTTTTTCTTACCACTTTTTGGATTGCCGTTGTAGCTCATTATATGATTCCAAATATAACCTGGCCACTGGCATTTGTACTCGGAGCAATCCTTTCTGCAACTGATGCCGTTGCCGCTCTAAGCGTCACTAAAGGACTCGGAATATCTCATAAAACCATTACAATTCTTGAAGGCGAAAGTTTAATAAACGATGCTTCGGCACTTGTTGCTTATCGTTTTGCTGTTGCAGCTGTAATGGGATCTGCTTTTGTAATCTGGAAAGCAACCTTGCAGTTTATTATTTTATTAGGAGGCGGTTTTCTGGTAGGAATGGTTATAGCAAAAATCTTAGCTTTTATATTAAGTAAAGTACATAAAAACACCAATGTTACCATTAGTTTTATGTTATTGATGCCGTTTGTAGCGTACTTAGTGGCAGAACAATTTCACGTTTCAGGAGTAATTGCAGTAGTAGTTTCAGGACTAGCGATTGCCCGTTTCAGCAAAAAAATATTCCCCGAAAACTTAAAAAACAGTTCCAAAAGCCTTTGGGACATTATCATCTTTCTACTAAATGGATTAATCTTTATCCTAATTGGACTTAATGCCAGATACTTATTAAAAGATATTGATAACCATATGATTCTGCCTTATCTCGGCTATGCTTTTATCATTACAATTGTAGCTTTATTAATTAGAATGGTTAGGGTATTTCTTCAAAAAATAAATCTCCAAAAAGCCTTTAAAAAGAATCGCGACGGAAAAAGAAAAGTTAGCGAAGATGCACTTTTAGACTTTAACAATAGTATTATTTTAGGCTGGTCTGGAATGCGCGGCATTGTATCTCTTGCCATTGCGATTGGGCTTCCAAAATTCCTTGAAGACGGCACTCCTTTTCCCGAAAGAAATACAATCATTTTTATTTCTGTTGCAGTCGTACTTTTTACGCTTATTGGCCAAGGACTTACGCTTCCGTGGATCGTTAAACGATTAAATGCTAAAAGCAAAAAAGAACAAAAACTAGAAGAAAATTTAAAATAAAAATAAAATATCGCTTCAAAATACAATACTATTTTACCTACATTAGCTTCATTAACTTTAACCAAAAACTTCTAATGAAAAAATTAGTATTACTGGCGATTGTCTTTGTTTTCTTTTCCAATTCGTACGCTCAAAAAACAGAATTAAGAGTTTCTTTAGATTCAGGACTTTCTGCCTTTAGCGGAAAAAGTGCAGAATCATCTTCGTTTATTTTAGCTTCTGAAACCATAGGTTATGGATATACCAATAATCCTTATGGGTCAAAAAATGCGCTTTCTTATGGAATTTCATTAAATCTAAAAAGAGTAACTAAAGTTAATTTTATATACGGCATAGGAGTTGGTTATGAAGATTTGCGAAGTAAGACTTCTATAACAACTATATTTAAAGACATTGCTTCTACTGTCGTGCCAGCATCTGGCGAAACTTTTATGAACGTTAACTCAATCAACGTAAACCCATTTGCCGGATACCGTTTTAATGCAGACAAATTTCCAATTGATTTAGCCGCCGGTTTTGATATTGCAAATATCCTAAGTGCTAAAGAAAAAGGAGATGCTACTGATGCTTCTGGAAATAAATATACTACCTCCAGAGACAGAAAAACAATAAGTACAGATTTCCGCCCAAGAATTCAAATCTCAACAGATTATAAAAAATTCGGTGTTTATTTAGGCTATTCTTTCGGATTAAGAAATTATCTGGATGGATATGTTGGCGGTACAAACGAAGCTTATTCAAAAATCTTCAGATTTGGAGTAACTTACCAAGTATTATAAAAAACTAAAGACTTTAGAACATGAAAAATAGCATTGCAATTTATGGCGCTTACGGACATACCGGAAAATTTATTGTAGCTGAACTTTCCAGAAAAGGATATCAATTAATTCTTTCGGGAAGAGATGAGGAAAAGCTGCAACAATTAAAAAGTCAATATCCAAATTCGACAATAAAAACCGCAGATATTAGTGACGCAGCAAGTTTAGACAATGCATTTTCTGAATCTGAAATTATTATAAACTGTGCAGGTCCATTTTTAGATACTGCAGAACCTATTATTGAATCTGCTTTAAGATTAGGCATTCACTATATTGATTTGAGCGCCGAACAAAAAGCAGTTTTAGATGTATTTGAAAATTATGCTGAAAAAGCCAAAGGCAAGATTTTAATAATTCCTGCCGTTGCATTCTATGGCGGTTTAGGCGATTTATTGAGTACGGCAGTAACGCACGATTGGGACAAAATTGACGAAATAAACATCTACATTGGTCTCGATTCCTGGTATCCCACAAAAGGAACCAGATTAACGGGCGACAGAAATCATTATACCAGATTAACACTAAAAAACAATCAATTACAAGAACTGGAACCAAGTGTTCCAATTGACTGGAATTTCCAAAACCCAATTGGAATTAAACAAGTTGTAAGTTTACCTCTTTCTGAAATCATCACTATTTCTCGTCATTTAAATGTAAATACCATCAATACTTATTTGAGTCAAAACTCTTTAGACGATCTTAGAAATAAAGATACTCCAGAACCCGAACCTACAGACGAAAAGAACAGATCATCACAGCATTTTTCTTTAGAAGTTGTTGCCACAAAAGATAATATCAAAAGAACAATTACAGCACAAGGACAAGATATTTACGCCGTAACTTCACCTTTAGTCGTAGAAACAGTAAACAGAATAGTATCTGATAAAACAGCAAAAACTGGTGTTACCGTTGTTGGAGAAATTTTTGACGCAGCAGATTTTTTAAAGTCTTTAAATGAAGATGACATAATAATTTCTGCCATAGAAGAATCTCAATTCTAATTTTTATATAAAAAAAACAGTTCGTAAAACCCTGTAAATACAAGGGTTTTTAATTATTTTCAAATTTATTTCAAAAAAATAAAATATTTTGTCCAATTCCAGAAGTTCGATTGTTATTAGAGTATAACATTAAAACTTTATACAAAATGGAAACAAGAATTAACATTCACGAAAAAGGACAAGACGCTTTAAAAACACTTTACGGAATTGGCGGTTATTTAAAAAAATCAACTTTAGAATCAGCTCTTTTAGAATTAGTTTTATTTAGAGTTTCACAAATCAACAGCTGTGCTTATTGCTTAGATATGCATTATAAAGATGCACGTCATAAAGGAGAAACAGAACAACGTTTATACGGATTAAGTGCATGGAGAGAAACTTCTTATTACACAAATCGCGAAAGAGCCGCTTTTGCCTGGGCCGAAGCTGTAACAAAATGTGATGTACCAGATTCAGTTTATAAAGAAGCTGCAAGCGAATTTAACGAACAGGAATTAATCGATTTAACCTTGGCAATTACAAATATTAACACTTGGAACCGTATTAACCTTGCATTTCCTAACGAACCGGGAACTTATAAAGTTGGACAATTCGGTTAATCAAAATAATTATCACATTAAAATATTGACATTAAAAAAATAATATCATGAACGAGTTTATATTAATATTTAGAAGAGATTATATTACTAAAGAAACACAGCCTTCTCCACAGGAATTACAAGATTCACTTAAGCTTTGGCAGGATTGGCTGGGTGGAATTGCGGCTCAGGATAAGCTTGCAAAACCATTGCAGCGCTGGGATGGTGAAGGTAAAATTGTAAAATCGAACAAAAGTGTAATCAACGGGCCTTATGCCGAAATTAAAGAAGCAATTGGCGGTTTGATTATAATAAAAGCGGCAGATTATGACGAAGCTGTAAGTATTGCAAACGGATGTCCGATTTTAGAATTGGGCGGAAATGTAGAAATTAGAATGGCCGTAACCGGAGCATAATCATCTTTAAAAATAACTTCTTATTCTTTTAAAAAGGAATTTTATAAAATGGAAGAAAGTCAGCTTTTACCCAATTTATTTAGAACAGAGTACCGAAAAATAGTTTCGGTACTCTGTTATTTATTCGGAATTGAAAATATCGAAATTGCCGAAGATATTACCAGCGATACTTTTCTCGCCGCAACAGAATTGTGGAGCGTAAAAGGAATTCCGGAGAATCCAACGGCATGGCTTTATACCGTTGCCAAAAACAAAACAAAAAATTACTTAAAACGAGATACGCTCTTCGAACAAAAAATTGCGGTCGAAGTAAAACACAATGCCAATAAAGCTGAAGAAATTGAAATTGACTTATCCAATAAAAATATTTTCGACAGTCAGTTAGCTATGATTTTTACGGTTTGTGATCCAATAAATTCTGCCGAAGCGCAAATTGCATTGGCACTAAATCTATTATGCGGATTTGGAATTCAGGAAATTGCAGACGGTTTTTTAACCAATAAAGAAGTCATTTACAAAAGAATCAACCGCGCCAAAGAAAAACTGAAAGAAGCCAATGTAAAAATTGAGCAGCCCAGCAATACAGAAATCAGTAATAGACTCGAAAATGTCTTAACAACCCTGTATTTATTATTTTCAGAAGGATATTATTCAACCTCTCAAAACACCATTTTGCGAAAAGATGTTTGTGCCGAAGCCATGCGATTGACTTTTTTATTAATAGAAAATTCGGCAACAAACCTGCCGCCTGTAAATGCATTACTTTCTTTAATGTGTTTTCACTCTTCAAGATTTGATGCCAGAACAAACAGCGACGGAGAAACGATTTTATATCAAAATCAGGATGAAACACTTTGGAATCAGGAACTTATTGAAAAAGGCACTTATTTTCTTGGCAAAGCATCAACCGGAAACACACTTACCAAATATCATCTTGAAGCCGGAATCGCATATTGGCATACTCAAAAAGAAGATTCTGACCAGAAATGGGAAAACATATTACAGCTTTATAACCAATTATTAATTCTCGAATATTCGCCAATTGCGGCGCTCAACCGCACATTTGCTTTAGCCAAAACAAACGGAAAACAAACTGCCATAGTTGAAGCTGAAAAATTACAATTAACTGATAATCATTTTTATTACTCTTTATTAGGAAACTTATATACAGATATTGACAATAAAAAAGCAATGGAACATTTCAAAAAAGCTTTGCAGCTTGCCAATTCTGTTTCAGATAAAAACATCATAAAACAAAACATCGGTAAACTAAAAATATAGTTTAATCCCAATTTACTTTCTCAGCCCTATTCAGTTTTTATTTGTAATTTAGATTTTTAAAAATGTATGTTCAAAAACAATATCACAGAGCAGCATTTAAAAAATTATTAAAATACAAATACAAAAATGGCTTCATTTATTAAGGAAATCTCTTTTCGCTGGTCAGATCTTGACCCAAATTTTCACGTTCGTCATAGTGCTTATTACGATTTTGGTGCACAACACCGTATAGAAATTCTCGAAGAACTCGGTTTGACATTAAGAGTAATGCAAACACAGGGTTTTGGTCCCGTTTTATTTAGAGAAGAATGTGTTTTTAGAAAAGAATTAAAACTTTCAGATAAAATTTTTATTCATACCAAAACATCAAAAATGAAAGCCGATGCCTCGCGCTGGTCCATCATTCACGAGTTTAGACGAGAAGATGATACACTTTGCGCAACCATTACAGTCGACGGCGCATGGATGGATACCAAACTTAGAAAACTGGCTTCTCCAACTCCTCAAATTGCAATTCAGGCATTAAGTATTTTTCCAAAAAGTGATGATTTTGTTGGATTGTAAAACACAAAACAAATGAAATATTCTATAGCGTTTTTATTTTTTCTGGCCGTTTTTACAAGCTGTGAATCGCATAAATCTAAAAAGGAAATCGCAACCCCAAAAGAAACTGTTACGGCTTATTTAGCTGCAACAAATCATTTTGATTTTAATGCCGCAAAAGAATTCTTGATTCTTAATAAAGGGAATTTAATGAATTTAGAAACGCTTAAAAAAATGGAAAAAAGCATGCCGGATGATCAGAAAGCCAAATTTCTGGATATGGAAAAAAACGTTGAATATTTCGAAAAAGAAATTACAGATTCGACTGCCCAAATAATTGTCTCGCCAAAACAGGATATTGCTATGCCAATAGAATTTAACCTGAAAAAAGTAAACAAAAAATGGTTAATCGAATCTGTAATTTTACATTAATGCAAAAATTCTCAAAGCTATGATCGATTACTTTAAAGACTTTAGAATAGGAATTTTTATTGCTATTATAGCCATTACAACGATAGTTTTAGGCTCTATAACAGAAAAAGTGCTTCGTTATTTTTTATATCGAAAATCAAGTGATAAAGAATATGACCCAACCGGATTAAAGTTCTTAAAACATTTTATTATAACTGTAATTTATATTCTGGGATTTGCTTTTGCCTTAATACAAATTCCCGAATTTAAAATAATTGGACATTCTTTTTTAGCCGGTGCCGGAGTTATTTCGCTAGTTGCAGGTTTAGCTTCGCAGCAGGCTTTGAGTAATATTGTCAGCGGAATATTTCTGGTAATTTTTAAACCATTCCGCATCAACGACAAAATCACAATCAATAATTTTGTCGGTACTGTTGAAGACATTAATTTGAGACAAGTTGTTTTAAAAGATGCCGAAAACAATCGAATCATAATTCCAAACTCCGTTATCAGCAATCAAATTATTGTTAATACCAACATGCACGATACCAAATGCTGTAAAATAATCGAAATAGGAATTGGCTACGAATCAAATGTTGAAAAAGCATTAGAAATAATGCAGGATGAAATCGCTAAACATCCGCTTTTTATTGACACTAGAACTGCCGAAAATAAAAAACAAAAAACGCCTTTGGTCGTAGCAAGAGTTGTGGCTTTGGCCGATTCGAGCGTAACACTAAAAGCCTGGGCTTGGGCAAAAAACTCTACAGACGGTTTTGTAATGTATTGCGATTTACTGCAAAGTATCAAAAAACGTTTTGACGAAGCCGAAATTGATATTCCGTATCCGCAAAGAGTTGTAACACTTAAAAAATAGTTTACATACAAATCTTCTCTCTTTTTTCTGATAATTTTAAGACTATAACTTTTGGATTTCAAAATGCATAGCGGTAAATTTATAATACTTAATAAAAATGCATCAGGATGAAAATTATAAAACTCTTCATATTAGTCTTACCTTTATTTTGTTTTTCGCAAGAAGAAAAAATAAGGCCCTTAGATATCAATTTAAGCAATTATGAATATCCGTTTCCAGTTCAGTTTTTAGAATTGAATAATCAGCGCCAAAATTTAAAAATGGCCTATATGGATATTAAACCAGACAATTACAATAACAAAAACATTGTTTTACTTCACGGAAAAAATTTCAACGGCGCTTATTGGGCAACCACAATAAAAGCTTTAACAAAAGAAGGCTTCCGAGTAATTGTTCCGGATCAGATTGGTTTTGGAAAATCATCAAAACCGGAAAATTTTCAGTATACATTTCAACAATTAGCTGAAAATACAAAAAAATTACTCGATCATTTAGGCATTACAAAAACAACGATTCTAGGACATTCTATGGGCGGAATGTTAGCCACGAGATTTACGCTAATGTATCCTGAAACTGCCGAAAAATTAGTTCTCGAAAACCCAATTGGTTTAGAAGACTGGAAACTTGTCGTTCCTTATAAACCTGTAGATTGGTGGTTTGAATCAGAATTAAAACAAAATTATCAGGCTATCAAAAAATACCAAATGGAAAATTATTACGACGGAAAATGGAATCCCGATTATCAAAAATGGGCCGAACTTTCTGCCGGCTGGACTTCTGCTCCAGATTATAATAAAGTGGCCTGGAACTCTGCTTTAATGTACGATATGATTTTTACACAGCCTGTTTTATACGAATTTAAAAACATAAAAAGCCCGACGCTTTTAATCATCGGAACTAGAGATAAAACCGCTATAGGAAAACCTTTAGTTTCTGAAGAAATTCGAAAAACAATGGGAAATTATGCTGAGCTTGGTAAAAAAACTCAAAAAGCAATTCCGAATTCAAAATTGGTTGAAGTCCCAAATACAGGGCATTTACCACACATAGAATCTTTTGATCAATTTATAAAACCATTAATCGTATTTTTGAAACAATAATCTTTTTTGTTTGCCACGAATTACACTAATTTTCACTAATTTTTTATTTTAAATAAAGCTGAAAAATTAATTCGTGAAAATTCGTGAAATTCGTGGCAGACAATAACTATCTAATAATCTAAAAATTAAATAATATGTTTACAATCGACCAAATCAAAGAAGCACACGCTAAAGTAAAAAGCGGTGCCGATTTTCCAAATTATATACAAGACTTAATCATTCTGGGCGTAAAAGGTTACGATACTTTCGTGAATGACGGACACGTTGAATATTATGGTGTAAATGGTTATTCTGTTACATCAGATGAAAAATACAATCCAATTTCGATTGCTGTAAGCGTCAACAAAGAACTTTTTATCGAATTTCTGGTAAAACACCAAAACGGAGAAACAGATTATCTTACTTTTTGCAGCCACGCCGGACAATGTGGAATTGCAAAATGGAGAGTTGATATTATCGAAATGACCTGCACTTATTTTGACAGCGCAGAAAACGAAATTTTAATTGAAAAAATCCCAGGTTAATCTAAAAAATCGATGGCAAAACTAAATCCAATTTCGCTGACTAAAAAAGCTGTTTTTCTATTGTTTTTTTTAGCAAGTTTTTCAGGTTTTTCTCAGCATAAAAAAGAAAAATCAAAGTTTAAAGTAATTGCTTTTTATACAGCAAAAAATGATCAGGCGCATATAAGTTTTGTGCATGAAGCCAATAAATGGTTTCCAAAAGCAGCCGAAGAAAATCATTTTGTTTATGACTCTACAGATAACTGGAACAATCTAAACGCAAAATTTTTAGCCAATTATCAAGTAGTTTTATTTTTAGATACAAGACCAGAAACTCCGGAACAGCGTGAAGCTTTTCAAAAATATATGGAAAACGGCGGCGGTTTCATGGGATTTCATTTTTCGGCCTTTGCTTTAAATGATTCGAGTTATCCTCAAAATTGGGATTGGTATCATAATACATTTTTAGGTTCAGGAGAATACGGAAGCAATACCTGGAGGCCGACATCAGCAGTTTTAAGAGTTGAGAATCAACATCCGGCAGTAAAAAATCTGCCTAAAACTTTCACTTCTGCACCAAACGAATGGTACAGATGGAGCAACGATCTTAGAAAAAATCCGGATATAAAAATTCTTTTGGCAATTGACGAAAGTAGTTTTCCTCTAGGAACCGGACCAAAAGCACATGAAATTTGGCATGAAGGGTATTATCCTGTAGTTTGGACAAACAAAAATTACAAAATGCTCTATGTCAATATGGGACACAATGATATTGATTATGAAGGCGGAACCAACAAAACGCTTTCGTATACTTTTGAAAATAAAACCGAAAGCAAATTCATTCTTGATGCATTGCTTTGGTTAGGAACTTCTAAAAAATAAATGCATTAAAAATGTCTAAACTTTCACCCATCATAAATGCTGAAGAATTAGTAAAACTTAATTCTTCAGCAATCATTTTAATCGATGCCAGAGCAGGAATTAATGCCGAGGAAAACTTCAAGGCAGAACATTTAAAAGGCGCTCGTTACGTTGACTTAAACAAAGATTTAGCAACAGTCGACTGCAATCCGAAAAATGGCGGAAGACATCCTCTGCCTTCTTTTTCAAAGTTTTCTGAAGTACTTTCAAAACTCGGAATTTCTCCTTCCTCTCATGTTGTAATTTATGACGATAAAAATGGCTCAAATGCCGCCGCAAGATTTTGGTGGATGCTAAAAGCTGCAAAACATGAAAAAGTTCAGGTTTTAAATGGTGGTTTACAAGAAGCTGTAAAAGCTGGTTTTCCTGTTAGTTCAGAAATCGAAAATTTTGAGAAAACACGAAATTACCCAATTACAGAATGGAATTTAAAAACTGCTGCTATTAACGAAGTCGAAAAAGCCCGAAATAACAGCGAAAATATCGTAATTGACGTAAGAGATAAAAATCGTTTTGACGGACTTACAGAACCTTTAGATTTAATTGCCGGACATATTCCCGGAGCTGTAAATGTTCCATTTAGTGAAAATCTGGATGAAAACGGTCTTTTCAAATCTCCTGAAGTTTTATCCAAAAAATATACTGAAGTTTTAAATAATAAAACGTCAGAAAATGTAATTGTACATTGCGGTTCCGGCGTTACCGCTTGTCATACTTTATTAGCATTAGATTATGCCGGAATTGAAATTCCAAAACTTTACGTAGGTTCTTGGAGCGAATGGTCTAGAAATGACCGCGAAATGGCAACGAAAGAAACAAAATAAACTCTTTTTTAAACACATAGAAACATAGATTTTTATTGTGTTTAAAAGAGCATAAAAAGAAGCACGCTTCTAACACATAGCCACTATGTTTATTAATGCAAGTGAAACGCCTTTATTTAAGTTTCAAAAAGCTATGTTACTATGTGTTAAAATGTAGACAACAGTTTAAAAATAGAAAATAAAAAATGCAGCATTGGGATATACTTTTATCTAATCAGGTAAATAAAAAAGCATTCATAGACAGTTTACTTAATGGAGAAGCAAAAGGAGAATTAGCCATTTTTAATACTCAAAAAGGGATTTTATTCTCAGACATTGCAATTGAAAAATTCATCGAAAAAGAATACCAATACGACAGTGTAGAAGCATCTCCTGAATCACACAGACAATTACGCACATTTTCATCGGGCGAACGTAAAAAAGAGTTTTTAAAATACTGTATCAATCAAAAACCAGACTTTATCATTTTCGATAATCCGTTTGATCATTTAGATCAGGCTTCGAGAGTAATTTTGGCAGATTCTTTAAAAGATCTGACAAATGAAATTGCTATTATCCAGCTGTTAAATCGTGTGGTTGATGTTTTGGAATTTGTTCCGAATAAAGCGCAGATAAACGACAATACATTTGAATTACATCCAATTTCAAAAACCGAAAATCATTTTAAAACCTTAAATACATCGGCAATTCCAAAAGCGATTGAGACGCATTCCTTCCACGAAAGTGTATTAATAAAATTGGAAAATGTTTCCGTTAGTTACGACGAAAGAAAAATTATCGACAACATTTCATGGACCATAAAACAAGGCGAATTCTGGCAGTTAATCGGCCCAAACGGTTCGGGAAAAAGCACGATTTTATCTTTAATTACAGGCGATAATCCAAAAGGTTTTGGTCAGGATTTATATTTATTCGGAAGAAAAAAAGGAAGCGGAGAAAGTGTTTGGGATATCAAAAAACAAATCGGAATCTTCGCAACGTCTATGACCGATTTATTTCAAAAAGGACACACTTTGGAAGAAATGATTCTCTCCGGATTTTTCGATTCCATCGGACTTTATATTGAGCCAACAACGCATCAAAAACAAATTGTTTCGCAATGGCTCGAAGTTATTGAAATGACGCATTTAAGAAAAAAACGTTTCATTGATCTTTCTATTGGTCAGCAAAGAGTGGCGTTAATAGTGCGCGCCGTTTTAAAACATCCCCCTTTATTAATTTTAGACGAGCCTGTAGAAGGCTTGGACGACGAAAATGTAGATTTGGTAATTCAGCTTATCAACACCATAAAACAGGAAACAAACGTTACAATTCTATACGTTTCCCATAGAATAGAATCCGGCCTCGCTCCTACTTCTGTTTTCGAACTTTTACCGAATCCAACGGGATCAATTGGTAAAATAAAATATCACTCAGAATTAAATTAAAACACAAATTCCACCAATTTACA
>NZ_DLHA01000058.1:128136-311174 GCF_002482975.1 Flavobacterium sp. UBA7680 | reverse complement strand
TGTAAATTGGTGGAATTTGTGTTTAAGAAATTATCTAACTTTCTAATTGACAAATTATCTAATTAATTCTCTTCGTCTTCAGTATTATGCGATTTCACATACGTACGCCATTTTTCAATACAATCCTGAAAATCCTGCGGTAACTCTGTATCAAAACGCATCATTTCTCCCGTATTTGGGTGAACAAAACCAAGCGTTTTAGCATGCAATGCCTGACGCGGCAAAGCTTTAAAGCAATTTTCAATAAACTGTTTGTATTTTGTAAACGTAGTTCCTTTCAAAATCAAATGTCCGCCGTAACGTTCGTCATTAAATAACGGATGTCCGATATGTTTCATGTGCGCACGAATTTGGTGCGTTCTTCCAGTTTCCAGTTTGCAGGAAATCAAAGTAACGTAACCAAAACGTTCTAAAACTTTATAATGCGTAATTGCCGGTTTACCAATTTCAGGATCAGCAAAAACAGCCATTTGCATGCGGTCTTTTAAATGTCTGGCAAGGTTTCCTTCAATTGTTCCGCTTTCTGCCGCAACATTTCCCCACACAAGCGCAATATATTCACGTTCTGTAGTTTTAGCTTCAAATTGTTTCGCTAAATGTGTCATTGCTGCTTCCGTTTTGGCAACTACCAAAAGTCCAGAAGTATCTTTATCAATTCTGTGCACCAAACCAGGACGCTCGCTGCTGTTCATTGGCAGATTATCAAAATGATGTGCCAAAGCATTTACAAGAGTTCCAGTGTAATTTCCGTGACCCGGATGCACCACCATTCCCGGCTCTTTATTGATTAATAAAAAGGCATCATCTTCATACACAATATTAATCGGAAGGTCTTCCGGCAGAATATGGTTTTCATAAGGCGGATGCGATAACATAACCGTAATCACATCAAAAGGTTTTACTTTATAATTTGATTTTACCGGAATATCATTTACAAAAATATTTCCGTCAGTTGCCGCGTTCTGAATTTTGTTACGCGTAGCATTCTGAATCAAATTCAGTAAATATTTGTCAATACGTAAAAACGCCTGACCTTTTGGGACTTCAAATCTGTAATGCTCGTATAATTCGTCTTCCAGATCTAAATTTTCTTCAATATTATTGTTCATCTTTTGGGGTTTCTGCAGGCACTGCTGTACTATCTGCTGCCTGACTATCATCTACATAACTCGCTTTTCCGTCACCTAAAACCAAATCAATTTTAGACGCTTTCAAAACACGGTCTCCTACTTTTAAATTTCTTCCTTTTAAACGCATTTCCAAAACCATATCTTTTCCAAGATTCGGAATATAAGTAATCGTTCCCGGCTCAAGTCCTAAAGCTTTTAAAGTTGGAACCGCTTCACGATATGTTTTTTCAATTAAATCAGGAATTTTCACAGACGAAAATCCCGAAGAATTAATTTTAATATATATTTTTCTTCCTACTTTAACTTTAGTTCCCGGCAGCGGATCCTGCTCTACAACACTATATTTCGGAAATTCACTTCGGTAATCAACACTATCCAAAAGTACATAATCTAAGTCCAGCTCATCCAGTTTTTCTTCAACTTGTTCTTCAGTCAGTCTGGCTAAATTAGGAACAGCAATTTCGTGTCCGTGATCAGTTGTAAAAGTCAACCAATGCATAAACAAATAAACCAAAACCGCAACAATAGCAGCCGCACTTAATACCTGCAAGAAAAATACTCGGCTAGTTAAATACTTACGTAAACTCATAAATTTATTTTTAGTTGTCGCAAAGATAAAGTATTTCATTTCAAAAAAAATGATAATTTTGTTTAAAACAATAAACTCCTCAATTAGGTGTATAAGCCTAGTGAATGCTGGATGTAATTGGCACACAGATTTTACAGATTCAAACAGATTTCAAAAAAATAATTCGTGAAAATTCGTGAAATTCGTGGCGAAAAACCTGAAACCTGAAACAAAGAAAACCTGAAACAAAATATAAAACAAAACATATAAATGAAAAACATTGCCATCATCATGGGCGGATATTCAAGCGAATATAAAATCTCGCTTATCAGCGGAAACGTTGTGTACCAATATCTTGACAAAACAAAATACAACGGATTCCGAGTTCATATTTTTAAAGAAAAATGGGTTTATGTAGACGCAAACGACGCCGAATTCCCAATTGACAGAAATGATTTTTCTGTAACGGTAAATGGAGAAAAAATCACATTTGACTGCGTTTTCAATGCCATTCACGGAACTCCGGGCGAAGATGGATTAATGCAGGCTTATTTTGAATTATTAGGCATTCCGCAATCGTCTTGCGATTATTACCAATCGGCATTGACATTCAATAAAAGAGATTTATTATCTGTTTTAAAACCATACGGAATCAAAACCGCTATTTCTTATTACTTAAATAAAGGCGACGAAATCAATACGCAGGAAATCGTTAAAAAAGTTGGTTTACCATGTTTCGTAAAACCAAACAAAGCGGGTTCAAGTTTCGGAATCTCAAAAGTAAAAACGGAAGCCGAACTTCCAATTGCAATTGAAGTAGCTTATAAAGAAGACAACGAAATTATCATAGAAAGTTTTCTTGATGGAACCGAAGTTTCTGTGGGCGTAATTAATTACAAAGGAGAAGTTATCGTTTTACCAATTACCGAAATTGTATCTGACAATGATTTCTTCGATTATGAAGCTAAATACGAAGGTAAATCACAAGAAATCACACCAGCCAGAATCTCTGACGAACTGACAAAAAAAGTGGGAGAAACAGCAAAACGTGCCTACGAAGTTTTAAAAATGAAAGGATTCTCAAGAAGTGAATTCATCATTGTAGACAACGAACCATACATGTTGGAAATGAACACCATTCCGGGTTTAACAACCGAAAGTTTGATTCCGCAGCAAGCAAAAGCAGCCGGAATTTCTCTGGAAGAATTATTTACAAATGCGATTGAACTGGCTTTGGCATAGTTCCTAAGATAGTAAGGTGCTAAGTTTCTAAGATCTTAGCACCTTTATTTTTTTTAATTTATACAACTGTCAGACTGAGCGAAGTCGAAGTCCTTCTCAAGAAATCTCCAAAAAACTTAGTAACTTAGAATCTCAGAACCTTAGCACCTAAAAAAATGAAAGAAATCTTCGAATGGAATAGACTATTTTTTAATGAACTTCCACAAGTTTTTCTTTTGGAAGTAATATTTCGTTCGACAGTAATGTTCACGATTTTACTGCTAACGTTAAAATTGGCTGGTAAAAGAGGTGTAAAACAATTATCGATTTTCGAAACCGTAATCATCATTGCATTAGGTTCTGCTGCTGGCGACCCAATGTTTTATGAAGATGTTGGAATTGCCCCTGCAGCAATTGTATTTTTAGTTATTATCATTCTGTATCGTTCTGTAACATGGCTTACCGGAAAAAGCAAAAAATTTGAAGAGTTTATAGAAGGCAAAACTGAATGTTTAATTAACGACGGAAAATTTTCTGTATCGAGTTTTAAAAAAGAAACTTTGGCACAAGACGAATTTTTCTCAGAACTTCGCGTAAAATCAATCGAACATTTAGGACAGGTAAAACATGCTTTTATTGAACCAAGCGGCGAAATAAGTGTGTTTTTCTACGAAGACAAAGATGTAAAATACGGCTTACCTATTTTACCGGCTTTGTTCAATAAAAAAAATAAAATAATTCCAACAAACGGAATTTACGCCTGTACTTTCTGTGGTCACACACAAGAAGTTCAAAAAGGAACCACAAACTGCGAAATCTGTAAAAAAGACGAATGGGTTTCGGCTATAAAAACGCTTAGAATCACATAAAAATAAACTCAAAACTAAGATTCAGCACAATCCAACGAAAACTTAGAATCTTAGCATCTCAGAACCTTAGAACCTCAAAAAAATGAGAAAAGCAATATTTCCCGGATCATTTGACCCTATTACACTTGGACACGAAGATATTATCAAAAGAGGAATTTCTTTATTTGATGAAATCGTAATTGCCATTGGTGTCAACGCCGAAAAAAAATACATGTTTTCACTTGAAGAAAGAAAACGCTTTATTGAAGAAACTTTTAAAGATGAACCAAAAATTTCAGTAATCACTTATGAAGGATTAACCATAGATTTAGCCAAAAAACTAAAAGCAAATTTCATTTTAAGAGGTTTGCGCAACCCTGCCGATTTCGAATTCGAAAAAGCCATTGCACACACGAACAGACGTCTTTCTAAAATCGAAACGGTGTTTTTATTAACTGCTGCAAAAACGTCTTATATCAGTTCGAGTATTGTTCGTGATGTATTACGAAATGGCGGTGAATATGAATTATTGGTTCCGGATGCGGTTAGAGTACAGAAATAAAGAAGAAACACATTTATGACAGAAGAATTTATAACTTTTGAAAAATTTAACGATAAACATTCTGCGGAAGAACTTGGGCAAATACTAAAAGAAACGAATATTGAATATCTTTTAGAAAACAACTCATTAAGTTTTGATCCGACTTTTGCAAATAACGGTTTTGGTACAGAGTATTGTTTAAAAATTAAGAAAGAAGACTTTAAAAAAGCCAACGAAATATTACTTAAAAAATCTGAAAAAGAGATAAATGAAATTGAAAAAGACTATTATCTTTTTACTTTTTCAGACGAGGAATTAATAGAGGTAGTTTCAAAAAGTGACGAATGGAACAAATTTGATGTTACTCTTGCAAAAAAACTTCTAAAAGAAAAAGGCATAGATATTAGCGAAGAAAGAATCAAAAAGATTGAAGAACAAAGGATATTAGAACTATCTAAACCAGAAGAAAATCATAAAGGTTTTTTAATCTTGGGATATATTTCTGCATTTTTTGGAGGGATATGGGCATTATTTATTGGGTGGCATCTGTTAACTTATAAAAAAACACTTCCAAATGGAAATCGAGTTTATGCATATTCAAAAGAAGACCGAAAACATGGAAACAGAATTTTAATAATAGGAATTATTTTTTCTATTTTATGGCTATTATATTATCTTCTGAAGTAATTTATTTTAATCATTAGAATAATAAACACCAAAATCCATAAACTTGCAAACGAAGCAAATTATAAGTAATTTCGCATTTTTAAAACAAAAAATAAATAATGAGCATCGAAAGAGAATTAAGCAAACGAAGCGGATCTAAATGTGAACTTTGCGGCGCCGAAGAAAACCTAAAAGTATATCAAGTATTACCAACTCAAAAAGGCGGCATTGATGAAGCTATATTAGCTTGTAACACGTGTATTGACCAAATTGAAAATCCTGATAATGTTGATTTAAATCACTGGAGATGTCTAAACGACAGTATGTGGAATGAAAACGTTCCTGTTCAGGTTGTAGCCTGGAGAATGTTAAATCGTTTACGTTCTGCCGGCTGGCCTCAGGAATTACTGGATATGATGTATTTAGACGAAGATACACTAGCTTGGGCACAAGCAACAGGCGAAGGCGAAGATGACGAAAATAAACTGGTTCACCGCGATAGTAATGGCGTTGTTTTACAACACGGAGATTCTGTTGTATTAATTAAAGATCTTAAAGTAAAAGGATCAAGTATGGTTGCCAAACAAGGAACTGCCGTAAGAAACATTCGTCTAGACCACGAAAACGCTGAATACATTGAAGGAAAAGTCGATGGACAGCAAATTGTTATTATTACACAGTACGTTAAGAAAATTTAAAAGTTGCTAAGGTTCTAAGATACTGAGATTCTAAG
The DNA here is from genome assembly GCF_002482975.1 of Flavobacterium sp. UBA7680. Taxonomy (GTDB): domain Bacteria; phylum Bacteroidota; class Bacteroidia; order Flavobacteriales; family Flavobacteriaceae; genus Flavobacterium. The sequence continues at coordinate 305,467 of NZ_DLHA01000058.1, read as the reverse complement.
TTTTTTTGAATACTAAGTGATCTAACCGCAAAGCACGCAAAAGTTAACGCAAAGTTCGCAAAGTTTTTTCCACAAAGCTTTGCGAACTTTGCGCTTTTTAGAAAGCCTTAAATTTAAAAAAAACTTTGCGTGCTTTGCGGTTAAAATCAAGACAACGCTAAGCAACCCTGAATTCTGAAACAAAAAAAAGGCCGTTCAAAAACTGAACGGCCTTTTTAAATATATTGTTTTTGACAACAAATTATTTTTGGAATAATTTGCTGATTTGATCTTTAACTAATGGCTCAGAAACGCTGTTTGTTGCTGCATCTCTATCTTTGCTTGAAACCATAAATTGAACTGTAGCTTTGTCTGGAACAACATTTCCTGTGTAGTGTAACCAAATGTAGTTATTTGGTAACTCTAATTTAATGTCATATAACGGACTCGCTGTAAAACCGCCAATAATAATGTTATATAGGTTAGTATAATCATTATTAACGTTTTTAAAAGAAAATTTTCTCAACGGAGAAGAATCATCATCGTTTAAAATACTTGTGTAGTATACAGTATACTCGTCTCCAATTTTCTGAATGTAGTTGTTATTTACTTTTCCTAATTTCTCTACAGGAACTGTTTCAATAACTTTAATTTGTGCAAACGAAACAAAACTAAAGAACAAAATGGCAATGGTAATAATCTTTTTCATAGTGGATTTGGGGTTTACAATTTTACTGCAACAAAAAAACACAGAAATATTGAAAAAACAGCTATCAATTCATTATTTTTTTAACACAAAATTGTTAATGTTGTTCAATAAACAATAAAAACCTGATATACAGAAGCATAAATACAATTCTAACTCTCTAAAACTATCTCAAAAAGCCTAAAATTTCTTATTTTTCTCCTCTTCTTTCTTTATGACATTTCGGGCAACTTCAATTTTAAACTTTTTACCCTTCATTTTTTCGTCTTTTATATTTTTCAGAAGTTCTTTTACTTTTCCAAATTTTACTGCTGCAAACGAAACAAAATCTTTTACTTCAATAAGACCTAAATCATCTTTTTCCAGTTTTCCTTTTTGAGAAAAGAAACCAACAATATCAAACTTATTCAGCTTTGTCTTTTTTCCGCCGCTAATATAAATTGTTTGAAATTCTGGTGGCTTTGGTAAAGAAGTCACATTTTTCACATCCAAAACAGACATACTATAATCGATATAATCTAATTGTTTTTCGCTTTCGTGAACAATAATATATGCCGTTCCCGTTGCCTGCATACGCGCAGTACGTCCGTTACGGTGTGTAAATTCGTCTTCTTTTAAAGGCAAATGATAATGAATTACGTGTTTCATTTCCGGAATATCCAATCCACGTGCAGCAAGATCTGTCGTGATCAGGTAACTTATACTTCCGTTTCTAAACTGAATCAAAGCGCGCTCCCGTTCGTCCTGATCCATTCCACCGTGATAATACGTAGCGTAAATTCCTTTTTCGTTTAAAGTGTCGCTGATACGTTCTGCAGCATCACGATGGTTACAAAATATAATAGCCGACTGTGATTTTAAAGAACAAATTAAATTAAACAAACTTTCTAATTTATCTTTAGAAGGAGAAACAATCATTTTCATAGAAAGATTTGCTTTTTCCTCTTCTTCTACAATAAAATCTAAAACTGTAGGATTTACAACTCGCGTATATTTCGGAATCTCAATATCAGACGTTGCAGAAACTAAAACTCTTTTATTTACTTTCGGTAATCTTGCAATGATAAAAGACATTTGCTCGTGAAACCCAAGTTGAAGCGATTTATCAAACTCATCTAAAATCAGCGTTTGAATTTTATCTGTTCTAAAAGTTTCTCTGTCAATATGATCGGCGATTCTTCCAGGCGTTCCAATTAAAACTGCCGGAGGATTGCTTAAATTTTTTATTTCGGTATCGATTGAATGTCCTCCGTAGCAAATATTTACTTTGTACTGCGTTCCCATTTTCTTCCAAACCTGCTCAATCTGCAGTCCAAGTTCGCGTGACGGAACTAAAATTAAACACTGAACCGATAAAATTTCAGGCTGTAATAATTCTAAAACAGGAAGCAAAAAAGCAAGTGTTTTTCCAGATCCGGTTGGAGAAAGTAATAAAACATTATTATCGTTCAGGATTACGTCCTGAGCTGTTTCCTGCATTTCGTTTAGGCTCTCAATGCCTAAATTCGAAAGTATATTGTTAGAATGGTGTTTTTTATTCATTTTGCAAAAGTAATTAAAAGGTTTCAAGTTTCAGGTTTTCTTTTGTTTCAAGTTTTTTAACCGCAAAGAGCGCAAAGGTTTACGCAAAGTTCGCTAAGTTTATGTTCAAAGCTTTGCGAACTTTGCGCTTTTACCAAACCTTCTACATAAAAAAACTTTGCGTGCTTTGCGGTTAAAAAAACACAAAGTACATCAAACTTGAAACCTGAAACTTGAAACAAAAATCCTATATTTGATTTCTATTAAAAACCCAAATCATGAGATTTTTTACCATTATCATTTCACTTTTTACGCTTACCATTTTTGCTCAAAACAATAAAAAATACGATACCTTTTTTGAAAAAGGAAACGGAAATCAATCGGCTTCTTATCCGGAAACTATTGCTTATTTTAAGCTTTTAGCAAATGATTTTTCAACGATTCAAATTAAAGAAATGGGTTTAACAGATTCTGGTGAACCTTTACACATGGTAACTTTTAATCCAGACAAGGAATTTGATTTCGATAAAATTCAGAAAACAAAGGCAGTTCTTTTTGTCAATAACGGAATCCACGCCGGAGAACCGGACGGAATCGACGCCACAATGCAATTTTACAGAGATTTAGCGATTGGGAAACTGAAAGCGCCAAAAAATACCGTTTTAGTCTGCATTCCTGTTTATAATATTGGCGGCGCTTTAAATCGTAATTCAACAACGCGTGCGAATCAAGACGGACCTGAAATTTACGGTTTTAGAGGAAATGCCAGAAACTACGATTTGAATCGTGATTTAATGAAATCGGACTCTAGAAATACAAAGAGTTTTGTAGAAATCTTCCAAAAAATAAATGCCGATGTTTTTATTGACAATCACGTCAGCAACGGTTCTGATTATCAATACAAACTGACTTATATTATGACACAGCATAATAAACTAGGAACTGTTTTGGGCGATTTTATGAACAATGAAATGATGCCATCTTTGGTGAAAGATTTACAGAAAAAGAAAATCGAAACTACGCCTTATGTAGATTCTTTTAAAGATACTCCAGACAAAGGTTTTGGGCAGTTTGTCGATAGTCCGCGATATACAACGGGTTACACTTCCCTATTTAATACGATTGGTTTTGTGGTCGAAACACACATGCTGAAAAAATATGCCGAACGTGTAAAAATGACGTATGAATACATGAAATCAACTTTGGATTTTACCGATGCCAATTATCAGAAAATCAAAGAACTTCGAGTGAAAAACCTTGAGCAATATCAACCTAAAAAATCTTATACTTTAAAATGGGAATTAGACAGCACAAAAGCCACAACTTTTTCATTTTTAGGATATGAAGCAGGTTACAAAAAAAGTGATGCTACAACTGGAAATCGTTTGTATTACGACCGAAACAAACCGTATAAAAAAGACGTTCCGTATATTAAAGAATTTAAATCGGTTAAGGAAGTTGTGATTCCTACGGCTTATATTGTTCCGAGAGGTTATTGGAATATTATTGATCTTTTGAAAAACAATAATATTTCGTTTACACAGCTTAAAAACGACACGATTATTGAAGTTGAAAGCTACAGAATTGCCGATTTTAAAACCGTTCCATCAGCTTACGAAGGGCATTATTCACATCGAAATACAACAGTAACTTCTAAAATCGTTAAAATGGCTTTCGCTAAAGGTGATTATGTAGTTCCAACCAATCAAAAAGGTGTAAAATATCTTCTGGAAGCTTTTGAACCCGAAGGTGTTGATTCGTTCTTTAACTGGAATTTCTTCGATCCAATTCTGCAGCAAAAAGAACATTATTCTGAATATATTTTTGAAGATACTGCAGCAAATCTTTTAAAAGAAAACCCTGCTCTAAAAGCGGAACTAGAATCTAAAAAACAAACTGATGCTGAATTTGCTAAAAATCCTGACGCGCAGTTAGATTGGATTTATAAGCATTCTGTTTATTATGAAAAGGCTCATTTGCAGTATCCTGTTTATCGATTGCTTTAGTTTTTTTTATTTTGCCGATATTTTTTAACGCAAAGTGCGCAAAGATTTTTTTGACTTTGAGTGGTTTTAAAAAACGTTAAGATCGCAAAGCTTTGTGCGTAGAACTTTGTCAAAGTTTTTGCATAAAGTTTGTCATTTCGACGAAGGAGAAATCGCACTCGTGAGTCTACAACGAAAATCGCCAATCTTTGTCGAGCTTCTAGTGCGATTTCTCCTTCGTCGAAATGACAAAATATTCAATAATTTTTAAAACTTTAAAATGACATACAAACTCTTTCTCGACGATATTAGAGACGTAAATATGGTTTACAAAAAACTAACTAATGATGATTTCGTTGTTGTTAGAAATTCTCATGATTTTAAAAAAGTTATTCTTGAAAAAGGGCTTCCTGAATTAATTAGTTTTGATAATGATTTAGGTCTTGATGAAAATGATCAAATTGCCGAAGATGGTTACGCTTGCGCCAAATGGCTGGTTTATGAATCTGGAATAGATTTATTGAATTTAAAATTCAATGTTCATTCTGCTAATCCTGTTGCGAGTAAGCAAATTCAGGGTTTGCTTGATAATTATATTAGACATTTGAGAGGTTAAAACAATTAAACATTTATTTGTATTTTCGTACAAATACTTTAACTAACTAAAATTAATATTGTATGTCATTTCAAGGATACCTAAAAACAATTAAAGAAAAAACAGGAAATGGTCCAGCCGAGTTTAAAACTTTAGCTGAACAAAAAGGTTTTACAGCCGAGGGAAAATTAAAACCAGAAGTAAAAGCTGGAGATATTGTAAACTGGCTTAAAAATGATTTTGACTTAGGCCAAGGACATTCAATGGCAATTTATGCGCTGCTTAAAGGCATAAAAAATGAGGATAGTGAATAAATGAATTAGTCTCGCTCTATCTTTTTTGAATGATTATGTTAACGAGTGAGTAATTGTAGTGCGTCATCTATTAGACAGCCAATGTGGATTAGGTATATCTTGCAAAAAGAACTTCCATTCCTGCAAAATTTGCAAAAAATCTGCTATTGGAATTTCTACTGGGTTACCTGTTGTATTAAAAACGGCTCTAAAAGGTGGCGATTTGATTTCGACACTTTCATCTTGATTTCCTCCCCAAATATTATAGTCTTCGAATGGTAAGTTTAAATCTAAATTTAAAGAATTGATGTCATCTATGATTTCTTGTGTTAAACGAATGCCATTTGGTTCTAGAAAACTTGCTATCTCATGATTTTTAGTTGAACCATTAATTAATGAAACCCCAATACTTGGTTTCACTGTGACACCGTCAGATAATGTCCAAATATAAAAGTTTAAATTGTATTGATTTGCTACACTCATAGTATGTTATAAATTCATTAAAATTCAAAAATATGAATAATGATTATAAAGATTGTTGCAAAGTATATCTAAATAATTTTAATTACTCCCGTACCAATTACAAAGTATAATATTCCTTTGGAATATCTCATCGGTAGAAAAAATAATATCGTTTTGCATTGTGTCCTGTAAGGATACCTGTTTTAAGGAAATAAAATATCTACAACATTAATCAAACGTTCCTACGGAACGTATAATCGTAATACAAATTTAATTCTACCAAACAGACAGTCCTACGGAATGAATTGCCGTGTGAGGCTATGTAAAAGTTGAAACAGATATTTCTGTAATAAAAAAATATCTTATTCTGATATTTAAATGACTTATGTGGTAGTTGAATAGTTTTTCGAAGGGTTAGTTTTAAGAATACTAACCTTATAACTATTTTATTATTAAAAAATTAAAAAAAGTACTAATGCCTTTTTTGGTTTTTGGCACAATTGTTTTAGTTGCTGGCTGTGACAATGAAGAAAATGACACAGGTCAATTAATAAGTGAAAATGCTAAAATTGATCAGGCTAAAAATTGGTTTCAAAGCTACAAATCAAACTCCACAACCAATAAATCAGAAGAAGGAGAATTTAATAAAGCATTTAGAAATCTTGATTACTATTGGGAAAATGCCAAAGTAATCCAACTGAGTGATAATTCTACAGGAATCACTGTACCTATTAAGGATAACCCCGAAGATCCAGATTACAAAGGACAGAAAATGTTATATTTGTATGAATCGGATTCAAAGTATCAGGCTCTAATACAGGAGATATTTCCAGAGTTGCAAGATAAAATTGATGATGCGCAAAAAAAGCAAGGGTTTGAGGATTTAACTTTTTTTAGCGGTTATATCATTCATTGGGATTTAAAAAAAGGCTTTTTAAAAGGTGCGAAATTAAAAGAAGGTCTTGTTATTGAAGATGTACAAGATGTGATAATGCTATTTGACAAAGATCACAAACATAGCTCGACATCTAAAATGATAGAAATGTTTGATGAGAGCGCTAATTATGGCGGAGAACGTGACGACACCTTACAGAGAGGAGGAACTGCGGCAATTCCATTAAATAATGTTATTGTTACGCAGAAATCTCCTGCTCCAGCTCCTAGGGATTTTAGTATTGCTGGAGCATTTGGTGGAGATGGAGGTTCAAGTGGGTATTCTGGAACTCCTACAGGAGGTGGAGGATCTGGAGGAGAAAGCGGCCTTGTAATGCCCCCTCCTCCCGATGTAGCAATTAGTGACATAAAAAAATTCCTGTCGTGCTTCAGTATTTCCGTCCCAGTAAAACTTACGGTTTATGCAGAAAGAATGGGAGGAGGCAATGGCGTAGGACATGCATTCATAGGCATATCACAAGGAAGTAATTCTGCGGTTTATGGCTATTACCCTAAAACGGCATTAGGTTCCTTAAGTGGGAAGGGCATTATGGGAGAAAATGGAGGCCATCATTACAACGTATCTGCCAGTATGACCATTACTGGAGCGCAATTGAGCCAGATCATAGCACTCTCAGAAGTTTACCAATCCAAGTGGTATGATTTAAGCTTTAACAACTGTTCTGATTTTGCTACTGATGTATTAAATATTGCCGGAGTTTCAACTTCAGGGATGATTGACACTCCAAACACCGTAGCTTCTATATTAAGTAGCCTTGCAAATCATACAACGGAATCAAATAACGCACCTAAAACAAATAAATCATGTCCATAAACTTACGAGTTGCAAAATTCATCGCAGTGCTGTCTTTTTTATTAATCAGCGGCGTCCAAGAGAATGGGGTTCCAAATTTTGCCCTGATATTGATCTATTTCTACCAGTTTTTGAGCGACCTCTCCAACAGTGTGCACCCAATATTTTGGGAAGGACTGCTTACAATTCCTGTATTAGGTCTGCTTATTTTAATTCTAGTAAACAGAAATTATAAGGTTTTATTGAGTTGTTTTGTGGTTTTACTGGCTTTTCTAGTTTACACTACTGGACTATTGCATAATTACCACAGGATAAATACTGCTTTTGTAATCCCGTTGGTTTTATATATAATATCTTCGGTTTATGTCATAGCGTTGGCAAGAAAAGCAGCGGCTTGATGTTATAATGCCTAAATTAAATTTGAAAAAATGATAGAATCATTAATGGATCATTTAATTAATAATAATATTGGCGAAATAATTACAGGTAAAAGACTTTAAGCTATATAATTATGAAAGATGTAACAATTAATGACTTCTCAATATCATTGCTAATTTGGCAAATATTTTGTATATGTTTTTTGGCAGCAATAGTATACTTATTGTATAAAATTTACAAAAAAGTCAAATAAGTTTTGCTCTACCAGCGTAAGCATCTCGCTCGTGAACACAATAATAACTAAAAAGCTTAATAAACATAAGTTTATTAGGCTTTTTAATTAGAAAATGAATATCGGTTTGAAATTCTAAAAAAAAATCCCGACAATGTGTCTTTCCGTAAAAATGGTTGGTTATAATATTTTATATTTGAAATAAATCTAACCAAACCCCAATCAAAATTCCTGCTGATGAAACACAAATTAATTTCGTTATTCGTGTTGGTTTTCATTATTTTTTCTTGTAAAAATGAAACTAAAGAAAGTAATTCTATTGCTGAACCTGAAAAATCGAACGCAAATACAACTGAATCAGACAGTATAAAAAGTGATTCGGCTGTAGTGAATTCTTCAAGCAATAATTTGGCAGAAAACAAAAAATTATTGTTGGATTTTTATCTTAAAAATGACAAAAAACCACAATATTTTTTAATTAACAACAATAAAGATACTACGATTGTCTGCGCCGAAAAAACCAAAATAACAATTACGGCGAATAGTTTTATTGTTTCAAAAACGCAAAAAGAGGTTTCGGGACAAATTAAGATATCGGTTAAAGAATATTATAGTATTTCGGATATTCTTTTAGGCAGACTTTCGACAACTTCAAACGGAAAATTGTTGGAAACTGGCGGAATGCTGGATATAAATGCTGTTTCGGGTGTGGAAAAATGTGATTTGAAAAAAGGAAAAAGTATTGAAATTGAAATGCCTAAAAAGAAAGAAAAAGAAGGAATGCAGCTTTTTAACGGAAAGAGAACAAATGATCAGGTTAATTGGCAGCTTGCTGAGGTTTCGATCAATTTAAATAAGGTTTATAATAAAGTTGATGAAATGCCTGTTTATCCGGGTGGTAATCAAGTGTTATATAAAACTCTTGGCAACAGTATAGTTTTGCCGGAAGAAGTTATCTCAGGTAGAGTTGCAAGTACATTTATTGTAGATAAAGAAGGAAATGTAACCAATATTAAAATAATAAAAGGCTTAAGTAAAGAGGTTGATGAAGCTGTGGTTAAGGCTTTTAAAAAGCTTTCAAAGTTTATTCCGGGCAAAGTAAATGGTATTCCTGTAAATGTTCAATATTCTCTTCCCGTTAATATTCACTCAGATGAAGATGGTAATAATGGCTATTTAAGTTCTACTTCTAACAGCAGCGAATTTGGTAATTATGAAGCAAAAAAAACAAAAGCAGAGGAATTTGGTTCTTACTTATTTAAAAGTGCGAAACTAGGTTTTATAAATTGTGATAGATTTTTGGATTATGATGAATCGTCTAAAATTGATTATGTGATTAATTTTAAAAATGACAGCAATACTTCTGTAAGTATCATATTTCATAGTATAAAATCGGTAATGACAGGATACTCAAATGGTGATAATGTCTCGTTTAACGATATTCCATCTGGAGAAAAGATTACTATTTTCGCCATTAAATATGTTGACAATAAACCTTATTTAGCCACTCAGGAAGCCGAAACATCACAACAAAAATTGAATAATTTGGCTTTTGAGGAAGTAACTCCTGAAAAATTAAAACAGGAAATAAAAAAACTGGACCGATTAAATTAATTCTTTTAATAAAAAAATGGATTAACATTGATGATCTAAATAAATTATAATAAAAAGCCCCAATTATTATTGGGGCTTTTAAATTTTATTTTAATCTGCTTTTACTTTTATTTCTTCTGCAAATAATAATTTAATGTTTTCGTAAGAGTTTTTAAGCGCTTCTTTGATTTGTTCCGGGTTTAGCCAGGCTACTTTTTCAATTCCTTCTTCGATTTGTCCGTGTGGAGTTCCTTCAAAATCAGAATGCATTTCGAACCAATGCGTGATTTTAAGTTTGTATTTTCCGTTGCGTTTAAAGATATGATATGTTTTTTGAAGTTTTTGAACAATACGAAGCTGGTTTACGCCCGTTTCTTCCTCAACTTCGCGCATGGCGGTGGCTTCAATGTCCTCGCCTTTCTCGATTCCGCCTTTTGGGAGATCCCATTTTCCGTTTCTGAAGATGAATAAAACCTCGCCTTTTTTATTGTACACAAAACCTCCGCCGGCTTTATTTACCGGAATTTTGGCTTTGAGGGTTTTCATTATCTCACTTTCGTCAGGATGATATAAAATAGCTTTTTGAATTTTATTTTGAAAAATTTTCACTATAAGCTGTTCTATATCAATACTTTCTAACAAGAACAATTGAAAATCTGTCTCGCGGGAGATTTCATTTGTCAAAAAAAGTGGTTTGTCGTTCACAAAAACTTTATACATTTGTACTATGATTTTTAATAAAGATACTGCCGAAAAAACAGCCGAATTGCTTTTGCAAATAAATGCAATTAAATTGAATCCCGAAAATCCTTTTACATGGGCTTCTGGTTGGAAATCTCCTATTTATTGTGATAACAGGTTAATTCTTTCATTTCCGAGCATTAGAAACTATGTTCGTGATGAATTTGCTAAGAACATTGAAAAACAATTTGGAAAACCTGATGTGATTGCCGGTGTTGCTACTGGAGCCATTGGAATTGGAATTTTAGTTGCCGAAAGCCTTGGACTTCCGTTTGTATATGTGCGTCCGGAACCAAAAAAACACGGAAGACAAAATCAAGTTGAAGGTTTTTTTCAAAAAGGACAAAATGTTGTAGTTGTTGAAGATTTAATCAGCACAGGAAACAGTAGTTTACTTGCCGTTGAAGCTTTGCGCAATGAAGGTGCTAATATTAAAGGAATGGCAGCGATTTTTACCTACGGTTTTAATGTTGCCGAAGAAAATTTTAAAAATGCCAATGTTGACTTGTTTACTTTAAGCAACTACGAAAATCTTTTAGACTTAGCAGTTCAAAAACAATATATCACAGAAGATCAACAATCTACGTTACAAGAATGGAGCGTAAGCCCATCGACTTGGGGACAAGAATAGATTTTAGATTTTAGATTTTAGATTTTAGATTTTAGATTTTAGATTTTAGATTTTAGATTTTAGATTTATAAAAAATCGCTTCGCTCTTTTTGGGATTTGGAATTTTAAAAAATTGGAATTTATTTTGATTGCTACATACAAATAAAAAAACAAAATATTATATGAACTTAGAAAGTCCAAAAGTTACCGTTCAGAAATCAGCTCAGGATTTATTCGATCAACTGACTGATGTTAAGAATTTTGAAAAACTAATGCCGGATAACATCGCTAAATTTGAAGTAATTGGCGAAGATGCTTTTATTTTTGGATTGAAAGGTATGCCGGAAATCAAATTAAAAATGAAAGATAAAGTAGCGCCAAACAAAATTGTTCTAGGCGCTGCAAGTGATAAACTTCCGTTTACTTTAACTTCAAACATTGACACTATTTCTGATTCAGAAAGTGCTGTTCAATTATTCTTTGAAGGCGAATTCAACGCTATGATGGCGATGATGGTTAAAGGTCCAATCAGTAAGTTTATTGAAACTTTAGCAAACAATATGACAAAATTATAATTGTGAATTATAAATTGTGAATTATAAATGAAAATGCCCGATTTTAGTCGGGCATTTTTATTTTTTGTCATTTCGAGGAACGAGAAATCGCACTAGAAATTCGACAAAGATTGGTGACTCTCGTTACGGAGTTTCTAGTGCGATTTCTCGTTCCTCGAAATGACAAACAGTACGAAAAAAAACTCAGAATCTTAGAACCTTAGTATCTTAGCAACACTTAATAAAGCATCTGAATCTCCTTTATCTCAAATTCAGAAACAGAATCATCTTCCAATAAAACCTGCAATTTTCCATTAAGAGAAACGCCCTGAATAATTCCCATGAAATTTTTATCCTCTAGATTTTTAAAAGGCATTGGAACTCCTTTTTTGAAGAGAGAATTAAAATAATCTATCCAGAAAAGAGATGATGAGGTTATCCATAATTCAGTTTTCTCTTGTATTTTTTTGGTAATTAAAATTGCCAGATTGTCTTTGTCAAAAGTTTTCCCTGAGATAACTGCCAAAGAAGAACCGCGAGGCAGATCCTCATAATTAGTTTGATTGACATTTATTCCGATTCCAACAACTGACACTATCCTGCCATCGCTTTTTAGAGTATTTTCTATCAATATGCCACCTATTTTCTTATTGTATGACATTATGTCGTTAGGCCATTTTATACATAAATCAGGAATATTTAACGATTTCAAGGCGTCTAAAACAGCTAAAGAAACGACAATACTCAAATTAAAAACCTGTTCATTATCAAACAGAAAATCTTTTACCAAGACGCTCATAATTAAGTTTTTACCCGTCTCAGAGCTCCACTTTGCCCCCATTTGCCCCTTGCCTTTTGTCTGATTTTCAGCCGTTACCACCGTAAAATTCTCCAGTTCATCCTGACTTGACAATGATTTTAAGAAATCATTTGTGGAATCTATGGCATCGAGTTTGATTAGTTTCATTAAATAATTTAAATATCTTAATTTAATATTTTGTTAAGGTTCAAAAATAATCACAAAATTTGGTAACTTTACAAATTCATATAAAATAATTCATGGCGAAAAAGACTATTAATAATGATGTTCTATTGGCGAACATAATCAAAGGGATTGAGGAAGTAAAAGGAAATGATATCGACATTCTTGACTTAAGAGATATAGACACAGCAGTTTGTGACTATTTTGTCATTTGCAACGGTAGCTCAAATACCCAAGTTAACGCCATTGTAAACTCAATTCAAAAAACAGTTTCAAAAGACTTAAAAGACAAACCCTGGCACGTAGAAGGAACCGATAACGCAGAATGGGTTCTTATGGATTATGTGCATATCGTGGTACATGTTTTCCAAAAACACATTCGTGAATACTATAATATCGAAAGCCTTTGGGGTGACGCCAAAATAACTACAATCGAAAACAAATACTAAAAGAAAAATTTTTCTAAATGGCTAAAGATAATAATCCAAATCCGAGTAAATTTAAAATAAGTCCCTGGTTAATATATACCGCAATACTTCTAGTTTTTTTATTTATAAGTTTTGCAACCGGTGGATCTAACTTAAGCGAACCTGCACAATTGACTTCTTCTAAATTCAACACTTTATTAGAAAAAGGTCAAATTGAAAAAGTGATCGTTTACAATAAAGCCGAAGCTGAAGTATACCTGACTGCTGCTGCTCTTAAAGATCCGGCAAACGAAAAGGTTTCTAAAGATATTTTTAAAAACCCTAACAAAGGGCCGCACTATACTTTAGAGATTGGTAACGACCAAATCTTTCAAACAAAACTTGAAAAAGCAGTTGGTGAAGGCAAACTAAAAGATTTCAATTTCCTTCAAAAAAATAATTGGAGCGATATTTTAATCAGCTTACTTCCTATTATCATCATTATTGGTGTATGGATTTTCATTATGCGTAAAATGTCTGGCGGAGGCGCTGGCGGAGGCGGACAGATTTTTAATATTGGAAAATCTAAAGCTAAACTTTTTGATGAAAAAACAGATATCAAAACTACATTTAAAGATGTTGCAGGTTTAGAAGGTGCTAAAGAAGAAATACAAGAAATTGTAGAATTCCTTAAAAACCCTGAAAAATATACAAATCTTGGAGGTAAAATCCCTAAAGGAGCTTTACTTGTAGGACCTCCGGGAACTGGTAAAACATTATTAGCAAAAGCCGTTGCAGGTGAAGCGCAGGTTCCATTTTTCTCTTTATCAGGTTCTGATTTCGTTGAAATGTTTGTGGGAGTTGGTGCATCTCGTGTACGTGATTTGTTTAAACAAGCAAAAGAAAAATCTCCTGCAATTATCTTTATCGATGAGATTGATGCTGTAGGTAGAGCTCGTGGAAAAAGCAATATGTCTGGCGGAAACGACGAAAGAGAAAATACTTTGAACCAATTATTGACAGAAATGGATGGTTTTGGCACAAACTCAAACGTAATTGTTTTAGCTGCAACCAACAGAGCTGATGTTCTTGATAAAGCTTTAATGCGTGCAGGGCGTTTTGACAGACAAATTTTTGTTGACTTACCGGACATTCGCGAAAGAGCTGAAATCTTTGCAGTACACTTAGCTCCTATCAAAAAAATTGAAGGTCTTGATTTAGATTTCTTAGCAAAACAAACTCCGGGATTCTCTGGTGCTGATATAGCAAATGTTTGTAACGAAGCTGCTTTAATTGCTGCCCGTAACAATAAAACTGCTGTTGATAAACAAGATTTTCTTGATGCTGTTGACAGAATTATTGGTGGTCTTGAAAAGAAAAACAAAATTATTACTCCAGAAGAGAAAAGAGCAATTGCAATTCACGAAGCTGGTCACGCTACTGTAAGCTGGATGTTAGAACATGCTGCTCCGCTTATTAAAGTAACTATTGTTCCCCGCGGACAAAGCTTAGGTGCTGCATGGTACTTACCAGAAGAAAGACAAATCGTAAGAACAGATCAAATGTTAGACGAAATGTGTGCTACTATGGGCGGAAGAGCTGCTGAAAAGGTAACTTTTGACAGAATTTCGACTGGTGCATTAAGCGATTTAGAAAAAGTAACGCGTCAGGCTCGTGCAATGGTAACGATTTATGGTTTGAACGATAAAATTGGAAATGTTACTTATTACGATTCATCAGGGCAAAGTGAGTACAATTTCTCAAAACCATATTCTGATGAAACTGCAAAAGTTATTGATAAAGAAATTTCAGAATTAATTGAAGGTCAATACCAAAGAGCGATTGAAATTTTACAAGAAAACAAAGACAAGCTAAATCAGCTTGCTGATATATTAATTGAAAAAGAAGTTATTTTTAAAGATGACTTAGAAGCAATTTTCGGAAAACGTACTTTTGACAAAAATTTAGAAGAAGTCGTTTCGTAAATTATTCATTAAATACACAATATTTTTTAAAATCTTAATTCAAAATACCCTTTTGAATTAAGATTTTTTTATCTTTGAACGTTTTCAATTAACATGTAAAGTATTTCATATAAAAAATGAATTTTTTCAAAAAAATATTTGGTTCCGGCGAATCTGCTTCTGACGAAGAACACGAAAGTGAGTACGCAGGAACTCCTGCCCCAAATAGTCATTTGTCTTTAGACGAACAATTCATCTTTAACTTTAAGAAAAATGGCGGAAAATTTTTGTATTGTGAAAACACTCAAGAGGTTGCAGAACAATTCGAAAATATTTTAGAAGAAAACGACTGGTTTGAAAGTGAAGTTTTATGTTACGAACCAGCCCTTTTTCATTTATTAGATGAAAATAAATTATTCTATATTGCCCCATCTAAACCAAAGTTTTTATTAGCAAGCTGCGAAAATCTAATTTCTGATGAAGGTTCTATTCTTTTCTCTTCAAAACAGATTAGACAAAATAAACCGAATGAATTACCTGCAAATATTGTAATTATTGCCACAACAAGTCAAATTCTTCCAATGAAAAGTGATGGTTTAACTGCCATTAAACGTAAATACGATCGAGACATTCCGACTAATATCACCACAATAAAATATTTCGAAAAGGCAAAAGAAGAAGATTTCACTCAATACGGAAGTGTTGCCAAGAATCTTTATTTATTGCTCTTAGAAGATCTTTAAGATGAACGAAACGCTTAAAAGAACCATTTCTGGTGCTGTTTATATTGCTCTGTTGTTAACTTCAATCTTGTTTTCCACCGAAAGCTTTATCATTCTCTTTGGAATTTTTCTAATTATTACCATTTATGAATTTTCAAATATTGTAAATCTTAATAAAGTCTTTTCGATTTTATTTGGAACTTTACTTTATTCCATCGTAATACTTATCAGCCATTACAATAAACAAACTTCTACTTATTTAAATACTACTTTTAATTCAAATCTTGATTTAGAAACTAATATTCAGCAATTAGATCTTATTCTTTTAGCTATTACACTGGTTGTATCTATTAAATGTATCATATTTTTATTTTATGATTCAGTTCAAAAAATAAGTACCTCTTCAAAATATTTATATCTTTTAGGATACATCACATTACCCTTTCTTTTTATCGTAAAAATTTCCTTTGGAACAAATTCTTATAACCCTAAGATTATCATAGGTTTGTTTGTATTAATCTGGACAAATGACACTTTTGCGTATTTGGTTGGAAAATCAATGGGAAAACATAAATTATTTGAACGTGTTTCGCCTAAAAAAACAATTGAAGGTTTTCTGGGCGGAATGGTTTTTGCAGCTTTTGTAGGCTTTTTAATTTCAAAATTATATATACAGCCTAGTCCGGCTTTTAGCAGTAAATCTATCCTTATATGGACGATTATTGCTTTAATCGTGAGTGTTTTTGGAACGATCGGCGATTTGATCGAATCAAAATTTAAACGAATTGCAGGCATTAAAGACAGCGGCTCGATTATGCCTGGACACGGAGGTATCTTAGATCGATTAGATAGTGTTATATTTGTAGCACCAATTATATTTTTATTTTATCAAATTTTATATTATGTTTCATAAAGAAGGAGCCCCATCTATTTTATTAGGAACAGTTTTTACTGTTGCCGTACTTGTAATTGCTGATAGATTTATTGATATCAATTGGCTAAGAATGCTAGTTCAGATAGCAGCATTATTGGTTTTGATTATCATTTTACAGTTTTTTAGAAATCCTAAAAGAATTGCTGTTAGAAACAGCGATCACATACTTGCTCCTGTTGATGGAAAAGTTGTGGTTATTGAAGAAGTTTACGAAGGCGAATACTTTAAAGATAAACGTTTACAGGTTTCTATTTTTATGTCACCTATCAATGTTCACGTTACGCGTTATGCGATGGACGGAATTATAAAATTTAGTAAATACCACCCTGGAAAGTTTTTAGTTGCATGGCATCCAAAAGCTAGTGAGGAAAATGAAAGAACAACTGTAGTAATCGAAAATGATACTTTTGGTGCTATTCTTTACAGACAAATTGCTGGTGCTTTGGCACGTAGAATTGTAAACTATGCTCAGGAAGGAATGCAGGTTATTCAGGGAACTGATGCTGGTTTTATTAAATTTGGATCGAGAGTAGATTTATTTTTACCTTTAGGTACACCAATTAATGTCGAGTTAAACCAAAAAGCAATTGGAGGAAAAACTATTATTGCTACAAAAGCGTAAATGGCAGAAAAAGATTTAGATACACGCTTCAACGAGGCTGTAGAAATTGCATTGAAAATGACTCAGGCCTCTCTGCCGCAAGATGTGCAGTTAAGACTTTATGCGTTTTACAAACAGGCTACTTTTGGAACTGCTGTTTACAATCAGTCTGAGAATTTTGATTTACGAAATGCTTTTAAAACTAATGCCTGGATGCAGATTAGTCATTTATCGATTGATGAAGCCAAGGAATGTTACATCGAAATCATTAATTCACTATCATCAAAATAAATTAATATTATGAAGAATAACATTGTTCGTTTCAGCATTTTAGCTTCATTTTTTCTATTATTTTCTTGTAATGACAACAATAAGCTAACCGAAGTTGTAGAAGTTCCGCTGCCAACTAAAGAAGAAAAAATAACGATTGGTTCTCCAAATGATGTAAAAGCAGATCCGGGTTCATTTGAACTTACAAAACTGCCTTTTGCTTACGACGGATTAAGTCCTGCGTTACGTTCCTTAACTTTAGAAACGCATTATTCTAAACACTATTTATCGTATACAAACAATTTTAATAAAGAAATTGTTTCGACTGAGTTTGAAAATATGCCAATTGAGGATATTTTGAAAAAAATGCCTCTCACGAATTTAAAACTTCGTCAAAATGCCGGTGGATATTACAATCATACGCTTTATTTTAATATTTTAACTCCAAAAGAGCAGACTCCAAAAGATACTCTTGCGGGTTCCATTAATAAGGAATTTGGATCTTTTAATAATCTTACCAATCAGTTTAAAGGTCAGGCTGAAAAACAATTTGGTTCTGGCTGGGTTTGGCTGGTTGTAGACCGATACGGAAAATTACAAATTACCACTACGGAAGATCAGGATAATCCGTTAATGAAAAATGCATTAATTCCCGGAACGCCAATTTTAGGTATTGATTTATGGGAACATGCTTATTATCTGGATTATCAAAACAGAAAAGGAAGTTATATCGACGCTTTTTACGAACATATAAACTGGGAAAGAGTAAACGAGTATTATGTCGAAGCCCTCAAAAAGGTCAAGAAAGTATAAAAAAGTAAAGCTGGTACTAAAAAAGTATCAGCTTTTTTTATTTTCTTATTTCAGAACACAGGCACTTTATTAATGCAAGCCAAAAAATATGACATAAATCATAGTGTATCAATGGATATTCATATATCTTTAAGCTTCGTGAAATGTTTTTTTAATCAAGAATCATATCACGAGGAACTATTTAACTATTTTGAATAAACCAATATGCTAAGAACGATGACTATGTCGGGTGAAGCTATTAAAATAAAGTACAGTGAAGATTAAAGCTATTCTCTTATATTTTGTCTTAATGATTTTCTTTTCATGTGACAATAAAGAGAAAACCATTTCCATCAATAATACTCAAAAGAGTCCGTTTTTAAAAACTACTTCGTTACCTATCCACAATCAAAACGCTGCTTATAAAACAATTGATATAGAGTATTCGGCTGAGCAGTTGGATAATAATAAAGGACTCTCTAACAGTTCGATTAATGCTATTTTTCAGGATTCTGACAATTTACTTTGGATAGGAACCTGGGATGGTTTAAATCGCTATGATGGCAGCAATTTTAAAATTTACAGACCGGAAGCTAATAATGAAAACAGCTTAAGCAATCAGGTTATTTTAAAAATAGACGAAGACAGTAATGGAAACATTTGGATTGTTACCATACACGGCATCAATCGATTTGATAAAAAAACAGGCACTTTTCAGCGGTATTATTTCTCGAGAAAAGATATCTCACCATTATCTGAATCTGAGTTTAACATGGCATTGGATTCTTCTAAAAGAGTATTTTGTGCCGCAAAAAATTGGGGAATTGGCTATTTTGAAAATGATAGTTTTCAATTATTAAACTCAAAAAATCTCCCTAAAAAAGCGGTAAAAAAAATGCAGTTTACACAAAACGGTGAATTGCTGGTTTTATTTGAAAATAATGATCTCTACAAATTATCCATTGAAACTGCCAAAAGTGGTAAAAAGACAATTTCAGGAATAAAGCTAATTTCAAAAAACATTCAGTCATTTGATGAAATTTCGAAGCAAAAAATAGTTATAGTATCACTAAACGGACACAGCAGTTTATATTCTTTAAACAATGAAATTCTTCCATTCCGTAAAAACCATATTGAGAAAATTATAGGAAAAATTGCTGACGGCCTTATTGTTCTGGACAAATCAGGATATGCTGTTTTAAATCAAAATGGTGTTGAGGTAAAAAAAGATTGGCTAAACCATTTGAAAAACAAAACTACCGTTCTAATTCAAGGGAACGAAAATATATTTTGGGCAGGAACAGATGGTGACGGAATTTTTAAAATAAGTCCGCTTAAAAAACCTTTTAATCTCGTTTCTAAAACAGAGCTTCCAGAATTGGATGGTGCTATTGTGAGGGCATTTTTAGAATTAGAAGATCATTCATTTCTTATTGGTACAAAAGGAAAAGGTTTGTTTAAATTCTCATCAAATTTTTATTTAAATCCCGAAAAACCATTACAATACAAAAACTACAACGAGAATAATAGTGCTATAAATAATTCAGTTTTTTCTTTACACAAAGGACAAAAAGATCTAATTTTTATTGGCACAGATGGAGACGGTATTACCGT
Organism: Flavobacterium sp. UBA7680; assembly: GCF_002482975.1. Taxonomy (GTDB): domain Bacteria; phylum Bacteroidota; class Bacteroidia; order Flavobacteriales; family Flavobacteriaceae; genus Flavobacterium. The sequence continues at coordinate 285,785 of NZ_DLHA01000058.1, read as the reverse complement.
TTATGATTCGAAAAACTCAAAATTAGTTACCTGGAAAGAAATTATAGGCAGCGATGCCTTTTCTTACTTCAAATCTGTTTATTCTATTTATCAGGATGATAACGGGTTTATCTGGGTGGGAACAAACGGATATGGTATGTTTCGTTTTAAAATTGAACACTTAGGAAATAATCTAAAAGTTTCTGATTTTAAAAATTATGCCGCCAATAACAATCAAAGCAATGCCTTGAGCAGCAATATTGTCTTTTCGATAATTCCAAAAAATAAAAATCAGCTATGGATTGGAACTCGTTTAGGCGGATTAAATTTATTTGATATCAAATCAGAACGTTTTTATGCTTACAGAAATCATAAAAATGATCCTGAAAGTTTATCTAACAATGATATTTTATGTTTAGTTACAGATGCTAAAAACAGGCTTTGGATAGGAACTAGTCTCGGTCTAAATGTACTGGAAACAAAAAATGGAAAATCTGTATTTAAAAGCTTTACGGTAAAGGATGGTCTTCCTAATAATACGATTCACGGAATTGTTTGTGATAAAAAAAACAATCTCTGGTTAAGCACCAATTTTGGTCTTTCTAATTTTAATGTCAAAGAATTAAATTTTACGAATTATACTAAAAACGAAGGGCTTCAAAACAATGAATTTGCAGATGGCGCTTTTTATCAAAATCTAAAATCTGATTTTATATTTATGGGCGGCATAAAAGGATTTAATTATTTTTTGCCTCAAAATATAAAAGAGTCAAATGTAATTCCAGATCTTTTTATTGATAAAATAAGCGGACAGAATCAGCCGCTGCCCTATTATCAAGGATTGGTTATTGCACCAAATTCAATTTCTCATCCTTCAATTGTTTTAAATCATAATCAAAACTTCTTTGATATAGAACTGACGGCACTGACTTTTATCAATACCGAAAAATGTCAATATGCTTATCAATTAAAAAATTTTGATAAAGACTGGAATGTTATTGATAATCGAAGAATTATTTCTTTTACAAACGTTCCTAAAGGAAATTATTCTTTATGGATAAAATGGTCAAACAGCGATGGTGTCTGGACTAAACCAGTTCAGGCTGTTGATATACGCGTTAAACCGGTATATTGGCAGTCAAACATTGCCTTTTTAATTTATGCCCTGCTCCTATTGGCTTTTGCATTTTTTATTCAGAGTTATTACAAAAAACGTCAATCCTTAAACCAAAATATCTTATTTAGGAAAAGGGAAATGGAAATTCATGAAAACAGGCTTACTTTTTTTACCGAAATAGCGCATGAATTTCAAACGCCACTTACTTTAATTGTTGGTCCAATTCAAAAACTTTCTGAAGTAACCAACCTCAGCGAAAGAAATACGAAATTTATACACATGATTCAGCGCAATTCTTCGCGTTTATTGTTTCTGACACAGCAATTGCTTGAATTTAGAAAAGCTGAATTCGATCATATTGAAGTAAATGTGAAAAATTTTGATTTGGTGAATTTAATCGAACAAATTGCCGAATTGTTTGATGAATGGGCAATCGAAAAAAACATTAGTTATTCACTTGATATTCCGCCAGTTTTATTGGGTTGGTTTGACAAAGATAAAATCGAAAAAATAGTATTTAATCTAATGTCGAATGCTTTTAAATATACGCCTGAAAATGGAAAAATAACCTTGAAGTTTAGTATTCAAGACATTGGTTCAGAAAAATTAAATATCACGATAACCAATACAGGAAAAGGAATTTCGAAAGAAGAATCAGATTCTTTGTTCGATCAGTTTTTCTTAGCTAAATTAAATAATGAGACTGATAATACCATGTTTAGAACCGGTATTGGTCTGGCGTATGTAAAAAAATTAATTACAGCATTAAGAGGCAAAATTTCGGTTTCAAGTCAGGAAAATGTCGAAACAACATTTACTGTTTTACTGCCTTGTAATAAAGATTCGTTTGATGACAAAGAACTGGATAGCACTGTAAGCCCTATTTTAATTTCAAATCATTTAAAAAATATCCTGGAAGAAACTCCGGTTAAAGAGGAAGAAACTCCAGATAAAATTTCCTCATTAAGCCACATTACAGATGATAGAAAATCCATATTGATAGTTGAAGATGAAAAAGAAATTCATTTGCTTATTAATGATTTATTAGATCAAAAATATAAACTTATTACAGCATACAACGGTTTAGAAGCTTTAAAAATTATTGAAAATGAAATTCCTGATCTTATTATCAGCGATGTAATGATGCCTTTTATGGACGGAATTGACTTTTGCAAAATAATCAAGAACGATCTTAAAACCTGTCATATTCCGTTTATTATGTTAACCGCAAAAGATTCTGTTCTGCATCGAATTGAAGGAATCGAAAGCGGTGCCAATTCCTATATCGCAAAACCATTTTATCCGGATCATTTACTGATAAGAGTTCAAAAGCTTCTGGAAGAAAAAGAGTTAATATCAAGACATTTTACGCAGGATACTCCTATCGAAAATCTGGCTTCTCTTCCCATAAATAATGATGAAAAAGACTTTATTAAAAAAGTAATTGATCTAATTCGACGTAATATCGATAATGAAAATCTTCAAAGTTTATTTATCGAAAAAGAATTAGGCATCAGTAATTCACAATTGTATAGAAAAATCAAACAAATATTTGGTTTTACACCTGGCGATTTGATTCGAACCATCCGATTAAAATATGCTGCAGAATTATTACGAAAGAATATTCTAACAGTATCTGAAGTTTGTTACAAATCAGGCTTTAATAACCGCTCTTATTTTTACCGCGAGTTTAAAAAACTCTATAATACTACCCCAAAAAATTACCAGCTCAAATACAAAAGCAAGAGCTAAAACAATTACAAAATACTAAATATCAACACAATAAATACCAGTGTACACTTTTGAAGAAATAGTGTACACTGTTTCTTGTATGCACCAGCTAATTTTATAAACGATAATTATTTCAATCGTTATCGTAAAACTTTACAAACATCTCTAACCTTTTTAACCATGAAAAAAAACACTCCAACCAGTAAACCAATTAACACTTCCTTATCATGATGAAAAAATATATTTATAAGTTATTCCTGTTTGGAATAATGATGGTAGGAAGCATTATAAATGCTCAAACCGTAAAAGGTGTAGTTTCTGATATTGATGGTCTAATGCCGCAGGCTAATATCAATGTAAAAGGAACCTCAACCTATGCCATAACCGATTTTGATGGTAATTATATCATTAATGCAGGCCCTGACGCTGTCCTGATTTTTAGCTATGTAGGATATCAATCTCAGGAAATAGCGGTATCTGGCAGAAAGGAAATAAATGTAACGCTAACAGCAGATTCAAATGCCTTGAATGAAGTTGTTATTGTAGGATATACAAGTGAAAAAAAATCATCCATAACAGGTGCAGTCGCAACTGTAGATATGGGCGAATTATCTAAAACAAAAGTAGCCGATGTCGGGCAGGCATTACAAGGGCAAGTTGCCGGAGTTTCGGTTTCGGCTAATACTGGTGCTCCAGGCGACGGACTCAAAATACGTATTAGAGGTGAAGGAACATTGGGTAACAACGAAGTTCTTTATGTTGTAGATGGTGTTGCGACCCGCGATATTTCGTTCCTGAACATGTCTGATGTAAAATCCATGACCGTATTAAAAGATGCTGCTGCAACTGCCATATATGGATCAAGATCTTCTGGCGGTGTTGTTATTCTTACCACCAAAAGCGGTGCAAAAGGAAAAGCAAATATTGATGTAGATTATTTTGGTGGAACTAGTTATGCGACTAACCTTCCGAAAATGCTAAATTCAGATCAGTATTTGACTGTAATGGACCAGGCTTGGCATAATTCTAACAATAATCCTGCAAATGGAATAAGTCCTTACCAAACCGATAGAACTAACGGACAGGTTAATGGTATTCCGTTATCAAATACAAACTGGTTAAACGAATTATTTGGCGCAGGAAGAACAGACAATTTCCAGATTTCGGCCAGCGGAGGTACTGATAAAACACAATATTTAATTTCTGGTGGTTATTTTGGACAAAATGGTATTGTCGTGGGCGATAAAGATACTTACAGACGTATCAATTTTAGAGCAAATATCAATACCGAAATTACGGAACGTCTTAAAGTGGGTACAAACTTTCAGATTACAAGCAGCAGACAGGATAAAATGTCTTCAAGCGGAGATGCTCCCGGAGTAATCAGACATGCTTTATTACGTCCTTCTGTTTTAGGCGTTTATAAAGATGTAAACGATCCAACGTATAAAGCAAATGATCCTTATACTGATTTGCCATTTTACTTAAATAATAATCCTAATGGCGGATGGAGCCGTAATTACGAGTTGACTTCTAATCCTATTGCGATAGTTAATTTTACAGATGATGTACGATCTGCCTTTAAAACTTTTGGAAATGTTTATGCAGAATATGCTTTTCTGGCTGATAAATCATTAAAATTCAGAAGTAATTTTGGTGCCGAAATCACTTTCGATCACAATAAAGCTTTTGGAGAAAATTTTGGAGATGATAATGACAACGATCCAAATGAGTTATATCCGGGACAAGGCAGACAAAACCGACCTTCAAACTTAAACGAAAACAGAGGCGAAGCTACCACTTTTACCTTTACCAATACTTTAAACTATACTAAAACCCTTGCACAGAAACACAGTATCAATGCATTATTAGGGGAAGAAACCGTTAGTTACGACCAATCTGCAGTTGGCGGAAGCCGAACGAATTATAACAATACGACAGATCCTTTCCGTTATTTGGATTATGGAAGCGATGTCAATAAAAACAGTTCAGGATCTGCACAAAGCTGGAACCTTATTTCCTTTTTTGCGTCTGCAAATTATGCATACGATAATAAATATTTAGTTTCAGGTACAATAAGAGCCGATGGTTCTTCTCGTTTTGGCCCTAATAATAAATGGGGTTATTTTCCTTCGGTTTCTGGAGGCTGGGTTATGTCCAGAGAAAAATTCATGGAAAACGCAAAATGGGTTTCTAACTTAAAATGGAGAGCTAGCTGGGGACAATCTGGAAATCAGGAAATCCCTAATAACGCTTATGAAACTCTTGTTACAGAAACTGGCGGAATCATAAATGTGGTACGTTACGGTAATCCTGATCTAAAATGGGAAACAACTACGCAAACCAATTTTGGTCTTGATTTAGGTGTATTAGATAATAAACTGACTTTTTCTGTTGATTATTTTGATAAAACAACTAATGATATTTTACTAGCCGTAGGGCTTCCGTCTGCAACAGTTGGTCAAATCAACAAAACGTATGTAAATGCCGGTGTTGTAACTAATAAAGGCTTTGAATTTGGAGCGAATTTTCAAAATAACGATCACGAATTTAAATACGGTATTAACGGAAATATTGCGACACTAAAAAATAATGTAGAACAGCTGCAGCAATATGTTTCAGAAATTAATGATGACAAAACGCACACCAAAACTGTAGTTGGACAGCCAATTAGTTCGTATTATGGATTGAAGTTTGACGGAATTTATCAAAATCAGGCAGAAATAGATGCAGCTTTATACTCCAATTCAAACGGTGCAAAACCCGGAGATATTAAGTTTAAAGACTTAAACGGAGACGGGCAGATTAATGCCAATGACAGAACGTTTATAGGAAGTTCGATTCCGAAAATAACATACGGATTTTCATTTAATGCCGAATACAAAAGATTTGACATGTCATTTCTTTTCCAAGGCGTTTCGGGTGTAGATCGTTACAATGATTTAAAACAAATTTTAGATTACGACAGCCGTCCGTTTAATTCTACTACTTCAGTATTAAACGCGTGGAATGGCGAAGGTACAAGCAACACAATTCCTCGTAATACATTGAATGATAATGGAGGAAGTCAGGTTTCAAGTGTTTTTGTTGAAGATGCTTCTTATTTGAGATTAAAAAATCTTGAAATTGGATATACATTCAATCCTAAAATAATTGGCGACACGTATTTAAGAATGTATGTATCCGGACAAAACTTATTGACTTTTACGAAATATACTGGTTTAGATCCAGAATCGACTTCTTTTATAGATCAGGGTACTTATCCTCAATCTAGTACAATACTAATAGGTCTAAAATTTAAAATTTAATAATCGAATCATGAAATATAAATATATAACAGTAATCCTTATTGCACTTGCCTTAACAAGCTGCGAAGATGAACTTACGACAGATCCCATCGGAGCGCAAACTCAGGAACAAGCCAATTCTAAACCAACATTAGCCTCTGTAGAAAGTTCGGTAACGTCTTCTTACGATATGTTATCCAACAGATTAAATCAGCTTGCTGAATGGGATTGGAACGGAGGTTTAGTATTTCAAAATGATATTATTATTGATGATATCGCATCTGATGATATGGAAAAAAAATGGTCTCCAGATGGTGATCAATCGTGGATGGATGAAATCAATAATTTTACTTTTACTTCGACAAATGGCGGTCCAAACGGATTGTGGAAATACAATTATGAAGGTATTAAAAGAACCAACATTGCATTGAATTTTCTATTAAATCCGGAAATTGAATCGCTTACCGGAATTTCTACCCAAAGAAAAAATCAATTACTGGGCGAAGCTTATTTTTTACGCTCGTATTATTATTTTTCATTGGTAACAAATTTCGGTGATGTGCCTTTAATTTTGGCTCCCATAAAAACATATCAGGAAGCTTTTGATAAAGCCGTAAGAGCACCAAAAGAAACCGTATGGAGCCAAATTAAGACTGATTTAGAAACAGCAAAAGGACTTTTACCAAACTTAAAATATTCGTCAAGTACAGAAAAATGGAGAGTTTCTAAAGGAGCGGTTATTGCACTTTTGGCTAAAACGGCACTGTACAATAAAGACTGGGCTAGTGTAAATACTTTAGTATCAGAACTAGAAACGACAGGTTTTTATAGCCTTGATGCAAATTATTTTGATAACTTTAATATGAACAAGGAATATACAGACAATGAAGTGATTTTCTCTTATAACCATGTTAAACAAGCTGATCCAAGAAAAGGAAACGGAATTTGTGCACCTCTTGGGTGGGGATTTTTTGCTCCAAGTGCTGATTTCTTAGCTTCGTTTGAGCCTAATGACCCTAGAAAATTATATACCGTAAATGCTCCTGAGCAATGGGTTAATAAACTTTTAGGAACTACAGACGGCGGAAACAAAGGCGATGATGATGCTCCAAACAATAAAGTTTTCATTCGCTATGCCGACGTTTTGCTTTGGAAAGCAGAAGCACTTAATGAAACAGGAAATTACTCAGGCGCAATTGACATTATAAACCAAATTAGAGCTAGAGCCAGAAATACAGTTACAACTGTTACGGTTAGAGTTCAGGATCCGGCTTTTCCAGCTGATCCTAGTAAAACGATTCCGTCAACTTCGGTTGGTCCTCCTCCACCCGCAGGAACATTGCCAGACAGACCAAATTCTGGAGATAAAGCTGTTGTAAAAGCTTGGTTGATTGCTGAAAGAAGAGCCGAATTAGGTTTTGAAAATCAAAGAATGCCCGATTTAAAAAGATGGGGAATTGCTAAGGATGTAATGACGGCTCACGGAAAAGTTTTCTTAGACAAACATATGCTGTACCCAATTCCGCAAGCAGAAGTAGATGCATCGGCAGGACTTTTAACACAAAATCCTGGATATTAGGACAAATCTATTTGCAATTTTTAAATTGCCTCCAGCTTTAGCTGGAGATCTAAAAAGGGAATGAGAACTAGGCTTTAGCCAAAAACACTTAATTATTTTGGCTAAAGCTGAATTTATTATCAATTCTTCAACCTCCAGCTAAAGCTGGAGGCAATTAAAAACGATAAAAAATAAAAATCATGAAAGATATAGCGAAACGTTTTGCAGACAACCCATTATTATCACCTGCAGACATCCCAGCAAGCAGAGAAGGATTAGAAATAACCTGTTTATTAAATCCGGGAGTATTTCAATATGAAAATAAAACCTGGCTGGTAGTACGCGTTGCCGAAAGACCGAAACAAAAGGATAATATCATTTCTTTTCCCATATTGACAGAAACCGGTTCTATTCAAATTATTGAAATAGCAAAAAATGATCCCGAATTAATAGCGACAGATGCCAGAGTAATCAATTACAAAGGAGTAGATTATCTAACAACATTATCTCATTTACGCTTATTATGCAGCCAAGACGGACATAATTTTTATGAACCCGAAAATTATCCATCACTTGTTGGAGAAGGTATACTTGAAACGTTTGGTATAGAAGACTGCCGCGTTGCCGAAATCGAAGGAACATATTACCTAACCTTCACTTCAGTATCAGATAATGGTGTTGGTGTTGGTTTACGTACTACAACCGATTGGAAAAATTTCACCAAACACGGTATGATATTACCCGCACACAATAAAGACTGTGCCATTTTTGAAGAAAAAATAAACGGATTGTTTTACGCTTTACACCGTCCGAGCAGTGTCGATATTGGCGGTAATTATATCTGGATTGCTTCGTCTCCCGATGGTATTCATTGGGGAAATCATCATTGTATCATAAAAACAAGAAAAGGACTTTGGGACAGCAAAAGAGTTGGTGCCGGGGCTGCTCCAATAAAAACAGATAAAGGATGGCTCGAAATTTATCATGGAGCCAATGAAAATCATCAATATTGTCTGGGTGCTTTTTTAATGGATTTAAAAGATCCTTCAAAAGTAATTGCAAGAACCATTGAACCTATTATGGTTCCTACTACAGAGTATGAATTAAGCGGATTTTTTGGAAACGTAGTATTCACCAACGGCCACATTGTAGAGCCAGACGGAGACACTCTTACCATGTATTATGGTGCATCAGATGAATTTGTATGCGGTGCTCAATTTTCGATTAAAGAAATCCTTTTACTTTTAAAAAATAGCTAATGTTTAAAAAACTTATATCAGAAATTGATCATTTTAAAAGCCAGACCCATAATTTTCGTATTCTTATTTTCACCAACTTAGTATACGCACTAGTACTGCCGGTTATCGATATATTTGTTGCCGCTTATATTATGCGAAACTCAAATGACACCTCAAAAGTAGTCATCTATCAATTGGCAATTTATACCGGGATTCCGCTTACTTTTTTATTAAATGGCTTCCTGCTGAAACATATCAATATCAAAAAATTATATTCAATCGGAATGATGCTCAGCGGAGTTTCGATGATTATAATGATGTCCTTAAAAACACTTGATTTAATCGGAATTGGTGTTGCCGGGATTACTATGGGGCTTTCTTTTGGTTTGTATTGGTCAAATCGCGATTATCTGGCTTTGTCTATAACAAATGACAACAATCGAAATTATTATTACGGATTAGAAACTTTTATTTATACTATAATTGCCATCGCAATACCTGCAGCGATTGGATTATTTATTCAGTCAAAAATAGGTGAAGATCAAAAACATCAGGCTTATGAAATTATTACCGCTGTTGTTTTTTTAATTACCATTATTGCTTCAATCGTTTGTTATAGAGGTAAATTTATAAATCCTGTACAAAAGCAATATATCTTTTTCAAATTTCATCCGCTTTGGTACAAACTGTTATCGCTGGCAGCATTCAAAGGTTTGGCACAAGGGTTTTTAGTTACCGCTCCTGCCATGCTTATTTTTAAAATATTGGGTGAAGAAGGCGCATTAGGAAAAGCACAGTCCATTGGAGCTGTTTTAGCCGCAATTATAATTTATTTCATTGGTCGTTTTTCTAAACCATCAGACAGGATCAAAACCTTTTCTGTTGGATTAATTTTATTTGCTTTAGGTGCATGTTTAAATGGTTTCTTATTTAACAAAATGGGCGTAATAATCTTTTTACTATTACTGCTTATAGCAAAACCTTTAATGGATTTAGCCTACTTCCCTATTCAGTTAAAGGTAATTGATATTGTTTCCCGAATCGAAAAAAGAGGCGAATTTGCGTATATCTTAAACCATGAAGCGGGTTTATACCTCGGAAGACTTTTAGGCGCCGGAACTTTCTTAACCTTGTATTTTGTTGTATCTGAAGATATTGCTTTAAGATATGCCATTGGTATTATCGCACTATTGCAGTTATGTTCTATTTATATCAGCAAAAAAATCATCAAACAAGGTCTTGAACTTTCACCAGATGAAGAAACAGAACCTAAAGTATTAGAAGAAGTAGCGGCAAGACTGCTTTAAATCAAAAAAGAAGAAAATGAATACATTTATAAAAATCAGCACTTCGTGTTTGTTAGTTTTAAGTTTAACTGCAGCCGCACAAGTAACACAGCAAAAAATACCTCGCGTAGCACAAATGCCTGATTTGCCTCAGCCATTAAAAATTATCGATTACAAAAAAATGGCTTTAGATTTTGACAAAACAGTTTACGATTTTAATGCAAAAGGTAAATTTTGGCCGATGGTCTGGATGGATGACAGCAAGAAAAATTATCCGCAAACAGTTGTTGGATTATATACTGCTGTAGCAGATGTTCGACAAGGCCCGGATCATAATAAAGGAATGTTTCATGAAGCTCTGGCAACAATGGGCGCAACATTAGGAGCTACATTAGTAGGTATTGACAAAAACAATTCGCAAAACCTAAACTATGTTGCCATGTTGAAAAACTATTTTAACAAAGAAACCAACTGGAATATTATGATGAATAATACCTGCCCCGAAGTTGCTTTATTGGGCGGAGGTTATGGGCGTGATTGGTGGTATGATGTATATCCAAATCTTCTGTTTTATGCCATTTATGATAAATATCCTAATGAACCCGGTTTTACAGAAATAGCCAGAAGTATTGCAGATAAGTTTTATGAGGCCGATGTAATTTTAAACGGCAACTACGAATACTCCTATTTTGATTACAACAAAATGAAACCCATGACAAACCAAATCTGTGCGCAGCCAGATGCTGCGGCAGGACATGCATGGGTATTGTATATGGCTTATAAAAAATTTGGTGATGTCAAATACTTAAAAGGAGCTAAAAGTGCATTAGCAGCCTTAGAATCACAGTCCAAAAATCCAACTTATGAAGTATTAATGCCTTTTGGAGCTTATCTGTCAGCTAGAATTAATGCCGAAGAAAGCACAAAATACGATACAAACAAAATGCTGGCTTGGACTTTTGACGGAACACCAATTTGTCGCGAAGGCTGGGGTTCTTTAGTTGGAAATTGGAACGGAATTGATATTTCGGGTGTTTTTGGAAGTACGGTAGATCACGGCGGATATGGCTTTTTAATGAATACTTATGATGCTGCCTGGCCGCTTATACCAATGGTAAGATACGATCAATCGTATGCAACAGCAATAGGAAAATGGATGTTGAACGCTGCCAATGCTTCTCGATTTTTCTATCCACAATATATGCCTGATGAACACGAAACAATACCGGAATTAGCTGAAGTTTCAAAAGGCGTTATTGGTTATGAAGGCATTATAAAGCAATCTAGTTATAAAGAATATGAAAACCTAAAAGGCCCTGTAGCACAAGGTGATGGTCCGCTTTGGGTTCTTGGCGAAAATCCTAAAGAATCTCAATTTAGTGTATATGGAAGTGGTCATGTTGGTATCTTCGGAAGTATTATTCGTGAAACCAATGTTATGGGAATTTTACAATTAAATTTATTAGCAACCGATTTTTATAGTGATAAAGCATATCCTTCTTATCTGTATTATAATCCATATTCTGCAAGTAAAACAGTAACCATAAAAGTTGAAAAAGGAGCAAAAGTAGATTTATACAATACCGTTTCAGGAAGTTTTGTAGCCAAGAATGTTTCTGCTTCTGCAAAAATAAAAATAGATGCATTGAGTGCTGCTGTAATTATTCAAGTTCCTTCTGATGGAAAAATAAGTTATGACGGCTCAAAGATGTTAGTTAATGGAATTGTGGTAGATTATAAATCGCAAGGCAAAAAATAAGAACTATTTTCTATCTAGCTTGACACACAATCTTGTCATTCCGAGGAACGAGGAATCTTCGCAAGTAGCTCGACAACGATTGTATAAATTTCTTTGTAGAGTTTCTCGTGCGAAGATTCCTCGTTCCTCGGAATGACAAGATTGGGTACAAATTATGGACTAAAACACAGAATTTCATATAGATATAGCGTTCCGAAGGAACAAAACATATTGTAGGGATGGATTTTAATCCATCCTTCGCAATTATAATCGACAATAATACTATGAAATCTAATACCTTCAATTATATATTCATTTTTCTAATAATGTTTAATATAAATCCAGCAATCGCTCAAAATACAGCTGACAAAAAATGGTGGAAAGAATCCGTTTTTTATCAAATCTATATGCCGAGTTATGCCGACAGCAACGGAGATGGATATGGCGATTTTAAAGGAATGACTCAAAAGTTAGATTATCTAAAAAAAATAGGTATAAAAGGCATTTGGCTTACGCCTTTCCTTACTTCACCAAAAGTGGATAACGGTTATGATATTGCTAATTATTACGAAGTAGACCCAACATATGGCACTAAAGCCGATTTTGATATTTTTTTGAATGAAGCCCATAAAAGGGGAATAAAAGTAATTATCGATATGGTTTTAAATCATACTTCTACAGATTGTAAATGGTTTCAGGAATCGAGAAAATCAAAAGACAATCTGTATCGGGATTATTATATTTGGAAGGATGAACCGAATAATTGGGAATCATTTTTTGGAGGTACAGCTTGGGAAAAAGACGCTGCAACTAATCAATATTACTATCATAAGTTTGATAAAAGAATGGCCGACTTGAACTGGTCAAACCCAAAAGTTGTTGCTGAGGTTCAAAAAATACTCCGCTTTTGGCTTGATGCTGGCGTAGATGGTTTCAGGTTAGATGTTATAAACTTCCTAACTACTAACGGAATTACAAAAGATAATCCGATGAAAAACGGACAGCAGGAACACCTAAACGATATTGATCAGGAAGGTGTAAAAGATGCCATGAAAATTATAAAATCGACCGTCAATGAATACGATAATCGTTTTATTGTGGGAGAAATTGGAAGCGATAAAATCGAGGTTTTAAAACAATATCAATCGCAGGATTTATTAGATGTTGTTTTTAATTTCAATTTTGGAAGTATCAAAGAGTTTTCGACTAAGCGTATTTTTGACGAATTGCAAAGCATGGAGAAAAACATGAGCAACTATCCTACTTTGTTTTTTGGAAGCCATGATATGCCCAGAATGATCGACAGACTGGCAGACGGAAATACTGACAGAGCCACAGCACTTGCCGCTTTGATACTTACCGCAAAAGGAGTTCCATTTATTTATTATGGTGAAGAAATCGGAATGCATAATATTATCGCCCAAAACATAAACGAAATGGTCGATATACAAGGCAAAACCCATTATCAATTGGCAATATCGCAAGGCAAAAATGATAAAGAAGCACTTCTTGAAGGTAACGAACATAATCGGGATAAATCACGAAGCCCGATGCAATGGAATGCAGAAGCGTTTGCTGGATTTTCAACAGAAAAAAGCTGGATTAAAATCAATCCTGATTACAAAGAAATAAATGTTGCTGCTTTAAAAAATCAAAAAAAATCAATTCTTAACAGCTATAAAAAATTGACAGCTTTAAGAAATAAAGAAAAAGTTTTGCAATATGGCAGTTATGATAATCTGGAAATTGAAGGAGATCAAATTTCGTTTACACGATCTTTTGAAAATGAAAAAATTACTGTTCTAATTAATTTTGGTATAAAAAAAGTAATAACATTACCAAAGAATGCAAAAATATTATTAGGTCAAAAAGAGCTGAAAACAAATAGCTATATTATTTATAAAAATTAGTTTTTTCATATAACAAACCCGACAGGTTTTAAAAACCTGTCGGGTTTGTTATATGCGCATACTATTTCAATTCAAAAATAAAAGATTCCGAAGGTTTTATTTTAACTCTTGCCGAGCCTTCGCCATTTTTTACAGTAAAATAGGTTTTACTCTCAGAATATAATTTATCAACTAGCACATACGAACCATCTTTTAAATTCCATTTTGAAATAACATCCGCAGGAATTTTTAAATCAAACTCACTTGTTTTTTCTGAAGAGAAATTGGCAACTATAATCAATTTTTGATTTTCAGACCAACGAACAAACGAATAAATTAATTCATCATAGCCTTGATTATTTTGACGGTTTACAGATTGAATTTCCTGAAAACTGCACATCAAAGCCGGGCTTTTTATAGAGAAATTTAATAATCTTTTATAAAAATCTCGTAATTGTTTTTCAGAATCAGACAATTGTCCGCCGTCAAATTTTCCTTCATTCATCCATTTTTGATGATTCGGAACTCCGATATAATCAAAAATAGAAGTTCTGGAATGAGTTCCGAAACCTGCATTTTCATTTCCCGCCTCTCCTACTTCCTGTCCAAAATAAATCATTGTTGGTGAAGTGCTTAAAGTTGTCGAAACTACCATTAAAGGTTTACCGCGTTCCGGTGTTCCGGCAAATTCCGGCGAAGCTAAACGCTGTTCATCATGATTGTCAAGAAAATGAAGCATATGATGTTCAATATCTGCCATTCCTTTTTGAATATCAGACAATCCATCTGGAGAAGATTTTCCGCGAATAACATCTTTCAGTTTATCATACGTTTCTACTTTATCATACAAATAATCCATTTTTCCCAAACGAATATAATTTCTATATTCATTTGGATTATAAACTTCTGCCAATAAAAAAGCATCTGGATTTTTCATTTTGATTGCAGAATTCATATAACTCCAAAATTCGTACGGAACCATTTCTGCCATATCATAACGAAAACCGTCAACACCTTTTGCTGTCCAGTATAAAGCTATTGATTTAAATTTTTTCCACGAATCCGGCACCTCTTTATCCTGCCAAAACGCAAAATGTTCGGGATATGATTTTTGATCAAAACCAGCCGGAAGTTCAGGGAAATCTTTTGAACCATCAGGACGAACACCATAATTTACTTTTACTGTTTCATACCAGTCGTTTTGATCCGGTTTAACTTTACGCGAACCATTTCCTGTCCATTTTGCAGGATTTTCATCAAAAACACCATCAACAAGAGGATTTTTTTCTCCGTTTAACGGAATATCTCCATCGGGAATTTCGAAGTGTACATTTGGAATATAATAGAAATTATTATCACGTTTATATTCAGCAGATACATCATCATCGGCACCAAAATCTCTTACTCCTTCGGGATTATTTTTTCCTTCGTATTTTCTCGCAATATGATTCGGAACTATATCAATAATTAGTTTTAAACCTGCTTTATGTGTACGCGCAATTAAAGCCTCAAATTCCTGTAATCTGTTTGCCGGATTTACTGCCAAATCAGGATTTACATTATAATAATCTTTTACGGCATATGGCGAACCCGCACGGCCTTTTACAACTTCAGGATCGTCATTTGAGATTCCGTAAGCCGTATAATCGTGAACCAAAGCGTGATGCGGGACGCCTGTATACCAAATATAAGTTACACCTAAATCCTTAATTTCGTGAAGCGCCTTATCTGTAAAATCATTAAACTTTCCAACCCCGTTTTCTTCAATTGTTCCCCACGGTTTATTGGTTTTGTTTTTATTTCCGAACAAACGGGTAAAAACTTGGTAAACAACAATTTTATGATCTTTTGAATTTTCTTCTTTTACTTCACTCATTTTTAAATCTTTTGTTTTACAACCCGAAAACAACATTGTCGCGGCCATTCCCGCAGCAATAAATTTACTTTTTATCATAGTTTTTTAAATCTAAACGTATCTGTTTTTCGGAATTAGAAATCTAAATCCAATTCCTAAATTTAGTTTATTTTTTATAACTCTAAAGAATGCCATTTCAATTTATCATTTTGCCATAACGAAATCGTTAACTACAACGTGAGAGTTCATGGTTTTGTTGATAAATTAGAGGGACAAAGGTTCAAAGTAACAAAGGGACAAAGTTTTTGAAATGTCAGTGAAATTTTTAAATTCAAACTTTGAACCTTTGTTACTTTGTTACTTTGAACCTTAAAAAATAAACATATAAATTAATGCTAATAACAATCTAAGGTTGTATCCTTTTTTATAAATTTGACAAAAATTTAATCACTTGAAGAAATTACTCTTTTTTATATCTTGTCTGCTTTTATTAAGTGTTCAAATCATTTCTGCGCAAGCACCAAAAAAAGCGCAGGGACCCAAAAAAATCAACATAGAACATTCTGATTATTTAGATGTGGATCAAGCTACAGCACCTGATGCAGTCTTGCTTACCGGAAACGTAAAAGTAAACCATGACGGAGTAGTTCTTACTTGTAATAAAGCGTATTATTTTCAGAAAGAAAATTATCTTAAAGCCTTTGGAAATGTACAATTAGTACAAGGCGATACTTTATTTTTAAATAGTAAATATGCCGAATATAACGGAAATATGAAAAAAGCTTTTGCAACTGGAGATGCTGTAATGACTTCACCAGATGCAACGCTGCAAACAGATACTATTAATTTTGACCGAAATACCCAGGAAGTTTTCTATAACACAAAAGGAACTATCGTCAACAAAGACAATACTTTAGTGAGCAAATCAGGAAGGTATTTTGTAGCCCAGAAAAAATTTCAGTTTTTGACAGAAGTTACGATTACGAACCCAAAATATGTTATTAAATCTAATCATTTAGATTATTACAGTAATTCTGGGCATACGTATTTACTTGGTCCATCAACAATTACGAGTAAAACAAATTATATTTATACCGAAAAAGGGTTTTATGACACCAAGAAAAACCTCGCTCACTTTTTACGGAAATCATATATAAAATACGACGACCGACTCATTGAAGGTGACAGTTTATTTTATAATCGAAACACCGAGTTTGCATCGGCAACACGAAATGTAAAAATCACGGATTCAATCAACAAAGGGCTTGTAAAAGGGCATTATGCCGAGATTTACAAACTAAAAGATTCGATGTTTGTAACCAAAAGAGCGGTTGCTATTAATTTAGTCGAAAACGATTCTGTTTACATTCACGGACAAAAATTAATGGTAACCGGAAAAGAAGGAGAACGAATTTTGAGAGCGTTTAAAAATGTCCGCTTTTATAAAACCGACATGAGCGGAAAATGTGATTCGATTCATTCAAATTCTAAAACCGCTTTAACGAAATTGATTGGAAGTCCGATTTTGTGGAACGGCGACAGCCAGATTACGGGTGATTTAATGCATTTAATTGGCGATAATAATACCAAAAAGTTAGATTCATTAAAAGTTATTAATAACACTTTCCTCATCTCCAAGGACACTTTAGGGACGGGCTATAATCAGGTCAAGGGACTCAATTTATTTGGAAAGTTTAAAGAAGGGAAACTCCACGATGTTGACGTCGTCAAAAACACCGAAGTTGTCTATTTTATGCGGAATGACGCCAATGAGTTAATCGGAATTAATAAAAATGTCAGCAGTAAAATCAACCTGATTTTAGAGAATAATGCCGTAGAAACGATTACATTTTTTAATCGTGTTGACGGAGATATTTTCCCCGAAGAAGATTTACCTGAAAATGCCCGTAAACTACGTGGTTTTGTCTGGCGCGGTGACGAAAGAATAAAATCAAAAGACGATATTTTTACTGCCGAAGAAAATGAAATGAACGACAAATTAGTCAAAGAAGGAAAAGATCAGGAAGAAAAAGATAAAAACGTTCCTATGAAAGTCAGAAAAGAGACTTTGGATTACGACAAGAAAAAACCAGCTGTAAAGACAGAAACGAAACCTAAAGTTAAATAGTTTTAGTTTTCAGTCTCAGTTTTCAGAATTTGAAACCTGAAACAAATTTTTAATTTTCAGTTTCAGCTTTGAGATCTCTGCATAAAAATGCAATCTTAATTTTAACCTTACAAACTTTGCGTAAATCTTTGCGATCTTTGCGTTAAAAATTAGTCTCAGTTTTCAGTCTCCAGCAACCTGAAACTTTAAACCTGAAACAAAAACCTAAGAACCTTAGCATCTCAGCAACTTAGCATCTTAAAAAAAATGAACCCAGATTTTATAAAATACCAGGCACAAACTTCCCCTTATCCGTTAGGAATGGAAGTTTCGCACGCCATAGGATCATACATATACGATACAAACGATAAAAAATATTTAGACTTTGTTGCCGGAGTTTCGGCTTGTACACTTGGACATCAGCATCCCAGAGTAAATCAAGCCATAAAAGATCAGTTAGACAAATATTCGCACGTAATGGTTTACGGAGAATATTCGCAGAGTCCGGCAGTTCAATATTGCAAATTAATGGCCTCACTCCTTCCAGAATCTCTAAACAAAACCTATTTAGTAAATTCAGGAACAGAAGCAATTGAAGGCGCTTTAAAACTAGCAAAAAGAACAACAGGCCGCAGCCAGCTTATTTCTTGCCATAACGCTTATCACGGAAACACAATGGGTTCTATGAGTGTTATGGGATTTGAAGAACGCAAACGAGCTTTTCGCCCGCTACTTCCAGATGTAGATTTCATTACATTTAATAACGAAGCCGATTTAGAAAAAATAACCACCAGAACCGCTGCAATTCTTCTTGAAACGATACAAGGCGGTGCCGGATTTATTCAGCCCGAAAATAACTTTCTGCAAAAAGTCCGCAAGCGTTGTGATGAAGTTGGAGCGTTGATGATTGTAGATGAAATTCAGCCGGGTTTTGGAAGAACAGGAAAACTTTTTGGCTTCCAAACCTACGACGTTATTCCAGATATTGTTGTTATGGGAAAAGGTATGGGAGGCGGAATGCCGGTTGGTGCTTTTACAGCTTCGGCAGAAAGAATGGACCTTTTAACCGAAAATCCTAAACTGGGACATATCACCACATTTGGAGGTCATCCTGTCATTGCGTCAGCTTGTTTGGCTACTTTGCAGGAATTAACTGAGACAAATTTAATGCAGGAAGCACTTGAGAAGGAAAAACTGTTCAGATCGCTTTTGGTACATCCTTTGATAAAGGAAGTTAGAGGAAAGGGATTAATGCTCGCAGCAATGACTGAAACGGCAGAAATAACGAATCAGGTTATTTTAAACTGTCAGGACAAAGGATTAATACTGTTCTGGCTTTTGTTTGAAGGATGTGCTATCCGGATAACACCGCCGCTTACTATTTCTGAGGAAGAAATAAGAGAAGGCTGCTCCATAATTTTAAACGTTATGGACGAAATATTGAAAGCGAACAATAATTAAATAATCTTTTAAAAATCAGAAGATTATAATTAAATTTGGAGCGTAAATTCTAAATTCATTGTTAATTAAATTGTTCAAAACAATTAATTTCCCCTCCCCACATCAATTATATGGTTGCCTAAATTTATAACAGGCTAATTTCAAATAAAACAAAGTATGCAATTAAGCAACGAAGAAGAAGATTATAACCTATCCTTATCAAAATTTGAGTCGATGTTAAAAACTAACAAAGTTCTCTTTTTTGATTCTGAAGAATTTGAAGAAATCATTCTTCATTATTTAGATATAGGCAAGGCTAATTTAGCAAAAAAGGCCTTAAAACTTGCATTAGACCAACATCCAAAATCTACAGGCTTAAAACTAGTACAAGTAGAAATGCTGGTTTACGAAGACAAACTTGAAATCGCTGAGAAGCTTTTAAACGAGTTGTATGCAATCGAACCAAACAACGAGGAAATTTATATCCAAAAAGCAAATATTTGTTCTAAAAGAGATCAACACGAAAAAGCGGTAGAATTACTTAAAATTGCCCTGCAATATACTGATGATTATGCCGATGTTTACAACTTGATTGGAATGGAATATCTTTTTATGGATAATCTTGAACTGGCAAAAGAGAGCTTCATCAAATGTCTTGAAGAAGATTTAGAAGATCAATCTGCCTTATATAACGTGGTTTACTGTTTTGAATTTTTAGATCAAAATCAGGAAGCTATTGTGTATCTGAACGATTACATCAACAAAAACCCATATAGCGAAATTGCATGGCATCAGCTTGGAAGACTGCATTATGGCGTAAAAGAATATGAAAGTGCCATTCGTGCTTTTGACTATGCAACCCTAATCGACGATGAGTTTTTAGGTGCATTTATGGAAAAAGCAAAAGCTTACGAACGTCTTAAAAAGTACAACGAAGCTATTGAAAGCTATAATCGTACCATTGAATTAGACGACGCAACATCGTATGCTTTATTGCGTATTGGTAAATGTTATGAAAAATTAGGAAATGCTGTAAAAGCGCTTCAATATTACAACCAGACTGTTCACGAAGATCCGCTTTTAGACAAAGGCTGGATTGCAATTACAGATTTTCATGTTCGTCAAAAGAACTTTCAAAAAGCCTTATTTTTTGTCAACAAAGCATTAGCAATCGACAATCAAAATCGTTTGTATTGGAAACGTTATGCAACGATCAACAAACAAATGAACTTTTTTGAAGAAGCTGAATTTGGGTACAGAAAAGCGGTTGAATTTGGAGATTATGCTCTTGATACCTGGTTGTATTGGGTTGATATTCTTCAATTTTTAGGAGAATTTGAGAGTGCTATTCAAACCTTGCTTCAAGCTTCAGAATATTTTCCCGAAGAAAACGAAATCGAATATCGTTTGGCAGGATTGTATTTTATGATTCAGGACAATACGAAGGCAAAATTCCATTTAAGCAATGGACTTCGTTTAAACTTTGATAATTATATTCTTATCGAAGATTTATTTCCGGTTGTATGGACAAAGAAAACAGTTAGAAATTATATCGAAAAACACAGAAAATAATAATGATTGATATTTTAAAAAGGCGTTTTGGCTTATTGGGCCGTAATATTAGTTACTCATTTTCAAAAGGTTATTTTACAGAAAAATTTAACGACGAAATTTTCGCAGGCAACAGCTATGAGAACTTCGACATTGCTGAAATTAACCACTTTACCGGATTATTAAAAAACAATCCGGATTTGAAAGGTTTAAATGTTACGATTCCTTATAAAGAGCAGGTAATTCCTTTTTTAGATAAACTATCAAAAAAAGCAACTTTAATTGGTGCTGTAAATACTATTAAGTTTACCAAAAATGGAAAACTAAAAGGTTACAACACCGATTATTATGGTTTTAAAAAATCATTAAAACCGTTATTAGAACCGCATCATAAAAAGGCATTGATTCTTGGTACAGGTGGCGCTTCAAAAGGTGTTGCTTTTGCACTAGATGAACTTGGTATTCTTTATACTTTTGTTTCAAGAGAAGCAAAAGAAAACATAATTGATTACAACTTAATCAATGCTACAACTTTTGATAACTTTCAAATCATAATCAATTGTACGCCAGTTGGCACAAGCCCTAACATAGAAGCTTGTCCTGATCTTCCTTATGAGTTTTTTACAGATAAACATATCGCATACGATTTGATTTACAATCCTGCCGAAACTCAATTTCTTAAAAATGCTAAAGAAAGAGGTGCTGTAATTAAAAACGGATATGATATGCTTATTTTTCAGGCAGAGAAAGCCTGGAAGATCTGGAACAAATAAAAAATTTGGAATATAGGAAATTAAAGTAATTTTTGTAAATTAGTCTACTCATTTGTAGATAGTTATGAAAAAATCAACACTTTACTTCTGCATTTTATTTTTTATTTCACTTGCTTCAACAGCACAGGAATCTCAAAACACAAATGAGACCGCAAGTAGTGTCTATACCGAAGCCCGATATCATTATTATCTAAAAACAATTCTTCTTTTCAATGAATATTTAGATACTGATTCTGGCTCATTTAACACAACTCAGCTTCGATTTTTACATCCAATCGCTAATAAAGCGTGGAATTTAAGGGTCGATCTTCCGTTAGTTTCTACTAATACTTCTTCTATAAACAAAACCGGAATTGGAGATATTGCTGTCGGAATCAGCTACATTCCCTATTTAGAACATAAAAATGGCGGAGTTGCTTTTCGTGCTCGGGTCATATCAAATTCAGCTGTTGATCCTGCTTTGGGATCAGGAAAATGGGTCTTTGCTCCTGCAGTTTTCTATGGAAAATATTTGGTTATGAATAAATTTCTATGGATAAGTTCTATAGAAAATCAGTCTAGTTTTGCCGGATCAAGCAACAGAAGCGACATCAATACAATCTCTTTTGAAAATTACTTCATGTACATTTTTGGAAAAAACTGGGTTGCTGCCGATGCCGCTTTTAGATATAATAATACAAATAAAGGTTTCCCGAATAATGCTTTTGTAGAATTTGGTCGAAAAATAACCGCAAATGATATGGCATATATTCATCCGAGCGTTGCTTTTGGAAATCATAAATCTTATAATTTTGGAATTGAAGTTGGAATGTTGATTTTATTTTAATCAGGAATCGGCAAAAATTTCCAGCTAAAACCATCAGTTTAACTTCAATCATCTAAAAAATAATAGGAAATCGAAATTTTTATTTCCTCCAAACAATTTATAAAAATTTGCATATGAGAGGTATAAATGAAGGCAAAGAATAGGAATTTCATCGTAAAATACAGCATAAACAAACGATTTATTTTGTAGTTAGGAACACCTTTACTATCTTTCGCTCTGTTTAAAGTAAAAACCTTATACATTTAAAATGTTAGAAGAAAAGAATGATAACCTGCAAGAAGCAGACGGAAAGTTAGGAATCGATATTAGTGATTCTACACAAGATGATACAGTTGAAGCTGCAGAAACTGAAACGGTAACTGAAACTACTGTTCCAGATGTTGAAAATGAAGTTGAAGAAACAGCTGAAATTGAAGAAACTGATCATCAAAGTGCATTAGATGCCATAACAAATTCAAACGCCGAAGAAAGTGAAGATGAAACGCTAAAAGAGCGTCATGATATTCCTATGAAGGATTATCATACTTTTTCTTTGGATGCACTGGTAGACGAGCTTAAAAAATTGGTTAATATAGACAAAACAATGTCTGTAAAAGATCATATTGAGGAAATCAAAAAATCATTTTTACTACAATACAATCATCTTATAGAAGAAAAAAGAGAAGAATTTAATGCTTCAAAAGAAGACCCTAATGAAGAATTTGAATATCATTCTCCTTTAAAATCTAAGTTTGATGAATATTACAATATTTTTAGAGAGAAAAGAAATGCTCACTTTAAACATTTGCAAACTAATCTAAAATCTAATTTAGAAAATCGACTTGCCATAGTTGAGGAACTAAAAGAACTTATAAATCCGCAGGCCAATATAAAAGATACTCTTAAACATTTTAATGATTTAAGAGAAAGATGGAAAAATGCCGGAGCAATTCCAAAAGACAAATACAATCACGTTTGGAACAACTATCATTTTCATGTAGAAAATTTTTATGATTATCTGCATTTAGATCGTGAAGCAAGAGATTTAGATTTTAAACATAACTTAGATCAAAAGCAAAAAATCATTGCAAGAGTTGAAGAACTTGTCAATGAAAGCGACATAAGTAAAGCATTTCGTGAATTGCAAGATTTACACCGACTTTGGAAAGAAGATATCGGGCCTGTTTCTAAAGAACACCGTGATTCTATCTGGAATAAATTTAGCGAACTGACTAAAAAAATTCACGATAAAAGAGAAGTTTTATTCGAAAGCCAAAGAGCAAACGAACAGCAAAATCTTGAAGCTAAAAAAGATATTATTTCTAAAATCGAAGTTTTAGGAACTGAAAAAGTAAACTCGCACTCGCAATGGCTTATTCAGATTCAAAAAGTAGAAGCTTTAAGAAATGAGTTTTTCGCAGCTGGAAAAGTTCCTTCTGAAGTAAATGAAGAAACCTGGGCATCGTTTAAAACAGCTGTTAGAAATTTCAATGCCTTTAAAAATTCGTTTTACAAAGACATCAAGAAAGATCAAAACGACAATTTAAATAAAAAAATGGCCCTTGTAGCTAAAGCCAAAGAACTACAGGAAAGTACAGATTTTGGTTCTACTACTCCAATCATGAAGCAAATTCAGGAAGAATGGAAACAGATTGGTCATGTTCCTAAAAAATACTCAGATAAAATCTGGAAAGAATTTAAGGATGCGTGCAATCATTATTTTGATAAATTAAAAGAACACAAATCAGAAGAAAATGCTGATGAGGTTGGAGCTTTTGATAACAAAAAAGCATACTTAGATATTTTAAGAGCTTATCAGTTAACAGGCGATCACAAAACAGACCTTGACGCTATAAAACAGCATATTGAAATCTGGAAAGGTTACGGAAAAGTTCCTTTTTCAAGACGTCATATTGAAGGGAAATTCAATAAAATTTTAGATGCACTTTTTGAAAAACTAAGTTTAAGCAAAAAAGAATCTGAAATGATGCGTTTCTCTAATAGAATTGATTCGTTATCAGATAGTAACGATACGAGAAAATTAGATAATGAAAAGATTTTCATTATGCGTAAAATTGAAGAAGTTCAAAATGAAATTTTCCAGTTAGAAAATAACATTCAGTTCTTTACCAATACTAAAAATGCTAAAAAAGAGAATTCAATTGTTACTGAAGTACGTAAAAACATTGCAATTCACAAAGAAAGCCTTGATGTATGGAAAGATAAATTGAAACAATTAAGAAACTTAAATCAACCGGAATAATTCTCAGGTTGAGCGAAGTCGAAACCATTTAAATATAAAAGGTGTAATGAAATTCATTGCACCTTTTTTTTGTGCTCATTTTTTTAACCGCAAAGCACGCAAGAGATTTATAAAAGCGCAAAGTTCGCAAAGCTTTACTTAAATACTTTGCGAACTTTGCGTAAACCTTTGCGTCTTTGCGGTTAAACATCACCACAACGAAAAACCTAAAACTTAACATTTCTTATTAAATTTCGTAAAACTATTCTGCAAAATATTGATTATATTTGAGTTACCACTATAATAAACAATCAACAAATAACATTTAATACTAATTTTTAAATTAAGAAGAACATGAAATTTACAAGAAAAGCAAATGCCAACTGGAAAGGAACAGGCATGGAAGGAACAGGAACTATAAGTACACAAAGCACAACATTAGATAACGCACAATTGTCTTTTAAAACAAGATTTGCAGACGGAGTTGGAACAAACCCTGAAGAATTAGTCGCAGCAGCGCATTCTGGCTGTTTTACAATGCAGTTAAGCTTTTTACTTAACGAAGGTGGTTTTACTGCAGATGATTTATCTACAGAAGCTACAGTAACTTTTGAAGACGGAACTATAACATTAATTCATTTAGATTTAAAAGGAAAAGTGCCATCAATATCTGCAGAAGAATTTGAAAAAACGGCTGCAAAAGCAAAAGAAATCTGCCCGATTTCAAAACTTTTAAATACAACTATAACTTTATCTGCAACATTAGTGAGTTAAGTTATATTTTCTAAGCATAAAAAAAACCATCCGTTTCTGGATGGTTTTTTTTATATAATGAAATGACTAATATTAGTTCATTGTTGCTTTTAAAGCTTTTGCTTCAGCAGTCATTTCTAATGCTTTATAAACTCCTAATAATGTTTTAGCAACATCTTCGTTTTTAGGATCTAATTCATTTGCTTTTTTAAGGTAAGGAATAACACCTTTAAAAACACCTTCTCTTTGTGCTTTTAAAACGTCGTAACGTTTCATATCTTTTGCAGAAGTTCCCAATTTATTCATTTCGTCAATAATTGGTTTTTCAGCTTCTAACTTTAATGCAGCAAGGTTAAGGTATGCATTAGTATAGTTTGGATTAATTTCGATAGCTTTCAAATAGTATTTTTCAGCATCAGCATTATTTTTTGAATTTGCACTTAATACACCTAAGTTAAATACTAAATCAGCATTGTTTGGATCTTTTTGTAATGCTTCTCCAACTAATTTTTTGTACTGCTCGTAATCTTTAGTTTCAAGGTATAAGTTAGCTTCTGTAAGAATCAAAGAACTATCATCTGGATTAGTTTTTCTAGCATCAGCAATTGCTTGTTTAGCTTCTTCAATTTTTCCTTTTTGAACTAAAATCAACGCTAAGTTTTTGTAGATTTCTCCTCTTTTTGAAGGAATCGCTTCTGTTTTAGGTTTTTCGTGAGTTCCTAATTTTACTGCTAAATCTCTTTCTTTTGAATTAGCAAAGTTATCTTCTCCTCCACTTGCTTTGTTTGTGGCTAAATACAAAGTCCCTTTACCAGAAAAGTTTAATTTTTTCAACTCTTCATACATTGGAAGTGCTGTATCAAAATCCTGAGCGTTTACAGCTGTAGATGCCGCATAGTAAAGATTGATAGTATCTTTTTTATCTAACTGATAAGCATCATATAATTTTTTAGCACCGTCAGAATGTTTGTTTGCCTGAGTATCTGCAATCGCTGAGTTAATCAACAAACCTTTGATATTTGTGATCGAAGCTGCTGCCTGAGTTGAATATTTCTGTTTTCCAGAAGCATTTTCAACATCAATTAATTTTTTGTAGCTGTCAGCAGCTGCACTTAAGTTTTTACTTTCTTCAACTTTTTTAGTTGCAAGGTCTAAATAAGCATTTCCTTGTACAAAATAATATTGAGCCTGCTCAGTATCTTTTGCATTCACTATTGAATTCTCTGCATCTTTTAGCTGCGCAAGTGCCCCTTGTGCATCACCGCTTTTCAATGCTTTTTCAGCATTTTTAATTTGATCTTTTTGAGCAAATGTAGCTACAGAAATCAGTAATGCTGACGCTAGTATAACATATTTACTTTTCATAATGTTCTATTTGTATATTTAATTTAATTTTTGTGGTTTTTATCTTTATTCTTCAGATTCTTCTTCTTCCGAGTCATCTTCGTCTTCCACTACATCATCAGCGTCATCGTCGTCATCTTCAGCAGTTCCGTCATCTTCAAGAACTTCTAAATCCGGTTTAACTCTTTCAATTGCAGATTCGACAACATTACCATCTTCATCTACAATAACTTCTTCTGCATCGTCTTTCATAACTTTTGTAACAGCAGCGATAGAATCTTTACCTTTTAGGTTAATCAATCTAACACCTTGAGTAGCACGTCCCATAACACGTAAATCCTCAATTGCCATTCTAATAGTTAATCCAGATTTGTTGATGATCATTAAATCATCAGAATCTGTAACGGCATTAATCGAAATTAATTTTCCAGTTTTCTCCGTGATATTAAGAGTTTTAACCCCTTTACCTCCACGGTTTGTAATTCTGTATACATCTTCTCCATCATCGTCAACTAATTTGGTACGTTTTCCGTATCCGTTTTCAGTTACCACTAATATCTGAGAATCTGTAACATCATTTTTACCAACAGTAACCATACCAATTACTTCATCTGTATCGTCTTTTAAAGAAATTCCACGAACTCCGGAAGCTGTTCTTCCCATCGGACGTGTTTTTGTTTCTTCAAAACGAACCAATTTACCAGACTTAACTGCCAGGATAATTTGGCTTTCTCCATCTGTTAATTTAGCTTCAAGTAATTCGTCACCTTCTTTAATTGTAATAGCGGCAACTCCATTTACACGAGGTTTAGAATATTTCTCTAAAGAAGTTTTCTTAACCTGTCCTTTTTTCGTAACCATTACAAGGTTATGCGTATTGATATAATCTTTGTCTTTTAAATCTTGTGTACAAATGAAAGCTTTTACTTTATCATCGCTTTCGATGTTTACTAAGTTTTGAATTGCTCTACCTTTAGCCGTTTTGCTTCCTTCCGGAATTTCATAAACACGCATCCAGAAACATTTTCCTTTTTGGGTAAAGAACATCATATATTGGTGGTTGGTAGCAACGAACATATGCTCAAGGAAATCCTGATCTCTTGTTCCTGCGCTTTTTTGTCCAACTCCTCCTCTATTTTGAGTTTTATATTCTGTTAAGTTTGTACGCTTGATATAACCTGCATGCGAAATTGTAATAACCACATTTTCATCGGCAATCAAATCTTCGATACTTACATCTCCACCAGAATATTCAATAGTAGAACGACGAGCATCTCCGTATTTCTCACGAATTTCTTCAAGTTCTTCCTTAATTAAGTTAGTTCTTAAATTAACGTCTGCTAATAAAGCTTTTAAGTGCTCGATTAATTTCATTAATTCATCAAACTCAGCTCTTAATTTATCTTGCTCCAGACCTGTTAACTGACGTAAACGCATCTCAACAATAGCACGAGCCTGAATATCTGACAAACTGAATCTTTCGATTAATTTTTCACGCGCTTCTTCTGTATTTTTAGAACCTCTGATGATCGCAATTACTTCGTCAATATTATCTGAAGCAATAATTAATCCTTCTAAAATATGTGCTCTTTCTTCAGCTTTACGTAATTCAAATTGTGTTCTACGAACTACAACATCATGACGATGCTCAATAAAGTAGTGAATCATATCTTTTAGATTCAACATTTGAGGACGCCCTTTTACAAGTGCAATATTGTTTACACTAAAAGAAGATTGTAATGAGGTGAATTTATATAAGGTATTCAATACTACGTTTGGTGTAGCATCACGTTTTAAGATATAAACGATACGCATACCGTTTCTATCAGACTCGTCACGAATATTCGCAATACCTTCAATTTTTTTATCATTAACTAAATCAGCCGTACGTTTGATCATTTCGGCTTTGTTAACCTGATATGGAATCTCGGTAACAATAATACATTCTCTTCCGTCAACTTCTTCAAAACCAACTTTAGCACGCATAACAATACGTCCTCTACCCGTTTTAAAAGCTTCACGAACACCTTCATAACCATATATTACACCACCCGTTGGAAAATCAGGAGCTTTAATATGTGTCATTAATTCGTCAACTTCGATATCATTATTATCAAGGTACGCTAATGTTCCGTTGATAACTTCTGTTAAATTGTGCGGCGGCATATTAGTCGCCATACCTACTGCAATACCTGTTGCTCCATTCACTAATAAGGTAGGAACTCTTGTAGGCATTACTTTTGGCTCATATAAAGTATCATCAAAGTTTAATTGAAAGTCAACTGTTTCTTTTTCGATGTCTGCCATAATATCTTCAGATATTCTGCGCATTCTCGCCTCAGTATAACGCATTGCTGCCGGACTGTCACCATCAACAGAACCAAAGTTACCCTGACCGTCAACTAATAAATATCGCATACTCCACTCCTGAGCCATACGAACCATTGCATCATAAACAGAGGTATCACCGTGTGGGTGATACTTACCTAAAACCTCCCCTACAATTCTCGCAGATTTTTTGTGGGCAGATCTTGAAGTTACACCTAAATCATACATTCCGTAAAGAACTCTTCGATGCACTGGTTTCAAGCCATCTCTAACATCAGGAAGTGCTCTCGATACGATTACTGACATCGAATAATCGATGTAAGCTGATTTCATTTCATCTTCAATGTTAATAGGAATTAACTTTTCTCCTTCAGACATAAGTTGTTATGTTTTAATAATTACATTAGTTTCAAAGCGTGCCAAGATACGTTTTTTTAAAATTTTTTCAGCTATTTCCTTACACTTATTTAAATGATTTATTAACAACTTTATTTTAGCTTTTAGTTAATAAATTAAGCGTTTTTTAACGCTTTTATTGTTATTTTTTTTGTCAATTAGCTGACAGTAGTTATCGATGGGTATGGTTTTTGTTTTTCAAACTGTAATTCATTAAATTTACAATACCAATTATATATTATGGATGATAATTTTTCACCAAGAGTAAAAGATGTTATTACATACAGTAAGGAAGAAGCCCTTCGTTTAGGACACGACTTTATTGGTACTGAGCATCTAATGCTGGGCATTTTAAGAGATGGTAACGGAAAAGCTATTCATATACTTAATAACCTAGCAGTCGATTTAGATCATTTACGCAGGAAGGTAGAAATACTGAGTCCAGCCAACCAGAGCGTTGAGGTAAATGCCGAAAAGAAAAACCTTCATCTGACCCGACAGGCCGAAAGGGCACTGAAGACCACTTTTCTAGAAGCTAAAGTATTTCAAAGTTCGTCGATTAGCACAGCTCACTTGCTTTTATGCATCTTACGAAACGAAAACGATCCAACAACCAAGCTGTTGAATAAGCTAAAAATAGATTATGACATAGCTAAAGAACAATATTTAAACATGACGCCAAACGAAGAAGAATTCTTAGAAAACTTGCCAAGAAACGAATCGTACAATGACGATTCAGGACAAGATGACAGTCTAAAGGAAAGTAGTTTTAATAATCCAGCCAATAAGTCAAACAAAAAATCTAAAACGCCGGTTCTGGATAATTTTGGGAGAGATTTAACAGAAATGGCTGAAGAAGGAAAACTTGATCCTGTAGTAGGACGCGAAAAAGAAATTGAACGCGTTTCTCAAATTTTAAGCCGAAGAAAAAAGAACAATCCGCTTCTTATTGGAGAACCCGGAGTTGGTAAATCTGCTATTGCAGAAGGACTTGCTTTGCGCATTATCCAGAAGAAAGTATCTCGTATTCTTTTTCACAAACGTGTTGTAACATTGGATTTGGCAAGTTTAGTTGCCGGAACAAAATACAGAGGCCAGTTTGAAGAAAGAATGAAAGCCGTAATGAACGAGCTTGAAAAAAACGATGACATTATTCTTTTTATTGACGAAATCCATACTATTGTAGGAGCTGGAGGAGCAACTGGTTCGCTTGATGCTTCAAACATGTTCAAACCTGCATTAGCAAGAGGAGAAATACAATGTATTGGTGCTACAACTCTTGACGAGTACAGACAATATATTGAAAAAGATGGTGCTCTTGAAAGACGTTTCCAAAAAGTAATTGTTGAACCAACTTCTGTTGAAGAAACAATCGCAATTTTGAACAACGTAAAAGACAAATACGAAGACCACCACAATGTTACTTATACACAGGAAGCAATTGAAGCTTGTGTTAAATTAACAAACAGATATATGTCTGAGCGTTTCTTACCAGACAAAGCTATTGACGCTATGGATGAGGCCGGATCTCGTGTACACATTACTAATATTGATGTTCCAAAACAAATTTTGGATTTAGAACGTCAGTTAGAAGAAGTTCGCGAAATGAAAAACATGGTAGTTAAGAAACAAAAATATGAAGAAGCTGCCAAACTTCGCGATGATGAAAAACGCATTGAAAAAGATTTAGCCGTTGCACAAGAACAATGGGAAGAAGATTCTAAAAACAACAGAATTGAAGTTACAGAAGATAATGTAGCCGATGTTGTTTCGATGATGACCGGAATTCCAGTAAACAGAATTGCACAAACAGAAAGCAACAAATTAGCACAATTACCTGAATTGATTCAGAACAAAGTAATTGGTCAAAATGAAGCTGTTCTTAAAATTGCACGTTCTATTCAACGTAACAGAGCTGGACTTAAAGATCCTAATAAACCAATTGGTTCATTCATTTTCTTAGGACAGACTGGAGTTGGTAAAACACAATTAGCAAAAGTTTTAGCAAAAGAATTATTCGATTCTGAAGATGCATTAGTTCGTATTGACATGAGCGAATACATGGAAAAATTTGCTATTTCTCGTTTAGTTGGTGCGCCTCCGGGATACGTAGGTTACGAAGAAGGTGGACAATTGACTGAAAAAGTTCGTAGAAAACCATATTGCGTTGTACTTTTAGATGAGATCGAAAAAGCGCATCCAGATGTGTTTAATATGATGCTGCAAGTTTTAGATGACGGATATTTAACTGATAGTTTAGGTCGCAAAATTGACTTTAAAAACACTATCATTATCATGACATCTAACGTTGGAGCACGTCAGTTAAAAGACTTCGGACAAGGTGTTGGATTCGGAACTGCTGCAAAAGTGGCTCAGGCTGATGAAAACTCAAAAAGCATTATCGAAAATGCATTGAAAAAAACTTTTGCTCCTGAGTTCTTAAACAGAATTGATGATGTAATCGTGTTCAATGCATTAGAAAAAGGTGATATTGATTTGATTATCGAAATCGAATTGAAAAAACTATATTCTCGTATTGCTGAGTTAGGTTACAAACTAACATTAACAGACAAAGCAAAAGCATTTATTGCAGAAAAAGGCTTTGACAGACAATTTGGTGCAAGACCGCTAAAAAGAGCAATTCAGAAATATGTTGAAGATTTGTTAGCAGAAGAAATCATCACTTCGAAAATACATTCGGGAGATGAAATCATGATGGATTTAAAAGAAGATTCACAAGAACTTTCGGTAGAAATTCACAAAGCCGAAGAACCGACAAATCAATAAATTAGTCAAAATTTATAACAAAAATAATCTACCCGTTACGTTTTCATAACTTAACGGGTATTTTTTTTGGATAATTTACTATCTTTAGTAAAAGCAAATAGCTATTTTTGAATTTAAATTCTATAATTAAAAAACAAAGTATGCTTCAAAACAAAGTCATTTTAGGCAGCGAAGAATGGTGCGCATTTCCAGAACTTGGAATCCCGACAATTAAGGCTCGTGTCGATTCTGGTGCCAAAACTTCGGCAATGCACGCTATCAACATAGCTCCTTTTATAAAAAATGATGCTAATTGGGTTAAGTTTGACATTAATCCAATTCAAAATAATATTAAAACCATCATTCATTGCGAAGCTCCGCTGGTTGATAAAAGAATTGTAAAAAGTTCAAGCGGTTTTAGAGAACACCGTTATGTAATTCAGACCAATATTAGAATTGGCGATTCAAAATGGCCTATCGAAATGACTTTGACCAACCGTGATTCAATGGGTTTCCGTATGCTTTTAGGGCGTGAAGCCATGAGCGGACGTGTACTAGTTGATCCGGAAGAAAAATACTTATTGGGACAGCCTACAAGTGAAGCTTTAAAAGAATTATACCAAAACTCAGAAAAAGCAAGTTCGGGTTTACGAATTGGCCTTTTAGCCAGTAATCCTGAATTATACAGTAATAAAAGAATCATGGAAGCAGGCGAAATGCGCGGTCATGAAATGCATTTTTTGAACATCAAAGAATGTTACATGAAACTCGACGCTAAAACTCCTGAGATTCATTACAGAGGCGGAAAAATCTTAAATCAGTTTGATGCTATTATTCCCCGAATTCGACCAAGCATAACTTTTTACGGCTGTGCCTTAACACGTCAGTTTGAAGCATTGAAGGTTTTCGTTTTAAACTCCGCTACAGCTATAACACAATCAAGAGATAAATTATATTCACTGCAATTACTTTTAAACAGCGGCATTGATATCCCGACAACTGGTTTTGCCAATTCTCCGCTGGATACAGACGATTTAATTAAGATGGTTGGAGGTTCTCCTCTAATTGTCAAGTTATTAGAAGGAACGCAAGGAAAAGGGGTTGTTTTGGCAGAAACCAAGAAAGCTGCAGAAAGTGTTATCAATGCTTTTAAAAGTTTAAATGCCAACATCTTAGTTCAGGAATTTATCAAAGAAGCAAACGGAAAAGATATTCGCTGTTTTGTAATTGACGGAAAAGTAGTTGCTGCGATTCAGCGTGAAGCAATGCCGGGCGAGTTTAGAGCAAATATTCACCTTGGCGGAACAGCATCTGTAATCAAAGTAACTGCCGAAGAGAAAAAGATCGCAATTAAGGCCGCAAAAGCTATGGATTTAAAAGTTGCAGGCGTTGATATTATTCGTTCTTCAAAAGGACCTTTATTGCTTGAAGTAAACTCTTCACCAGGTCTTGAAGGAATCGAAGGCGCAACAAATAAAGATATTGCCGGAGAAATGATTAAGGCTATTGAAAAGAATTTTAAACTTGGTTAAATTCATTTAAACTTAATATCACATAAATAATTTAGCAGCTTTGTCAAAGTTTAAAACTTTGACAAAGCTTTTTTTAAACTTTAAAATAAAAAATATGCTTTTTCCCTATTTAGATATTATTCTACGAAGTGTTGCAGTCTACTTTTTTATGACAATTGCCTTACGCATTTTCGGTAAAAAAGAACTTTCGCAATTAAATACTGCTGATATTATTCTGATTTTACTAATTAGCAACTCCGTTCAAAATGCAATGGTTGGCCCGGATACCAGTCTTCTTGGAGGTTTAGTTGCTGCATTGGTTTTATTTGTAATCAATTTTATTATCAAAAAATTGACCCATAAATACAAGCTTTTTAGCGATCTGTTATTAGACAAACCTGAAGTATTAATTCACGATGGAAAACTCGATTTTAAAGCTTTAAGTAAATTAGATATTTCTGATGAAGAACTAAAAGAAGCCATGAGAGAACATGGAATCGAATTTTTCAAAAATGTAAAGCTTGCAATGTTAGAAATTGACGGAACAATCAGCATTATATCCGAAGATCAGGAAAAACTAAAACAAACGCATTACAAACGAAAACACAATCACAAAAGCCTGCAGAATTTCAATTAAAGAGAAACAAAAAATTTCTTTTCTTATTTCTTAAAAGGAATTTTTGATTTGCCATAAAAGGGTAAAAGCAATTCTTCATTGGCAAACCTGCCATCCAGATCATATCGCATAGGTGTTTTTACCAACAGGGTGCTAAAATTTCCTTCTACATCTATATAAATCTTTTTTGAATAATATCTTTCAGAAGAAGCCAGGCAATCCTGTATTGCAAATAACATTTTTTTTCGGGAAGACTTTTGAATTCCCATAATATCAGTAACCTTAGCAATTACTAAAATAGTATCGTTTCTCTCTACCGTATAATATTTTAGTTTATTTGTATCTATCCCTTTCAAAGATCTGTTAACAGATTCTTTTATAAAACAGGAAATTATATCCGATTCCTCATTTGGATTACTGGTTACTTTTTTTTGATCTACTTTCAAGCGAATTTTTCTTATATCATCCTCTTTTTTGCAAGAGAAAAATAAACAAAATACAAGTAAAAAAAATAGTGGTGAAAGTTTATTGTTTTTGAAGAGGTGTATCAATTGGAATTAGCCGTTTTTAAAACTCATTTCAATCTATTTCAATACTTTAGACAATGAATTTATATGTTTAACAATTCGGCAAATATCAATTTATAAAACAGTAAGAATAACTGCTAAAAATTAAAAAAATAGCATTTACAGACATTTTTCCATTTATAAATTACCGCAATAAAAAAGCCGATTTCAATTTGAAATCGGCTTTTTTATTATGTTGACAAAATGCGATTTACATCTCACATTTCACAAAAATCATTTTACGAAATAAACAAACTTAGTATAAAATAAACCAAACCTGCTAATATTGCTGAAATTGGAATAGTCAGAATCCAAGCCCAAACTAAACTTACTGTAACTCCCCAGCGAACTGCAGAAACACGTTTTGTTAATCCAACACCAATAATAGATCCTGTAATAGTATGCGTTGTACTTACCGGAATTTTTAAATGCTCAGTAAAATAAAGCGTTAAAGCTCCAGCAGTTTCAGCAGCAACTCCTTCAAATGAACTTACTTTTGTGATTTTAGAACCCATTGTTTTTACAATTTTCCATCCACCACTTAAAGTTCCCGCTGCAATTGCAGAATAACAAGCTAACGGAATCCAGCCCGGCATTACTCCTTTTATTCCTGTGTCATCATTTGGCAGTACAACATTTAACCATGAATCCATATGAACACCAGGATTTGTATTGATATAAACCGCTACAGCAGCAGCAATAATACCCATTACTTTTTGAGAATCATTTCCTCCGTGACCTAAACTAAAAGCCGCTGAAGATAATAACTGCATTTTTTTCAAAGCAGCATCAGCCTGATGAAGATTTAAACTGCTAAATATCAAACAAAATGCACTTACCGTTAAAATAATAAAGGCTACTAAAAACCATTTAATATTATGAGGATCAAAAGCTATACTCCAAAAATGAGAATCAAAACGAGGTTTTCCATGCTCTAAAATTTCATCATAAGAAACCATTTGAGCATATACAAACCAAATAGTTCCAAGCATTAAAGCTACTGTAAATACTTTAGGCCAAATACTTTTACGAGAAGCATTTAATAACCAGATTGAAATTAAATACGATGCCAAAGCTCCTAATAAAGGTGCTAAAACAATAAAAGCAATAATAATAAGAACTCCAGAAGGCATTCCGCCATCTTTTCCGGCCTTATACCAGCTTACAATTTGATACCAGTAATGTGTTGCTCCATCCTCTCCAACATAACCAGAAAAACCATGAACTGCAATAGCGTGCGCAACCGCCGCTCCGGCAAAACCTCCAATTAATGTATGAGAAGAACTTGAAGGAATTCCTAACCACCAAGTCAATAAATTCCAGCAAATTGCCGCAATAACCCCGGCAAGAATTACAACCAGGTTAATTTCCATTGTGTGCGCTGTTTTTGCAACAGTATCTGCAACACCAAATCCGAAAACCCAATAAGCTAAAAAGTTAAAAAATGCTGCCCAAAGAACGGCCTGAAAAGGCGTTAAAACCTTTGTAGCAACAACAGTCGCTATAGCATTTGCCGCATCATGAAAACCATTGATGTAATCAAAAATTAAGGCTAATACTATAATTAATAAAAGTAGCGTCATAAAATTATAACTTCAGAATGAAAGATTGAATTAAGAATGTTTTACAGAAATAGATTCTAGTATGTTCGCAACACTCTTACATTTGTCTGTTGCTGATTCTAAAACAGATAACACTTCTTTATATTTAATAATATTTTTAGCGTCTGTTTCGTTTTCAAAAATTTCAAAAACTGCTTTGTTATATACATTATCAGATTTGTTTTCCAGTTTATTAATTCTGGCACAAGCATCTTTAATGATTTTAAAATTCTTTAAATTTCTTAATTCTTTTACTGCACTATCAATGTTTTGACAAGCTTCAAGATTGATTTCTGTCATCCTTCTGATAGATTTTGTAATCTTATCAACCTGATACAATCTCATACGGCTTGCCGCACCATGAAGGTAATCAGCAACGTTATCAATAGAAGTAATTAATGTATGGATATCCTCTCTGTCAAATGGAGTGATAAAGTTTCTGCTCAATTCCAAATTGGTCTGACGCGTAATGTCCTCCCCTTTTTGTTCTAATTCGTCAATCTTTTGAAAAAGAATTTCTCTTTCTTTTAATGGAAGGTTTACCGCTTCGTGTAAGTTAGAAGCTAGTTCAATTAAATTGCTTGAAGCCTCTTCAAAAAGTGGAAAGAATTTCTTGTCTTTCGGCACTAAAAATTGGAAAATACTGTTTATTGACATTTTTATATTTTTGATAGTGCAAAATTACTTCAATAATATTTTACAATGTTAAGCCATTGTTAACAAATCGTTTTCTATTTGGAAACTCCCAAGGAACGAAACTGTGTTTTCAATATCATAATGTAAGATTCTATCTTCCTTAACCAAAGGCACAACTTCTCTATAACTGCTTAAGAACATTTCGATGAAATCACTTGATTTTAAAGGCTCTCTGTAAGCAATTGCCTGAGAAGCATTTAACAATTCAATGGCCAAAATACGCTCTAAATTATCTAAAACTCGTAAGGCTTTTGTCGCTCCGTTTGCTCCCATGCTCACATGATCTTCCTGTCCGTTGCTCGAAACAATACTGTCAACACTCGCCGGAGTTGCCAATTGTTTGTTTTGACTCGCAATACTTGCTGCAGTATATTGCGGAATCATGAAACCAGAATTCAATCCCGGATTATCAACCAAAAATGCCGGAAGATTACGCAAACCGGAAATTAACTGATACGTTCTTCTTTCAGAAATACTTCCTAATTCTGCCAAAGCAATTGCCATAAAGTCTAAAGCCAAAGCCAAAGGCTGTCCGTGGAAATTCCCACCCGAAATAATCTGATCGGCTTCAATAAATATATTTGGATTATCGGTAACCGAATTAATTTCAGTTTTAAATACCTTTCTAACGTAATCAATTGCATCTTTTGAAGCACCGTGAACCTGTGGCATACAACGGAAAGAATACGGATCCTGAACATGTTTCTTTTCCTGAGCGATAATTTCGCTTCCATCCAAAAATTCAGTAATGCGCTGTGCTGTTACAATTTGTCCTTTATGCGGACGTATATAATGTATCAATTCATTAAATGGCTCAATTCTTCCATCAAAACCTTCTAAAGAAATAGTTCCGATTAAATCTGCCAAATATGAATATTTATATGCTTTAATTAAAATATGAGCTCCATAAGCACTCATAAACTGCGTTCCGTTTAACAAAGCCAAACCTTCTTTTGACTGTAAAACAATTGGTTCCCAGTTAAAATGTTTTAAAACTTGGGCAGAAGCCACTTTTTTACCTTCAAAATAAACTTCACCTTCTCCAATTAAAGGTAAAGATAAATGAGCCAGCGGCGCTAAATCTCCAGAAGCTCCAAGTGAGCCCTGCGTATAAATTACCGGTAAAATATCATTATTATAAAAATCAACCAAACGGTTTAAAGTAATCAATTGTACTCCAGAATGTCCGTAGCTTAAAGATTGAATTTTAAGCAAAAGCATCATTTTTACAATTTCTGCAGGAACTTCCTCACCCGTTCCGCAAGCATGAGATTTCACTAAATTTTCCTGAAGTTTCGATAAATTCTCATTAGAGATTTTTACACTATAAAGTGATCCAAAACCAGTATTGATTCCATAAATTGGTGTCGTAAGTGATGCCATCTTTTTATCTAAATAATCACGGCATTTTTGAACGTTTACCTTAGCTTCTTCAGACAACTCAAGTGCTTTATCATTTACTAAAATTTCCTGTAAAGTTTCAAGCGTTATAGTTTCAGTACTTATATAATGAATATCTCTCATGACATTTTTAAATTTAAGGTGTCAAAATTCAACAAATCAATATTAAAAAGCAACATTTTATCACAATAATTAAAATTTCAATAAAGCCCAATCTTTACTTTTATTTATTTGATAATAGTAAAATGTAGATTATCACAGCCTTTTGCTCCTTTTTTTAGTAAAATTCTCATCGGGAAAGTATCTATATTTCCGTTTTAAATTATCAGAAATATATTAAAACGCTAACTTAACATGTTTAATTTTAACAAATGCTCAATATTGAAATCTAAGGATTTAAATTATTAAAATATTCGTAAAAAGGCTTTCAAAAT
The DNA here is from genome assembly GCF_002482975.1 of Flavobacterium sp. UBA7680. Classification (GTDB taxonomy): domain Bacteria; phylum Bacteroidota; class Bacteroidia; order Flavobacteriales; family Flavobacteriaceae; genus Flavobacterium. The sequence goes on along the minus strand of NZ_DLHA01000058.1, from coordinate 246,777 downwards.
TTTTAACTCGTATAAAAATCTGTACTTTTGAAAAATCAAAAATGAAAAGTAACAGCGCAAAATATCAATCTACAATGACAACTCAAACAGGAGTTGCAATTGCTGCTACAACAATTTCTACTACAACAACTACTACCCCTTAGGGGTATACACTTTTACATATAATCCAGATTATCTATACTTTTTTCGCAAAAGAAGAAAGGTAATGGGTACATAAAAACTATTGCATTCAAAGAAAAAAAATATCAAAAATGAAAGTATTAAAATTTGGCGGAACTTCGGTTGCCAATGCTCAAAATATAAAACTCGTTCTCGAAATTGTTAACCAAAAAGCGAAGCAGGATAAATTAGTAGTTGTAGTTTCTGCACTTAGTAAAGTAACTGATTTATTGCAATTAGCAGCAGCAAAAGCAGCGGCAAATGATGAAGGCTTTAGAGATATTGTTGCCGAAATCGAGAAAAAACACCTTGACACACTTAAAGAACTTATTCCGGTAAGTGAGCAAAGCAGTTTGTTGAGCCATGTAAAAAGAATCATAAACCACTTAGAAACTTTATTAGACGGTTGTTTCCTTTTAGGCGAATTATCGCCAAGAACTGCCGATACTATTTTAAGTTTTGGAGAATTGCTTTCATCTTATATCATTGCTCAGGCGTTTCAGCAAACTGAAAAAGATGCGGTTTATAAAGATAGCCGTGAGTTAATTAAAACAAATGCTGATTTTGGAAAAGCAGTTGTTAACTTCGAAATTTCAAACCAATTGATTCAGGAATATTTTGCTTTGAATCAATCAAAAATCAATATTCTTCCAGGTTTTATCGCTCAGACTTTAGACGGAATTACTTCCACTTTAGGACGCGGCGGATCTGATTATACGGCAGCAATTATTGCCGGAGCAATCGATGCGGAACAACTGGAAATCTGGACTGACGTAAACGGAATGTTTACTGCAAACCCAAAAATCGTAAAACAAGCGCAGCCAATTGCGAATATTTCGTATCAGGAAGCAATGGAATTGTCGCATTTTGGTGCCAAAGTTTTGTATCCGCCAACAATTCAGCCGGTTTTAAGAAAAAACATTCCAATTTTAATCAAAAATACTTTTGAGCCGGAAGCTGTAGGAACTTTAATTTCGGACACTGTTGTATCAAAAGATACCGTTGTAAAAGGAATCAGTCATATTGATCATATTTCACTGCTGACACTTGAAGGTCCGGGAATGATTGGAGTTGCAGGTTCATCAAGACGTTTGTTTGAAGTATTGTCTCAGGAAAAAATCAACGTAATTTTTATTACTCAGGCTTCTTCTGAACATTCCATTTGTATCGGAATTTTAAATTCGGATGCTGATAATGCCGAAGCTGCGATCAACAGAGCTTTTGAAATCGAAATTGCACAAAACAAAATCGATCCTTGTTATGTAGAAAAAGACCTTTGCATTATTGCTTTGGTTGGTGAAAACATGAAAAATCACCAGGGTTTAAGCGGAAGAATGTTCTCTACTTTAGGAAAAAACAACGTAAACATTCGTGCGATTGCGCAAGGTGCTTCTGAAAGAAATATCTCGACTGTAATTAACGAAAGAGACGTTAAAAAAGCATTGAATACTTTACACGAAAATTTCTTTGAAGAAAACACTAAACAGCTCAATTTATTTGTAATGGGCGTTGGAAATGTGGGCGAAAAATTCATCGAGCAGATTCACAATCAGAGAAAATTTTTAAAAGACAATTTAAAGATTAATGTTCGCGTAATTGCTTTGTCGAACTCAAGAAAAATGCTTTTTGATGAAGACGGAATTTCTTTAAAAGACTGGCAATCGACTTTGGATAAAGGTGAAGAAGCAATTCCAACAGAATTTATTGCACGTGCCAGAGAATTGAATTTACGTAACAGTATTTTTGTTGATATTACAGCAAATGCAGGTGTTTCTGAAATGTATGAGAAATTCTTAAAAGAAAGTATTGCCGTTGTAACTTGTAATAAAATTGCTTGTTCATCTGCCTACGACAATTATAAAAAACTAAAAAGTTTATCACGCCAATACAACGCTCCGTTTTTATTTGAAACGAATGTTGGTGCGGGATTACCAATTATAGATACTGTAAAAAACCTTATTGCATCTGGCGATAAAGTGCATAAAATTCAGGCGGTTTTATCTGGAAGTTTGAACTTCATTTTCAATAATTTCGATAAAAACAATTCTTTTCACGATGTGGTAAAAGAAGCCGGAGTGCAAGGATTCACAGAACCTGATCCGAAAATTGACTTAAGCGGAATTGACGTAGCTCGTAAAATCCTGATTTTGATTCGCGAAAGCGGTTACGAAATGGATATTGACGCCATTGCAAACGAATCGTTTTTACCAGCTGATTGTTTAGCAACAACAAACAACGAAGACTTTTTTGCTTCGTTAATCAAACACGCTGCTCATTTTGAAGGTATTTATGAAGAAGCTTTAGCCAAAGATTCAAGATTGAAATACGTAGCGCAATTCGAAAACGGAAAAGCAAGCGTTGGTCTGCAATTCATCCCAAAAGAGCATCCTTTTTACAATCTTGAAGGAAAAGACAATATCGTATTGTTCTACACAGATCGTTACGTAGATCAGCCTTTATTGATAAAAGGCGCCGGAGCCGGAGCAGCGGTAACAGCATCAGGAATTTTTGCAGATGTTATTCGTATTGGGAATGTTTAGCCGCTAAGGCACTAAGACGCTAAGTTTTTAAGTTTTTATTCTTTGAGACTTAGCGCAAAAAATAAAAAATCTTTGCGTCTTTGCGCCTTCGTGGCAAAAACCAAAGCCTTAAAAAAATAAAACTTTGTGACTTTGTGCCTTCGTGGCAAAAACCAAAAAAATGAAAGAAATAAAACTATTTTGCCCGGCAACTATCGCAAACCTCTCCTGCGGATTTGACGTACTCGGACTTTGCTTAGACAATGCGGGCGATGAAATGATTGTTCGAAAAGTCGATCAAAAAGGAGTACGAATCACTAAAATTGTGGGTGCCGATTTGCCTTTGGAAACCGAAAAAAACGTTTCTGGAGTTGCAGCTTTGGCAATGCTTGAAACTTTAGACGAACTAGATTTTGGATTCGAAATCGAAATTTATAAAAACATAAAAGCCGGAAGCGGAATCGGAAGCAGCGCTGCAAGTTCTGCCGGAGCGGTTTTCGGAATTAATGAATTATTAGGAAGACCATATTCTCGTAAAGATTTGGTTCAGTTTGCGATGCAGGGCGAAAAATTAGCCAGCGGAAACGCGCATGCCGACAACGTTGCTCCTGCCCTTTTAGGCGGATTTACTTTGGTAAGAAGTTATGCTCCGCTTGATATTATCAGAATTGACAGTCCGGAAGAATTATTCGCAACGGTGGTTCATCCGCAAATTGAGTTGAAAACTTCTGATGCACGTTCAGTATTAAAACAAACGGTTTCCCTAAAAAGCGCCATTATGCAATGGGGAAATGTAGGCGGATTAATCGCAGGTTTATACACCAAAGATTACGAATTGATTGGAAGATCGCTTCATGACGAAATCGTTGAGCCTTTAAGAAGTGTTTTGATTCCGGGATTTGATTTAATCAAACAAACGGCTCTTGAAAACGGTGCTTTAGGTTCTGGAATTTCAGGTTCTGGCCCATCTATTTTTGCTTTAAGCAGAGGAAAAAATACCGCCGACCAAATCGCAAAAGCCATGAGCGACGTTTACGAAAAAATGAATTTACCATATGAAATTCACGTTTCGAAGATAAACCCCGATGGAGTTCGCATTTTGTGAGATGTGAAATGTATTAAGTAAAAAAAATTAAAAAAAAGTTTTGTCAGGCTGAGCGAAGTCGAAGCCCACGCAAAGTAAAAACACAATGTTTGTCATTTCGAGGAACGAGACCCGAGCGATAGCGAACAGGCGAAGCAAATCGCACTAGTTTGTCGACAAAGTATAGACACAAAACATAGCCATAAAGTTTGTCATTTCGACTGAAAGGAGAAATCTCCACAAGAAGCTCGACAAAGATTTGACTCTCATTGCGGAGTTACTTGCGGAGATTTCTCCTTCGTCGAAATGACAAGAAAACCGAACATAACTATTGGAATTTGGAATTTAAAATTTGGAATTTCCTCCAAAAATCTAAAATCTAAAATCTAAAATATCAAAATATCAAAATATCAAAATGAAATACTACAGTTTAAACCATAATGCCCCAAAAGTTTCTTTTCAGGAAGCCGTAATACAAGGATTAGCGAGTGATAAAGGATTATATTTCCCAGAAAATATCACCGCTTTAGATTCATCATTTTTTGATAAAATCGAAAGTTTAAGCCACGAAGAAATTGCTTTTGAAGCCATAAAACAATTCGTTGGCGATGAAATTCCGGCTTCAACATTAAAAGAAATCATTGCAGATACTTTAGTTTTTGATTTTCCGGTTGTGAAAGTTGAAAACGGAATCTATTCGTTAGAATTATTTCACGGCCCTACAATGGCATTTAAAGACGTTGGAGCGCGTTTTATGTCACGTTGTCTGGGATATTTCAATAAAGACAAAAAAGACGCTAAAAACACCGTTTTAGTAGCAACTTCCGGAGATACGGGCGGAGCCGTTGCCAGCGGATTTTTAGGCGTTGACGGCGTTGATGTTGTCATTTTATATCCGTCAGGAAAAGTGAGCGATATTCAGGAAAAACAATTGACTACTTTAGGGCAAAACATTAAAGCGCTGGAAGTTGACGGTGTTTTTGACGATTGTCAGGATATGGTAAAAAAAGCATTTTTAGATGAAACTTTAGCGCACAAAAACCTTACTTCGGCAAACTCAATTAATATTGCGCGCTGGTTACCGCAAATGTTTTATTTCTTCTTTGCTTACAAAGCATTGAAAAGCCAAAACAAACCTTTAGTTTTTTCTTGTCCAAGCGGAAATTTCGGGAATATCTGCGCCGGAATTATGGCAAAGAAATTAGGTTTACCAATTGAACATTTTGTAGCGTCTACAAACGTAAACGACACGGTACCAAGATTCTTAGAAAACGGAAAATACGACCCTAAACCTTCTAAAGCAACAATTTCTAACGCAATGGATGTTGGAAATCCAAGTAACTTTATTAGAATTCAGGAATTGTACAATAATGACTTAAAAGCTTTCGAAAAAGATTTCTCTTCTTATAGTTATACCGATGAAGAAACTCTTGAAGCTCTAAAGAAAATTTATAACACAGACGGTTATATCGCAGAACCGCACGGTGCTGTTGGTTATTTAGGTTTGAAAAAAGAATTGGAGAAACATAGCAATGCAATTGGTGTTTTCTTAGAAACGGCGCATCCTATTAAGTTTTTAGATGTTGTTGAACCTGCTTTGGGAATTACACTTCCGATTCCGACACAAATTGAGAGTGTTATTAATGAGGAGAAAGTTAGTGTGAAGATTGGAACTTATGAAGAGTTGAAGGATTTCTTGGGGTAATTTTTTATAAAATAAAAAATTTAAAGCCGCAGATTACAACATTTTAAAACTGTAATTTGTGGCTTTATTCTTTTATAAATATAAGGTTCAGAAATAATTATTAATTAAAATATATCTTTAAATTATATAACCAATTTATTTAAAAAATTATGGAAATGAGACTTCGATTAAACTATGAAAGCTTCTTCAATGAAAATGATAATATTCAAGATTTAATAGAACCTTTAAATAAATTGGATTTATTAAGAGCCGTAAGTTATATAACAAATAAATCCAGAACAGAAAAGGATTCCATCGAAACAATAAATAATTGGTTTAGAAATCCTTTACATAAATTAAATTTGATTCCTATAACTCCTACAAACACATCAATTCTAAATATTTTCAGTAGTTTAAAATTATTGAATTATATATATGAAAAAGAAGATATAAAAACAGATGTAATTATTGATACGGACGAATTTGAATTACGCCTATTTAAAACATATCTTTTATTAAATTCCGAACAGGATAAAATTGAAAAAGCAGGAAAAGATAAGCTGCCACAAAATGGTTCTGATGAACACCTAAGCGCATCTTTACTTATAATGGCGTATCATGACCATGATTTACAAAATTATATTCTGAACGAAGTTTTTTTAACTCAATTTATAAAGGCTATTGATTTTTTTCAATTTATTGAAAACGAACCAAAGCTTGCGTCTCACCTTTCCTTATTCCTTTCAACATATAACTGCAAAACATGGAAAGAATGGACAAGAAATTTATTAAATCTGATTATACCTGTAATTAATCATAATGATGAAACATATTCTGAAATTCAACTTGAAGAAGATGCTAATTTTGAAATAAATTCAAACTTTATAAATTTATTTACAGTTTCAATTGATTACAATGAATTACCTGATTTTGTAAGTTTGAGAAGTAATCCAATTTTAAAAATTGACGAAAAAACATTTATTATTCTCAGTAAATTATTTTTAGTTGAACGAATATTTAAAAGTGTTGTTTTTGAATTCAGTTTAAAGATCAATGTAAGTTTGCCAAAAGAATTACAAGTAAAAGATTTTCGATCAATTTATTGTGATCATTTTTCTGAGCAGGTTTTATTATACAACACTTTAGACAAATGTTTCCCAAATAATAATAAATGGATTAAATTTAGAGGAGAAGATTTTAAAAAAAATGGATATTCAGCAGAACCTGACTATTATGTAAGATTTAAAAATAAAATACTTCTATTTGAAAGTAAAGACGTAATTTTAAAAGGAAAAGTAAAACAATCCAGAGATTTTTCAATTTTATCAGAATCGTTAAAAGAGAAGTTTTTAAAACACGGTAAAGACAAAAAAGCAATATTGCAAATAATTGAAAATATAAAAAGATTATTTAGTATTTATTACACAAAAATAGACAACAACTATAACATAGAGCATCTAAATATCTATCCAATATTAGTTGTTCACGATAGACAATTTGATACTCCTGAATTAAACAGATTAATAAATATATGGTTTAGAAATGAGATTAGAGAGAACTTCAATACGAAAGAAATTTCCAAAATAAATGATCTTGTTATTATTAATATTGATACTTTAATTTTATATCAAGAGCATTTTAGAAAGAGAGGAGAGTACGGATTAGAAATAATGATTAACAAATATTTTGAATTTATAAGACCAACTATTATTAAAAGTAAGGAAGAATTTAGGCAAAAGTATCTTAATACTTCTATTTCTTTCTCTCTCTTTGTTGCAAGAAAATTTGATCAGACTAATTTTAAAAATCAACCATCTTATATTGAAAATTATATTCAGAAACTTGATTTAAAATAAAGTCTAGAAAAGAATAAAAAAGAGATCTTAATAAGATTCTTTTCATTCTAATACATCACTCTCTATCGTAATCATACCTATCGTTAACACAAATAAATTCAAAACATATTCTACACACCCACCAGCGGGACACTCACCCTAGCAATTGCAGTAACAAAGCGTTAATGGTAAGCTTAAGAAAAAAGTAGATATTCAAAATATATTTTTATATTTACAACGCAATCGTAGCTCAGCAAGGTTAGAGCGCTTGAGAAATCAAGAGGTCGCAGGTTCGATTCCTGCCGGTTTATGAGATACTACTTTTTTTAGATTTCATAAACTGGCAAATCAGCTAATTAAATAAAATATGCCAGACCCAAACACCCTAGATTTTTACAAAGCATATGTTGTAAATACTACTGATTATCTTACTGCAGAAAATGAAATAAGAAGAACAATAAATAGAGCAATTAAAGAGAATAAAACAAATACTCTTAACGTTCAAACAAAATTATATGCTCTCTTATATTCAACTTATTCAGAATCAAGTTTCATGAAAATGATATTAACTCCTTATGGTTTTGAACAAAAATATATAGATGAAATTCTTAAACAGGCAAGTATTCAAGAGAAATGGTATAAAACAATAGAACTAGCTTTCTTAAAATTCAATACTTTCTCCAAAGGTTCTGAAATTCCAAATAAAAGTCTAGAATTAAAAAGAATTGTACTTAAATATATTGTAGACCCAAGTATTATTAGAAACAAAATTGCACACGGTCAGATTACAGTTGCTTTGAACAGTAAAAACACTGCGCTAAATATCGATTTGACCACAAAGATTGATAATTTAGATGTTGTGTATATTTATAGATTATTTCAAATAAATAAAAAACTAATTTCAATAATTGAGGATTTAATTGAGTCTCCTGACAAAGCTCATTACAATTACTATTACAGCAAATTTCAAGAACTAGAATCATTCATTTCAAAATCACAACATTGGAATTTGTCATCAAAGAAGAATACAAAAAGTATGTCTAAAACAGTTATTCGTTAAAAAGGCTATTATATAAAAAAAAGACCTTTTGTGAAGGTCTCTTTTTATTTTAATATATCTTCAAAAAAGGATTATTTCCCGTTCAATAACTTCTCCAAATACTCAACCTTATCTTTTTCAGCTTGCACCAAACGTTCGTAAAGTTCAACAACTTTATCTAAAGGATTAAAAGTACAACCGTAATTACCCGTCGTTATATTTCCGTGATCTTGAAAAGTATTTCCAATAATATTAAAAACCGCTTCTTCTGAAAAGTTCTTAATTGCTTCAACAGAAACTCCAAGAGCATTTGCTATCTCAATTAGTTTTTGTTCTTCGACAGTTTCGCTGTTTTCAATAGCTGAAATAGTCTGCTGACTTGTCCCTAAAGCTTGTGCTAGTGCTTCCTGTTTCATATCTTTAAGCTCTCTGATACGGCTTATATTTCTGCCGATATGTTTTGGTTTTATTGCTGTACTCATAATTCAAAGATATTTAAAATTCTTAAACGAAAATTAATTTCGGTAAAAAACAAATTAGCTTTTGTAAGATACGCTTTTCATAATTGATATAAATTGACAAATTCGGCTTTAGCCAAAAAACGTTAAAGATTTAGGCTAAAGTCATTTTCTAATGTAATTTTGTTTCTCCAGCTAAAGCCGGAGGCAATTCAATTTTTATAAAACAAAATCACATTAAAACATAATGATTACAAAATCAACTCTTGAAGACATTCCTGCATTATTAACTTTAATAAACTCTGCATACAGAGGAGAAACTTCTAAAAAAGGCTGGACTACAGAAGCACATTTATTAGAAGGAAAAAGAACAACTGAAGAGGAATTAACCGAAATTATTTTAGATCCTAAAAATACATTTTTAAAATTCACAGAAAATAACCAAATAATTGGTACGGCTTTATTGGTAAAGAAAGAGCATCAGTTGTATTTAGGAATGCTGACCGTTTCGCCTGTATTACAAAATGGCGGAATTGGGAAAAAATTGCTGGCAGAAGCCGAAATTCGTGCTAAAGCTTTAGGATTGCCTAGTATTATTATGACAGTTGTTTCGGTTCGTTCTGAGCTTATTGCGTGGTACAAACGTCATGGTTATGTTGAAACTGGAGAAAGAGAACCTTTTCCTCCAAGTGAAATTCATATTAATATTTCAGATAAGCCTTTGGAGTTTATATTTTTAGAGAAAAAGATTTAAGTTTTTTTTTGCCACGAAGGCACAAAGACACAAAGTTTTTTCTTTTTTACCATATAAGTAATATAAGTTCATTTAAAAGAAGATTAAATATGGATCTTAGATACTTTGAAATCTTATAAAATATTCAATAAATGAAAATAAGTCTTTTGTCTAAAAAAGATAGTAAAGCTTCTATTTGGAGTGGCGGATTGACATATGAATATATGATATATCCGAAAACAGCAAACTATACGGATAGAGATTTTGTATTCAGAATTAGCAGTGCTACAATAGAGGAAGTGCCTTCAGTGTTTACCAAATTTAAGGGCTATTACCGATACTTAGTTATGCTTGATAACGACTTAGAGATTGAGGTAAACAAAGAAAAAAAAGTATATGATAAGTATGAAATCATAGAATTTAATTCGGATGATGAAGTGGCTTCTTATACAAATGGTGTTGATTTTAATTGGATGGTTTCTGAAAAAATAGACCATCACAAACTGAGAATAGCGAATAGTAATCAGATTTGTAATGCTCAAGTAATAATTTTGTTTTCTTTAGATACAACAGTTATTAAAATTAATGAGAAGTCATATAATCTGGAACCTTATGATTTATTAGTCATTGAAAATCAAAAAAAGGAAAATATAATGCTTCATTTTTCTAATGAATGCCTTTTTGGGATATTGGATTTTTAAAAGAAGTTGTTTTGCCACGAAGGCACGAGGACACTAAGTTTTTTTTTTAATCTTGCAAGTCGCAAAGTTTCCATACAGTTTGTCATTTCGAGGAACGAGACCCGAGCGACAGCGAATAGGCGAAGCAAATCTCCGCAAGAAGCTCTACAAAGATTGGAATCCCGTTGCGGAGTTACTTACGAAGATTTCTCCTTCGTCGAAATGACAAGATTGAGGATAATTAATCTGCGTGAAACAAAAATCATTTTAATCCTTTTATCCTGATAGCTATCGGGAGTGGCTAAAAAACTTATGTTAGACGCACTGCTGTGCGTCTCTACGGAAAAAAACCTTTGAACCTTTGTTACTTTGTATCTCTGCCCCTTTCATCTTAAGAAACCCTTCTCTTAATCTTTGATAAAAACTCGTGTGAAACTCCTAAATACGATGAAAGATTTTTGTTGTTTATGGTCTGGACTTTTTGCGGATAACGATCTTTAAAATCTAAATAACGCTGTTTTGAAGTTTTATTTAAAACATCCAAAAGTCTTTGTTGAATCGCCACATTGGCACGCTCAATCATTAAAACATGAAACTGAATAAGCTTGGGAACTTCTGCAAACAACTGCGCTTTTTGGGCTTTATTTATAACCAAAATTTCGCTGTCTTCTATGGCTTTAATATTGTAAGTCGTTGGCTTTTGGTGATAGAAACTTTCCAGATCACACATCCATTCATTTTCGAAGGAAAAGAAAATTACGGTTTCCGTTCCGTTTTCGTTTAAGATGTAAGTTTTAAATGAACCTTTTAAAATAAACCCCTCATAACTATTATTAGAATCCTGAATTTGAAGAAACTGATTTTTTTTAAGTTTAATAAGTTCAGCTTTTGAAACAATGATATTCCATTCTTCATCTGTGAGCGGGATCTTTCGCTCAATGTTTTTTCTTAGTAGGTTGTACATGCTTGTGGTTTTTGTTGGAAATAAATTTGTTTTTTCAATCCACTCTTTATTAGGGGTTTAAAAAATGTAATCGATTACGTAAATGTACACTATTTATGCATTTTTGTAAATTAACAACTGTTAAAAAAACGAATTTCATAGATTTTTTTGCAAAAGTTTGAACTTGTTCAACTTTTTTCCTGCAAATTATAGTCAGATTTGTGTTGTTAAACTTTTATAAATAACCAAACTTAAATTATGAAATTACAATCAACACTCTCCATGTTTTTACTAACATTGGCTTTAGGATTTACGGCATGTAACTCTGAAGAAATTGCTTCACCGAATTCAGAAGCAAGTACCGAAACAACAATTCAGTCAGGTACGACGAATTTAACCGCAAAAATTGGAAACTGTTCTGAAGTTCCGGGCTGGGCTTCTCAAAACGGAAATACAACAGGCGGCGGTTCTTCGGCTGAAACTACTGTTACAACTTACGCTCAATTAAAAGCGGCTATTGAAAACACTTCTGTAAAAGTGATCAAAGTTTCCGGAACTATTACAGTTACTACACGATTATCATTTCAGGATCAAACTGGTAAAACTATTTATGGTGCGAGTGGTGCAAAACTGGTTTCGACAAATCAGACTAAAGATGCTTCTGGAATTATTAACATTAAAAGATGTAAAAATCTAATCATCAGAAATCTTATTTTTGAAGGTCCCGGAGCTTATGATACTGATGGCTGGGACAACGCAATTCTGGATGAATGTACCAATGTTTGGGTAGATCACTGCGAATTTAGAGATGGTGTTGACGGAAACTTCGACATCAAAAACAAATCCGATTATATCTCGGTTACATATTCTAAATTCCATTATCTAAAACCACCAAAAGCTGGAGGTTCCGGAGGATCGGACGATCATAGGTATTCAAACTTAATTGGTTCAAGCGATGGTGCTACCGCAGATCGCGGCAAATTGAGAATTACTTTTGCAAGATGCTGGTGGGCTCCCGGATGTAAAGAAAGAATGCCTAGGGTTCGTTTTGGAAAAGTGCATTTGGTAAACAACTTCTTTAACAGTACAGTAAGCAATAAATGTATTGCTGCAGGTTTTGAAGCTGATCTTCGTGTAGAAAGCAACGTTTTTGAAGGTGTAAAAACTCCTATCGATTTAATGAGCGGTTATACTGCTGTTACGGCAACTGATAACGTTTTTACCAATACAACCGGAAATCAAGCCGGAAGCGGTACTGCTTTTACTCCGCCATATTCGATTGTAAAACTTAATAAAACAGCTGTTAAAGCTGATATTTCTGCAAATGCAGGAGCTACTTTAGGCGGTAATATCTGCGGCTCTTTTTAATTGAATTAGAATAAAAGTAAGTTAGTTTTTAGTTAGAACCACGGATTGCAGTGATGCAGTTCGTGGTTTTTTATTTTTTTTCTGCCACGAAGACGCAAAGATTAAATGTAGAGGCGCACAGCAGTGCGTCTAACACAAAGTATGGACAATTGGAGCGTAGACGCACTGCTGTGCGCCTCTACAGAAAACCTTTGTAACTTTGAACCTCTATACCTTTGATCCTTTCCTTAAAGCACCAACTCTTCAAACAATCTCTGAATCGTTTTCTCCAAATCCTGACACAAACCCGGATGAGGTCTTGAAGTTTGGATTGCAGAACTTCTAATTGCGGTTAACCAGCGGAAACGCTCCGGAATATCAAATTCAGCAATTGGACCGCCATCTTTAGCACCTTTGGCGATTTTTTCTAATGAAGTCAGATTGCATTCTAATTGTTCGATATCAAAATCGTTTGAAAGTGCTTCAATTTTTTCTTTATTTAAATGAAAAAGTACTTTTATAAATTTGGCTTTTTTGCAAAACAAAATGATTCCGATATTCAGGAATTCTTCGCGCTCTACCCTTGGCACAACACGAATCACAGCATATTCGTATAAGTGATTATCTTGCATTTTGAGCCTGATTTACAAATATTTCTGAATTATTTAATCGGGTTTGCAAAAACTGTAAATATACATTTCGTAAGCCTTCAGGTGTTTCGTCTGCATCTTCCCACTGAAGCCAGTCTAACGGAATTGTATTTACAATATCTTCTAAAATTTCCGGTGTTAAAATCGCTTTAAACTCAGCGTCAACTTCTTTTAAAAGTGAGGCTTGCGGCAATAAAACGTGGTCTTTTATCAACGCAAACGGACTTTTGGCATGCTGTTCCCAATTGTTCCAGGAATGATGAAAATACAAACATGCTCCGTGATCAATCAGCCATAATTCTTTATGCCAAATCAGCATATTGGTATTTTTGAAAGTTCTGTCTACGTTTGTAATATAAGCATCCAGCCAAACAATCTGCGAAGCTAATTTTGCATCTACTGTAGTTACAACGGGATCAAAAGTTATGGCTCCCGACAAGAAATGAAGTGCCAGATTCAATCCCTGACTTCCTTGCAGTAAATCCTGAATTTCTTCGTCGGCCTCAGTTCTTCCAAAAGCTTCGTCGAGATTTGCGAATACTAATTCTGGTAATTGTAGTTTTAAGGCTTTTGCTATTTGTCCGCCAACTAATTCGGCTATAAGGGCTTTCACGCCGTGTCCGGCACCACTAAATTTTAATACGTATTTAAAATCGTCATCGGCTTCTGCCAAAGCGGGTAAAGATCCGCCTTCGCGCAGCGGCGTTATATAGCGCATGACGTTTACCGTTCTGAGATCGAAGTTGTTTTTCATAAATACAAACTTACTAAGGTTTTTGCCACGAAGCCACAAAGACACGAAGTTTTTTAATCTCGCAAAGACGCCGAGTCGCAAAGTTTTTGTCCACGCTATATTCCCAATCTTGTCATTTCGAGGAACGAGAAATCTCCACAAGAAGCTCTACAAAGATTGGATTCTCGTTAAGGAGTTACTTATGAAGATTTCTCGTTCCTCGAAATGACAAACTGTATGGGAACTTTGCCTAAAAGCTTTGCGACTTTGCGAACTTTAAAAAGCAAAGCACCTTAAAAAAACTTAGCGTCCTTTGCGAAAAAAAACCTTTGTGTACTTTGCGTTAAAATAAAACCTCAGTTAAGCTTTTAAACTCAAAAATGCCTTTCCTAAATACTTAATAATTGTAGAAGCTGTAAAAGATTCATAACCTGTTTTTGGTAAAGCGATATCTGCGGTTAATCCATGAAGGTAGACTCCGAATTTTGCGGCGTATTTTGGTTCGTAGCCTTGTGCAAGGAAGCTTGTGATGATTCCGGTTAGGGTGTCGCCGCTGCCTGCTGTGGCAAGTGCTGCGTTTCCAGTTGTGTTTTGGTAGATTTCTGTTTTGTTGATAATGAATGTCGGTGCGCCTTTCATTACAATTATCAGTTTGTATTTTTCTGAAAAAGCGATTGTTTTTTGGAACTTTTCGGAATCTGAATTCCATTTGCCAATTAAACGTTCCAGTTCTTTGGGATGAGGCGTTAAAATGGTGTTTTCGGGAATTAATTCTAACCAGGATTGATTTTCGGCTAAAATATTAAGTGCATCTGCGTCAATAACTAAAGGCGCTTTGTTGATTCTTAAAAATTCAAATAAGGCTTTTTGTGTTCCGAGTTCCTTCCCTATTCCGGGTCCAATTCCAATTGCTTGCGGAATTAATGGCAAATGAATATTGGTAATGAAATTGGTGTTTTCATCGGTAACGGTCATTACTTCGGGAATGGAGATTTGAAGGATTTGATAACCGCATTTTGGTATAAAAGTCGTTACGAGTCCGCAACCGGATTTTAAGCATGCTTTTGAGGCTAAAACGCCTGCTCCTATTTTTCCGTAACTTCCGGCAATAATCACGGCGTGTCCCTGAATTCCTTTGTGTGTATGAGGGTTTACGGGTTTGTATATTTTTAAGATTTCTTCTTTTGTGATTAAATATGGAGATTTCATTTGATGACTTTTTTATTTTAAACACATAGAGTCATAGTTTTTCTTTGTGGATAAAGGCGTTTCACTTGTTTTTAATAAACATAGCTGATTGTGAAAATGTGACTTTATAAAAGATGATTCTTTACTGTTTCTTATGATTAAAGTTACATAAAAAATCGAAAACACGAATGTTTATTGTTTTCGTTGAGTCCTAGCCCTGATTACTTCACTATATTTTTATTTTTCATAGGAGTTCAGTGAACTTCGTTTGAAGCGGCATCCTTTTGCTTTTTTCTTTAAAAAGCAAAAGATATAGCGGATAGCAGGAAATTGCTCCTAATTATTGCGAAATTTATAATTTAAGGCATTCAAATTAGATATTTTTTGAATAGATTTGCAGAACAATTTTATAAAACAACACAATGAAAAATACTGCGCTTACGCACATACATGAGAGTTTGGGAGCGAAAATGCTGCCTTTTGCGGGTTACAATATGCCTATTACATATGAAGGTGTAAATGCTGAACATGAAACGGTTCGTAATAGTGTGGGCGTTTTTGACGTTTCGCATATGGGTGAATTTTTGTTAACGGGACCAAATGCTTTGGCTTTGATTCAAAAAGTGACTTCAAATGATGCTTCGACTTTGACTATTGGTAGAGCGCAATATTCTTGTCTGCCAAATAATGAAGGCGGAATTGTTGACGATTTGATTGTTTATAAAATGAAAGAAGAAGAGTATTTACTTGTTGTAAATGCTTCGAATATTGAAAAAGACTGGAACTGGATTTCATCTTACAATGATTTGGGAGTTGAAATGAAAAACCTTTCTGATGATTATTCATTATTGGCAATTCAGGGACCAAAAGCGGTTGAGGCTATGCAGGCTTTATCTTCTATAGATTTATCTGCTATTGCTTATTACCATTTTGAAGTAGCAGATTTTGCCGGATTTAATGATGTAATTATTTCTGCAACTGGTTATACTGGTTCAGGAGGATTTGAAATTTACTGCAAAAATGCTGATGCTGAAGCAATTTGGAACAAAGTTTTTGAAGCTGGTGCAGCTTTCGGAATTAAACCTATTGGTCTTGCAGCGCGTGATACGTTACGTCTTGAAATGGGATTCTGCCTTTACGGAAATGATATTAATGATACGACTTCTCCGCTTGAAGCCGGTTTAGGATGGATCACAAAATTTACTAAAGATTTTACAAACTCTGAAGCTCTTAAAAAGCAAAAAGAAGCTGGTGTTACGAGAAAATTAGTTGCTTTTGAAATGCAGGAACGTGCGGTGCCAAGACACGATTACGAAATTGTAGATGGTTCTGGAGCTGTAATTGGAATTGTAACTTCTGGAACAATGTCGCCTTCTATGAATAAAGGAATTGGTTTAGGATATGTTACGGTTTCAAACAGTGCTGTTGACAGTGATATTTTTATTAGAATTAGAAAAAATGATGTTCCTGCAAAAGTGGTAAAATTGCCTTTTTACAAGAAATAATTAAAGTTATAAATATTGTAAGATGCATTACTGTAATGGTAATGCATTTTTTTTGCCGCAGATTAAATGATTGTAGGGATTAACCCTTTAAATTCATTTAATCTGTGGCATTTTATTTCTTATTTATATGTAAGATTTTTTAGAAAAAATGTAAACCGTTTTCGAAAAATTACCGTAACTTTAATATAGAATGTTGAGATTTCACCTATGAACAAAATTTTGCCGTTATTTTTACTGTTTACCTCTTTCCTATTTAGTCAAAATAGCGCCGAGACATGCCAAATTCTGAACAAAATAAATGCCGTTATTCAAACGGAACATTTACGTCCGAAACCTGTTGATGACAGTTTATCTGTTTTTGTTTTTGATAATCTTATAAATGAATTAGATCCTTCACGCAATATCTTTTTTAAGAGTGAATACGATCAACTGGCTGCAGAATATCGTTTAAATTTAGACGATTTAATTTTAAGTAATGATTGTACTTTTTTAACTGATATTACGGCCAAATATATTAATGGATTGATCAGAACTAAAGAGGTTCTTGAAAAAATTCAGGCAACTGCATTTGATTATACCAAGAAAGATACGATTCGATTCTATAAAAAATCCTTTCCTTTTTATTTAAAGAATGAAGATTTAGAGAAAGTATGGCGTAAAAAACTGCGTTATCAAATTCTGGATGATATTGCTGAAACGAGTGATAATTTGGATTCTATTAAAGCTAATTTTGTTTCTATTGAAGCTAAGTCCAGAAAACTGATTCTGGCTAATGAAATTTGCCGTATCAGCACTCTTTTAGAAACTAAAACCAAACAAGACGAGAATCTTTATAATTTCTTCTGTACTTATTTTGATCCGCATACGGCTTATTTTAGTGACGATTCTAAATCGAGTTTCGTGGCTTCCTTATCAAAAGAACATTTATCATTAGGAATGACGGTTAATTTGAATGAAAAAAATGAGATTATCGTTCACGAAATAGATCCAAATGGCCCGGCGTATCAAACTGGGCAGATTAAAAAAGGCGATCAGATTATTTCGGTTTCCAATCATAAAGAGACACTTCAGGTTTCCTGTTCTTCGTTAGAATCTATTTCTACCATGATTTTATCTGAAGCGAATAAAACGCTTACGCTTACGCTGAAAAGAAACTCAGGCAAAAACTTTGATGTTTACATCGAAAAACAAGTCATGAAAGACGAAGAAAATTCGGTTTTCAGTTTTATAATTGGTAAGGAAAGTAAAATTGGCTATATAAAAATCCCGAGTTTTTATGCTGATTTAGATGGAAACAGTAGAAAAGGCTGCGCCGATGATGTTGCCAGAGAAGTTATTAAACTCGAAAGAGATAATATAAAAGGTTTAGTGATTGACTTGATTGATAATGGTGGCGGTTCGATGGAAGAAGCGATAAAACTGGCCGGAATGTTTATTGATTATGGGCCAATTTCGGTTGTTATTGATCATACTAAAGAGAAATCAGTTATCAACGATCCTTACAAAGGCATGATTTACAGAGGTCCAATTGTGATTTTGGTGAATAGCAATACGGCTTCTGCAAGTGAATTTTTCTCTTCGATTATGCAGGATTATAATCGTGCGCTTTTGCTAGGAAGTAATACGCTTGGAAAGGCTACGATGCAGACGATTCTTTCGCTTGACGAAAATAAAAATACGGATTTCCTTAAAATTACTATCAATAAATTCTACAG
Organism: Flavobacterium sp. UBA7680; assembly: GCF_002482975.1. Lineage (GTDB taxonomy): Bacteria > Bacteroidota > Bacteroidia > Flavobacteriales > Flavobacteriaceae > Flavobacterium. The sequence continues at coordinate 228,505 of NZ_DLHA01000058.1, read as the reverse complement.
AGTTACCGGAAAAAGTCATCAATATATTGGGGTTACGCCAGATGTTGTTCTTCCTGAATTTTATGAGGATGTTTATCAAAAAGAAAGTGATTTCCCTACTGCGATGAAAAATGACAGCATTGAACCATTTTTAAAATTCAGGCCGTATGTAAAACGCGCTTTAATTGATAAATTGGCCAAAAACAGTTCTTTAAGATTGGCTGATAATTTTTATTTTAATGATATTAAAAAGATCAATCTAAAAATAGATCAATTGGTCAATACGCCAAAAGCAGAGATTCCGATGACTTTGGATGCGGTTTTTAATCAAAAGAAAGTCGTAAATTCTCTTTGGACAGAGATCAATACTTTTAATGACGAAAATAATCCGCTGGATGTTTACAATTCTTCTGTAAATCAGTTTTTATTGGGTGCTTATCCTAATGATAAAACGATTAATCAATATCAAATGGATAATTTAAAAACAAATCCATACCTCAACGAAGCAGTGAATATTATCAATGACTTTAATTTTTCAAAATAGAGATTTTTGTTTCAAGTTTTTTTTGTTTCAAGTTTCAAGTTAACAGCAAAGTGCGCAAAGTTGTGCCAACTTGAAACGTGAAACCTGAAACTTGAAACAAATAAAAAAAATTAAAATTTTGATTTTGGATAAATAAGGAATAACCTTTATTTTTGCATCACAAAACTAAAAATTAGAAATGGGAAGAGCGTTCGAATTTAGAAAAGGAAGAAAAATGAAACGTTGGTCTGCAATGGCCAAAACATTTACCAGAATTGGTAAAGACATCGTTATGGCTGTTAAAGAAGGCGGTCCTAACCCTGACGCCAATTCTAGATTAAGAGCTGTTATACAAAACGCTAAAGCGGCCAACATGCCAAAAGATAATGTTGAGCGCGCGATTAAAAATGCCAGCAATAAAGATACTGCCAACTATAAAGAAATTTTATTTGAAGGATATGCTCCTCACGGAATTGCGATTTTGATTGAAACTGCATCTGATAACAATAACAGAACGGTAGCAAACATTCGTAGTTATTTCAACAAATGTAACGGGACAATGGGGACTCAGGGTTCTGTTGAATTTATGTTTGATCATACTTGTAATTTCAGAATTGCAAATAGTGGTCTTGATGCTGAGGAATTAGAACTTGAATTAATTGATTTTGGTGCCGAGGAAGTTTTTGAAGACGAAGACGGAATCTTAATCTATGCTCCTTTTGGAAGTTTTGGTGCTTTACAAAAAGAGTTAGAGAACAGAGGTTTAGAAATTTTATCTTCTGGTTTTGAGCGTATTCCGCAAATTACAAAAGAATTAACTGAAGCTCAAATCGCTGACGTTGAAAAACTAATCGAAAAAATTGAAGAGGATGATGACGTAATGAACGTTTATCATACGATGAAAGAGGAATAATATTTTTCTTTTTATAAAAATTTTAAAAGCTCTGAATTTTCAGGGCTTTTTTGTTTTTGTTAAAATTGATGCAGAAGAAAGCAAAATATTATAAAAAGTAAAATAAACTATTATATTTGTCGCAATCAGATCATAATTCCTTTAAACAAAAACAAATATGCAAACATCAAAATACACTAGATTTGCCGTAATTATTCTGGTAATCTTATTTGTAGTGCTTAGCGTAATAAGCTAATAAAAATCAAAAAGCCTTCTGAAATTCAGAAGGCTTTCTTTTTATAGAAAATATAAAATTACTTTTTTGGTGTGTTTGTTACTTTGATCAAATAAGTTCCTTCTGGCAGATCGCCAATATTCGAAGCGTTTGCTCCTATTATTTTTTGGCCCTGAGAGAAAACCTCAACACTTTTACCGCTTTTAGAAGTTTCGGTAGAAGCAGCCACAGCCGCAGCTGGTAGCTTTACAGGTGCAGGAGCAGCTTTTTTCTCTGTATTTGAAACTGGCACTGGCGGAGCCGCTACTGTTTTAGCTGGTTTTGAACTGTTATAGGATTCCATAACTTGTTCGTCTGTCATAGCAACAGCATACAATTTAATATCGTCAATATCGGCATTGATGTTTGTTGCCGTATTTAATTTTCCGATACTTAAAATATAACCTTTGGTTGAACGCGCGATTCCATCGGCAGATTTTAGCAATTCACCATTACGATAAATTTTTGAAATATTACCGTCGTAAGTAATGCTGTACATGTACCAGATATCTTTTAATAGCGGTGCAGAAGCCTGAACATCATTGCCTGGTCCCCATCCTGAAAGAATTGTCTCAGAATTACCTCCGGCCGCCGCTTGTTGCGTTAATCCGAAATATTGTCCATTTGCTGCCGTACCGTATCCTAAAACATGATTAACGGTATTTATTGCATTAAATTTAACCCAAACCGATATTGTTCTTGGTTTATTGCCTTGTGGAAGATCGCCTACTACAGCCTGATAAGCTTTGTTAGAAAGTCGTAAAGCTCCTTTAGGGGCACCCATTCTGTCATTTACAAAAACAGGAGTACCTAAAAAGGAAATTGTATTATCTGCACTGCTTAAATTTCCATTGAAATTAAATTCCTGAACGGGGTTTTGCGCATTAGAATTTAAAAAACTTACAAACATTAAAGTGAGTAATATTTTTTTCATAGGGATATAGATTTTTTACTGGATGATATCTTTTTATATAACTTATTTGACAGCAAATTTGATCATTCAAATTTTACAATTACAAATTTTTAAATATTTTATGTACAAATTTTGTTAAAACTATAATTTTAATTCAGCATAAACAAACAAATCCTACATACAAATACAGAATTCTCACAAAATATAAAAAATTATAGTTGTAAAGGGCTAAAAAAAAGCCTTCTGAATCCAAAAGGCTGTTTCCTAATTCCAAAAAATCTAATTGCTACTAAACAATATTTAAAAACTAACTAACTATTTAAAAAATTAATTGATGGCCTTATTTTGATGTTATTTTTTTTGCCGGAGCATTTGAAATCTTTAATAAATAGGTTCCTTCAGGAAGATCATTTATAGTCATTGAACTATTCCCTACTACTTTTTGTCCCTGCGAATACACTTCAATATTTTTACCTCCCACATTTACATCTTTACTCACAATAATATTACTTGAGGTAGTTTTTGTTGTTTTAGACTTTACAGTGCCTTTTGTTTTAGGAGCTGTTGCAACTTCTGCAGCTACTATTAGAGGTTTAGAACTATTATAAGACTCTGCTACCTGTTCATCTGTCAAAGCCACATCATAGATCTTTAAATCGTCTACATCTGCATTTATACCAACCGATGTGTTTATTTCGCCTAATCTAAAAATAGTTCCTTTTGTAGAGCGTTTTAAACCGTTTATGAATTTTAACAACTCTCCATTGCGGTACATTTTAGAAACTGTTCCGTCAAATGTTACGGTATATTGATACCAAACGCCTTTTGCTAATGGAGTTGAAACAATTACATCATTTGCTGCACCCCAGCCCGCTAAACTTAAATCTGAATTAGAAGAAACTGTAGACTGCTGCAGTAAACCAAAATACTGAGCATTGTAAGCTGAACCATAACCCCAGATATAATTTGCCGATGCTATATCATTAAATTTAACCCAAATACTAACCGTTCTCGCTTTATTGCCTTGCGGCAGATCGTCTACCACGGCTTCCAGTGCTTTATTGTTTAATCTTTGAGCATTTCCGGCAATTCCTGATCTGTCGGCAACAAACTCATTTGTACCCATAAAAGAAATTGTGTTAGATTCATTATTTAAAGTCCCATTGAAGTTAAACTCCTGAATTGGATTTTGAGCAGTCGCATTCAAATAACTTACAAACATTACTGAGAGTAGAAATTTTTTCATAATAGCAGAATTTAGGGTTATAAATAAAGTGTGTCATTTATACACAGCTAAACTATACTATTATGCTTTTCGTCGAAAATTTTTTCGTTAACCTACCTAAATAATCGTTAAAATAACCAAAATTGATGATTTCATCGACAAAATTAGTTTTAATTATACTATTGAAGTAATTCTTAAAATTATAAATTAACCTCAATTTCAATTAAAATATCTTACGTATAAATACGGTTTCCTCAATCAAAACAAAATAATTAACATTTATAAAATTTAAACTTTTAAAATATTAGCAGCTCTTTTATCAAATTTCTTAATCACTTAAAAACCAGCATAAAAAAACTCCATTCGCAAAACGAATGGAGTTTAATATTTTTAGAAAAATAGTGATCTATTTTACGAATTCAATTTTTTGTGTTTCTTCTTCATTAACGCTGTCAAAGAATCCTTGTTCGTTCATCCAGTCATCGCTGAATACTTTACTCATATAGCGTGAACCGTGATCAGGGAAGATTGCAATAATGTTGCTGTCTTTTGTAAACTCACCTTCTTCTGCATATTGCTTAATTGCCTGCATTACTGCTCCAGATGTATATCCTACAAATAAACCTTCTTTACGCGTGATTTCTCTTGCTGAATGGGCACTTTCTTCATCGGTAACTTTCATAAATTTATCGATGATATCAAAATCTGTTGCCGAAGGAATTAAGTTTTTACCTAAACCTTCAATACGATATGGGTAAATTTCTTTATTATCAAATTCTCTTGTTTCGTGGTATTTTTTCAATACTGATCCAAAAGCATCTACTCCTAAGATTCTAATATTCGGATTTTGCTCTTTTAAGAATTTTGCTGTTCCGGAAATTGTTCCTCCGGTTCCGCTGCAAGCAACAAGATGTGTGATTTGTCCTTTTGTTTGTTCCCAAATTTCGGGACCTGTAGTGTTGTAATGGGCATCAATATTTAATTGATTGAAATATTGATTAATATAAACTGAACCCTTAGTTTCTTCGTGTAATCGTTTTGCTACATTGTAGTATGATCTTTCATCATCTGCAGATACGTGAGCCGGACAGACATAAACTTTTGCGCCTAAGCTTCTCAACATGTCAATTTTATCTTTGGATGATTTTGAACTCACGGCCAAAATACAATTATAACCTTTTATAATGCTTACCATGGCTAAACTAAAACCTGTATTACCTGATGTAGTTTCTATAATGGTGTCGCCTGGTGATAATATTCCTTTTCTTTCAGCTTCTTCAATAATATATAACGCTATTCTATCTTTTGAGGAATGACCCGGGTTAAAAGCTTCTACCTTTGCGTAGAAATTTCCTTCTAACTCTTCGGTGATTTTATTTAGTTTAATAAGCGGGGTATTACCTATTAATTCTAAAACATTATTATAAGCGTTTATTTCTTCTTTCATAAAAAAATAGTTAATCGAAAGTGTTTTTTACGCACCTTGATAGGTTGCAAATTTAACAAAAAAAATCTAATTAGCTTTTAATTTTTTCTAAATCTAATAAAAAAGTAAATTCTTTTGCTAAGTCTTTTAAAGCCTCAAAACGTCCTGAAGCCCCGCCATGTCCCGCGTCCATATTAGTATCTAAAAACAATTGATTATCATTTGTTTTTAAAACTCTTAATTTAGCCACCCATTTTGCTGGCTCCCAATACTGTACCTGAGAATCATGCAATCCTGTCGATACATACATATTAGGATATTTTTGTGCTTTTACATTGTCATAAGGTGAATACGACAACATATAATCGTAATACTTTTTATTTTTTGGGTTTCCCCATTCGTCATATTCTCCTGTTGTAAGCGGAATGCTGTCGTCCAGCATTGTTGTAATAACATCTACAAAAGGTACCTGCGCAATAACTCCGTTATATAACTCTGGTGCTTCATTTACAATTACACCCATTAAAAGTCCTCCTGCAGATCCACCTTCAGCATAAAGATGTTCTGGCGACGTATATTTCTCGTCTATTACAAATTTAGAGCAATCAATGAAATCTGTAAAGGTATTTTTCTTTTTTAACAGTTTTCCGTCTTCATACCATTGTCTTCCTAAATCTTCTCCTCCTCTAATGTGCGCAATTGCATAAACAAAACCGCGATCTAATAATGAAAGTCTTGTTGAAGAAAAATAAGTATCCATCGTAATTCCGTATGAACCGTACGCATACAGCAATAACGGGTTTTTACCATTTTTATTCAATCCTTTTTTATAAATCATCGAAATTGGCACTTTTACACCATCTCTTGCTGTTGCCCAAACGCGTTCTTCGACATAATTTTCTTTGTCAAATTTCCCGCCTAAAACCTGTTGTTCTTTTAGAATTTCTTTGGTTTTAGTTTTCATATTAAAATCAATTACAGATGAAGGCGTGGCAAGCGATTGATAGCTGTAACGCAGAATATCGGTATCAAAATCAATGTTTGTTGTTGTAAAAGCATTGTAAGTTTCGCTTCCAAAAGGCAGATAATAATCTGGTTCACCGTTCCATGGCATAATTCGGATATGATTTAAACCATTCGAGCGTTCTTCGACAACTAAATAGTTTTTAAAGATCTCAATGTCTTCTAATAAAACATCTTCTCTGTGCGGAATCACATCAACCCAATTTTTTTTGCCTGTTTTATTTTCAGGCGTTTTCATCAGCTTGAAATTAGTTGCTTTATCTTTATTTGTTAAGATATAAAATGAATCTTCATAATGAGAAATACTGTATTCTAAACCGCGGACACGAGGCTGAAATACTTCAAATTCTCCATCCGGATTATCTGACTTCAGGATTCTATATTCAGTCGTTAAAGTACTTCCAGAGCTGATTACGATATATTTTTTAGATTTTTCTTTACTAATGGAAACATTAAAAGTATCATCTGTTTCATCATAAACTAAAACATCTTTTTTAGAATCTGTATTTAATTTATGTCTGAAAATCTTATCAGATCTTAAAGTAACTTCGTCTTGTTTGGTATAAAAAATGGTTTTATTATCATTTGCCCAAACAGATGCGCCTGTTGCATTTTCGATTTTATCTGATAGGATTTCTCCTGTTTCAAGATTTTTGATTTGGATGGTATAAATTCTTCTACCCACGATATCAGTCCCAAAGCTTGCAAATTTATTATCAGGACTTATACTTAAACCTCCTAATTTAAAATAAGCGTGACCTACTGCCATTTCATTACAATTGAACAGAATTTCTTCTTCTGCCGAAAGGCTTCCTTTTTTTCTGGCGAAAATTGGGTAATCCTTTCCTGTTTCAAAACGGGTAATATAAAAATATCCGTTGTAGAAATAAGGAACAGATGAATCATCTTCTTTAATTCTTCCTTTCATTTCTTCATATAAAGATTCCTGAAAACCTTTAGTATGAGAGGTCATTTGCTGGTAATATTCGTTTTCTTTATTCAGGTAATCGATAACTTCCGGATTTTCTCTGTCATTCAGCCAAAAATAATTATCGATTCGGGTTTCTTTATGTTTTTTTAGTGTTTTTGGAATTTCCTTGGCCTTTGGAGCCTGTATATTTTCTTGCATTGATTGAGCATTTGTTTTTAAATACGAAGGAGCAAAAGTAGTACAAACGCAACAGAACAAAATTAATTTTTTCATAAAATATTCTATTGATTTAATACAGCAATATACTAATTTTGTATGAAATAATTTAAAAATCAACAAAAAATGGATTTAATGGGAATGATGGGTAAACTTAAAGAAACCCAGCAAAAAATTGAAGATACAAAGAAACGCCTTGATACTGTTTTAATTGACGAACAAAGCGCTGACGGATTATTAAAAATTACAATTACTGCGAATAGAAAAATAAAGTCAATCTCTGTTGATGATTCTCTTTTAGAAGATAAAGAACAACTGGAAGATTATTTAATTGTAACGCTAAATAAAGCTATCGAAAGAGCTACAAGTGTAAACGAAAGTGAACTTGACGCTGTCGCAAAAATGGATATGCCGATGATTCCTGGGATGGATAATTTGTTTAAGTAAAGTGACAAAGGTTCAGAGTTGCAAAGGGACAAAGGTTTTTCTTATTGTAACCCAAAAAAAAAGACGCACTATTTTTATAGTGCGTCTTTTTTTAACCTTTGTCCCTTTGTCTCTTTGCAACTTTGAACCTCTTTCCTAAATCTTCGAAAACATCTCCAAAACATACGTATGCATTACTTCCTTATAATCTAAATGGGTAACGATTCTTAGTTTGTTGTGTCCTAAGGAACTTATTAAAATATTTTTCTGTTTTAATTTTTCGATTAAAAGCTGGTCGCTGTAACCTTCGGCTAATGAAAAAATCAAAATATTTGTTTCTACTGGTTCTACAGATGCAATCCAGGATTTTGTGCTTAATATTGCTCCTATTTCTTTTGCTCTGCGATGATCTTCTGCTAAACGTTCTATATTATTTGCCAATGCATATAATCCCGCTGCGGCTAAATAACCAACCTGACGCATTCCTCCGCCTAATATTTTTCTGATTCTTAATGCTCGGTGAATATCTGCTTTGGTTCCTAATAAAACCGAGCCAATTGGTGCGCCTAAACCTTTTGATAAACAAACAGAAATAGTGTCGAAAATAGCTCCAAATTCTTTTGGGTTTTGTCTTTTGGCAACTAATGCATTCCAAATTCTGGCTCCATCTAAATGGAATTTCAAATTATTAGCATCGCAGACTTTTTTTATTTCTCTTAAATCTTCTAATTCATAACAAGCTCCTCCGCCTTTATTAGTTGTGTTTTCAACACAAACTAAACTCGTTAACGGGCTATGATAAAATTCGGGATCATTAATTGCGGCTGCTACTTGTGCGGCATTTATCATTCCGCGGTCTCCATCTAACAAACAGCAGGAAACTCCGCTATTGAAAGAAACTCCGCCGCCTTCATAATTATAAACGTGAGCATATTTATCGGCAATTAATTGTTCTCCGGGTTGTGTATGCAGTTTAATTGCGGTTTGATTCGCCATAGTTCCCGACGGAAAAAAAAGTCCAGCTTCCATACCAAAAAATTCGGCTATTCTTGTCTCTAATTCGATAACCGTAGGATCTTGTTTGTATACGTCGTCGCCAACCTGAGCGTTAAACATATACTGCAGCATCTCATAAGAAGGCTTGGTAATGGTATCGCTAATTAAATTTATTTCCATATAAAAACTATATCTATTTTGGACAGCAAAATTACGTATTACTGTTTGTTATTAATCCCAAGTTTTGATAAATTTTAACTTGTGAATTACTTAGAACCAAATTAACGTAATATTTATAAAAAATATATAAAACTAGCATTAATAATTTCAAAATTTGATTTCTAGTTTCTAAAACAATTCTATCTCCTTAAAAAGGACTTTTAGAGTTTATCTTATTTTGTACCATAATTTAATGCTGTATTCTAAAAACTAAATCTTATTTTTGTATAACGAAATTACGCATTAGTTTTTTGAATAAACTAACGTAAAATCTGCAAAAACAAATAAAACTACTTATTAATTTATGACAACAGCCGAACAAGTAAAAGGTATTGTGGAGCGCCTTGGTGCGTTGAGGAGGTATCTTTGACGTTGATGCCAAGCTAATCGAAATTGCAAACGAAGAAGAAAAAACTTTTGCGCCTGATTTTTGGAATAATGCCAAAGAAGCAGAAAACATTGTAAAAAATCTTCGAAACAAGAAAAAATGGATTGAGGATTATGACAAAGCTGTAACGCTTACAGATGAACTACAGCTGGCTTATGATTTTTATAAAGAAGGGGAACTTTCTGCAGATGAATTAGAAGAACAATATGATACGACGCAAAGTCATATAGAAAACATCGAATTCAAAAACATGCTTTCTGACGAGGGCGACAGTTTAAGCGCTGTTGTGCAGATCACTGCCGGTGCCGGCGGAACTGAAAGCTGCGACTGGGCAGGAATGCTGATGCGTATGTACATGATGTGGGGCGAAAGTTATGGCTATAAAATAAAAGAACTTAACTTTCAGGAAGGTGAGGTTGCTGGTATTAAAACCGTAACTTTAGAATTCGAAGGCGATTATTCTTTTGGATATTTAAAAGGAGAAAATGGAGTTCACCGTTTGGTTAGAATCTCTCCTTTTGATAGTAATGCTAAACGTCATACTTCGTTCGTATCTGTGTATGTTTATCCGCTTGTTGATGATAGTATCGAAATTGACATTAATCCTGCCGATATCGAAATTACAACATCGCGCTCAAGTGGTGCCGGAGGACAGAACGTAAATAAGGTTGAAACAAAAGTTCAGTTAGTTCACAAACCAACCGGAATCCAGATTCAGTGTTCTGAAACAAGATCGCAACAAGATAACAGACAGCGTGCTATGCAAATGCTTCGTTCTCAATTGTATGAAATTGAGTTAAAGAAACAACAAGCGCAGCGTGCTGATATTGAAGCCGGAAAAATGAAAATCGAATGGGGTTCGCAGATTCGTAATTACGTAATGCAGCCTTATAAATTAGTAAAAGATGTTCGTACAGGTTACGAAACCAGCGATGTCGATGGCGTAATGAATGGTAATATCGACCCTTTCCTAAAAGCATTTTTAATGATGATGGGACAAAAGGAGGAAGAATAGTATTCAGTGTTCAGATTTATAGTATTCAGTTGCAGTTTGCAGTCACAGTAAACTTGAAACCTGAAACTTTAAACTTTAAACTTTAAAACTAAAAAAGTTATGATAAAATGGGCAGATGTAATTCATTTTACAAATAAAGGAAATCCGGCTCCAGAAAAAAGAGTGGAGAAAACGGAAGAAGAATGGAAACAGCTTTTATCTCCGGAAGAATATCAGGTAACACGTTTAAAAGGAACTGAAAGATCTTTTAGTTCTGAATTATGCAGTTTATTTGATCCCGGAATTTATGAGTGCAAATGCTGCGGAACAGTTCTTTTTGATGCAAGCGAAAAGTTTGAGTCAGGAACGGGCTGGCCATCTTTTACACAGCCAATTAAAGAAAATGCGATTGGTTATAATGCCGACAAATCATACGGAATGATTCGTGTTGAAGTTGTCTGCAATGTGTGCGATGCGCATTTAGGACACGTTTTCCCAGACGGACCAGAACCAAGCGGTTTACGATATTGCATTAACGCAGTTTCTCTGTCGAAAATTAAAGAATAAATTCAAAAAGCGATTCCTTTTAAAGTGAATCGCTTTTTTTTTAATACCCACAAAGAGAAACAATTAACAAAAGAAATGTAAGCTGCTACTTACCAATTAAATAATTTATTTTTTATTTTAAAAAACTAAGATTATTCATCTAAAAATTCAGCGTCTACAAACCCAGACATTAAAAAACCTTCAAAAAATTAATAGTTAAAATGTTAATTTTGTAATATTTAGACTTCTATTTTAAATAATTATTAAGAAACATAAAAATTTTATTAGGTAATTAAAATCTATTTTATTTTATTTGACGAAAATTAACCCTAAGTCGAATAAAATTTGTCAATGAAATCCTATTCAATCCAAGAAATTAATGAAGTAATTAATGGTGTAATTTACGGCACTACTTCACAGAGCATTACCGCAACAGAGCAATTAGAAAAAGCTACAACTTCAGAAATTTCTTTTATAGGAAATAAAAAATATGAAAAGTACTGGTCGACCTCAAATGCTTCAATTGCTGTCGTAAACGAAGACATTTCTATTGAACCTGGAGAAAATCGCGCTTTTATTAAAGTAAAAAATGCTGATTTAGCTATGTCGCAAATTTTGGCACTTTTTGCTCCGCCTACTCCAATATTTCATAATAACATTCACAAAACAGCAACTATAGACGAAACAGCAATTATTGGCGAAGGTGCTAAAATTGGTGCTGGCTGTTATATTGGACCTAAAGTTGAAATTGGTGCTAATGCAGTAATTTATCCAAATGTTACTATTTTGGATGAATGTACAATTGGAAAAAATACCATTATTTGGTCTGGAACAGTTGTTCGTGAGCGTTGTCATATCGGGAGTGATTGTATTATTCATCCAAATGCAACAATTGGTGCAGATGGTTTTGGATTTCGCCCTTGTTCGGAAAAAGGCCTAGTGAAAATTCCACAAATTGGAAATGTAATCATTGGAAACGGTGTTGAAATTGGAGCAAATTCTTGCGTTGACCGCGGAAAATTCAGTTCGACCATTCTTGGAGATGGCTGTAAAATTGATAATTTAGTTCAAATTGGACATAACAGTAAATTAGGCCGATTCTGTATTATGGCTGGAAACAGTGGTTTAGCAGGTTCTGTAACTTTAGGAAATGGTGTTATTATTGGCGGAAGTGCTTCTATAAAAGATCATACTACTATTGGTGACGGAGCTGTAATTGGTGCCGGATCTGGTGTTACCGGAGACGTTCCTGCAGGAAAAACAATGTTAGGTTATCCGGCTGTTGAAGCTCGTGATGCTTTAAAACAATGGGCAATGCTAAAACGAATGGTTTGCGCTCCTAAAAAATAATCTGCAATTCTAAATATTTTAAACACATAGAAACATAGATTTATATCGTTTCCGTTTGTTAGAGATTAAAATAAATGACACATCATTTACACATAGACTATGTTTGTTAATGCAAATGAAATGCCTTTTACAGAAATAAAAACCTATGTTTCTATGTGTTTAAATTAATTACACGCAATCGTTTATATAAAAAAAACATCCGCTGCAACGGATGTTTTTTGTTTTTATAAAGGTTCACATTCAAAGCCAATCACTTTCATTAAAAAAATCACCTTTTCGATAATATCATCTTTACATTCAAATCTTAGAATATTATCACAGTCTTCGAGATCAAAATTCCACTTAGAGTTCGGAAATAACTGATTCAGTTTTGGTGCAACCTTCTTCACTTTCGAAATATTATCAATATTTGTTTTGAATACAAAAATCATAACTAATGGTTTTGAATTTTACTTAGAATTTTAGAATCAATGTAAAAAGTGCCAAACGGAATCACACAGGCCAAAAGCACTTTCCAAGTTGTAGTTGCAAATTTCCAGTTCTGCTCTACTCCAACGCTCAATGTATTAAAAACAAAAAGCAGAAATAAAGCACCATGAACTGTTCCAACTGGTCTTGTTAAAAATGGCATTTCAAAAATATATTTCATCGGCATTGCTATAAAAAGCAAAATTAAAAGTGAAGTTCCTTCCAGAAAACCAATAATTCGTAATCTTCCGGTATTTGTAAGCAGTAAATTTTTCATAATTATCTAAAATAAGGTCGGTTTGCAAGAGGTGAAAAAGGCCACGGAATGGCAATAAAAATGATTAATAAAGCAATAGAAAACCACATTAGCATAGTTCTGAATTTTTGATCGTCAGAAAGTTTTCTTTTGGCTAAAGCCGAACCAATTGTAATGAAAACTATCGCGATTAACATTAATGCGATATGAATAATTCCGAAGAAAGAAGCATCTAAATTTTGAATCGCTTCTTTAAAATTTTTCCAGAAATACTTCACAATCGGACTTTGAACATAAACTAATATTCCAAAAATAAGCTGAATATGAGCAATTGTAGCCGTCCAATGCCGGATGAGGTTATCTTTCTTGGTAAAAGGAAGTTTTTGAGAATAACCTTTGTAAGCTGTATAAATAGAATATAACAAGCTTACCAATACGAACCATCTTATAAAAGAATGGCATACTAAAAGAGATTGATACATTGTTTTTTGATTAAGACAATGCAAATATATTTAAGAACATACTAAGTAGTATGTTTTTAAATAATAATTTTATTTCAAGCCATTTAAATAACTCCTAAGTTCTTTTAAATAAACAAGATAAGAAGAATTATCATTTTGAAGTTTTCCGAAATTTCGTATTCCCCAATAGCCCGATAAGATAAAAAAAGCAACTTGTTCGCCCACTACATCTTTGCGAATCAAACCCGATTCTTTTCCTTTTTCGATAGAATTTATGATTGTCTTTTTCCATAAATCGACCAATTCTGCCAATGCTTCACTAAACCTGTTATTCCACGGCGTCATTTCCTGCGTAAGATTTCCAACCGGACAACCGTATTTTACCTGCAAAAAAGGATCTTCAAGCAATAAATACGAAATCATATTATAAAAATCTTCTACTGGATTTTGCGAAGCTTCAGTAGGTTTTATAAAATTTTCCTGCATTGTAGGTTTTAGAATTTCTTCAATAATCGCAATTCCCATTTCATCTTTGGTTTTAAAATGGTAATAAAAAGCACCTTTTGTAACTTGGGTTGTTGCAATAATTTCATCAATACTGGTGGTTTGATAACCTTTTGTATAGATCAATTCAAATGCTTTATGAAGAATCGTAAGTCGGGTATTAGCAGCTTTAGACATAAAAAATACTAGTTAGTATGAAAAAGCAAATTAAAGAAAAATAATTGGTGTAATTAGTTTTAACACATAGAAACATAGATTTAGCAAGATTAAAAAGGCGTTTCACTTGTTTGAATAAACATAGTTAGGCTATGTGTTAGAAACGAGTTTCTTTTAACTCCCTTCTTTAAAACTATAAATCCTATGTTTCTATGTGTTTAATTAAAAAACTAGAATTATAAACTTTTTCTTAATTCACAAAGCAATCGGTTTATTTCAATTGATTTTGTAAATTAGCCAACACTATTTTGTAAAATCAATATTATATCATGGATTTAAACTTCAATAAAAACGAAGATCACAATAAACTATTACTTTCAGACCTAAAACAAAAATTTGCCAAAGTAAAACTAGGCGGAGGCGAAAAAAGAATCGAAAAACTACATGCCGAAGGAAAAATGACGGCTCGTGAGCGTATCGCTTATTTATTAGATGAAAATGCAGAAAATATTGAAATTGGCGGTTTTGCCGGAGAAGGAATGTACGCTGAACACGGAGGATGCCCTTCTGGCGGAGTTGTCATTAAAATTGGATATATAAAAGGAAAACAATGTATTGTAGTTGCCAATGATGCAACAGTAAAAGCTGGTGCATGGTTCCCCATAACAGGCAAAAAAAACCTGCGTGCACAGGAAATTGCAATGGAGAACAGACTTCCTATTATTTATTTAGTAGACAGTGCCGGAGTTTATTTGCCAATGCAGGATGAAATTTTTCCTGACAAAGAACATTTCGGACGCATCTTTAGAAACAACGCTCAAATGAGTAGTATGGGAATAACGCAAATCGCTGCCGTGATGGGAAGCTGCGTTGCCGGAGGTGCTTATCTACCCATTATGAGTGATGAAGCTTTAATTGTAGACAAAACAGGCAGTATTTTCCTTGCTGGAAGTTATTTAGTTAAGGCTGCAATTGGCGAAACCATTGATAATGAAACTTTAGGCGGCGCAACAACACATTGCGAAATTTCTGGAGTTACAGATTATAAAGCTAAAGATGATAAAGATGCTTTAGATAAAATCAAAAATATCGTTGATAAAATTGGTGATTTTGATAAAGCCGGTTACAGTAGAATTAAGGCTGAAAAACCTGCTTTAGAGCCAAAAGACATTTACGGAATTTTACCAAAAGCCAGAAATGAGCAATACGACATGATGGAAATCATCAATCGTTTGGTAGATAATTCAGAATTTGAAGCTTATAAAGATGGTTACGGTCAATCGTTAATTACGGGTTATGCCAGAATTGATGGATGGGCAGTTGGAATTATAGCCAATCAGCGTAAAGTGGTAAAAACCAAAAAAGGTGAAATGCAGTTTGGTGGTGTAATTTATTCTGATAGTGCTGATAAAGCAACCCGTTTTATTGCAAACTGTAATCAAAAGAAAATTCCATTAGTATTTTTACAAGACGTTACCGGATTTATGGTTGGTTCAAAATCAGAACATGGCGGCATTATTAAAGATGGTGCCAAAATGGTAAATGCTGTAAGTAATTCGGTTGTGCCAAAATTTACCGTTATTGTTGGGAATTCATATGGAGCAGGAAATTACGCTATGTGCGGAAAAGCGTATGACCCAAGATTAATATTTGCCTGGCCAAGTGCAGAACTTGCTGTTATGGGCGGAACACAGGCTGCAAAAGTTTTAGCTCAAATCGAAGCTTCTTCGCTTAAAGCAAAAGGAGAAGTTGTTGACGAAGCTAAAGAAACAGAACTTTTTAATAAAATAAAAGCACGTTACGACGAGCAGACTTCACCTTATTATGCCGCATCAAGGTTATGGACTGATGCTATCATTGATCCACTTGATACCCGCAAATGGATTTCAATGGGAATCGAAGCTGCCAACCACGCTCCTATTCAAAAACCATTTAATCTGGGTGTAATTCAGGTGTAGTATTTCACTAAAACAGATAACGTGTTAAATAAATAGTAAAAAACTTATTTTTAGATACTTAAATTAAATATATCATTAAAAATTAGTAACTTTATATATATAATTTTAATTACGTAGTATCATGGAAAATGTCAAAAGCTTAAATAAGTGGGCAAACGCCCATACTTATTTACCAGTAGATTTAGTACGTATAATATTGGGTGTTTTTTTATTTATGAAAGGCGTTTCTTTTGTAACAAACGTTCAGTATTTACATGATTTAATTTCTCCAATTGATCGGTTCGGAGGCGGAATGTTTCTTCTGCATTATATCGCGCCGGCACATATGATTGGAGGTATAATGATTGTTTTTGGGCTACTTACCCGCTGGGCAATTGCAGCTCAATTACCAATACTATTTGGAGCCGTTCTCGTAAATTTTATGGGACACATGCATTCTGAAAGCTTAATTCTTGCAATTGTAGTTTTACTCATTTGCATCTTCTTCTTATTCTACGGAGGAGGAAAACACTCTGCCGACTATTATTTTAAAATGCAGCAATAAAAATATTTTATCCTCAACTATTAAAAGTTGAGGATAAAATAATAAAGCTATTTTTAAGAAGTAATTAGCACTTAAAATTTCATTTATTGTGTTTTATGAACTAAATTCGCCACCATGAATTGGATTCGTAAAACCATACTTTTCGTATCACTTTTGATCATAGGACTTTTTGCCGCTCAGGCAAACGAACTTCCTGTGCAAAAAACGGAAACTCAAAAAACGGATACCAACTTCTCCAAAGAAACTGCAGATTCATCAGCATTTATTCAGCCTCAGGGAAGCTATCACTTTGCGGCAAATATCAAAACAGATCATCTCGCATGCATTAAATGGTTTGATTCGTTACTTGTTGTTATTCCGCAGCATAAAGTAATACAATCAGCCTTTAACTTTACAAACCCATTTCCTGCACAGAGCAAAAAAATCTCATTAATGCTCTACGCCTTCCATTTTTTCTGGTAAATAAACCTTGAAATTTTAATTTGAAGAAGTAATTCTTCACCAGCAATTAAACCGTTTCTATCCCGAAACTGTTTACTATTTCATATTATTTACCAAATTTAAAAAAAGAAACATGGAAACAAGTGTAACCATAATTGGTATTGTGATTGCGGTCATAGTAGCCATTCCCATATATTTTTCAGCACGATCGAGCGCCGCAAACAAAACAAAAATCTTAAACATCAAAAAGAAATTCAATCCAAACAATCCGGAACAATTTGATTTGACTGAATCTCAAAGCAATAAAACGTTAACGATCGATCAAAAAAACAGAAAGTTTATTTTGATGAATTTCAATCCAAATCAACAAGAATCAACTTATGTCGATTTGAAAACTGTTTCATCTTGCAAATTAGTTTTAACTACCGAAGGAAACTCAGATACAATTGTAAAAATTGATTATGATTTTCAGGATAGAGAAACTTCTAAAAAAATTACAATTCCATTCTATGATTTTGATGATGACCGCATTAAACAAATAAGTGCGTATCAGGATCATATGTTTGCGAAAAAATGGCTTAAAATCATTCAGGATTCTATTTAGTGTTAGTTATTTAATTCAGTAGAAAGAGGCTCATTATGAGTCTCTTTTTTTTGTCTCATACATGATATTTGTCATTTTATGTCTGTGGTTCAAATAGTAATTTTGATGTAAACTAAATCCGTCTTTATGAAAATTTCATTGACCCAGAAATACAATGTGCCTGGACCAAGATACACGAGTTATCCTACGGTTCCTTATTGGAATGAAACCGCTTTCACAGTCGAAGAATGGAAAACATCTTTTCAAAAAGCATTTGCCGAAAGCAATTCAAAAAACGGAATTAGTCTTTATATCCATCTTCCTTTTTGCGAAAGTATGTGCACCTTTTGCGGATGCAATAAACGAATTACCAAAAATCATTCTGTTGAAGAAAAATACATTCAGGCCCTTTTAAAAGAATGGAGTTTGTACTGTAAACAACTGCCCGAAAAACCTTTTATAAAAGAAATACATTTAGGCGGAGGAACGCCTACTTTTTTTTCAACCAATAACTTAGAACATCTTATCAATGGTATTTTCAGCTTCGCAAATAAAGCTGAAAATCATGAATTTAGTTTTGAAGGACATCCTAATAATACGACTTACGAACAACTTAAAAAATTATATGATTTAGGCTTTCGCCGAGTAAGTTTTGGTGTTCAAGATTATTCCGAAAAAGTACAGAAAGCCATTAATAGAATTCAGCCTTTTCATAATGTTGCAAAGGTTACTTTTTGGGCAAAAGAAATTGGTTATAAATCTATAGGGCACGATATTATATTCGGATTACCATTTCAAACTTTAGATGATGTTGTGGATACGGTTGAGAAAACAAATTCCCTAAAACCAGACCGATTAGCATTTTACAGCTACGCTCACGTGCCATGGATTAAAGGAAATGGGCAACGCGGATTCAACGATGAAAATCTTCCTAAAGATGCTGAAAAAAGACAGCTTTATGAAACAGGCAAACAGTTACTTTCTGTAAATGGTTATCATGAAATTGGTATGGACCATTTTGCTTTATCTTCAGACAGTTTATTTCATGCCGCACACAACAAAAAAATGCATCGAAATTTTATGGGTTACAGTGCTTCAAAAACACAGCTTATGATTGGTTTAGGAGTTTCTTCGATTAGTGACAGCTGGTACGGTTTTGCTCAAAACACTAAAAATCTGGAAGATTATTATCAGTTATTAGAATGGGATCAGCTTCCGGTTGTAAAAGGTCATATTTTAACCGATGAAGACCTTATCATCAGAAAACATATTCTAAATTTAACCTGCGATCTTGAAACTTCCTGGAGTGACGATTCTTTATATTTTAAAGAATTGCCACAAGTTTTAAAGGCTTTAAAAGAAATAGAAAACGATCAATTAATTGTAATTGAAGAAAACAGAATCAAAATTACTGAAGCGGGAAGACCATTTGTCCGCAACATTTGTATGGCTTTTGATTTACATTTAAAAAGAAAATCACCGGAAACTAATTTGTTTTCGATGACCGTTTAATGACAATTCGGAGTTCCCTGAACAAACAAACTCATATTTGAAGGAGATAAATAGGGAATTCCTAAACCTAAGCCTCTCAAAATAAATAATACTCCAATTATAACGGCAACATAAGGAATTGCTTTTTGAATTTTATTTCGAAATGGTAATTTTAATAATGAGTTGACGTAAACTACAACTGTCATTAACGGAATTGTTCCTAATCCGTACAGTAACATATACAAAACTCCAAAGCCGGCGCTCTGCATGGCAATTGCTCCAAACAACGCCACATAAACCATTCCGCATGGCAGGAATCCGTTTAACAGACCAATTGTAAAAAGAGATTTATAGCTTTTCTTTTTAAACTGACTTCCTAAGTTTGATTTTATATTTGAAATTACTTTGTAAACGGGTTTTGAGAAATTGTATCTAGCGAATATTTTTTCTGGTATCAGAGCAATTAAAATCATGGCAATCCCAATAAAAATTGACATTCTTTGCTGCATTCCTGCTAAGAAAAAGCCTCTTCCTAATAATCCGAAGATTAAACCAATTGTTGAGTAAGCGGTTAATCTTCCTAAATGATAGGTGATAATCTGTGTTACTTTTTTAGCTTCATTTTTATGATCAACAGGAAGCATCATAGCAATTGGCCCGCACATGCCAACACAATGCAGACTGCTGATAAGACCTAATATGAATGCTGAAAATAACATTTTTTTATTTATTTTTTATTGGTGAATTTTGATTATCATGTGTCCCTACGGGACACTTTTTTTGGGAATATTACATTTTTTTTCTACCGATGAATTGTTCCTAACGGAACATAACTCGTAAAAATTTAATATCGGTAAAAGAGAAATACGTAAAATACCTTTAGTCCCTACGGGACATTTTACATTACCATTATGTTTTTTTCTACCGATATGTTGCTCCTAACGGAGCAGATCTTATTGAAATTAATTATCGATATTTTTTTCCAATATGTAACTCCTTACAGAATATTATTCAAACATATCTCGTAGAGATAAAATATCGGTAAAAAAGAAAATACTCGAATACTCTATTGTCCCGTAGGGACTAAACATTTTGCCCAAAAGCTAAATCAATATTAACGTATAGTCCCTACGGGACATTTTACATTATCGATATGCTTTATTTCTACCGATATGTTGCTCTTAACGGAGCATATTTCATCATAATTAATAAATCCATATTTTACCAATCATTTTCTCATGCCAGAGTATTTTTTAAGCATATCTCGTAGATTATATATCGGTAAAAAAAGAAATGCTCGAACACTCTATTGTCCCATAGGGACTATACTTTTCACATAAAAAGACTAAATCAGTTTACGTAAATAACCTCTTTTGTCAGGTATTTTTTTCCTTCATACTGCCATTCCATATTAACATCCCAACGTCCTTTGATTAGCTTTTTATGTGGAATTAATAATGAAGAATTAGTCAAAGCAATTTCTGTATTAAAATCAAACTTTTTGTTTGAAGGTCGGTATAACAAAATATTTCCTTTTATTTTATCACTTTCAAAAGTGGCAGGAAAAGTAACTTTTACACCATCTTCTTCAAATTTTACTGAAGGTTTATGCTGTAAATCGTGCGCGTTTTGAATTCTTGCCATTTCTTCCTGAAAATGCGTGTCGTGTTTGTAATATTCTTCTACAACCAAATCGTTATCATATTTACTATTTGATTGTACTTCAAAAACAAAGTATAATATAAATGTCATAAACAAAGCAAATGCAATGACAATTCCGGTTCCCCAATTAATTTTCATGATAGTATATTTTTAATTAAAACTTCGTGGCCCTAAGAAATTTGTTGTAGTGGTTTCGAGTAATTCTTTGCCATTATAAACCCCAATTTTCAAATTGGTTTTATCACTTTCCAGCAGAACTTCTTTTATTTCTATGAATAAAGTTCCCTGCGAAATTGCTTCTTTTGCCACTTTAAAATGCTCTTTCCCTACATTGTTAATTTCACCTTTTTGATCGATTAATTCAAAATGAATATCATTATAATCTTTCATGGTTTTATTGACAATTTTATACGTATAAACATTGCTTATTTTATCTCCTTTATGTTGAAAAAGCTGTCCGGGTAAACGCAGAATAACGGCTTGAACATCTGTTCTTAAAAACAACATTCCAACAAAAATGCCCATCAAAATAAAAAGAACCGCACTGTAACCTTTCATTCTGGCAGTAAACCTAAAAGGTTCTTTTTTAACAATTTCATCTTCTGATGCGTAACGAATAAGACCTTTTGGTAATCCTACACTTTCCATTATATGATCGCATTCATCAATACAAGCGGTGCAGTTGGTACATTCTAACTGCGTTCCGTTTCTAATGTCAATTCCCATTGGGCAGACATGAACGCATTGAAGACAATCAATACAATCTCCTTTTCCGGTTAAAGCTCTGTCTTCTTTTTTATTGAATTTTGCTCTTCCTTCTTCTTTTTCTCCTCTCACAAAATCATACGCAACGTTGATAGATTTATTGTCTAACAGAACGCCCTGAAGTCTTCCGTACGGACAGGCAATTATACAAACCTGCTCGCGGAACCAGACAAAAACAAAATAGAAAACTCCGGTAAAAATAAGTAGTGCAATAAAATTACTTGCCTGCTGAATTGGGCCTTGCTCCACCATTAAAAGTAAAGAATCACTTCCTACTAAATAAGCCAGAAATACGTTGGCAATTCCAAAAGAAATCAAAAAGAAAATTGTCCATTTAGTCAATCTTTTTCTAATTTTTTCTGCATTCCATTCCATTCTTGCTAAACGGGATTGTGAACCGCGGTCGCCGTCAATCCAATATTCGATTCGGCGAAAAACCAATTCAAGAAAAATGGTCTGCGGACAAATCCATCCGCAAAATATTCGCCCAAAAACAACGGTAAATAAAAGTACAAAGACAACGCCAATAAGCATTGAAATTACAAAGAGGTAAAAATCTTGCGGCCAAAAGGGAAAGCCGAAGATATTAAAACGACGTTCAATAATGTTGAACATCATAAATTGGTTTCCGTTTACTTTTATAAACGGATTTATTATC
Source organism: Flavobacterium sp. UBA7680 (assembly GCF_002482975.1). Lineage (GTDB taxonomy): Bacteria > Bacteroidota > Bacteroidia > Flavobacteriales > Flavobacteriaceae > Flavobacterium. The sequence goes on along the minus strand of NZ_DLHA01000058.1, from coordinate 206,237 downwards.
AAAATTGCCAATAAAACATAACTGACAATTTTTCGGTAATCATAAAATTTACCAGACGGTTTTTTTGGAAAAATAAATTTCCTTTTACCACCTTCATCTATAGTTCCAATGGTATCTCTAAAAGCTTCGTCTGGTAAATTTGACATGATATTCTAATTATTTTTTAACTTCTGTGGTATCTTTTTTTGTAGCTGCTGCATCTGTTTTAGGCGCACTTTCGTCTACCCAAACTTCTCCTTCCGGTGCTTTTGGATCTTTTGGATTGGATCCTTGCAGTGATAAAATGTAACTCGCCACTTTTTGAATTTCTTTTGGTTTCATACCATTCGTTTTCCACGAAACCATCCCTTTTCCATCACGTCCACCGTTTGTAATAGTGTGGAATACATTTTTAATTCCTCCACCTAAAATCCAATGATCATCTGTTAAGTTAGGTCCAATTTGTCCTCCTGCATCTGCTCTGTGACAAGCTGCACAATTGGTTGTAAAAATTTCTTTTCCTGCGGCTAAACTTGCATCATCAGTCAGTAAAACAACCGTTTTTTCATCCATTAAATCCGGAGCAGTTTTTAAGTATTCTTCGACATCAATTTTAGCTTGTGCCATTTCTTTTTTAAGTTCCATTTCCTGATCATCAGCCCCTAAAACATCATAACGAACTACATAGATTACTCCAAAAATGATACAGATATAGAATAAATAAACCCACCACGGCGGTAAATTATTATCAAGCTCTTTGATGCCGTCATAATCGTGATCCATCAATAAATCAGCTTCTTTAGACATTGGTTCTGTCTTAGTAAGTTTGTGCATTAATTCTTTGAACCAAGTACTTTCCTGAAGACTTAAACTATTCTCATAATCTAATTTTGCTTTTTCTTCTGGTGACAATAGTTGATACATTACCTTATTTACAGCACTTAACGTAACTTCGATCGCAATCAAAATAAACAGAAAAACAAGTAAAAAGACAGATACCATTGGGTACTTTATAAAAGCAGGTCTGTCGCCTGAATCTATACAATATTCCATCAAAGCAAATACGATGAAGAAAATCAGCGGTACTCTAACATATACTGGGAAAAACTTTTTCATTTTTATCTATCTTTTGAGATTATAACTTGCCCTTCTTCTAAAGGTATATTACTCATTTCCTGAATTTTATCTTTTTTATAAGAAAACACCCAAATGCCTAATCCTACGAAAAAGAAGAAGAAAATCAAGAGGGAAAGTATCGGGTAAATTTCTACACCCGATATCGTTTCCATATTGTGTTTTATTTGTTCAAACATAATGCTGTTATTTAGTTTCTTTTACTTTAATATCAGTACCAAGTCTTTGAATATATGCAATCAAAGCAACTATTTCTCTTTCATTCATCGGAATGAATTTTTCACCTTTTGCAGCAGCTTTTTCACGGCTTTTTTCATAACTTTTTACAAAGTCAGGATCATTTTCAAGGCTTTTCTCAATTTTAATCGCCTGAGTTCTTAATGTTTTTTGTGCATTTGCAACTTCTTCTGCTGAATAAGGAACTCCAAGAGAAATCATTACGTTCATTTTCTTTTGAGTCAATGAAATGTCTAAAGGTTTATTATCAAATAACCATTTATAACCTGGCATAATTGATCCTGCAGATGTGCTTTGCGGATTCCACATGTGGTTAAAGTGCCAGTTATCATTGTACTTACCTCCTACTCTTAACAAGTCTGGACCTGTACGTTTTGATCCCCATAAGAATGGATGATCGTAAACAAATTCTCCTGCTTTTGACTGAGGTCCATAACGCTCCACTTCACTTCTAAACGGACGAACTGATTGTGAGTGACAACCTACGCAGCCTTCTCTGATATATAAATCACGTCCTTCAAGTTCTAACGGTGTATATGGTTTTACGCTTGAAATAGTTGGAATATTTGATTTTACCATAATCGTTGGTACGATCTGAATAACTCCTCCAATTAAAATGGCGATTGTAGCCAAAATGGTTAATTGAATTGGTTTTCTTTCTAACCATGAATGGAATTTTTCTCCACTTAATCTATTACTGCTTATTTTTTGCAATGCCGGAGCTTGTGCTAATTCATCTTCAATTGTTTCACCAACACGAACTGTCATGATAATGTTGTAAACCAATGTCAGCATTCCTATTAAGTACAAACTACCTCCAATTGCTCTCATCCAATACATAGGCATAATGGCAGTTACTGTTTCAAGGAAGTTACCGTAAGTTAAAGTTCCGTCTGGATTAAATTGTTTCCACATTGATGCTTGTTGGAAACCAGCCACATATAACGGAATTGTATAAACTATAATACCAAGAGTACCAATCCAGAAATGGAAGTTTGCTAATTTCTTAGAGAACAATGCTGTTTTTGTCATTCGTGGAATCAACCAGTAAATAATAGCAAATGACATAAATCCGTTCCATGCTAAAGCACCTACGTGTACGTGTGCAACGATCCAGTCAGTGTAGTGCGCAATAGCATTTACATTTTTTAGTGATAACATTGGCCCTTCAAAAGTCGCCATTCCGTAACCTGTAATCGCTACAACGAAGAATTTTAAAACTGGTTCTTCACGAACTTTATCCCACGCACCTCTTAAAGTTAAAAGTCCGTTGATCATACCTCCCCAAGATGGAGCAATAAGCATTACAGAAAATGCAACACCTAAGTTTTGAGCCCAGTTTGGTAAAGCTGAATATAATAAGTGGTGCGGCCCTGCCCAGATATAGATAAAAATTAAAGACCAAAAGTGAATAATAGATAATCTATAAGAGTAAATAGGGCGATTTGCAATTTTAGGAACGAAGTAATACATCAATCCTAAAAATGGTGTTGTCAAGAAAAATGCAACCGCATTATGTCCGTACCACCATTGTACCAATGCATCCTGAACACCAGCATATACGGAGTAACTTTTTAATCCTGAAACAGGAATTTCTATATTATTGAAAATATGCAATACGGCAACCGTTACAAATGTTGCCAGATAAAACCAAATTGCTACATATAAATGACGCTCTCTACGGCGTAACATGGTTCCTATCATGTTAATTCCCATGACAACCCAAATTAACGCTATAGCAATATCAATAGGCCATTCAAGTTCTGCATATTCCTTCGAAGAAGTATATCCTAATGGTAATGTGATGGCTGCGGCGACAATGATTAACTGCCAGCCCCAAAAATGCAGATTACTTAAAAAGTCACTAAACATTCTGGCTTTTAGTAATCTTTGCATTGAATAATACATTCCTGCAAAAAAAGCATTCCCTACAAAGGCGAAAATAACGGCATTTGTGTGTAAAGGCCTTAAACGACCATAACTTAGCCATGAAATCCCATCTGTAATATTGGGAAAAAGGTACATAACCGCCAGGGTCAGTCCCACTAACATACCCACAACTCCAAAAAGAATGGTGGCGTAAATGAATTTTTTTACAATTTTGTTGTCGTAATAAAACTGTTCCATTTCCATAATTTATACTTGTTTTTCTTCGATTGGTGAATTATTATTTGGGGAAATAATTTTGGTCTCGTCATCAAAAAGAATTCTGACCGAGGGCGTATAATCGTCATCGTATTGTCCAGATTTGACAGCAACGATAAAGGCAATAAAGAAACAGATTGCCACGAAAATACTTACTGAAATTAAAAGATAAATAACACTCATACCGTAAATTTATGTTAACAAAATTACTGGGTCAGTGGCGTTTAAAATATGATAATTATCATGCTTGTAGAAGAATGATAAAATTAAAAAAAATATTCTTACAATTATTTAAAATCCATCTAAATTCTTACAATTGAAGTAGTTAGACATAAAAGTCACAAAACTTACAATCGTAATTGTGCTTAAAGGCATGATGATTGCTGCCACTAAAGGAAGTAGATTTCCGGTAACGGCAAACGTAAGTCCGACAATATTATAAAGGAGTGATAAGCCAAAACTCATTTTAATAATCAGGATCGATTTATGAGAGAGTTTTAAGAAATAGTTTAATCGTGAAAATTCACCTGCATCGAGAATTGCATCGCAGGCTGGAGAAAATACATTTACATTTTCGGATACAGAAATACCCACATTACTTTGTGCAAGGGCTCCAGCATCATTCAGTCCGTCTCCTACCATCATAACATTCTTTCCTGTTTCCTGCAGTTTTTTAATAAATTCTAATTTTTGTTCTGGTTTTTGGTTAAAAACCAGTTCAGTATTTTTAGGTAAAATAGCTTCAAGATTTTCTCTTTCGCCATCATTATCTCCAGAAAGCACTTTTATATTATATTCTTTGCTAAGGGTTGCAAACAATTTTTCTAGTCCTTCGCGATATTGATTTTGGAAGATAAATTTTCCGTAATATCTATTGTCTATTTTAATATGAAGCGAGGTTTTTTCTATTTCTGAAGAGTCTAAAATTGGGCTTTCAACAAATGATGAAGAACCTATTTTTACTTCTTTTTCTTCGGCGAAAGCCAAAATTCCTTTTCCGGTAATTTCCTGAAAATCATCAATTTTTATCCTGTCATATTCCGGCAGAAAGTCATATAACATTCTGCTTAAAGGATGATTGGATCCTCGAAGCACGTTTTTTATTAATTGTAAATTTTCATCGGCAAATTCAATTCCTTCGTATAAAATATTAGATTTTTTATTGGTTGTAATGGTTCCGGTTTTATCAAAAACAATAGTATCAACTTTAGCCAATTGTTCTATTACTAAAGCATTTTTTAGATACATTTTTTGTTTTCCCATTATTCTGAGAATATTTCCAAATGTAAACGGAGCAGTAAGTGCCAACGCGCAAGGACAAGCCACAATTAATACTGCTGTAAAAACATTAAAAGCAATATTGGTATCAATAAAGATCCAGTAACCAAATCCTGCAAAGGCAATTAGCAATAAAATTGGTGTAAAATAACGGCTCAAAGCGTCTGTAATTGTTTTGTGTTTTTGTTCTACTTTTTTCTGAAAAATTTCGTTGCTCCATAATTGAGTCAGATAACTTTCTGAAACAGAATGCAATACTTCCATTTCGATTACTTTTCCAATTTGTTTTCCACCTGCGAATATTTTATCTCCTGATTTTTTTGTGATTGGAACAGCTTCTCCGGTAACAAAACTATAATCGATTTCGGCCTTTTCGCTCATTAAAATTCCATCTACTGGAATTAATTCCTGATTTCGAATCAATAATCTGTTTCCTTTTAAAACATCATAAATTGGAACGCTTTCTTCTGAAAAATCAGCATTGATTCTGGTTACCGCAATTGGAAAATAGGATTTAAAATCTCTTTCGAAACTTAAAAAACTATAGGTTTTTGTTTGAAACATTTTACCCAGCAGCATAAAGAAAACCAAACTGGCTAAACTGTCAAAAAATCCCGGTCCATGATCCATCAGCATATCATAGCTACTGCGAATGAACATTACAATAATTCCTAAGGCAATAGGAATATCAATGTTTAACATTCTGGTTCGGATACTGTGATAAGCTGAAACGTAATAACCACTTGCAGAATAAAAAAAACTTGGTAACGCTAAAAGAAAAATTAGAATTCTAAAAAACGGTTTATAGCTATCTAACCAAAATTCTTTGATTTCGAAATATTCAGGAAAGGAAAGCAGCATAATATTTCCGAAACAGAAAAAGGCAACGCCTACTTTATAAGTTAAACTTCTGTCTACTTTATTTTTACCTGTTTCGTAATTTTCTAAACTAATATAGGGTTCGTAACCTATAGAACTTAATAAGTATACAATTGATTTGAGAGAAACGGTTTCTGAATTGAAGGTAATTCGAACCTTTTTTTCGGGAAAATTAACTTGTGAAGCGCTGATTCCGGGCTGCAGACGATTTAGGTTTTCGAGAATCCAAATGCATGAGCTGCAGTGAATATGCGGAATATTTAATGAAACTATTGAGGTATTTCCTTCCTGAAATTCGAGAACTTTAGCTAAAATTGCTTCGTTGTCTAAAAAGTCATATTTGCCCTGAATGTCCTGAGGAGTAGCTCCAGGCGATTTTTCAAAATCATAATAGCAGGTTAAATCATTTTGGCTAAAAATTTCGTAAACTGTTTTACAACCAGTACAACAAAACTTTTTTTCATCAAAATTGATCTCTTCATTTTTAGGAATAGTCAGCCCGCAATGAAAACAACTCTGCTCGCTCATAATTTGTTTTTTTAATTAGCAAAATTCTAAATAAGCGGTGATTATAACTATGACATTTATCATGTTATAATGAAATCTAATCCTAAATTAATGAAATAATTTATCAAATTGAAATAATACCTTTTTCTACGTATTTTTAGCCGTAAAAGTGCTTTTTAACCACAGGAATTGGTTAATTTTGCACCAAATTACTCCTGCTATGAATAAATGTGATCAATGTATTGTTCGTCAGCTTTCTTCTCTAAAAGCCCTAAATAAAGATGAAGTTATAAAATTGGCTAATAGCAAAACTACCTACACGATTAAAAAAGGCGAAGCTATTTTTGAAGAGGGCGAAGTTACGAATGGCGTTTTCTGCGTTAAGGACGGAGTTGGAAAACTTTCAAAATTAAGTGCCAACGGAAAGGATCAAATCGTTAAGCTTGTAAAATCCGGAGAACTTTTAGGACAGCGTTCGATGATTAGTAATGAACCTGCAAATTTATCTGCAAAAGCCATTGCTGATATGGAAGTTTGCTTTATTCCGAAATCAGAAATTATCCATTTCTTTAATAGCAACAATCAGTTTTCTTTGAATTTGATGCAGTCTGTATGCGAGGATTTGAAAGAATCTGAAAATGATAAAATTGCTTTGGTTCAAAAAACGGTAAAACAGCGTTTGGCAGAAACTTTATTGCATTTACATAATGAATTTGGAGAAAATACAGATAAAACCCTTAAAGTACAGCTTACCAGAGAAGAACTTGCAGGAATAATAGGAACGGCAACTGAAAGCTGCATCCGATTATTATCTGACTTTAATAAACTGGAATTAATTGAATTAGTAGGTAAAAAAATTATGCTTAAAAATGTAAAAGCATTAAAACGAATGGCCGAATAAATTACTGTTTTTTAGCTTCGTTCCAAAAAACATCCATTTCTGCGAGAGTCATATCCATTAAAGGTTTTCCTAACTCGCCTGCTTTACTTTCTAAATATTGAAAACGCTTGATAAATTTTTTATTCGTGCGTTCTAAAGCATCTTCCGGGTTAACATTTAAAAATCTGGCATAGTTTATCATTGAGAATAAAACATCGCCAAATTCGGCTTCAATTTTATCCTGATCACCAGCTTCAACTTCAACCTGCAATTCGTTTAGTTCTTCCTGAACTTTATCCCAAACCTGGTGCGGTTCTTCCCAGTCAAACCCTACTCCTTTTACTTTATCTTGGATTCTGCTTGCTTTTACTAATGCCGGCAAACTTCTTGGAACTCCTTCTAAAACAGATTTTTTACCTTCTTTTAATTTTAGTTTTTCCCAGTTTTGTTTTACTTCTTCTTCATCTTTTACAACAGTATCCGAATAAATATGCGGATGGCGGTGAATTAATTTATCGCAGATTTCGTTGCAGACATCTGCAATATCAAAATCATTGGTTTCTGAGCCTATTTTAGCATAAAAAACAATATGTAGCAGTAAGTCTCCGAGTTCTTTTTTTACTTCGTTTAAATCATTATCTAAAATGGCATCGCCTAACTCGTAAGTTTCTTCAATTGTTAAATGCCTTAATGTCTGCAAGGTCTGTTTTTTATCCCACGGACATTGCTCACGAAGTTCATCCATGATAATTAATAATCTTTCGAAGGCTTTGAGTTGAAGTTCTTTGCTCATTTTTTTATTTTAAGATACCAAAATTAAAACAATTTGCGGATTAAACAGGTCTTTGCTAAACTAAAAAAGAAGGCAAAATACCTTCTTTTTAATTTAGATTGACTCTTTAATTTTTCTTCCGTTTAATTCCTGAACATTTCTAAAATTATTCAATGGCATTATCTTTTTTAAATCTGTTATCATTTTAATAGAAACTTCGATTGGGGTTTTAAAAATAAACCATTGTACGCCTTCTGTACAAGGCGGTGTTGTCAATGAACCAGAGTAAGTATAATAGGATCTATTTTGTGGAAGAACTTTATTGATATTAAAATCGTTGCTAACTTTTACAGTATCATTAGCTTTTTTAGGCAGATACTTATCAAGAAATTCAAAAGTTTCATTGCTTTTCTTGTCTTCTTGCGCCATAATAGAAACTACGGCAAATTTTCCATCTTTATTTTTATGAACCATGTGAATTTCTAACGGATATCTCACACCTTTTATAGTATGTTCTGCCGATTCATGAAAATGAAATTGTTTGAGTTCATATTGATCTCCATTAATTACGATATAATCTCCGGATTCAAAATCAAATTGAATAGTGTGTCCGTTATTGATAACATCATGAATTTTTGTTTTTAGATTGTAATGAAAATCAATAGGTTTTAGCGTATTATCATTTTCAGTGTCAACAATATCAACTGGTGATTGTACTTTTCCTCCGCAATCATTCTGATCCATTTCTCCCCAATGAGATGGCCCCGTTTCACCTTCATAATTCCAATGCTTATGATGCTCTAAAGTTGTTATTGTATCAGATGGAGTTACATATTGTTCTGTTTCTTTTGATTTGTTGTTGCAAGCTGTCGCTAATACTAAAGCTGCTATTACTGCAAAATTTTTCATTTCCTTTTTCATTTTTCCTATCATTTAAAATTTAGTTTCAAAGCCAAAAAATCATTTCAAAACAGTTATAAAATACACATAATATACTTATGTATAAATAGTTACAATTTAAAACTAAATTATCAACTGCGTTTTTAGACTATTTTAAAATATTATTTTTCTTACAAAAATATATTTTAAAACTTAAATAACAAGTGATTTTAAATAAAAAAATCCCGTTAAGAAATATCTTAACGGGATCAATATATTTGAATTCAGAAAAATTATTTTTCTTCCTTTTTAGCTTTTGGCTTTTTAGCAGCTGGTGCTTTTTTTGGTTTTTCTTCAACAGCCGGAGTTTCTTCTGGAGCTTCAGCAGCAGCTGGAGCTAAATCAGTTACTAAACCTTTAGCCTGAAGTGTGTTGTACCAGTTTAATACTTTTTTAATATCTGAAGGATAAACTCTTTCTTCATCATAATCCGGTAAAATTTCTTTAAAGTAAGCAGCTAAAGTTGCATTATCTTCTTTGTGAGAAATCGCCTGACCTTTGTTTTCTTTAGCAGCAATTTTTTGCATTACTTCAGTCAATGGTTTTTCTCCGTCGTGTGTATAAATTGAAATTTCTGATAGTAAGCTTACATTACTTTTTAAGTTTACTGTAATTTTTTTTCCGTCTAATAATGATTCTGCCACAAAACCTGTACGAGTCTGCACTTTCAATACATATAAACCTGGTTTCCCAGAAATGGCTAAAATTTTGTCTAAATTCATGTTTATTAAAATTAGTATTAAGAATTTTTGTCTTTTATTAATGTTCTAAATTTTTAGAACTTTTTATCTTCCTTTCTTTGCCGCTGCAAATTTCATTCTGTATTCCTGAAAAGTCTTGCCTTCGGTGATGTTTTTTAATTTCTTTTGAATCAAACGCTTTTTTAAAGAAGATATTTTATCAGTAAATAAAATGCCTTCGATATGATCGTATTCGTGTTGAATAACTCTCGCAATTAAACCGTCAAAAACTTCAGTTTTCATTACGAAATCTTCTTCGCAATATTCAATAGTAACAGTTGGTTTTCTGTAAACATCTTCGCGAACGTCCGGAATACTCAAACAGCCTTCATTAAAACTCCACTCTTCACCTTCTTCTTTAACGATTTTAGCATTGATAAAAGTTTTTTTGAAACCTTCTAAGTCTTTCTGTTCATCTTCTGGTAAATCCTCATCGTCGCTAAAAGGAGTTGTATCAATAACAAATATGCGTATAGGAAGACCAACCTGCGGTGCCGCAAGTCCCACTCCTAAAGCATTATACATGGTTTCATACATGTTTGCTATTGTCTCTTTTAAGTTTGGATAATCTGGCGTAACTGCCGTTCCTACTTTTCTTAAAACAGGATCACCATATCCTACAATTGGTAAAATCATTTGTAATTATTTAATGTTTTATCTAATGAAAACCCTATATTAAGGTTAACATATTTCAGCTGGCAAAAATAGTAAAAAATACTCAACGATTAGCTGTAAAGCCACATTATAACAATTTTTTATATGCTTTAGAAAACTCCGCTATAATTATGCCAAAATATTTCGTACAATTCTTAACTTTGCTAGTAAACCTCACGATATGCTAGAGCGAATCTCAAAATTCACAAACAGTACTTCCTTTTTAAATGCATCAAAAGTTACTATTGCTTCGGTTGTACCTGTTGTAATTTTGAATTTTTTGGGACATTTTGAAATAGGTTTTACGATTGCGCTTGGTGCTTTTTATACCTATCCAAGTGATATTCCGAGTTCATTAAGTCACAAAATCAAAGGGTTAATTGTAGCTTCTTTAATTGTTTCGGGTGTAAATTTATTAGTCAATCTGGCTTATCCTTTTCCGTTTTTATTTTATCCGTTTTTAGGGTTTCTATTATTTTTATGTTCGATGATTTCGGTTTACGGACAGCGCGCTACTTTGGTTTCGTTTTCTGCTTTATTATCGATTTCATTATCATTTGGGCATTTACATACGGGATTGGAAGCTCTTCAATATTCCGGATTTATTTTTACGGGAGGAATTTTATATCTTATCGTTTCGCTGGTTTTTCATTTTGTACAGCCATATAAATATGTCGAATTACAAATTGCCGAAGGGATAAAACTAACAGCAAAGTATTTAAAACTAAGAGGTGATTTATGGAGCCCGGCTGCTGATCGTCAAAAAATTATAGAAAAACAACTAGCAATACAGGTTGACCTGAACTTGATTCATGAGGATTTACGCAAAATGTTGATTGGAAACCAAAATACTTCAGCAACTACAACGCAGAATCGAAAAATGCTTTTGGTGTTTATTACTTTGGTTGAAATTCAGGAATTGGCACTTTATACTTCGTTTGACCACAGTAAACTTCATGAAAAGTTTGCAAAGCATCCGGAAGTCTTGCGTACCTATCAAAATGTTGCTTATAAACTGGCTTCTACACTTAAAAAGCTTTCAAAAAACGTGCATCATATTGCGGTTTATGTAGATAAAAATGATCTAAAAAACGAATTAGACGCACTTGAGTTTGCTATTTTTGATTATGAAAAAACTTTAGGCAAAGAAGAAGCTGCAGAAGGTGTTTTGATGCTGACGAATATGCTGAAATATGCTAAAAATCAGGTTGGAAAAATTAAAATTATTCAGCGTGCTTTATCGCTGGCAATGCAGTCTTATAAATTAAAAGATAAAGAGTTAGAAAAATTCTTAACGCCGCAATATTATCCTATAAGGACGCTTATTGAAAACTTAAGTTATTCTTCATCCATTTTCAGGCATTCGCTTCGATTAACGATTACGATTTTAATTGGTTTTATAATTGGTAAATTTCTGCCGTTTCAAAATGTCTACTGGATTTTATTGACCATTGTAGTAATCATGCGTCCGGGTTATGGCTTGACGAAAGAGCGTTCTTATAACAGAATCTTCGGAACTATTTTGGGAGGTCTTCTTGCGTTTGGGATTGTTTCTGTAATTCAAAATCATGTTGCTTTGAGTATTTTCTCGATTGTATGTATGCTTTTGGGAATTTCATTTACACAGATCAATTATAAAATAAGCGCCACATTTGTTACAATGTATGTGGTTTTTATTTACGGAATTTTAACGCCAAATGTTGTCGAAGTTATTCAATTTAGAATATTAGATTCGCTCGCTGGAGCAACTTTGGCTTTTATTGCCAATCAGTTTTTATGGCCAGCGTGGGAATTTATTAATACGCCAATTCATATTGAAAATTCGATTCGGGCAAATCGAAATTATCTTAAAGAAATTGCTGATTTTTATAATAAAAAAGGCGAAATACCAACGTCTTACAGATTGTCCAGAAAGAATGCTTTTGTTGAAATAGGAAATTTAATGACTTCTTTTCAACGTATGATGCAGGAACCAAAATCAAAGCAGAAAACAATGCCTTTGGTTAATAAATTGGTGGTTTTAAATCATTCGCTTTTATCAGCTTTAGCATCATTATCGACTTATATTCAATCGCATCAAACTACATCTGCATCAGAATCTTTCAATTATATTATAAAAACTATTTTACAAAATCTGGAACATTCGATTTCTATTTTAAGAAATGAAACGATTATAACGGATACTTTTTTTGATAAAGAAGATGTGACGCTGCAATTTGAAGAACTGAAACGTAAAAACTTTACACGACTTGCAACCGACGATGAACTGGATAAAGAAACGCGTCAGGCAAAAATGCAGGAGGCTTCGATGGTTATTGAGCAATTGATCTGGATGAGTAATCTTGCAGAGAAGATTTTAAAAATAACAAAAGAATTAAAAGCTGTAAACAACGATTAATATAGTTTTTAGCAATAAAAAAAGGACTTAGATAAAAGTCCTTTTTTTATTTTTAACGGAAGTTTTATTTAATTTTTAAAACTTCTGCTGTATGTTTTCTCATTTCTGCTAAAAGCTCTGGTTTATCATTCAGCGTTTTACCATAAGATGGAATCATTGTTTTCATTTTAGCTTCCCATTCTGGTGTTTTAATTTGATTTGTAAAACATCTGCTGATTAAATCAACCATAATGGCAACTGCAGTTGATGCTCCCGGAGAAGCTCCTAATAATACGGCTAAAGTTCCGTCGTGTGTTGTAATAACTTCTGTTCCAAATTCCAAAACTCCACCGCCATTTTCACCTTTTTTAATTACCTGCACACGCTGACCTGCTTTTTCTAATTTCCAGTCTTTAGAACGTGCACTTGGCAAATATTCACGAAGTGCTTTCATTCTGTCTTTTGGAGACTGACGAACCTGCTCAATTAAATATTTTGTTAGTGGAATATTATGAAATCCGGCAGAAAGCATCGGAATTAAATTGTTTGCTTTTATGGATAATGGTAAATCTAAATAAGATCCATTTTTAAGGAAACGTGTTGAGAATCCTGCAAATGGTCCAAAAAGAAGTGCTTTTTCACCATCAATTACACGTGTATCAATATGCGGAACAGACATTGGAGGCGCACCTACGCTTGCTTTTCCGTACACTTTTGCCTGATGTTTTGCAATAACTTCCGGATTTGTACATTTTAACCATTGACCGCTTACAGGGAAACCTCCGTAACCGTCTCCTTCTGGAACATGCGCTTTTTCTAATAAAGGCAATGAACCACCTCCGGCTCCAATAAATACGAATTGAGTATAAGCTTTTCTTTTTTGACCAGTTGATAAATCGGTGATTTTAATTCTCCATGATTTATTCTCACGCTGTCTTAATTTTTGAACTTCGTGATTAAAATATAAAGTTACGCCGTCTAATTTTTCAAGATAATTAAACATGCTTCTGGTTAAGGCTCCGAAGTTTACATCGGTACCAATTTCCATGTGAGTTGCTGCTAATTTTTCTCCTTCTTCTCTACCTTCCATTACAAGAGGCATCCATTCTTTCAGTTGATTAAAATCTGTACTGAATGTCATTTCAGAAAAAATTGGATTGCTTTGAAGTGCTTCGAATCTCTTTTTAAGATACTCAACATTTTTATCTCCCCATACAAAACTCATGTGAGGAACACTTTTAATAAAATTTTCTGGAGAAGGAACTTTATTTTCCTGTACTAAATACGACCAAAACTGGCGTGAAATTTCAAAAGATTCTGCTATACTGATTGCTTTTTTGGGATCGATACTTCCATCTTCTTTTTCTGGAGTATAATTTAATTCACAAAAGGCAGAGTGTCCGGTTCCTGCATTATTCCAGGCATCCGAGCTTTCGGCCGCTGCCACATCTAATCTTTCGTAAATTTCAATTTTTATATCGGGCTGCAGCTCTTTTAAAATTAATCCAAGAGTTGCACTCATAATTCCAGCTCCAATAAGCACTACTTCACTATTGGAACGTATTGTATTGTCAGGCATAACAGTAATTTGTTTTAAAATGCAAAGGTACTTTTTTCAATCGCAAAAAAAAACTAATTTTTACATGATAAAAGTTAGAAAATTATAAATTTTTCTAAAAATGAAGATTTAATCCCAAATAAACTTAAAAACGTTTCGACGAAAGATAATCCTGAAGCATAATGGTTGCGGAAATTTCATCGATAAGCCCTTTATTTTGGCGTTGTTTTTTGCTAAGTCCGCTGTCTAGCATAGTTTGAAATGCCATTTTTGAAGTAAAACGTTCATCACCACGAATTACTTTCATTTCCGGAAAAATATTCGAGAAATGGGTTACAAAACCATTAATCACAGAGGCACTTTCTGATGGCTGACCGTTCATTTGTTTTGGTTCGCCAATTAAAACTGCTTCTACTTTTTCTTTAGCAAAATAATCTTTCAGAAAATCAACTAAAGTATGAGTAGGAATTGTAGTTAAACCTGATGCAATAATCTGCATTTCGTCTGTAACAGCAATTCCTGTGCGTTTTTGTCCGTAGTCTATGGAGAGGATTCTTGGCATTTTTTGAAATTTTGATAAACGATAGAAAGGAAAATTATAATCTTTAAAGTGAGTCTTTATATTTTATAAAACTGAAAACTAAAACAATATTTTTCTCGATATCAACCTCATAAACAGAAACGTAACCTTTAAAAACATAATCTCTAATATTTTCATTATCAAAGTATTTCGACTTAGTAAAATGAAAAGGATGTTTTAAATCTTTTTTAATATTTTTAAGCAAATCTTTCCTAAACTTTAGAGCTGCTCCGGGTTTATCTTTATAAATATAATGAACTTGTTCTTTTAATAATTTTAAAAATTCATTAGAAATTTTAATTGTCATATTCCGAAAATGTATTATCTAAAATCGAATCTACTTCATCTATTGAATACAACTTTTCATTGCCACTTTTTAATTTAGCATAAGCTGCATGCACTTTTCTTTTATCATTTTCAAAATCAGAATCTTCCTCAATAATTCTCAATTCACTTGGAGAAAATTTACTTAATAACTTAAGCACTTTCTCTCTAATCTCCGGCTGAAATTCTAATCTTATCGCTTCCATAATTCTATCATTTTACAATACAAATATAAAACTTTTTAAGTTCATGTTTTTTTTAAATTAAACTTAAAACCAAAAGGCCCGCCTTGAAAACTCAAAACGGACCCGAACCTAAATATTTAAAACTAAAAATTATTCTCTTTTATCGGTTAAACAATCTGCCGAAAAAACCTCTGTGCTCCTCTTCTTCGCCATCTTGTTCTTCTTCATAATGAGCAAATTTTGCCTGATTTTTTTCATGATCGTAAATTAACTCTTTTATATATTCAACATATGATTTCTTTTTTTCTTCTAAAAAACCAATCAAATATTTCTCGCTAAACTCTACTCCGCTTGCTGCTTCGATTTGAAGTAACTTTTTATACAATGGTTCAATATGCATTGCAATCACTTCTTGCGGAACAGCTTGTCTTCTTCCAAAATAATTTACAATTACACCGTTTTCATCTCTTGCAATATCAAAATCTGTAATGACCCAATAATATCTTCCTGATTTTGCCAGATTTTTTACAATTGCATGAAAGTTTTTTCCATTTTTAAGATTTTCCCAAAGCACTTTAAAAATAACTTTTGGCATATCGGGATGGCGAATAATATTATGTGGCTGCCCCATTAATTCATAATCTTCGTAACCACAAACGTCAACAAAAACTTCATTGGCATATTCAATAATACCAAAGGCATTTGTTTTGCTCATAATTACCTGCGTTTTATCCCATGTAACTTCTTTATCGATTACTGTTACCGGAGTTCGGAGTTGATTTTCCTGATTCATGTGTAGTAGATTTTATATGTTTTGGATTGGATTTTTAAGGTTGATTTCTCAGAATTAATCCGGCAAAAGTAGATGGAAGAAAAAGCAAAGAATCTGACATTTGTCATATTTTGATATAAAAAAAACTTTTAGAGGTAGATTATTGAAATCGACATTATATTGAGAAAACGTAATTTATCAAATTAAAAACAAAAAGTTATATTTATAACACTTTCGATCCCGTTTACTTTTTTGCTTTTCCGTAAATACGTTATCTTTGCCAAAAATTTAAACTATGAATTCTTTACAGACTATAATTGAACAAGCTTGGGAAAACAGAGCTTTATTACAAGAAAAAACTACAACTGACGCTATTAGAGAAGTTATCGAATTAATTGATGCAGGAAAATTACGTGTTGCTGAACCAGTTGGTGACGCTTGGCAAGTAAACGAATGGGTTAAGAAAGCGGTTGTAATGTATTTCCCAATTCAAAAAATGGAAACATGGGAATCTGGTATTTTCGAATATCACGATAAAATGTTGCTAAAAAGAGGTTATGCTGAAAAAGGAATTCGCGTAGTACCAAATGCTGTGGCACGTTACGGAGCTTATATTTCAAGCGGTGTTATTTTGATGCCGAGTTATGTAAATATTGGTGCTTATGTTGACGAAGGAACTATGGTTGATACTTGGGCAACTGTTGGTAGCTGTGCACAAATTGGTAAAAACGTTCACTTAAGTGGTGGTGTTGGTATTGGTGGTGTTTTAGAGCCATTACAAGCTGCTCCGGTAATTATTGAAGACGGTGCTTTTATTGGTTCTCGTTGTATTGTTGTAGAAGGTGTTCACGTTGGTAAAGAAGCTGTTCTTGGTGCTAACGTTTGTTTGACTGCTTCAACAAAAATTATTGACGTTACTGGCGACGAACCAGTTGAAATGAAAGGTTTTGTTCCTGCACGTTCTGTTGTAATTCCTGGAAGTTATACTAAAAAGTTTGCTGCTGGTGAATTTCAGGTTCCATGTGCTTTAATTATTGGTACTCGTAAACCATCTACAGATTTGAAAACTTCATTAAATAATGCGCTTCGCGAATACGACGTTGCGGTATAATTTATAAAGAACAAATAAATTAAAAAATCCAAATTCCAATTGATTATGATTGGAATTTGGATTTTTTTTGCTTCAATTTGTAACCAATTAAAAGATTCCCTTTTTAGATGAAGATACTTGTTATTCAACAAAAAATGATTGGAGACGTTTTAGTCAGCAGTATTATTTGCAATAATCTGCGTACTGCTTATCCAGATGCTCAAATAGATTATTTGGTTTATGCTTCGACAACTCCGGTTTTAGAAGGTAATTCAAGTATTGACAACATCATTTTATTTGAAGAAAAACATCGAAAAAGCAAAAAAGAATTATTGAAACTTGGTTTTCAAATTCGAAATGAAAAATACGATCTGGTTATTGATGCTTATTCAAAACTAGAAAGCTGGATTTTAGTATTTTTAAGCAACGCCAAAAGAAAAATCTCTTATAAAAAACCCGGAAGAAATTTTCTTTATACCGATAATGTTCCTTTTGCACCTTTTCCTAAAACCAATTTAGGTTTGGCAATTGAAAGAAGACTTTCATTAATTGAACCTTTAGATTTAAAAATTCAAATAGATCCAATCCCGAAGTTATTTGTTTCTGAAAAAGAAAATCAGGACGCTTTAGCTGTTTTTGAAAAACACAATGTTCGTAAAGACAGAAAAACGTTAATGATCAGTCTTTTAGGAAGCGAGAAATTAAAAACATATCCGCTGGAATTCATGTCGAAAGTGGTTGATTATATTGCAGATAATGCTGATATAAATATTCTTTTTAATTATTTTCCGAAGCAGATTGAAGATGCAAAAACTGTTTTTAACGCTTGCAAACCTTCGACTCAGGAAAAGATATATTTTGATTTATTAGGCGGCGATTTACGTTCGTTTATTGCCATTATGAATCAATGTGATTTAATTATAGGAAACGACGGCGGCGCCATAAATATGGCTAAAGCGCTTGAAAAACCTTCTTTCATCATTTTTTCTCCTTGGATTGAAAAGAAAATCTGGGCTACGTTTGAAGATGAAATCCACCATTTATCTGTGCATTTAAAGGATTATCGTTCGGATTTATTTGAGCAGAAATCTGAAAAAATGCTTAAAAAAGAAGCTTTGTCTTTGTATCAGGAATTTAAACCTGAATTTTTTAAAGGCAAAATTGAATCATTTCTAGAAAAAAACATCAGCTAAAAATGATTTCGTCTCCAAAACAACTTTTATCGGCTTTACTGATAACTTATAATGAAGAATCTAACATACGTGAGGTTCTTGATAATTTGGCTTTCGCCGATGAAATAATCGTCGTTGATTCTTTTAGTACCGACAAAACTTTCGAAATTGCATCGACTTACAAAAATGTAAAAATCGTACAGCGTGCTTTTGATAATTTTGCGATTCAGCGAAACTATACAATAGATTTAGCTTCAAACTCATGGATTCTTTTTATCGATGCCGACGAGCGAATAAGCCCGGAATTGCAGCAAGAAATTAGTACCGAAATCAATCAGCCAAAAAGCGCTTCAGCCTATTTTTTCCGCAGAGATTTTATCTTCGAAAACAAGAAACTGTACTTTAGCGGCTGGCAGAATGATAAAATTATTCGTCTTTTTAGAAAAGAAGATGCACGCTATAACAACAATAAAATTGTGCACGAAAAACTAATTGTAAAAGGAGAAATTAGAAAATTAAAGCACAAACTAACGCATCATTCTTATTCTGATTACGAAAATTATAAACAAAAAATGATTTTCTACGGTCAGCTAAAAGCGCAGGAAGAGTTAACAAAAAATACTAATCCTAACTTTTTTCATTTCTATATTCGACCTGTTTATCAGTTTTTAAACCAATATTTATTGAGGCTCGGCTTTTTAGACGGAAGAAAGGGAATTATTATTTGTTACTTAAATGCTTTAAGCGTAGCAGTTCGTTTTCAGGAACTTAAAAAAATCCAGAAACAAATTAAGATTTCTTCCAGAATTTAAGTTTCTTTTTCAATCTTTTCTTTCTTGCAAATTCTTCCTGAAAAGTAGAAGTCGCCTGCCACATTTTTTCGAAAATTTCTGTTTCAGATTTATCAGTATAGAATTTAGAATATTCATTACTCATTACAGCGATCATTTCTTTTTTAGGTGTTAAACGGCTAAAATTGTTCATGCGCTGTTCGAAACTCATATTATCGTGAAAATTCATTCGGTTTAAATCGACTAAAAAGAAACTATAGATATTGTTTTCGTTCTTTTTAATTAATGTATTTCCTGGCGAATGATCTAAAAACTCTACTCCTTTTTCATGAAGATCAAAAGTAAATTTTGTAAACTGCCTTAGAATATTATCATTATCAGGATATTCAGGAATTTCTACCAATTCTCTATAAGTCAATTCTGTAATCAAATGTTCGCTGGCATAATAGCTGTCTTTTAAGCCCACTAAATTAAAGTTTTCAAGAAATGCAATTGGCTCTGGAGTTCCAATTCCTTTTTCTAATAAAATCGTGGCATATTCAAACGAACGTCTTGCTTTTGATTTTCTAAAGTATTTATAGGCAATTTTATTAACTATATTCGGAATTTTAAATGATTTGATATTGATTTTTTTTCCATCTAAATCAAACAATTTTATCTTATTACGATCTCCGTTTCCAAAAAGTTCGCCAGATGAGCCAAACGTTTTGATGGTGTCCAAAATTGCTGGAGTATTATTTTCGAAAGAAGGATTTACTTTAAAATTCATCAGTAGTTTTTTATAAGGGGACAAAAATACGGATACGATTTAAGACTTCAAATTATTATTGTACTTTCGTAAAAAAAGAAAATAATGTCCCAAAAAAGTATCTTTCTAGAAACGCATAATATCAACAACAGAGCATCGGGTTTAGGAACTTTTAATTATGAATTAATTAAAGGATTATCAACGTTAGATTTTGATAATTACGAATTAACGCTGAACAGCGCAAAGCCGGAACTTTTAAAAGACGAATTTAAGGATAAATTTAAATACCATAAATACAGCAGTCTTTCAAGACATCCTTTGTTTAGAATCCGCAAAAAATACGATTTATGGCATTCTGTAAATCAAAATATTAAAGTTGAGCCTTTTCATAAAATAAACTATCTGTTAACTGTTCACGATATTCATTTTGTAGAAGAAGTTTCAAACGATAAAAGTCCTAAATTAAAGAGGCTTTTTACAGAAAAACTAGAAAGATCTACTGCAATCACTTATATCTCAGAATTTGCAAAAAAACACACGCACGAACATTTTAATGTTCCAAATGTTCCCGAATATGTTATTTATAATGGAAATCCAATTTCTACTCTTTTAGATACATCTGCTTTTATTTCGGATGTTCCTGTCGATAAACCTTTCTTTTATTCTATTGGAGATTTTATTGAGCGAAAAAATTACAGTTCGATCATAAACATGATGAAAGTAATTAAAGATTTTAATTTAATCATTTCCGGAAATAACAATAAAAAATACGGTGAAGAAATCAAGAAATTGATTATTGACAACGGCTTAAGCAATCAGGTTTTTTTGACTGGAAAAGTATCTGATGAAGGAAAACAGTTTTATATGAAAAATTGTACTGCATTTCTTTTTCCGTCAATTCGCGAAGGTTTCGGACTTCCGCCAATTGAAGCGATGAGTTTTGGTAAACCGGTATTTTTATCTGATAAAACTTCGCTGCCTGAAATTGGAGGTGACGTATCCAATTATTGGAACAATTTTGATCCTGAATACATGAAAGATATTCTTTTTAACGGATTAACGAATTTTGACAATAATAAAACCGAAATCGAAAATCAGCTTAAAAAAAGAGCTGCAAGTTTCGATTGGAAAGTTGCAGCTGCTGAATATTTTAATGTTTATAAAGAGATTTTAAAATAAATCTTATTTATTTAAATGCTTAAACCACTGCCCGACGTTTTTTTTCCAAATGAAAAAATCTGAGGGCAGAACTTTAAAAAAGTCGAGGTTATTTTTGATTTCATTAAAAGTTGAGCCTTTAACAAACGCCAGTTTTTTCCATTTTTCTGGTTCCATGTAAAAGAAGTTTCGCATGCTTTTGTAGTTGCACTCGTTTACGGTTTCCCATTTATTCAGAAACTCTTCTTTATTGATATCGGTATCATGTCCCCAATTGTTAAACTTCATTTCCAGTTCTTCTTTTGTTCTGGATATGCATTCGTGTAAAATTGGGCCTTTAAAATAAATGATTCTCTTGCGTGTTTGTCTTCCTATTTTGTAACTAGGATAATTTGTAGCCACCATAATTTTGGTTGGCTTTTTAACATACAGTACTCCTTTATCTAATCTTTTATAAAGATTAATAAGGCATGGAGATATTTGAACCTGATTTTTTTCAGGATTCTTCAAGAAATGGTTTTTAGATTTTAAGAATTTTACAAATCCTTTGAAATCCAAAAAATATTCATCTGCATCTAATTGAATGAGCCAGTTTCCTATGCCCATTTTTTCGGCAAGAATTTTTCGTTCCAAAACTTCACATTGCATGCTGGTCAGCTCCGGATGATAAAAATTATCTTCTAGTATTTCTATTTTAGAATCGACATCAATCGTCCTCAACCATTGAAAAAAATCGTCTTCTATAACAAAAGATTCTCCTTTCCAGGTCTTTCTTTCCTTATCAATTGCTAAAAAAATTGAGTCAGATTCTTTATATACTTGTGGAATAGCAATTTTAAGCAATTCATAATCATACGACACTAAAAATCCGACCTGAATTTTTTTCATTTAATTAAATTTGTTAGGGGCAAAGATAAAAACATTCCGAAATTATCTACGAAATTTGCTTTCGAATTTTTAAGATAATTTTAACTTAAACATTATCTTTGCCTTATAAAACAAAAACCATGCAAATTCTTCAATTTCCTGAAATTTCTGTGATAATTCCTGTGTTTAACGCTGCTTCATTTTTGCACGAAAGCATTGAAAGTATCTTAAGTCAAACATTCTCAGACTTTGAACTTATCATATTAAACGATAAATCTACTGATGAAAGTTTAGAGATAATTAAAAAATTTCAAGCTAAAGATAATCGAATAATTATTATAGACAAAGAACAGAATGTTGGACCTGCAAACCTTAGGAATGAAGGTATTAACGCTGCAAAAGGCACTTATATTGCATTGATGGATGCTGATGATATTGCTTTGCCAACTCGTTTTGAAAAACAAATTGAAGTATTAAAAAACAATCCTGAAATTGGAGTCTGCGGAACATGGTTTACCTTTTTTGGATCAAAAAAAGATAAAATCATAAAGCATAACACAAATCCTGATGCTATGAAAGTATCTTTTTTACACAGTTGTAACATTGGGAATCCAACTGTAATGTTCAAAAAAGAGGTTTTAGGAGATTTAAAATTCGATAATGATTATGTTCCCGTTGAGGATTATGATTTATGGAGCAGATTATTGGCTAAAACTAACTTTTATAATATTCCCGAATCTTTATTAAATTACAGACAACATAATAACAATATCAGTAAAACAAAAATTAATAATGTAAACCGATCTGTAAAAAGAGTAAAAATAAATCAACTGGCTGCACTTGAAATTAATCCTGCAGATCCAAAAATTGATTTTTACCTAAATGCTGTTTCGTTTAAAAAAGGGCTTTCTCCAGAAGAAATTATCGAAACTATTAATGCATCAAAATTTCTGCTTTCGCAAAATGAAAAGTTGGGATATTTTAATCATGAGATTTTTCAAAAACATATCACTAAAAATTTAATCCGCATTGTTCGAAATGCAGGTTCTTATAAACTTCCATTTTATAAGCATTTGAAAAATAACGAAAGTAGATTATTCCAAAAAATAAACTTCGTTGATAAAGTGCTTCTCTATTTTAAATCCTTAACCGGGAAGTAATAATTAGATATTTGTTTTAATATAACGCCACAGGTATTTCATTTTTAATGACAGATTGGCTTTATCTAAAAATTCACTTATAGCTTTCTCTGGTTCTTCAATAGTTTTATACTGATCCGTTTTACGTAATTTTAAAGCTTCAAATGCTGAAGCTTTTAATAAGGTTGCCATAACTTTTTTCATGTTATTAGTTCTGGCCTGCGGAATATTATCAAGTATTTCTTTTATATTTAAATAAGAAGAATATCGCTGGAAAAAAGGTGTTTTTAAGGAATAAACCCCGCCTGAATGCCATCTGTAAACTGCGCCTTGAAAATTTAGAAATGCTCCTTTTCCATTGCAAAGTGCTAATGCATAAAGTGTATTATCTTTTCCGTACTTGAATTTTTTATAATCTAAAGGATCAACAGCTTCTTTTCTAAAAAGACTTGTTAAGGTATAAGTGCAATAAGGTTGAAAAAGGGTATTAAAATCAATCGTATAAACAGCTGGCAAAGTGTTGCTGAAATCATTAGGAATTAATTCTGTTTCTTTTTTGGTAAGGAAATCTGTCCAGGTAATTGCATAATCAGGATTGTTTTCTAAAAAGTCTACTTGTTTTTGCAGTTTTAATTCATCGATCCAATAATCATCTCCTTCACATAAGGCGATGTATTTTCCTTGCGCCATGGGAAAAGTAATATCACTCCAAAAATTAATCTTTTGAGAATATTGATTTTCTTTCTGTAAAACGGTTTTAATAATTAAGGGATATTTTTGGGCAAATTCAGTAACAATACTGGCTGTATTATCTGTTGAAGCATCATCATGTACAATGATCTCAAATGGAAATGTCGTTTTCTGATTTAAAAAACCTTCTAAAGTTTCTGTAATAAATTTTTCATGATTAAAAGTATCGCATAAAATACTAACGATTGGTTTTTGTATATCGCCAGTCCAATTTAAAATAATGCTGTTTTGATCTCTCATGAAATAGTATTTCAATTTTTTAATTATTTTTTTAATTGTATTCTAAAAGTCCAGTTTCTTTGCCGGAATACCAAAAACGGTAGTATTTTCTTTTACATTTTTGATCACAAGACTACAGGCACCAACTGTAGCGCCTTTGCGAACAGTTACACGCGGAAGCACAGTTGCACGGGTATTAAGAGTCGTTTCTTCTTCCAAAACAACAAAACCTCCCGTAAAAGAATATGAACTTAAATGTGCCCATTTACGAATTTTAGTATCATGTCCTAAACCAACATATCCTTGTATAGTTACAAAATCTTCGATAATGCAGTCATTACTGATATTTGCGTACATGAAAACCAGTAAACCAGTACCTACAACAGCATTTGTATTTAATTTTGTAGAGGGATGAATTAAATTAATAAACTTACCTCCTTTTGCCGTAATCAGTTCGGCGTAATGTTTTTTCCATGCAACAGTTCCTAACGCGCAGACAAAAACATCATTTTCTTCAATTTTATAATCTTCGACAGAAGAAATAATCGAAGGATAATTTTCAAAACCATCAAGCGCATCAATCTTATCGTCAAGGAAACCTTTTATTACATATTCGAGATTATAACCTGAACATTGTATTGCAAGGTCATAAACTTCACGTCCAAATCCTCTTGCACCTACTATTACTAAATTTTTCATTATTCTATAATTAAGTTACAGGCAGCCCAGGAATATCCTACTCCAAAACCAGCTAATATTAAATTTTTAATGTTAGTTAGTTTTTCTTGTTTTTGAGCTTCATATAAAGCGATGGGAATTGTTGATGAAACGGTATTACCACAATGTTCCATTGCAATAAAAAACTTTTCTTCAGGAATTTTTATCTTTTTTCTTAAGTGATTCAGCATGTATTTATTTGCCTGATGAAAGATAAACAAGTCGATATCTTCTTTAGATAAGTTTGATTTATCTAAAATAGCTTCTGTAAGTTTTGGAACAAATTCACCTGTAAAATTGAAAATTTCAGTTCCGTTCATGAACAAATTTTTATCGTTTCTCACGTTTCCAAATTCATCCTGAATATCTTCATTTTCATTAGAAACCGGAAAACGCATTCCGCCCTGTTTTACAATTAAGTTTTCTGCCCCTTTTCCATCGGTGCCAAAAATAAAATTACCTACTGAACAAAAACCTTTGTCGCTTGTAATTAAAGTTGCCGCTGCGGCATCTCCAAAAATCGTTTTATTACTTTTATCTTTTGGATGAATAAATTTTGAATAGGTCTCTGAAGTAATCAACAAAACATTTTTTGCCATTTCACCTGCAATCAAACCTTTAGCTAAACTCAATCCGTAAACAAAACCCGAACATCCTAAATTAAAATCTAAAGCTCCAACTGAAGTATTTAATCCTAATTTATCCTGAATAATACAAGCTGTTGTAGGTAAAAAATAGTCAGGGCTTTGCGTACAAAACAATAAATAATCAATTGTAGACCGATCAATATTATGTTCTGCAAATAATTTTTCTGCAGCTTTAACCGCCATGTCTGATGAAAATTCATCACCAGCACTTATATGTCGGGAATTAATTCCTGTTTTTGAACTTATCTTTTCAATATCCCATTCTGGAAATGCCTGATTAATTAAATCATTAGATAAAATTTCTTCAGGTAAATAATATGATATGGCTTTAATATTTGCTTTCATCTTCAAATTATATGGTTGAAGTCCTTCCGCCGTCTAATACTAAATTTTGTCCGGTAATCCAGCTGCTTGCGTCAGATAACAAAAACACAATTGGATTGGCAACCTGAACAGGATCTCCGTATCCTAAAGGATATTTTTTTTCGTCTTGCTGAATTACTTCTAATGATAAATCTTCAATAGATTTTGATGTAATTTCTGTTTTTACCATTCCCGGCGAAACGCAGTTTACACGTGTTTTACTTGATGCAAATTCGTTTGCCCAAACTTTAGAAATCGCAATTAATGCGCCTTTACTGGCTGCATAAATTCCGTTTCCTTTCATACCGAATAAACCGGCAATTGAAGAAACTAAAACAATGGAGCTTCCTTTATTAATTTTCTTTTTTTTGAAAATCAAATTAACCAAGTAAGCAATTGAATCAAAGTTGATACTTCGCATTTCATTCATTAATTCTTCTGAATAAAATTTAACGGGCGCCAAAGACACTATTCCTGCCGAATGCACAATTCCGTCAACATTTTCGATTGTATCAACAATAGATTTAATATCTTCCATTTGAGATAAATCTGCCGTTATGAAACTATTTTCATTTCCGCATTCTTCTATTAATTTTTTCAAAAAATCTTTACGTCTTGCAATTGCTATAAAACTTCCGCCTTGTCTTGTAATGGCTAAACAAGTTTCATAACCAATTCCCGAAGATGCCCCGGTTACTAAAATTTTTTTTCCTGATAAATCAAATGGATTCATTGTATTTGTTTTTGTTCTTTTGTTTATTAAAATATTCGTAAAACTTTAAAATTCTAAATTCTTCATCGCCAAATATTGGAGAATGGTCTTTAAAGTTTTTCAAGTTAGACTGAATATTTTCTACAATTTTTTTATCTTCATTTAAAACTAAATCCAAAGAATCGTTTGAACTTGTATTTATAAAATCAATAATATTTTGTTCTGATTCGCTTAACTCTTTTTCAAATTTTGGAGCAAAATAGCGTACTCTTAAATTTGTTTTTGAAGGAGATTCGGGAAGCATAAATCCTAAATAAAACCCTTTTCCTTCAACTGAACTTACAAATGCATTTGGATAAAGATAAAAATGTAAATATCCCTGCGTTTTAAAAGTTCTTCCTGCCAAAGATTTTTCGATAATTTTATTTGGTTTTACATCTTCGCCTTTTGGAAATTCGCACCAGCTGTGCGCATCAAAAAAATCAAATTTCTCGGGAGGAACAGATCCGAATCCCATTTTTGCAAATGAATTTTCGTGAACCGATGTACAATGATAGCATTCCAAAACATTTTCTATCAAAAGTTTCCAGTTTACTTTATGCTCAATTGTATAATCGATTGTTTTTGAGCCAAAATGCTGGCTTATTTCTTCAAGCGGTGTAAATATATTTCCTAAATACTGCTCTAAAGTTTTATCAAACTTATCATTAAGTTTTAAAAAGATAAAATCACCACAAAAGGCAACTTCATATTCTTTAAGTCTTAACTCGTTTATGTGATCTCTTTCGAAAGAATTTCGGCACATTAAACCCACGACATTTCCTTTTTTTCCGTAAGTCCAATTATGATACAAACAAGATGAAACTCTGTTTCCAAAAGGTTCTTCGTGTATAGTATTAAATCTGTGAAGACAAACGTTTTGAAAAGACTTTATCGTGCCATTAAAATTTTGAATAAAAATTTTATCGCCGTAATATTCAAAAGTTACAAAATCGTTGTTGTTTGAGAGTTCATTTTTGTGAGCCGCTAAAATCCAGGATTCATTAAAAAACAAGGATTTTTCTTTTAAATAAACTTCATCATCTATATAATCCAGATTCTTTATCATATTTCTATTAAATCAGAAATCACAACATTATCCAGCTTAATTTTTGCTGTTCCCCAAGATAAACCAACTCCAAATCCGCAAACTATTAAATCTTTAGAAGTGTTTGTTAAACTCTCTTTTAATTCGGCAGTAATAGTTAAAGGAATTGTGGCTGAAGAGGTATTTCCAAATTCTTTTAAGGAATAAGGAACTTTTTCAACCGGCAGTTTTAATTTTTTGACAATCATTTTATTCATCATCAAGTTGGCCTGATGAAATACAAAATGATCTATTTTATCAATATCAATTTCAAATTTTTCAACAAGTTTTTTTACGGTTTTAGGAGCTTGTGAAATTCCGAAACCAAAAACGTCCATTCCGTCAAGAACTAAGTTGCAGGCATTCCGACTGATTCCTTCTTCAATATCTTTTACAATAAGGGAATCTTCATTTATTCTGTTTCTTGATCCTCCATCAGGAACAATAATAGCTTTATATCCTGAACCATCTGTACCTAAATCAAAAAGTAAGTTTTCTGCTTTTTCATCAAATTCAAATGCTGTTGCACTTCCTCCATCACCAAAAAGCGGAACGGTACTTTTATCTTTTTTAGACAATAGTTTACTGCTTGTATCTCCGGCTAAAAGCAAACCTTTTTTTAAACCAGTTGCTTTCATCATTCCGGCAATAATAGACATTCCGTAAACATAACCAGAACATCCCAGTGGAACATCAAAAGCAATACAATTAGTAGACAAACCCAATCTGTCCTGAAGTATCGCGGCAGAAACAGGTAAAATATAATCGGCAGTCTGAGAAACAAAAACCAGGATTTCAATTTCGTCTTTCTGCCAATTTAAATCTTTAATAAGCTTTTCGGCGGCTTCGCAGCATAAATCAGATGTGCAAATTTCTTTTGTAGCAATACGTCGTTCTTCAACTCCGGTTGCATCAATAAATTTTTGAATTTCTTCTGATGTTAATATATCTAAATCGATATTCAGTTCCTTATTTTTAGGAACGCAGCAGGAAATACCTTTTATTGCAATATCATTTACTGAAAAAGCTGCCATTTAATTATGCTTTATTTTTAATTATTTCGAAGATGTCATTTAATGAATTTGAAGATTTAATTTCATCTCCTGTTAACTTTACATCGTATTCTTCATCTGCCATTGCAATTAATGATAAAGCTGTTAATGAGTTCCACTCATCTAAATCTCTAAAAACAGTTTCCTGCGTGATTAAAGCTGCATCTGTATCATCTAAAATATCTGCAAAATTTTTCAAAAAAGCGTTGATTTCCATAGTAATCTTAAATTTATTTTGTGTTCATTTTTTACATTAATCATACCAAATATCAAAAACACATCCTTATTAATTGGATTCAAAACTTTAACTTCCTGTTTACCAATCAGGTTAACCAAAAGTTTTACTTCTTAAAATGTTATAATATTCAGTTATGTCAAAAATTAAGGTTTCTTTTCCTAATTTTACCCCGCAAATATAACAATAGTTTATCCGTAATGATAAATTAAACTCATTAAATCCATAATTAAATGATTCCTGTAACCAAAACTTTTTTGCCCCCGCAAGAAGAATATAATTCTTATGTAAAACGTGCATGGGATAAAGTTTGGCTAACAAATAGAGGCGAACTTACTTTAGAATTAGAAGATAAGCTTAAAAATCTTCTTGACGTTTCTAATTTGATAATTACTAATAACGGTACAATTCCTATTCAAATTGCCTTAAAACTTTTTGGAGAAGGCGGTGAAATTATTACTACACCATTTTCATATGTTGCAACCTCTGCGGCAATTGTATGGGAAAACTGCAAGCCTGTATTTGTAGATATCAATCCGGATTATTTAACGATTGACGAAACCAAAATCGAAGCTGCCATAACGCCAAAAACAACTGCCATATTAGCAACCCACGTTTTTGGAAATCCGTGTGATATTATTGCTATCGAAAATATTGCAAAAAAACACAATCTAAAAGTCATTTATGATGCTGCACATTGTTTTGGAGTTAAATTCAATAACCAGTCTGTATTTAATTTTGGTGATGTAAGCACTTGTAGTTTTCATGCCACTAAATTATTTCATACGGGAGAAGGCGGTGCTATGTTTTGCAACGATGATGCTATTTTTCATCAGCTTTATTACAGTCATAATTTTGGACACAATGGTCCTTTAGCCTTTCATGGTTTAGGGATAAATGCTAAAATTTCTGAGCTGCAGTCGGCAATGGGGCTTGCGGTTCTTCCTTATATGGATCATATCGTTTCTGAAAGAAAAAAAGTAGTTGATTTTTACAATAACAATTTAAATTTCAATACTGTAAAAACTTTAAAAATAAGAGAAAATACAGAATGGAATTATAGTTATTATCCTGTAATTTTAGATTCTGAAGAAACTTTATTAAGAGTTTTAGAAGCTTTAGCAAAAGACAATATCATTCCACGACGTTATTTTTATCCTTCTCTAAATACTATAGAATATACAAAAGGAGAAAAAATGCCTATTTCTGAATCTATTGCATCAAGAATTTTATGTTTACCACTTTATGTGGGAATTTCTGAAGCAGATTTAGAAAATATAACGCAAATTATAAATACACAAACAGCATAATAACAGTATCTGTTATTATTAAAAATATTTTAGGTCATGAGTCAAGATATAAATACTGAAGTCCACAATGCTTATGAAGTGATTAAAGAAGGCGGAATTATTCTTTACCCTACAGATACTGTTTGGGGAATAGGTTGTGACGCTACTAATCCTGAAGCTGTTACCAAAATCTATAAATTAAAACAACGCGCCGAAACACAAAGCATGATTGTTTTAATGAATGGAGAAAAAATGATGTACAACGTTTTTAAGAACATTCCCGAAGTTGCCTGGCAGATTATGGATTTATCTGAAAAACCAACTACTTTAATTTTAGATGATGCCAGAAATGTAGCTCATAATGTTATTTCAGCCGATAAATCTCTTGGAGTTCGATTGGTAAAAGAACCTTTTTGTTTCAAATTAATGGAAAGAATGAAAAAACCATTGGTTTCGACTTCTGCAAATATTTCAGGTCAGCCAACTCCAATATCTTTTAAAGACATTAATCCTGAAATCATTAAAGGCGTTGATTATGTTGTAAAACTAAATCAGGACAAAATCGCCGGAAAACCATCAACGATCATAAAATTGACAAACGATTCACAGGTAAAAGTTATTCGTAGGTAATTTTAGATTTTAGAGTGTAGATTTTAGATTTTTTGAATAAACAACTCAGAATCTTATCAACTCAAAATGGCTTCGACTTCGCTCAGCCTGACAGGTCTATAATGTCATCCTGAGCGAAGTCGAAGGATATTTCAATTAGAACTTAGAATCTTAGTAGCTCAGAGCCTTAGAAAACTTTGTTCCTTTGTAACTCTGAACCTTTGTAACTAAAAACTAAACAACTTTAAGACTCTCAATCAGCCAATCGATATCTTCTTTTGTATTGTAATGGCTAAATGAAATTCGGAGATTTGGTAATTTTAAATCATCCTCTGAGAGCATTTCTTTTAAAACATGCGAAGGTTTTATACTTCCGGATTGGCAGGCACTTCCTCTGGAAACTGCAATTCCTTTCATATCTAAACTAAATAAAAGCATAGACGTTTTATCTGAAGAAAAAGGAAGCGTTATATTAATGATATTATAAAAATCATCTTTTTTTCCGTTGATTCTAAAACCAGGAAAATTAAGTTCCAATTGTTCTATAAGATATTTTTTAAGGTCAGAAATATGAATTCTTTCTGCCTCTAAATTTTCATAAGAAAGAGACAACGCTTTTGCCATTCCGGCAATTTGATGCACGGCTTCAGTTCCTGCACGAAGGCCTTTTTCTTGTTCTCCGCCAAAAATTAAAGGCTGTAAACCAGAATTTTTTCGGATAAAAGCAAAACCAACACCTTTTGGTCCGTGGAATTTATGCGCACTTGCTAAAATAAAATCTACAGGAATTTTTTGAAGATCGATTTCCGCTTTTCCAATCGACTGAACGGTATCTGAATGAAACAATGCATTATATTGTTTGCAAATAATTCCAACTCTATCCAAATCTAAAACAGTTCCAGTTTCGTTGTTCACATGCATTAAACTCACAATTGTTTTCTTTTCATCAGAAAGTAAATTAGAAAGATGCGTTAAATCAATACTTCCGTCTTGATTAACATTCACATAATCAACCTGAATATTATAATCAGACTGCAATGCTAAAACGCTGTATAAAACAGCGTGATGTTCAATTTTTGTAGTTATGATACGCTCTGCTTTTAAATCTTCAACCGCCGATCTCAAAATCCAGTTATTTGCTTCCGTTCCGCCAGAAGTAAAAATAATTTCCTGTGCAGAGCAGTTTAAATGCTTGGCTATACTTTTTCTTGAAAGTTCTAAAACTGTTTTGGCATTTCGTCCAAAACTATGCGTAGAAGACGGGTTACCAAAATCTTCTGCCATAATTTTAGTCATTTCCTGAATGACTTCAGGTCGCATAGCAGTTGTTGAGGCGTTATCGAGGTATACTTTTTTCATTGATGCAAAGTTATGAAATATCAATTGTCTAATCTAAAAGTTCATTTGCCAAATTTTTCACTATTTTTGACCCAAATAAAATTACGATGAAAAAATATGTAAGCCTTTTAATATTGGCTCTTTTGTTAAACAGCTGCGACGACGGCGATTTAACTGTAGATACAATCAATTTTGAAGATATCCAAACTTCGGCAAGCTGTCCTAATTCAAGCACTGACGAGACTGCTCCAACTTTAATTTATAAATTAAAAACTCAGGAATCATTAGTAATGCAGCTGCCTGCAAACAGTATCAAAAACGACGCTACACCAGTTGGCGACCCGCTTACTTACGACATTAACAATTCAACTTATCGTGTGCTTTACAGAGCTTACGACGGCAAAGTTGAAGTTAATAATATTTGCGGTACAATACCTCCAAGAACACCAAATGTAACAGAAGAATGGCAGGCTACAGCAGGTATAATTGAAATTACATCAACACAGGTTACAGGTGATAAAAGCCAAACTGACGGAAGTACAAGAATTACAGGTTACAATCATCAAATTGTTTTTAGAAACATTACTTTCTTAAAACCTGCCGGTCCTCAAACAGAAGAAGAATTTGTTTTTGGAAATTACACGACTGGGCCAGATCCGCTAAATTTAGTTTTTACAACTCCAGCATTACAATGTACAGATAAGAAACAAGTTTATAATTTTAATCCAACTTCTTATATGCAGGTTAATAATCTGAGCCAGGATCTTATTCAACAAGTAGTAGGTACAAGATCTGCAGCAATAACAGCAACAACAAACAATATAAATTATACTACTTTTAAATCTAATACAGGAACTTTAACCAGCAATTATTTTTGTATAAGTCCGGCACCTTCAGCACCAGCTATAAGCACAGTTTGGAATAGCGTAGCGGATAATAATGGTACGGTTGAAGTTACAACAACAGCAACAGGAACAACAAGTGTTGTTTACAAACATACTATTAAAATAAAAAAGGTGAGTCTTAAAAAAGGAAACAGCAGCTTTTATTTAGCAGATGAATTTGTTCTTGGCACAATAACTGATCCTCCTGTAACCGTTACAGCTAAAAAATAGCAAAAAATATTCTTACAAAAAACGTCTGTTTTTTGATCCGGTTTTTTATTAAATCAGATTCAAAAAACAGACGTTTTTTTATGCTTAAAAATAAACGATTTTAAGACTTTAAAATTCTTTTATTTATTGTTTTGGCGAATATAAACTTCGGTTGCGCCTAAGCCATATTTTTGATAATTGGCATCCTGAAAATCAATTCCGTCGTAACGGCCCAATAAAAAATCAAGTTCGGCTTTTAAAATTCCTTCACCGACACCGTGAATAAAAACGATTTTTGGAATGCGGTTTTTGATCGCAAATTCGATATGTCTTTTTGCGGTTTCTGTCTGCAGCGTCAGGATATCATAATTTGACATTCCACGTTTATTTGGAACCAGTTTTTCGATATGCAAATCAAATTCCGGAGCTGCTATTTCGCGTTTATCTTTCTTTTCTTTGACAAAACTTCTTGGTTTTGGCTCTGTTTTTTCTTTTGAAATCTCTTCTAAATCAATTCTTTTAATAGAATTCATTAAATTACTGGAATCCTGAATTTTAAGCAATTCATTGACAAAAAATGTCATCATGAATCCATCTTCAGTTTCTATCAAAACTTCTTTATTTTTAACCGAAACTACTGTTCCGTTTATCGCTTCGTCTAAAACCGAAACTTTATCTCCTTTAGTCAACATCCTGCTCCTCTTTTTCTTGATTTTTACTCGGCGTTTTTGCGCTTAACTGCATCATTCCATACATAAAAACGGCAATTGCAATTACCATTATATAGATATTTTTATCATCAGAAACTTGCTCATATAATGCAACTGAAATGGCAAGAATCATAATTAAAATTTTAAAAGCTTTCATTTTCTAAAGTTTAAGAATCCAAAAGTATAAAACTTTAAAATAGAAGTTTCTTTCTTCTGAAATGTTATCGAATATTTTTTTGTAAAATTGTAAAAAATTACGCTGTGAATTTAGAGCAATATATGATCCCCTGCCTCTTCAAAAAACTCTTCGGAGTTGAATGTCTGGGCTGTGGTTTTCAACGTTCTTTATTCTTACTTTTTCAAGGTGAGTTTTCGGCCGCTTTTAGGATGTATCCGGCGATCTACACTACCCTATTATTTTTAATTTTACTGGCTTTATATTTTTTAGATAAGTCCAGAAATTATCAAAAAATCATCTGGAAAGCTGCAGGCATAAACATCATTTTTATGTGCCTGGGTTATTACTACAAACACTTTTATCTTTGATAATTTAGAACTCTTTATTTCTTAATCTGATTTAAAATATCATTCATCATCTCGATTTGAACTTTCTGAATTTCGATTAATTCCTGCTGCTGGTGCATAATTAAATGATCAATTTTATCGTGAATCATTCTTATTTCCAATTCAGATTTCAGGTTAATCATATAATCTTTTTTGGCACGGTTTCGGTCTTTTTCTTCCTGACGATTTTGACTCATCATAATTACGGGCGCCTGAAGTGCAGCGATACAGGATAAAATCAAATTCAATAAAATAAACGGATACGGATCAAAACCTTTATCCAATAAAAAATAAACATTCGAGCCAATCCAAACGACAATAAAAGCCACAAACGAAATAATAAAAGTCCAGCTTCCGCCAAAATCTGCCACTTTATCAGCTATTCTTTGTCCGAAACTTCTTTTTTCATCTTCATCTTCAACAATACTTACAATTGATTTATCTTCTTTTAAAGAAGAAATAACACTTTTTTCAAGATCCGAAAGGGTTCCAATTTCAGTCGATAAATAATTAGAAATATATTTTTGACGGTATTCATTCAATTCCTGAACCGAAATACTGTCATCGTCGCAAAACGAAGGATGATCTTTTATAATAAGACCTAAAATAGGATCGTGGATGGAATTACCGGAAATTTTCTCACTTTCGGGAAAAGAAATATCAGAAATCGAACTTTTAAAAGTTGAATTATTTTTCATTTTTGTGGATTTTAACCGCTAATTTACACAATTAACTTCTTAAGAATCATATAAAATATAACCAATTATTAATCTTTTATTTATCACAAATACAATTCTGAAAGCAAAATTTCTTTAGTTAAATCATGTCCTTATTTACAAAAAACGCCTTACTTTTAACGTTTTAAAATATCCACTCAATTTTACTATTGTGACTAAAGACAATATCATACAAAATATTAAGGCTCTTAAAAGCCATTCAAATATAAACTACGGTATCAAAACCAAAACTGAAGATTTTACCGAGAAGCTTTTTTACACTCTTTTTGATTCAAATGCGGCTCTTGACGAAAGTATCGATGAACTTGAAATCCGCTTTAAAGAAATAGCCGTTTTAGCCTGCAAAAAACCTCAAAATTTATGCGAATCAATTTGGGACAAATTTGTGGCAAAACTTCCGGGCGTTTTAGAAAAATTAAATCAGGATGCCGAATATATTCTTGAAAATGATCCTGCATCAAACAGCATCGATGAAGTTTATTTAGCTTATCCGGGCTTTTATGCCATTGCCATTTACAGATTAAGCCACGAATTGTATCAGCTAGATTTATTGCTTTTTTCAAGATTAATGAGCGAATATGCGCATCGAATTACCGGAACTGATATTCATGCCGGTGCCGATATTGCTTCGCCATTTTTTATAGATCACGCTACAGGAATTGTTATTGGCGAGACGAGCGTTATTAAAAAACATGTTAAGATTTATCAGGGTGTGACACTTGGAGCTTTGAGTGTAAGTAAAGACATGAAAAATGCGAAAAGACATCCAACCGTTGAAGCAAATGTTTGTATTTATGCCAATGCTACGATTTTAGGAGGCGAAACCATTATTGGAAAAAACAGTATTATTGGCGGTAATTCATGGATTACTAAATCAATTCCCGAAGATTCGATTGTATTGAATACCACCACAACAGAAGTTAAAATAAAAGAAAAAAAATAAAATGGGTCCACAGAAGTTACTAAACCTAATTGGAAATACTCCATTAATGGAAACCGTCAATTTGGTTAAGAATAAAAACGTTAAGCTTTTACTGAAACTGGAAGGAAATAATCCCGGCGGAAGTGTAAAAGACAGAGCGGCATACAATATGATTGCCGCAGCTCTTGAAAGAGGAGAAATTAAAAAAGGAGATAAATTAATTGAGGCAACAAGCGGCAATACCGGAATTGCGCTTGCGATGATTGCTCAATTGTTTCAAATAGAGATAGAATTAATTTTACCTGAAGATTCTACAAAAGAAAGAACACAAACGATGCGTGCGTATGGTGCTACAGTTATTTTAACGCCTGCTGAAGAAGGAATTATTGGTTCAAGGGATTATGCCGACAAAAAAGTGGCAGAAGGCGGTTATATCATGTTAAATCAGTTTGCGAATGACGACAACTGGAAAGCGCATTATAAAACCACAGGCCCAGAAATTTGGAATGATACTGATGGAACTGTAACGCATTTTGTTTCGGCAATGGGAACTACAGGAACTATCATTGGAACTTCGACTTATTTAAAAGAAAAAAATCCTGCTGTTCAAATTATTGGTGCACAGCCAAGCGACGGTTCTCAAATTCCGGGAATTCGTAAATGGCCTCAGGAATATTTACCTAAAATTTTTGATGCTTCAAAAGTAGATACTGTTATAGATGTCAGCGAAGAAGAAGCACGCGAAATGACTAAAAGATTAGCGCTTGAAGAAGGTGTTTTTGCCGGAATGAGCAGCGGCGGCTCTGTTGCCGTAGCCCTTAAAATCGCTGAGCAATTAGAATCTGGAGTTATAGTTGCCGTTATCTGCGATCGCGGTGATAGATATTTGTCTTCGGATTTATTTGATTAAAAAGAGGGACAAAGTGACAAAGGTTCAAAGGGACAAAGGGTTAGCGCAACTACGTTTTTATAAACTGGTTACAACAGCTTATAACTCCCTATAAGACGCACTGCTGTGCGCCTCTACAAAAAACCTTTGCAACTTTGTAACTATGAACCTTTGTAACTAAAAAGAAAATGCTTTACAGAAAACTAGGAAAAACAAACTTTAATATATCTGAAATCTCACTTGGAACTTGGCAGGTTGGGGGAAAATGGGGTTCGGGATTTAATGATAAAACTGCTGATGAACTTATCAACACGGCAATTGACAACGGCGTAAACTTCATCGATACTGCCGATGTTTATGAAAACGGATTAAGTGAAACTGCTGTTGGACGAGTAGTTCGTTCTCGTTCTGAACGTATTTACGTTGCGACAAAATGCGGACGTCAGATTAATCCGCATGTGAATGATGGATATCAGCCTAAAGTACTTCAGAAATTTGTTGAAGACAGTCTTAAAAGAACCGGATTAGAAACTTTAGATTTGATTCAGCTGCACTGTCCGCCTACGGAAGTGTATTACCGACCTGAAATTTTCGAAATGTTTGACCGATTGAAAGATCAGGGCAAAATTTTGAATTTAGGCGTGAGTGTCGAAAAAGTCGAAGAAGCTTTAAAAGCAATCGAATATTCGAATGTAACAACGGTTCAGATTATTTTCAATTTATTTCGTCAGCGTCCGTCACAATTATTTTTCTCAGAAGCCAAAAAGAAAGATATTGGAATCATTGCGAGAGTTCCTCTTGCAAGCGGACTTTTAACGGGTAAATTTGATGCAAAAACCACTTTTGACGCACAAGATCATAGAAATTTCAACAGAAACGGAGATGCTTTTGATAAAGGCGAAACTTTTTCCGGAATCGATTATGATTTAGGTTTAAAAGCCGTTGAAGAATTAAAAGCTTTATTTCCTGAAACTGCAAACCTTGCTCCTATTGCTTTGCAATGGATTTTGAGTTTCAATGAAATTAGTTGTATTATTCCCGGAGCTTCAAAAGAAAGTCATGTACTTTCTAATTTATCAGTATATGATTTACCAAAATTAAGTTCGGAGAAAATTTCTGAAATGAATAAAATTTACGAAAAGTATATAAAGCAAGACGTACATCATCTTTGGTAAAACATAAATGAATAATCTCAAAAAAAGGGAAGTTTTATTTAAATAAAACTTCCCTTTTTTTATACATCTACCCTATTTTATTGCTTAAATATCTTTAAACAGCTTTTATATAAGCTTAAAGTTCTCTTCTTTGCATAAAATATTATATAGTAGGATATTTTTTTCGTTTATTCGCGCAACCATTTTAAAAAACTAACATCTTCATAACAAAAAACTAACCAAATCATAACTATGAAAAATATAAGTTTCTATTTAAAAATTGTATGTCTTTTAATTCTTTCCCGCGAAAGAGATGATGAAGAATTAATGGATGAGCAAAAAAATTAAGTTCAAAAAGAAAAAGCTCAGCATCTTAGTATCTCAGAACCTTAGAAACTTAGATCTCAAATTCAATCCTAAACTCAGCACCTTTATTTTTGCCTTCACTTATGGCATTTAATCGGCCTTTATTTTTTTCGATAATTTTTTTGCATAAATAAAGTCCGATTCCGGTTGAGGATTCGTTAGCAGTTCCTAAACGGCTCATTTTGGTGAATTTTTTAAATAATTCTTCCATCTGATTTTTATCAAAACCAATTCCTCTATCTGCAACAGTAATAACAAGATTTGAATCTTCTTTATAAATTCTGACTTTAATATCACTGTCAAAATAAGAAAACTTAATCGCATTACTAATTAAATTTACCAAAACCTGAACCAGCAAACCTTCATCAATCCAAAGTTTAGCTTCGTAGGTTTCGACACTTAAATTCAAAACTATATTTTTATCTATTAATCGCTGTTCAACCTGTTCATTGATAAAAGGAAGAATATTTTCAAAATAAATAGTTTTAGTTTCCTGATTTACTTTCAGAACCTGATCTTGTTCTTTTAATAGTTTAATGAAGTTTTCGATGTATCGGAATTGCAAATTAGTCGATTCACAAATTAAATCGGCCAAATGTTTAACAGATTCTGACGGATTTTCGCTTAAGATTAATTTCGCCAAACCTTGCGGATTTCCGGCAAAGTTTTTTAAATCGTGTGAAAGCATGTAAATTAAATCCTGCTTTTCATTTATAAAACTTTCAGCTTCATAAATCGATTCCTGAATATTGCACATTAAAAGTCCGGCTTCATCAGTATATTCTGTTGGTAGAATTGATAATCTTCTTTTATTTCTATAATCATCTAATGATCGTGAAGCAATAGAAATAGGTCGTATCAGCTGTTTTAAAACTATAAGGGTTACAACGGTTGCTAATAATGTCATTATTAATGAAAAAATCAGAATCGATGCTGGTGAGATAGTGTGTTCGAAAAAAAGAACAAAAAATAAAATTCCAATTAATGGAATATGTATTCCTATAAAAGCGACAAATAAAAATTTTAACGCATAACTTTTTTTCAAAAAGCTAATTTGTGAAAGATTATGATACAACTTCATAAAAACATAACAAAACTATTGATAATATATTGTAGCTTGGGGCTGAATATCAGGAACAAAGTTAACTTTTAAAGTTTATTAAACTAGTAAATTACACAATTTGATAAAATATTTTGAAAATAAAATTTGTAAAAGTTTACAAACCCTTATTTTTGCGCTATGGGAAGAAAAAATACAGACAAAGTTGTCTTTCATCAAATTCAGGTTCTTGATGCCGGAGCAAAAGGAGTCTCAGTAGCAAAAGCTCCTGACGGAAAAGTAATCTTTATTCCGAATGTCGTTCCTGGCGATGTTGTTGATGTACAAACATTCAAAAAAAGAAAAGCATACTACGAAGGAAAAGCCGTGAAATTTCACGAATTATCAGAACATCGTATTGATCCAATCTGTGATCATTTTGGTGTTTGCGGCGGATGTAAATGGCAAAACATGAAATACAGCCAGCAGCTGTATTACAAACAAAACGAGGTAAAAAATCATTTACAGCGTATTGGAAAAGTTGAATTACCGGAATTTGAAACTATTTTAGGTTCAGATAAACAATTTTTCTACAGAAATAAAATGGAATTTTCGTTTTCTAACAGCCGTTGGTTAACTGAAAAAGAAATTGGAAGCACAGAAGATTTAGGAAACAGAAATGCTTTAGGATTTCATATTCCGAAAATGTGGGATAAAATTCTTGACATCGAAAAATGTCATTTACAAGAAGATCCTTCAAATGCCATTAGAAATGAAATTAGGGAATTTGCTAACGAACATAATTTAGCGTTTTTTAATCCGAGAGAACATTCCGGATTATTAAGAACTCTAATGATTCGTACGGCTTCGACTGGCGAAATCATGGTTTTGATTCAGTTTTTTGAAAATGATAAAGCAAACTGCGAATTGGTTTTAGATCATTTATACGAAAAATTTCCGCAGATTACCTCTTTACAATATGTGGTAAATGCGAAACAAAACGATACGATTTACGATCAGGATATTAAGCTTTATAAAGGAAGAGATTATATCTTAGAAGAAATGGAAGGTTTAAAATTTAGCATCAATGCTAAATCTTTCTACCAGACTAACTCAGATCAGGCTTACGAATTATACAAAATAACTCGTGATTATGCAGGATTAACAGGAGAAGAAACTGTTTACGATTTATATACAGGAACGGGAACTATTGCGCAGTTTGTTTCTAAAAAAGCAAAAAAAGTAATTGGTGTAGAAAGTGTTCCAGAAGCAATTTTAGACGCTAAAGCAAACGCTGAACGCAATAATATTACGAATTGTGAGTTTTTTGTTGGAGACATGAAAGTGGTATTCAATGAAGCTTTTATTGCACAACACGGAAAACCTGATGTTATTATTACAGACCCGCCGAGAGACGGAATGCATGCTGCCGTAATTGATCAGATTTTAAAAATTGCTCCAAAAAAAGTAGTTTATGTGAGTTGTAACTCTGCAACACAAGCACGTGATTTAGCCTTAATGGACGAAAAATACAAAGTTACCCGCGTACGTCCGGTTGATATGTTTCCGCAGACGCATCATGTTGAAAATGTTGTACTTTTAGAACTTCGATAATTATAAAACGCTAGATGAAAAAAATAATTTCTCTTTTATTAGTCTTTACATTTGGTTTATCCAGCTGTGAGAAAGATGATATCTGCGACGCAAACACACCTACTACTCCAAGATTAGTAATTAAATTTTACAGCAGTGCAGATCCGTCTACACCAAGAAGTGTAACCAATTTAAGAGTTATTGGTATTGGCCCGGGCGCTGATCCTAACGGAATTGTTTTTAATGAAAGTGGTACAACTACAACAAAATATCTGGCAAACGGAAATACTATTTCTATACCGCTAAAAATTGATGAAGATATCACCGGTTATAAATTTATATTAGACTCTGATGATCCAAATCCGGATGTCACAAACAGCGATATCATAACATTCAACTATACACGTCAAACTTCATATGTATCCAGAGCTTGTGGTTTTAAAACCATTTTTATGCTTAACGAGCAAACTACTGAGATACCTAATACTTCTGGCTATATACGTACAGATGATCCTGATACAGGAGATGGCGTTTGGATGAAGACTTTAAATTTAAAAACCCGTAACATTGAACTGGAAAATGAAACACACCTTGAAATATTATTTTAGTCTTTGTTTCGTTTTTGCAATGCTTTTGGGACATGCTCAGGAAATCAAAGATTCGACAACAACAAAACCAATAGTTACCGAAAAACCAAAAGCTAAAACAGCAAAACCTGCGGTTCAGGAAGTTAAGGCAGACACTATTGTTCCGCCTAAAACAGACCGTTACGGTTTGCGTGTAGGTGTTGATTTGTACAAATTAACCAGAGGTTTTTATGACAAGGATTATAAAGGTGTAGAATTTACCGGTGACTGGCGTTTAACAAAAAGATACTATTTAGCTGCCGAATTGGGTTTTGAAGACAAAACTACTGATGACGACAGATTAAACTCTACAGCGACAGGAACCTATATTAAAGGAGGTTTTGATTACAATTTGTATGACAACTGGCTTGATATGGAAAACCTTATTACAATTGGTTTACGAGGTGGTTTCAGTTCTTTCAGCCAAGACTTAAACAGCTATAAAATTTACAATTCAAATCCGTATTGGGGAGAAAAACCTTCAATTGAAGCAAATCAAAAAAACAGCGGTTTAAGTGCTGCATGGCTTGAAGTTGCTGGAGGAATTAAAGCAGAAGTTTTTGATAATCTATTCGTAGGTTTTGGCGTTCAGTTGAAGCTTTTGGTGATGAACAATAAACCTTCGGGCTTTGATAACCTTTATATTCCGGGTTTCAACAGAACTTATGACGGAAGTTTTGGTGTAGGTTTTAACTATACCGTTTCTTACTTCATCCCTATTTACAAGAAAAAGGTAATCGTGCCTGAAATTCAGAAACAAGCTCCTAAAAAGAAATAATTTTTACAAAAATAAAAGCCACGAATTCGTGGCTTTTTTTATACTTATTTAAGACAACTGAAATTCAACAGCCGCTTTTGCGTGTATTAAAGTTGTATCAAAAATGGGAACTGACAAATCTCCTTCTTTTATTACTAAAGGAATTTCGGTACAACCTAAAATAATTCCTTCTGCACCGTTCTGAATCAGTTCGTTAGCAATTTCTATATAACGTTTTTTCATTTCATCCGTTACAATTCCTCTTCCCAATTCTTCGAAAATCGTATAATGAATAAAATCTTTATCATTTTCGCTGGTTGGAATTATAGCTTCGATACCTTGTGCAGCCAGTTTATCTTTAAAAAAGTCCAATTCCATTGTAAACTTAGTTCCCAATAAACCAACCTTTTTTAATTGCTTCTTTTGAATTTCAACCGCAGTTTCAACCGCAATATGAATAACAGGTAAATCGATCGCTTCCTGAAGTTTATCTGCAATTAAATGCATCGTATTAGCACATAAAATAATAGCTTCTGCCCCGCCCGATTTTAAAAATTCGCAGCCTTTAAAAAGCATCTTAAAAGTAGAATCCCAATCATTATTGTCATTATTCTTTTTAATATCAGCATAATTAAAAGAATATACCAAACATTCAGAGAAGTTTAAACCTCCCAGCTTTTCGTTAATTCCCAGATTTATAAGTTTGTAATAATCTGTAGTCGAAACCCAGCTTATACCGCCAATAAGTCCAATTTTCCTCATATTGCTGATTTTAAAAATTTATCCAATAACTCTAATCCCTTTTATAAAAATCCATTTCATAAAAAGTTTTTCGCCGTCTTTTGTCTTCACAGCCTGAAATTTAGGCGCAATAATAGTTGCCGCAACAAACGACGTCATCGGAATCCAGATTCCGGTTAATCCTGTATATTCTGCAATTATAAATCTTCCTAAAATAAATAGAATCGCGAAACTTCCTAATTGGTATAGAAAAGCTCTTACTTGTAGTTTTGTCATTTTTTTCTTTTTTGAGGTTCAGAGTTACAAAGGTTCAAAGGGACAAAGTTTTTAAACCTCTGTTCCTTTGAACCTTTGTCCCTTTGTTACTATTCCGAAACTTGAAATTTCGTTCTCTTACTTCCTTCGTACATTTCGTATTTTACCAAACGTGCTTCAAGACTTCCGTTAAAAAGTTTGATTTTTCTTGACGGTTTTAATCCAACAAATTTTAAAGCTTCAAGATTTGCTGTGATGAACCAGGCATTTGTTCCCGGATAATTTTTCTTTAAAGTATCTCCAATGTTTTTGTAGAATTCTTCCATGTGAATATCTAAACGTTCATCATACGGCGGGTTAAACACAACGTGAAGTTTTCCTTCAACCGCTTTTTCGCTGTCAAAAAAGTTATTATCTTCAATCGTTACATAATCTTCCAGATTCGCATTTTTGATATTATCTTTAGCTTTGCTTACCGCACTTGGCGCTTTATCAAAACCTTTTATAGTGTAATGAAACTCTTTGGTTTTCTTCATCAAACTGTTTACAATCTGATCAAATAAATCATTGTCCCAGTCTTTCCATTTTTCAAAGGCAAACTCTTTACGGTTAATATTTGCCGGAATATTGCAGGCAATCATCGCCGCTTCGGCAAGGAAAGTTCCAGAACCGCACATTGGATCTAAAAAGTGACTTTGTCCTTCCCAGCCTGATAATAATAAAATTCCAGCTGCCAAAACCTCGTTTATAGGCGCAATATTCGTTGCCGTTCTATAACCACGCTGATGCAATGAATTTCCTGAAGTATCTAACGCAACCGAAACCTGATCTTTATCAATATGAACATTGATTCTCAAATCCGGATATTGTTTATCAATACTTGGTCTTTGTCCCGTTCTCTCTCTAAATTGGTCAACAATCGCATCTTTACATTTTTGAGAAACAAATTCAGAATGGTTAAAATAAGTCGAATGCACCGTAGCATCAATCACAAAAGTTTGATTGGCATTCAATAACTTAGACCAGTTTATTCCCGAAATTCCTTTATATAATGCCTGCTCATTATTAGCTCTAAAAGAGTAAATAGGTTTAAGAACTTTTAGTGCCGTTCTAAGCGATAAATTAGCTTTGTACATAAAACCTTTATCTCCTTTAAAACTAACCATTCGCACTCCTTTTTCAACATCCTGAGCCCCAAGCGCACGCAATTCCTGTTCTAATATCTCCTCAAAGCCAAAAAAACATTTGGCTATCATTCTAAAATTTTCTTCCATCTTTATTTTTGTATTAAAAAACAACTCCAATCACATACAGATGATAACGTTTATTTAGGTATCCTCGCGAAATAGTTATTTTTCGGCAAAAATACACTAAATTTGCGGTA
Organism: Flavobacterium sp. UBA7680; assembly: GCF_002482975.1. GTDB lineage: Bacteria > Bacteroidota > Bacteroidia > Flavobacteriales > Flavobacteriaceae > Flavobacterium. The sequence goes on along the minus strand of NZ_DLHA01000058.1, from coordinate 161,444 downwards.
CTTTATATTAATTGAAATAGAATAAATGTCTGACGCACCCAACTCATCAACACCAAATCAGGATAGAAATACCGAAAACTGGTTTACATCATGGTTTGATACTCCATATTATCACATTCTGTACAAGGATAGAAACTATAGAGAAGCTCAGATTTTCATGGACAACTTAACGCATTATCTAAATCTGCCTGAAAAAGCAAAAGTGCTTGATTTAGCCTGCGGAAAAGGACGTCATTCTATTTATCTGAATCAATTAGGTTTTAATGTTTTAGGTGCTGATTTATCTGAAAACAGTATTGCCGAAGCCACTAAAAACAGTAACGAACATCTTCACTTTAAAGTGCACGATATGCGCGAACCTTTTGAAGAAAAATTCGATGCTATTTTTAACCTTTTTACAAGTTTTGGTTACTTCGAAAATGACGATGATAACCTGACAACTCTTAAAGCCATCAGAGAAAGTTTATCTGAATATGGATTTGCCGTTATTGATTTTATGAATGTAAATCAAGTAATTGAAACTTTGGTTCCTCAAGAGGTTAAAACTGTTGACGGAATTGATTTTCACATCAAAAGATACGTTGAAGACGGCCATATTTTTAAAGAAATTGATTTTGAAGACCAAGGCAGAAAATTTCATTTTACCGAAAAAGTAAAAGCCCTGACTTTGAAAGATTTTCAGGATTTAATGGATGAAGCAGGAATTTATCTTTTAGATATTTTTGGAGATTACAAACTCAAAAAATTCCATAAAACCGAAAGCGAAAGATTAATCATGATTTTTAAATAGGTTTAATTGGTAAACCGTTTATTTGTTTAACCGTCAAACCGATTAAACAAATTCAACGATTAAACGATTAAACAACAAAAAACGATTAAACAAAAATGAACTATTTATTACCCTTATTTTCTGTACTTTTAGGATATAGTGTGGCTTTGTTTTTAAAACCAACCAACAAAACCAATTTAAAATTACTACTCGCATTTAGCGGTTCATTTTTGTTATCGTTAACCGTAATGCATCTGCTGCCAGAAGTTTACAGTTCTCACAATCATAAAATTGGTTTGTTTATAATGGTCGGGATTCTGTTTCAGATCGTTTTGGAATTTTTCTCCAAAGGTGCTGAACACGGTCATGTACACGGTCACGCAAAAATGTCGCAAATTCCATGGCTTTTATTTATAAGCCTTTGTATTCATGCCTTTTTAGAAGGTTTTCCGGTAAGTCATCATCATGATTTAGCCGTAGGAATTGCAATTCATCATTTACCAATTGCCGTGATTTTAACGACATTTTTCATTAATGCCGATTTAAACAAAAAAGCCATTTTTGCTTTCATGCTGACTTTTGCCATCATGACGCCGCTTGGAACCGTAGCATCTGAATATCTCCCTATTTTAAACGATTATTATACCGAAATAACAGCAATCGTAATTGGTATTTTATTCCATATCTCCTCAACAATTATTTTTGAAATTAGCGAAGGACACAAATTTAATGTAGCTAAAGTATCCATGATCGTTCTGGGAATTCTATTGGCATTCTTCTTATAATTAGGGCGTGTCAGTATTTAAGAAAAGGCCCAATCAACTTTGCGTTCATTGGGCCTTTTCTTAAATACTGCCGGGCTATCCGCGCTACTTCGGTAGCCTGCTCCTATCCCTCACGCAAAAGAAGTTTCATGTTTCAAGTTTCAGGTTTCAGGTTTTACAATATCAAAATTCATAATTCATAATTAATAACTCATAATTAACAATTAATTCCCCGTTCTCTTTTTCTCATCCTGGTTTCCAAAAGCGCGTTCTTTTACATTTATCTTCTTATTTCCAAAATTGTAAACCACAGACAAACGAACGAATCTATTACTCTGATTTTCATTGTAAACTTGTTTTACCCCATTTACAACCGAAGTAAAATCTTTTAAATAAGACGTATTAAAAATATCATTTGCCAAAAATGCAATCTGCATCGTTTTATTAAACAAATCCTGTTTAAAACCAATATCAAAACTAGAAGTATATCCAATTTCATATAAACCGCTTTTAAAAGGCGTGCTATAACTAAAATCAATTTGAAGTTTAGAAGTTTTTCCTAAAACAAAAGTATTATTTGTAGAGAAATCAATTTGCAAACTGTTTGACGGCGTTGCATCTAAATCTTTTATAAAATCTGTTTTTGCTCCCAAAAAGTACAATGAATTTTCACTTGACCACCATTTTGTAAAATTGGCCGAATAGCTTTCTCCAATACCATAATTTAAGTTTTTAAAATAATTCTCACGCGTTACAACCTGTGTATTCGTTTCAGGATTTGCAGTAAACAAAACACCATAACCATTTGTAACTACATTAACAAAAACACTAGTTCTCAGGATTTCTTTATAAGAATGAGCAAACTCAAAATTATCACTAAATGAAGGTCTTAAAAATGGATTTCCTTCAGAATAACTATTACTATTAATATAAACCTTAAACGGATTCAGTAAATCAAAACGAGGTCTGTTGATTCTTTTTCCGTAATTTAAGCTAAAAGTATTGTTTTCATTTTTCTTGTAAGAAGCATAAACGGTTGGAAATAATTTCAAATAATTATTGACTGTTTCCTGATTCATTGTTTCAGAAAAACCATTTGTCTGCGTATTTTCTAATCTTAATCCCATTTGAAAATTCCATTTTTCACCAATTTGTTTATCTCCATTAATATAAACTGCCTGATTATTTTCGGTGTATTTAAATCGGTTAGATTGATTCAGATCTAATTCTGGAGTTCCCGAAATTGTATTATAATAAAATACATCGCTTACACTATTTGTAAAACTCATTTTGGCGCCATAAGATAAATTCAACGCTTGAAACGGATGTTCCATATCGGCCTTAAAACTCCAGTTATCAATATCCTGATTCGAGATATTTTGTCCCGACTGATTTACATCAACAAAAGTCATATCTGGCGTATAATTATTGGCAACAAAATTTCTGTCAAATTTTGAACTGTAGTTAAAATAATCCACATCAACAGATAATTTCCTTTTTAAAGAATCTAGTTTGGTAATTAAATGCGCATTATAAGTTTGATTTTTCGATCCTTTATCTGTGAAACTATTATTCAGTGTAACATAATCCAATTGATTTTGATTGTTATAATTATCAATTCTGATATCTGATCTAAAATCTGGATTATTTCTGTCATTTAAATATTGAATACCAATCGTTGTACGCTCAGAAAGATCATAATCCAAAGCCAGTTTCCCCGAAAGGTTTTCGTTTTTTACTTTTGTTTTACTGTACATATGAGAAAGTCCATCAGGAAAATACATTTTCAAATCATCTGTCGCATTCAAATAACCTGATTTTCCGTTAATACTCGCAGAAAATCTAAACTTATTTTTATTGTAAAAGAAGTTATCCCTTAAAGTAAAAATCTCAAATTTATTTTGATCGTAAGAAACCGTAGTGGTGTTTTTCCAAGAATCGCGAACACCTTTTTTCATTATAATATTAATCAATCCTCCAGTTCCTTCAGCATCATATTTTGCCGGCGGATTACTTATAATTTCAATATTTTTAATATCACCTGCCGAAATAGATTTTAAAAAGTTATTCAATTCCTCGCCTGCCAATTCAATCATTCTTCCGTCAATCATAACTCTCGAAGTTCCTTTTCCTAAAATCGTAATCATGTCGTTTTTTACCACAACTCCAGGCGCCGTATTAATAGCGCTTAAAGCGTCGCCGCCAACCGTTGTAACATTATTTTCAGGATTGTAAACCAAACGATCAATTTTCTGCTCAACTGTTTTCTTTTTTGACTGAATAACAACTTCTACTAAATTAGTTGCGCTTTCTTTCAAAATAATTATTCCCAAATCAGTATCCTTTTCAATTGTAATTTCTTTTTCATAATCTGTAAATCCCAAAAGATTGATTCCTATTTTATAAAATCCTTTTTTAAGATTGAACTCAAAATGACCATCTTGTTTAGTTGTCGCTCCCTCAATAATTTTTCCTTCAGAATTTAAGATGGAAACATCTGCCCATTCTAATGAAGTTGTTTCGCTGGTTATGTTTCCTTTCAATTTAAATGATGATTGTGCTAAACAAAATAAAGGCAATAATAAAAAGATAAGGAGGTTTGTTTTTTTCATGATTTCTAATTTTTAAACTTGTTTCGATTAATTTGAAGCAAAGTTGCCTTAGAAAATCTCCATACGCGACCGACAAAAAAAAGTCGAACCAATTTCTAATCCGGAAATTGGTTCGACTTTATTAAGCACGAAGTACGACTTTTTACAAACTACTTATTATGAAGCGTTTCGATAAGCTGTAGGCGTTAAATTGGTGTATTTTTTGAAAGAAGTATTAAACGAAGATTTAGAGTTAAAACCAACTTCGTATAAAATTTCCAGAACCGTAAGCTGGCTTTTAGATTCATCTTTTAGAATATGCATGGCTTTTTGAATGCGATATTCATTTACAAAATCAAAAAAATGCTGATCCATTTGATGATTAATCAAAATTGATAAATCCCGAACCGGAATATCAATTTGATTGGCCAATTCCTGAATGGTAAGCGACGGATCAAGAAAAGGTTCTTTCTCGGTCATATATTGTTTCAAAGTTGTTATTTGAGTGTTGATCAAATCGTTTTGAGCATTTACCAATTCTGGTTTTTCTTCAACTTTTGGCAGAATGTCTTTGGTCAGTTTCAGTTTTGAATTAACACCTCTAAAAAGTTCAGGATGATTTAAAGCTTTCATTATAAACCAACAAGTGATGCATAAAGCTATCGTTCCAACAAGAACATTTGCCCACAGAAATATTTCACTGAAACCACTGTAACGCAATAAATTTTTTAATGCTACAATAATATGTGCCGTTAGAAATACGCATGTAATTTGAAAAAGCCATTTGTAAGTCGCTGTGCTTGCATTTGCATAATTTTCTAAATAGATTTCTCTGTACTTTTTCACAATCAAAAACACAGATACAATATAAAATACATATTGACATTCTACTAAAATCTGGATAAAGTAAATCTCCGGCATTAAATTAAGCCCCGAAGCGAAAGTGTCTTTATCTACATCTACGCTCAGATAAATCCTCGGAATAAAAACTAAATTGACAATTATAAAAGGCAGTAAATGAACTAAATGTTTCCATTTCAACCTAAAATCAGAATAACAGACAGCCAATACAAAAAGATAAAACAAAGGCATTTCAAACAAACAGGTTGTCGATCTAAAAATCTCAAAATTTAATTCTCTGCGAGTACTTGCATCAATGAAAAAACCACTTAGGTCAATAGCCGAAAAAATAAAAAACCAAGCAAATAAGCGGTTTGCCAATTTATTCTCTGTTTTGACCGTAAATAAAAAAAAGGCAAGCAATAAAGAAACAAAAACGGAGATTTTGCCAATCCCCTGCAATAAATCTAATTTATCCATTTATCTTTTAATATTTAACAAATATAATATTTTAGTTCATTTAGCAAGGTTTTGAAATTATTTCAAGAGAAATAAAACCAATGAAAAAAGTTTAAAAATGATAACGAGTTTGTCTTTCAATTTTTCCTGATTTGGAATAAAAAAGTTTAATTTTGGAGGATAACTATTTCGACAAAAAATGACCTTTACAAAAACAACCGAACAATCTTCAAAATACGAACATTTAGAAAAAATGTCAGTTCACGAGCTGCTGACTAATATTAATAACGAAGACAAAACTGTTCCTAATGCTGTAGAAAAAGCAATACCGCAAATTGAAGCTTTAGTAGCTCAAGTTGTTGCTAAACTAAAACTTGGCGGGAAAATATTTTATATCGGTGCAGGAACATCTGGACGTTTAGGCGTTGTAGATGCCTCAGAATGTCCTCCTACTTTTGGAGTTCCGTTTGATTTAGTAAACGGAATTATTGCTGGCGGCGACACTGCAATTCGCCGCGCAGTAGAAAATGCCGAAGACAACGCAACACAAGCCTGGATTGATTTACAAGCACATAATATTGGTGCAAATGATGTTGTTATAGGAATTGCAGCTTCAGGAACTACTCCGTATGTTATTGGCGGTTTAGAAACTTGTAATCAAAATAATATTTTAACGGGCTGTATTACCAATAATGCGGGAAGTCCGCTGGCGCTGACAGCAAAATTCCCTGTTGAAGTTGTAGTCGGGCCAGAATTTGTTACCGGAAGTTCGAGAATGAAAGCCGGAACTGCTCAGAAACTGGTTTTAAACATGATTTCGACCGCAGCGATGATTCAGCTAGGAAAAGTAAAAGGAAACAAAATGGTCGATATGCAGTTGAGTAATATCAAACTGGTTGATCGCGGGGTTAAAATGATTATGGGAGAAATTCCAGTTTCCTATGAAGAGGCTTCTGAATTATTGAAGAAATACGGCAGCGTTAGGAATGCTGTTGATAATTATAATAAATAAAGGTTTTCTGCTCCAGTTTGTCATTTCGAGGAACGAGAAATCGCACTCGTAAATCGACAAAGATTGGAGATGTAGATTACGGAGTTTCTTGTGCGATTTCTCGTTCCTCGAAATGACAAAATTGCGATGAACCTGAAACAAAAAAGACTTGAAACAAAACAAATGAGTACAAACAAACAACTATTAGGAAAAGGAATTAAGTATTTAACAGGCGCTTTGCCTTTGATGTTTCTTGGGCCGTCACTGATTTATAATGCATTTATGAATCAGCATACTAATTGGCATTATTTAGTTCTCGGAATTGGAATTGTAGCTTGTTTGAGTTCTATGCTTTTGATTTTTTTAGGACTGAGAATCATTATGAAAGCTTTGTTTAATGACTAAAAAATCGTCTAAATAAACCCGACAGGTTTTAAAAACCTGTCGGGTTTGATCATCTCTACAATTCAAATTCTTATCTAAAACACAATGGAAGAAATAATTCACATTCAAAAAACATTCGAGAAAGTTATTTATATCGATAAAAAAATAAACAATCGGGAGTTTGAGGATTGTGTTTTTAAAAACTGTGATTTTTCTAATAGTAATTTTAATTCTAATAGTTTTCTTGACTGCGAATTTATTGATTGCAATCTCTCAATGACAAGTTTGGCGGGAACAAGTTTAAAAAATGTAACTTTCAAAAACTGTAAACTTCTCGGAATTGGTTTTCACGAATGTGATGATTTCTTATTTCAGGTTCATTTTGAAGAATGTACGCTGGATTATGCCATATTTTCAAATAAAAAAATGCCTAAAACTAAGTTTATAAATTCGTCCCTTCGCGAAGTAACTTTTGTTGGAACAAATCTAACAAGTTCTGTTTTTGATGATTGTAATTTAGATGGCGCTATTTTTAATGAAACACAATTGGCCGCAGTTGACTTTAGAACGGCTTACAATTATAAAATCGATCCTGAATTCAACGCGATGCGAAAAGCACAATTTTCGACTCAGGGAATTGTTGGACTTTTAGATAAATATGATATTAAAATTGTTTAAAAAAAGCCACGAATTCCACAAATTTACACGAATTAAAATTTAAGTATTTTCTATAAAAAAATTCGTGACAATTCGTGGAATTCGTGGCAAAAAAACAAATAATTCCAGCTTATGAAAATTGATGAATCTTATTTAGAAAGTGTTAAAAAGCAATTTTTGTATTATAAAATGCTTGGCGAAAAAGCAATTGAGCAATTAGAGCCTGAACAGCTTTTTGTTTCTGTTAATGAAGATACAAATAGTATTGCAACGATTATAAAACATATTTCAGGCAATATGCTTTCACGCTGGACTGATTTTTTAACTTCTGATGGCGAAAAAGAATGGAGAAATCGTGATGCTGAGTTTGAAAATTATTTAAAGTCTAAAGAAGAAGTTGTGGAAATTTGGAACAAAGGCTGGGATTGTTTAGAAAATGCTTTGAATAGTTTAAAACCAGAGCAGCTTTCTGATATTATTTATATTCGAAATGAAGGTCATACTGTTATTGAAGCCATAAACAGACAACTGGCGCATTATCCGTATCATGTTGGTCAGATTGTTTTTTATGCCAAACAATTAAAAAAGAGTTCCTGGGAAAGCTTATCAATTCCGAAGAATAAATCGGGAAATTATAATGCCGAAAAGTTTGCCAAAGAAAAAGAAATCAAGAACTTTACTGATGATGAATTAAAGAGATTGAAATGATCGAATATCATGCTAATATGGGAGGATTTTGGTACTGGATTTTAATTAAATTCTGCAGAACAAAATTATCTGATGAGCAGGCTGACAAAAATAGAAGGCGGAATTTATTTTTTCTATGTTTCTTAAATATCATTTTTGTCTCGATTGGAATACTATTTTTAATTGATCCGAAATTTTTCTAGCCCTGATGGAAGCGGCATCCTTTTGTGGCGGGGTTCGCCACAAAAGATATAGCGGACAGCAGGATTAGCTCCTAAAAAAACAACTTATTTAAAATGAAAAAAATACTATTCTTATTTCCGGTACTGGCTTTGGTATCCTGTTATAACGCTGAACACAATTGTAAAGATTTTAAAACCGGAAAATTCAAATTCGAGTTTGAAGTAAACGGTGTTAAAAAAACTACTTTTTTTGAACGCAAAGACAGTATCGAAATTGAAACTTTTGACGGAAAAACAGATACTTCAATAATACGCTGGGTAAGCGACTGCGAATATGTTTTACAGAAAAAGCATCCAAAAAATATGGCTGAGGAAAAAGCAATCAGCATGAAGATTTTAACGACTGCAAAAGATTCTTATACGTTTGAATTTGGAATGGTAGGTTCTGAAGAAAAACAACGCGGTAAGGTTTTCAAAGTTGAGTAAAAGTTAAAGTCCCATTTGGGGCTTTTTTTTATGCCACAAAGAAACTAAGACTCAAAGTTATAATTCCTTTGTGGCTTGGTGCCTTTGTGGCAAACTTAAATAATTAAAGGTGTTTCTTTTACATTTCTATTTTAAATAGTATTTTAGAACTCTAATCTAACCAAATGAAAAATACCATTTCGCAAAGAGTTGCCGACTTTTTAAAAAACTATCCACCTTTTAATTTCCTGCATCCAAAGGATCTTGAAAAGCTTTCGGAGCAAATTTCAATTGTTTACAAAGATAAAGACGCCGTTATTTTTGCTGAAAATGATCAAACACATGATTCTTTTTATGTAGTTCATAAAGGTGCAGTTGCCTTAAAGAAAAGCACAAAGAATACGGTTCTGGATATGTGTGACGAAGGTGATATTTTTGGATTGCGTCCGCTTTTGGCACAGGAAAATTATATTATGGAAGCTGTAGCTCATGAAGAAAGCATTTTATATGCTATTCCAATCGCAGTTTTTAAACCTTATGCATTAGAAAATAGAAATGTTGGTAATTTCCTGATAGAAAGTTACGCTTCGAATACTAGAAATCCGTATTCAGATATTCACAAAGATAAATTATATGGCGATGATGATTTGCTAAATGAAAACCGACATTCGAGTAATGATTCATTTGACTTAGCACCAATTAAATATTCAAAAAAAATTGTTACCTGCAGTCCGTCAACAACAGTTAAGGAAGTTGCCAGGATCATGAATAAGAAAAAAGTCGGCGCAATTTTAATTGTAGATGAAATGCTTCCAATTGGTATTTTGACGGATAAAGATCTCCGCAATAAAATTGTTACCGGAGATTTCCCTATAACTACGACTGCCGAAACCATAATGACGAAACCCGTTATTACGTATCCTAAAAAAATGACCGTTACTGAAGCACAAATGGCAATGATGAAAAGCAGTATCAGCCATTTATGTCTTACCAAAGACGGAACTATTAATACTAAAGCAGTTGGAATTTTATCAAAACATGACGTAATGGTGGCTTTAGGAAATAATCCGGCTGTTTTGATTAAAGCTTTAAAGAGAGCTAAAAAAACAAAGGAAATAAAACCTATCAGAAACCGAATTATGCAATTACTCCAGGGATATTTAGACCAAAATATTCCGATGACTTTGATTGCTAAAATCATAACGGAACTGAATGAAGCCTGCACTACACGTGTTATCGAAATTTGTTTAGAAAAAATGAGCAGTCCGCCTCCGGTTAAATTTGCATGGCTAGCACTAGGCAGTCAGGGACGCGGCGAACAAATGCTTCATACCGATCAGGATAATGCAATTGTTTATGAAAATGTAAATGAAGTTTTTAGAGATGAAACACGAATTTATTTTTTAAAATTTGCTGCGCTTGTCAATAAAGGACTTTTTGATATTGGTTACGATTACTGCCCTGCCGAAATGATGGCTTCAAATCCAAAATGGTGCATGAGTCTGGATGAATGGAAAAGTCAGGTGCATCATTGGATTACAAATCCGGGAAAAAATGAAGTTTTACTTTCTTTTATTTTCTTTGATTACAGTAAAACTTATGGGGATGCTGAAATAGTCAGTCAATTGTCAGATTCCATTTTTGAAAATGTAAAAGCAAATCCTATTTTTTATGTTCACTTGGTAAGCGGCGCTTTGCAAAGCCCTTCTCCTACTGGTTTTTTTAGACAGTTTTTAGTTGAACAAGACGGTGCAAACAAAGACAATTTTGACATTAAAAGAAGAGCTTTAATGCCTTTAACTGATGCTGCACGTGTTTTAATTTTATCACATTCGGTTAAATCGATCAGTAATACGGCAGAACGTTTTGAGAAACTGGCAGAACTAGAACCAAATAATAGAGAATTGTATTTATCGTGTTCTTATTCGTTTAAAGCTTTATTGAAATTTAGAACAAAACAAGGGCTTCTGCATCACGATTCGGGACAGTTCATTGCTTTGGAAAGTTTATCAAAAATGGAAAAGATTAAACTGAAACGTACTTTTAAAACGATTAAAGAACTTCAGGAACTTATTTCTGTACGTTTCAATATCTCAAATTTGGTATAACGATGGGTTTATTTAATTTTTGGAAAAAAGAAGAAAATCTCTTCAATGAAAATATCACAATCGAAGAAACCCGATTTGTTGTTCTGGATACTGAAACTACAGGATTTGATTATGAAAATGATCGCATTTTATGTATTGGAGCATTGGTTCTTCAAAACGGAATAATCTCGATTCAAAATAGTTTTGAGATTTATCTTGAACAAGATCATTATGATAAATCGACAGCTCAGATTCATGGGATTTTAAGAGATTTCATTATCAAACGTCCTTCTGAATTAGAGGCCTTAGAACAATTTTTATCTTTTCTTGGAGATTCAATTATCATTGCACATCATACCATTTTTGATGTTACAATGATTAATAAAGCACTCGAAAGAAATAATTTACCTCAACTTACTAACAAATCTTTAGACACGGCTTATTTATACAAAAGAACTTTGATCAAATCGCATTTGTTTGAACGAAAAGATCATTATACCTTAGATGATCTTGCAGATAAATTTGATATTTCAAAAAAAGATCGTCATACTGCTTTGGGTGATGCTTATATTACTGCTATTGCGTTTTTGAAAATTGTGAAGAAGTTGAGAGAGAAAAAAGAGGTTAATTTGAATTCTCTTTTTAAATAAGCAAAGCTTACTAATTATTAATTTTATTAGAAAATTCACTTTCTTTATTTATTAAATAAATTGAATTATTTTTTAAACTCTGTTTTTTAAATTTTCCAAGAGAATCGGGCTTTCTGTATATTTTTTTAGAAGCATATCCTTCTCGTTCTAAGAATATTGTATAAGGTGAATTTGATTTTACTTTGATACTAAAATAACCAGTGCTGTCTGTTTGAGTCGTATCACCTTTAATATTTATATGCACGTTTTTAATTGGTCGCTCTGTATCATAATCATAAATATAACCATTCAATTCATCTTTACCGGCACAAGAACAAAGTAGTAATATTAAAAAAAACAATTTATTTTTCATTCTCCTTTTTTAATTTGTAATTCTTTCTTGAAAACAAATTTAGGCTGGTGAATAGCAATAAGAAGTCTATGATAAATTATAATAATATAGCTTTAGGGTAAATTTTACTGCTAGAAATAAAAAAACGCTAAGAAATCAAATTCTTAACGTTTTTTTTATTTTTAGTCTAAAACCAAACCTATTTGACCATCGTCATCTAATTCTGTTTCTACAGGATCATCTTCTGATACTTCTGGTTTTTCAGGGATTTCTTCGACTGGCTCTTCGTAAGGAAGCGGGTCTAATAAATTAACCTGTTTTAGTTTATCTGTAGTTAATTGATTTCCTAAAGCTTTAAAACCTTTTACAGCTATAAAGTCTTCAACATCAATATGTAAATCTTCTTTTTGAACTCCTTTTACTTTCGCAAAAACCAATTGTGCCACCGGACGATAATCTGTTGAGACAATTTCTAATTGCGAATTTGGATGGTCTGTAATAAAGCTTTCTTCTTTACCTTCATTTTCAACAAGGAAACGTTTTAAGAAATAACGCTCTTTTTCTCCATCATAATAAATAGCAGAAATTGGTTTTTTAGGTTTCCATTTCTCCAAAATAATCATATCTTCCTCAAAATGAGTTGATAATTCCGGAATAATCACTTTTAATTTACCTGTCTGGCTAATAACTAAGATTTTATCGCTTGGTTTAAATTCACCTAACAATTCACCTCTGGCATCAACATTTAAACGCTTTACGGTATCATCAAACCAAACTTTTCTTGGCAGTAAAGTCGAAATTCCTTTTTCTTTTAATTCGATTTTCTTGATTGGATATTTTGTTACCAAATTTCCTTTCGAGGCACGGCCTTTAATAGCTAGTTTAGCAAAATCAATATCGAATTTCAATTTTTTGATTGTTCCTACCTGACGCAATAATATCGTTACAACCTCAGCTTCTCCGTTTGGATTATGTGAAAAATAAACAACCTGCGAACCGTTTGTTCCGTTTGTTAAATCATAAGCTTTATCACGCGTTACTCCGGTAACATTGAAACGTTTTATATACGATGGACCTGATTTACCATCACGGTACATCATATTATAGATGGTACGTTTATCACTCTTATCAAAAACAGCAACGTGTATAATATCTTTTCCAATAAATGTTTTGGCATCGACTTTTGTTATCATCAATGTTCCGTCGCGTAAAAACACAATTACATCATCAATATCAGAACAATCTGCAACGTATTCGTCTTTCTTTAAACTGGTTCCTACGAAACCTTCTTCACGGTTTACAAACAGTTTTGTATTACGTAAAACTACTTTTGTAGCCTCAACATTATCAAAAACACGAAGTTCAGTCTGACGTTCGCGGCCTTTTCCGTATTTCTCTTTTAATTTAGTAAAGTATGCAATTGCAAAATCTGTTAAATGCTCCAGATTATGCTCTACTTCTTTCATTTCGTCTTCTAACTTCGCGATAAAATCATCGGCCTTATCAGAGTCAAAACGAGTAATACGAATCATTGGTATTTGAGTCAAACGTTGTAAATCATCGTCGTTAATTTCTCTGACGAATGATTTTTTGAAAGGCTCAAATCGGTCGTATAAATATTTATAAAGTGATTCTCTATCAGAATATAATTTGAAATCAATGTACATTTCTTCACGAATGAAGATTTTTTCTAAAGTAGAAAAATGCCATTTATTTTTTAATTCTTCTAACTGAATCTCTAATTCCTGACGAAGTAAATCAACGGTTCTGTGTGTTGAAATTTTCAACATTTCAGAAACTCCAATAAACAATGGTTTGTTGTCTTCAATAACACATCCTAAAGGCGCTACAGATGTTTCGCAGGCTGTAAAAGCAAACAATGCATCGATTGTTTTATCTGGTGAAACGCCCGGAAAAAGATGAATTAAAATCTCAACATCAGCAGCGGTGTTGTCTTCAATTTTCTTGATTTTGATTTTACCTTTATCATTGGCTTTCAAAATACTATCAATTAAAGTCGATGTATTGGTAGAAAACGGAATCTGTGTAATTACCAATGTGTTTTTATCTAATTGCGAAATTTTAGCACGTACACGCACACGTCCGCCGCGAAGTCCGTCATTATAATTGGACACATCGGCAATACCTTGCGTCATAAAATCAGGATAAAGCGTAAAAGCTTTCCCTTTTAAAATCTTGATCGAAGCATCAATTAACTCATTGAAGTTATGAGGCAGTACTTTTGTAGAAAGTCCAACCGCAATACCTTCTGCTCCTTGCGCTAAAAGCAATGGGAATTTTACCGGAAGATTGTTTGGTTCTGCACGACGCCCATCATATGAAACTCCCCAATCTGTAATTTTTGGAGAATATAAAACCTCCAAAGCAAATTTAGATAAACGTGCCTCAATATAACGCGAAGCTGCAGCTCCATCGCCTGTTAAAATATTTCCCCAGTTTCCCTGGCAGTCAATTAACAAATCTTTTTGACCAATTTGTACCATTGCGTCACCAATACTTGCATCTCCGTGTGGGTGATACTGCATGGTGTGACCTACAACATTGGCAACTTTATTATAACGACCATCATCCAGCTCTTTTAAAGAGTGCATAATACGACGCTGAACAGGTTTAAATCCGTCCTCGATAGCAGGAACTGCACGTTCCAGAATTACGTATGAAGCGTAATCCAAAAACCAGTCTTTGTACATTCCGGTTACTTTGGTAATAACGTCTTCTCCTTCTTCTTCCTGATTTTCGTAAAAATGCTGTCCTTCAAAATGTTTAGCATCTACGTTGATAATCTCATCGTCATCTTCATCCTGATTGTCATCTGTCAGGTTTTCATCTTGATTATTCTCGTCGTCGTTTGGAATTATGTTATCGTCTTCTTCGTCTTTCATTTTATATGCTGAATTATTTCAGTATTTTATTTTAAAACTTTATTGTTAACTATTTTAGTTGTTTTCAAACTATCCAAAAACAATCTTTCTTTTTCTTCCTTTTCTTCTGTATCCACAAAATATTTAATTCCTGCTTTTTTGAAAAAGTCTTTTACATCATCTTTGCAATAATCCCAATTTTCTCTGAGATTATTAGACGATTCAGAAGTTCCACATTCAAAACAAAGTTCCATATGTCCTATAATCCTATTTTTATTATTGTAAAAAAGCATTAAATTTCTTGGCATATAACAGCTTGAATAAGGAGCAACATCGCCTTCAACTTTACAATGAATTTTAATCAAATCAAATAATTCTTTTATTTGAGTTTCTTTCAACAATGTAACTTTTTCATTAATCATCGAAGTATCGAAATCAATCTTATTATTTCGAATAATTTCTTCTCTATGTCTTAATGTGTCCCAGGATAATCGATCTGGATAAGAAAATATTTCTATCTTTTTAATTGCTTCTTTTTCAAGATCAAAAGCATCTGAATAGTCCTGTTCTCTTTCTCCTTCAAAACCTTTATTTTTATTGCAGGAAACCATCCCTAGAATAATTGATAAAGCTAAAAATTTTTTAAACTTCCTCAAGTTCATCAATCTCCACTTTCAAATTCTTGATAATAAACTCTTGTCTGTCTGGCGTATTTTTTCCCATGTAGAAAGATAATAACTGCTCAATCGAAGTATGTTTATCCATCATAACCGGATCAAGGCGGATTGTATCTCCAATGAAATTCTTAAACTCGTCTGGAGAAATCTCTCCCAAACCTTTAAATCGGGTGATTTCTGGTTTTGGTTTTAGTTTCTCGATTGCGTCTTTTCTTTCTTCTTCAGAATAACAATAAATTGTTTCTTTTTTGTTTCGAACCCTGAAAAGTGGTGTTTGCAAGATATACAAATGCCCTTCTTTAATTAATTCTGGGAAAAACTGCAAAAAGAAAGTAATTAGAAGCAAACGAATGTGCATTCCATCGACATCGGCATCGGTTGCGATTACGATGTTGTTGTAACGTAGTTTTTCTAAACCGTCTTCGATATCTAATGCAGCTTGCAGTAAATTGAATTCTTCGTTTTCATACACAATTTTCTTCGTCATTCCGTATGAATTCAAAGGTTTACCACGCAAACTGAAAACCGCTTGGGTATTCACGTCACGCGACTTTGTAATCGATCCGGAAGCCGAATCTCCCTCGGTAATAAAAAGCGTACTTTCTAAGTTTCTTGGGTTTTTAGTATCTGGAAGATGCGCACGGCAGTCTCTTAATTTTTTATTGTGAAGATTGGCTTTTTTAGCACGATCTGTCGCCAGTTTTCTAATTCCTGACAATTCTTTTCTTTCGCGTTCTGCCTGAAGAATTTTGCGTAACAAAGCTTCAGCAGTCGGCGGATTTTTATGCAGGTAATTATCTAATTTGGTTTTGATAAAATCGTTTACGAAAGTACGAACAGAAACTGCTGGCGTTCCATCATCAGAACCCATATCTGTAGAACCTAATTTGGTTTTGGTCTGAGACTCAAAAACCGGTTCCATAACTTTAATACTAATTGCACTCACAATCGATTTTCGAACATCTGATGCTTCGAAATTCTTATTGTAAAACTCACGAATCGTTTTTACAACGGCTTCACGATAAGCCGCTAAGTGCGTTCCTCCCTGTGTTGTATTCTGACCATTGACAAAAGAGTGATATTCTTCGCTGTATTGCGTTTTACTGTGTGTTAACGCAACTTCAATATCATGATCTTTTAAGTGGATAATTGGATATTCTAAATCATCTTCACTGATTGTTTCTTCTAATAAATCGCGAAGTCCGTTTTCTGAATAATATTTTTCTCCGTTGAAAATAATAGTCAAACCATTGTTTAAGTAACAATAGTTTTTGACCATTTTGATTACGTATTCTAAACGAAATTTATAGTTTTTAAAAATTGTTTCATCTGGCGTAAAAGTTACTTTGGTTCCTTTACGTTTTGTGGTTTCGATTATATCTTCTTCAAGAACTAAATTTCCGGCAGAAAACTCTGCTCCTTTTTGTTTATCATCACGAACAGATTCTACACGAAAATAATTTGAAAGTGCATTTACCGCTTTTGTTCCGACACCATTCAAACCAACTGATTTCTGGAAAGCTTTAGAATCATACTTTCCACCTGTATTCATTTTCGAAACTACATCGACCACTTTTCCTAACGGAATTCCACGTCCGTAATCACGAACCGAAACCGTTTTATCTTTTATCGTTACCTCAATAGTTTTTCCTGAGCCCATTACGAACTCATCGATACAGTTATCTAAAACCTCTTTTAAAAGAATATAAATACCATCATCCGGCGAAGATCCGTCTCCCAACTTCCCGATATACATTCCGGGACGCATACGGATATGTTCTTTCCAATCGAGTGATCGAATATTATCTTCGGTATATTGATTTTGCTCTAGCATAAGGTGAATTGGATTTTTGGCTAATGTACCATTTATCGGCAAAAAATGAAAGCGTATTTCTTTTTTGTTACGAATAATAACAGCTTTTAAATCTATTTAAATTGATTTTAAAAAAATACGACCGTTAAAAATATAAAAAATCAGCTATGAAACAAAAAAATACTATTTGATTCCGAGCACTTCTTTTGCCAACGCAATCATTTCGGGCGTTCCCGTATTTTTGTTTTTTTCGTCAGAAAGTTTGACTACTCCCTGCCAATGCGTATTATCAGGTTTTGTATCGGTTAATTTTATCACCATATTCATGGCAGGAAGCCCAACATCGTTAGTGAAATTTGTTCCTATTCCGAATGACATTTTGATTTTGTCCTGACAGAAGTCAACTATCGTTTTTACTTTTTCAAAATTTAAGGAATCTGAAAAAACAATGGCTTTTGATTTTGGATCAATTCCCATTTTAGTATAATGTCCAATTACTTTTTTAGCAAATTCAATTGGGTCGCCGCTGTCATGTCGAACGCCGTCAAAAAGTTTGGAATATTTTTTATCAAATTGATTGAAAAATATTTCTGTAGTGTAAGTGTCTGTTAAGGCAATTCCGAGATCACCGCCGTAAACTTGTGTCCAATGTTCTAGACTTATGGAATTGGCCATTTTAAAGCCGTATTGCGCAGCATGAAACATAAACCATTCGTGTGCATGTGTACCTAACGGGCGTTTATTATTGACCATTGCAAAATGTACATTGCTGGTTCCTATAAAACTTTGCCCTCCAAAAGTTCGTAAAGTTTCGTTTACCAAATTATGAACATCATAAGAATGGCGTCGTCTTGTACCGAATTCTAAAATAGAAACGCCTAGTTTATTGTAATTGTCTATTTTATCTTTTGTGAGGTTTTTAATGGCTTCGTCATTCAAGCGAATTAAATGATTTGATTTATAAAAAAGTTCGGAAATCAGAGCCATTAATGGAACTTCCCATAAAATAGTCCGATACCAAAAACCTTCAACTGTAACTTTAATTTCTGATCCTTCCTGACTAATCTGCACTTCTGATGGATCAAAACTATATCCTTGCAGAAAATCTAAATAAGTTGGATCAAGATAAGGGCAGTAATGCGACAGATAATTTTTTTCTTCTTTGGTTAAACGAAGATCTGCCAATGCATCTACAGAACGACGAAGTAAATCTGCAAAACCAGCCGGAAATTTATGTTTTCCACGGTTTATAAATCCGTATCGAACCTTTGCCTTTGGAAAAAGCCTTATTACAGCATGCTGCATTGTAAATTTATAGAAATCATTGTCTAAGATCGATTTCAAAAAAGTTGTCTCCATATCGCATTAATTCAATTCCTGAATTGCTAAGATACGGCAATTCAGGAAAAGAAGAAAATGATATAAATCAAGATTAACTTAACTTTCTCTACTTTATTATTATTTTAAAAGAAGCAAGAGCATTTTGAGATCGGTAAAGTGTAATAAATTGTCCCATTTTCTTTTTACATAAAATCTCAAATTCTAATATATTCTCTTGTTCTTTTAAATTTAACATCTCAAGATTTTCATCATCATTATTAAAACAGTGTAAGTCATTAAATTCGGACAAATTTTTAATTTTAAACAATATCTTATCTCCTTCATTTGCAGTAATAATACCTGATTGTGGCAAAAAAATCTCACATTTTTTTTCTATCATTTCATCATAAATCAATGCTCCATTCAAATACGATTTTTCATCTATTTTAAAATCTTTATTTTCAGATTCTGGGAAATGTTTCGCATAAAAATATTTCGGATCCATATCAAAATATATTGGTGTAAACTCTTTAACCGCAGTTTTTGTTTTATAATCAAGATAACCCTCTCCCCATGTAACATCAACCAAAGTCCATTTTCCATCAATTTCTACCATATTCCAGGCATGATTAGAATACAATCTTTTTCTACCAATATCATTTAAGTCTACTTTAGCATCTCCACTGATTACCTTTACTTTCAATCCACACAATGCACCGATTTGTTCATATAAATTCGAAAAATCTTCACATACACCTTTTTTACTTCTAAACGTTTTCTTTATTTGATTATCGCGATAATACTCCATTTGTTTATCAATCTGAGATCCATCTTTAGAAGAAAACGTTTTTGTATCTGAAGGACTAAAAAACTTTTTTGCATCATAATTTATATTTAAAGTCACCCAGCTGTAAATTGCCCTAGCTTTATCACGTTCTGAGGCAAAATCTTTCTGGATTCTTTCTGCCAGTTTTTCTACGCTTCCAAAATTGGGATATTTTAATACAATACTGTCAATAGCATTATATTTTTGAGAATAGGCTGAATTTATTAAAGTGATACTCCAAAAGAAGAATACAAAGAATCTTTTTTTAATTGCCATTATTTAAGATGTAGATTGAAATAAATTAGTTGATTTTTCTTTATTTTGGAACAACTTTAAAAGACAAAATACTATTTGTATCTACAAAAATTGTAATGTATTCGCCAATATTATTGTCGTAGGGAATTTGAAATTCTAAACCGCCTCTTTTTTCTTTTGCGTTTTTAATCAAAACGGGCTGATTCCTTTTATTTAAATAAAGAACCTGATCTGACTTTTTTACATTTTTAATTTCAACATCAATTTTATCTCCATATTTAGCTTCGATAATTCCTGTATCTGGAGATTTAATTTTAAAATCGTTTTCAATTGTTTTGTTGTAAATTAAAGGTCCGTTAAGAAAAGCATCTTTATCTAATTTATCTCCCAAATAAGAACCTGAATCAGGAAAATGTTTAGCGAAGAAATAATCAGGATCTGTATCAAAGTAAACCGATGAAAAATCATTGACCATTCTGCCTTTGCTATTATCAAAATAACCCTGTCCCCAAGTCACATCAATCAAACGCCATTTTCTGTCAATTAAAACAATATTCCATGCGTGATTTGAAGAGGTCGTTTTTCGGCCGATATCTCTTAATGAAATTTTAGAATCTCCTCTGATTATTTCAGATTTTAATCCTGTTAGTTCGGCTAAATGCTGATACAAAGCAGTAAATCCTTCACAGACAGCTTTCTTAGAACTAAAGGCTTTTTGCCATAATCTATCATTCAGTTCTTTGATTTTGCGTTGTTTTTCTGCTTCGGTAGAATAACTAAATCCATGCGTTCTAGGCGGATTCAAAAAAGCATTGTAATCGTACTTGATATTGAAAGCAATCCAGCTATAAATAGCTCGTGCTTTATCACCATCGGATTTAAAATCTTCCTGAATTCGTTCTGCTAATTTTTCTGTCGTATTAAAATTTTTAGGATATTTTAATACGATTTTATCAACTTCATTATATTTCTGTGCAAATGTTGAAAAAGTGAAAATCATATTCAACAAAAGGAATATAAAAGCAATTTTTTTTTGTGGCATTTAAAAATTTAATTTGATAATATCTTTGAGTTCTTTATCTAACTCAACGTTAGAAATTTTATTTTCTTGTAAATCAAAATTCGCGCCAAATGTTGGTAATGAAAAAGTTCCTTTAATTTCAGCTCCATATCTTGGCAAAGCATTTCGCGCAATTTCTAAAACGGAAGCGCCTCCTCTTGATCCAGGCGAAGTTGCTAGTAATAACATTGGTTTTTGCTGAAAAACTTCTTTCGTAATCCTGGAACTCCAATCGAATAAATTTTTGAATGCTGAAGAATAATTATTGTTATTCTCGGCAAGAGAAACGACTAAAATATCTGCGCTGGCAAGTTTAGCTAGAAATGCTTTTGCAAGTTCGTGCTGCCCTACTTCTTTTTCAAGATCAACACTAAATAATGGCATTGCGTAATCGTTTAAATCTAAAACTTCGACATCGGCATTTTCGAATAAACCTGCTGCGTAAGTAGCTAATTTTTTATTGATCGAATGCTGACTGTTACTTCCTCCAAAGGCGATAATTTTCATGGTTTTTCTTTTTGTAATTTTTCTTCTATTGGTTCTTTTTTTGGTTCGTCGATTTCGTAAATTTCTTTTGCTATTTCTACCGAGTACTCATTTGGATAAATTTTACCTCCGTAAGATTTTGCATATACTTTGGTAAATTCTGCTCCAAAATACAGAATAATTGCCGAATAATAAACCCAAACTAAAATAATTATCACAGATCCGGCAGCACCATAAACAGAGGCTACTGTTGAGCTTCCTAAATAAAAACCGATGGCAAATTTACCAATCATAAAAAGTATAGCCGTAACTCCTGATCCTATAAAAGCATCTTTCCACTTGATTTTTCCGTCTGGCAATGTTCTAAAAATAATAGCAAAAAGAGTGGTAATACTTGCCAGTACAATAACTATATTAACTATATAAAATAAATAAACTGTGCTCTCTGGAAAATAAACTTTTAAACGTGAACTAAGTAAGTCTAAAGTTGTACTTATAAAAAGACTGACCAGCATTAAAAAACCTACTGAGGCAATCATTGAGAATGACATTAAGCGGTTTTGAATAAATTTCTTAATTCCTTTATCTGGTTTCGCACGTAATCCCCAAATAAAATTAATAGAACTTTGTATTTCGGCAAAAACTCCTGACGCTCCAATTAATAGCATTATGATTCCAAATACGGTTGCAAAAACATTATCGCCAGATAATTGTACGTTTTTAATAGCTTCCTGAATTTGACTTGCTGCGCCGTTACCTACCAAACCATTAATTTGTCCGTACAATTCTCCTGTTACGGCTTCCTCTCCAAAAAAGAAACCACAAATTGTAATGATAATAATCAATAAAGGCGGCAATGCAAATATGGTATAGTATGCAAGTGCCGCACTAAGCTTAATGGCATTATCATCGTTAAACTCTAAAAAGGTATTTTTTAGTAGAAACCATGTTTTGGAGAATATATTTTTGATTTTCATTTACTGATTTTTAGATATTCTCTCAAATTTACGCAATAATGAAAAATTTTGGATTCTTGATTTTTAATGGAATTTTACATTTTTTCCATCTACCGACCATATATTTTTCTACCAACCATATATTCCTAACGGAATATTTTACGCATGTATAAAAAAAATTGGCTACCGATATTTAATTCCTAACGGAATTTCCTGTTATGCATAAATGCCTATTTATTGCTAACAGAATAATCTCGTAGAGATTTAATATCGGTAACCAAAAAAACTAACGTACAGCAATTGTCCCGTAAGGACTATATATTATTTATAATGACAAAAAATCCCTTTATCATAAACAGTCCACAAACTTGCTTTTTGGTTTGCCGCTTTTAAAGCGTTATTTGCCCAAGTATTACAGGTATAAAAAAGACTATAACTTCCTTTTGCTTCATAAAAAGCATCTTTTTTTCCGTAACTGTGGCCTTCAATCCATTCCGGATGAGTTGGATTACTGAAACTATCTGAAATATAATTTACCAGACTTTGATAGTTTTCTTTTGAAATCAAAATGCGTTTGCAATCTTCGCCTTCTCGTAATTGTTTGAAAAATGTAGTATGCATTGCCGATGAACTGATTCCGAATGCAGCTTTACAAGCTGTACTTGCTTTTAAATCTGACCACTCCGGCGTATCTAAATAAAAGCCTTTATCACCCCAGCCAAAAGCGATATAATTCATTAACGAATCTTTTGATTGGGTTTGGTTAAACTGAATTTCGTTACGCCAGTCTTTGATTTCATTTTTTATAGGAACGACAATATCTGTATGAACGCCATTTGAGAGAATGTAAATAGGAACGGCATTTTGCTCTTCGACCTGAGCAACATCTGAATTAACGGTGATTTTAGAAATCAGATAAACGGATACTACATAAAGGACAAGAAAACTAAAGATTCCGAAAAGTGTCCATTTTAAAATTTTGAAAGTTTTTTTTAGCATTTTGATTAGGTTATTTTAAATTAGTAATTGGTAATTTTTCTGTAACCAATTTTTGAGCCAAAAATTTTGTTTCCTGAAAATGGTACACGGATTTTACGGATTCGCTTTCGCGAAAGTGCGGATTTAAACGATTTTTTTTATTCTCATTTTTGTCAGGCTGAGCGAAGTCGAAGCCCACGCAAAGATTAGCAATACTATATGGAGCTTCTTACGTGGGCTTCGACTTCGCTCAGCCTGACAATAGAAAGATCAAGTTTAGAGCATAAAAAAACTGCTGAATTTCTCCAGCAGTTTTAGTCTATTCTCTATAATCTTTATTCTATTCTCTAGAAAAAAAATTAAACGTTAAAACGGAAATGCATTACATCACCATCTTTTACCACATATTCTTTTCCTTCAACTTTAAATTTTCCAGCTTCTTTTGCTTTTGCTTCAGAACCGTATTGAACGTAATCTTCGTATGAAATAACTTCGGCACGAATGAAACCTTTTTCAAAGTCGGTGTGGATAACTCCAGCTGCTTGCGGTGCAGTTGCTCCAATATTGATTGTCCATGCACGAACTTCTTTTACACCAGCTGTGAAATAAGTCTGTTGTTTTAATAGTTTATAAGCTGCACGAATTAAAACTGATGCTCCTGGCTCTGTTAATCCCATATCTTCAAGGAAAACCTGACGCTCTTCGTAGCTTTCTAATTCTGTGATATCAGCCTCTGCTCCTACTGAAAGAATAATAACTTCAGCATCTTCATCTTTTACCAGTTCACGAACCTGATCTACATATTTGTTTCCGTTTACAGCTGAATTTTCGTCAACATTACAAACATATAAAACTGGTTTTGCAGTAATTAATTGAAAAGATTCCATTAAAACTTCTTCATCATTACCTTGAGGAGTAATTGTACGAGCTGATTTAGCTTGTAATAATGCTTCTCTAATTCTGTCTAAAAGTGCTTTTTCGGTTTGCGCTTCTTTATTTCCTGTTTTTGCAGCACGATTTACTTTCTCTAAACGTTTTTCAACCGTTTCTAAATCTTTTAACTGCAATTCAATATCGATCGTTTCTTTATCGCGAATTGGATTTACGTTTCCGTCAACGTGAACAATATTATCATTATCAAAACAACGTAAAACGTGAATGATAGCATTACATTCTCTAATGTTTCCTAAAAACTGATTTCCAAGACCTTCACCTTTACTTGCTCCTTTTACCAAACCTGCAATATCTACGATATCAACGGTTGCCATTTGTACACGCTCTGGTTTTACTAATTCTTCTAATTTGTTGATTCTCGGATCCGGAACGTTTACAACACCAATATTAGGTTCGATTGTACAAAACGGAAAGTTCGCACTCTGCGCTTTTGCATTAGATAAACAATTAAATAATGTTGATTTTCCAACATTTGGTAATCCTACAATTCCTGCTTTCATATGTAGATAAATTTGTTTTTTATTGATTCCGACCCTTATAAACACTGGACTTATTGATTAAAAATCAATTATTTAGCATTTAACCAAATCACATACTGAATGTTTTTTCTTATAAATTTTATTTTAACAAAATGATACATTTTGCCCCTAAAATTTTGCAAATATAAGATTTAATAGCTGTTAACTATACAAAAAATGACGATATATACATTTCTAGTACTTTTCTTAAAAAAAAATAAACTTTATAATAATATTTTGTTAAATAATGCTAATTTTATCACAATATTTAACAAACCACATACCATTTTTTTAACCAAACAAGATTTAACATGAGAAAAATTGCAATTTTATTTTTTCTATTTAACACCGTCTTCATTTTTGCACAGAAGCAAATTTCGGGTGTAGTAAAGGACAATACAGGAACTCCACTGCCTGGTGTCAACATTATTGAAAAAGGAACTACCAATGGTGTTTCTACGGATATTGACGGATCTTATAAAATAACAGTAAAAGAAGGCGCTTCATTACTTTTTACTTATGTAGGATATACGAGTGTTACCAGATTAGCAAATGCATCACAAATTGACGTATCATTATCTGAAGAAGGAGGACAAAATCTTGACGAAGTTGTTGTTACAGGATCTAGAACAGCCGTAAGAAGTAATACTACCACCGCGCTGCCCATTGATGTACTGTCCACCAAAGATCTTACTTCGACAGGACAAGCAACATTTGACAAAGCACTGCAATACAAAATTCCATCTTTTAATACTGTACAAACCCCTGTAAATGATGCAACATCATTACTGGATCCGTACGAAATTAGAAATTTGGGACCAAGCAGAACTTTGATCCTTATTAACGGTAAACGTAAAAATTTAAGTTCTTTACTTTATGTACAAACTTCTCCGGGACGTGGAGAAACTGGTGCAGATATTTCTGCAATTCCAACAGATGCAATCGAGAGAGTTGAGATTCTTCGTGATGGTGCTTCTGCTCAATATGGTTCTGACGCCATTGCAGGAGTTATGAATATCATTTTAAAGAAAAACATTAACAATAGCTCAGTAACTTTAAGAAGCGGAATTACATCTGAAGGCGATGGAGAAATGCTAGGCGTAAGTTTAAATAGCGGCACAACAGTTGGCGAAAAAGGTTTTCTAAACTACACTATTGATTTTTCTAAAGTAAAATTGGCAAACAGACCAGGAACTGTTGATGCTCAAGGTGAAGCTAATGACTTTTTAAGCGGAACACCTGCTGATGTTGCAACGGTAAATCAATTTCTTAGCAAATATCCTGATGCGAGAAACATTAATGGCTCTCCTGAAACTGCAGCAGCAAAATTCTTAATTAACGGTGGAAGCCCTGTTAGTGATAATACTAATTTGTATTACAACGCTGCTTATGTTTACAAAAAAGTAAACTCATTTGCCAATTTCAGAACTCCATATTGGAGACCTTTATCAGGCGATCCTTATCTGAATGATTTATTTGGGAACGGTGATCCGGCTAATCCATCTTATGAAGGATACGGACCAACTTTTGAAGGAGATTTAAGTGATTATAATGGTACACTTGGGTTTAAAAATGTAACAAACGGATGGAACACTGATGCAAGTGTAACTGTAGGTGGTAATAAACAAACCTATACCGTTAATAATTCTGTAAACAGATCCAGCATTCTTGATGCAGATGGCAATGAAACTTATAGAGAAAACAGTCCTATTTCGTTTAAACCCGGAGGAACTTCTTTTAATCATGTTGTTGGAAATATCGATATTTCTAAGATTTTATCTGATCATATCAGCATTGGATTTGGTTCTGAGTTCAGATCAGAATACTTTACGGTTATGGAAGGTGATCAGGCATCTTGGGATGGAGCCGGAGCAGACTCTTTTGCCGGGAATTTACCAGAAAACTCAGGAAAATGGAACCGTTATAACGTAGGGGTTTATTTGGATGTTGCTTTTGATATTACAAAAGACTTTTTAATAAACGGAACGGTTCGTCATGAAGAATATAGCGATTTTGGTGGTGCAACCGTTTGGAAAGCCAGTACAAGATATAAATTCCTTGATGATAAAATTACTTTAAGAGGATCTGTTTCAACAGGTTTCAGAGCGCCAACCTTACACCAGATTTATACTCAAAAATCACAATATTCTTTTGTTCCAGGTCAGGGAATTCAAGTAAGCGGAATCGTGAACAATGTTTCACCTCAGGCTCGTAAATTAGGTGTTTCTCAATTACAACCCGAAAAATCAACAAGTGTTACAGTTGGTTTTGGAGCAAAACCTTTCAAAAATTTCAACATAACCGTTGATTACTACAATATTAAAATAGAAGACAGAGTAACATTGGGAGATAAACAATATGAAGTTGTACCAACTACAGGAGAAGTTATTGGTGAAGTTGCCTATTTTTCTAATGCTTTTGATTCTAGAACTTCTGGATTGGATGTTGTTACAGGTTACAATAATATTGGCATAGGAGAAGGTAAATTAGGTTTTAATTTATCAGGAAATGTCACTTTTGAAAATAAAAGAATTTCCGGTATTAAAAACAACAGTTCATTCAGTGATATTTTAAATTCACTAACATTTACATCAAGACCTAAAACAAAATGGATTTTAGGTATAAACTATGAAATTGGAAAATTCGGTTTTTCTCTTAATAATACTTATTTCGGAGAATCTACTTTTAATCAGGATGGTCTAGTATCTAATGAGGTAAGAGATGCTGATGGAAAACTAGTAAGAATTCCTGGAAGTACTGAAACAGAACGTGATGATTCAGCAAACCTCAAAACACAATTCCTTGCTAAAATCGTTACTGATTTAGGTGTAAATTTTAATGCTACTGAAAAATTAACAATCGCATTAAATGTAAACAACTTATTTAATATTTTACCAGAATGGAAATTTGTTGCTGAAAACGAAGCCGGAGCAGCATTATTAGCAGATCCTGCGCAAGTTAAAGCACAATCTAACTTAATTACCTTCAACCAGCGTTATTCCAGAATGACATATGATGGTTCACACTTCAGTCAATTAGGAACAATGTTCAACTTATCTGTAAACTATAAGTTCTAAGTTTCAACTTTGTTTAAATATTTTAAAGGGTTGTCCTATGACAGCCCTTTTTTTATAATTTTATAATTAAAACTCAGTATTATGGCTAATTTATATGATGGCCAAATGGCCGCAATTTACGATGCGATGTATCAAACTTTTGTCAATTATGACGAAGAATATACTTTTTACAATAACCTTATTCAGGAATACAAGGCTTCTACTACCCTTGAAATTGGGAGCGGAACCGGAAATCTCGCAAAACGATTCAACGCAAACAATCAAAACTATCAAGGTCTTGATTATAGCAATGATATGATTGCAATTGCTAAAGAACGAAATAAGAACAGTTCTTTTATTCAAGGTGATATGCGGGATTTTAAACTCGACAAACCTGTAGATTCTATTTTAATAACGGGACGATCTACAAGTTACCTAATTACCAACGATGACATGAATCGAACTTTTGATTCTATCTATAAAAATCTAAATGAAAACGGAATTTTGATTTTCGATTTTATTGATGCCAATCGGTTTATTCCTTTTACAAAAGAAAATCCGATAATTATTCACGAAGCCGAATTTGAAAATATTAATTACAAAAGAGAAAGTCATTGGGATACAAATAATGCTCTAGAAAATTTTATGCTCGAATGGACTGCTCAATATTATACTGTTATAAATGGAGAAAAAGAAGTTATTGAAAATGATTTTTCAACCGTTCGTGTTTTTACACTTAATGAAATGCAGCTTTTTTTATATCTAAATAATTTTGAAATACTCAAAACTATAGATCGAAAAACATATGCTTATGATACTTATGTTATTGTAGCACAAAAAAAATCCTGAACTTATTAATGTTCAGGATTTTTATATCTTTTAAATGAATTACAATTTAAAATCTAGAGAAGCAATAATTGCCTTTTCTTCATCAGTAGCAACAAATCCTGAAATATCCCAGTAATTCGTCAATATTTTATTCTTTTTATTAAATAGCGATTTCTCTTTAAAAACATCACTTTCGTTATAAGTAAAATTTTGTTTATTGAAATTGGTGGTTGTAAAACTATTACGAACCTGAATTTTCTTAACCTGATCTTTTAAAATAAGATTATAAGCTATTTCTTCATTTGAACCCAATAAATAATAATTCTCCCCGTCTAACCTGTAATCAACATTTATAAATGACCTTGTAATATTTTTAGAATTTACCTCCGTTTTCTCTACCATTTTATCAAGATTCTGCGGCGTAACATCAATTTTAAATTCAATAATCAGTTTTTTTTCAGGATCATAAACAATCTCAAAATTATCAATAGCCTCTTTTGCTTTATCCAGAGGCGTAATATACATTACATAATAATCCTTATTTTTAGCATGGCCTCTTATAACAAAATCATATTCTTTTTTTGCTTTCGGATCTAAAAGCGGATCAAAATATTTAAAATCAGAATAATTTTTCATGATATTATTCAAATCATAACCTCTTAAATCTGCGCTTACATCTGTTTCCAGCAAGCCATAAGATCTGTTTTGCTCTACCAAAAGTGTTGTTGAAGGATTTCCCGAAAACTGAAAATTAACCAATCCGTCATTATAGTACGAATACTTATTATCCAACATAAAAAACTCTCTCACATATACTTTTAGTCTGTAAGAGGATGCCAGTTTTTTTGATGAATTATCGACAAGTTTTTGAAGTACTTTTTGTGGAGACTGCTTAGAAAGAACAATTTCATCTAGTTTGTTGTTATTACTTTTTAGATAAACAATAAATTTTTGATCTCCGTTTAAAGATGTCCAGCGTACCGTCAGAGTTTCATAATTAGTTTCTGAAACCTGTACATTAGAACCGCCGGTAAGCATAAAAGTAACTTTGCCTTCTTTATTGCTGGATAATATTTGTTTTGTTTTTAGAATAACAACTGTGGCATTTTCAATAGGAAGCTGTGTTTCTATATCTTTTACTACAATAGAATATTGTTCTTCCTGCGAAAAAACTGTCAAACTAAATAAAACAAAAAATAAAAGTATGATTTTCCTCATATGCTTATTGAATTTTCATCTAAAGTATTAAATTTTTATTAAAAAAATAAGCGATAAAATATAAAATATTACAAACCAACGCAATAAGTTTTTAAGATTTAGAATAAAGCAAAAAAAATCCCAAGTTTAGCACTCGGGATTTAATTATATTATTTGATAAAGTTTTTGATGTATCCGTAAATAAACAAAAAAGCTAATAAACAAAGTATTAATTCATTGTAATCAATCCAGTAATAAAAAAGGCTGTAAATCTTGTTTTCGTATTCGTCTTCTTTATTTTCTAAAATCGTTACTTTTTCATTTAGCTCAAAATTAGTTACCAGTCTCAATTCTCCTTGGTCATACCTAATTGTGTCATTATCTTTATAGTATTCTACTTCAGGAATATTTCTATTAATTAATACTGCACCTCCTCTTCCGGAAGTATGTGAAGATGTTATATTGCGAATACCAATTATTTTACCTTCATAAAAATTGTAGTTATCAAGATTTTCTACTTTAAGAAATATAAATCCGGTATAAACTATAAATAAAGAGAACGTTATTGAATTATTTATTATATACTGACGGAGTTTACTCGCCATGTAAAAACGCTTGTCTGTTCAACAAGGTTTCTTCATCTTCTACGTGATTATCATCTGGTACGCAACAATCAACAGGACAAACAGCTGCACATTGAGGTTCATCATGAAACCCTTTACACTCTGTACATTTTCCAGGAACGATATAATAAATTTCATCAGAAATTGGAGTCTGTGCATCATCAGCATCAACTTCAGTTCCGTCAGGTAAAATTACAGATCCTTTTAGGCTTGTACCGTCTTTATATCTCCAATCATCTGCTCCTTCATATATTGCTGTATTTGGGCATTCTGGTTCACAAGCCCCACAGTTTATGCATTCGTCAGTTATAATTATTGCCATCTTTTTGTTCGTTACGTGTTAAAAGTTATTAGGATTTGAATTTAAAACACCAAAGATTTTAATCTACTTTGCCTTTAACTTAATATAGCTTATTTTTGTGCAAAATTACAATCAAAACAATTCATAAACAAACATTATGACATTAGAAACAAAAAAAAGTGTTTTTGTTGAATTAGGAAAATTTCTAAGTCAGTTTTCTGAAGAGCAGTCTGCGAAAAAATCTGACGTTTTATATAACGATATCTTTTTTGATGATTTCGAAAAACTAATCCATTTATCACAATCTCATAATGGCTGGTACACACCTGAACAAGTATATTTTGCAATAAAATCCTGGGCTGATGCTTTAACAGAAGAAAACATCAGCAAATGGATTTCTCAATATTCTTCCGACTTTGCTCAGAATGACAAAAAGGAAAAAACAGTTGCGTTAATCTTGGCAGGAAATATTCCGCTTGTTGGTTTTCATGATTTTCTGTCTGTTTTAATCACCGGAAACAAAGCATTAATAAAAACATCCTCAAACGATCAGCATTTACTCCCGTTTTTAGCAAAGTATTTAATTGCTGTTGATGAAAATTTAAAAGATAAAATCACTTTCGTGGATGGAAAACTGGAAAATTTTGATACTGTAATTGCAACAGGAAGCAACAATACAGCTCGTTATTTTGAATATTATTTTAAAGATAAACCTTCGATCATCCGAAAAAACAGAAATTCAGCTGCCGTTTTAAACGGAAAAGAAACACACGAAGAATTAGAAGCTCTTGGTGAAGATATTTTTAGATATTTTGGTTTAGGATGCCGAAATGTATCTAAACTTTTTGTTCCGAAAGGCTATTCATTTGATGCTTTTTTTCAGGCTATTTTTAAATATCAGGACGTTATTCATTACGAGAAATACGCAAATAATTACGATTACAACAAAGCTGTTTTCTTAATGAGTAATTTCAAATTATTAGATAACGGATTTTTGACTTTAAAAGAAGATTCGAGCTACGCCTCGCCTATTTCGAGTGTTTTCTATGAATATTATGAAAATCTGGAAGATTTAAAATCGCGTCTGGAAACCGATGCAGAGCAAATTCAATGCATTGTAAGCAGCGATTTAACAAAAAATAGTGTTGCATTTGGTCAAACCCAAAATCCGCAATTGTGGGATTATGCAGATAACGTTGATACTATAACGTTTTTGTTAACAACAAAGTAAAAAAATGTTTAATTATTTCGAATTATTTATCGCTTTTTCAGCTCCTATTGCCGAAATTTGCGTTTTTAAAATTTCGACTATTAACAACAACCATGAAAAAACACAACTACAGCGCAGGACCAAGTATTTTACCTCAGGAAGTTTTTGAGAAGGCATCAAAAGCAATTTTAAATTTTAATGATTCAGGATTATCTATTCTTGAAATTTCGCACCGAAGCAAAGATTTTGTTGCTGTTATGGATGAAGCTCGTTCGCTGGCTTTAGAATTATTAGGTCTTGAAGGAAAAGGATATCAGGCTTTGTTTTTACAAGGTGGTGCAAGTACTGCATTCTTGATGGCTCCTTATAACTTATTAAAAGAAAACGGAAAAGCAGCTTATTTAGATTCAGGAACGTGGGCAACTGCGGCTATAAAAGAAGCAAAACTTTTTGGAGAAACTATCGTTGTAGCTTCTTCAAAAGATGATAATTATACACATATTCCAAAAGGTTACGAAATACCAGCCGATGCTGATTATTTTCACTGTACAAGTAACAATACCATCTTTGGAACTCAAATGCAGGAATTCCCATCGACTAACATTCCAGTTGTATGCGACATGAGTTCTGATATTTTTTCTCGTCAATTAGACTTTTCTAAATTTGATTTAATTTATGCTGGAGCTCAAAAAAATATGGGACCTGCAGGAACTACTCTTGTTGTAGTTAAAGAAGAAATTTTAGGTAAAAACGGAAGAACAATTCCTAGCATGTTAGATTATGCTAAACATATCAAAGCAGAAAGTATGTACAATACTCCTCCTGTTTTTTCTGTATATGTTTCATTACTAACTTTACAATGGATTAAAGAAAAAGGCGGAGTTGCTGCTGTTGAAAAATTAAACAACGCAAAAGCAGATTTACTTTATGCTGAAATCGACAGAAACCCATTATTTAAAGGTGCTGCTGCAGTAGAAGATCGTTCTAAAATGAACGTGACTTTCTTACTAAACAACCCAGATCATACAGAAACTTTTGATGCTTTATGGAAAGCTGCAAATATTTCTGGATTACCAGGACACCGTTCTGTGGGCGGTTACAGAGCTTCAATTTACAACGCTATGCCTATCGAAAGTGTTCAGGTTTTAGTTGATGTAATGAAAGCTTTAGAGTCTAAAGTTTAGTTCTCAGTCTCAGTTTACAGTACCAAAAAGAAAAACCCAATATACTTGGTTCATCGATTAAACAATTAAACTATGAACCAAATAAACAAAATATCACACAATGAAAGTATTAGCAAATGACGGAATTTCTAAAAGTGGAATTCTAGCCTTAGAAAAAGGCGGATTTGAAGTTATAACTACAAAAGTAGCTCAAGAACAAGTAGCTAACTTTATCAATGAAAATAATGTAAGCGTAATTTTAGTGCGCAGCGCAACTAAAGTTCGTAAAGATATTATCGACGCTTGTCCAGGTATCAAAATCATCGGTCGTGGTGGTGTTGGTATGGA
>NZ_DLHA01000058.1:0-128085 GCF_002482975.1 Flavobacterium sp. UBA7680 | reverse complement strand
GCTTCATCTTCAGAATCTGTTGCTGAATTGGTATTTGGACACTTATTTTCTGGTGTTCGTTTCTTACATGACTCAAACAGAAACATGCCTCTTGAAGGAGATTCAAACTTTGACGGTTTGAAAAAAGCATACGCAAACGGAGTTGAGCTAAGAGGAAAAACGCTTGGTATTGTTGGTATTGGTCGTATCGGACAAGCTACAGCAAAAATGGCTCTTGGTTTAGGAATGAAAGTTATCGCTGCTGATAGCTTTATTCCTCAGGTAGATGTAAAAGTTGAATTTTTCGACGGACAGTCTATCACAACTACAATTGTTTCTCAATCATTAGAATCTTTATTTAAAGAATCTGATTTCATCACATTACACGTTCCTGCTCAAGATGGTTACATCATTGGAGAAAAAGAATTTGAACTTTTGAAAGACGGAGTTGGAATCGTAAACTGTGCTCGTGGAGGTGTTATTGATGAAGTTGCTTTAGTAAAAGCTTTAGATTCAGGAAAAGTTGCTTTTGCAGGTTTAGACGTTTTTGAAAGCGAACCAAAACCAGAAATGACAATTTTAATGCACCCAAAAATTTCATTAACTCCACACATTGGAGCTGCAACTGGAGAAGCACAAGACAGAATTGGTACTGAATTAGCATCACAAATTATTACTTTGTTAAGCTAGTAATTAAAAAATAGATTATCTTTAAAGGGATTTACTACTAATTTGTAGTAAATCCCTTTCTTTTTTTTATTAATTTTGGTGTATAATTTAAACCCTTAAATATTATGTTTGAACAATTAACCCAATTAGTACAGCAATACGGAGGCGATGCTGTTGTAAACAATGCCGCTGTCCCAAATGAGCATAACGAAGCCGTAATAAGCGAAACCAGTAATTCAATTTTTGATGGTTTAAAAAAAATAGCTTCAGAAGGCGGAGGTGAACAACTAGCAGGTTTATTTAATGGAAGCTCTCCTATCGATAGTTCAAATCCTGTAGTACAGCAAATTACACAGCAATTATCTGGAAATTTAGGCGAAAAATTTGGTTTAAGCAGTGCTGATTCTTCTGGCGTAGCTTCAAACTTAATTCCGCAGATTTTAGGTTCATTAGTAAATAAAGCAAAAGACCCAAACGACAGCAGTTTTCAGATTTCGGATATTATAAATTCGATTTCAGGAAACAGCGGACAAGCATCTGGAATCATGGATACCATTTCAAAATACGGAACTCAATTTGGCCTTGACCAAAACAACGACGGAAAACTAGACGTTGCCGATGTACTTGTAGTTACCAAAAGCAAAGGCGGTATCGCCGGGTTTATTGGGAAATTGTTTGGAAGTAAGTAAAGATTCTGAGATACTAAGTTACTAAGATTCTAAGTAATAAAATATTAAAAGCTGTTTATTATATAAACGGCTTTTTTTTGTTTTTAAAATAAAAAAACTCAGTAGCTTTGAGTCTTAGAATCTTAGCATCTCAGAACCTTAGCAACTTCAAAAAAATTTCGTAACTTTAGGGTTATGAAAAAGTGTATCACCATATTAATTATAGCACTAACAATAATTGCTTGCTCTACGACTTCAAAAAATATTGCAAGTGCAGACACTACTGCTTCAAACAAAAAAATAAGTGATACCGTTAGAATTGCAAACGATTCTCTCGAATATGAAGTAATCATTATCGATAACGGTTTTAGCAGCTGGCTGGCATCTAGAGCCTATCCTAGAAATTACCATTCATTAGCATATCTTGAAAACAAAAACAACTTGTACGTAACCGAATGGAACAGCCGCGTTTTACAGCCGCAGCGTTATAGCCCTGACTTATATGAAATGTCGATTAATTACCGTCCTGACATTCATTACGGATACGAAGTAAACTACCTAATTTACAATTACATGATTTATTTTCAAAATACTTACAAACAAAAACTTTGGGGGTATGTTCCTTCAAGATAATTACTATATTTGTAATCATTACAAATAGCAATGAATAAACTAAAAGAACGCTGGGGAATCTCCTCAAATCTACAAGCCATTATAATACTTACTGTTTTTGCCATCACAGGATCGGCTTCTGCCTGGCTGTCTAAACCATTTTGTGTTTGGCTGGGAATCACCAAAGAAGATTTTGGAGGCTGGTTTACCTTAATTCGGCTGCTTATAATTTTCCCTATTTATCAGGTTCTATTAGTCGCAATAGGAACCATCTTTGGGCAATTTAAATTCTTTTGGAACTTCGAAAAGAAAATGCTCAAAAACATGGGATTAGGATTTTTATTCAAAAACTAGTTTTATTCTCTCACTCTCTCACTAGAAAAGAAATAAGTATAAATCCAGGTCAATGTAAAAGAAGGAATGATATCCGTAAACGGAATTACTTCTTCAATAAAAGTTAAAACACTGGCTACTTTTCCAACTCTGCCTTTATACATTCTGGTCATAATTATAGCCGCGATTGGCGCCCAAATTACATCTGAAAATTCGCCAAGAAGCGGAATCGAAAAAGAAATCATACCAATTCCGTCCAAAATTAATCCAATAATTAATTTTGACATTCTATTGTCATCTACAACTTTTAGGTCTTGCATTTTAAGTTTGATTTGAGTTTTTGTTCCGAAATTAAAAATAATTCATCAAATTCATTTTATTTGAATATTAAATTTAATTTCAAAATTTCCACCTTTTAATTATTTCTTGTTACTGCAAATAACGCACCAAAATTTCCATCTGTTTGAATCCAGTTTTGTGAAGGGAGATACGCACGGGACACAAATCCGTCAAGATAAAGCGCATTTTTACAGCCTAAAGTTTTAAAATAATTCGCAAAATCGTAGAAATTAACCTCTTTCTTAGACAACACAAAAACTACGTTTCCATTAGGCAAAATGCCTACTCCGTTTCTAATATTTAGATTTTTCGACCCTTCTTTAAAAGCTTGATGAATCTGACCATCAATAACTAACATTGGCCCAGATTGTGTAGCAAATTCAATTTCTTTATTATTCCTGAAATTTTCCGTCGTACAAATTACCGCAGTTTTTTTAGTCGTAATAAAAAATACGCCATTTGGTTTTAAATAAAAATTTCCGTCTGCTTTTAGGGTATCCAAAGGAGATAACACTTTTTGCTTTTCAATATAAAGTCCTTGCGGAGAATGATCTGCCTTGTACATTCCGGCATTCATGGCAAAATCTAATTTAAGATTTTTTGAAGCAGTCCAAAGTTTAAGATTCTCGATACTTTCAAATCGTTTTCCTTTATTATCTTTCCAAAACAATCTTAAATGCTGCTTTTTAACATCAACTTTATAAGTTAAAAATAAATCATCAGAATATTGTTCAGCACTAACAAAAACAGCAGCAAGCCCAATTATAAATACAAACAGAACTATTTTTAATCTCATTTTTCAAATATTGAATTATTAAAAGTAAACGTAAAATTACTTCATAAAATTCTGTTACAACACATTTTTATATCGATAGATTCTTCGTTTCTTTGTAAAAACAGTTTCACTAAATGATACACGCAAAAAACATACATAAATTCTACGACAAACTTGAGGTTTTAAAAGGAGTTGATTTACATATTAAGAAAGGCGAAATTGTTTCGATTGTTGGAGCTTCCGGTGCCGGAAAAACGACTTTACTTCAAATTCTGGGAACTTTAGATACACCCGAAAGAAACTCAGAATCATCATTAACCATTAATGGTGAAAATATTTTGAAACTACAGGATATTGAAAATGATAATTCAAAAGAAGAAAAAACATTTAAAATTGTAACCTGGTCTGGCTCAATTTATACTATACTACTAATAGTTTTTTTATTGTTTTTCAGAACAAAAATCTTAGATGAAACATTACGATCAGCAACAATTAGCATCTTATGTTTACCAATACTTTTAATGTTCATTTACTACAACAGGTATTTTAAAAAGAAAAGCAAGCAAGACAAAATACTATCTGAATTTAGAAATTTAAATCTAGGATTTATTTTCCAGTTTCACCAATTATTACCAGAATTCACAGCTTTAGAAAACGTTTGTATTCCCGCTTTTATGGCGAATAAATCGAAAGCGCAAACCGAAAAAGAAGCTAAAAAAATCTTAGAATATTTAGGTTTATCACACAGAATTCATCACAAACCAAGCGAACTTTCGGGCGGCGAACAACAGCGTGTTGCCGTTGCAAGAGCCTTAATTAACAAACCCGACGTGATTTTTGCCGATGAACCGTCTGGAAATCTCGATACACATTCTGCCGAAAATTTACATCAATTGTTTTTCAAGCTTCGCGACGAATTCGGACAGACTTTTGTAATTGTAACCCACAACGAAGAATTAGCCAATATGG
This sequence comes from Flavobacterium sp. UBA7680, assembly GCF_002482975.1. Lineage (GTDB taxonomy): Bacteria > Bacteroidota > Bacteroidia > Flavobacteriales > Flavobacteriaceae > Flavobacterium. The sequence continues at coordinate 123,741 of NZ_DLHA01000058.1, read as the reverse complement.
CCGACAGAAAATTAATTATGGTCGACGGTCAAATTAGTAATTAATATTTACAGGAGCTATTTCCTGCTGTCCGCTATATCTTTTGCGCCGAACCCCGGCACAAAAGGATGCCGCTCCCATCAGGGCTAGGACACTCGAATAAACAAGAACATTTCATTTCAAATGAATCAAAAAGAACTCAAAGAATTTCTCGACGAGAAAGTCATTCAATATAACAATCAGGATTTTATCGAAAGTGATCCTGTACAGATTCCGCATTTATTTTCTCAAAAAGAAGATATCGAAATTGCAGGGTTCTTAAGCGCATCAATCGCTTGGGGAAATCGTAAAATGATTATCAAGAATTCTCATAAAATGATGGAATTAATGGGCAATACGCCTTACGATTTTGTCATGTCGCACTCCGAAGATAATTTAGCCGATTTAGAAAACTTCGTTCACCGAACTTTCAACGGAAAAGATTTCGACGGATTCATTAAAGGTTTACAACACATTTACAAAAACCACAACGGACTTGAAGCAGTTTTTGCTAAAAATCAGGAAAAAGACAGTCTTCAGAAAAGTATAAGCGAATTCAAAAAGATCTTTTTCGAAATCGATCATTTACCACGAACTCAAAAACATATTTCAGACCCTTTAAACAATTCGGCAGCAAAACGTATAAACATGTATTTACGCTGGATGGTTCGCCAAGACACAAAAGGTGTCGATTTAGGAATCTGGAAAACTATTTCTCCTTCTGCATTATCATGTCCGCTTGATGTTCACTCAGGAAATGTTGCCCGCAAACTAGGAATTCTTTCGCGAAAGCAAAATGACGCAAAAGCTTTATTAGAATTAGATACACAACTTCGTAAAATGGACGCTGCAGATCCTGTAAAGTACGATTTTGCTTTGTTTGGTTTGGGTGTTTTTGAAGGGTTTTAGAATTTAAAGTTTTTGAGTGTCAGGCTGAGCGAAGTCGCAGCCCACGCCCCAATTGGCACGTCCCTTCGACTTCGCTCAGGGTGACAATTCATTATCAAAAAAACAAAATCAACAAAAAACCATCATTTTAACGTACATTTGCACAAAATTTAATGCAAATGAGTACTTTCGAAAAATTCAATCTCCCAAAATCATTACAAAAAGCTGTTGACGAATTAGGTTTTGTTACGCCTACTCCTATTCAGGAAAAATCTTTCTCTGTAATCATGTCTGGACGTGATATGATGGGAATTGCGCAAACCGGAACCGGTAAAACATTTGCTTATTTACTACCTCTTTTAAAACTTTATAAATTCACCAATACCAATACACCAAAAATTGTTGTACTTGTTCCAACCCGTGAATTAGTGGTTCAGGTTGTCGAAGAAGTCGAGAAATTAACCGCATATATGTCGGTTAAAACATTGGGGATTTATGGAGGAGTAAACATCAATACACAAAAAAAAGCTGTTTACGAAGGTGTCGATATTTTAGTTGGAACTCCGGGTCGTACAATGGATTTAGCGCTTGACGCTGTTGTTCGTTTTGATGAAACGCAAAAATTAGTAATCGACGAATTTGACGAAATGCTGAATCTTGGTTTCAGACCACAGCTGACTTCACTATTGGCGATGATGAAAACCAAACGTCAAAATATATTATTCTCTGCAACAATGACAGATGAAGTTGATGATATATTAAATGATTATTTTGATTTCCCAGAAGAAGTTACGCTTGCAGCATCGGGAACACCGCTTGAAAAAATTACTCAAATTACATACAACGTTCCCAATTTCAATACAAAAGTAAATCTGTTAAAACATTTATTGCAGAATGACGAAAGCATGGATCGTGTTTTGGTTTTCGTAAACAATAAAAAGATTTCGGATATGCTTCACACACGCATTGAAGAAGATTTTGAAGGACAATTTGGTGTAATTCACTCGAATAAATCTCAAAATTATCGTTTGAGCACAATGGCAGAATTTCAGGAAGGAAATCTTCGCGGCTTAATTACAACCGATATTATGGCGAGAGGTTTGGATATTTCTAATATCTCACACGTAATTAACTTCGAACTTCCGGAAGAACCAGAATTATACATGCACAGAATTGGTCGTACAGGGCGTGCAGATGCTACAGGAACAGCCATTAGTTTTGTTACTCCAAGAGAAGAAGAATTTAAAATTGAAGTCGAAGTTTTAATGAACCAGGAACTTGATATCACTGATTTCCCTGAAGAAGTTGAAGTTTCAACAAAATTAATCGAACCTGAAAAAGACAAACAGCCTATTAAGTTTTTAATGAAAAAAGTAAAACTCGAAGGAGACGGAGCTTTTCATGAAAAATCTAAAAAGAATAAAAAAGTCAATTTAGGAGGCCCTTCAAAAACAAAAAAGAAAACCCACGGTTCTGTCAATCGAAATATGTTGAAAACGAGAGATAAGAAGAGAAAAGATGGGAATAAGTAAGATACTAAGGTGCTAAGTTACTAAGATTCTAAGTTTTTTAAAAATTTAAAAGGCTCAAATATTCAAAGAATATTTGAGCCTTTTTTCTTAGCATCTTAGTTCCTTAGAACCTTAGCAACTTAGATTAAATTTTCGTAAAAACCAGCCCTACAGGCGAACACAATTGAATTCTTTTTCCTGTGTCTGTAATTTTTCCTGTTGCGATATCTCTTTTAAAAATAACAATATCATTTGTATATTGATGACCAACTAAAAGATAATTTCCGGTTGGGTCAATAGAAAAATCTCTTGGGCCTTTTCCTAAAGTACTTTGCTGCTCAACTAATTCTATACTTCCGTTTTTAAGGATTTTATATACCGAAATCGCATTAGCATCTACACGGTCTGAAACATATAAAAAGTTTCCATCGGGTGAGATTTTTATGGCTGCTGCGCCCGTCCCTCCTTTAAAACCTTTTGGTAAAATACTGGTTTCGGCAATTACCTTTAAACTTCCGGCTTTATCATAACTGAAAGTTGTCAGCGTACCATCTAATTCCTGAACTAAATAAACAAATTTTCCGTCTTTGCTAAAAGTCAAATGCCTTGGGCCGCTTCCCGGTTTAACATCAACACTTCCTTTTAAAGTCAGAATTTCATTTTTAGACGCAGGATTGTATTTGTAAATAAACACTTTATCCAAACCTAAATCATTAGAAAGCACAAACTTTTTATCTGGAGAAAAAACAACCATATGCACATGCGCTTTTTCCTGACGTGCCGCGTTTGGGCCTTTTCCTTCGTGCTGAATCAATTGCTGCACTTCAGAAATACTTCCGTCAGTATTCTTTTTATAAACTACTATATTTCCGCCAGAATAATTGGCAACAATTACATTTTTATCATCATTTATCAAATGACAAGGATCTGCTCCTAAAGCATCATTTTTATTCAAAAAATTAATTTTTCCTGATGCAGAATCATATCCAAATGCACTTACCGTACTTTGTGTTCCGTTTTCGTTTACTGCATAAATAAATTTATTATCTGCCGAAACTGATAAATAACTCGGACTCACTACATTTTCTGAAGAGTTTTTAAGTTTAAAATCTCCCGAATTTGCATCAAATTCATAAACATAAATTCCGTTACTCTGGCATGTATTCGTATAAGTTCCAACCAAAAGGTTAAATTTATTTTGAGCTTTTACAGTGGTTAATGCAAAAGCTGAAAATAATATTAGAGATATTTTTTTCATAGTTTGTTTTTTTTGAATACGCTAAAATACGCAATAATATCTTTCAGATCATTACAAATAAAACCAGAAAAGTTACATTTTTAAAAAAGGATTTTCACCATATAAGTGATATAAGTTCATTTTAGAACACTTAAATATTTTTTACTTATAATCTCTTACATGAACTTATATGGTTCAACCAAAAAATTTGTATTTTTGACCAGCATCTTCGCGAAAAATAAAAGTAGCGAAGTAAATCGAAGCCAGAATGCACTTTAAACATCCCGAAATTCTATACTTTCTTTTTTTATTGATTGTTCCAATTTTGGTTCACTTATTTCAATTACGAAGATTTAAAACTTCTTATTTCACCAATGTTCGTTTCCTAAAAGAACTTGCAATTCAGACTCGTAAAAGTTCTAAAATCAAAAAACGATTATTGCTTGCCACTCGCCTTTTATTGCTTACGTGCGCCATTATTGCCTTTGCACAACCTTTTTTTGAAGCTAAAGACAGTAAAAATGCCTCAAACGAAATGTATATTATTTTAGACAACTCGTTTAGTATGCAGGCAAAAGGCAAAAAAGGAGAATTGCTAAAACGTGCCGTTCAGGAATTACTGGAAAATACGCCCGAAACAGCTCAATTTTCATTGCTGACAAACACAGAAAATTATTGGAATACCGATATAAAATCATCTAAAACTGCTTTACAAAATCTAAAATATAGCGCAACGCCATTTGAACTTTCGTCGATTATGGCAAAAGTAAAAGCGCATAAATCGGCACATAAAAAAGACATTGTCATTATTTCTGATGCTGTTGGTTTGACTGAAAATGATATTAAAAACATTGATTCTGAAGAAAAACCCTATTTCATAATTCCGGAAGCGGAACAAAAAAATAACGTTTCAATTGACAGCGTTTACATCAATCAGACTTTAGAAAATTTCTATGAAATAAGTGTAAATTTATCAGGTTACGGAGAAGATTTCAAACCAATTTCGACTGCTTTATACAATCAAAACAAACTGATTGCTAAAACAATTATCAATTTTGATGCAAAGAAAAAGAAAATCAACTTCACGATTCCAAAAGAAGCTTTTCACGGATATGTTTCTATTGAAGACAATGGTTTAACTTATGATAACAAATTGTTTTTCAGCATTTCTAAAAACAAAAAAACAAACGTAATTAGTATTGGCGAACCTGAAAAAAGTAATTTCTTATCGAGAATTTACACTTCTGCCGAATTCAATTATAACAATTACTCTATCAGTTCTTTAGATTATAATAGTTTAGAAAAACAAAATACAATAATCTTAAACGAATTAGTAGAAATTCCTCAGGCTTTACAAACGACTTTAAAAGCGTTTGTTTCTAAAGGCGGCAACTTAGTTGTGATTCCTTCTGAAAAAAGTTCTATTTCAAACCTGAATTCATTTTTAGGAAATTTTGGAAAAGTTCAGTTCAACAATCTCAAAACAGAAAGCAAACTCATTACCAAAATCAATTTTGATCATCCTTTATTTTCAGGAGTTTTTGAGAATAAAATCACGAATTTCCAATATCCAAAAACAAGCAGTTCATTTGATATTTCAAGTCCTTATCCGGCGGTTTTATCTTATGAAGATCAAAGTACATTTGTAACGGCAATTCAAAATCCAACTGCTGGAATTACAATATTCTCGGCACCAATAAATGCAGCAAATTCCAACTTTCAGCAATCGCCTTTAATTGTTCCGTTGTTTTATAAAATGGCACAGAACAATCAAAAAACAGGCGTAAATGCTTTAACTATTGGCAATAATCAACCTTATTTTGTGGATGTTTTATTGACAAAAGATGCTATTCTGGAAGTAAAAGGAACAGAAGATTCGTTTATTCCGATTCAGCAGATTTTGAATAATAAAGTCAAATTAACGTTTAATGATTTCCCGGAAACAGCCGGAAATTACAGCATTTTTGACAAAAAAGAATGGGTTGAAAATTTGAGTTTCAACTATAAAAGAACCGAAAGCGATTTGAGTCAGGTAAACACAAACGTGGTTTCTGATTTTAAAACCGCCGATACGATTTCGACCATTTTTAACACCTTACAAACTGAGCGAACTGACAGCCAAATTTGGAAATGGTTTGTTATCTTTGCACTGTTATTTTTAGCATTAGAAATGGCGATTATAAAATTCGTGAAATAGATTTCTAACTGTTCGTTTCGTATGTCATTTCGACCGCAGGGAGAAATCGCACATGCTGAGAACGCACTGAGCAGAAAATTGGATGCGATTTCTCCTTCGTCGAAATGACATGCAAGAATCTTTAACTAAAAAAATAAATTTCTCTACATATGAAAATAATCATCAAAAGCGCCAAAATTATCGACTCAAAAAGTCCGTTTCATAACCAGACCGTTGATCTTTTAATTGCAGATGGTTTAATTGAAAAAATAGGAGTTTCTCTTCCAAATGATGATGCAGAAATAGTAAGATTCGACGATCTTCATGTTTCTCAAGGTTGGTTTGACAGCAGTGTTTCTCTTGGAGAACCAGGTTACGAAGACAGAGAAACTATTGCAAACGGATTAAATGTTGCTGCAAAAAGCGGTTTTACAGCAATTGCGTTACAGCCAAACTCCTTCCCTATTATTGACAATCAATCGCAGGTAAATTTTGTAAAAAACAAAGCAAATGGTTTTGCAACGGAAATTTTTCCAATTGGTGCTTTAACAAAAGCCAGCGAAGGAAAAGATATGGCAGAACTTTACGACATGAAAAAAGCCGGAGCCATTGCTTTTGGAGATTATAACAGAAGTATTGAAAATGCTAATTTGCTAAAAATTGCCTTGCAATATGTACAGGATTTTGATGGTTTGGTTATCACTTATTCGCAAGATCCAAACCTAAAAGGAAACGGAGTTGCTAATGAAGGAATCGTTTCTACAAGATTAGGTTTGAAAGGAATTCCAAATCTAGCCGAAGAACTTCAAATATCAAGAAACTTATTTTTATTGGAATATACAGGCGGAAAACTTCATATTCCGACAATTTCTACAGCAAAATCGGTTCAGTTAATTAGAGAAGCTAAAGCAAAAGGTTTAAGCGTAACCACGAGTGTTTCTGTACATCATTTGGTTTTAACCGATGAAAAACTAGACGATTTTGACACGCGTTTTAAAGTGACTCCGCCATTACGCACAGAAGTTGACAGACAGGCTTTACTAAACGGAATTGCCGACGGAACTATCGATACGATTACCTCAGACCATAATCCGATTGATATTGAATTCAAAAAAATGGAATTTGATACTGCGAAAAATGGAACTATCGGACTTGAAAGTGCTTTTGGAGCGTTATTAACGGTTTTACCTTTAGAAACTGTGATTGCAAAACTAACTTCTGGAAGAACTGTTTTTGGTCTTGAAAACAATACAATAGAAGAAGGTGCAAAAGCTAACTTTACTTTCTTTACTCCGGAAGGAAAATCAACTTTTACGAAAGAAAATATTCTTTCAAAATCTAAAAATTCTGCTTTTTTAGGAACTGAACTTAAAGGTTCTGTGTACGGAATTTTAAATCAAAATCAACTTGTTACAAAATAATACAATGAACAATACAATCGAAGAAGGAAAATCAATTGCCATTACGAGTTATATCTTAATTATTGGCGTTTTGATTGCAATGTCTATGAATTCTGAAAACAAAAACAGTTTTGCGTCTTTTCATATTCGTCAGTCCGCAGGACTATCGATTACTTTTATTTCCTTAGCCTTAATCATTAGCCCTTTTGACAGTTATTTAATTACTTTTCCGATGTGGATTTGTATGTCAGTATTATGGACTTATGGAATTTTTAGCGCAATACAAGGTCAAACAAGGCCAATGCCTTTAGTTGGCGGCTTATATCAGAAATTGCTAAAATCTATAGGATAAAAGAAAATTCGAAATTTTGAAATTCCAAAAAAGAAATCCGTTGAAATCAGCATATAAATTTTGAACACGGATGACGCAGATTTGCAAGCAAAAACGCGGATAAAAACAGATTTTTTATTATCTAATCGCTTTGTCAAAGTTTGAATCTTTCACAAAGTTTAAAATTTATAATTCACAACTTACAATTCACAATTAAAAAAATGAATCTATCTTTAGAATATAAAATACAAGAACCAAAAGTAATTTTAGATAAAAATCCGTTATTGCTTTTATTGCACGGCTACGGAAGCAACGAAGCCGATTTATTTTCTTTTGCTTCTGAACTTCCTGATAATTATTACATCATTTCGGCCAGAGCGCCTTATGATTTGCAATATGGTGCTTATGCCTGGTATGCGATCAATTTTGATGCAGATCAGAATAAATTTTCAGATAATGAACAAGCTAAAACGTCAAGAGATGTAATTGCTTCTTTTATTGATGAATTGGTTGCCAATTACCCTATTGATGCCAATAACGTAACTTTAATTGGATTTAGTCAGGGTTCTATTTTGAGTTATTCTGCTGCGCTTTCGTATCCTGAAAAAATCCAGAGAGTTGTGGCAATGAGTGGTTATTTTAATGAAGAAATCATCAAAGAAGGTTTTGAGAAAAATGACTTCAAAAACTTAAAAATATTCGCTTCACACGGAACTGTAGATCAGGTTATTCCAATTGAATGGGCGAGAAAAACTCCTGCAATTTTAGAAAAACTAAATATTCCGGTTACTTATAAAGAATATCCTGTTGGTCATGGTGTGGCTCCTCAGAATTTCTTTGATTTTAAGAATTGGCTGGCTTTATAAGTTTACAGTGTTCAGTCTCAGTTTTCAGTCTTGAACTGTTAATTACAATCTGAAAACTTTGTCAAAGTTTGAAACTTTGACAAAGTTATAAGCTGTAAACTGAGACTGAAAACTGTAAACTTTATTCTCCTGTATAAATAATCTTCCCTGCTTTTTTCAAGACATATCCTTTCCATGGAATTAATTGTAAATCGCCATTAACCCACGAATCACCTTCGGATTTTCTTTCTAAAATAATGGATTCTTTTTGAGTATCCAGAAAAAGTTCGGCTTTGTTTCCATCAAAAATTACGTAAGCAGCGGTTGTATACGTTTTACCCGTTTCTTCTGTATGCGATAGTTTAGTTCCTTCAAAAATTCGGATACATTCTTTTTTAAGCGTTGACCAAGTGTATCCTGCAGAACCTTTACATACGTGTGCATCAGAGTCCCCTCCCACTAATTTCTTTTCCTGTGGTTCTTTAACAGTTGTGTTTTCCTGTGAAACTTTTTTAGCACAAGAAAATGTCGCAGCTGCGATAATCGTAAACAAAAACATCTTTTTCATAATCCTCATTTTTAATTATTAGTCAAAAAAAAATAGGATTAAAAAATCCTATTTTTGATATAACCAAGTTTGATTTACTTCAAAGGTAATATTATCATCATTATCAACAAAGTATTTTAACAAGACTTCTCCCCATAATTCTCCATTACTGTAATCTGCAATGATCCAACGGTGATTCAATATTTTTACTTTATTGATGATAAATTTATTTGGGCCAATTTGATCTTGTCCTGTATATGGATTTCCTTTTGGATTGGCATTAAAATCTAAAAGTTTCTCAGTTACAACCGGAATTAGCTTTTCAAATAAAATTACTTTTCCTCCAGAAGCACTGTTATCAAAGTAGTTTTGTGCATTTTCATTGTGTTCTAAAGAAAAATAATCTGCATCGGCTAATTTTGCTGATACTAAATTAATGCTGTCTCTTAGCTTTTTAGTTGTTTTCTCATATCTTTCTTCGCCAAAACTTACTTCTCGGCTGTAAAACATATAAGTAAAAACATTCATTAATATCGCAAGGATAAAAAGGTAAAGCATTAAGGATTTTTTCATTTTGTGGTATAATTAAATTGTAATTTCTAAATTATCGTAGGCCAGATAAACATTTTCAGGAAGTTGTTTCTGCACTTCTTCGTGAAAACCTAAAACATGGCTAATGTGTGTTAAATAAGCTTTTTCAGGTTTTACCAAATTGATAAAATCAAGGGCTTCCTGCAAGTTAAAATGAGTATCATGCGGTTCAACGCGCAAAGCATTTACAACCAAAACTTTTAAACCTTTAAGTTTTTCAACTTCAGCTGATTCAATTGTTTTTACATCGGTTAGATAAGCAAAATCATCGATTCTATATCCAAAGACTTGCAAATCACCGTGCATTACATTTATAGGAATCGCAATTTTATCTCCAGTTGCAAAAGGTTCGTTGTTTTTGACTTCAATCGTTTTTACGCTTGGAGCACCCGGATATTTATTTACGGTTTCAAAAACATAATCAAAACGTCGTCTTAAATTATCAAGAACGCGTTTATGTCCGTAAATAGGAATTTCGCCTTGCCTGAAATTATACGGGCGAATATCATCTAAACCAGCAGTATGATCTGCATGTTCATGTGTAAATAAAATAGCGTCGAGTTTACGACATCCGCAAGAAAGCATTTGCTGTCTGAAATCGGGACCGCAATCGATTACAAATGAATGCTCGTCCCATGTAATCCAGATGGATACACGGAGCCTTTTGTCCTTAGCATCAGTGCTTTTACAAACGGGATGATCGATTCCGATGATCGGAATACCTTGAGAAGTACCAGTACCTAAAAAATAGACCTTCAATTGAACTTAATTTTTTTACAAAAATAGGATTATTTCTCTTTCATTAGAACCCTAATTTACTAACTTTGTAACAAATCTATTTAAAATAAAATGGGTACAGAAATAAAACTCAAAGGTGACAAGGTCATCGAACAGATTCCTTCTATAAAAGACAAAGCTTTACGCATTAATTTAAACGAGAATATTTACGGAACATTTGCTGAAATTGGCGCTGGACAAGAGACAGTTAGACATTTTTTCAGATCCGGAGGTTCTTCAGGAACTATTGCAAAAGCGATGTCGGCCTATGACAAAGATTTTAGTGATGCTGTTTACGGGATTGAAGGTGACGGAAGATATGTTACCGAAAACAGGCTAAAAAAAATGCTTACCTTTGAAGGTGAATTGATCGAAGAACGTTTGAGCAGAGAAAAACACCCAAATAAACTTTTCTTCAGCTACGCTAATACGGTAGCAACAATAGATTTTGCCAAACAGTTTAAAGGACACGGCTGGGTTGGAATTCGATACCAAATTGAACCAGACGAGGCATATAACGAAATTATTCTTCACATTCGTTTTAAAGAAACTGACGCCAGATTACAACAAGAAACACTCGGAATTTTAGGTGTAAATTTAATTTACGGTGCTTTCTATAAATATAATGACCCAAAACGTTTACTGCGATATTTATACGATCACTTAGATAAGGATCAATTAGAGATCGATACTATCAATTTTTCGGGACCTCGTTTTGCTGATGTTGACAATCGTTTGATGAGTTTACAGCTGGTTAAAAACGGAATGACGGATGCCGTAATGTTTAATCCAGATGGAAAGAATGTTTTACCAGCAGCTGTTTTATACAAAAAGAATCTTCTTGCTTTTAGAGGAAGTTTCCGTCCGGTTACAAATGTAAATCTTGACATGTATGAGAAATCATTAAAAATGTTTCTCGAAGAAAACAAAGTTGAAAAAGACAATACGCTAGTTGTTTTTGAAATTACACTTTCGAATTTACGTTCGGATGGTGAAATTGATGAGCGTGATTTTATGGACAGAGCTGAGTTGCTTTGTTCGCTTGGTCAAACGGTTATGATTTCAAATTTTCAGGAATATTATAAAGTGGTTGAGTATTTTTCTAATTATACCAAAGCCCGTATGGGATTAGCAATGGGTGTAAACAACCTTGTTGATATTTTTGATGAGAAATACTATCGTCATTTAAGTGGTGGAATCCTAGAGGCTTTCGGAAAATTATTCTACCGTGACATGAAAGTATTCTTATATCCAATGTTAGGTGAAAATGGTGAAGTTATTACTTCTGACAACTTGAAAGTTCATCCTAGAATGAAAGAATTATACAAATTCTTTAAATTCAATGGTAAAGTGGTTGACATTAAAGATTACAATCCAGACATACTAAATGTTTTCTCTCGCGAAGTACTAAAAATGATTGGACAAGGAAAAACCGGTTGGGAACCAATGCTTCCATCTGGTGTTGCCGAAATTATAAAAGAACATCATCTTTTTGGATATCATCCGCAGAAAGAACTAGAGCAAAAAGCTTGATAAAAAGTCCCCTATTTGGGACTTTTTTTGTTTCAGGTTTCAGGTGTTTTGCGTATAATTTTAACGCAAAGCACGCTAAGTTTTTTTTATTATAGATTGCATTTACAATGCTCAAAGTTCGCAAAGCTTTGTGCTGACCAAGCTTTGCGAACCTTGTTTTTTTTTATAAAAACTTACATATAAAAAACCTTAGCGTACTTTGCGTAAAACCTTAGCGTGCTTTGCGTTAAAATTATACATCAAGATTGCAACTTGAAACAAAAAACTTATTTCAAAATCTGCGCTGCGTGTTCTTTTGTTTTTACATTTTCGATTACTTCTTCGATGACTCCTTTTTCGTTGATTACGAAAGTGGTTCTGTGGATTCCGTCGTATTCTCTTCCCATGAACTTTTTGGGTCCCCAAACACCAAATGCATTAATTACAGATTTGTCTTCATCGGCTAATAATGGAAATGGTAATTCGTATTTTTCTTTGAATTTGGTTTGTGCCTTTTGACTATCAGCACTTACGCCAAGAAGTTCGTAATTATTAGCTTGGAAACGATGGAAATTATCTCTTAAATCACAGGCTTCAGCTGTACAGCCTGGCGTACTTGCTTTTGGATAAAAGAATACTACTAATTTCTTTCCAGCATAATCTGCCAGTTTATGTGTTTTTCCGTCTTGATCTGTTCCTGAAAAGTTTGGTGCTTTATCTCCGGCTTTTAATGTTGTCATATCTTTTTATTTAGATTTCAGATTGTTGATTTTAGATTTAAAACAAAGATAACTTATAAGTTATAAATCGCTATTTTTACACTTTAAAATTACGGAAATGAATAAAGAAGCTCGCGTACAATTTGTTATAAATACGTTAAAAGAACTCTACCCTACTATACCTGTCCCGCTTGATCACAAAGACCCATATACTTTATTAATTGCTGTTTTACTTTCGGCACAATGTACCGATGTTCGCGTGAATCAGATTACACCGCTTTTGTTTGCAAAAGCAGATAATCCGTATGATATGGTGAAGATGTCTGTGGAAGAAATTAAGGAAATTATTCGTCCGTGTGGTTTATCACCAATGAAATCAAAGGGAATTCATGGTTTATCTGAAATTTTGATTGAAAAATATAACGGTGAAGTTCCGCAGAGTTTTGAAGCGCTTGAATCTTTGCCTGCTGTTGGGCATAAAACCGCAAGTGTTGTTATGTCTCAGGCTTTTGGAGTTCCGGCTTTTCCCGTTGACACACATATTCACAGACTGATGTACAGATGGAATTTATCGAATGGGAAAAATGTTGTTCAGACTGAAAAGGATGCTAAAAGATTATTTCCGAGAGATACATGGAATGATCTGCATTTACAGATTATTTGGTATGGACGTGAGTATTCGCCTGCAAGAGGCTGGAGTTTAGAAAAAGATATTATTACGAGGACTATTGGTAAAAAGTCTATAATAGAAGAAGCTGCTAAAAAGAAAGTTTAGCAGCTTCTTTTTTATTTTACATACTGCTTTTTAAGGAATTGTATTCATTTGTCATATCAAGTGATCGATATACTCCCAAAAGTGTTTTTGTAGCTTCTGGATTTTTTGGTTCAATAATAAGTGCTTGTTTTAGATACGGAATTGCACTGCGGGCAATATCATCTTTTTTAGCGTTTAGTTTGTCATATTTTTGCATTTCGGATGGTGAAGTTCCTAAAGAAGCTATTTCATCTGCTAAATCTTTTTTGACTTGCAGTTTCAAATACGCCATATTTATATAGGCATCCAGGTAATTAGGGTTAAGTTCCAAGACATAATTATAAGCTGCTTCGGCTTTAGGATAATCTTTTTTCTCCAAATAAGCGTAAGCTAAATTACTATTAACCTCTATTTTTTTTGAAGGAACTAACTCGTTTCTTGGTCTTTCATAAAACCCTTGTTCTATAGCTGATTCTCTGGCTTTTGTAGAAACAAAAAAATCTTCTTCTTTTGTTTTTTTGTTTGTAGCATAATACATCATTCTCTTTCCGGAAAAATTTATCTTCTTTAAGATTTCATAATATTTTACTGCCGACTCGTAATCCTTAGCATTTATAGAAGATGCTGCAGCGTTATATAAGTTCAATGTGTCTTTTTTATCAAACAAATAAACTTTATAACTTTTCTCTGCACTTTCTTTGAATTTTCCAGCATTAAAATCGGTCATTGCACCATTAACAAGAGTAGATTTCATAGCTTTTAAAGCTGCATTTGCTTTAACTGTAAATTTAAACTTTCCTGATTCGTTTTCGTACAAAAACACATCTTGATAGGCCTGTGAGGCAAACGTAAAATTATTAGCTGCATCTATATTTTTTCCAGCTAAATCCTTATATACATTTCCTTTTAAAAAATAATAATCAGATTTAGCTTCATCTGATGCATTAAGGATAAGGTATTCTGTTTTGTTTAAAATTGCCAATGCTTCCTCGCTTTTTCCTTTATCGTATAAAGACTGCGCTTCTTTTATTTGATCATTTTGAGCAAATGCTGCGACATTTATCAATAACAGCATTGATAACATCTTTAGGTTCGTTTTCATATTTCGGTTGGGTTTTGGTTGTTAAAAATAGATTTAGGTTTTTTGAATGAATTTTGCCGCAAAAATGATAGTGGAGAACTTCAACCTGCGGTCATTTGAAAAAATAAGATTTAGAGATCAAAATTGCCATAAGTCTCTAAATTTAATTTCTCAAAAAATCAAACTTCTTAGTAAATAACTAAGGGGTATAACAAACAAAACGAAATAAGGTAGAGTAGTTTTTCTTCATAGGTTTTTGGTTATTGGTTGGACATAATTAGGTGGTTGAAATGTTTTAATACGAAAAATTCTTATGTTTTTATGAAATAATAGTTATTTTTTAACTAAAATAAAATTAATTATTGAATAAAGAAATATTTTAGCTAAAAATATTAAATTTTAACAAAAATATAATTTAAACCAAAATCAAATTTCAGGTTAATTTTAGGTAAAGTGAAGAAACTAAACAGACAATTAGAAAAATTAGTATTGAAAAAAGCACACTAAAATCTATCTTAACTAAGTAAAATTCATGCATTTAAAGCCATAAAAAAACTCACTACCTGTATTTCCATACAAATAGTGAGCTTTTAACCAAAACGACCATTTGGTTTTTCTTTCGAAATAAACATCCGACTAAAGCAGCGGGCTGTTTAATTAGCTATAATCTCAAAATTTTTATCTTCAATTTTCACAACCGTTAGGGCTTGTGAATAACTTAGTAAAAAAGAAATTACTTCTTTTTTAGGTTTCAAATCTTTAGAAGCTAACGCTTTTTTTGAGTAAATTTTCGCCATACTGTGTAAATGTTTTATAATAGTATAACGAGCTAATATTCAAAATAGTATTAGTTGGTTAAAATAATTTGATGTTTGTCAATTATTTTTCTCAAATTCATAAGCGCATAACGCATTCTTCCTAATGCTGTATTGATGCTTACATCTGTTAATTCTGATATTTCTTTGAAACTCATATCCTGATACATTCTCATTACCAATACTTCTTTCTGATCTTCAGGAAGTTCTTCGATTAACCTTTTTAAGTCAACCTCAACCTGATCTACAATCATTCTGCTTTCAACATTTAATGAATCGTCAGACATAATAGAGAAGATTGAAAACTCTTCGGTTTCTCTGTACATTGGCATTTTTTTGGTTTTGCGAAAGTGGTCCACAATTAAGTTATGTGAAATACGCATTACCCAAGGAAGAAATTTACCTTCTTCGTTATAGGAATTACTTTTTAAGGTTTTGATTACTTTAATAAAAGTATCTTGAAAAATATCATTTGAAATATCTCTATCAGCAATCTTAGAATATATAAATCCATATATCTTAGATTCGTGCCTTTTTATTAATGTTGCAAGAGCAGCTTCACTGCCTTCAACATAATTTTTTACTAATAGAGCGTCTGGAATTTGCAGATCAGCCATAATACTACTTTTTTAGTTTTAATAATTTGGAGTAATTTTTCTAAAAAGTAATTTTATTTTATAGGCGTGATCTTTTTTGAGTTATGTTAATTATTGTGACCAAATTTAACAAATATTTATTTTAAAAAGCAAACAAAAACAATAATAATTAACATTAAAACGTTAAGTTTTTTGCTGCAGAGGCTGTTTTTGATAAAAAAAGTTAAAAAAATGCGGTTCAAAACGATTTAAAAAACAAATGTAAATAACTTACAATTAAATATTTAAGCTATTTACACCTGCTTTTTGGGTAAAATTGAATTCTATTTTTTTTTATTGATAAACACGTACATAATCGACGTAATATTTTTGAGGAAGAACAGAATCATCTACTTCAGGACCTCCAAAATTACCTCCAATGGCTAAATTTACGATAATATAAAATGGTTTATCAAAGGGCCATGTGTCTTCATTTTTAACTTCGGGATTGAAGGTATAAACTAAAGTTGAATCAACAAAAAAGGCTATTTTATCTTTATCCCATTCAATTGCATACACATGATAACCTTCTTCAATATTTGGAAATTCGGTTCTTTTTGTATTGATAGTATTTCCATGACTGTCCTGCGTATGAAGGGTCGTATAAACCATATGCGGATCTCTTCCGATGTATTCTAAAATATCAATTTCTCCTGTTTTGGGCCATTTAACCTCATCAATATTAGCTCCTAACATCCAGAAAGCCGGCCATAAACCGTGTCCGATAGGAAGTTTTGCTCTGGCTTCGATTCGGCCGTATTTAAACTGTTTTTTTCCTTTGGTTGTAATTTTTGTCGAAGTATATTTATTTCCTTCTTTTCTGGCTTCAATTACTAAATTTCCATCTTTAAATTCATGGTTTGTTTTAGTATAGATTTGTCTTTCATTGTTTCCGTAACCGCACAAATTTGGGCAGCCGTCTCCAAGTTCGAAATTCCAGACTTTTTCATTTAATTTTTTAGCATTGAAATTTTCTTCCCAGACCAATTTCCTCTTTGTTTCCTGCGCATATGAAAAACTGCAGATTAACAATAGTAAAATTATTTTATTCATAGTATAATTTTAAAATTAAGAAGGCCAGCCGAAGCTGACCTTCTAGAATTACTAATTAATTAACTCATATTCTATTGATAAATTCTCACGTAATCAATCTCCATAGAAGACTGAGTGAAAGCACCATCAATATTACCGCCTAGATTACCTCCCATTGCTACATTTAAAATCAAGAAAAAGTCGCTGTTAAAAGGTAATGAACCATCGTTTGGAACTGAATGAAGTAAATCATCGTCTACATAAGTTTTTACCGATGTAGGGCTCCATACTAATTTATAAACATGAAATTCTGTTGAAACGTTGGTGTATGTTTTTGATGCTGTATTACCATTTCCACCTGAATGTCCAGGATAATGAAGCGTACTCAAAATTACATTTTGATTGTTACCCACATGTTCCATAATGTCTATTTCTCCACAGGCCGGCCAAGGTTTAGAAGCATAGTTCTGCCCAAGCATCCAGATTGCAGGCCATGTTCCTGCTCCGCTTGGAAGTTTAGCTTTAACCTCAACTTTTCCGTATGTAAAAGCAAATTTAGCATCTGATTTTAATCTGGCTGATGAATAATCTGCACCGCCAGAAGCTTCTTTTTTAGCTGTAATAACCAAATTACCTCCTTGTACTTTTACGTTTGTTGCTGCGTTGGTATAATTTTGTTTTTCATTATTTCCCCAGCCGTTATCTCCTCTTCCTAAATCATAATTCCATTTTGTCGCATCTGGCGCTCCATCTGTATTGAACTCATCTGACCAAACCAGATTTGTATAATCTGTCGTTGGATTTTGAGTTGGTTTTGTAGTAGTAAAAATATGATACCATGCTAATGCAGGGTTTCCTCCCATTACTGCTCTTACTACCATTCTGTTTGCTGTGATTGACAAGATTTCATAAGAACTTTGACCAATATAGTACCCCATAAATCCACCATCAGAGAAGTTCAGCATTGTTCCTCTTGTTTGTGTTGCATGGTTTGGATTTTTGGTAACTACAGATTCTGATGGACTTAATGAAACAGTTTTAACGCCGCTTGTATTATAAGTTAAACAAGCATCGTCTGGTCCGCTTCCTCCTCCTACGCTTGCAAAAGCTGCGTTAAAGAATGTTGCTCCACCGTTGTTTAATTCAAATTTCAATTGATCTCCATCTTTTGAGAAAGTCAATTCGTTTTCGTATAAACAGCTGCTTGCCGGCGATGCTGCTTTTTCAAACGGTCCTGCCATATAGTAGTTTGCATAATAGTTTTTAGTTGCATCGCCATCGTTTTGACCAACTCCTAAATGTCCTGCTTCTGAAGCTGACCAATACCATTTTTTAGATGAGCCACCTGTTAAGAACGCTACAGCTTCATCATCACTAAAGTTACTTAACACCGTAACATCAAGTGTTGTGTTTGATGCTACACCGCCTCTTCCGTTTGCAATTACTGTTATAGTATAGATATTTACTCCTGTTTTTGTGAAACGTTTTGTAAAAATACCGCTTGGCGAAGTTTCAGATGTTCCATCGCTAAAAACATATTTAAATGAAACAGCATTATCTGCTTTTGCAGTCAATTTTACCGTTCCTGATCCGTCTCCGTTTGGAGCATCAGTAGTTTTTCCTATAATTTCAGCTGTTACCTGAATATTAGAGGGCGCCGCCAAATCGCCAAAAGCAAAATCATCTTTTTGACAACTTATTGCTAACAGCAGAGCAAAAAGTAATACGAAGTATTTATTATATTTTTTCATTTTGTTATTTTTTATAAAATGTAAATTCATTTTAATCGATTAATAAGGTTCATTTTTTATTTATGAAAATAAACGTTATCAATATATATGGTATGACTTCCGGTTGGTGTTCCAGAATAAATAAGCTGTGCAATATGAGCTCTGGTTGTTAATCCTGTAAAATCACTTAAAGGAATATCCAGACTTACCCATTGTCCTTGTGCCGGAGCGGTAAACTTCAGTTCGTGTTCTTTATCATCTCCTCCTCCATTGTAAACTCCATTGGCCCCAAAATCAACTAATTTGATTCTGAATTCTGTAAAATCTGAAGACCAAACATCTACATGGAAATGTGTCATTCCGGTTGCATCAATTGTTGTAACTGGTTCGATACCCACAAAATTTAAATCTGAGTATTTTTTAACTGCATTTCCTGCAACAGCTGTTTCTTCTAATGTTGCTGCTGACCAGTCTGTACGCCATGTTTGAATGGCAATATTTGAATACGCATCACTAAATAATGAAATAACATCTGAAGCTGGCTTTGTTGGTGTTGGTGCTGCTGTACTTAATGTTTCGACGTCTTTGTAGAAATAAATATTATCGATAAATACAGTTCCTCCAGCCCAAGGAGTTCCCACAAATTTCAATTGGAAAATATCGGCTACCGTTAATCCCTGACTTGTAAATGCCGAGATTGGAATATCAATACTTGTCCATTGATTTGCTGTAAGATCTTTTACAACTGGTTTTTCACCATTTGTTTTACTAATTAATGAAGTTTCGATTTTTTGTAAATCTGCTGTCCAAACATCCATGTGAATATAATCCATACCAGAAACATCAACTGTAACATTATCTGCTAAAGCAATTCCCTGGTAGCTTAATTTGATGTAGTTCAACATTTTGTCTCCGTTTAAATCAAATTCTGTCCAGCTGCTTCCTTGTCCTGCTTGTCCCCAATCCGGGAAATAGTTTGTTCCGGCAACATTAGTGTATTTAGAACCGTAAATAGAAATTACATTTCCGGCTGCTCTGTTTGGAGGCGTTGGTGCCGAAGTTGTTGGATTAAGAACTAATTTTGCTTCAAATTCCTGAGATTTTTCAGTTGTTTTAATTGCAGCACTTTTTGAAACCACACGAATTGTGTAAACTCCAGCCGCTTGGTACGTATATGAAACTGATTCTCCGTTATTAGCCGAAATTGGATCTGGTTTTCCTGCTTCTCCAAAATAAACATCGTAAAACAATGCAAAATCTGCTGTTGCTTTTACGGTTACTTTTTTAGAAACTGATAAATCGTTTGTTATTACCACTACTAAATTTTCAGGAGCTCTAAACGAAACTAAAACTTCTTGTGTTACTTCGGTTTTTTTTCCTGTAATTCCCATTGCAATAATTTTGCTTTGGTAAGTTCCTTCTTTATATACGTGCGTTACGGTTCCTCCAGAAGGAAAATAATCAGATTCTGGCGATCCGTCTCCGTAATTTATTTTGTATTGTGTTACTCCTTCTCCTTTTGGTAAAAAAGTTACTTTACCGGAGTTATCCTGAGTTACAGTGGTCAAAGCAGATATGTTTGCAGGTGCACTAACACCTTCTAAATCAACATTGCTGTCATCGCTTGAACAGCTAAAAAATAGCGCTAAAACGACAAGACTTAATATATAATGTAATTTTTTCATAATAGTATTTTTTTAATATCCAGGATTTTGCGACCAGTTACCGTTTGCGAATTGAATTTCTTCTATAGGAAGCGGAAATAATTCGTTTTTGTTTGCTGAAAATCCAGGGATTGTTCCAACAGCTTTACCAGTTCTTACTAAATCAAAGAAACGATGTCCTTCTCCAAAAAGTTCTACTCTTCTTTCTGCCCAGATAAAATCTGTAAGAGCAGCTCCAGAAGCCGTTACGTTATGGTTATTATCTCCAAATGCACGCGCTCTAACAAGATTTAAATATGTTCTTGCTTTTCCGTCATCAATTCCACCTCTGTTGTAAGCTTCTGCAGCCATTAAAAGAACGTCTGCATAACGAATTGATCTGTAATTATTTGGATTTGTTAAATTCAAATCTCCTTGTGCATTTGAGCTTCTTTTTCTTGGAATATATTTTCTGTTGAAGAAACCTGTATCTTCATTTCCTTTTCCGTAGCTAACTCCTTTTCCTCCATCATAATTAGAATTTGCAGCAGCAAAAGCAGCGATGTCTAAAATAGCTACATCTTTACGTCTGTCTCCTACTTCAAAAGCATCTGCACCTTCCTGAGTTGGTACATTAAAACTAAATCCTGAAGAGAAAAGTGGTCCTGAAAAATTTCTAACACCGCTAAAACCTACAGCTACGTTACCTTCACTACATTGTAAACATCCAAATCCTGCACCTTCAATATCTGTATATTGTACTTCAAAAACAGATTCTGCTCCGTTTTCTCCGTCCATTTCAAATATTGAATTATAATCTGTTACTAAAGAATATTTTCCTGAAGTAATTACAGATTCAAGTACCGTTGCTGCCTGCGTAAATTTATTTTGATATAAATAAGCTTTTCCTAATAAAGCCTGAGCAGCAGTTTTAGTGGCACGCCCTTTTTGAGAAGCATTTGGCGCTAAATTAGCCGATGCGAAAATTAAATCAGCTTCAATCGAAGCATACACTTCCTGAACTGATGAACGCGGTATCTTTTTTTCATCTCCAAGTTTAAATCTCGCATCGCCTTTCATTGGTATACCGCCAAACCATTTTACTAATTCAAACTGGTAATATGCTCTAAGAAAACGCGCTTCGGCAATAACTTGGGTTTTCTCCGGAAAATCTGTTTTATCTTGAAATTCAAGAATATAATTAGCTCTTTGAACTCCTGCAAACATCCAGTTCCAGATATCTCTTAAGTTGCTATTTACCGGAGTATGAATCATATCATCTATTTGCTGAAACCCGATAACATCTGTTGGGCTTTCTCCTCCTGCTAATGTATTATCTGAAGCAATTTCTCCTAATAAAACATTTACATAAGAAGCCTGAAGCAAATCGTAAGCAGCAACCAAAGCCTGATCGTAATCTGATTTTGAATTAAAATAGTTTTCAGAATCGATAGAATATTCTGGTTTAGGGTCTACAAACTCATCCGAACAAGAAATACACAAGGTCGAAAACAGAGTAAGAGATATAACGGTTGTAAATAAATATTTTTTCATTTTAATTGAAATTAAAAATTAATGTTTAAACCCATTAAATAGGTTCTTGGAGTAGGATAAAATCCATAATCAATTCCACCTCCAATTGGCGCACCATTTGAAGCTCCCGGATCGTAACCTTGGTATTTAGTAAATGTGTATAAATTATTTACTCCTGCATAAAGTCTTAATTTTGTGATTCCTACTTTTTGAGCAACACTTGGATTAAGAGAATATCCTAACTGAACATTCTGAATTCTAAGGTATGAAGCGTCTTCTACAAAATAATTAGAAAAAACATTGTTTGATGTTGCACCGGTTGTAACTCTTGGTGTTGAATTTGTAGATCCTTCACCGGTCCATCTGTCTAAAACATAATCTATACGATTTGCATCAGAAAGTGTTCTTTCGTAGTTACGAACCATATCATTTCCTACAGATGCAAAAGTGTAAACTGCAAAATCAACGTTTTTATAGTTTAATTGAAGATTGAATCCCATTGTTGCAGCAGGAATTGGATCACCAATATTGGTTTTATCTTTTGTATCAATTACACCGTCTCCATTTACATCAACAAAGCGAAGATCTCCTGGCGCTGCATTCGCTCCTAAAGCTAATTGTGATGGGTGGGCATCAACTTCTGCTTGATTTTGAAAAATACCATCGGTTTTATATCCATAGAAATATCCCATTGGTTTTCCTATTTCCATTCGTGCAGGTGCAGGTTGTCCAACACCAAATCCTCCAGCTTCTAAAAAGCCAGTTCCGTTATTTACTTCCAGAACTTTATTTTTAATAAACGTAACGTTATAAGCTACATTCATTGAAAAAGAATCTGAGAAATTTTCTTTATAATCGATAGCAAATTCGAAACCTGAATTTTTTACTGATCCTGCGTTTATAGTTGGAGCACCAGAGCCCGGAGCACCTGTACCATTAATACCTGAAACAGGAATATCTCCAATTAATAAATCTTTTCTTGTATCACTAAAATAATCTGCTACAATAGAAACCTTGTCGTTTAATATTCTCATATCCAAACCAATGTCAAGCTTTCTAGCTTCTTCCCATTTTACATCTGGATTTGGAACAGCTCCGGTGGCTACACCGTTTACAAGAGCGCCATCAAAAACATAAGTTGCTTCTCCGCTCAAAGTACCTAAATATCTATAATTTCCAATTTGATCATTTCCTAATGTTCCGTAGCTTCCTCTTAATTTCAAGAAATTAATGAATTTAGGAGTTCCAAAGAAATCTTCTTTAGAAACAATCCATCCTCCTGTAACAGATGGAAAATAACCCACTTTATTCCCTGGTCCAAATTTGGTAGAAGCATCACGTCTAATCATTCCAGATAATAAGTATTTCTCTTTATAATCATACTGCAGCCTTGCAAAATAAGATAATCTGCGCTGATCATAAACATAAGAGCTGTTTGTTAAAGTTGCAGAAACTCCTTTTGTTAAAGAAATATCGGCAAATTCCCAAGAATTATTAGGCACATCAAAACCAGTGGCAGAAAGTCCGTTACCCCATTCTTTAAAAATAGTTGTACCTACAGTTCCGGTAATATTATGTGCATCTGCAATTTTTGTATTATAAGTTCCAAAAAGGTCAAATGAATAATTGTTATCATTTACAGCACCTTGAGTTACAGAGCTTCTTTGTACGTCAAAAACTTTTCCTCCATAACTTATTTGCGGAGCAAATGTTTTTGATTCGCTGTTTGAAGTATTAAAACCAATTGAACTCGTCAATGTAAATCCTTTAAAGATTTTATAATCAAATCCAAAATTCCCGTTTAATTTTTTATAATTATAATCGTTGTACGTATTTGCAATTTGTGCAAGGGGATTAATAATTTCATTACCCAATCCTGTTGTATTTGGCACAAGAGTAAAATTGCCGTTTGCATCTTTAGGAGTCAATGTTGCAGGAACATTTAGTGCATTAAACAATACAGAGCCAAGACCGTTTTCATTTAATGTTTTTCTGGTAAAATAAGTATATATAACATTAGTCCTAAGTTTAATTTTACTACTAAGATCTGCTCCTAAAGCAAGTCTTGCCGTATTTTTTAAGAAACCAGATTTGTCGCCTCCCACGATTCCTTCCTGATCTAAATGCGATCCACTAATAGAATACGTGATTTTATCTGAACCTCCTGAAATACTCAAATCATTATTGACAATTGGAGCCATTTGAAAAACTTCATCCTGCCAGTCAGTACCTTTTCCTAATCCGCTTACATTTGGATAAGGAAGCGGTTTACCTCCGTTAGCATAACTTTCGTTTAATAAAAGTGCATATTCCGTAGCATTTAAAGTTGGAAGTTTTCTTGATGTTTCCTGAAATCCAACAGAGCTATTAAAAGATACTTTTGTTTGAGTATTCTTTTTACCTGTTTTAGTTGTAATTAAAATAATTCCATTTGCCCCAATTGTTCCATAAATTGCCGCTTGAGCATCTTTTAAAACTGTTATGGATTCAATATCATTAGGATTTAACAGACCAAAATCTCCAACATATCCATCAATAATAGCAGTTGGCGCATTTTGCCCGTTTGTAGCAATACCACGAATACGAATATCCAATGGTGCTCCTGGTGCTCCAGATTGAGTTGTTACATTCACACCTGTAACGGTACCTTGCAGAGCTTGTTCGATTCTCGTTGGTCGAATAAGATCAATCGTTTTACTGTCTATTACAGAAACTGATCCTGTAACCTCTCTCTTCTTTTGAGTACCATAACCAATGACAACTACTTCGTCAAGTGATCTTGCATCCTCAATTAATTTTACAGTTATTTTAGTTCCAGAAACTGCAACTTCTTGCGTTTTGTAACCTATATAACTGAAAATAACTAAAGATCCTTTTGGAACTCCGGTTAATTTAAAAGATCCGTCAAAATCAGTGGTTGTGCTTTGAGACGAACTTTTAACTTTTACATTAACGCCAGGCAATGATAAACCTGAGCCATCTACTACCGTTCCGGTTACATCAATAGATTGCGCAAACGCAAATGATGTACACAGTGATAGTACAATTAGTAATAATTTAGATTTCATAATTAGTTAGTTTTTATTGAAAGTTAAATTTATCTGTTCCCTTTATGAAAACGATAAAATTAACCTCAACAAAAAACATACATCATAAAAAAATCTAGTCTTAATTCAGGATATCACAAAATAAACCGCTGTATAACTATAATTTGTGAATGTTAATTTCTTTAACATTTGCACTGCAATTTCCCAACAAAAGCATAATGTTGTGGTAATGTATAGTTTTTTTAAGCCGATTTTAGAATTCCTATACAGCCAAAATATATTCAACTAAACCGATTTCGTGCTGCAAATCCATTTTCTTACGCAAACGATACCTTTTTATTTCAACACTTCGAACCGAAATATTAAACATTGGAGCTATTTCTTTTGAAGAAAGATTCAATCGAAGATAAGCACATAAACGAAGATCATTTGGTGTTAAGGCTGGATGCATCAGTTTTATCCTTTTTAGGAAATCTTTATCGGCACTATCAAAAGCTTCTTTAAAAATTTTCCAGGAATCTTCCTCTGTAATATTTTTGTTAATAGTACTAATTACAGATTTGATATTAGAACTATCATTTTGAGACGTTTTCTTCAAATCTTCTTTAATAAAAGCCAGCAATTCATTTTTACTGTTTAAACTCATTGTCGAAACCGCCAGTTCACGGTTTTTATTATCAACGTCCTGCGAAAGCTGCTCGTTTCGAAGTTTCATTAACTGCTGTTCGTTTTCAAGCTCCTGAATCTCCAGTAAAAGATTATTCTCTTCTATAAGCTTTTCTTTCTGCTTTTGATAATAATTTCGATACGCTTTATTGATAAAGTACGCCATTGCCAAAATCAGAAGAAAATAAACAAAACAAGCTAAATTGGTCAAATACCAAGGTTTTAAAACCACAAATGTATAGACAGCCGTATTCTGCAAAATTGTATTGGCATATTTTGCCCTAACTCTAAAAGTGTATTTTCCCGGCGAAAGGTTTTTAAAATTTACTGTCGCCTTTGTACTCCACTCGCTCCAGTCATCCTGAAAACCTTCTAATAAATATTGGTATTCAGAGTTGATGTACTTATTGTATTCTGGAACGGTGTAATTAAGCGTAATGTTATTTTCATCAGAATCAAAACTACCTTCACTTTGAATGCCAACATTTTTAAACGTTTCGTTTTGTTTGTTTATCAATATATCGGTAATAAAAACATCATAGTTTTTAAAACTCAAATCGTCAATATTTAAGGTATAATAACCGTCTGTTGTACCGATTAAATAGGTTGATTTTGAAATTTGAGTAATATTTTCATAACCCAGCATCGAATTAGTTAAAGAAGACGGAATAGGAATTATATTCTGCTTTAATTGATTACTCAATTTACTGGCAGAGAAATAATGAATGTAGTTTTTAGAAAACAACCAGATTTTATTCGAATGGTCTACAATTAATTTACCCGATGTATATTCGTCTTTTTCAAAAATCGAACTTAAAACGGTATCTTTCTCGAACTGTCTTGTTTTAGGATTTAATTTAAAAATCCCACCTTTGTAAGCATAATAAATTGAATTATTAAAAGTCGTTAAACTCGCATTTATTCCTTTTTGCGGAGACTTGTAAGTATAAAAATCATGCGTTTGCAAAAGAGATTTCCCAAGTTTTAATCTAAAAATCCCTTTGTATTCATGACTTATGTAAACATCCAGATTCTTTGTTATTTCAAAATATCGCGATGAATAATCAAAACCCTGAATTTTGTTTTTAAAAATCCACTGATTATTTACTTTCTCTAAAACCGAAAGTCCGTAATAATTTCCCTGAATTAATTGGTTTTTATTTGTTGGAGAAGGTTCAAACTTCCAGGTTCCAGATCCCGAAAAGATACTTCTTGCCGAATCGTTTGTAATTATAAAAGTTCCCGAATCATGTCCGCAAAAAAGCATATTATCATACGTAAACAAAGACCAAACCTGACCTTTTGTTCCGTTTATAAATTTAAATTCAGCATTACTCTGTGTTGACTTACAAAACAATCCCTGATTTGTTCCAATGTAAAGCATTCCGTTAAAAACTGCCGAGGCATAAACAGTTCCTAAAACGCCCGTATCATCTGTAAAACTGTGTACCGGCGATTGAATATTGATACAGTTAATTCCGTTATCTAATCCAACCCATAAATTTTGGTCTTTATCTTCAAAAAGTGACAAAGCCGTATTATTGCTCAAACCTTTGCTCTGGGTAAGATGATATTTTAATTTTCCATTATTTGATAAAATAAAAACTCCGTTTGAAACCGTTCCTAAAGCAAAACTACCATCCTGAAGACGCTGACTGCTGTATACAAAACTTGATTTTAATTCGGCATCCACATCTGTAACAACTCTGGCTATAGAATTTCCGGTCAGTTTGTAAATTCCGTCGAGCTGTGTTTGAATCAGCAAACCATCATCTGTCGTAAAAACATTCGCAATTGTAAATTTCTTTAGAGTCGGATTATCTGAAACTAATTTTGCTCTTCCGCTTTCAATTTCAAAAAGTCCTTCTTTGATGGTTTGAAAATAAATAGCATTTTTTGCCGAAAACGACTTTATAACCCCATTTTTTGGTGCAATTATATTAAAACTTCTGGTTTTAGTATCGTAAATATAAATTCGGTTTAAGGATTGAAACAGAATCCATTGATCGTATCTTAAGATATTCCAAAACTGTTCATCGTCTAAAATTTTGCTTTTAATTTTATCGCTGAGTGATGTGTATTTTAGTTTACCATTTTCATTTCTGGTCCAATAACCAAAATTCATATAACTGCCTGTATATACTTTATTTCCAATCACTTTTACAGATCGAATAATAGTTTCATTTGGTCCCGGATATAATTGCCAATTCGTTCCGTTATATTCTAAAAGTCCATCGTTATTAGCAAAATACAAATAATTTTCATCGTCCTGCGAAATCATCCAGCTCTGATTTCCAGCTCCGTAAACAGATGAAGAATATTTAACAATTGGCGGAAGTTCCTGCGCAAAAAGCAAGAAATTCATCAAAAACAATAAGGTAGTTAGTTTAGTTTTCAAATTTGGTCAGGATATTAAATAATACTAAAACAGTTCTAAAATAGCACATTTTAGAGTGAAACAATAATTTTTAGTAAAATAAAATCTTTGTAAATAATTCGTGATTTTAACCACATAAAACAATTGATATAATATATTGCGTTCCAGCGGTTGAAACCGCTGGCTATGTTTCAACAATTTCTTAAACATATTCAAATATAGTCCGTGGTTTCAAACACGGGAAACGGATTGCAATGATATACTTTACGTTCCAGCGGTTGAAACCGCTGGCAATGTTTCCTAACAATTCCGCAAACATATTCAAATATAGCCTGTGGTTTCAACCACGTGAAACAGATCGTGATGATATACTTTGCGTCCCAGCGGTTAAAACCGCTGGCTATGTTTTCAAACAATTTCTCAAACATATTCAAAATATAGCCCGTGGTTTCAACCACGGGAAACGGATTGTAATGAGATAAGCTTATATTCCAAATGGTTCAAATACCTTCTTTAATCAAAACCAAACATGGTAATTCTGTTAAGATTTGGAACAATATCCTTAACAAAACTCTATTCAAAATTGATTACTTTTGTAAAAATTGACTTTTTTTATGCAAATTGATCTTTCTACACTCGACCCGAAGCAAAATATTATAATAAAAGGCGCACAAGTACATAATTTAAAAAATGTAGATGTTGCCATTCCGAGAAACAAGCTTGTAGTAATTACAGGGCTTTCAGGATCAGGGAAATCAAGTTTAGCTTTTGATACTTTATATGCCGAAGGACAGCGCCGTTATGTTGAGAGTTTATCATCATACGCACGTCAGTTTTTGGGCCGTTTAGACAAACCGAAAGTAGAATACATAAAAGGAATTGCGCCCGCAATTGCCATTGAGCAGAAAGTAAATACAACAAATGCTCGTTCGACTGTTGGAACTTCTACAGAAATCTACGATTATATTAAACTTTTATTCGCCAGAATTGGAAGAACCTATTCTCCCGTTTCCGGACAGGAAGTCAAAAAAAATACCGTTACAGATGTTGTTTCCGATGTAAAAACACTCGAAATCGACAGCCGCTGGCTCTTGCTTGCTCCTATTCATTTAGAAGAAGGCCGTTTGCTTGAAGACAAACTAAAAGTACTTTTGCAACAAGGTTTTGCCCGTATTTTAGTCGATAACGAAATGGTTCGTTTAGATGAATTTACACCAACAGAACTGCATAAACTGGATAATAAAGACATTTTATTAATCATTGACCGTATTGTAGTTAAGGAAGAGGAAGAATTTTACAATCGTCTTTCTGACGCTGTACAAACTGCTTTTTTTGAAGGAAAAGGAATTTGCTATCTTCAGGAAGTAGGTTCAGAAAAAAGATTTTCTTATTCTAACAATTTCGAATTAGACGGAATTACATTTTTGGAACCAAACGTACATTTGTTCAGTTTTAATAATCCATACGGAGCTTGTCCGGTTTGCGAAGGTTACGGAAATATTATTGGAATTGATACTGATTTGGTTGTGCCAAATACTTCTTTATCTGTTTTTCAAAGTGCCATTTATCCTTGGCGCGGCGAAAGTATGAGCTGGTATAAAGATGAATTGGTAAAACATGCTTATAAGTTCGATTTCCCGATTCATAAACCTTATTTTGAACTTTCAGAAGATCAAAAAGATTTAATTTGGAAAGGAAACCAATACTTTCAGGGTCTGAATGATTTCTTTAGAGAACTTGAAGAAAAAAATTATAAAATACAAAATCGTGTCATGCTTTCGCGTTACCGTGGAAAAACAAAATGTCATGCCTGCCGTGGAAAACGTTTACGCGAAGAAGCTTCATACGTAAAAATCAACGGAAAAACAGTTTCAGATTTAGTTGATCTTCCGATTAGACATTTGGTAACTTTCTTTAAAAACATCGAACTGAATGTTTACGAACAGCAAATTGCCAAACGTTTGATGGTTGAGATCAATAATCGTTTATCATTTTTGACAGAAGTTGGTTTAGATTACCTAACATTAAATCGAAATTCTGCTACACTTTCCGGAGGAGAATCACAGCGTATTAATCTTGCTACTTCATTAGGGAGCAGTTTGGTTGGTTCGATGTATATTCTGGACGAACCAAGTATTGGTCTGCACCCTAAAGATTCGGAACGATTAATTAAAGTTTTGCTTTCTCTTCGTGATTTAGGAAATACTGTTATTGTCGTAGAACACGACGAAGATATTATGAAAGCTGCCGATATGATTATTGATATTGGCCCGGAAGCTGGAACTTTTGGTGGAAATTTGGTTGCGCAGGGAACTTATGCAGAGATTTTAAAATCAGATTCGCTTACTTCTAAATATTTAAATGGTGATTTAGAAATTTCTGTTCCAAAGAAAAGGCGAAAATTCAAAAATCATATTGATATTATTGGTGCGAGAGAAAATAACCTTAAAAACATTAATGTTACTTTTCCTTTGGATGTTTTAACCGTTGTGACTGGAGTTTCAGGAAGTGGAAAAAGTACGCTGATTAAGAAAATTTTATTTCCTGCCATGCAGAAAAAACTGGAAAATGCTGCTGAAAAAGCGGGACAATTCAGTGATATTTCAGGTTCTTTTTCTCAGATCAAACATATTGAATATGTGGACCAAAATCCTATTGGAAGAAGTTCAAGATCAAATCCAGTAACGTATATTAAAGCATATGATGATATTCGTGATTTGTATGCAAAAGAAAAATTATCGAAAATAAGAGGATATCAGGCTAAACATTTTTCTTTTAATGTTGATGGAGGCCGCTGCGAAACTTGTAAAGGAGAAGGCTCTATAAATGTCGAGATGGTCTTTATGGCCGATGTTTCGCTTCCTTGTGAAACCTGCGGTGGAAAACGATTTAAAAAAGAAATTCTCGAAGTGGCTTTTGACAATCAAAACATCAATGATATTTTAACCATGACAATTGATGATGCAATTGCTTTTTTCGAAAAAAATAAGCAGTCTAAAATTACTCAAAAATTACAGCCTCTGCAAGATGTTGGTTTAGGATATGTTCAGTTAGGACAATCGTCTTCTACTCTTTCCGGTGGTGAAGCGCAGCGTATTAAGTTAGCTTCATTTTTAGTAAAAGGCGCCACAAAAGATAAAGCACTGTTTGTTTTTGATGAACCTACAACAGGACTGCATTTTCATGACATTAAAAAATTATTGGCTTCATTTGATGCTTTAATCGAAAAAGGACATTCGATAATTGTAATTGAGCACAATTTAGATTTAATAAAATGCGCCGACTGGATTATTGATTTAGGTCCCGAAGGTGGAGAAAATGGAGGACATTTATTAGCCACAGGAACGCCGGAAGATGTTGTTAAAATAAAAGAATCGGTTACAGGAATTTATTTAAAAGATAAATTATAAACGGAACTATTATAAAAAAGTTAGCCCTAAATTACAATCTTAATGAATGTGATTTAGGGCTAAACTATTTTAGACTGAAATATTTTATGCTACTAAGCATTTTTCTTCAAAAGGAAAGCCATCTTCGTCAATGGCAACTAATACCTTTTTTTGTTTGGAAGCCTCGAATGTTAAATATAGCCAAGCAAATGACCATAATCCGAGGGTTAAACAAAAAATCATGAAATTTAAACTGTGGTTAACTACTTTTCCTCCTTTAGAAAGAACCGCAAAAAGTAATTCATCATTTCTCTCTTCTAGTGTAAATCCATTATGAACTTTGTTCGATATCATATTGGAAAACACCTGTACACTTTGTTCCTGACTTAGCTTATTGCTTTTCATAATCGTTTGTTGGGTTTGTCTGCATGTGATACTTAAATTTAATAATTTTGGATAGCTATTTAATTTAAAAAAAACATTAAGACACCACTTTTACTGGCCTTATGTAAATATTTCTCATAATGTCAATGAAAGAGATGTAATAAAAATCTACATAAAATTAATCGTAATAAATTGAAAAACAAAATAATTTGAACGAATTTTTTAAGATTTCCTTCACATTTTCAAGATGTTATATAAAAAACTAGCTTTTATTTTGGATAATGAAAAAATTGTACCCTTAAATAATTAAGTTCGGAATTCGTTGTTGCAGGAATAATGAAAGTTATTAAATCTTTATTCCAATCTTTCTGAAAATAGTATCAATAACCTTATTAATATCCGGAGAGATATTAAATTTATAATTTAGGTAAACATATAGAATTGTTACCAAAATTGATTTTAAGGCAATGCTGATAAGCTGGTAAAATGGAAATTCCCAAAAATAGAAAACTAGAAACAATACAAACGTAAGCAGCATTGAAGAAAGTGTTTCTTTTGTAAAAGGATATAAATGAAGTTTCTTGACAACAAAAAGAAGCTTAGCTAAACTGTATAATGTGATAGACAATAAAGTAGCAAAAGCTGATCCGAAAATTCCAAAAATGGGAATGAAAATCATATTTAAAACTACTGTCAATACAACCAGCATTAATCCTAAATACAATACCATTCGGTAATATTTAGTATTAAAAATAATCGCATTGTTGTTACCTAAAATCAAATCGAAATATTTTGACAAACCAATCATAAATACGACTGCGATACCTCCGCTGTATTCTTTTGGAACCAATTCATACAATTGATTAATATTTACAAATATGCAAAGCATAACAAAACCACCCACAATCTGCAGATTAATTGAAGTCTTTTTATAAAGATCATTCAATTCGTCATGCTTATTTTCATGCATTAATTTTGCCGTAATTGGATATACGATTTGATGCATCGCACGACTTGGAACTGAAATTACCAAAGCAATATACGTAGCCACCGAATAGAAGGCAATATTTTCAATTTGCATGTATTGATTTAATATCATTTTATCTCCATCTAAAAGCAAATTGGCAACACTTCCAGATAAAATAATATAGAAAGTATATACTAATATATCTTTTGTATTTGCTGGTATCGTAAACTGAAAAGTTGGCTTCTGAATACTAAATGCATATAACATGATTATCAGGAATGCTAAAAAATACAAAATTGCTGTTGCGTACACAAAACCTTCTACGCTAAGCCAATTGTAGTAAACACCTATCAATAGAAATAATGAAAATAATCGCAAACCTACTTCCTTAACAAAGTTTCCAAAAACAGAATGCATATTTACTCGCAGCCAGGCATAAAAAATTTCAAAATAGGCCATACACAATCCTATAAATGGTATTAACCAAATATAACTTTTTACAATCGCATTCTTTTTTGAAACAAAAAATAAAATCTCATCATAAAAAACAAGCCCAATAAGTAAAAGTGGAATTATTAATAGCAGAGGAAATAAAACCGTAAAGGATAAAAAACGGGATTTTTCTTCGTCGGTTTGATATTGTGAATAAAACTTAACCAGAGTGTTTTGCATTCCAATTGCAAATAAAGGCATAATCACATTGGCACAAGACGTCACATAATTAGTTAAACCATAAAAAGTTGCGCCTAAAAAAACAGGATATAAATAGAGTGTATTTATGGCTCCAATTCCAAAGCCAATGTATGTTATTATAGTGTTTTTAAAAGACTGGTTTAAGACAATACCCATTTTTTGATTGCAGAGTTTAGATTGTAGAGTTTAGATTTTTGATTTTCTGCTCTCCTTTTGTTTTTGAAATTGTTGTTTTAATTTATCAATTGTACTAATTGCTTAGTCAGGTTTTTTCGTGAATATTGCTGTAAACCAACACCATTAGCTTGTAATTTCCCTTCTAAAAATTGATTATAAAAGTCCAAAATTACACTTTTTAGCTTCGCTTTTTCTGAATAATCAAAAAATACGCCTGTATTGGTTTCTTTTATAATGTCGGCAAAATCAGAACCTTGAGGCCCAATAGCAATAATTGGACGATTAGAGACCATATATTCAAACAATTTACCCGGAATAATACTTTTAGTGTCTTCAGAGTTTATTTCGATTAAAAGTAAAACCTGAGACTTTTTTTGGTGGGCAATAGCTTCATTATGCGAAACATATCCTAATAAGTTCAAATAATCGTTTAGTTGAAATTCTTCAACAGAATCTAAAACTTCCTGGCTTACGGCACCAATTAATTTAATTTCTAAATGCGTTTTAAAGTCTGGAATTTCCTGAAGTAATTCGACCAGACATTCCCACAAAAACTTTGGATTTCTGTCTGATAAAAATGATCCGATATGAGCAAGCGTAAACTTAGTATCTAAAGTTTGTTTCTCAACGTTCTCAATATCGTAACCGTTTGTAATTACTGAAATTGGTTTATTCGTAATTACCTGAAATTCAGCTTTTGTAGTTTTACTTGTTACAATTATAGTATCAGCAGAGTTGAGAACTTTATGTTCTAAACTTTTATGTTTTTTAGCTGCATAATTAGATAAACGCAAAGCTTTATGATAACCAATTGTTGTCCACGGATCGCGGAAATCTGCAAACCATTTTACATTTAGTTTTTCTTTTAATTCTAAACCAATTAAATGCAAACTGTGCGGTGGTCCCGACGTTACGATTGTATCAATCTTGTTTTCTTTGATGTATTTTTCAAGATAAGAAACTGAAGGTTTTACCCAAAAAACTCTCGCATCCGGAATAAATAGATTTCCACGTATCCAAAGAAAAGCTTTGTCTAAAAAGGTTTGCTTTTTTTTATGTGGAAAAATTCCCGAGCTAATTTTCTTGGTTTTATTTTTTGAAAAAACAGAAGCTAATTGATAAGGTTCCCAAATTTTATTTTTAAGAACTATTACTTTATCTGATATTTCGCTTACTAAACCTTCGTCAACAATTGGATAAGTTGGATTTTCCGGAACATAAACAATAGGCTGAACCCCAAAGTCTGGCAGATATTTTACAAATTTCAGCCAGCGCTGTACTCCCGGCCCACCAGCTGGAGGAAAGTAATAGGTTATAATTAAGAGCTTTTTTTGTTCCAAGGAAAATCGTTTATTATTTTAAAGTGCAAATTTAGAGCTTATTACCGACTTTGCGAAACTCAGTGACTTCTTTGTGAATCTTTGCGAAATAACATTTCACAAAGTCGCGCAAAATATCGCAAAGATTCACAAAGCAATACTGAGATTAATTACTGAGACTGCTTACTAAATTTCTTTCTTTCGAAATAAATACCTCCAATTAAAAGCACAAACATTCCAATTGAACTTACAAGATTAATTGTACCACCTGTTTTGATAACCTGCGGTTCAAACTTAAATTCGATTGTATGTTTTCCGCCAGGAATTTCCATTGCTCTTAAAACATAGTCAACTGGGAAATGATCTGTTAATTTTCCGTCTATATAAGCATTCCAACCATTTTTATAATAGATTTCAGAGAAAACAGCTAAACCATCTTTTCCATTATCTGATTGATATTTAATATAATTTGGCTTATATTGAACTACTTTTATGGTTCCTGTTGTATCCCATTGTTTTTTCATTCTGGCATTTTGGAATTTACTTTCATGTTCATGAACGTTAAAAACTGCCACTTCTTTGGTATCAATATGATCTAAAGCTTTCATTACATCATCTGGTTTATTTACAAGCTTAACAGCACTTACAAACCAAGCATTTCCATTTGCATCAGGATTAACTGCTGGTATAGGTGCACCTGTACTATCTGCCTGAATTACATACTTAACATTCAACATATTAAGCACTTCAAGATTCATGTTTTTTGATTTGTTACCAATTTGGTAATCAAACAATTGCTGCATTCTTCTTGGTTTTGCAGCATGATATCCTCCAATAGAATGGTGAAAATAAGAAGCTGTCGCACTTGACATGTTTCCGTCAATATCAAAAACTCTGTAATGTGTTGTATCTTCTAAAATTTTAGCATCTGCAGCTGTTTCCTGAAAAGGAGCAGCAATTTGAACCGGGCTCACAAAATCTTTTGCCGAAACGTATTTTTTATCAACAAAAAACAAATCAAAAATCATTAAAAGAGCAACGATAACTAAAGTTGTTGTTTGCGAAAATTTGTTTTTAATAAACAACCATAAAGTTCCAAATGTTACTACGATAAAGAATCCTGAACGAAGCAAATCTGCAGAATATAAAGACTTTCTATCTTCTATTAAAACATCAACAAATTCTTGTCCATACATTTGAAGGAAATAGTTGTCACTGCTTCCCGAAAAATGGAAGAAACCTTTAGCAATTACCAGAATTAAAATAACTCCCAATCCAAAAACTCCAGTTTGCACAAGAGCTTTTTGCTGTAATTTAGGTTCATCTTTTGCTTTAAAAAACGACTGAATTCCCATTACTGCTAAAACTGGCATACATAATTCTAAGATTACCTGAATAGATGATACAGCTCTAAACTTATCATACATTGGCACATAATCAATAAAGAAATCTGTTAACAGCGAGAAATTTTTTCCCCATGAAAGTATTAAGGAGAATAATGCTCCTGAAAGAAAAACATATTTTATTTTTCGGTCATCAATAAATAAAGCTAAGACTGCTAAAAAGAATACTACAATTCCAATATACGCCGGAGCAGCAACAATTGGCTGATCTCCCCAATAAGTTGGCATTGCTGATACAAAACCTTCTGCCTTAGAAGCTTCAACATTATGATCAGTCATAAATGTATACATGCTGCTGTCTTTACCTATATTTTCATGATTTGACCCTCCAAAAAGTCTCGGAGCAATCAAATTAAAACTTTCGGCAATTCCGTAACTGTATTCTGTAATATATTCACGGCTTAAAGCGTTTTCATTTTCCTTTTTACTTCCGTCAGGATTAAAAGTTAATTCGCTGTTGCTTCGTGTACTAAACTTAGCATATTCACTTGTCGCTAATAAATTTCCTGCATTAGCGCCAATTGCAAAAATTCCGGCTACAGCCAAAGTTCCAATGGCAATTAAAAGCGGTTTGAATTCTTTATCTTTTATAAAAGTAAAGGCAAAATAAACTGAAAGTATCAATAAGAAAATCAATAAATAATAGGTCATTTGAAAGTGGTTCGCATTAACTTCTAATGCAACTGCAAACATGGTGAGTAAACCTCCCCAAATATATTTTTTTTGAAAAACGAGTATAAATCCGGCAATAACCAATGGCATGTAAGCAATTGCATGCGCTTTTGCATTATGCCCGACGCCAAGAATGATAATTAAATAAGTAGAAAAACCAAACGCAATCGCGCCTATAAAAGCTTTTAAAGGATCTGTTTTTAAAACCAATAACAAACCATAAAACCCTAAAAAGTATAGAAATAAATAATCAGCCGGACGCGGTAAAAAACGTAAAACATCATCTATTTTGCCCACAAAATCATTAGGATAATTTGCTCCTAACTGATAAGTCGGCATTCCGCCAAAAGCAGAGTTTGTCCAGTAAGGCTCTGTATGTTCTGCTGCTCTAAAATCATTTTGCTCTTTGGCCATTCCGGTATATTGAGCAATATCTGACTGGAAAATTTGTTTTCCCTGCAGAACAGGATAAAAGTAAATTAAGGAAACAAGAATAAAGCCCAGGATTACAAGGGCGTGCGGATAGAATTTATTTACTATTTTCAATTTTGGCTGGTTTGGTTAAATGATGAATCCTAATACTACAAGGATACAAACTTAATCTATTTCTTCGTAATCAACATAATCGCCGATCTTTTTGGTCTCGCGCGGTTTTTTGGCATTAGCCGTATTAATGATTATTTCGTCATTATTGTTATTACGAGTTTGCTGCCAAGAATTATCCTGACTGTATTGTTGTTGTCTTTGAAAATTTTCTCCTGCTTTTTCTACCGCTTTTTTAACCAATACCGGCAAAAAGATTCGGGCCAAAAATTTAAAAATATAATAAAACGCAATAATCCACATTATCGTTTTAAACAAATTTGTAAAAGATGCTTCTTGCATGATCATATAATTTTTTTCCAAAATTAGTAAATCCGTTGTTTAAAATTAAAATATCAATCTTAAATAAATAATAAAATATAGTACATTTGAAATGCGTTATAGCTTTTAATCAAAAAATACATTTATGTTGAAAATTAAAAACTTACTCTTTACGTTTCTTTTTTTAGTACCACAATTTTTCTTCGCACAATATACTGATGTGATTAATTCGAACCGTCCGGGAGAAACAATGTCGGCTTATGCGGTTGGAAAATCAGTTATTCAGGGCGAAATTGGTGTTTATGGTATTAAAGAAAAACACGATTTATTAGATTATGACGCTACCGGTTTTGGTACAGATTTAACCGTTAGATACGGTGCATTTTTTGAGCAGCTTGAATTTATTTTAGATGTTCAGTATCAAATGGAAAACTTTGACACTCCGTATACAAGTTATAAAAAGAACAACTTCAGACAGACCGTTTTAGGAGCTAAATACCTGATTTACGATCCTTATAAAAACTACAAAAAAGAAGCTAATATTTATAGTTACAAAGCAAATCACAGTTTTCAATGGCGCGAATTAATTCCGGCTGTTTCTATTTTTGCCGGAGCAAATTTTGTTGGTGCTGATAACCCGTATTATTTTTCTCCAAATGGAGATATTTCTCCAAAAGTTGCTTTAGTAACTCAAAACTTATTTGGCGGCGGAAGATGGGTTTTTGTAACCAATATTATTGCAGATTATATAACTACAGATTATCCGAGTTATGGTTATATTTTAACCTTAACACACGGATTTAATGACAAATGGTCTGGTTTTGTTGAAAATCAAGGATACAAAAGCGATTTTTACAGCGATGCTATTGTGCGTGGCGGAGCGGCGTACCTTTTGTCTCCAAACATGCAGGTTGATGCTTCTATAAGTACTAATTTCAAAAATACGCCTTCTATTTTATATGGAGGAGTTGGTTTCTCCTGGAGATATGACGGATGGTACAAGGAAAAACAAATTGCGAATAAGAACAAAGAAAAAGCAAAGAAAAACTCTGATAATAAAGAAGAAAAAATAGATTATCAGGAAAAAGAAAGAAAACGTAAAGCTAAATACGAATAAATTAATAATCAAACCTTTAAACAAGGAGCTAATACCACCTTAATGATTACAATCAAAGAAGCCAAAACTAAAAAAGAACTAACAGATTATATAAAATTTCCCTTTTCACTTTATAAAGACAATCCGTATTGGGTTCCTCCTATTATTGCTGATGAATTAGAGTCTTTTGATAAAACTAAAAATCCTGCTTTTGATAATGCAGAGGCTTATTTTTATCTGGCTTACAAAGACAATGAAATTGTTGGACGTATTACGACTATTATAAACTGGGCAGAAGTAAATAATCAGCATAAAAGAAAGGTTCGTTTTGGATGGTTTGATGTTATCGATGATATCGAGGTAACGAAAGCACTTCTTGAAAAAGTGTATGAATTAGGCAGAAAACATAACTTAGAACATGCCGAAGGCCCAATGGGTTTTTCTAACTTAGATAAAGTTGGAGTTTTGACTGAAGGTTACGACCAAATGGGAACTATGATTACGTGGTACAATAATCCTTATTATGTTACTCATTTTGAACAATTAGGTTTT
Source organism: Flavobacterium sp. UBA7680 (assembly GCF_002482975.1). Taxonomy (GTDB): domain Bacteria; phylum Bacteroidota; class Bacteroidia; order Flavobacteriales; family Flavobacteriaceae; genus Flavobacterium. The sequence goes on along the minus strand of NZ_DLHA01000058.1, from coordinate 84,360 downwards.
CAGATTGAGAAAGAATATATCGAAAGTATTTTCCCGTTTTCGAATGTAAAACCTGAATTTTTCCTGAAAGCCCAGGAATTAATCAAAAAGCGTTACGGACTTAGATCGCTGACTTTCACCAAAACAAAAGACATAATGCCGCATGTAGACAAGATGTTTGATTTATTCAATGATTCTTATGCTAAACTGGCTTCGTTTGTGGCAATTTCAGATGTTCAAAAAGAATATTTTAAAAAGAAATACATCAGCTTTATCAATCCTGAATATATAAAGTTTGTGGTGGATAAAGAGGATAATTTAGTTGCTTTTAGTATTGTAATGCCAAGTTTTTCAGATGCATTACAAAAAGCAAAAGGAAAACTTTTCCCGTTTGGTTTTATCCATTTATTAAGAGCAAGAAAGAAAAGTAAAGATGTTGTTTTTTACCTCATCGGAGTTCATCCTGATTACCAAAACAAAGGCGTTACAGCGATTATTTTTGATGAATATTTTAAAACTTTCTCCGAAAAAGGAATTCAAAACTGCATCAGAACTCCAGAATTAGCCGAAAACACTGCAATTCATTTGCTTTGGAAGAATTTTGATCCTAAAATTCACTGTCAGAGAAAGACTTATTTGAAGTATCTTTAAGAGTTTTCAGTCTCAGTATAAACATAAAAAAAATCCATTCGCCCCCAAAACGAATGGATTTTTTACTTTAATAACAATTCATTAATCCACTTTGCAATCTATTTTGGTCAGCGTATTTTTCTGATCAAATTTTAGTTTGTTTTTATCTTTAAATGTTACTTTGTCATTGGCTTGTACAACATCTCCGTACCCTTCAATAAGAGTTCCGTCTTTTTGTAAAAAAACAACTTCTCGTACTGATGAAGTTCCTTCAGAATTAAAAGTATAATCGGCAACTATCGTGTCACCTTTCACATTTCCTATCAGTGTTCCTTCGTTTTTATCTTTTCCTAACAGATTATAAGTTAATTTTCCGTTTACTTCCTGATGAGAATTTACATTAAAACTAATCTCAATTGCACTTCCATTTGCTTTCCATTCATAACATTGATCTCCCGCAGGTTCCACAATTTCAGCCTCTTTTGGAGGGCTTGGCGTAATTTGTACGGGCTCTGTAGTAGTCGTTTCTTTTTTACAGGAAATAAGAACCGTTAAAATAAGGGTCGTTATTGCTAATACTTTTTTCATAATGCTGCGTTTTTTATTTTGTGATTTATGAATTAAAGTTACTTGAAATAAAAAAAATCCATTCGTATAACAAATGGATTTTTTTACATAATTTCCACTTAAGGAAATCTATTTTTAAATTAATTACGAAACGTCAACTGTTGTACGTTCTGCAATTTCTTTATAAGTTCCGTTAACTAGTTTCTCACGAATTGCTTCAAAAGCAGTTAAAGTTTCTTCAATATCTGATAAAGTATGAGAAGCTGTCGGGATCATTCTTAATAAGATAATTCCTTTTGGAATAACCGGATAAACAACAATAGAAAGGAAAATACCGTAGTTTTCTCTTAAATCGTTTACCATTACCATTGCTTCAGGAATACTTCCTTCTAAGTAAACCGGAGTAATACAAGTATTAGTATCCCCAATATTGAATCCTTTTTCTTTAAGACCGCTTTGTAATGCATTTACATTTTCCCAAAGTTTATCTTTAATAGAAGATGAATTACGCAATAGCTCTAAACGTTTCAACGAACCAATTGTTTGGATCATTGGCAATGCTTTTGCAAACATTTGCGAACGTAAGTTGTATTTTAAGTAATCAATAACCGTTTTATCAGCAGCTACAAAAGCTCCAATATTTGCCATTGATTTTGCAAAAGTCGAGAAGTAAACATCAATATCGTCCTGAACTCCCTGCTCCTCACCTGCTCCGGCACCTGTTTTACCAAGTGTACCAAAACCGTGTGCATCATCAACTAATAAACGGAAATTGTATTTTTGCTTCATAGCAACAATTTCTTTCAGTTTACCCTGCTGTCCACGCATTCCAAAAACACCTTCGGTAATAAATAAAATACCTCCACCTGTTTCTTCGGCCATTTTAGTAGCACGCTGCAGGTTTTTCTCCATACTTTCAAGATCATTGTGTTTGTAAGTAAAACGTTTACCCATGTGCAAACGAACACCATCAATAATACAAGCATGTGAATCTACATCATAAACAATGATATCATTTTTTGTAACCAAGGCATCAATAATAGATACCATTCCCTGATAACCAAAATTTAATAAATAAGCTGATTCTTTCATAACGAAAGAAGCCAATTCATTTTCTAACTGCTCATGATAAGTTGTGTGTCCAGACATCATACGAGCTCCCATAGGGTATGCAGCGCCATATTGAGCCGCAGCATCCGTATCTGCTTTACGAACTTCTGGATGATTAGCTAAACCTAAATAATCATTTAAACTCCAGTTTAAAATATTTTTTCCGTGAAACGTCATTCTAGGACCCAACTCTCCTTCTAACTTTGGGAAAACGTAATAACCTTCTGCCTGAGAAGCCCATTTTCCTAAAGGTCCTTTATTGTCCTGAATTCTTTCGAATAAATCTTTTACCATAAATATATTTTGAAGTAATAATTTTATTTATACAGGTCGCAAAAATAATGATTATTATTCTAAAATAGAGTTGGGCATTTGTTTTTATTAAAAAAATATCAAAATATTAGTTTACAAAAAATTTACACATACTTAAAGAATTGAATTTAAAACAGTTAACTGTAATAAAAGTGTACACAATAAATTAATATAAAGTTTTTATTAGTACGTATTTTATGATTTTTATCATAATAAAAGATAAAATAGTCTTTTATTTTTACTCCTGATTTAAAACTAAATAAAACCAAAACCTTATGAAAAAGAAAAATGACATTTCGATTAAAATGAACATGTTGTTATGCTTACTTTTTACGATTTTTTTAGGAAGCTGTAAAAAAGAAGAATCAGTAAATTATACTGATATAATGACCGAAGGAGAAATGAATGCTGAACTTACTGCTCCGCCTATGGTCCCAAAACCTGTTGGAAACAGAACTGCCATGAAACTCAAATTGAACATGGAAATCAAAGAGCAGGAAGGCACGATGACTGATGGCGTAAAATATACGTATTGGACATTTGGAGGCTCTGTCCCGGGAAGTTTTATCAGAACGCGTGTTGGCGATGAAGTAGAATTTCATTTAAAAAACCATCCCGATAACAAACTGCCACATAATATTGATTTACACGCTGTAACCGGACCTGGCGGCGGGGCGACTTCTTCGCTTGTTGCACCGGGACATGAAAAAGTTTTCAGCTTTAAGGTTATCAATCCGGGACTGTATGTATACCATTGTGCAACAGCGCCTGTTGGAATGCACATTGCAAATGGTATGTATGGTTTGATTTTGGTTGAACCAGAAGGCGGACTTCCGCCTGTTGATAAGGAATATTATGTTATGCAGGGCGATTTCTATACGCAGGGCGAATATGGCGCAAAAGGTTTACAGCCATTTGACATGAATAAAGCCGTAAAAGAAACTCCTGATTATGTTGTATTTAATGGTAAAGTGGGTTCGCTGACAAACGGAAACGAATTAACAGCAAAAGTTGGAGAAACAGTCCGTTTATTTGTGGGGAACGGAGGTCCAAACTTAGTATCGTCTTTTCATGTTATTGGAGAAATATTTGACCATGTTCATGTAGAAGGCGGAACTGTAATTAATAAAAATGTACAGACTACTTTAATTCCGGCCGGCGGTGCAGCAATTGTTGATTTTAAGGTAGAAACTCCGGGAACTTTTATTCTGGTTGACCATTCTATTTTTAGAGCCTTTAATAAAGGTGCTTTAGGAATGCTGAAAGTGGAAGGAAAAGAGAATAAAAACATTTATTCTGGAACGATTCAGGAAGGAATTTATCTGCCAGAAGGCGGAACGATTCAAAAAATGCCTGAAAGCACAACGGCAAAAGCTGTAACACCTAAACGAACTGCCGAAGAGAAAATAAAAATTGGAAAACAAATTTTTGGTACCACTTGTTTCGCTTGTCACCAATCTGAAGGGCAGGGAATTCCAAACACCTTTCCTCCTCTTGCAAAATCAGATTATTTAAATGCCGACTCCAAACGTGCGATTAAAACAATTTTACACGGTTTAACTGGAGAAGTAAGCGTGAACGGAAAAAAATACAACAACGTAATGCCGGCTCAAAATTTATCTGACGATGAAATAGCAAATGTTCTTACGTATATCTACAACAGCTGGGGCAACAATAAAACAGAAGTTACTCCGGAAATGGTAAAAGCACTGCGATAACAATCAAAAATAAAGCATGAAAAAATTTATTTTCATTCTTACCTTTTTCCTGATGTTTACAGGCGCAACAATAGCGCAGGAAATTGGAATGGCTCTGATAAAAGAGGGACGTTTTGTTCCTCTTTACGGAGCCTCATCTAAAAAACCAGTATTTGTAAACTCTTTTTATTTAGACATTTATCCTGTTACCAATGCCCAGTTTTTGAGTTTCATCAAAAAAAATCCAACATATCGTAAATCGAAAATTAAGGGAATTTTTGCTGATAAAACGTATTTGTCTTACTGGGAAAATGATTTTGATTTTGGCAGTTCAAAACCAAATTCGCCCATAACGGCTGTTTCCTGGTTTGCTGCAAAAAAATACTGTGAATGCCAGGGAAAGCGTTTACCCAAAATGGATGAATGGGAATATGCAGCAATGGCCGATGCAAAAACAATGGATGCCAGAACCAAAAAAGAATTCAATAATTACATTTTATCCTGGTATGAAAAGTCAAAAACGTATGAAAATGAAGTGGGAAAAACGTTTAAAAATTATTGGGGAGTTTACGATATGCACGGTTTGGTTTGGGAATGGACATCCGATTTTAACAGCATTTTTTTATCGGGAGAATCTAGAAAAGACAAAAGCAGCGATAAAAATTTATTCTGCGGAAGCGCCTCTGTAAACGCATCCGATTTAATGGATTATGCAGCATTTATGCGTTATGCTTTTAGAGGAAGCCTTAAAGCGCAATACTCAACCCGAAATCTTGGTTTTAGATGCGCCAGTTCAACAAAACCAAAAGTTAATCTTTAAATTAATTTCAATGAAAAAAATAATAATTGCGGTTTTTATTCTGCTGTTTTCGTTACAAAGCTGTAAAGAAAACAAGAAAGATAATGCAGTAACAAAAAAGGAAATAAGTGATTTATCCATTTATAATCTTCCATCAAAATGGACGACTCAAAACGGAAATGATATTGAACTAAAAAGCCTAAGAGGAAATGTACTGGTTATGGTTATGATTTACACAAGCTGCAAAGCCGCCTGCCCAAGATTAGTTGCAGATATGCGTGATATTGAAGCCAAACTTAATAAAAAGACTAAAAACAATGTAAAACTTATTTTAGTAAGTATTGATCCTAAAACGGATACGCCGGAAAAATTAAAAGCTTTTGCTATTTCGAATAAAATGAATCAGGAACCGTGGCTTTTTCTTCGTTCATCTGAAGAAAACACACGCGAATTTGCAGCAGTTTTAGCCATTAATTACAAACAAATATCTCCTGTAGATTTTTCGCATTCTAATATTATAAGCGTTTTTAATCCCAAAGGAGAACTAGTTTTTCAGCAGGAAGGTTTAGGTGTAAACAATGAAAAAACAATTGAAACAATAAATAAAGAAGCAGAAAAGATTTAAAATTTTGAATAGGTTGAATTAGTGCTAAGGCATATTATCAGATCTTTTTGGTAATATGCTTTTTTTTTAAACACATAGAGACATAGATTTTGGAAACTTAAAAAAGGCGTTTCAATTGCATTAACGAACATAGCTATGTGTAAAAATCTAGATTTTTTAAATTCTCTTTTTATAATTCTTCTAAAACCTATGTTTCTATGTGTTTAATTTTTTTTAAGTTCATTCTAATAAAAAACACCGATAATACTCCATAATCTGGAATTTATCAGTGTTTTTTCTCTAGTTAAAATTATAGTTAAGCAAATTCTTCTTCCAGCGCAACCGCTTTTGGAAACAAAATATTATTCTCTAAATGAATATGTTTATGTAAATCTTCTTCAAACTCATTTAGCATAGCATACGTCACTTTATAGGTTGTGCATCCATCAGCCGGAGGCGTATAATTATTAGTCAACTCAGCTATTTCTCTAAAACGGTCACCTTCATTTTCATGTTCGTGCATCATCATGGCAATTGGATTTGAAACCGTTCCGAAAGAAGGCTGCGATAAAACTCCGTTAGCCTCTTTCGTTTTTACCATTCTTTTTACAAAAGGAAATAAAACCAGTTCTTCCTTTTTCATGTGCTGCGCCAATTCTCCCGCACATCCTATAAACAATTCATTAATTTTAAATAATTCAGGATGATTTGAACCGTGAACGCTGCATAATTTATCTAGAAAACTCAGCAGAACCTGTGTTTTTTCTTCCACATAACGGTGATGCGTTTTTTCTATATAATCTACTAATAAATCCAGAGGCCATGAATTAAAGTCGATTCCGCTGTTATTTTCAGACTGCAAAACATCATAAATACTTTGAAGCAGTCCATCAGAATTAATTTCTTCCTTTTCACAAACTTCAGAAACCGTTCTGTTTCCTTTACAGCAAAAATCTATTTTATATTTAGAAAATACAGCCGCAGTTCTATAATCCTGAGCCACAAATGATCCGATTGTTTTGTTTTTTAAATTTTCCATTTTCGTAAAAATTAATATTGATATTTATTTTGATTTTCAATAAAAGACAAAATTATCTTTTATTAGTATTTAAAAAAACTCCAAACCAAAATCAGGCTTGGAGTTTATTATTTATTCCACAATTAATATACCTTTCATCATAGCCACGTGACCAGGAAAAGTACATAAAAAGTTGTATGTTCCTTTTTTATCAATTGTAAATTCGATAGTATCTTCTTCACCTCCGCCCAATAATTTTGTATGAGCAACAATTGAAGCTTTTTCAGAAGCCGGAATATAATCTGTAGCTTTTGCTTCGATCGCTTTTGCAGCAAAAGCACCTTCATCTGTTCCTTGCTCTAGAATTACTAAGTTATGTCCCATCGCTTCTTTTGGAATTGTTCCTACGTGTTTTAAAGTAAGTTTGATCGGTTTTCCGGCAACTGCTTTTAGTTCGCTTTTATTAAACTGCATTTGGTCATTTCCTTCAATAACCAAAACATTTTCAACACCTGCTTCTGGTTTTACGCCTTCATCTGATGTTGTTTAATTTATTTCTGTTGATTCGTCAGCAGGAACTGCTTCTTTCTTTCCGCAAGAAGTTACTGCTAAAAATCCCATTAGCATTACCATCGAAATTGTGACTTTTTTATTCATTACTGTATATTTAAATTATAAGATTTATTCGGTTTTATTGAAGATTTTTAAATAATAATCTCCAGCATTTACACCAAGTGCCAGCTCCTCTAAAGTGGTATTAGTAAGCATTGCCAAAAGCAGTTCGCGTATTTTTTTAAATTGATTGTGCACAGGGCAAGGATGGATTTCTGAACATTCTTTCAGGCCAATTCCGCAGCCTTTATAAATGGTATTTCCGTCAATCGCATCCACAATCTGAATTAATTTTATCGATTTTAATGCTTCTTTCGAAACCTCAAAACCTCCTCCTACTCCTTTTGCCGAATAGATGATTCCGTTTTTGGTTAAAATCTGCATAATCTTGGCAGTAAAAGGTTCGGGCGAATCAATTTCTTTGGCAACATCTTTAATTCCAACCCTAATTCCTTCTGAAGATTTGGTTGCTATAAAAATAGAAGCCCTAATTCCGTACTCACACGCTTTTGAAAACATATACTGATTAATTAATTCCTTACAAATGTATTCAAATTCACTATAAAAGACAAATTTATCTTTAATTAATTTTTATAACAGAAACCTTATTTATAACCAAAATAATTAACACGGTCAAAAACACTTATTCGCCAACAAATTCACCTAAAAACGAATTTTAATTTTAACTTTGATTGTACTTAATTTCTAATATCTAAAAAATGCCAGCAAGCAACGCAAGAGAATTAAAATTAGCTGTTCTTATTGACGCGGATAATGTGCCCTACAGCAATGTAAAAGGGATGATGGAAGAAATTGCTAAGTTTGGAACTCCAACAACGAAACGAATTTATGCGGACTGGACGAAGCCAAATGCAAACGGATGGAAAGCGGTTTTACTGGAGCATGCTATTACGCCTATTCAGCAATATAGTTATACGGTTGGGAAAAATTCTTCAGATTCGGCGTTGATTATCGATGCAATGGATTTGCTTTATTCGGGAAAATTAGATGGTTTTTGTATTGTTTCCAGCGACAGCGATTTTACCCGTCTGGCGATTCGACTTCGAGAATCGGGCATGAAAGTAATTGGCATTGGTGAAAAGAAAACCCCAAGTTCTTTTATCGTTGCCTGCGACAGGTTTATTTATATTGAGGTTCTGGACGGCGCTATTCAAAAGAAAAAGCCAAAAGCAACCGCAGCAGATACCAAAAAACCTGTAGAAAAACCTACTGAAAAAGCACTTCACAAAGTCGACAAACAAACTATTGATCTTATTGAAGCTACAATTGAAGATATTGAAGATGATGACGGCTGGGCATTTCTTGGCGATGTGGGCAATTTGATTGTAAAGAAAAAACCAGAATTTGACCCAAGGAATTATGGTTATTCTAAGCTTACGCCAATGCTGAAATCATTAACGGATATTTTGGAAATCGACGAAAGAGAATCGGATAAAAAAGGCATTAAACATGTCTATGTTCGATTACGATACAATTAATTAAATTATTACCTTATTACTATTATTACTTAAACATGAGAAAAAAATTCTTTATTTACGGATTCTTATTGTTTCTAATTGTTATTGCAATTTATCATTACACGGGCCGAGGTTATTTACTCGTTTTTATTATCCCAATTTTATTGATTATTGGAGCTTATAATGCTTCTCAAAAAAAACATGCCATTTTAAGGAACTTTCCGGTTTTGGGTTATTTCAGGTATTTATTTGAAATGATTGCCCCGGAAATTCAACAGTATTTCATCGAAAGATCTACAGATGGAAAACCTTTTTCACGAAATCAGCGCTCTTTAGTTTATCAAAGAGCCAAAAATATTGATTCGAGTACGCCTTTTGGAACACAGCAAAATTTAAATACAGAAACGTATGAAGGTATAAAACATTCTATTTTTCCGGCAAAAGTAAATGAAGAATTACCACGTGTTTTAGTGGGCGGAAAAGACTGTAAACAACCTTATTTAGCCTCTTTATTTAATGTTTCGGCAATGAGTTTTGGTTCGCTGAGCGAAAATGCCGTTCGTGCCATAAATATTGGTGCTAAAAAAGGAAACTTTTACCAAAATACAGGCGAAGGTGGTTTAACTGAATTTCATCTTGCCGGAGGCGGAGATATTACGTGGCAGATAGGAACTGGATATTTTGGATGCCGTGATGCCGAAGGAAATTTCAGCCCTGAAAAATTCTCGGAAAAAGCCAATCTCCCGAATGTAAAAATGATTGAAATTAAGCTTTCGCAAGGTGCAAAACCGGGACATGGCGGTGTGCTTCCGGCGGCTAAAAATACAGAGCAAATTGCTAAAATTAGAGGTGTTGAACCACATACGATGATTCTTTCTCCTCCCGGACATCATGCTTTTTCTGATGTTAAAGGGCTTCTGCATTTTGTGAAACAATTACGTGATTTATCAAATGGAAAACCAATTGGTTTTAAATTATGCATTGGAAACACAGCTGAATTTGAGGCAATATGCCACGAAATGATCGCCGAAGATATTTACCCTGATTTCATTACGGTTGATGGTGCAGAAGGCGGAACCGGAGCTGCGCCATTAGAATTTGCAGATGGCGTAGGAATGCCTTTTGAACCGGCTTTGATTTTCGTAAACAAAACATTAATTGGTTTAAATATCCGCGACAAAATACGCATTATAGGAAGCGGAAAAATTATTTCGGGATATTCAATCCTGCATGCCGTTGCTTTAGGCGCAGATATGTGTAACAGTGCACGTGGTTTTATGTTCTCTTTGGGCTGTATTCAGGCATTGCGTTGCCATAATAACGAATGTCCAACGGGAGTTGCCACTCAAAACAAAATGCTGATGAAAGGTTTGGTTGTAACCGATAAATCAGATCGTGTTTATCATTTTCATAAAAATACACTTCATTCTGCAAACGAACTTTTGGCTGCAGCCGGAAAAACATCTTTTGCAGATGTTGATATCAATATCTTTATGCGTGGTGATGAATTTACCAATTTATCAGAATTGTATTTCCCTGATAATTTGACAAACGTTACGAAACGTAATTAAAACAAAAAGCCTCTTTGAGTTTTCAAAGAGGCTTTTTGTTTTTAAGAAATCTATTTTTTCTTTTCTTTCATATTTTGAGATAAGAATTCAATGGCTCGTATTTTTAATTTATCGACAGAAAGTATATTACTTTCAAATTCATAGAAATTAAGAAACCCTTCATTTTTAAAGCATAAAGCATAACCGTTATATCTTTTACTTACTTTGGTTATTTTGTATGATATCATCTTAACATCTCCAATCGTATTTTCTACTTTAAACTTTTGCAGATTGTCATTATTTTTTAGGCTTTTAAAACTTGGTTCTATTTCTGCCTTAGATTCAAAATCGTGAATAAAAACATTTACATTATCTGGCGATTTAAAGGCCATTCGTAAGGAATCATCATGTCTGTTTTGAAAGTAAAAATCCTTTGGTATTTTTATCTGAGTGTCTAATGCAATGTATATTAAGGAATCTTTTTGTATTTTTTGAATACCATAATTATCTTTTTGTAAAGCGGATAAACTGTCTAAACTTTCATAATTAGAATATAATATGGCATTAGACATTTTCCTTTGCATTTCTTGATGCTGTCTAAAATTCTCTTTCATTGCTTCCTGAGAATTTCGGAAACTTTCCATTACAGGATCATTTTCATAACGGGGCTTGTTCATATTGGAGCAAGTATACAAAAGCCTTCCGCCTAAAATTATAACCGATAAAACACTTAATACGGTTCTCCAGGTTGATCTGTCATCCATAATTATTTTAGGTCTTTTTCAGTCAAAATAATATCGTTTACCAGATTTCCTTTTGCATCCTGATATAGATATTTTATTGTTGAAATGTTATAACGCTGTATAGAACCCAGAATAGTTTTTAAATCACTGCTTCTTAAAATACTTTCTTTCATTAAAACCTTTGCTCCTTCTCCTTTAAGCAATTCAGAATATTTTTTTGGTACTTCTATTTTATAAACCAATTCATTTTTATCGCTAATTTCAATTTTTATGATTTTTGTTCCATCCTCATTTACAATTGGCATATTTTGGTTCATTATGGCCAGCATTTGCTGCATCTCAGGATTCATGCCAGAACTTGAAAGTTCTTTTCTGTCTACAGCAGGCGCATTATTTTTGCTTAAAATTCTATTTAATTCTTTTTCATCCACTTTCAATTCAGCAAGTATGGTGCTGTTGTTGGCTAAAAAGAACATTTCGAATGTTACTCCTTCTTTAATTAGTTCCATTGAGGCTCTATCACTTTTTAGCATTTCACCAAGTAAAGTCGGAAACATTTGGTTGTAAATAGACTTACTAGATTCGTTTTGTTCTAAATTAGTGTCAATTCTTATTTCAACTTTATTTTCATTTAAAAAAGCTTTTGCACTCGCGCTGCTGATAATATCATTATGAAAAAGTTCACTTGAGTTATTAAAAGTAATAACGTATTCCTGAATTTTTTGTTTGGTATTTTTACAGCTTACCAGAAACAAAGTAATAGCAATCGTGCAGGTAATTTGGGTAATTTTTTTGATCATAGTTTTAGGGTTTTATTAAGTAGACATTTACACAAACATAACTTAATGGCAGAATTAATCCAAAAGAATTATTTTTCTTAACAAAAAGAAAATAGCCTCTCTGATTTACAAAGAGGCTATTTTCAATACTTTAATTTTAACTTAAAGTTTGGCCGTTTCCTTATTTCCCTCTGCAGTTCCTTCTAAAACTGCTAATTCTTCTTTATCAACTATTCTTTTAGCTAAAATAATATTATTGTAAGCCAAAAAGTAAACATCAAATTTTACACCTTCGCCTATTAACTCTGTAGAAATCTGATCATTCTTAATCATATCTTTTAATAAATCCGGAAATGAATCGGCAGCAGCCTGCTTATTAGCATCATCGCCTTCTAAGTTGGTTTCAATTCTAATTTCAATTTTATTATCATTTAAAAATGCTTTCGCAGAAGTACCGGTAATCCCGTTACCTTTTATGGAAGATGAATTATTGTAGGTACTTACATGTTCCTGGATTTTTTGCTTGGTATTTTTACAACTTACCAGCAATAATGCAACAGCAAAAGCAAATGCGATTTGGGTAATTTTTTTCATAATTTTTTAGGTTTTTGGTTTATTTTTAACTCAAACATAATGAAATTATAACACAAAAACAAAATGAAGTCACAAAACTTTAAATTGTAACTATTTAACTACAAATAGGTTATCGTAACGAAAGAATGAAAAGAATTAACTTAATAACTAAAAAAAAATCCTCTTTAAATTGTTTAAAGAGGATTTGATAAATAGTATAATCTGAATATTATTTTAACAATTCAGCCAGAGATTCTTTGTTGATTATTTGTTTTACAAAAACGGTATTATCATCGGCTAAAAAATATGCATCAAACTGAATACCTTCTTCAACCAGTTCTTTAGGAATTTGATTTTTGTTGATCATTTCTTTCAACAGTTTTGGAAACGACGATTCCGCTTTTGTTTTATTCGTTGCGTTTTGCTCCAAATTAGTTTCAAATCGCAATTCTATTTTATCATCATTAATATAACCTCTCGCCGTTGTAAGCGTAACATCTTCAGCCTTAAAATTGGCAGCTGTACTGTTATAAGTTGTTACATATTCCTGAAGTTTTTGTTTTGCGTTTTTACAGCTCACAAGCATCAAAACTATCATAACTGCACACAAAATCTGGCTTACTTTCCTAATCATAATCTAAAGTTTTTATTTCAATTTTTGAAGTCTTAAAAGTGCCTCAAGATAGTAATAATCTGCGTAATTTATAGAACAGTCAATTTCGCTTCCGGCAGGTTTATGACCTGTTGAATGCAATAAAAATGCTGAATTCATATCATGGCTTTGGTAATTATCTGAAAGTGACACAATCATTTTTTTAGATTTTGTCAAATATTCGTTTTTCAGCGTTTTATCTTTTGTATAAGAACTCAATTCTAAAAGTGCCGAAGAAACAATTGCCGCCGCAGAAGCATCTCTTGGAGCATTTGGAATATCCGGCGCATTAAAATCCCAATACGGAATCAAATCTTCTGTTGTCAATTTATCCAGATAAACACGAGCTAATTTATGAGCAAAGTCTAAAAATTTAGGATCTTTTGTTTCTCTGTAAGTCATTGTAAAACCGTAAATTGCCCAAGCTTGACCACGTGCCCACATACTATCATCACTGTAACCCTGAGCCGTTCTGCCTTTTATTTTTTTACCGGTTTCATAATCGTAAATAATAACATGATAAGAAGTATTATCTGGTCTAAAATGATTTGCCATTGTCGTTTCGGCATGTTTTACTGCAATGTCATATAGTTTTTTATTCCCGCCGTTTTTAGATGCCCAAAACAACAATTCTAAATTCATCATATTATCGATGATGGTATTGTGTCCGCCCATTTTATTATGAGGCCAAGATTGAATTGTTCCCACTTTTGGATTAAAAAGTGTTGCCAGAGTATCGGCTGTTTTTAGAATAATTTCTTTGTATTCTTTGTTTTTAGTCAATCTGTACCCGTTTCCGAAACTATTAAAAATCTGAAAACCTAAATCGTGATCGGCAGCTTTACTAACCGACAAAGGCGTTAAAAAGCGACTAAATTTATCCGCTTCTTTTTCCCATTTTTTATCTTTTGTCGCTTCATACAAAAACCACAATTCTCCAGGCCAGAATCCGCTTGTCCAGTCTTTATAATTTACATATTTCCAGTCTTTGCTTCCATTCGGAACCGTTCTTGGTGAAGTCCCGTCATCCGGGATCACTTTTAATGTTTTTGAAGCCTGCTCTGCGCAATACTCCAATTGTTTTTTAACGTTAAACGAATTGTCTTTTTGAGAATAACCCTGATTTCCAAGAAGAAATAAAGCTGTAATCAGAGCGAAAAATTTTGCATTCATGTGGTTACTTTTAGATAGATAGTTTTTAGAACCGATAAATTTATGAAATAAAGTAAACTTATTTTAGTCTTTGTATTTTTCGATGCCTAAAAATGTATTTTATTTCTCCTTATCTCTACAATCCTCTTTGTCAAAGTTCCAAACTTTGACAAAGATTTCTCCAGAACCTTAAAATCTAAAATCAATTATATTAGTATGACAAAATATAAAATTCTCTAAATCATCAAAATACTCAACAACTTCGCCTCTCTTTAAATTTGTTTTCAAGGACGACAATATAGTTACATACGATGAAAATTTATAGCTTTTAAAATCTTTTTTAATATCTATCGGATTTTGATGAACGTATATAATCACATTCCTTAGATACTCTTCGGAATTTATTTTTTTTCTTTTGAATGGAGATTCAAATAATGGACCATGTCTATCGTAAACTTTATTATAAGCTTGTGTATAAGAACTAATAAACTTACTTAACTGTTTACTTGGAAGACTATCGATTGAATGCAGCCCTTTATTATTCGATCTTTTATTATTTTCTTCAAAAAACTTAAATAACTCACTTTTAGATTTAATTTTTATTACAAAATGAAAATGATTTGGCATTAAACAATAAGCATACAAATCACAAACATTCCTCAAGTATTTTAGAAATTGAGCCATGAAGAACATGTAATTATCATTTTCTTGAAAAACTTTATCTCCATTAACTCCTCTATTATAAATATGATAAAAACTGTCCGGTTCTAAATTTTGAATTCTAATATCCACTTATAATTGCTTAAAATTTCAAAATCAAAAATATAAAAATAAATAAGAATTTTCTTTATTTTTATACATGAAAAGTAATCTTTGTCAAAGTTTTGAACTTTGACAAAGGGAGGTACGAGTGGTTATAAATAAAAGTTTTAATATACATTTGCTCTCAACCAAAACCTACCCAAACTTTGAAAAAATCCAGAATACAATATTTCATTTTATTTCTTTGCACTATTATTCTCGGAATCCTTTCAAGGAAAATCTCCTTTATTCCTTTATGGATTGGCGATGCACTTTATGCGGTTATGATTTATTTTTTGGTTAGAATATTTCTTCCTGTTCAAAAAGCTTTTATAGTCGCTTTATTTTCTCTGCTAATATGTTACTGCATTGAGTTTTTACAGCTTTATCAGGCAGAATGGATTATTGAACTTCGAAAAACACTTTTTGGAAGATATGTATTGGGACAAGGTTTTCTTTGGTCAGATATTATGGCTTATAGTTTTGGAGTTGCTTTTGTTTTTCTTATCGAAAAAATAATGCTGAATCGGGTTAATCAAAAGTCTGCGTGATTTTTTCAATATTTAAACTGTTTGCCATTGCCATAAATATTTGATAATACGCTCCTTTATTATCATACAATTCGTCGTGTGTTCCTTTTTCTACACATCTTCCTTTTTCTAAAACAATAATATTTGAGGCATCGATAATTTGAGAAATACTGTGCGAAATTATAATCACAGTTCTGTCTTTTTTAATCGCGTCTAAAGATTTTTTAATTTGTTCTGTAGCAATGGCATCTAAACTTGCCGTTGGTTCATCTAAGAAAATTATTGGCGGGTTTTTCAGAAAAAGTCTTGCAATAGCAATTCGCTGCTGCTGTCCTCCGGAAAGTAAATGCGCATCAGAATCGTACCCTTTTGGCAATTGTATAATTTGTTCATGAATATAAGCTTGTTTTGCCGCTTCAATAATTTCAGATTCTAAAGCTTCGGGATTTCCGTATAAAATATTCTCGCCAATTGTGCCTTTAAAAATGTGGTTCTTCTGAAGTACTAAACCAATATTTTTACGCAGAAAATCGGTGTCATAATCCACTAAATCAATTCCATCTAAAAAGATTTGTCCGGATGAAGGCAGATAAAATTTATCCAATAAATTAATAATAGTACTTTTTCCGGCTCCGCTTAATCCAACTAGAGCAGTTGTTTCATTCGGTTTAACCGTAAAATTAATATCATAAAGCGCCTGAGTTCCGTTTGGGTAAACAAAATCTACACTTTTTACTTCAATTAATCCGGTGATTTTTTCCGGCATATAAGTACCGCTGGTTTCTATTTCCTGTTCAGATTCTAAAATATCAAAAAATCCTTCGGAATAAATTAAGGCATCGTTTACTTCATCATAAATTCGGTGTAATTGTCTAATTGGCGACGAAACATTATTAAACAACATAATATGAAACATGATCGCACCAATTGTCATTTGATTATTTAAAACAAAATAAGCAGTCAAAATGATGATAATCACCACTCCTATTTGTTCTACGAAGCTTTTTATACTTTCAAAAATAAAACTGGTTTTTCTAGTTGCCAGCTGATTTTCGGTCATTTCGTATTGAATCTTTTCATGACGATCAGCTTCGGTTGATTCTCGGACAAAAGATTTAATTACTGTTATGGATTCAATTAAACTTATGATTCCGTTGTTTTTGGTTTCGCGGTAATTACGCATTCTTCGTCTAAAACCGCTCAATTTTGTGGCTTGCAACTGGCTGATATAAAAGTAAATTGGAATTATACACAAACTTACCAAACCCACATATACATTAGCATAAAACATAATGACCAAAGCCACAAAAGCGTTGGCAAATAGTGGCAGAATATCAATAAAGAAATTTTGAACTAATCGTGTTAAGCTGCTAATACCGAGATCGATTCTGGTTTGGAGTTTTCCGCTTTCATTTTCGTCAGAAGTATAAAACTCCATTCTATAACTTAGAATTTTTTCTACGATTGTCTGCGAGATATCACGGGTTATAAAAATTCGGAGTTTTTCTCCGTAGAATTTTTGGCCGAATTGTACAATTGAGTTTACTAATTCTTTAGTAAGCAACACGATACTTATTATTTCTAATAAATGAAATCCTTTTGATAAAGGTTCGTGCGCCACCATTAAATTATTGATAGCATCTACGGTATATTTTAATATTACGGCATTTACCTGCGCCGCAAATGAGCCTAAAAATGTAAGCAGTAAAGTGGCAATTACCATTTTTTTGTACGGTTTTACAAAAGGCATTATTTTTTTATACAGTACAGATAATTGCATTTATTTTTATTTTTTGGTAACTATCAAATATAAGAATTCTAAATTTGTAATTAAAATAGTCTTACTTCTAAATATACAAATATGAAACTGGTTTTCGCTTCTAATAATTTAAATAAAATCAAGGAAATTCAAAGTATTCTAAACGGATCTATTCAATTATTAAGTCTGGAAGATATTGGCTGTCACGAAGAAATTCCTGAAACTGCTGATACAATTGAAGGCAATGCGATTTTAAAAGCCAATTATGTTACTGAAAAATATGGTTATGATTGTTTTGCTGATGATACAGGTCTGGAAGTAAAAGCTTTAAACGGTGAACCAGGCGTTTATTCTGCAAGATATGCGGGGGAACAAAAAAATGCCGACGATAATATGAATAAGCTCTTAGAAGCTTTAAAAAACGAAGAAAATCGAAGCGCGCAGTTCAAGACCGTTATTGCTTTAAATTTAGAAGGAAAGCAGCTTCTTTTTACGGGTTTAGCAAAAGGAAATATTACGTTGAATAAAACCGGAAATCATGGTTTTGGGTATGATCCAATTTTTCAGCCGGAAAATTATAAGGAGACTTTTGCTGAATTATCTTCAGAAATTAAAAATAAAATCAGCCATCGTGCCAAGGCAACTGAGCAACTTATTGATTTCCTGAACTCAAGAAAATAATTGTTTGAAATACAACATTTTATTGGGCAAAATTGATATTTCACGACGTATTTTTTTTGATTTCTTTGAAAAATGATTTTACTTCAAACATAACTTTTTGATAATCAAATCATAACAAATCTATAAATCTTAAAATAGCATTAGTTTATCTGAATAATTAACAGTAATTTTGCACCCTATTTTAAAAACACATATGAATAAATTTGAACAATTAGGATTGAATGAATCGTTACTGAAGGCGATTTTAGATCTAGGATTTGAAAATCCGTCAGAGGTACAGGAAAAGGCGATTCCCCTATTATTGGAAAAAGACACAGATATGGTTGCGTTGGCTCAGACAGGGACAGGGAAAACGGCAGCTTTCGGTTTTCCGCTAATTCAAAAAATTGATGCTGACAATAGAAACACACAAGCATTAGTTTTATCGCCAACACGAGAACTTTGTTTACAGATTACCAACGAACTTAAAAACTACTCAAAATACGAAAAAGGTATTAATGTGGTAGCAGTTTACGGCGGGGCTAGTATTACAGAGCAAGCTAGAGAGATTAAAAGAGGTGCACAAATTATTGTGGCTACTCCGGGGAGAATGCAAGACATGATTAACAGAGGTTTAGTTAACATTAAAAATATAGATTACTGTATTCTTGATGAAGCTGATGAGATGTTAAACATGGGATTCTATGAAGACATCGTATCTATTTTATCAGATACTCCAGATCAAAAAAGTACATGGTTGTTCTCTGCAACTATGCCGCAAGAGGTTGCGAGAATTGCAAAACAATTCATGAGCGAACCGGTTGAAATTACTGTTGGTGCTAAGAACTCTGGTTCTGCAACAGTTTCTCACGAATTTTACTTAGTAAATGCACGTGACCGTTACGAAGCTTTAAAACGTTTAGCCGATGCAAATCCAGATATTTTCTCTGTGGTTTTCTGTCGTACTAAAAGAGATACACAAGCTGTAGCTGAAAAATTAATTGAAGATGGATATAGCGCTGCTGCGTTGCACGGAGATTTATCTCAGGCACAACGTGATGGTGTAATGAAATCTTTCCGTGGAAGACAAATTCAGATGCTTGTTGCTACTGACGTTGCTGCACGTGGTATTGACGTTGATAACGTAACGCACGTTGTAAACTACCAATTACCTGATGAAATCGAAACGTACAACCACCGTTCTGGACGTACTGGTAGAGCTGGAAAATTAGGAACTTCTATTGTAATTGTTACAAAAAGTGAGTTGCGTAAAATTTCTTCTATCGAGAGAATCATCAAACAAAAATTCGAAGAAAAATCTATTCCTTCTGGAATCGAAATCTGCGAAATTCAATTATTACACTTAGCTAATAAAATTAAAGATACTGAGGTTGATCACGAAATTGACAACTATTTACCAGCTATTAACAATGTTCTTGAAGGCTTATCTAAAGAAGAATTGATTAAGAAAATGGTTTCGGTAGAATTTAACCGTTTCATTGCTTACTACAAAAAGAATAGAGATATCTCTACTCAATCTTCTGGAGAAAGACGTGAAAGAAACGATTCTGAGCCAAGAGAATTCAATAATAATGGAGCAGTTCGTTATTTTGTAAACATTGGTTCTAGAGATAATTTCGACTGGATGTCTCTTAAAGATTACTTGAAAGAAACATTAGATTTAGGTCGTGATGACGTTTTCAAAGTGGATGTTAAAGAAGGTTTCTCTTTCTTTAATACTGATCCTGAGCATACTGATA
This sequence comes from Flavobacterium sp. UBA7680, assembly GCF_002482975.1. GTDB lineage: Bacteria > Bacteroidota > Bacteroidia > Flavobacteriales > Flavobacteriaceae > Flavobacterium. Next base: position 64,595 of record NZ_DLHA01000058.1, on the reverse strand, counting down.
AAGTAATGGATATTTTAAACAACGTTCAGTTAGAAGGACGTCGTATTAATGTTGAAATTTCTAAAAATGACGGTGGAGGAAGACGTGACCACAATAACCGTGGCGGCGGCGGACGTAGTTCTGGCGGACCAAGAAGAGAAGGTTCTGGAGGTTTCGGCCCAAGACGTGAAGGTTCTGGCGGCGGCGGATTTAGAAGCGACAGAAACTCTGCACCAAGAGAAGGTGGTTTCAGAAGCGACAGAAATTCATCTGCTCCAAAAAGAGAAGGTGGTTTTAGAAGTTCTGCTCCAAGAAACGAAGGTGGTTCTGACAGAGCTCCAAGACGTTCTGAAAGCTTTGGTGATTCACCAAGACCAAGAAGACCAAGAAGAGATTAATTCTTTTATATCTTAATACAAAATCCCAAATTCCAGACATAATTGGAATTTGGGATTTTTTTTACATTAATAATATTAACCCGTCGGGCATAATTAATTTTAACACATAGAAACATAGATTTAGCATTCGCAAAAAAGGCGTTTCACTTATCTAAAACAAACATAGAGAGCTATGTGTTAGAAACAAGTTTCTTTTTATATTCTTTTACACTCATAAAACCTATGTTTCTATGTGTTAAATGTTTTTACAGGTAAATCTTAATCTCTATAAATGAGTTTTGTAATTCAGAAACAATGTAATTTAATCTTCCTTTTCTCTTTTTATTTAAACACAAAAAAGCAGCACTGGCGACTTTGTTAATTTTCTGATAATTATATTCAAAGACTGCGAAATATTTAATCTCTATTTACTACTTTTAGTGCTTTAAATCAGGATATGAAATATTTCGCAGCTTTCTTTTTTTTACTATTCTCTGCCATAAGTTTTGCACAAGATGTAGAATCTACAACTCCGCAAAGAGTTTCAGGTTACATTATAAACGATGATAGTAAACAGCCTCTTTCAAATGTAAATATCATTAACACCAATAAAGTACGCGGCGCAAAATCTGATGCAAAAGGGTATTTTGAAATTGATGTGCACCCAAATGATACAATTCATTTCTCTCTTTTAGGATTTCAATCTCTTAGAATTAGAGTAACAAATGACTGGATAAAAAATAAAGTAACTCGAATTCAGCTTACTGAAAAAGCAATTGCTCTTGAAGAAGTTGTTATTGCTCCATTTAATTTGACTGGTTATCTTGAAATCGATTCGAAGTTAATTCCAACCAAAGAAAATTACCGTTACAGTATTTCTGGTCTAACACAAGGCTATGAAGCGGGTGAGTATTCTCCAAATGCTTTTGGGAAAGTGTTGGGTTCTATTTTTAATCCGGCAGATATGCTTTATAATTTCTTTGGAAAGAACAGCCGAGAGCTTAAAAAACTCAAGGACATGAAAAAAGACGATACGATTAGAAATCTTTTAGAAACTAAATACGATCGTGAAACTATTGCTGTTCTATTAGGAATCAGCAAGGATGAAATTCCTGAAATTATGCACCGCTGCAACTATTCTGATGCTTTTATTCAATCTGCAAATGACTTACAGATTTTAGATGCCATAAGCGGCTGTTACGAACAATATAAAGTATTAAAAAGGAATTAAATTTTTACTTTTATATAAATATAGAAATCCTCAATTTAAAAAATTGGGGATTTTTTTATGTCTAATGATTTCAAAAAAAGCTATATTTACTATAGCAAAACAATAAAACAAACAAAATCAATACGTTATGTCAAAAGGTCAAGATGCCAAAAAAACGGCAAAAAAAGAACCGTTAAAAACGGCTAAAGAAAAAAAAGAAGAAAAAAGAGAGAAGAAAAATTCTCCTAAAAGAGATTAATTAGTTTTCAGTCGCAGTCGCAGTTTTCAGTCTCTAAGGAAACTGAAAACTGTGACTGAAAACTGAGAACTTTATTTAACCGGAATATTCGGAAGAATTTCTAATACAAATTTCCAATATTTTTGAGCAGATGAAATACTAGCTCTTTCGTCTGGAGAGTGTGCTCCGTGAATGGTTGGTCCAAAAGAAATCATATCCATATCTGGGTAATTTGTGCCTAAAATTCCGCATTCTAAACCAGCATGACAAGCCACAACTTTTGGCTGTTCACCATTTTGTTTTTCGTAAATATCTTTTAAGACTTCTAATATTTCTGAATTTACGTTTGGAGTCCATCCTGGATAAGAACCAGAAAGTTCAACTTCGCATCCAACCAATTCAAAAGCAGAACGTAATGAATTTGCTAAATCAAATTTTGAAGATTCTACAGAAGAACGTGTTAAACATCCCACTAAAATTTCTCCGTCTTTTACAATAACGCGCGCAATATTATTTGAAGTTTCAACCAAATCAGCCATATCAGCGCTCATTCTGTAAACTCCATTTTGTGCTGCATAAATCGCTCTGACAATTCCTTCCTGAACACCTAAATCCATTATTTTTTCAGGTAAATCACCTTTTACAATTTCTATAGATAGGTTTGGCTCCGTTGTTTTGTATTCTGCTTTGATGTCAGCAATAATTTCCTGCATATCATAAACATACGCTTCATCAAACATTTGAGAGATAATTACTTTCGCAACACTTTCTCTCGGAATTGCATTTCTAAGACTTCCTCCGTTAATTTCAGAAACCTGTAATCCAAAGTTTTCAAAACCATCAAATAATAAACGGTTCATGATTTTATTTGCGTTTCCTAAACCTTTATGAATATCCATTCCAGAATGACCTCCATTTAAGCCTTTTACGGTAATGGTATATCCAACAGAGCTTTCTGGAACTTCTTCTTCATTATAACCTCTTGTAGCCGTTACATCAATTCCACCAGCGCATCCTATATCAATTTCGTCATCTTCTTCTGTGTCCAGATTCAATAAAATCTGTCCTTGAAGAATTCCTCCTTTTAGGTTTAAAGCTCCTGTCATTCCGGTTTCTTCGTCAATTGTAAACAAAGCTTCAATTGCCGGATGCGGAATATCTTTACTTTCTAAAATTGCCATAATTGTAGCTACTCCTAGCCCATTGTCTGCGCCAAGCGTTGTACCGCGAGCGCGAACCCAGTCACCATCAACGTACATATCAATTCCTTGTGTGTCAAAATCAAAAACGGTATCAGCATTTTTTTGATGAACCATGTCTAAGTGACCTTGTATTACAATCGCTTTACGATTTTCCATTCCCGGAGTTGCCGGTTTTCTGATGATTACATTTCGGATTTCGTCTTCAAAAGTTTCTAAACCTAAGCTGTTTCCAAAGTTTTTCATAAACTCGATTACACGCTCTTCTTTCTTTGACGGACGCGGAACGGCGTTTAAATCTGCAAATTTGTTCCAAAGTGCTTTTGGTTCCAGATTTCTTATTTCCTGACTCATTTATATTTTGTTTGAAGTTTAACAATTAAGAATGTCAAAGTTACAAAGTTTATATTTTTTTTCGCCACGAATTCCACGAATTAGCACAAATTATAATGGCTCTAAAATTAAACAAATCAATAATTCGTGAAAATTAGTGGAATTCGTGGCGAACTTTTTTTAATCATTCAATATTGTAATTATATTTACGTATCCAAAATTTAAACTGTGAAATCAAAATATATCCTTCCCTTATTTCTTTTAGTTCAGATTATCTTTTTAAAAATCCTGCCGTTTTTTCCTGATTTTGTAGAAGGACTTTACAGTAATAATTTATATATCAGAATTTCACATTTTTCAAGAACAATTTTGGGTAAAATTTCATTCTCTGTCGGTGATTGTATATACGCAATTTTAATCTTATCTATGATAAGCTGGTTTTGGAGAATTCGAAAAACATGGAGGACAGACTGGAAAGATCATCTTTTAAAAATCACAGGTAAAATTTCTGTTTTTTACTTTTTCTTTCATCTGCTTTGGGCTTTCAATTATTATCGTAAGCCTCTTTTTGAAAAAATGGAAATTAAAAGAGAATATACTGATGCTGATTTATTAGCCTTTACAAAAAGATTGATTCTTAAAACGAATGAAGTTCAGTTTAAAATCACAAAAAATAAAAGCGAAAAAATCAGTTTTCCCTATTCTCAGGAAGAAGTTTTTAAGATGAATGTTAACGGATATGAAAATTTAGCCCAAGAACATCCTTATTTTAAATATGAGACTTTAAGCGTAAAAAAATCGCTGTTTAGTGTACCCTTAACTTATATGGGATTTGGCGGTTATCTGAACCCGTTTACAAACGAAGCGCAGGTAAATGATTTATTACCGATGTATTCTTTCCCACTTACCGCTTCTCACGAAATGGCACACCAAATAGGTTTTGCCAGCGAGAATGAATGTAATTTTATTGGGGTTTTGGCTACTGTAAAAAATGACAATTTATATTATCAATATTCCGGATATAGTTTTGCTTTGCGTTATTGTCTTGGGATTTGGAAGTTTAAAAACGAGAAAATTTTCGAGATTTTAAAGAAACAAGTAAATCCGGGGATTTTAAAAAATTATCAGGAAAGTCAGGATTTTTGGAAACAATATGATACTTTTATTGATGAAGGTTTTCATTTTGTTTATGATAGTTTCTTAAAATCAAACAATCAGAAAGATGGAATGGAAAGTTATAGCAAGTTTATTGATTTGATGATTAATTATTATAAAACGAGAGAATTTTAGTTTTTTTCTAAACTAAAAACCTAACAGATTATAAAACCTGTTAGGTTAAAAAAATTACGGAAGCACTTCAATTTCTAATCCCTGATTCCAATTTTTGTGTTCATTTTCATAATATAAGTATACCGAAGAAGCTATACCTTTATATTTTCCTGGAACAATTGCTTTTAGGTCAATGTTTACTTTTCTGGTTTCTTTAGCTTCTAATTTTCTAAAATAAAAAACTAACTCATTACCGAAAATTTCATAATAATCCACAATATTTTTATCTATAAGTTCTTTTAACTGCCAAGGCTCCGGAGTTAACCCGCCTGGAATTCCAATTCTGGCAATTGGGTTTGAAACTTGTTTTGTACTGTTGTTTTGAACTTCAATTTCAATTCTCGCTGTTTCGCTGATTTTTACTTTATTTTGTTCTGTTTTAGTTCTTAAAATCAGCTTACAATCTTTTGAATTATTTGGTTTAAAAGTATAATACTTAACATAAAATAAATAAGGAATTGATGTGTCCGCAGGAATTTGAATTGAAAAATTATTATTTCCTGAATTGATTTTCAAATTCTGCAAAGTAACATCTCCATTTTTATCCGTGTGAGTTAAATCAGCAGTTTGATTATTTAAATTCAAAGACGCTTTATCTAAAAACGCAGCACGAGCATAAATTTTAGTGAATTCTGTTATTGCTTTTAATGATAATGCTGTGGCTTGTGTAGAACCAAATCCATATGAATTTTTTGATGATTGAATGTAATCCATAACATCAGAAACTTCTTTTGTGAGCTGTTTTTCTTTTAACAATGCGAGTGCATAAAGTGAAGCAATCTCAACATTCATTGATCTGCCATAACTATTAATAACAGATTGTTCTGCTTTTAAAGCTGCAAATCCGCTCTTCTTAATTTCTGTACTTATCAATTGCATTAATTGTTTGTATTCCTGCACTTTATTTAGGTTAAAAGATGCCAGAGCTACTAATTCCATTCTGTATAAATCCTTGCTTGTAAGTGCTTCCTGCAGCGCTTTTCCATATTGTTTTTCGATATCATTATCTCCAATCTCAGATAAAACATAAACGATATAAGCATTATTAACCACATATTTCACCCCAGAAAAACCATATTTTGCAGGGTTTTGTTTAAAACCTCCGCTGTCATCTTTTCTGGAATCGATCCATTTCATTGATCTTTCAATTAGCTTTTTATCAATATTTATAAAATCCTTCATTTCATGAAATTGCAGTAAACCATATGCCGTTAAAGCTTCATTACCCGGATTTCCTCCATACCATTCAAAACCGCCGTCTTTTGATTCATAATTTTTAAGTTTTTGATAACCATTTTCTAAATACTTTAAAGCACGCTCTTTAAATTCGGGAGCAGAATTTTTATATTTTAGTAACTGCATTGCCATAATATTTGGATAGTTTGTTGATGAAACTTGTTCAAAACAACCTCCTGGCTCACGCATCATACTTTCTAATCCGTCAAAAATTGACGAAAATGGATTGTAAAACAATTTAAAACCTGCATCTATAGAATTAGGTAAAGGATCTAGAATTACAAAATCTTTGGTCTGAGATTTTGCTCCGGAAATATCGATATTCATAGGAAATCCTTTTGGATAGATATCAAGCGTTTTTTTGATTTTGGCTCTAAAATTTTCAGCCGACAATGTGATTTCCAACGGAAGTTTTAATCCAGCTTCTTTTGGGTTTAATGTTATATAAATAGTTTTAGATTCATTTGGTTTTAAATCTATTACAGCATTTTGACCGTCAATATTTTGCTTATTAAAATTAACTTCAGATTCTAATTTTAAAGTTTTTTCAGAATTATTTTTTACCCAAATCGGGATCGAAATAATATCTTCCTGCGAGGCATAAACCGGAACTTTTACATCTGTTTGAATTAAGTCTTTTACTGTAAAAACAGTTTCTGCTTTTCCTAAATCTCCTTTATAAGATACTCCTTCGGCTAAAATTTTAAAAGATGTATTCTCATCAGAATTATAAAAGTTAAAACTTACTTCACCTTTGTTATTGGTCTGAACAATTGAATTCCAGTAAATACAGCTTCTAAAATCAGTCTTTTCCTCAACAATTGTCGACTTGTATTGCGGCGCATAAAAACTTTCAGCTTCATTTAGCGGTTTTGTCTGTGTTCTATTAAGCCTTTGAAAAGCATAATTATATTTTTCTCCAAGCAAGATATTTCCTGTATTCAGTTTACTTTTTGTTGTCACTAAAATAACGCCATTGGCTCCACCGGGACCATAGAGCGCAGTGGCTGATGCATCTTTTAAAACAACAATCGATTGAATAGAGTTTGCCGATAAATTTCCAAAAACCGAAGAATTCTCGTTATTGGCATATGGAATTCCATCTACTACAATTAAAGGCTGACCGCCTGATCTGCTCCCATAAATAGACCCGAAACCTCTGATTCTGATTTTATCACCTAAACCTCCCTGACCCGTTGCTGATGTTACTTGCAGACCTGCAGCCTGACCTGCTAATGTATTTATCAAATCTCTGGAAGTAACGTAAGTAACTGAGCTGCTAATCATTTTTTTTTGATAACTTATACCATATGCTGTTACTACTACAGATTCCAGATTATTCGAATCAGAATCTAAGGAAGTAGAATTTCCTGAAATTTGAGCATTTTCTGAAAATACTGTTTTTCTTTCTGCATATTTATAATCCGTTTCATTAGTCACAGTATTCGATAAAGTGTCTTTCATCATCGAAAATTCTGCATGATCTGAAAATGAATTTTTAATTGTATTTTCATTCTTACTTTTAGTTTCGGCAACCAGATAAGCTAAATCTGAAAAATGAACTCTATTAAATTTAAAATAACCGCTTGAGTTACTTTTTGTTTCATACACTTTTCCATTATCGGTAAAAAACAACACTTTTACAGAGACTGGTTTGTTCTTATAGTTTAAAACGAAACCTTCAATCGTATTGCCTTTTTCTGGTTCGATATTATTTGTCTGTGCTATTAATTTTTGAAGATTTTTTTGATCGTATTTTCTCCATCCGTGTGTATTTAAAAGTAAATCAATGGCTTCTTCTCTTTCTTCCATTTTTTTATTCTCATCAAAATAAAATCTTGGTTCGTGAATTTTTCCTTTTAATTCTGCACCTAAAAGCATCCATGATAAAATATTATCCTGCTTATCATCAATATAAGTTAAGAGTTTTGAATCGACTACTGAAACAGAAAGATTAGACGCAATTGGATTGTTATTTTTATCTTTTGTTACTATCGAAACTTTTACCTGTTCTCTTGGCAGATAATTTTCCTTATCTGTTTTTATTTCTATTTTTAATCCATCCTGATAATTAAGGAAAACTAATCTTTCAGCCACAATTTTATTTTCAATTAATAATGAAAAAGACTGAATTCCAACAGGAAAATCTTTTGTTTTTACATCAACCAAATTCCATCCTTTTACTAGATTAAGATTCATCGTATTATGAATTTTAGCTGTATTCCGAATTAGTATTTTTGCCTCGATGGCAGCTGGGACAAAAATATTTAGAGCAACATTGTCTTTTTGTTTTTTTGCATTTACTACAAAAACATTTTTTACTGCCACTGGCAAAGCAATTTTTTCTGCCGATTTGAAAGGGGAAGTTACAACTCCAAAATACTTTTTATTTTCTTCTGTTTTTAAAACTACATTTCCCATTCCGTCATGCAGACTTTTAAAGTCCGCGATTTTATTTCCTGCTTCATCTTCAATAAAACCTGCAGCATCCATTGGAAGTCCAAATTCATTTTTTGCAATAAAAAACAAAGAAGAAGCTTCATTCAACACAAAATTGCCGCTTTCTGGTAGAAATTGAAGATCTATAAAATTTAAGTTAATAGGAATTGAACGTGTTACCGATTCTTGAAAATTATCATAATCGAGCATTACATTCAAAATTCCGTCGTTGGATTTTAAATCATTTGGAAGCTTAAAATTAATTACGGCTTTTCCTAAATCATCTGTTTTACCTTGAAGTGAATCGATTTTTTTTCCGCCAATAAAAACGTCATATTTAAAAGCATAATTTTTAATAGGCTGACTTTCGAGATTTTTCAATTCAAAATCAGCTTCACAAGTTTCACCTTTTCCGTAGGCTTTTTTCTTAAAATCGAGTGTCATTAAAATTCTTGGCGAAACCACTTTTTGCACAAAAACGGTTTTCTCAAAAATATTCTCGGAAACCTGATTCTGAATTCTTGTATAGGCTTTAATTTTATAGATTCCAGAAGCTCCATCTTCGGGAATTGTATACGAGCAAATCGCATTTCCGTTTTCTATACTATATATTTGACTGGTAATTTTTTTGTTACCGCCATCCAATAAATCCACATATAAATAATCACTTAAAGTTGTTGGCCGGTTATCACTTTCGGTAACGTAAGCTTTAAAATGAATAGTTTCACCGGGCGTATACAAAACGTTATTTAGATGTAAATAAACTTTTTCTGTTATCGAATTTTTATAAACAGTATTCCAATCCTTTTCAATGTTTTGAGCCAGAATAGTTTGAAATGCCAATAAGAATATCAGGTATTTTATATTTTTCATTTTCTTAAAATTTAATCATTAATGAAGAACCAAAGCTTCTCATCATTGGTGAATTAAAATAGTCTAATCCGCTTGTATCTATCGAATTAAACATGGCATTATTACTAAAAGCTGTTTTGCTTTTTGAAGCTATAAAAGCATTATTGACAAAAAGGGAAATTTTAAAACTAATCTTTTTCAAGCCTCTCGAATAGGATAAATTAACAGAACTTAACCGCAGATAAGTAGCATCTTCCATGGCGTCTTCAGCAATTCCGTCGGTTCCATATCTTGTCCATCGATTTTGTTCAACCGGAAACACCGGATCATAAAATGAAACTGCTTTTGTATTTATTGAACCCGATTGTGTGACACCTTTAAAAACATAATTAGTAACATTGCGCTCTTTTCCTGTTATTTCAGATTTTCCGTAGTAATTTAAAGTCTGCTGAGTTCCGTTCCAGATTTTTCCGCCCTGGCTCCAGTCTAACGTTAAGCTTAGTTCGAAATTTTTATAATTAAAGCAATTATAGAAACCAACAACAAAATCGGGATTAGGATTTCCTAAAATCTTGGGCTGTGCATTTTTTATCGGAAAACCTTCGTTATCAATAATTATATTATCATTAGCATCTCTTAAATAACTGCTGCCTGCAATTACCCCAAGCGGCTGTCCAACAATATAATTTTTACTAATATCTGTAAAACCAGCAAATGGAATTCTTGATTGATTGTTGTTTAGACTGGTAACTTCGTTTTTATAATAAGTAAAATTTAAATTGAAACTATGGCTAAAACTTAAGCGATAGTAACGCAATTTTTGAATTTCAAGTTCAACACCATTCTGCTTATAATTTACATTTGGAGACCAAGAAACGGCATTTGAATTAAAAATGGGCGCATAAAGGTTTTCAACTTTTTTATGATAATAACTTAAGTTAAAATACCAATTGTAACTTGCATAGTTCAATTCCAGATTGGTAGTACCCTCTTGTGTTGCAATTGCATTATTTGGAGTAATTAGTTCCAGCGAATTTTTAAGCTCTTTAAATTGATTAGTGCTGTATAATAAAGAATTAAAATTTAAATTATTGTTTTGTAAGGATGGCTCAACTTCATTATAACCGTGGCTTACAGCGAATACAAGTGGCGAATCAAAAAGGTTCCTAAACTCGGCAGAAACAAAATAATTAGGCAGAATATCATTTTTGACGGTTGAAGAATAATTTAAACTTGAATTTGCTTTTAAAATCAAATCCTGATCATAGTCAAATAGATCATCAATAGTATAAGAACCATTTATGTTATAAAGAACTTCAAATCGTTCCTGAGAAAAGTTGAGTTGATTTTGTATTGTGCCATTATTTGGAAAATCAGCCGGCGAACTAAATCCGCTAAAATAATTGCGGTCTAATTTTCTCTGTTGGAATCTAAAATCGACTTTTGATTCGATAAAATGACCATAATCAAACTTATATCTATAAACATCTGAAAAGGAATAACTTTTAAAGTTTTCTGTTCTTTTATCAAAATTAGGCGTGTTTACAGAAGCAAAATAAAAATTTTGTCCATTTGTATTTATAATTTCCGAAGACTGAAAACCAACATTTATACTATTTTGGTTTGGACTATCTGCATAAATATGATTGAAGTTAAAGGAAAGCGTTTTACTTTTATTTTCGTCTGCATTATTCTGAATTAAATAGTACGGATTATTTTCTAAAGCAGAATAACTTCTCTGCATTCCATTTGATAAAGTCGAAGTATATTTATTGTCAAAATGAATGGGCGTTACGGCATTTGCATAAATAATTTTATTAATTCCGAAATTGAAATTCGACAGATTATTTTCGAAATCATTATAACTTAAAAGTGTTTCAATTTTACTTTTGTCTGAAACGTTTCTAAAATATTTTAAAGAAGTTGTAATTTCATTATTTCGAGATTCGGGAATTGAAAGATTGCCGGTTTTATAACCAAAATTCACTTTTAGGTAATTTCCTTTCGGGCTTTCGACTTGAGCTGTAAATGAAATTTTATTGTCTTCAGAATTTCTAAAAAAATTATTGGGGTTATAAAGCTGCAACGAATTTTGATTCGCAGATGTTTTATTTACAATATTGCCAGAAGGATAATATTCTGTAGCATTCCCAGAATAAGTTAAAGAATTAATATTGGGTCCCCAGCTAAAAATTTCATTTGTTTCTGGAGATTGATAAGCTAATTCGCCGTTTTGGCTTCGTCCCTGCGCATATATTTTTTGATATTTTGGCAAGCGAATTGGCGTTGAAAAAGCATATTCCTGATTAACTTCAAAAGATAATTTATGATATTGACTTGAATTTTTTAAGCCATAAAAACCGTTATCATGTCTGGTTATTTTCATAACTCCTTGATTTTCGAGATTATTTCCCAGATTAAATTCAAAATATCCCGAAGGATTTGAAATCCCTGCAGAATCAATTGGCTTTTTTATTTTTTGAATGTAATCATCCGTATAAATAGGCGCTACAGATCCTTCATTATTTTTAAAAGTGCTATTGGTAATTTTAATTGTTTTGGTTTTCAAACCGATAAATGAAATCTGTAACTCATCTCCTATTTTAACTTCGATGGAATAATTTCCGTAAAAATCCGAAGTAGTACATCTGCTTGTATTTAAAATGCAAATGCGTGCACCGGGAATAGGTTCGTTATTGTTGCTCACATTTCCTTTATAAATTGTTTGCGAAAATCCAATTATTGGGAGTAATAGAAAGAGTAATAGTTTTTTCATATTCGGCTTTTAAATATATAGAGCGTATTTTTTTGTAAAAGGTTGGGAACAAAATAAAAAATGTAAGGATACAGCAAAATTTTAATTTTATATTAATTTTTTTTAACTTCACCTGTAACAAAAGTGATCTCAACACTACTAATACTTATATGAGCGAAAATCTAGAACAGTCATTTGTTGCGCAATTGCAGGCAAATCAGAATATAATCCACAAAATTTGTAGATTATATACTGCCGGCGAAGACGCCCATAAAGACTTGTTTCAGGAAATTACTATCCAGCTCTGGAAAGCATATCCAAAATTTAGAGGCGACAGTAAATTTTCGACCTGGACGTATCGTGTCGCTTTAAATACAGCCATTACCTTATACCGAAAAACAAAAAGAACCATATCTACCGTAGATTATGAGAGTCATCAGCATTTTGTAAAAGATGTAGATTACAACTATGAAGAGGAAGAACAGATTAAATTGATGTACAAAGCGGTTTATCAGCTTAACGACATCGAAAAAGCATTAGTTTTTATGTATTTAGAAGACAAAGATTATCAAGAAATAGCCGAAACCTTAGGAATCAGCGAAGTGAATGCGCGCGTGAAAATGAACAGAATTAAAGGGAAACTTAAAAAAATACTAAATCCTTAAAAATTATTATGAAAGAACTGGATTTACTAAAAAAAGACTGGCAAAAGAACTCCGATTCTTTTGAACAAATTTCTGAAAAAGAAATCTATAAAATGATTCACAAAAAGTCATCTTCAATTGTGAAATGGATTTTAATTATCAGTATTTTGGAGATTTCGTTTTGGACTTTTTCAAACTTATTTATCAACACCGATGATGTTTTGCGAAAAATAAATCATCCGGAAATTGTGGTTACGCTTGAATATTTAACTTATTTGAATTATTTAGTGGGATTGGTTTTTGTATTTATCTTCTATAAAAACTACACTACAATTTCTACAACTGTTGCCACCAAATCTTTAATGAGTGCCATTTTAAGAACCAGAAAAACGGTTCAGTATTACGTTTGGTACAACTTAGGAATGATTGTAATTACATCCATTTTAAGTTTCTTCATCGCTTTTGTTTACAATCCTGATATGGCTTTTTTAAGAGAAAAACTTGCCATAGACGGAAAAGCAATGTTTGCTACAATTGGAATATTAACCTTAGTGATATTAGGTTTCTTTGGATTGTTCTGGTGCTTCTACAGATTGCTATACGGAACTTTATTACGCAGATTGTATGTGAATTATAAGGAGCTGAAGAAAATTGATTTCTAATTGAGGGACAAAGGCTTAGAGGGACAAAGGCTTAGAGAGACAAAGGTTCAAAGGTTTTTTGAAAGGCGCTAAGGTTCTGAGATGCTAAGATTCTAAGTTTTTCCAACTTGAAACCTGAAACCTGAAACTTAAAACAAAAAAAATCTAAACTCTAAAATCAGAAATCTAAAATTCCTAATACTCCCACTGTCTGAATTTATTTAGTTCTTCCTGTGCTTTGATTTCTTCGGCTGGAATAACTTTTAAGAAAGATGGATGCTGTTCGATAGCGTATTCTACTTTTTCTACGATTTCTTCGATTGTATCGTTTTCATAATCAATTTCAAGAGGTTCTTTGATGATGAAAGACTGCAGGATATTTTTCTTTTTCATACGAAGTCCTTTTTTATCAAAAGAACGACGGAAACCATCAATAACAATAGGAATTACGATAGGTTTATGCTGTTTGATTATATGCGCGGTTCCTTTACGAACGGGTTTAAAAGATTTTGTTGTTCCCTGCGGAAAAGTAATAACCCAGCCGTCTTCAAGGGCAATACGAATATTTTCTGTATCGTTTGGATTTACGTCACGTTTTTCAGTAACATCAACACCTTTTGCACGCCAAGTTCTTTCTACGGTAATTGCTCCAACATAAGCTAAAATTCTTGGCAGTAATCCGGCCTGCATGGTTTCTTTTGCGGCTACGTAGTAAATATTCATTTTGGGCTGCCACAAATAACCAATGTTCTTAATAGTATCTTGACGTCCGCTTAAACTTGCGTTAAAGACATGAAACATTGCCACAACATCGGCAAAATAAGTTTGGTGATTGGATATGAACAAAACGTTTGTGTCTGGAAGTGTTTTAATAATTTCAGATCCTTCAATCTGTAATTCATTAAAACCTCTATATCTTCTATGAGTCATGGCTCCCAAAATACGGATTAACCATTTCTTGATGAATAATATATGCCCAAAAGGATTTCGCTTAAACAATCCCATAACGTTGTTTTGTATTTTTTAGGTTAAGTCGCAAACATACAAAAATTATTCTTTTAGCAATACTAATATACAATTTACGAAATAAATCTGTATATCAATGATTATCAAAATGTTAAATTAAAGTTATTATGATTTTTCTGAGAAAGTAAATTTTAGAACATCTCTCAATTCGCTTAAAATCATTGCGGTTGCACCCCAAACAATATGATTTTGAATATTAAATGCCGGAACCAAAATATCATTTCCGTAAGAAGTTGATAATTTGCTTTCGATTATAATTTCATCGTCTAAAAAAACAGATAACGGCAATTCGAGAACATCCGCAACTTCTCTTGCATCGGGATAAAATGCAAGTTCTTCTTTGGCAATTCCTAAATAAGGATGTACTAAAAAGTTACTTGGCGGAATATACATGGGTGTAAAATGCTTTATAATTTCAATTTTTTCAGGGCTAACACCAATTTCTTCGCTGGTTTCACGTAAAGCTGTTTCCTGATAATCACGATCTGTGAGTTCGTATTTTCCGCCCGGAAATGCAATCTGCGATGAATGAACGCCATTGTATGCATTTCGAACAATTAGAATCAAATGTGTTTTTTCGTTTTTAGGATAAAACAACATCATAACTGCTGCAATTCTTGGATTTTTTGCGTCAATATCTAAGTTTTTCAACGCCTGAATGCGTTCTAGAGGCGCCATTTTTGCGTGTGATGATTCTGCCGGAAGTTCAACTGGAATTAAATTAGGAACATATTGCAAAAAATCTTGAAAATCCATATTCAAAGTTTATTTTTGTACTTTCAAATTAAAATATAAATATACTCTAGAAAATGCGGTTCTACAAGTTTTCTAAAACAAAGCCATAAAAATGTACAGCAGAGAAGAATCACAAAGAATAAAAAGGGAATTTTGGGTCGCTTTTGCAGAAAAGTATCCAAGAAAATGGGTTCTTTATGATACCAAAATCAAAGATTTCTCTTTTAAATTTTATGTAGATAATAAAAAAGCGCAGGTTTTAATTGACATTGAACACCGAAGCGACGAAAAACGAAATGCATATTTTGAAAAGATTGAAGCTTTAAAAAATATCCTTGAAGAGGAATTTATTAAAGACTTGGTTTTCGAAAAAAACCACACTTTAGAAAGTGGTAAAACTATAAGCAGAATTTGGGTTGAAAAACTTGGAGTTGGTTTTAGCAATCGCAATAACTGGGATGCTATTTTTGATTTCTTCAACGAAAACATGCATGCTCTTGAAATGTTTTATCTGGAGTATGATGAGTTTATTAAAGAGATTGAAGTTTAGGTCGAAAGCTGCTAAGGTTCTGAGATACTGAGATTCTAAGTTTCTTTTTATATAGTAAACCCGACAGGTTTTTGAAATCTGTCGGGTTTATTATTATAACTAAAATTTATTTTTACTTTTTAATTATCTTTTTGGTTGTTACACCAGAATCTGAAAAGACTTTGATGAAATATACTCCAGGTGTAAATCTTGACATATCCACATCAATATTCTCTCCACTTTGTATTTTAGACGAATACAGTTCTTTTCCGTTTGATGAATAAACGGCCACTTTTGTTGGCACAACAGCATTTGAAAAAGATAAACTCATTTTTTCCTGTACAGGAACTGGAAATATTTGAACGTTAGAAATTGATTTTTCAGCAGTTACTGGATCAAGTCCTAATGAACCTGATTTCTTTCCTAAATTAACTTTTACAATTACAGATGAAATTCCATTAGATGGATTATTTACCTTTCCAAATGCATACATATATTTCGTATCTGAACTTGTATTTGAATCCGATTGTGATTTTGATTTTTTTGATGTTTCAGAGTTCTCTGCAACAGGTTCTTCTGAAGCAACAAGATCAGTAACCTGATCGATAGTAACTGGCATTGCAAAATTATTTACAAGTGTTCCATCTAGATTTATCGCTGTAACTTTTGAATCTCCTTCTGTAATATAAAGAACAGAATCAATTTCTTCGATTTTTCGATAATCATGACTCTGTGCATAACCTATTTGGTATAAACTTAAATTTTGATTAAATTGAAGATCCATCTCACCATCTTTCGATAATTTAACGATTTGATTTGGAATAGAAATTCCGTTAAAACTTGAAAAACCACCAGCCGTAATAATTTCACCAGAATTCAATACAACAATTTTTGAAATCCCTGCATCAGGCCCTTGCCCAATATTAAAGCTGGTATCAATTGAAGTATCAAGATTAAACCTAATCAACTTTGGAGTATAAATTCCCGTAAAACTATTTAAAATTGAATGACAAAGAATTTTATCGTCTTGCATTTCAAAACTAATTCCGGTAATCCAATAATCCGGACTTGAATTTATGGTGTAAACTGATTCCTGAACTCCATTTTCATTTAAAAGAAATAATCCCCATTGATCTGTTATTAAAATTTTACCGCTTTCTAATACTTTAAACTGCTCTATTCTTAATAATTGACTATCGGCCTTATAATCAAAATTCTTAGTGATGTTCCCTTGATTATCAAGTTTTAAAAACAAATCTTTAGTACTAACAAAAATTGTTGAATTATCAATTATTTGAAACTGTCTAATATCTCCCAGATAATTTTTAAAAACAAAAGACTCATCTACAGTTCCTGTTTCGTCTAACATTCCTATTCCAAAAGTTTCGACATCATTAATTTTAACAAAATCTCCTTTAACGATTAGTTTTCCATTAAAATAACCACCCGTTTCAAAACTACCTGCTCGATTTGGTTTTAAATTAGGAGAATCAATATTATTTCCATTCAAATCAGATGTTGATAAACCATATCTGTTTCCAGTATATTCAGAATTGTTATAAAGGATTTTATTATCTATAAAACTTAAAACAAAATTATCAAATCCAAATTCATTCAATTTAATTTTATTAAACTCTTCATCCAATGATCCATCAGATTTTAATCTTACCAGATAATTATTAGCAGAAACTCCATCATTAACTACTGTATCAATGTATAGAAAAGAGTCTTTTATTCCTACAACAGAGTTAGCATAATTATAATATTGTGAAGAAAAACTAGTATCAAATGATCCATCTGAATTTAATCTGGCCATATTGTATGTCGCAGTATTATCGACCATTTTTAAAAAATTGCCGCCTACTAATAATTTACCATCATCCTGAATAGTTAGTGAGAAATCACGACCATTAGCTCCAACTCCCACATCAAAACTTGAATCAATTGAGCCTTCGTTATTTAATTTTATAATGCTGTTTCTCGTTATTCCATCTACAACCGAAAACATACCGCTTACATAAATAGAATTACCAAAAACTTTTATATCTGATACTTTTTTATCAAACGTAATAACATTGTTAAAACTGTCATCTAAAGTTAGATCAGTATTATATCGGTACAAATTTCCATTATCAACTGCCCAATGTCCTAAAGAAACAAGAATTTTATCATCAGCTTGTACAGTTATTGAACTTACATCAGTTAATGATGTAATTGATGTAATCAATTCACCATTAGAATTTAATTGAAAAATAGTAGTTTGTTCACCAGGACTCCCCCACGGATTATCAACATTAGCCAAAACTATAATATTGCCACTACTTTGCAGCTCAGCTTTTTTTATTTTTAAGTTATTAGGGTTAGCAAATAGAAATGTTTCATCAAGTGAATAATCGGCATTTAATCTAATTAAGTTGTGAACTGGCGTATTTCCATAAAATGCAATATCACCTCCTAATAAAATTTTACCACCCGGAAGTTCTTTGGTAACAGTGATTTTTGCCGCTTTATAAGCTATAGGTTGCACAAAAGTATCATCTACAGTTTGACCGTAAGATGATAAAATTCCAATAAAAGTAAGTAATAATAAAGAGTAAAGTTTTTTCATTCGCAATGCGTGGATTAAATTAATTTGTTTTTGGGCTAAAGATTTGTTTTAAAATTTACTGTAATTATTTTGCTTTTTTAGCGAAAAACAAGGCATACACAGCACTATTTTAACAAGTCAAATATAGCTTTTTTTGGATGCAAACTTTGAAACTATTTATTAAATAATTAAAATAAAAAACCCGACATTTTGAACTTGTCGGGTCTATTAATTATGTGAGTTTATTTAAATAATTTATACGGTAAAAATATTATAAACTATAATATGATCGTCGTAATTAATATAAAGCTGTTTGCGATTATCTTGTTTTTTACGTGTAATAATAGAAAGTTTGCATTCCTTTCCGTCATTGTCTTTACACATAAAAGAATACACAATATCAGTATCGTTTTCCTCTCGTTCGATGTAATTCAGAATACTAAAAAGCTGAATTTCCTGAGAATAAACTACAATTCTATGTTTGTCAGTATCCAGAACGACAGAAAGATTAACCAAATCAAGATCAGACCATTGCCCCCACTTTCCTTTTTCATTTTTTTCTAAAACACTAAATCCTGAAGTTTTAAAATGATACGATTGACTCTGAACCTGTTGTAATCCAAAAGCCAGAAACAATGCTATTATATAAGTGCGAATAGAATTCATAAAATATTTCTTGCAGGTAATTAAAACTCAAATGTAGCTTTTTCTTCGCGAGCAGCTTTAAAATCGGCCATCATTTGTTGAACAATTTGTTCAACAGGCAAAATTTCATGAATCAGTCCGGCAATTTGTCCTATTTCAAGTTCACCTTCTTCAAGATCGCCTTCAAACATTCCTTTTTTGGCTCGGGCTCTTCCTAAAAGTTCTACTAATTCTTCTTTAGAAGGACATTTTTCATACAAAGCCTGAACATCATTATAAAATTTATTCTTTACCAATCGAACCGGAGCTAATTCTTTTAAAGTCAATTGAGTATCTCCTTCTTTTATACTAACTATCGTTTCTTTAAAATTATTGTGGGCAGAAGATTCAATTGAAGCCGCAAAACGGCTTCCAACCTGTACTCCATCGGCACCTAAAATCATAGTGGCCAGCATTCCTCTTCCCGTTGCAATACCGCCTGCGGCAATAATAGGGATTTGTATTTTTTCTTTAACCATCGGAATCAAAGTTAAAGTAGTAGTTTCGTCACGACCGTTGTGTCCGCCCGCTTCAAAACCTTCGGCAACAATAGCATCTACACCCGCTTCTTGCGCTTTAAATGCAAAAACACTGCTGCTTACAACGTGCACAACAGTAATCCCTTTTTCTTTTAAAAATGAAGTCCAGGTTTTAGGATTTCCTGCTGATGTAAAAACAATTTTTACGCCTTCTTCGACCACGATATTCATGATCTCTTCAATATTGGGATATAACATCGGAATATTAACACCAAACGGTTTATCAGTCGCTTTTTTGCATTTCTGAATATGTTCTCTTAAAACCTCGGGATACATTGATCCCGCGCCAATTAAACCTAAACCTCCGGCATTACTCACTGCCGATGCTAATTTATAACCACTGTTCCAAATCATTCCTCCTTGAATAATTGGATATTTTATATTGAAAAGCTGTGTAATTCTGTTCATTAAAACTCTTATTGTTTTATTATTTTTCCTGTTTTCTGTAAGCCTCCAGATTTAAAAGTATAAAAATACAGTCCACTGGTTAAGCTTTCAACAGAAAGAACCGGATTTTGATTTGTTATTTGTTTTTCAATCAGCTTTTGTCCCAAAATGGAATAAATAGACACAGAAGCTGTTTCATCAGCAAACAAAAATGAAATATTAGATTTTGCCGGATTTGGATAAACTGAAAAATCTGATGAAGACTGAAAAGTATCTACACTTAAAGTCGATCCAAAATTGGGAATTCCATAGCCATAATCATTATCCGGAGTTGTATATCTATCTGCAGATTCAACAATCATCTGTCTAATTTCCTGATTTGTTTTTGATCGAAATGCCTGCCAAAGACAAGCTACCATTCCTGCCATAATTGGACATGAAAAAGAAGTTCCGTTAGCTGTACCAATAGTTCCCGAAGTACTTGAAACTACTGCAGCCACTCCTTGCGCCATTACATCTGGTTTTATTCGATTGTCAAAACTTGGCCCAATAGAACTAGAAGGAGCTTTAACCTTTACAGAATTTACAGAACCAATTGTAAGAACAGAAACACCATCTGCAGGCGCACCAATATGTTTTTCAGCTGTATTACCTTCATTTCCGGCAGAAGCCAAAACAATAATTCCTTTACTAAAAGCCAGTTCAGCCCCTTTTGTACTAAAATTTGTTGTGCCGTTCATATCGCTGTATGTATGGCTATAATTGGCATTATCAAACCCAAAATAACCCAATGAAGTTGTAATTATATCAACTCCAAAAGCATCTGCTTGTTCTGCTGCTTCAACCCAGTACGATTCTTCAACAGGATTTTCTGATGCAACATCCTCAGTAATAAACAAATAATAAGAGGCATCTGGAGCTGTTCCTACTAAAGAATTTTCTTTGTAACCACCCATTGTAGATAAAACTAAAGTTCCGTGATCGCCTCCAGAATAGAAGTTTGTACTTCTGTTGACATAATCATAACCACCTAAAATTAAGTTATTATCACGAAGACGTTTAAAAGAATCTGCTGTATTTACGCCCGGAAAACCTCCATCTAAAACCGCAATTACTTTTCCCGAACCAGTATAATTCTGCTGATGCAAAACTTGTCCGTTAAGCATTTGAATTTGATTTGCAGAATTTCCGTATGCATAATCAATTGTAGTTTCCAGCTTATTTTTTACCGCAGCGATCTTATTTTGAGAAACTTTTTTTGAAGTAACATTTAATGTCTTATTAGCAAAAACTACTTTATCAACATACGAAAGCGATTTCAAGGCCGTAATATTAGTTTGAGTTCCTCTAACATGAAGTGCATTTAACCATTTTGACTGTGCCAAAACTGTTATTCCTGTGCTCGCTTTTACCTGATTTACATACGTAATTTCCAGAGGCGCATCTGTAATATTTAAGGCAATATTTTGTGCTGTACGACGATCTAATGATCTCTGCGAAAGAGTCAGTGATGGATTATTGAAAAAATCCTGTGAATTTGGTTTCCCGTTAAAATATACCCAGGCATCTTCTTCCTGAGAAAACATTAAAACCGAAAACAATAGTAAAAGAAAAGTAAAGTTCTGTTTCATAAATACTCTTTTAAAAGGAAATCCTTCGTAAAAAAGTATAAAGCTAAGAAATTACTCCCGAACCAACTAATTCATTTTCTAAATACCAGGCAACAAACTGACCTTCTGTTATGGCAGATTGTGGTTCTTCAAAATGAACGTACATTCCGTCTTCAAATTGATGAAGTGTCGCTTTTTGTAATGGCTGACGGTAACGAATTCTCGCCATAACTTCCATTTTTTCACCTGTTTTCAGCTTCATATCTTCGCGAACCCAGTGTACTTCAGATTCTCCAACAAACAAAGCTTTTTTAAACAATCCAGGATGATTGCTTGTTAAACCAGTATAAATAGTATTAGTTTCAACATCTGTAGCAATTACAAATAACGGATCTGTAGTTCCGCCAACATTTAATCCTTTTCTTTGACCAACAGTAAAATAATGCGCGCCCTGATGTTTACCCATAATTTTTCCCATTGTTGGAAGATAATCCAATTTTTGAGCTTCAATTTTTAGATTTTCTTCTAAAGATAATTCCCCTGGTTTTTCAAAGTTGTAGATTGGATCATTTTTATCAATTTGAACAATTGTACCTTCTTTTGGCTGTAATTTTTGCTGTAAAAATTCAGGTAAACGAACTTTCCCGATAAAACAAAGACCTTGAGAATCTTTCTTTTCGGCAGTTACCAATTCCATTTCAGCCGCAATTTCGCGAACTTCAGGTTTTGTCAGCGCACCAATTGGAAACAATGCTTTAGACAATTGATCTTGTGATAACTGACATAAAAAATAAGATTGATCTTTGTTAACGTCATTTCCGGCAATCAATTGATAAACCGTTTTTCCGTCAACCTCAATTTCGCTTTTTTGGCAGTAATGTCCAGTTGCAACATAATCGGCACCAAGACTTAGTGCGATTTTCATAAAAACATCAAATTTGATTTCGCGGTTACAAAGTACGTCAGGATTTGGAGTTCGTCCTTTTTCGTATTCATTGAACATATAGTCAACGATTTTTTCTTTGTATTCCTCGCTTAAATCAACAGTTTGAAACGGTATTCCAAGTTTTTCAGCCACCAATAAAGCATCGTTACTATCTTCTAACCAAGGACATTCGTTAGAAATAGTAACCGAATCATCATGCCAATTTTTCATAAAAAGCCCAATAACTTCGTATCCTTGCTGCTGCAATAAGTAAGCGGCAACACTAGAATCTACTCCACCAGAAAGACCAACAACTACACGTTTCATTTTAAAATCTTTAATTTTACAAGGGTGCAAAGATACGCCATATTTTATATAATCTAACTCCTTTCAATTAGTTTATATAATCCCGTGGTAGATAAAACTTATGGTTTAAATACTTACTTTTAATATTCAATACAATTGTCATGAAAAAATACATTTACGGCCTAGTTTTCTTCTTCATTTTCATGTCTTTAAGTGCACAAAGATATTCTTCATCATTAGCTGATTATGAAGCGTATAAAGCATTTAGAGGAAAACCTTTATCGGATAAATTCTCCAATATCGAATCGGTAAAAGTGGTTTATGATTTAAAAAAACAAAAAATGTATTATTTCAACAGTACATTGATTCCACTGCATTATGATTTTGTAACGAATTATCTGCACTACAATTATGATCTCCAAATTTTCAACAATGAAAATTACAGCAACACTTTAAAAGACAGAGATTTTTTACTGGGAAATCTCAATCATATCAAAGGAACTGATAAATGGATTTTTGAACTCGCCGCTTCAGATCACATGCCAATTGAACAAATCGAACGTTTTTTCAATTTGGTTAAAAAGTCAACTTTTATTGGTCAAAATTTAAAATTTTATTTGAATAATCCAGAGCAAATGGAATGGTTTCGTTTAGAGCAATTTAAAATTCCGTGTGTAAAATCAGATTATATTTTTAATGAAATAAAATATCAGGAAGTTGTTTCCGGAAGTAATATTGGTATTTTAAAACAATACAAAATCAAAGATCTGGATAAAGTAAAACCAAATCCTGACGAAATTATAGTTTTAGACGGAACGCCAGATATTTTACCCAATGTAAGAGGAATTATTGTCAACGAACTGCAAACACCTCTTAGTCATTTGGTTCTTTTAGGAAAAAACAGAAAGATTCCAATTATGGCCTATACATTGGCTTTAAAATATGAAAACATTAAAAGATTACTTTCTAAAAAAGTAGAATTAAAAATTCAGGTTGATACTTTTTTTATAAAAGAGACTGATAAAAAGATTGTTATTAAAACGAATTCTAAAAAGAAGAAGTTGATAATAGACAACACAATTACAGATTTAGTTGATTTATCTAAAATCTCAAAAAAAGGAGTCAATTACATTGGATCAAAAGCACAAAACATGTCGTATTTGATTGCTATTTCAAAAGAAATTCCTTTTAAAACACCAGAAGATGCGCACGCCATTCCGTTTTATTTTTATACGAAACACATTCAGAAAGAATCGATTTATCCTTTAATACAAGAACTTTTGAATTCTACTAAAAAAGATTCGACGGTTTGGGTAAATCAGCAATTGAAAAAAATTCGTGATGCTATTAAAAAAGAACCTGTAGATCCTGAATTAATTTCAAAATTGAATGTGACATTTAAAGATGCAAAATTCAAAAATTTCAGATTTCGTTCCTCAACAAATGCAGAAGATTTGGACGATTTTAACGGCGCCGGATTATACGATTCTAAAACCGGAATTCTTGGAGACAGCATCAAAACATTCGAAAAAGCGATTAAACAAGTTTGGGCAAGTGTGTGGAATGAAGCTTCGTATAACGAAAGAGAACTTTTTGGAATCGATCAGCAGAATATTGCAATGGGTGTTTTAGTTCATCGTTCTTTTCCTGATGAATTAGCAAATGGTGTTGTAATTACGAAAAACATTTTCAGAGGAGATTTTCCCGGAATTACAGTAAATGTTCAAAAAGGAGAAAACTCGGTTGTAAAACCAGAAAAAGGAGAAATCTGCGAGCAGTTTGTAGCGTATCATTTAAACTCCGGAACTGACGATGATGATTTTGATGTCGATTATACTTCAAACTCAAATCTCAATAATAATGAGCCTTTATTAAGCCGAAAAGAAATGAGCCGACTTTTTCTTGTAAGCAGTAAAATTGAAGAGAGAATGTACCGTTATTGGAGAAAAAACCTCTTTCATCCTGTAGATATAGAATTTAAGATCGTTGGCGAAAATAGAGATTTATATATCAAACAGGTTCGTCCATTTAATAATTAGTAGAATACTAAAAGATCAATTTCGTTGGTTACTGTATTCACTAAAACAATCTTAAAATCAAAATCCTGAATATTGATTTTCTCATGAACTACTTTGCGGATAGTTCCATTTTCTAAAGAAAAATCACCTGCAAATGCAATTTTGACATCAACTGTATTCAGATATTTTGAAGCTTTTCTATTTACGATAATCGAAGCAACAACATAGAAACCAATAATGATAATTTGAAAAAATAAGAGTATTTCAATTTTCTCAAAAGGATACATAATATCTAAAATCGAAAGCGTAATCGTAGCAAAAAGAAAAATGATCGCGTTTACAGTAAACGATTGTGTTCTAAATCTTAAAATGGAAAAAATGGCAAATAAACCAAAACCAATCCCAACTCCTATTTCAATTTTTGTGAATAAATAACAAAGTGAAAAGGTACACAAACCAACAATAACCATCAACGGATTTATAGTTTCGTTATCTTTTCTGTTAGAGAAAAAGTACAAAACCAAAATTGAAAAAAACAATAAAAAAAATCTTCCTGCAAGTTCGTTTAAATCCATTGAATCAAAATATTAGCTCAATCAAATTTAAACAATTGGACAAAAAATCAGCAACGAATTCACGAATTTATTTTGAATAAAAAAGGTTTGCCACGAATTACACGAATTTCCACGAATTAATTATTCTTCATCTTGTTAAATAAAAATTCGTGAAAATTCGTGTAATTCGTGGCAAAAAAAAATGCCCGCACAAGCGGGCACTAATATTATTCGTTTTTAGGTTTTGAATTGGCTTTGTAAGCACTTTTTGGATCGCTCATATTAACTTCTTTAGTCAATTTACCTCTTGTGTAAAACTGCCACATTCCGGCTTTTTTCCCTTTTACAAATTTTCCTTTTGAAGCAACAACTCCATCTGAATCATAAAAAACAGCATCACCTTCATACTCATTATTTTTGAATACAGACTGTTCCTGAATAGTTCCGTTTTGTCCTAGCTTTTTATAATTTCCTTCCTTTAAACCGTTCACATAAGTCATTTCCTCAGCAACTTGGTTATTCGGATAATAAACCGTTCTCAAACCTTGTAATTTACCTTTTTTATAAGTTTCAGAAGTCATCAAAATTTTAGAAGCTTTGTGATAATATTTCCACTCGCCTTCTCTTTCCTTTCCAACTTCCTTTCCTTCACTTACTATATTTTTATTCTGATCATAAAAAATAGTATATGAGCTTCCATCATTAGCCGTAAAATCGCGTGTTGCAATTACGTCGCCTTTTTTTGTATCGTCAAAAAACTTAAAAATTCCGGTTTCTTTTCCGTGGTTGAAAGTTCCTTCATATCTCGGACGTTTTGATTCGTAAACACCTTTCCAAACACCTTCTTTCTTTCCGTTAGCATCTAATTTATTAAACTCAGTTTGGGCATTTACAAAGAAAACATTTAGCAATAGCAGCCCAATTATTATTTTTTTAGAAATCATCTTATATTCAATTTTTAACTTAAACGAAAATTAGTTTCATAAAGTATATTTACTCATTCTCAAAGTTAAAATTTTCATTTGTTATTTGAAAAGTAAACACACTCTTTAAAATAAAAAATCCCGATTAGATCGGGATTTTTAAAATTTATTTCTTTTTATTCTGAGTCTTTTTTGCCGCCTCTTGCTGTTCCATTACATCTTGAAGACGCTGTTGAAACTTACTTGGCTTTTTAGGCTCTTTTAATTTATTTTCTTGAATTTGAGCGTGAATTTTCTCGCTGTCTACGATGTAATTTTTAATTACAAACATAATTCCGATAGTAATTAAGTTCGAGATAAAGTTGTACAAACTTAAACCTGCACCATAACTATTGAAGAAAATTAACATCATTAATGGCGAAACATAAATCATGATTTTCATCATTTTTGCCATATCCGGCATACCTTCTTGCTGAGGCGCAGCCATTTGCTGATCTCCAGAAGTCATTTTCATGTAGAAGAAAATTGCAATTGCTGCCAAAATTGGGAACAAACTGATATGATCTCCGTACAATGGAATATGAAAAGGTAATTTTACAACCGAGTCAAAAGATGATAAATCGTCTGCCCAAAGGAAGCTTTTTTGTCTTAGCTCAAAAGCTGATGGGAAGAATTGAAACGATGCATACATAAACGGAAGCTGAATCAATGCCGGAATACATCCTGCCATTGGGTTTACTCCTGCTTTATTATACAGTTTCATTGTTTCCTGTTGTTTCTTCATTGGGTCTTTTTTGTATTTTTCTCCCAACTCAGTAATATCCGGACGTAAAACTTTCATTTTAGCCTGTGATAAAAACGACTTATATGTAATTGGCGACATAGCCAATTTAATGATAATTGTAAAGATGATAATCGCAATTCCGTAAGCAATATAAGAGCTTAAGAATCCAAATAATGGAACGAAAATCCATTTATTGATCCAACCAAAAATTCCCCAACCTAATGGAATAATTTTTTGGAATTCTTTATCATAAGATTTCAATACTTTATAATCAGCTGGACCAAAGTATAAGTTCATCTTATAATCAATTTCTCCGTTAGAGAAAGCCAATGGAACTGTTGCTTTAAACTGTTTTGTAAAAAGAGTATCCACTTTTTCATCCTTAACTAAATTCTCAGAAACTAAATCAGCTTTCTCAAAAGCAGTATTTGTTTGAAGAATTGTAGCAAAAAAGTGCTGTTTAAATGCAATATAATCTACTTTTTCAGGTGTTTCTTCTTTGTGATCTCCCTGACCTACATAGCTTTCTTTGCCATCTGCATAGTTATAGTAGATTTCAGCATAACGATTTTCGTAAGAAACACTTTTTTCGTTTCTGTATGTTTTTAAATCCCAAGCTAAGTTTAATGGCTTAGAAGAATTTAAAACTCTGTTCAATCCTTGAGAACGAACATCAAAACCAATTAAATAATCGTTTGGTTTTAATACATATTTATATTCTAAAAATTCATTAGCTCCAGCTTTTAAACGCATTGTTAAAATTTGGTCTGCACCATTTTTTGTCAATGTTGGTTCAAAAAACAAATCTTTAGAGTTTAAAGTTCTGTTATCTGTAGTTTGTAATTGAATATTTAAGTTCGAATTGTTATTCTTAATTAATTCAACTAATTGTCCTGAACCTTTTTTAAATTTTTCGAATTCTTTAAGTGTAGCTTCAACTATATAACCACCTTTGTTAGCGATTTTAAGTTTAATCTTCTCGTTTTCGATAGTTGTAAAAGAGTCTTTTGCAGAAGGAAGCGTAGCAGAATATGCAAATCCTCCTAAAGTTTTTTGCAATTGTGCCAACTGAACTGTATCGCCTGGTGTAGCCGCAACAACTGGTGCTGCAATAGTTTTAGCTTTATCAGCTTTTGCCTGAGCTTCTTGTTTAGCTACTAATTCTTTCTTGGCTTTTTCAGCAGCAATTTCTTTATCAGAAGGCTGATTTTGGTACATAATCCAAATCAGGATTCCGAATATCAATACAAAACCAATGATTGAATTAAGGTCAAATTTTTTTTCTTCCATTATTTATTTAAAAAAGTTATCCGTCAGAAGTTATTAGTTATGATTATAGCTTAAAAGTTACAACCTCTTAGAATATTAATTATTATTTTTTATGCGCATTTACCGCAGCAGCTACAAAATTCACAAAAATTGGATGTGGATTTGCTACCGTACTTTTATATTCCGGGTGATATTGTACACCAATAAAAAACGGGTGGTTTTCAAGTTCTACAATTTCTACCAATCCAGTATCAGGATTAACTCCAGAAGCTTTTAAACCCGCTTTTTGCAATTCCTCTGCGTATTTATTATTGTACTCATAACGGTGGCGGTGACGCTCTGAAATGGTTGTTTCACCATAAATTCTGTGTGCCAGCGTATTTGGTTTAATATCACATTTCCAAGCTCCCAAACGCATTGTTCCGCCTTTATCTGTAACATTTTTTTGTTCTTCCATTAAACTCACAACCGGATGAGGCGTTTTATCATTCATCTCAGTAGAATTGGCTTCAGTGTAACCTAAAATATTTCTAGAATATTCAATAACAGACATCTGCATTCCTAAACAAATTCCGAAAAACGGAATGTTATTTTCACGTGCATAACGAACTGCTTCAATTTTTCCTTCAATACCTCTTTCACCAAATCCCGGAGCTACTAAAACTCCGTCAAGAACACTTAATTTCTCAGCAACATTATCAATATTAATGTGCTCTGAGTGAATAGAAATTACATTTACTTTAGTTTCATTTGCTGCACCTGCATGAATAAATGCTTCTAAAATAGATTTGTAACAATCCTGCATTTCTACATATTTTCCAATCAAACCAATATTTACGGTTTGTTTTGGATTTTTTAATCTGCGTAAAAAAGTATTCCATGTTTTTAAATCCGGAGATGCTTTTTTAGGTAAATCTAATTTTTTCAAAGCCACAACATCTAATCCTTCTTCAAGCATTAAATTTGGAACTTCGTATATCGTTGAAGCGTCAATTGACTGAATAACTGCTTCTTTTTTAACGTTACAAAACAAAGCCAGTTTTTGACGTAATTCCTGAGACAATTCATGCTCAGTTCTACATACCAAAATATCTGCTTTGATTCCGCTTTCCATCAAAGTTTTTACAGAATGCTGTGTTGGTTTTGTTTTCAACTCACCCGCAGCAGCCAAATAAGGAACTAAAGTTAAATGAATAACGATTCCGTTATTTTCTCCTAATTCCCAAACCAACTGACGAACAGACTCAATATAAGGTAATGATTCAATATCACCAACTGTTCCACCAATTTCAGTAATTACAATATCATAATCGCCAGATTTACCCAGCAATTGCATTCTGTCTTTAATTTCGTTTGTAATATGAGGAACAACCTGAACTGTTTTTCCTAAAAATTCCCCTCTTCTTTCTTTTTCAATAACCGAAAGATAAACTCTTCCTGTTGTAACGTTATTTGCCTGAGAAGTAGGAACGTTTAAGAAACGCTCATAATGACCTAAATCTAAATCTGTTTCGGCACCATCATCTGTTACATAACATTCTCCGTGCTCATACGGGTTCAATGTTCCCGGATCCACATTAATATACGGATCAAATTTTTGAATAGTTGTACGGTATCCTCTTCCTTGTAACAATTTTGCTAAAGATGCTGCAATGATCCCTTTTCCTAATGAAGAAGTCACACCGCCTGTAACAAAAATATATTTTGTTTGATTCATTCTGTTGTTGTTTGTAAGTAGTTGTGTAAAAAACTTGGCAAAAGTACAAATTTAATTAGATAATTTATCAATTAGAGAATGAGATAATTTGCAAATTTTTAAACAGATTGATTACTTGGTTTTGTAATCGATAATTTTAAGCTTTTATTAGCAGTATTTTTAAGAAATATCTTTAAAATGGCTTTGATACTGTTGCTCAATAATGTCAAAAATCAATTATTTTAAGTCTTTAATCTGGGTAGTGTCTTTAATTATTTTTTCAGATTTGATTACTGAATCACGATGGCGTTTTATATCTGCTCTAATAGCTTCTACTTGACTTTTAGACACTTTATCTTTCACATAGTCAGATTTAACAGCAAAAAAGACAGAAAAATATATTATTAAAGGAATAAAAATCAATCCTATTCCTAACCCTAATCCTATTTTTGCAAGTTTAGCTGAAACGTTTGCTTTTTTTGCTCGTGAAAAACCAATTACTCCAAAAATTATTGCGATAATAGCCAATACTATATAAGCTATTTTAAAAGCTAAATGTGGTACAAAAACAAAAATAAGTGCCAATACAGCCAGTATTATAGCATATCTGCCGTGGCTTTCTCCCGGTTTTGATTGTTGGGAATTGTTTTCCATTACTAGGTCTTTAATATTTACTGTAAAAATATAAAAACACTAAAAAGAAGTTAATATACTGAAACAAAGTTACTAACAATTAAAATAGCTATTTTTTAATTACTGCCCTTTTGGGTATTGCTTTTTGATATTCCGAATCAATTCTTCCAAACCATTTAATTTCAGCTCATAAATAAGCTGTAATTGCTGTCCTAATTCTCCTTTTGGAAAACCTTTATTATGATACCAAACGACATAATATTCAGGTAAATCGATTAAAAAACGTCCTTCGTATTTCCCGAAAGGCATTTTGGTATGTGCTAATTTTATGAGAAGTTTTTTGTCTTGTTCCATTTTTTTTTAAGAAAAAAGAAGCAAGAGGAAAGAATATAGACTTGTTCTTTCTTCTTGCTTCTAATTGCCTACAAAGCTATTCTTTTTTTTGCTTTTGCCACAGATTAAAAGGATTAAAATGATTTTTTTTCGCCACGAATTACACAAATTATCACGAATTTAATTTGTGGAAATTTGTGTAATTCGTGGCAAAAAACCTTAGAATCTTAGCATCTCAGAACCTTAGCAACTTAAAAGTGCCATCTCACGAAAGCTTCCATCGCTGCGTAAGTTGATAAACCTAATTGTTGGTATAAAGCAGCTGTTTCAGCATTTCTGTCTTCGGCTCTCTGCCAGAACTCTCTGGCGTCACTTCCTTGGAAAACAACTCCGTCTTTTTGAGATTGGTGTTTGAAGATTCCGTGACGTTTTGCTAAAACCTGATCTGGGCTCATTGGCACCGCCATTTCAACTTCGTCAATTCCCCATTCCTGCCAAGCTCCTCTGTACAACCATAACCAGCAGTCATTCATGAATAGTTTTGGTTTTAAAGCTTTTACAGCTTCAAAAATAGCATCCAGACAAACTTTGTGCGTTCCGTGCGGATCTGCTAAATCTCCTGCAGCGTAGATTTGATGTGGTTTGATTTTTTCAATCAAATCCATTGTTAATTGAATATCTTCTGCTCCGATTGGTTTTTTCTCGATTGTTCCAGTTTCATAAAATGGAAGTTCCATAAAATGAATCTGATCATCTGTTAACCCAACAAAATGACTTGTTGCTCTCGCCTCTCCTTTTCTGATTAAGCCTTTGATATATCTTACTTCCGGAATATCAATTTCACTGTTCTTTTTATTTTCTAAAAACGTCTGTGCCTTTTTATAAATGTTATCTGCTTCCTCGCTTTTAATGTTGAATTTTTCATTGTAATCAATTACGAATCTTGCAAAACGTAACGCTTCATCATCCGCAACAGCAATATTTCCCGACGTTTGGTATGCCACATGAACTTCATGTCCCTGCTCCTGCAGACGCATAAAAGTTCCTCCCATACTGATAATATCATCATCAGGATGCGGACTGAAAATTAAAACACGTTTTTTTGCTGGTTCTGCTCTTTCAGGACGATTCGTATCTTCCGCATTTGGTTTTCCTCCCGGCCAGCCCGTAATGGTATTTTGAAGTTTATTGAATATTTTAATGTTGATGTCGTATGCCGGACCAGAATCTGCCAATAAATCGCTCATTCCGTTTTCGATATAATCAGCATCGGTAAGCATTAAAATTGGCTTTTTAAGATCTAATGCTAAACCTAAAACTGCTTTTCTGGTTAATTTATCTGTCCAGACAATTTTTTCTACCAGCCAAGGTTTGTTTATTCTCGTCAATTTTGAAGATGCTTCTTTATCTAAAATAAAAACAGCATCATCATGTTCTTGCAGGAATGAAGCGGGAACTCTGTTTGTAACTTCATCTTCAACAGATCTTTTTACAATATTTGCTTTTCCTTCTCCCCAAGCCAGTAAAATAACTCTTTTGGCTTCCATGATTTTTTTTACTCCAAGTGTAATTGCTGTTCTTGGTGTATTGTTTAATCCGAAGAAATCTTTACTTGCAGCAACTCTTGTAATATGATCTAATGCAACCAATCTTGTTTTTGAGTTTTGAAGCGAACCCGATTCGTTAAAACCAATATGTCCGTTTCCACCAATTCCCAAAATCTGAAGGTCGATTCCGCCTAAAGCTTCAATTTTTGCTTCATATTCGTGGCAGTAATCTGCGATTTGTTCTTTTGTTAAAAGTCCGTCTGGAACGTGCGCGTTTTCAGGTAAAATATCAACGTGGTCAAACAAAAGTTCTTTCATGAAACGAACGTAGCTGTTGATTGAGTTGGGTTCCATTGGATAATATTCGTCCAGATTGAAACTAATTACGTTTTTAAAACTCAATCCTTCTTCTTTGTGAAGTCTTACCAGTTCTGCATACAATCCTTTTGGAGAAGAACCTGTTGCCAAACCTAAAATACAAGGTTTGTTTTCTTTTTGTTTCGATTGGATCAAAGCTGCAATTTCCTGTGCAACGGCTTTTGAAGCTTCACCTGAATTTTCAAAAACAACGGTGTTGATGTTTTCGAAGCGCTTTTCAAAACCGGTTGCTTTGTCTATTTTACTTTTTAACATGATATAGTTTTTTTTATTCTTCGGATTTATGTGTCGGCTTTAAGCCTGAAAATTTTATTTTTACATCGCAAAAACGCAAGTCAAAACATTGCTAAAACAATAGCAATCAATACCATATAAAGATAAAACCTTTATAAATGGAATACAACAAAATTTAAATTATTGATTTAGGGCAGAATTTGGAATATCATTTTTATCTCACTTAGAGATTCCAAATAATATTGAAAAAGTGATTCTCGTTTTCACTTTCGAATTGCATTATTTTTGCATAAATATGCGTATTTTTTGCAAGACAAAGATACTTCATATTATACTTAAGAACCAAAATTTGATATGAATATTTTGTTAATTTTTTCAATTATGAGAATTGTATAAAAAAAGCCGTCAATATTGACGGCTTTTAGAATATATCGTAAAAAAAATTATTTCCAATTAAAGGTTACATTTTTTTCAATTTCGGAACTTAGGCTTAAAAACACCGGACAAGTCATTGCGGCACGTTCTAAGATGATTTTACTCTTTTCATCGGCGTTGCTTTTCAGTTCAAAAACAACTTCGATTGCTCCAATTCTTCTTGGTTCAGCATTCATAATTTTAGTTACTTCGGCAGTTGAATTAACTAAATCTACGTTTAAATCACGGGCTTTAATTCCCATAATGGTAAACATACAGCTTGCCAAAGCATTGGCAACAGTATCTGTTGGAGAAAAAGCTTCACCTTTACCGTTATTATCAAGCGGTGCATCAGAAATGATTTCACTTCCAGATTGTATATGTATTGAACTTGTTCTTAAATCGCCTAAGTAGGTTACTTTTGATGTCATTAATTTGCTTCTTTTAAAGTTAAGTCTGAATCGTAATATAATATGTAAACACCTTTATTTGCGTGTCCGCCATCTTCTTTTTTATAAAATTGAAATTTATTATCCACTTGCTGTGTCGTCATTAAATCTGCCGTTTCCTGATAGGTTTTTCCCTGAACCAAACGCATCATGGTATCAAAAGTTACATCAAAACCTCTGGTTGCATACGTATTAGGATACGCTTTATTTTTCAATTTATATTCTTTCTTAAAGATTGAAACCGATTGATCGTCGCTGTCACGAGTTACAGACGGATACATTAATTTCAATTTCACCAAGTTATCAAAACTAATTTCGTCGGTATCAAGCGTGCTGTTTGGTTCTAAAATTACCAGTTGCACTTGACACGTTTTTTGGGCATCAGTCAACGCTTTAATTACTGTTTTAATCATTGCTGTATTTCCCGTTTCCATTACAACATAATTCATTCGGGTTGGCAGTAATAAGCTCTTTAAATTAGCAACATCTAAGCCGCCTGTTTCTGTTAAAGCCGCAAAAACAACTCCTTTTTGATTTTGTTTAATATAACTGATAACCGATTCTTTTTTCTTATCTACAACAGCTACAATGTTTCCGTTTTTAGCTCTCATATAATCGAAAATTGCATTTCGAACCATATCGTTTGAAGGTATCGTCTGATACAAATTATCAATAGGATTTGCCACATCTTTTGATAATGGCGAAATAACAGGCACATTATATAAACGTAATGAATTTGCAGTAGACTCTGCATTGTTTTGGTAAAATGGCCCAACAACTGCATCTGCTTCCTGCAATTTATTTTGTGCAATTAAACTCGAAATATTCGATGTTGTTTTTGTTTCCTGTGAATCATAAATAGCAACATCAATTGGCAGTTTCAATGTTCTTGCCGAATCTATCGCCATCATTGCTCCCGAATAGAAATCCAGTGTCATGTTTAAAAATTTATCTGTTTTTAAACGTGCTGCTGTTCCGGTTGTATCGCTTTGTAATTTAGCCAGGTTAAAAGGAAGTAATAAAACTACTTTCTTGCGTTCGTTTTGACCTCTTTTTTTACTCAGTTCGACAATTTCAGGATCTGCAGAAACCGTTTCAGATTTTACTTTATCTACAATTTTAATTCCGCCTCCGGTGCTTTCAACTGGTTTTTCAGTTGGTTTTTCGATCGCTTTTTCAACCGGTTTTTCTACAGAAGTTTGTACCGGTTTTTCAGTTGGCTGTGCTTGTGCAATAATTGGAGCCGGAGCTACATATCCTGCCGGAACTTTTAAAACCATTCCTTCTTTTACACCTTCTGAAAGTGATGGATTTAAAGCTGTTAATTCTTCTTGAGTTAAGTGAAAAACTCTTCCTAAACTATAAAATGTTTCTTTTGGTTTTACCTGATATTCCATGTAAGAAACTGCTTTTTTAGATTCTGCAGGTTTTTTAGTTTCTTCAGGTTTTGCAGCTGTAGTAACAGGCGCTGCAGTTTCCGTTTTTGGTGCAGTTCCTTTAATTGTCAATCGATATCCAACTGGTAAACTTGTTACAATTTCAGGATTTTTCTTTTCTAATTCTTCAATTGAAATTCCGTATTGTTTGGCAATTCCAAATTTAGTTTCTTTTGGAGCTACATCATGATAAACATATTTTTCAGCTCCTTTTTGTTTTTTGTCCGAAGTTGCTGCAGCTTTTGGCGCAGCACCTTTTCCAGGAATTGTCAATGTTTGTCCAGGTTGTAAACCATCAGTAATTAAAAAAGGATTTGCTGCTTTTAGAGCTTCATCACTAATACCGTATTTTTTTTCAAGACCAAATAATGTTTCTTTTGGCTGTACTTCGTGCGTAGTTGCTTTTCCATTACTGGTAGATTTTACCGCAGCTGTTTCTTTTTTGTCTGTATTTTTATTTGATGCTGCCGGAATCAGCAAAACCGTATTTGGTTTTACACCATTGCGTGCATCCGGATTTAGTTCGTAAATATCAAAAGGTGTAACCTTAAATTTTTGAGCAATTTGGTTAACCGTTTCTCCACTTGAAACTGTATATTTTATCGCTTTTCCTTGCGAAAAAGCAGAACAGGTTACAAAAAAAACAAGTAAAAATAATGTTGAATAATATTTCATAATAAAGGCTAAAACAATTTAATTTTTAATTCAAAAACAAGATACTAATTTCTCGTATACAAGATTCACGCCAGTTGTCAATTCTTCTTAAAATTATCGAAGATCGATTTCTAGCTTCGCAATAATAACGTTCTTATATAACTCATTTTCCTCTTTTTTCTTGCATTGATACAGAAGTTCTTCCATGTTTTGGAACTTATCTGAATAAACATAATAAGAAAGGCTGTTTATATTAAAGAAAAAACTAGCGTTAAAATCGCCCGAATCAATAAGTTGCATAATTAGCTTATCTCGCTGCGGCGCGTCTGTAAATATACCCAAAACTAAGTAATAGCCGTTTGAAACTTCTTTAAGATTATCATAAACTTCAATCTTTATATTTTTTTCATTTTTAAACGGATTTTCTTTTAGTTCGCGTTTCATTTCTTCCAGCGAAACTGCTTTTGAAGTTTCTGCAGAACCTGATTTTTTAATCGCTTCATCCTGATATTTTTTCAGTTTTACCAAAGCCAGTTTATCATCAAATTTCCTGGCTTCCATACTATAATAAGAAGCTTTGCTGATGTGACGTTTTACCTCAATTTGTTTTTGAGTATCGAGCGAATCAATTTTAGAAATTAGCAATTGATTTTTAGCATCACCTTGTTCCTGTTCAATTTTATAGCGTTTGATCTCTTCTAAAGAAAGTCTTTGCTGAATCGAAGTAACATTTTTATTTTTTTCGCTTTCGCGGATTTTCTTCTTGTATTCCTGATTTTCTTCAACAGCGATTTTCTCTACTTTATTCATTAAACCTGCATAGGCTTTTCGGTTTTCTGCCAGTTCCTTTTTTAATTGAGATGATAATTCATTTGTTTTTCCGATGCTTTCATACGATTGTTTTTCCAGACGTTTTGATTCATCCACATTTAAAACATCCATTCGTTTTAATTCGACCAAATCATTGTTCATCGTGTTTACCAACGAATCTAATTTTGCCATTAAAATATCCTGAACATTTTTATTAGCTTCTAAAACCAAACGCAGTTTTTCAACCGAATTTTCTTTGGAACCGTTCATATCATTTAAATTAACTTTTAGATCGTTAATTTTTATAATTTTCTGATTCATTTCTTTTTGAATAACCAGTCTGTCTTTTAAATCATCAATTTCAACCGTTTTGGCTTTTGTTTTTTCGACTACAACTTGTTTTTCGGCAAGAGCCAGCATCAATTCTTCGCTTTCGTTTACCGGTTTTATTTCCTTTGTATTGATGGCTAATTTGTTTCCAACAATTAATCCGTTTATAATTTCGGGATTTTGAGATTCCAGCTGATCGATTGTGATTCCGTATTTTTTAGAAATCGAAAATTTAGTTTCTTTTGGTTCAACCACATGAAAAACAGTTTCCTGATTGATCACACGAACTTTTCCGTCTAAAGTTTTTCGTTTGTTCGGAATTGAGATTGTCTGACCAATCTGCAACCCGTTTTGTAATAACTCTTTATTAAGATTTTCTAAATCCTGTACCGAAACATTATATTGTCTGGCAATGCTGAACAAGGATTCTTTTGCCACAACAAGATGTGTTGTTTTTGCAGCAACTGTAATTTCTGTTTTTGGAAGATTTGAAGCACTTTGCGGAATAATTAATTCCTGTCCAACCTGAAGTCCGCTTGCAAGAATTGGATTTGCATTTTGAATAGCTTCTACAGAAACATTATATTTTTTAGATAAACCGTACAGCGTTTCTTTTTCGCCAACAACATGAGTAATTTGCTGTTCCTGATTTATTTTTTGTGGAGAATGAACGGGAATCTTAATAATTTGATTGTCTTTGATTCCGTTTTGTGATTCGGGGTTGAGTTTGTAAATCTCGTCTACAGAAACCTTATACTTTTGGGCAATGAAATAAGCAGTTTCCCCTTTTTGAATCTTGTGCTCAATAATTGAATCTTGCGCAGCTATTTTGTTAAAAGACAAAATAAACACAAGAGAAATCGTTAAAAGTTCTCTCATAAATAGTAGGTTATAAAAAATTAAGGCCTTACAAATGTAAGACCTTAATTTTAAAAACAATACTATTCCCACTCAATTGTTGCAGGTGGTTTTGAACTTATATCGTAAACTACACGATTCACGCCTTTTACCTTGTTGATAATATCGTTTGACACTTTCATCAAGAAATCGTAAGGTAAATGAACCCAGTCAGCAGTCATACCGTCTGTTGATTCTACTGCTCTAAGTGCCACTACTTTTTCGTAAGTACGCTCATCGCCCATAACTCCAACACTGTTTACCGGAAGCAAAATTGCTCCAGCCTGCCAAACTTTGTCGTATAATCTCCAAGATTTTAATCCTTCAATAAAAACAGAATCAACGTCTTGTAAAATTTGTACTTTCTCCGGAGTAATATCTCCTAAAATTCTAATTGATAATCCTGGTCCCGGGAAAGGGTGTCTTCCCAATAATTCAGGATCTATTCCTAAAGTAGCTCCAACTCTTCTCACTTCATCTTTGAAAAGCATTCTAAGCGGTTCTACAATTTTTAATTTCATATAATCTGGCAATCCACCAACATTATGGTGCGATTTAATTGTTGCAGATGGTCCTTTTACCGAAACAGATTCAATTACGTCTGGGTAAATTGTTCCTTGTGCTAACCATTTTACGTCTTCAATTAAATGTGATTCATCATCAAAAACTTCGATAAACACACGTCCGATAGTTTTACGTTTGGTTTCAGGATCGCTGATTCCGGCAAGTTCAGAAAGAAAACGGTCTCCGGCATCTACACCTTTTACGTTTAATCCCATTCCTTTGTATTGATCTAATACGTTTTGGAATTCGTTTTTACGAAGTAATCCGTTATTTACGAAAATACAGTAAAGGTTTTTACCAATTGCCTGATGTAATAAAACCGCAGCTACAGTAGAATCTACTCCGCCTGACAATCCTAAAACTACTTTATCGTTTCCTAATTTCTCTTTTAATTCTCCCACCATTTCTTCTACGAAAGCATTTGGTGTAAAGTTTTGAGGAACTTCGGCAATTTTAACTAAAAAGTTCTCCAGCATTTTTGATCCATCTGTAGAATGGAAAACTTCTGGATGATATTGAATTCCGTAAGTTGTTTCGCCTTCAATTTTATAAGCGGCAAATTCTACGTCGTGTGTGCTTGCTAATTTTACAGCATTTGTTGGAAGTGCTTTAACGCTATCGCTGTGGCTCATCCAAACCTGACTGTTTTCTGAAACTCCTTCAAAGAAAACTTCATTATCTTTAATATAAGATAAATTCGCTCTACCGTATTCTCTAGTATTAGAAGCTGCAACTTCACCTCCACTAAAATGAGCTAAATATTGCGCTCCGTAACAAACGGCAAGCATTGGAAGTTTACCTCTAATTTGAGATAAATCAGGATGCGGGGCATCTTCTGCGCGAACAGAAAAAGGGCTTCCGCCTAAAATTACTGCTTTATAAGGTGATAAATCACTAGGAAAGTGATTGTAAGGGAAAATTTCGCAGAATATATTTAATTCGCGAACTCTACGCGCAATAAGCTGTGTGTATTGCGATCCGAAATCTAAAATAAGTACGTTGTGTTGCATGCGCAAAAATACTTTTTATATTCGAAATTGAAAAATCGGAACAATGAAAAAAAATTTTTTTTTTTTATTAAGCTTCTAAGATGCTAAGTTTCTAAGATTCTGAGTTTAATTTTTAACCTCAAAAAGAAAAAACTTAGCATCTTAGTATCTTAGAAACTTAGAGCCTATAAAAAAATCCAACCCCAAAGAAATATCGTATCTATGATAAAAACCCATATTTATGAAATCAAAATCAATTGCTCTTATCCTTTTATTGTCTCTGTTTTTAACTTCTTGCGATGCCGTAGATGATTTATTAAGTTTTACTATTTCAAACGAAGCTTCGATTAAAATTAAAAGTACATCGCCGCTTAATTTACCAACAGAAATCGTTACTCCGGATGTTACAACCAATTCTTCGGCTGAATTTGAAAACAATAAAACCAAAGCGAGTTTGGTAAAAGATGTAAAAATCAGATCGCTTAAACTTTCAATTTCTGATCCTTCTGATAAAACTTTTACGTTTTTAAAATCAATACACTTATATATTTCAACATCAAATTCTGATGAAATAGAACTGGCATATCAGGACAATATCAATTCGTCAAGCAATACGATTGATTTAATTTGTACCGATAAAAGACTGGATCAATATATTAAAGCAGACAGCTATAAAATTAGAACACAGGTTACACTTAAAGAAACGCTTACGAAAGATGTAACGGTGAAAGCGGATATGAAGTTTAGGGTTACTGCGGATCCATTTTAGTCTAAGATACTGAGATACTAAGTTGCTAAGGTTCTAAGTTTTTAAAAGAACCTTAGCATAGATTTATTTTGCAACTCTTACAACAGTGAGGGTTCCTTTATATCCCGCATCTAAATTATCCCAAAAGTATCTATCTATTAATTTCCCTTCAGAATCAAAAATTTGAAATTCAGCTGTATTTCCTCCTGAAGTACCTGTATTCAAAGCTTCAAATTCAATTCTATTTATTCCTAATGGTAGTGTTATTCTAAACTCTCTAAAAGAGCCTCCCATTTCTAAACCGCCTTGAATAACTTTAAAATTTTGAGAAACTTTAACCATATCGCCATCCACAACTATAAAGTCTCTATACCTAACTACAAAATATTCTGATTTTGTAGTAAATTCTCCAAAATCAATATTTTTTCTGACTAATATTCCTCTGTCCTCTTTTAATCCAACATCTTTTAATGCTTTATCCAAATCTTTTTCCATTTTAGGAACATATTGATCGCCTGGATTAGCAAAATCATTTTTTGGAGCCATTGAAAAATTACTTTTTTCTGCACCAACTTGAAGCTGCGATTTTGGAGTTATACTTGTATTATCAAAAACATTTGGTGTTTTAATACTTGGTATATCTGTCGTTTCTGCTTGTGGATCTTTTACTTGCGGAATTGGTGTCTTTTTCTTTGCGCTAAATTTAGGTGCCGGAATAGGCTTGAATTTGGTTCCAAATTCAGTTTGTGCTGAAACAGTTACAGCAGCAAAAAACAGTATGAAAAATAAAATATGCTTCATTGAAAAGTGGTTATCGAATCGGCTTTATAATTTTTTATAGAACTCAAGTCTAGCATCACAAAAATAGAATAAATAAGTTTGGTGCGACAACTTTAAGAGTATTATAACAATATATTAGGCTTATTTTCTGAAATCAAAAAACCTGCCAATTATTGTCTTTCTAAATAAAAATAAATTCCAATTTGGAAATTCCAAATTCCAAAACATGCGTTAATTTTTTCTTTAAACCTACACATCACTTTGATAGTTAACAACTTATTCTTAACTTCAATATCTCAATTTATTTTATCTTAAAATTCAAAAAGATGGATTATATCGATTATTATAAAACCTTAGATGTTACAAAATCGGCAACTGAAGCCGAGATTAAAAAAGCATATCGAAAACTGGCCAGAAAATATCATCCAGACTTGAATCCGAATGATAAAGAAGCAGAGAAAAAATTCAAAGAAATCAACGAAGCAAACGAAGTTTTAAGCAATCCGGAAAATCGTAAAAAATACGATAAATACGGAAAAGACTGGAAACATGCTGATGAATTTGAAAAAGCAGGCTACGATCCGAATCAACAGCAATATTCTAGACAACAGCAAGGTAATCAAGATTTTTCTGGTTTTGACGGAGGTGATTTTTCGGGAAGTGATTTCTCAGATTTCTTTAATTCTATGTACGGTTCAGGACGAAGCAGCCGAAGTCAGTCTAAATATAGAGGACAGGATTTTAATGCCGAACTGCAATTAGATTTGGCTTCTGCTTATACTACACACAAACAAAGTTTGACCGTAAATGGTAAAAATATCCGAATTACAATTCCGGCCGGAGTCGAAAATGGTCAGGTTATTAAAATTCCCGGACATGGCGGCGCAGGTGTAAACGGCGGGCCAAACGGTGATTTGTATATTACTTTTAATATTGAAAACAATTCTGATTTTAAAAGAGAAGGAAACAATTTGTATTCTAATGTTGATCTGGATCTTTATACCGCAGTTTTAGGCGGAGAAATTAATATTAAAACTTTTGACGGAAAAGTAAAAATTAAAGTTCCTTCCGAAACTCAAACTGGAACAAAGGTCAAATTAAAAGGAAAAGGTTTTCCTGTTTATAAAAAGGATAATCAATTTGGAGATTTATATGTGACGTATAACTTAAAAGTTCCAACCCAATTATCTGAAAAAGAAAAAGAATTGTTTACAGAATTATCTAAACTTAGAAATCATGAGTAACAAGAACTTAATCCAAATAAAACAGTTTTGTATTTATCACGAAATTGAAAATACGTTTATCACTGAACTTCATAATTATGGTTTAGTTGAAATTATTATGGAAGAAAATGACGAATATCTGCAGCCGGAACAATTACCTTCAATAGAAAAAATGATTCGCATGCATTATGATCTGAATATTAATTTGGAAGGAATTGATGCCATTTATCATTTGCTGAATAAAATTGAAACTTTACAGCAGCACTTGACAAATACGCAGAATAAACTCCGAATTTACGAAGAAAATCAAGCAGAATAAATTGTAAATTCTCTCTTTTGAAATATCACAAAAAAGAACGTTTTTCAGCATGATTTCAACTCATAATAATTCTTTTTGCGAGTCATATTTCCTAAATTGCAACGCATTAATTAACCTGAATTTGTTTTTAAAACGAAACAAAACAATTCAAAAAACCTCATAAAATGAAAAGAGAAAATATCTTAACAGGATCGCCGTGGGAAGACAAAATGGGATACTGCCGCGCTGTAAGAATTGGCAATATCGTTGAAGTTTCTGGAACTGTAGCAATTGTTGACGGCGACAAAGTAAAAGCCGACGATGCTTATGCGCAGACCTAT
Organism: Flavobacterium sp. UBA7680; assembly: GCF_002482975.1. Classification (GTDB taxonomy): domain Bacteria; phylum Bacteroidota; class Bacteroidia; order Flavobacteriales; family Flavobacteriaceae; genus Flavobacterium. The sequence continues at coordinate 21,733 of NZ_DLHA01000058.1, read as the reverse complement.
AATATTATTGAGCGTGTTGAAAAAGTTTTAGAAGACTTAAACGTTGGAATCAAAGACGTTATCAGAACTCGTATTTTCACTACTAATGTTGATACTTTTGAAGAAGTTGCCAGAGCGCATTCTGCTTTTTTTAAAGATGTAAAACCAACAACTGGTTTTTATGAAATCAGTAAATTAGTTGCTCCTGAATATTTAGTTGAAATTGAATTTACAGCTGTTGTACAGTAAATATTTTTTTGCCACAAATTACACGAATTTCCACTAATTATTTTTTTTGTTTTGCCACAGATTAAAAGGATTTTAGAGATTTCTTTTTGTTTGCCTCAAATTAAAATATATTAATTCGTGAAAATTCGTGAAATTCGTGGCAGAAAACATCACACACAATTAATGACTTCCCAATCCCCAAAACAAATCCTGCTTTCTATTCCTAAATGGATTATTATTTGTGCTTTAATTGGCATATTTTCGGGATCTGCATCTGCGTTTTTTCTTGTTTCTTTAGATTGGGTTACACAATTTAGAATTCATCATGACTATATTATCTGGCTGTTACCTTTGGGTGGATTTTTAGTTGGTTCGAGTTATTATTATTGGGGAGAATCTGTGGTAAAAGGCAATAATTTATTGCTTGAAGAATACGAAAAACCTAAAAAAGTCATTCCGTTTAAAATGGCTCCGTTGGTTCTTTTAGGAACTTTATTGACCCATTTATTCGGAGGTTCAGCCGGACGCGAAGGCACAGCCGTACAAATGGGCGGCGCAATTGCGGATCAATTCACCAAAATTTTCAAATTAGATAATTCTGAGCGTAGAATATTAATTATTCTAGGGATCAGCGCAGGTTTTGCTTCTGTTTTTGGAACTCCTTTGGCAGGCGCCATTTTTGCTTTGGAAGTTTTGTATTTTAGTAAAATCAATTTTAAAAGTATCGTACTTTCCTTTTTAGTCGCTTATGCCGCTTACTTTACAGTAGAATTTTGGGAAATAAAACATACCCATTATAGCATTCCAATTGTTCCTGAGCTTAGTTTTAGGACTATATTTTATACTATATTAGTTGGTCTTCTTTCTGGTTTTGCTGCGTTATTATTTTCACGAAGCACACATTTTTGGGGTTCTCTATTTTCTAAAAACATAAAATATCCGCCGCTTCGTCCGGTTATTGGCGGAATTATTTTAGCAATCGCCATTGCAGGTTTAGGATTTACCAAATTCTCCGGACTCGGCGTTCCTGTTATTGTTGATTCCTTTTCAAACCAAAGCGATTGGTATGATTTTCTTCTTAAAATTTTATTTACCGGATTTACTTTGGGCGCAGGTTTTAAAGGCGGAGAAGTAACGCCATTATTCTTCGTTGGTGCAACTTTAGGAAGTGCTTTATCCTTATTTATCCCAATGCCAATTGCACTTTTAGCCGGAATTGGTTTCGTTGCCGTTTTTTCCGGCGCAACCCACACTCCTATCGCCTGCACCATTATGGGACTGGAATTATTTGGCATCGAATCTGGAATTTTTATTGCTATAGGATGTACAATTGCTTATTTTTCATCAGGTTCTGTAGGTATTTACAAATCACAAATTGTAAAAGGGGCAAAATTTAAATTGTACCAAAGATTTAAGGGAAAAGAATTGGAACATTTGTAAAATAAATTCCAAATTACATTTTTTAAATTCCAAATTCCAATTAATACGAAACTCTCTTTCCAAAAATAAAAAATCCGTTTAAATCAGCGTTTTCGCGAAAGCGAATCCGTATCATCTGTGTGCCAATTTTACACACAGAAAAACGAATATCTCCAACAGATTAAAATCCGCTAAAATCAGCGTTTTCGCGAAAGCGAATCCGTATCATCCGTGTGCCAATTCTACACACAAAAATTAAATCCCACAATATATCCAAAAACAAAAAAACCGAGGCAAAAATATTTTCAGCATTACATTAAAAAAATGTAAATTCGCACACTATGAAAATACAAGATATTCAGGCGATTCAATTATTGCTTGCTGCTCCAAAGAAAATTGTAATAATTCCTCACAGAGGACCAGATGGCGACGCCATGGGTTCTACTCTAGCTTTATACCATTTTTTATTAAAAAACAATCACCAGCCAACCGTGATTGCACCAAACGATTTTCCTGATTTTTTGGCCTGGCTTCCGGGTTCAGAAACCGTAAAAATCTTTGAAAAAGACACTGAAAACTGTACCAAAATATTAGAAGAAGCCGAGTTGATTTTTACACTCGACTTTAATGCTTTTCACCGCACGGGCGAAATGGAACATACTTTAGCCAAGCTGACTGCTCCGTTTATCATGATCGATCATCATGAAAAACCGCACGATTATGCAGCTTATATGTATTCTGATACTTCATACGGATCAACTTGTGAAATGATTTACAACTTCATTACCTTCTTAAACAAAAAAGAAGATATTGATAAAACCATTGCAACTTGTATTTATACCGGAATTTTAACTGATTCTGGTTCTTTTCGTTTTCCGGGAACTACAGGAAACACACACCGAATTATTGCAGAATTAATTGATTTAGGAGTTGAAAACACTCAAATTCCGGTTTTACTATACGATAACAGTTCGTACAGCCGTTTGCAATTATTAGGACGTGCGCTTCAGAACATGAAAATTTTCGAAGAGCACAAAACTTCTTACATGACTCTTACTCAGGAAGAATTAGATTCTTTTCATTATGTAAAAGGCGATACCGAGGGAATTGTTAATTACGGATTAAGTATTAAAGGAATTGTTTTTACGGCTATCTTTATCGAAAATAGAGACGAAAAAATAATTAAAATCTCTTTCCGTTCGCAAGGAGGATTTGATGTAAATCAGTTTGCGCGCGACCACTTTAACGGCGGAGGCCACGTAAACGCTGCCGGCGGAAGATCTGATGTTACAATGGAAGAAACCGTTAAAAAGTTTGAAGATTTAGTAACTAAACTAAAATTATAAACCAATATGAACTACTTAAAACTTAGCATTTACTCCCTGCTTTTTGCAGTTGTATTGGCAGGCTGTAAGCACCATGAAGAAGCACGAAGACCAATTTCGAGAGCTTCGGGTACTTTTATGAAAAAATCGGCTGACAGAAATAAAAAGTTAGTGGCAAGCGAAGAAGAAGTCATTAAGAAAATCATCAAAAGCAATCCGAAAGTAAAATATTACGCTACCAAAAAAGGATATTGGTTCTCTTATGATGAAAAAAGTACTACCGAAACTGCCACTCCAAAAAAAGGTGATATCGCTTACTTCAATTTAGAAGTTAAAAACATTGACGGTACACTTATTTATTCAGAATCTGATCTTGGTCCGCAGACCTATTATGTAGACAAACAAGATATTATGATGGGATTACGCGACGGAATCAAATACATGAAAAAGGGCGAAACGGTTACTTTTCTGTTTCCATCTCATATAGCATACGGATACCACGGAGACAACAAAAAAATTGGACCTAATGAATCCTTAATTTGTACCGTTACGCTTCGTAATTTTGTTCCGGATCCGGCACAAACTACTGCTGCTCCTGCTGCGGGTACGGGTGCCACATCAGTAAAAACTCCAAAACCTGCAGCTGTAAAACCAGCCGCAACAACTAAAAAAGATACAATAAACCCATAAAAAACATTTTAAGAAATGAAAAAAAGTATTTTATTATTACTATTAGCCGTAAGCTCATTGTATTCATGTAAAGACGACCACAGTAATTTACCAGATGGTTTATATGCTGATATCGAAACTAATAAAGGACACATCATTGTTGAATTAGATTACAAAAAAGCGCCAATAACTGTTGCAAACTTTGTAACCTTAGCAGAAGGTAAAAACGAATTTGTAACGGATGAAAAATTAAAAAGCAAACCATTTTTTGACGGTTTAAAATTCCACAGAGTCATTGAAGATTTCATGATTCAGTCTGGAGATCCGCTAGGAACTGGTTCTGGAGATACAGGATATAAATTTAAAGATGAATTCTCAGATTTAAAATTCGACAAAGCCGGTGTTTTAGCAATGGCAAACAACGGACCTGGAACAAACAGCAGCCAGTTTTTCATTACTCATGTTGAAACGCCTTGGTTAGACAATAAACATACGATTTTTGGACACGTTGTTGAAAAAGGACAAGAAGTAGTTAATAAAGTGGTTCAGGGAGATAATATCGTTGCTGTAACTATTATCAGAAATGGTGAAGCAGCTAAGAAATTTGATGCTGTAAAAGTATTCCACGATTATTTTGCTAATATCGCTAAGGAACAAAGCAAATACGCAGGAGCTCAAAAAGAAAAAGTTGATTTTTATGCTTCTATAAGACCAAAAGCAACTAAAACTTCAACTGGTTTAGAATATGTTATTACTGAAAAAGGTTCAGGAAAAAAACCTGCAATTGGGACTCAGGTTTACATTCACTACGCTGGTTTCCTTGAAAACGGAACTTTATTTGATTCAAGCATCGAAGAAGTTAATAAAACTTTCGGAAAATTTGACGCTGCAAGAGCAGAACAACACGGATATCAGCCAATTCCTTTTCAAGCAGGAAAAAAAGACGGTTTAATTCCTGGATTTATTGAAGGAATCGAAAAACTTTCTTTTGGTGATAAAGCGGTACTTTTTATTCCATCTCATTTAGCTTATGGAGCAACTGGAGCTGGAGGAGTTATTCCGCCAAATGCAAATATTATTTTTGAAGTTCAACTATTAGAAAAACCATAATTATTTTTATAATTAAATTCTTATAATTAGTTTTACAGACTTAAATTAAAAAACACAATGAAATTTAAATTTCTATTTTTATTCTGTGTGGCTGTATTAAACATTCAGGCGCAAGCAAAAAAAACTACTACGAAAGCAAAACCAAAAACAGCTAAAACAGCTGTTGCGGCAAATCCAGCTGAAGGTATTTTTGCTACAATTTCAACAACAAAAGGAGACATTGTTCTTTCATTAGAATATGTAAAAGCTCCAGTTACTGTGGCTAACTTTATTTCTTTAGCAGAAGGAAAAAATCCTTTTGTAAAAGTAGAAAAGCTTAAAGGAAAACCATTTTATGATGGTTTAAAATTCCACCGAGTTATTGCCGATTTCATGATTCAGGGTGGAGATCCGGACGGAAATGGTTCTGGAGGCCCGGGATATGCTTTTAAAGATGAATTTGTCAGCGATTTAAAATTTGAAAAAGGCGGTGTTTTAGCAATGGCTAATTCAGGTCCTGCAACAAACGGAAGCCAGTTTTTTATCACACATAAAGATACACCTTGGTTAAACGGAAAACATACTATTTTTGGTCATGTAGTTTCTGGAATGGATGTTGTAAATAAAATTGCTCAGAATGATGTAATGACAAAAATTACAATTACCCGCAAAGGTGCTGCAGCTAAAAAATTTGATGCTGTAAAAGTTTTTAGTGATAATGAAAAAAACCAAGAAGCTAATAAAGCAGAAGAGGCTAAAAAATTAGAAATCTTAAAAGCACAATCTCAAAAAGTTGCTGCCGAAAAAGCAGCTTATTTTACAGCTACAAAAGCTAAAGCAACTACAACTGCATCTGGTTTAAAATATGTAGTTACTAAAAACGGAACAGGTGTAAAAGGTGCTGAAGGTTCTAATATCTTTTTTCATTATGCAGGATATTTTGAAGACGGAAATCTTTTTGACAGCAGTATAACTGACGTTGCAAAAGCATACGGAAAATATGATGCAAACAGAGACGCTCAAGGCGGATATAAAGCTTTTCCTTTTACTGTTGGTAAAAAAGACGGTATGATTCCTGGTTTCATCGAAGCTCTTGATTTGATGACAGATGGAGAAAAAGCAATTTTCTTCCTTCCTGCAAATTTAGCTTACGGAGCACAAGGTGCCGGAGGAGTTATTCCACCAAACGCTACTTTGGTTTTTGAAATTGAAACGTATCAAAATCAGCCTAAATAAGATTTTAAATTCTTTTTAAACATAGTAAAGCCATCAAAATTAAATTTTTGGTGGCTTTTTTCATTTCTTAAATTCTGTCAAATATTTAAAATTGAATTCAATAACACACCAACAATACACACATTGATAACGTTTGCGCATATTTTCTATTAATTCTTAAACAAAATAACTTACCTTTGCCGGCTTGAATTTTTTAAAATAAACAATCAAAATGTCACAAAATAACGTATTAAAGGGAGTGTTTTTAGTTGCTTTAGGAGCTACAACTTATGGAATGTTAGCCACTTTTGTAAAAATGGCGTATTCTGAAGGATATACAACTGCCGAAGTAACAACTTCTCAATTTGTACTTGGAATTATTGGTATTTTGATCATCAATGCTTTTCAAAAAGTAAAAAACAAAGAAAAAGTAGTAAAAGCTACTTCAAAGAATATATTTCATTTAATGCTTGCCGGAACTTCATTAGGAATGACAAGTTTGTTCTATTATCTGGCTGTTAAATTTATTCCAGTTTCTATTGGAATCGTTTTATTAATGCAGACCGTTTGGATGGGCGTTTTACTTGAAATGATTTTAGAAAAAAAATTACCTTCTAAACAAAAAGTTTTTGCGGTTTTTATTGTTTTGATTGGAACTGTTTTAGCAACCAATATTATCAACAATGATATTGTGCTTGACTGGCGCGGAATCGTTTGGGGAGTTTTGGCTGCAGCCTCATTTACTACTACAATGTTTACGGCGAACCGTGTTGCCACAGGAATTTCTTCTGCACAGCGTAGTTTATATATGCTTTTGGGCGGTGCTGTAATTGTATTTACTTTCGCATTTTTTACTCAGGTTACCCCTTTCAATCTGGCAATTTTCCTGAAATGGGGAATAGTTTTATCTTTATTCGGGACTATTATTCCGCCACTTTTAATGAATTTAGGTTTCCCTTTAACCGGAATTGGTTTAGGAAGTATTGTATCTGCATTAGAACTTCCGGTTTCTGTAATGATGGCTTATGTACTTTTGAATGAAAAAGTGATTCTTACACAATGGGTTGGAATTGTTCTTATCATTCTGGCAATCATCATTATGAATGTAAATTTCAAACGTAAAATTTAAGATTTTTTTGCACGCTATTAAAAAAAGCTGTCTTGTAATGTAATAAGTGTTAATTTTTTTATAATTTAGTTGTAAATAATTAATTATCATGAATTTACCCTGGCATTTATATTTAATGGCGATACTTTATATTCTTGCCGGATTCAATCATTTTCGAAAACCCGGAATGTACATTAAAATCATTCCTCCATTTTTTAAAAACCCTAAAATAATCAACACATTAAGTGGAATTGCCGAAGTTTTACTTGGCATTTTATTAATGTTCTCTCTCACAACTCAGTATGCCGCATGGGGAATTATTGCATTATTGATTGCTATATTTCCTGCCAATTTATATATGTTTCAAAATAAAAAAGCGAGTTTTGGTTTACCAAAATGGATTTTATTTATACGTTTGCTCTTACAAATAATTTTGATAGTTTGGGCATTCCAATATACCCTATAACAATCAAATCTATTAATCTTAAATTATTTTATTATGAAAAAATTGTTTGCAGAGTTTTTCGGAACTTATTGGCTGGTTTTTGGAGGTTGTGGAAGCGCCATTTTTGCTGCCGGTTATCCTGAATTAGGAATCGGATTTGCAGGTGTTGCTTTAGCATTTGGTTTAACTGTTTTGACAATGGCATATGCTGTTGGACATATTTCTGGCGGACATTTTAATCCCGCTGTTTCATTTGGTTTATGGGCTGGCGGAAGATTTCCTGCCAAAGATCTTATTCCTTACATTATTGCACAATGTATTGGTGCAATTGCTGCTGCAGGAACATTATATACAATAGCATCAGGAAAAGCAGGATTTGTAATCGATAATACCAAAGCCGGAGCTTTTGCATCAAATGGTTTTGGAGCATTTTCTCCTGACGGATATTCATTAGGATCAGCTTTTATTGCAGAGTTTGTACTGACTTTATTTTTCTTATTGATAATTTTAGGTGCAACAGATAAATTCGCAAACGGAGGATTTGCCGGAATTGCGATTGGTCTTGGATTAACATTGATTCATTTAATTAGTATTCCAATTACAAATACTTCTGTAAATCCTGCAAGATCATTATCTCAGGCCATTTTTGCTGGCGGAGAACCTCTTTCGCAGGTTTGGTTATTTTGGGCAGCTCCAATTTTAGGTGCCATTGCAGCCGGATTTATTTATAAAACATTACTGCAAAACCACGCAGAAGCATAACTAATCTAATTTTAACTTAAAAAAAATACTATGGAATTTTTATATTTCTTATTAATAGGCGCAATTTCTGGATGGTTAGCTGGTCAATTATGGAAAGGTGCCGGTTTCGGACTAATTGGTAACATCATTGTTGGAATTATTGGCGGATTTGTTGGCGGCTGGATTGCCAGCAGATTTGGTATTGGCGGCGGGGGACTTCTTTGGCAAATTATAATTGCTGCCGGAGGTGCGTGGATCTTACTATTTATTATTAGTTTGATTAAAAAAGCATAAAAATTTTAACCAATTATAAAATTTAAAGAGAAAATCAGATATATTTATATTTGGTTTTCTCTTTTTCTTTAGATAAAATCGAAAAAAGAAAGCTTCATTTCAACTCAAATCTAATTGGTTATGAACGAGATTATTTCTTATTTCAGCACTATTCCGTCTTCACATCGCAGTCTTATCTTAATTGGCGGGATTACACTTTTTTGGGTAATAGAAAATACTTTCCCACTGTTTCAAATGCAATACAGAAAATGGCATCATGCGGGAATCAACATCTTCTTTACCATTACTACTATTATTGTCAACTTTATTCTGGCTTTTATTTTAATCAAAACGGCCAGCTGGACAACTGAAAATAATTTCGGGATTTTACAATGGCTTCCTCAAATTCCTATTTGGCTTTATACTATTATCGGTCTGCTTTTATTAGATTTAATTGGCGCTTATTTAGTTCATTTTGTAGAACATAAAATAAAGTTTTTGTGGCGTTTTCATATCATTCATCATACTGATACCTGGATTGATACTACAACTGCAAACAGACATCATCCGGGCGAGAGTGTCATTCGTTTTGTGTTTACAACGCTTGGTGTATTAATCGTAGGAAGTCCAATGTGGATGGTATTTTTATATCAGTCTCTATCTGTTATATTTTCACAATTTAATCATGCTAATATTTCGCTGCCAAATAAGCTGGATTTATTCCTAAGTTACTTTATAGTTTCTCCCAATATGCATAAAGTACATCATCATTATGTACTGCCATATACAGACAGCAATTATGGTAATATTTTTTCTGTTTGGGACAGGCTTTTTGGCACTTATACCTCTTTGCCAAAAGATCAATTAATTTACGGCGTAGACACTCATATGCTTGCAGAAGAAAACAACCGATTGAAAAATTTATTGCAAATTCCGTTTCAAAAATCAAGATCTGCAAAAAACACTAAAAATCAATAAAAAAAATATACTTGGGCGAACCAACTAATTATTTTTTTTATTAATATTGATATATAAAATGAAAATCAATCTATTAATCATTAACCCTCTATTTTGAATTAATTTTCACGAGATGAAAAAGAGTAACCGCAAAGAATTGAATTGGGAACAAACGGAAAGACTTGTTTCGTTAGCCTTAGAAGAAAGAAATCCATTTGAAATCATAAAAAAAGAGTTTGGATTGGAAGAAAAAGAAGTTCTTGAAATAATGAAGAAGAAAATGCCTCTTGAAAAATTTGAGATGTGGAAAAAGAAGGCTATAGCGAATAAACCTAAACCAAAGCCTATTAAAATTGATGATTTTGACGAAGACTTGGATGGTAAATATTATATTAAAAATAAATTTGACTAAGATTTAAAACTCCTGTAAAAGCAGGAGTTTTTTTTTATTTATAACTTTTTACAATGATTTTGTAACTATTTTGTAATTTTCTAGTCTCATAGGTATAACTAAACATAAACAAATGAAAAAAATACTTTACACTTTAGCTCTTGCAGTGACGCTTTGGAGCTGTAAAACAGGAAGTTCTTCAGTTTCTGAAAAAAATGTCGTAGACGTTAACATTAATCTTGTTGATGTAAAAGACGATAAAGTTTTGGTAACTGTAACGCCTCCAACAATTAAAACTGATGAAATTATCTACAGTATTCCAAAAACAGTTCCCGGAACTTATTCTACTGATAACTACGGAAAATACTCAGAAGATTTTAAAGCTTTTGATGCTAAAGGAAATGCATTAACTGTAACTAGACTTGGCGATAATTCATGGTCGATTGCTAATGCTAAAACGCTTAAAAAAATTACTTATTTAGTTAATGATACTTTTGATACTGAAAAAGGTACCGGATTTGGTAATGATGATGTTTTCTCTCCTGCAGGAACAAACATTAAAGCCGGAGAAAATTTCTTAGTAAATACACATGGTTTTGTTGGGTATTTCAAAGACAAACTAGAAATTCCGTATAAAGTTACAATTACACATCCTGAAACACTTTGGGGAGCAACGTCTATGACAGATGAAGATGCAAGCAAAACAAGCGATGTTTTTACAACAACTCGTTATGCAGTATTAGTTGAAAACCCAATTATGTATTCTAAACCAGATTACACTACTTTCAACGTTAACGGAATGGATATTTTAATTGCTGTTTATTCTCCAACAGGAAAATTTACTGCAGAAAGTATTACTCCTGAAATGAAAACAATGATGACGGCTCAGAAAAACTTTTTAGGCAAAGTAAATGCTAATAAAAAGTATACTGTATTATTGTACTTATCTAGCATGGCAAAAGACGATGCTCACGGATTTGGAGCTTTAGAACACCCAACTGCTACTACAGTTGTGCTTCCTGAATCTATGCCAAAAGAAAGATTGGTAGAATCAATGAAAGATGTTGTTTCTCATGAGTTTTTCCACATTGTAACTCCATTGACAGTTCACTCAAAAGAAATCCAGTATTTTGATTATAATGACCCAAAAATGTCTGAGCATTTATGGATGTACGAAGGTGTAACGGAATATTTTGCAAATCTTTTCCAAATCAACCAAGGTTTAATTGATGAGGCAGAATTCTATACTCGTATTGCAGATAAAATTGAGCAGGCAAAAAAATTAGATGATACAATGTCATTTACTAAAATGAGTGCTAATGTTTTAGAACAACCATATAAAGATCAATACTTAAACGTATACCAAAAAGGGGCTTTAATTGGAATGTGTATCGATATTATCATTAGAGAAAAAAGCAATGGCGAAAGAGGAATTCTTGACTTGATGCACAAATTATCTACTGAATATGGTGTTGAAAAACCATTCAACGATAATGAATTATTTGCTAAAATTACGCAATTAACTTACCCTGAAGTTGGTGATTTCTTAAACAAATATGTAGCCGGAACAACTCCAATTCCTTACGATTTTTATTTAGCTAAAGTTGGTGTAACAAAAGCAACAGAGAAAAAAACCGGAGCAGTTTTCTTAAAAGGACAAACGCCTTATATCAAAATTGATAAGCAGACAAAAGAAATTGCAGTTCGCCCTGATGTTGAACTAAACGATTTCTTCAAAAACTTAAACTTAAAAGGCGGCGATATCATTTTAGCGGTAAACAACAAAGCCTATTCTTTAGAGAACATTTACGAACTTATTGGTGCAAGTGAAAGCTGGAAAGAAAACGATCCAATTACTTTAAAAATAAAACGTGATGGTAAAGAAGAAACTATAAAAGGAACTGTAAAACTACCATTTGAAGAAACTGAAACTTTTAAAGCTACTGATGCTTCAAAAGAGAAACTTAAAAATGCATGGTTAAAAGGATAATTTCTTTAAACTCATAAAAAAACCGACAAGTGATTGTCGGTTTTTTTGTGATTATTTGTTCCGTTTGTCAGACTGAGCGAAGTCGAAGTCACGCAAGTCAAATCCGCACTGTTGAGGGCTTCGACTTCACTCAGCCTGACAATATTGTATTTCACCTTTGTCAAAGTTTAAAACTTTGACAAAGGTTTTAAAAGCCTAATTATTTCTTAACCGGGAACTTCCAGGCAAACTCATCTTTATCATTGATAATTGCACCAATTTCAAATTTTACAACCTCATCAAATTCAGTTTGAAGAATAAACCAATTGTCTTCGTTGAAGTAATTTTCGAAAGTATCAAAAGTTTCCTGAGTGTATTTTGTAATTCCTTTTGCAGCAAAATCTTTCTTTACATCAGCGATTTTTCTTCCGATTATTTTGAATCCGAAAACTTCCAAATCATTGCTTGAAGCTACTAAATATCCTAATTTAAGTTCTTCTTCTTCATAAAATGTCAATCTGATTTTATGCGCATTGTATACAAAAATCACATTATCGTCTTCGTCTTTATAGTTTTTATCAGGTTTTCCTAAAGCAGCTGTAACATCATTCTGCTTCATCCCGAAAAGCAGTTTATCAATTCCTGATTTTAAATTTATTTTCATATTGATTGTCTTTATTTGAAGTGCAAATTTCGTGAAGTTTTTTGTTGTTCTGTCACGAATTCACGAATTTTCTTGAATTTTAATTTTGTTCTTTTGTCAGGCTGAGCGAAGTCGAAGCCCTTTTCGTCGTAAAAGCCCTTCGGCTTCGCTCAGGACATTAGTGATTACACAACACTACAATAAATAAACATCAGTGTAAACCCGTTTCATCAGTAAAATCCGTGGTCTATCTTAATTTTGATAATTCTTTTTATTAGGTTTAGCACTCATATAAAAAGTAATTTTGCCGCCGCTAATAACGTCTGCATGTTTCAGGAAAGGTCTCGAAATTTCTTTTCCATTCAACAAAACTTTACTCACAAATACATTTTTATCCGATTGATTTACCGTTTCAACTTCAAAGTTTTTTCCGTTTTCTAAATTAAAAATTGCCTTTTTTACCAACGGACTTCCCAATGCATATTCATCAGAACCCGGCGCAACAGGATAAAAACCTAAACTGCTGAAAATATACCAGGCACTCATTTGACCGAAATCGTCATTTCCGCCTAAGCCATCTGCCCCATTTCGGTACATTTTTTTAAGAATCATTCTGATTTTATCTTGTGATTTCCAAGGCGAATCTGTCCAGTTGTATAAATAAACTACGTGATGCGAAGGTTCATTTCCGTGAACGTAATTTCCAATGATTCCGTCACGTGTGATATCTTCTGTGTTTTCAAAATATTTATCCGGCAAGTGCATGTTGAATAAAGAATCTAAACGGACTTTAAATTTTTCATTTCCGCCCATCATTTTAATCATATCGGCAGGATCTTGCGGCACGTATAAACTATAATTCCATGAATTTCCTTCGATAAAACCTTGTCCGTGTGTATCAAGCGGATCAAATTCTTTTTTGAAAGTTCCGTCGTTTAATTTAGGACGCATGAAACCAGTTTTTTCGTCGTAAACATTTTTATAGTTCTTTGATCTTTCGATGAATTCATTATAAATATCCGTTTTTCCTAATTTCTTCGCTGCCTGTGCAATTGCCCAGTCATCATAAGCATATTCTAACGTTTTAGAAACCGAAGCACCATTTTTATCTTCAGGAACATATCCTTTTTTCATATAAAATTCTAAGCCATCATAGTAAGGCACTTTTGCAGTATTGACACAAGCTTGAAGTGCTTTTTCTGCATCAAAACTAGTATTCCCTTTTACAATTGCATCTGCCACAACTGAAACCGAATGATATCCAATCATACACCAGTTTTCATTCGCATAATGAGACCAGATTGGAAGCATTTTATGCACACTTTGATCTGAATGTGCCAACATGGAACTTACCATATCCGAGTTTCTTTTAGGCTGCACAATATTGAATAACGGGTGCAAAGCTCTATAAGTATCCCAAAGTGAATAACTGGTGTAATTTGTAAAGTTTTCTGCTTTATGAACATTCATATCAAGACCTTTGTAATTTCGATCTAAGTCCATGTATTCTGTTGGGCCTAAAAAGGCGTGATACATTGCGGTATAAAAATTAACCAAATCTTCTTTTTGAATGGTTTCTACCTGAACTTTATTCAATTCTTTATTCCAAACTTCCTGACTTTGTTTTTTTACTTTTTCAAAATCCCAACCCGGAATTTCTTTTTTCATATTTTCTAATGCTCCGGCAGAACTTACCGGCGATAAAGCCATTTTAATTTTGATTTTTTCGCCTTCGTTTGTATTAAAATCAAAAAATAATTTTAGGTTTTGTCCTGCCATTTCAGGGAAATTTTTCGTTTGGTCAAATCTTCCCCAAAAACCTCTGTAAACACTTTTTTCCTGCGCGGCCTGTCCGTAACTTTTAATTGGTTTACTAAAAGACATGGCAAAATAAACCGTTCTCGTTCTCGCCCAGCCGTTTGTCTGGCGATATCCTGTAATTAAAGTGTCGTTTTCTACACGTACAAAAGTCCAGACATTCTTTTTATCATAATTATAAATTCCCGAAGTCAGATCAAGAATAATATGCGCTTCATCTGATTTTGGAAAGGTGTATTGATGCATTCCAACTCTGGTTGTTGCAGTCAATTCAGCTTTAATATTATGATCTTCCAGAAGAACACTGTAATAGGCTGGTTCTGCTTTTTCTGTTGAATGTGAAAATGCCGATCTATAACCTGATAAAGGTTTTGAAGCAACGCCGGGATTTAATTGCAGTTTTCCGGTTGTTGGCATAATTAGAAAATCTCCTAAATCAGAATGACCGGTTCCGCTAAAATGGGTGTGGCTGAAACCTACAATTGTTTTGTCTTCATATTGATATCCTGCACAATATTTATAAACTTCACCGTTGTATTTTCCGTTTAATCCGTACGCAATTGTATCGGTTTCCGGGCTTAATTGTACGCTTCCAAAAGGCACTGTTGCTCCCGGATAAGTATGTCCCATTTTTGCTGTTCCAATCATTGGATCAACATATTGAATCAAATTTTTGAGATTATTTTCTTTTTTCTGAGCATTTGTATTTGCTGTAAAAGCAAACATGAAAGCACCAAATGCAATAATAAAAGCAGGTTTGTGTAAAATATTCATTGGGTAATTTTCTGTAATTGTTTCGTTCAGAAAATTACGATAAAATATAGTTTTAAAAAATTTAAATTTTAAAATAGACATGATTTTAAAACCGAATTAAAATCCGGCCGAGCCTAACGGCTATTTTTATCTTGTTCATTCTTTTAAACTGGATTAAAATCCAGCCCTACAATATGAATCGAGCCTAGCGGCTCTTTAATATGATTATGTTTAATTGGCTCGATCTATGAAAATCCAATAGTTTTTTCCGAAAAAAAGATTCATTTTAAAACAATGGATTTTTAATCCATTTAATATTTATACGCAATAAACAAGAGTTCCGAAGGAACGGTTTATATTGTAGGGCCGGATTTCAATCCGGTTTAAAAATGAATCGATCCATTTTATGAGCCTAACGGCTCTTTTTAAAGCTTACGTTTTAGGTTTTCTTTTACCTGATCAAACCATTCGTTTTTTAGAATGCTTAAAACGATAGAATCACGACGAACATTACCGTCTCGTGTTGGCATGTTGCTTCTTAAAACACCTTCGATTTTACAGCCGATACTTTTCATTGCCGCGATGCTTCTTTCATTATTATTATCAGCACGAAATTCTACTCGCTCCATTCCAAGAGTTTCAAAAGCGAATTGAAGTAATAAAAATTTGCAGTGTTTGTTTAAACCAGTTCCTCTAAAAGCTGATCCGTACCAAGTATAACCTAATTGTAACGTTTTGAAATCAAGATTGATATCGTAAAAACGGGTTGAACCGGCATATTTTTGGGATTTTTTATCGAAAACAATAAATGGAAATTCTTTTTGTTTTTCTCTCTCTTTTATCGCCAATTGAATGTAATTAATCAAATTGTCTTTTCCTTCTGCACCAACTAAAGAATATTTCCAGGTTTCTGGTTCGTTCTCAGAAATTTCTAATAAATTTTCTACATCTGATTCCTGAATCGGACGTAGTAAAACGAAGTCATCTTCTAAAATGATATTATCTGTGAAATTGAAATTTGATGTTTGGTTCATTGGTTTATTTAGGTTAATTAAATATTTCCTGACATTTTTTGAGTAAAAATGTAGTCCCTACGGGACAATATGAAACTTATAAATACATTATGGCTACCGATATTTAATCTCTACGAGATATTTTTATTTTGATATCTTACTCTAATAAAATATCGATAACAAAAAACATCAAATTTAAATCTCTACGAGATATTTACTTTGAATATCTTATTCTGCTTAAAATATTGGTAATAACAAATATAAAACTACCGATATTTAATCTCTACGAGATATTTACTTAGAATATCTTACTCCGTTAGGAGTATAATGTCGGTAGAAAATAATAAATCCGATAAAAATGTCCCGTAGGGACTATACTTTTTTTGCAATTTTCACTCAAAATATTCGTAAAAAACTATTCACTCATTTCATCATAACGTTCCGGAACCTGCGGATCGTAAAGCGGGCATTTGAATTCTCCCATCAAGTCTACTAACTGATTCATGGTTTTTCCTTCTGTACCATAACAGTCAATTTTAATACTTTGCGGAGTGGTAATAACCTGAAACGCTCCTTTTCCTGCATTATTTTTCCAGCTGTTTTCATCAACTCTTTCCCATTTTGAAAAAACAGAATTGATACGATTGATAATTACCTCTACAGGAAGTTTCTCTAGACCGTCAACTTCTTCTTTTTCAACAAGAGCTTCGTAAACCTCATGATGGTTTAGGTAAATTTCGTCTATATATCTCCAAAAAAGCAGTTCGTACATAATACCGGCGTTTTATAAATTGTAGAGACGCACAGCAGTGCGTCTTTCCTAATGTTAGACGCACTGCTGTGCGTCTCTACTAAAAATTCAGATGTTAAAACCTTTGTAACTCTGAACCTTTGTAACTTTGTACCTCAAAAAAATTTAATATTCGAATGTTCCGTATTCGCTGGTAATCGTAAGTTTTTTAGCATCGGCTGCTTCTACTCTACCTACGATTTGGGCATCAACATTGAATGATTTTGAAATTTCAATAATATCTTGTGCAATGTTTTCAGGAACGTAAATTTCCATACGGTGACCGCAGTTGAAAACCTGATACATTTCTTTCCAGTCGGTTTTTGATTGTTCCTGAATTAACTTGAACAATGGCGGAACCGGGAATAAATTATCTTTTATAATGTGTAAATTTTGAACGAAATGTAAAATTTTAGTCTGAGCACCTCCGCTGCAATGCACCATTCCGTGAATTTCGTTTGGCGTGTATTTATCTAAAATTTTCTTGATAATTGGTGCGTAAGTTCTTGTTGGAGAAAGTACCAATTGACCTGCATTTATCGGGCTGTTTTCAACTTCATCAGTTAAATTAACCTGACCAGAATAAATTAATTCTTCGGGAACAGCAGCATCGTAACTTTCAGGATATTTTTTAGCTAGGTATTTTCCGAAAACGTCATGACGGGCAGAAGTTAATCCGTTACTTCCCATTCCTCCGTTATATCCTTTTTCGTAAGTTGCTTGTCCAAAAGAAGCCAAACCAACAATTACGTCTCCAGCTTTAATATTTGCATTGTCTACCACATCAGCACGTTTCATACGAGCTGTAACAGTTGAGTCCACAATGATTGTACGAACAACATCTCCAACATCGGCAGTTTCGCCTCCAGTTGAATGAATTGTTACGCCAAAAGATTTTAGTTCGTTGATTAATTCTTCGGTTCCGTTGATAATTGCAGAAATAACATCAGCCGGAATTAAGTTTTTATTTCTTCCAATGGTTGAAGAAAGTAAAATATTATCGGTTGCGCCAACACATAATAAATCGTCAATATTCATGATTAAAGCGTCCTGAGCGATTCCTTTCCAAACCGAAAGATCTCCGGTTTCTTTCCAGTACATATAGGCCAAAGATGATTTTGTACCCGCTCCGTCGGCATGCATAATTAAGCAGTGGTCGTTGTCCTGAGTTAAATAATCTGGAACAATTTTACAGAATGCCTGCGGAAATAAACCTTTGTCAATATTTTTTATAGCGTTATGTACGTCTTCTTTTGATGCCGAAACACCTCTTTGTGCATATCTTTTGCTAGAATCTGAACTCATGAAAATTAGTTTGTGTTGATGTGGTGCAAAGATAATCCCTTTTTTTAATTCTTTGGCTTATTCAAATATAGGTTTCAAAAAAGTTTGCCACGAATTGCACAAATTTTCACAAATTTCTACTTCTAAAAAACAAAAATCATCCTATTGGATGATTTTTGAAAAATATAATTCGTGAAAATTCGTGCAATTCGTGGCGAAAAAAATTATTTAGTAAACAATAATTCTCTGTATTTTGTTAATGTCCAGCTTTCATCATCCACTAATAATTCTAATTTATCACAGTGATTACGAATGTCTTCAAAATATGGTTTTACAGTATTACAATATGCTTCGGCCATTTTTTGACCATCCGTTAACTGATTTGCCTTTTTTCTTTCATTGGTCATGGCCAAAACTTTAGAATTGATTCCTTCAATATGACCAGAAATTTCTTTGATCAAAGTGATTTGCTCTTTTGCAATAGTTTCAAATTCTTTCCCGAAGATTTCTTTTAAACCTTTTACATTTTCAATTAATGTATTTTGGTAACGAATTGCTGTTGGAATTACATGGTTTCTGGCAATATCTCCTAAAACTCTTCCTTCAATCTGGATTTTCTTAGTATATTCTTCTAATTCAATTTCGTAACGCGCTTCGGCTTCAACGTGATTAAAGATTCCCAATTCAGCAAATAATTCTAAAGCTTGTTTAGAAACTTTAGCTTTTATAGCTTCAGGAGTTGTTTTAAAGTTGCTCAAACCTCTTTTTGCTGCCTCTTTTTCCCAGGCATCGCTATAACCATCACCTTCAAAAAGAATCTTTTTAGATTGTTTGATGTATTCTCTTAAAACATTAAAAATAGCATCGTCCTTTTTCATGTCTTTCGACTCGATCAGGATCTCTACTTCATTTTTAAAATCTATTAATTGTTTTGCCACAATAGCATTCAAAGTTGTCATTGCGTTCGAGCAGTTTGCATTTGAACCAACGGCTCTAAACTCAAATTTATTTCCTGTAAAAGCAAAAGGCGAAGTTCTGTTTCTGTCTGTATTATCTAAAAGTACATCTGGAATTTTACCTACTACATTTAGTTTAAGATCTGTTTTTTCTTCCGGAGATAATTTTCCGGTTGTTACACTTTCTAATTCAGATAAAACTTTTGTTAACTGTGCTCCAATAAAAACAGAAATAATAGCCGGCGGCGCTTCATTAGCACCTAACCTATGATCGTTACTTGCTGTTGCAATCGATGCTCTTAATAAAGTTTCGTAATCGTTAACTGCTTTTATCGTATTAATAAAGAAAGTCAAAAACTGCAAATTACTCATTGGCGTTTTACTCGGACTCAATAAATTAACTCCCGTATCTGTTGCCAATGACCAGTTGTTATGTTTTCCTGAACCGTTTACTCCTTTAAATGGTTTTTCGTGAAATAAAACTTTAAAATCATGACGTTCTGCCACTCTCTGCATTACATCCATTAATAAAGAGTTATGGTCTACGGCAAGATTGGTTTCTTCAAAAATTGGTGCAAGCTCAAATTGATTTGGCGCTACTTCGTTATGACGTGTTTTTACCGGAATTCCTAATAACATACATTCCTGCTCTAAATCTCTCATATAAGTAAGAGCGCGAGTTGGGATAGATCCGAAATAATGGTCGTCTAACTGCTGTCCTTTTGCAGATGTATGTCCTAATAAGGTTCTTCCTGTCATTACTAAATCCGGACGTGAATTTGCCAAAGCTTTATCGATTAGGAAATATTCCTGCTCCCATCCTAAAGTTGCGGTTACTTTTTTTACGTTTTTGTCAAAGTATTTACAAACTTCTGTAGCGGCTTCGTCAATTGCAGAAAGTGCTCTTAATAAAGGTATTTTATTATCTAAGGCTTCACCTGTATACGCGATAAAAACGGTTGGGATACATAAAGTTGTACCATATATAAAGGCTGGTGAAGTTGGGTCCCAAGCTGTATATCCTCTTGCTTCGAATGTATTTCTGATTCCGCCGTTTGGAAAACTTGACGCATCCGGTTCTTGCTGTACTAATTGCGCTCCTCCAAATTTTTCTACAGGATCACTTCCATCATATGATGTTTCAAAAAAAGCATCATGTTTTTCAGCAGTTGTTCCTGTTAATGGCTGAAACCAGTGCGTATAATGTGTAACACCTTTTGCTAATGCCCATTCTTTCATTCCCATGGCGATATAATCTGCCAGTTTACGTTCTATTTTCGTTCCGTGTTGAATGGCATCTCTTACTCCTTTTAAAGCATCTGAAGTTAAAAACTGCTTCATTGCTTTCTCATTAAACACATTTGATCCAAAAAGATTCGATTTCTTATCAATTTCTTCAAAGTGTACCGGCTTTCTTGTAGAAGCTTCTTGTAAAGCTTGAAAACGTAATGTTGACATGTATATAATTTTAAAAATTCGTAATAATTTTCACTAAAAAAAGAGGAACAAATATAAACAATAAAAGCCCCTTTTTTAAACTTATAATCGAGAATTTTATAAGCAGAATTTTCAACGTATGAAGCCTTTTTTAAAGAATAGTGATTATGTTGTAAAGAAATATAACAAAAAAGCTCAGTATTATTCATTAAATAAACATTTTTTCATAATTCCTTAACCCTAAAATTCAAAAACTTACCTTTATTTTTACGAATTTATTTTTTTTAAGTATTTAAAATTGCTTTTTTTAGAATATACCCCTATCAAAATTGCGCTTCTCAAAAAAATTATACTTCGCCCAACAAAATAGCCCCCTAATTTTTAGGACTAAAAAAATAAATCTATATTTGACCCAGCGAAAAAACAAAAAAAATAAATTTATATTATTATGGCTAAAATTAAGTTAGAGTACATTTGGTTAGATGGATACGAACCAACTCAAAATCTTAGAAGTAAAACTAAAGTTGAAGAACACGAAAATTTCAAAGGAACATTAGAAGAACTTGGAAATTGGTCATTTGATGGTTCGTCAACAAAACAAGCTGAAGGTGGTTCATCTGACTGTTTGTTAGTTCCTGTTGCAATCTATCCAGATCCAACTCGTATCAACGGATATTTAGTAATGTCTGAAGTTATGTATGCTGATGGAACGCCACACCCTTCTAACGGTAGAGCTACTATTGATGATGAAGATGATGATTTCTGGTTTGGATTCGAACAAGAATATTTCATCATGGATACTAAAACTTTATTGCCATTAGGTTTCCCTGTTGGAGGTTATCCTGCTCCACAAGGTATGTACTACTGCTCTGTAGGTGGAAAAAACACTCACGGAAGAAAATTAGTAGAAGAACATGCTGATTTATGTATCGCTGCCGGAATTAACTTTGAAGGTATTAACCAAGAGGTTGCTTGCGGACAATGGGAATTCCAATTATTCGCTAAAGGTGCTAAAAAAGCCGGAGACGAAATCTGGGTTGCTCGTTACTTATTAGATCGTTTGACTGAGAAATATGGTTACTATATTGAATATCACCCAAAACCTCTAGGAGATACTGACTGGAATGGTTCTGGAATGCACGCTAACTTCTCTAACGAGGTGTTAAGAACTTGTGGAGATCAAGCTACTTACGAAAGAATTTGTGAGGCTTTCCGTCCTGTTACTGCTGAG